>NZ_JBIURQ010000007.1:160490-522780 GCF_044740925.1 Streptomyces sp. NPDC088254 | reverse complement strand
GTGCGGTGAAGATTCGACACCTCCACCACACACGGGGGCCTTCGCCACGATCAAGACCGACCCGCGTTAACAACGCTCGTGATCAATACACCTAGTGCCCGCACCGGGCGTCGGCAGCCCGGCGGCACCGCCGCGCGGCCCACGGCACGGCGACGCTCAGGGCCGTACGAGCAGCTGGAACTCGAAGGCGTAGCGGCTCGGCCGGTAGATGTGGTCGCCGAACTCGACCGCGCGGCCGGTGTCGTCGAAGGTCGTGCGCTGCATGGTGAGCAGCGGGGCGCCCTCCGCCTCGGCGAGCCGTTCGGCCTCGGCGGAGGTGGCGGCACGGGCGCCGATGGACTGGCGGGCGCTGTGCAGGGTGATCCCGGCGGCCCGCATCAGCCGGTACAGGCCCGTGGCCTCCAGTTGCCGCGTGTCCGGGTCGAGCAGGCCGGCGGGCAGGTGGTTGCACAGGTACGCCATCGGCTCCCCGTGCGCCAGCCGCAGCCGCTCCACCCGCTGGACGTCACCGCCCTCGGGGACGCCGAGGGCGGCCGCGACCTCGGCGGACGCGGGGACGAGGGTGTTGACGAGGACCGTGGTCGCGGGGCGCTGCCCGGCCGCTTCCAGATCGTCGTAGAGGCTGCTCAGCTCCAGCGGGCGTTTGACCTGGCTGTGCACGACCTGGGTGCCGACGCCCCGCCGGCGCACCAGCAGGCCCTTGTCCACGAGGGACTGGATCGCCTGCCGCACGGTGGGCCGGGACAGACCGAGCCGGGCGGCGAGCTCGATCTCGTTGCCGAGCAGGCTGCCGGGAGTGAGCGATCCGTGCTCGATGGCGGCTTCGAGCTGCTGCGACAGCTGGAAGTACAGGGGCACCGGAGAGCTGCGGTCCACTCGGAGTTCGAGCTGCACGGTCGGGTCCACTTCAGGTTTCGGCACGGGCCGAGCGTAGCTCCGCGGCCGGTTGACGGGAAGTAGTGTAGTTCGGTTGTCCGGACATACGCATTGACAGCGCGCCGACTCCGACGTCACCTTGAACACATGCGCATCGGGGTCATCGGGACGGGCCGCATCGGCACCATTCATGCGAGGACGCTCAGCCGTCACCGGGAGGTCGGATCCCTCATCCTGACGGACGCGGAGCCCGCGCGGGCCCAGGAGCTGGCGTACCGGCTGGGCGAGACGGCCGCGCCGGGCGTGGACGAGATCTTCCGGTGGGGCGTGGACGCCGTGGTCATCACGACGGCGACCTCCGCGCACGCCGAGCTGATCGGCCGGGCCGCCCGCTCGGGGCTGCCGGTCTTCTGCGAGAAGCCCATCGCCCTGGACCTGGCGGGCACCGCGGCGGCGATCGCCGAGGTGGAGGCCGCCGGGACCGTCCTGCAGATGGGCTTCCAGCGCCGCTTCGACGCGGGGTACACGGGAGCGCGGGACGCCGTGCGCTCGGGACGGCTCGGGCGGCTGCACACCGTGCGCGCGGTGACGTCGGACCAGTCGCCGCCCCCACCCGCCTGGCTGCCGCTGTCCGGCGGGCTGTTCCGGGACGCGCTGATCCACGACTTCGACGTGCTGCGCTGGGTGACCGGGCGCGAGGTGACCGACGTGTACGCCACCGGGTCCGACGCCGGCCCCGCGATGTTCCGCGCCGCCGGTGACGTGGACACGGCCGCCGCGATTCTCACCCTGGACGACGGCACCCTCGCCACGGCGACGGCGACCCGCATGAACGGGGCGGGCTACGACGTGCGCATGGAGCTGGCCGGCGAGCTCGACCAGATCGTCGTGGGCCTGGACGACCGCACCCCGATCGCCTCCACCGAGCCGACCGGTCCCCCGGCGGCGGACAAGCCGTGGACCGGCTTCCTGGAGCGCTTCGGCCCCGCCTACGAGGCCGAGCTGACGGCGTTCGTGGACGTCCTGCGGGGTGTGCGCCCCAACCCCTGCGACGGCCGGGAGGCGCTCCAGGCACTCCGTGTCGCCGAGGCGTGCGAGGTGTCCCGCCGCGAGCGAAGAGCGGTGTCGCTCACCGAGATCCCGGGGGCGGGCCCGGCACAGGGCGACCCCGCCGCCGCACGGGAGCCGGAGACGCACCACCCGCACGCCCCTGGCGAAGGCACGGGATTACGGCCGCGGGCCGCGCCCGCAGCGGATGAGGTTCCCGGCGTGTACGACGCCTACACGGTCCCCTGGGCGTACGAGACGCCCGGCGTGACCGGGGCGTGGCACGGCGGCCCGGCGACGTACGGCGGCCCGCCGGCTCACACCTACGGATGACCCCGCGCGGAGACCCCCGGGAATGCGGCCTCAGTCGTCCAGCAGTCCCGCGTCGTGCGCGAGCAGCGCGATCTGCACCCGGTTGTTGAGGTCGAGTTTGGCGAGGATGCGGGAGACGTGCGTCTTGACGGTGGCGACGCTCATGAACAGGCCGGCGGCGATCTCGGCGTTCGACTGCCCGCGGCCGACGGCGACGGCCACCTCGCGTTCGCGTTCCCCCAGGGCCGCGACGCGTTCACGCGCGCGGGAGCGCCGGGTGTCGGCGGCGGCGTCGGCAGCGTGGTCCATCAACTGGCGGGTGACCGTGGGCGACAGCACGGGGTCGCCGGCCGCGACCCGGCGTACCGCGTCGAGGATCTCGGCGGGCGGGGTGTCCTTGAGGACGAAACCGGCGGCGCCCGCGCGCAGGGCGCGCAGGACCTGCTCGTCGGCGTGGAAGGTGGTCAGGACGACGACCTGTGGGGCGTCTTCGCGGGAGCGCAGCCGTTCGGTGGCGGTCAGACCGTCCACGGACGGCATGCGGATGTCCATGAGGACCACGTGCGGACGGGTGCGGTCGACGAGCGCCTCGACCTCGCCTCCGTCGCCGGCCTCCCCGACGATCTCTATGTCGTCGGCCCCGCCCATCATGAAGGACAGCCCGGCGCGCACCAGGGGGTCGTCGTCTACGAGGAGGACTTTGATCGCAGTCATGGTGCGTACGTAATCATGCCTGCGGCAGGCGAGTTGACCCCCCGGAGGGCGCACCCACGCGCGCGTGGGCGTGCTGCTGCGCCGTCGCCGGCCAGGGCAGCCATGCGCGCACCTCGAAGCCGCCGTCGACGCGCGGTCCGTGTTCCAGGCGGCCGCCGGTGAGAGTGGCTCGTTCGACGAGGCCGATCAGCCCCTGGCCGGAGCCGGGGACGGGGGGCACCTCGCCGTCGGGGGCGGGGTTGCGGACGGTGACGGCGAGGCCCTCGCCGGGGGCGCCCGCGACGGTGACCGCGGCCTCCGTGCCGGGGGCGTGCTTGCGGGCGTTGGTCAGGCACTCCTGGGCGATCCGGTACGCGGTGCGGCCGACGGAGGCGGGGACCGCGCCGGGGTCGGTGACGCGTTGTTCCAGGGCGACCTTCATGCCCGCCTCGCGGGACTCCGCGACCAGCGCGTCCAGGGCAGCCAGCGTCGGCTGGGGGCGGCCGGTGTCGTCGGGCGCGTCGGCCCGCAGCACGCCGATGATCTCCCGCAGGTCCTGGAGGGCCTCGTGCGCGCTCTCACGGATCACGCCGGCGGCTCTGACGATCTCCTCGCGGGGCGCGTCCGGCCGGAACTCCAACGCGCCCGCGTGCACGCTGAGCAGGGTCAGCCGGTGGGCGAGCACGTCGTGCATCTCGCGGGCGATGGCCTCGCGGGCCAGCCGCTGCGCCTGCTCGGCGCGGAGCCGCGCCTCCGTCTCGGCGCGCCGGGCCCGGTCGCGCAGGCTCAGCATGAGCTGTCGCTTGGAGCGCACGAACATGCCCCAGCCGATGATCGTGACGCTGAACAGCAGTGTCCACACCACGGCCGGGCCGTAGGACAGATCCGGGTCCGGGCGGGCCCACAACACCACCGGGATCAAGGCGAGATGGCCGCCGCCGATCCAGGCCACGTGCCGGAAGGGCCGGTGGACGGCGAGGGTGAAGAGGGCGATCGCGCCGGCGCCGCCCGAGGTGGTCGACAGGAAGCCGACCGGGATCGCCCCGAGCGCGAGAGCGACGGGCCAGCGGCGGCGCAGCCAGGTCGCGGCACAGGCGAGTGCTCCCAGGAGCTGGTCGGCGACGAGGACGGAGCGCGGAAGGCCCGCTTCGCCGGGGAGCGTGTCCGCCACGAGCAGGCCGATACCGACCGCGACGAGGAAGCAGGTGAAGTCGACCACCCAGTCGCGCACGGTACGGCGCGGCCGGGCCCCGGACCGGCCGTTTCGACCGGACCACCCGGTCCGCTCAGCCGGCTCGCCGCCCGCGCCCCTCTTGTCCCAGTTCTCCGTCTCCAGCTCGGCGGCCACCGCGGACGGCAGCAGCCATCGGCGGCCCGGGAAGGCGGGCGCGGTCGGCGCGGACTGGTCGTCACCCCTCATGGTCGTCGAATCTACGCAGTCGGCGGCACCACCACCGCCCGTCCGACGGGATCGGCGACCAAAGCGAGCCGATGCGCGACGGAGGGCGGCGGACACTCCGACCGAAGGATGACAAGGCGCATGCTTTCGGCGTGGGGGCCTGCCGTCGGCGACGACTTCCGTCGCGGGCGCACCGCCCACCGGCCGATGCGCCCGCGGGACCGGCGGGGCCAGGGTGGGGGCATGAGGCAGCTCCTGGAGGTAATCGGATTCGTCGCCCTGGTGCAGGGCATAGCCGGCCTGGTGCACGAGTTCACCGACCTGCACTGGGGGCTGGTGCAGCAAATGGGCTTCCTCGACGGCTACGAGGTCTACGCCAGCGTCGCGCTGCTGGTGCTCTCCTTCGCCCTGTTCGCCATGGCGGAGGCCCAGAAGCCGCGGTGACACCCGTCGACGGGCGTGCACTGAAAGCGCCGGGCCGCGACCCCGGTGGCCGCGCTCACGGCCGGGCCCCGCGCATCGCCCGCCCGGCGCCCCGGGGGAGAGGGCGCCGCCGCGGTTCAGCCGCCCAGTTCCTGGCAGCGGGCCGCCAGCCTTGCCGCGCCTCCGGTGGTCAGGGAGCCGAACAGGCGCAGTCGGGAGATGCCGCCGTCGGGATAGACGTCCACGCGCGCGTGCGTTCCGACCGCCGGGGCCGGCAGGACGAAGCGGTGGTTGGTGTCGGGCTGGAGGCGGGTGCGCGGGAGGATCTCCCGCCAGTCGCCGTCCTCACCGTCCCTGACGGAGACCGCCGCCCAGCCGGCGCTGTTGCCCTTCAGGTACGCCGTGTCGATCTCCAGGGCGCGGATGTGGGCCTGGGCGGCCAGCCGGTAGCGGATCCAGTCGTGGCCGTGGTCGCGGCGGCGGCGGGTCTCCCAGCCGTCGTCCATCTTGCGGGAGCGGCCCGGCCGGATGGTGTTGCCGGCCGGTGAGTAGAAGCGGTCGGAGGCGTCCTCGACCTGGCCGCCGTTCTCCAGCGCGACCACGTCGAACGCGCCGAGGGCGGTGAGCCAGGCGGCGTCGGGGACGACCTCGCCGTAGACGCGCAGGCGGGCGATGCCGCCGTCGGGGTGCTGGTTGACCCGGAGATGGGTGAAGCACTGCTCCGCGGCCACCTCGAACCCGTTCGCCGCGTGGCCGCCCACGGGGGTGCGGGGGACGAGCGTCGTCCACTTCACGTCGTCCGCGAGCAGTTCCCGCGGGGACGGGGAGCCTGGCGTCGACGTGCCCTCGACGGACACCGCCTGCGGATGGTTGCCCCGGAAGTGGGCCGTGTCGACGACGACGCCCCGGACGACGCCGGGCGCGCCGAGCCGGACCAGCGCCCAGTCGTGGTCGTCCGCCGTGGGCCACGGGTGCTCGGCCGAGGCCCCGCGCCGGCGGCGGGTCTCCCAGCCGTCCATGATCTTGCCCTTGTGGCCGAAGCGTTCCGGGTCGAACACGGCGGGCCCGGGCAGCAGCAGGTTCTCCCGGTCGGCGAAGAACTCGTCGTTGGCGGCGATGACCGAGGCGCCGAGCTCCCGGGCGGCGAGGTCGGTGTACCGGGTGAAGGGGAAGTCGGCGGTGCGGTAGTCCGCGTACGGGTCGCCGCCGCCGTACGGGTTCGCGTCGCCGGTGAAGCTCGGTATCGCCGTCACGGGGTGCCTTTCGACTGTCGGCCGTGGGATGCGGGTGCGGGGACGGGCCCGGGTCAGTGGGCCCGCGTGAGGAGCCGGCCCTTCGGCGCGGTGAACTCGCCGTCGGCGAGGATGCGTTCGCCGCGCAGCCAGGTGGACTTCACGACGCCGTGCAGGGTCTTGCCGGCGTACGCCGTGACGCGGTTGCGGTGCTGGAGGGCCGCCGGGTCGACGGTGAAGGTCTCGTCGGGGGCGAGGACGGCGAAGTCGGCGTCGCGGCCCGCCTCGATGGCGCCCTTGCGGTCCAGGCCGACGAGCGCCGCGGTGCGCGTGGACATCCAGCGGACGACGTCCTCCAGGCCGTGGCCGCGCCGTCGCGCCTCGGTCCACACCGCCGGCAGGCTCAGCTGGAGTCCGGAGATGCCGCCCCACGCGGTGGCGAAGTCGCCGGTCTTCAGGTCGGCCGTGGACGGGGAGTGGTCGGTGACCACGCAGTCGACGGTGCCGTCCGCCAGCGCCTTCCACAGCAGATCCTGGTTGGCGGCCTCACGGATGGGCGGGCAGCACTTGAACTCGCTCGCGCCGTCGGGGACTTCCTCGGCGGTGAGGGTCAGGTAGTGCGGGCAGGTCTCCACGGTGAGGCGGACGCCGTCGGCCTTCGCGGCGGCGATCAGGGGCAGGGCGTCGCTCGACGACAGGTGCAGGACGTGCACGCGCGCGTGGAGGCGTTCCGCCTCGGCGACGAGCACGGCGATCGCGCTGTCCTCGGCCTGGCGTGGCCGGGAGGCGAGGAAGTCGGCGTACCGGGGGCCGCCGCGCTGCGGGGCGGCGTCGAGGCGGTGCGGGTCCTCGGCGTGCACGATGAGCAGGCCGCCGAATCCGGCGATCTGCGCCATCGACCGGGCCAGCGCGTCCCGGCCGAGGTGGGGGAACTCCTCGACGCCCGAGGGCGAGAGGAAGGCCTTGAAGCCGAAGACCCCGGCGTCGTGCAGCGGGCGCAGGTCCTCGACGTTGCCGGGCAGGGCGCCGCCCCAGAAGCCGACGTCGACGTGCGCCTTGTCCGCGGCGGTCCGCTGTTTCGTGCGGAGGTGCTCGACCGTCGTGGTGGGCGGGAGGGAGTTGAGGGGCATGTCGACGAGGGTGGTGATGCCGCCGGCCGCCGCGGCGCGCGTGGCGGTCCAGAAGCCCTCCCATTCGGTGCGGCCCGGGTCGTTGACGTGCACGTGGGTGTCGACGAGGCCGGGCAGCAGGACGTCGTCGCCGAGGTCCTCCAGACGAGCGCCCTCGGGCGGCCTCGCGTCATGGGGCAGGACGGCCGTGATGACGCCGGCGGCCACCGCGACGGAGGCGGCGCGCATGCCCTCCGGGGTGACGACCCGCGTCGAGCGCAGCACCAGATCCGCGTCGGCGAGCGCCGGTCCGGCATCGGAGGGCGCCGGTCCGGCATCGGAGGGCATCAGCTCGGCGTCGGACACTCGGGCCCCTCTCTGCCGCTGTCGCACCACAGGTTTCAACGTTCTGTTGAAGGAGTGTTCACTTCCGGCCGGGCACCGTCAAGGGCACACCCCTCGGCTCTCCTCTCCCTCGCTCTCCACCATGCCCCACCGTCGCCACCCTGGACGTTTCCGTGAAGTGAAATCAGAATTCCAGGTGACAGACGGCGACCGCGCGCGAGCCAGGGCGCGACCGGCCGCCGGGTACGCTTCAGATCTTCCCGCCAGCCCCGAAAGGAACGCGCCCGTGCCGACGTCCAGCGCCAGCGCCACCGACTCCACCAAGTCCGCCGGCGGAGGAGTCCAGTCCCTCGAGCGCGCCTTCGACCTGCTGGAGCGGATGGCGGACGCGGGCGGCGAGGTCGGGCTCAGCGAGCTGTCGGCGAGCAGCGGGCTGCCGCTGCCCACCATCCACCGTCTGATGCGCACCCTGGTGGCCTGCGGATACGTCCGCCAGCAGCCCAACCGCCGGTACGCCCTCGGCCCGCGTCTGATCCGCCTCGGCGAGTCCGCGTCCCGGCTGCTCGGCACCTGGGCCCGCCCCTACCTCGCCCGTCTTGTCGACGAGACCGGGGAGACGGCGAACATGGCGCTGCTCGACGGGGACGAGGTCGTCTACGTGGCGCAAGTGCCGTCGAAGCACTCGATGCGGATGTTCACCGAGGTCGGCCGGCGGGTCCTGCCGCACTCCACGGGCGTCGGCAAGGCGCTCCTCGCGGACTTCGGGGACGACCAGGTGCGCGCCCTGCTGGCCCGCACGGGCATGCCCGCCGCGACGGAGAAGACCATCACCACCCCGGACGGCTTCCTGGCGGCGCTGGCGGAGGTCCGGAGGTCCGGTTACGCGATCGACGACAACGAGCAGGAGATCGGCGTCCGCTGCCTCGCGGTGCCGGTGCCGGACTCCCCCACCCCGGCGGCCATCTCCATCTCGGGCCCGGCGGGCCGGGTCACGGAGACGGCCACGGAGCGGATCGTGCCGGTGCTGCAGCAGGTCGCCGGAGCGCTGTCCGAGACGCTCGCCACGCGGAACGACGCGTAGCCGGCCCGCCGCGTCCCACCGGGCGCTCGCCGCGCCGGGGCCGGGTACCGCCCCCACGGCGTCCCCGGGCGCGCCGCCCCCGCCCACGGCGTCCCCTGGCTGCGCTACCCCCGCCCCCGCGGCGGCTCGCCGAACAGGTCCACCGCCCGGCGCACCTCCGACAGCGCGCCGGACAGCGCGCTCATCGAGCCGAGCGCCCCGGCGATCAGCAGCAACGACCTGCGCAATCGCGGGACTTCGGGCACGCCGTGGACGGTCATCGCGGCGAGGGCGGCGAGTTCGTCCTCGGCGATGCCACGGTCCGGGAACTCGGCCGGGTGGGCGGCGAGTTGGCGGCGCAGCCGGGACACGGCGGTCCGCAGTCCAGCCACCCTGGGATCCTCGTCACTGCCGGTCACCGGCCTCTGCCCCAAGCTCCGCAACACAGCGTTCCCCCCTCGTGCGCGCCTCCGTCGTGCCCCGCGAGCATCCCGTGGCGGTGGCCGGACGCCGGGGGACGTCAGTAAACGCCACCCGGCACCGGCCGCGCCACCGTGAGGACCGAAATTCAGCCCGGCGAAACCGTGTGGACGCCTGCGCGTCAGGTATGCAGAAGGCATGCCGCACACCCACGACCAGGTTGCCGGACTGCTGCTCGCCGCGGGCGGGGGGCGCCGCCTCGGCGGGCGACCCAAGGCGCTGCTGACGCACCGGGGGCGTCCGCTCGTCGAGCACGCCGTCCAGGCGCTGCGCACGGCGGGCTGCGGGCGCGTCCACGTGGTCCTCGGGGCCACCGCCGACGCCGTACGGGAGAAGGCGCGGCTCGACGGGTGCGTGCTCGTCGACAACACGGGGTGGGAGCAGGGAATGGGCGGCTCGCTGCGCCTCGGGCTGGAGTCGCTGGCCGGGACCGGCGCCCGGGCCGCGCTGGTGTGCCTGGTCGACCAGCCCGGGGTCGGCGCGGAGGCGATGGCCCGGGTGCTCGCCGCCCGCCCGTCCGGGGACTCGCTCGCGGCCGCCTCCTACGACGGCCGGCGCGGCCACCCGGTGCTGCTCGGGGCCCGCCACTGGGCGGGCGTCGCCGCCGGCGCGACCGGCGACCAGGGCGCCCGCGCCTACCTGAACGCGCACGGCGACGAGCTGACGCTGGTGGAGTGCGGGGACGTGGCGCAGCCGTACGACATCGACACCGAGGCCGACCTGTGGCGGCTGGAGTGACCTCGGCGGGACCGGCGCGCGCGGCGCAGCACGGCATTGAACTTCCACGATGAGGAAACTACTATCCACTGACGCCGATCAAGTGGTGTGCGCCGACCCGCCCCGCCGAAGGAAGTGACCGCTCATGGCAGCCCCCGCGCCGTCCCCGCAGGCCGTAGTCGACGCCGAGCCCCTGCCGCGGCAGGAGGAGGTCCTCACCGAGGCGGCCCTCGCCTTCTTGGCCGAACTGCACCGCCGCTTCACCCCGCGCCGGAACGAACTCCTCGCCCGCCGGGCCGAACGCCGCGCCGAGATCGCCCGCACCGGCACGCTCGACTTCCTCCCGGAGACCGCCGCGATCCGCGCCGACGACTCCTGGAAGGTGGCCCCCTGCCCCGCCGCACTGGAGGACCGCCGGGTCGAGATCACCGGCCCCGCCGACCGCAGGATGACGGTCAACGCCCTCAACTCCGGTGCCCGGGTGTGGCTCGCGGACTTCGAGGACGCCTCCGCGCCGACCTGGGAGAACGTGGTCCTCGGCCAGCTCAACCTCATCGACGCCTACACCCGGAACATCGACTTCACCGACCCCGTCTCCGGCAAGACGTACGCCCTGCGCCCCGACGACGAGCTCGCCACCGTCGTCATGCGCCCGCGCGGCTGGCATCTGGACGAGCGGCACCTCGTCGACGCCGAGGGGGTGCGGGTGCCCGGCGCGCTCGTCGACTTCGGCCTGTACTTCTTCCACAACGCCCGGCGCCTGCTCGACCTCGGCAAGGGACCGTACTTCTACCTCCCCAAGACCGAGTCGCACCTCGAAGCACGCCTGTGGAACGACGTGTTCGTCTTCGCGCAGGACCACCTCGGCATCCCCCGGGGCACGGTGCGCGCCACGGTCCTCATCGAGACGATCACGGCCGCGTACGAGATGGAGGAGATCCTCTACGAACTCCGCGAGCACGCCTCCGGGTTGAACGCGGGCCGCTGGGACTACCTGTTCTCCGTCATCAAGAACTTCCGTGACGCCGGGCCCGAGTTCGTCCTGCCGGACCGCAACGCCGTGACGATGACCGCCCCGTTCATGCGGGCGTACACCGAACTCCTCGTCCGCACCTGCCACAAACGCGGAGCGCACGCGATCGGCGGCATGGCGGCGTTCATCCCGTCCCGCCGGGACGCCGAGGTGAACAGGGTCGCCTTCGAGAAGGTCCGCGCCGACAAGGACCGCGAGGCCGGCGACGGGTTCGACGGGTCCTGGGTCGCCCACCCCGACCTCGTCCCGATCGCCATGGAGTCCTTCGACAAGGTCCTCGGCGACCGGCCGCACCAGAAGGACCGGCTGCGCGAGGACGTCGACGTCCGGGCCGCCGACCTGATCGCGATCGGCTCGCTGGACGCGAGGCCCACGTACGAAGGTCTGGTCAACGCCGTCCAGGTCGGCATCCGCTACATCGAGGCGTGGCTGCGCGGACTCGGTGCGGTGGCCATCTTCAACCTGATGGAGGACGCGGCCACCGCGGAGATCTCCCGCTCGCAGATCTGGCAGTGGATCAACGCGGGCGTGGAGTTCACGCACGAGGGGCGGACCGTGCGGGCCACCCCCGAGCTGACCCGCCGGGTCGCCGCCGAGGAACTGGCGGCAGTCCGTGAGGAGATCGGCGAGGAGGCGTTCGCGTCGGGGCACTGGCAGCGGGCCCACGACCTGCTGCTCCAGGTCGCCCTGGACGAGGACTACGCGGACTTCCTGACCCTGCCCGCGTACGAGCGGCTCGAAGGCTGAGCGCCGCGCGCCTCAGGGCGCGGGCTGGTCCGAGTGGCCCAGGGGCTTGCCCGGGGCCACCCGGTCGCGTACGAGGCGCTTGACCGCCGTGGGCTCCGGGAAGCCCTGCTCACGGCGGTCCCACACCACTTCGTCGTTCACCCGGACGACGAAGACGCCGCCGGTGCCGGGCCGCAGGGCCAGCTCGGTGAGCTCCGTCTCGAAGGTCGTCAGCAGCTCCTGCGCGAGCCAGGCGGCGCGGGGCAGCCAGCGGCACCGGGTGCAGTACTCGATCTCCACGCGCTGAACGTCGCTCATCCCAGGTGCACCGACCAATCCTGTTCCGCGGCCGGCTTGCCGTGCAGGTCGGGGACCCGCTTGAGCCAGTCCGGCCGTCCTTGCTGCGTCTTCGCCGCCCGCAGGGCCTCCTCGGCGGCGAGTTCCTCCCGGGTGGGGAAGTCCGTGGGCAGCCAGGCCGCCGAGGCCTTCACGCGCGCGTGGAGGTGGTCCACGTACGCCGTGCGGGCGTCGTCGGGCGTGGCGAACGCCGGGTCGTCCGCGAGCCAGGCGTCGGGGACCTCGTCGAGGATCTCCCGGAGCAGTTCCCCGGTCACCCGGGGCGCCAGCTCCGCGTCGGCGGCGCGCACGTCGGGCGCGTACCGGCCGAGGGCGTGGTGGCGGAAGTCGTAGGCCTTCGCGGGGTCGGCGCCGTCCCAGCGGTGGTGGAAGACGAGTGCGGCTCCGTGGTCGATCAGCCACAGCCTCGGCGGTACGGTCCCGGAGGTGGGCCACACCATCAGGTTGGAACTGTGGACGGTGCGGTCGACGTTGACGGTGAGCGCGTCGAGCCAGACGATCCGGCCCGCCTCCAGCGGGTCCACGGGGAAGGTCTTCGCGACCTCGGGGGTGAAGTCGCGCGCGCCGGGCAGGCAGTCCATGCCGAGGTTGAGTCCGGCGCTGGCGGCGTGCAGGTCCCGCACCTCCTGGTGCGGCTCGCCGTCGGCGATCGCCGGGTCGAAGCCGACCATGACCAGTTCGGGGAAGCGCAGCCCCAGGGCGCGCGCCAGTTCGCCCACGACGATCTCGGCGACCAGCGCCTTGCGGCCCTGCGCCGAACCGGTGAACTTCACGACATACGCGCCGAGGTCGTCGGCCTCGACGACGGCGGGGACGGAACCGCCGGACCTCAGCGGTTTCACATAGCGAACGGCAGTCACGTGGCGCAGCACACCGGTCAGCCTAGTTCAGGTCGTACGGGGCCGGATCACGCGTCGGCCAGGGGGTTGGGCAGGGGCAGGTAGCGGGCGTCGGCGCCGTCCGCGCCGGTCCAGCGCAGCAGCAGGTTCGTCTTGCCGGGCAGGGTGGGCGCGGCGAGCAGGGCGCGGACCTCGGGCAGGTCGTGGCGGGCGAGTTCACGGCGGGCGGCGGGCCAGGGGTCCAGTCCGGGCCGGTGCTCGGCGAGGGCGGCGGCGACCTCGGTGAGGTGGTTGACGACCAGGCAGTACACGAGCCGTTCCCAGCCGGCGGCCCGCGCGACGTCCGGCAGCAGCTTCACGCCCTCCGCGTCGCGGAACAGGGCCTGCACCGGCGTCCCGCCGGCGTCGACGGCGACCAGGGTGTTCTGAAGATGCGCCTCCAGGACGACGCCGTGGTCGGCGAAGGCGCCGAGCACCGGCGGGACGACGGCGGCCAGGTACGCCTCCCACCAGGCAGCCGGGTCGGCCGCGCGGTGCGGGGGGCTGCCCGCGAAGCCCTCGACGAGGCCGGCGGCGAGCAGCGGGGTCGCGCCGGGCAGCAGATGGCCGCGCAGGCCGTCGCGGACCAGCACGGCGAGTTCCTCGAAGGCGAAGTCGGCGGTGCGGTAGCCCCGGTCGCTCAGCCAGGCCGCCGGGCCGCCGGCCGCCGTGAACGCGCGCGTGACGGCCGCGTCGGTCCGGCGGAGCCGGAGCAGGTCGTGGCGCCAGAGCCGGCGGATGTCGTTGGTGATGCGCACGTCGAGGCTGAACTTCAGGAACAGGTCGGGCCCGGCCGCGTACAGGGTGCGGATCGCGGCGGTGGGCCAGGCGTCGAAGGCGGTGACGCCGAGGCGGACCAGCCGGCCGTCGGCGAACGCGGGGGCGAGGGCGCGGCGCGCCAGGTCGAGCTGCCAGGGGTGGGCGGGCAGCAGCCGGTAGCCGGGCGGGGCCTCGCCGAGGGCGTCGAGCGCGGCGGTGTCGCCCTCCTCGACGACCGTGTCCTCGCGCAGCCCGAGCAGGACCAGCGGGAAGCGGGCGTGGGCCTCGGGGGCGTACGGCAGCCAGGCGCTCGCGGGGCCGCCGCCGCGCGCCTTGGGGGCGGGGTGGTGGGGGTGGCCGGTGAGGAGGGACTGCTCGGAGCGCAGGTAGGGGTCGTCGGGCGGGGTGGCACGCGCGCGTGCGGTGAGCAGGGCGGCCACCGCCTGCCGGCTGTCGAGCATCTCGGCGGGCAGCTCGTGGTTGGCGAGCCCGGTGTGCCGGCGCAGTTCCTCGCCGGCCAGGGAGACGAGCGCTCCGTGGTCGAGGCGGCGCCAGGCGCCGGCGGTGTACACCTCGGGTTCGGTGGGGCGCCGGGCGCCGCGCACCCGCAGGACCCGGCCGGACGGCAGCCGGTGCACACGGCGTCCGTCGCGCTCGGACAGCGGTTCCCCGACCTCCCGCAGCAGACAGTTCAGCAGGGGCGCGCCCGCGCAGGCTTCGGCGCGGGCGGCGAGGCCGTCCCGTCCGGCCCGGTCGGCGGACGCCGGGGCCTTGGCGGTCGGGGGGATGAGGTCCACGGGTTGTACTCGTTCCCTACGGTTCTTCTCGGGCGGGGACGATCAGTATCGCGGTCGTCACGAGCCGTCCGTGACGCCGTACCCGTACCCGAGGAGTCCGCCCGTGCACCGTCCCCCCACCGCCGAGGCCGAGGTGGCCGCCGAGCTCGCCGGGGTGCGCCCCGCGCTCGGGCCCCGGTTCGCCGCCGAGCTGCCGGGGGCCCGCGCGGCCGTGCTGACGCGGCTGTGGCGGGCGCTGGCCCATGAGCCGCTGCTCTGGATCGAGCGCCGCGAGGCGGGCCGGGAGGGTCTGGCGCTGCGCCTTGCGGACGGTCGCCTTCTGGACGGCCCGCCCGCGGATCCGTACGCGACGACCGGCAGCGTGACGGAGGTACGGCTCGACGGGGTGGCGTACGACGATCCCGCACGGCTGACGACGCAGCTCGCCGTGCCGCACGGCGACGGCTTCGCGGCCGAACTCGGCGACAGTGTCGCGTCGTTGGCTCTCTCGCGGGCGGGGGCGGCGAGCGGCGGAGCCGGTCCGGGCGGATGGCCCGCGCACGACTGGGAGTGGGAGCAGCGTGTCGTCGACGGGCATCCCTACCATCCCAACTGCCGTTCCCGGCCCGGTTTCTCGGTGGCGGAGCAGCTCGCGTACGGCCCCGAGCACCGCCCCCCGCCGGTACAGCTGACGTTGCTGCCTGCGCCGGTCGCGGAGTGCCTGGTCACGGGTGGCTGGCCGACCGAACTGCGGGACGGGCGGGACGTGTTGATCCCGGTGCATCCGTGGCAGGCGGCGCACGTCCTCAAGCGGTCCGGCCTGCCGGGTCCTGCCGCGCACCCGCTGATGTCGTTGCGCACGCTCGCGGTGCCGGGCGGCCCGCATGTGAAGACGGCGCTCAGCGCCCGGCTGACGTCGTCGGTGCGGGACATCTCGGTCGGCTCGGTCGCCTCCGCCGCGGTGCTGTCGGCGTTCGCGGAGACGCTGGCGGCGCGCACGGACGGTCTGCTGCACATGACGCGGACGTGGGGCGCGGTCACCGCCGACTCCCCCGATCTGGCGGCTCTGTTGCGCGAGTCGCCGGCGGCGTACGCGGGGCCGGGCGAGCATGTGACGCCGGTCGCGGCGCTCGCCACCACCGAACTCCCCTCACGGCCGGGCTGGTTGGCGGAGTTCGCGCGGCTGAGTCTGGCCGTCGGGCTGCGGCTGCTGGAGCTGGGCGTGGCGCTGGAGGCGCACGGACAGAACCTGCTGGTGGTGCTGTCGGCGTCGGGCGCCCCGCTGAGGCTGGTCTACCGCGACCTCGCCGACATCCGGGTCAGCCCGGCCCGGCTGGCCCGGCACGGCGTACCGCTGCCCGAGCTGCCGGAGCGGATCCGCACGGACGACGTACGGGCGCTGCGCCGCAAGCTGTTCGGCTCGCTCGTCGGGGGCGCGCTCGCGGGGACGGCGGGCGACGGGGAGACGCTGCGGGCGGCGCTGGCGGCGGCCGTCCGGGAGCTGCCGCGCACGCCCGATCTCGACGCGCTGCGCGAACAGCCGCTGCCGGTCAAGGCGTTGACGCTGATGCGGCTGTCCCCCGAGGTCGCGGGCGACCAGTGGACCGTACTGCCCAATCCGCTGCGGTCGCACGGCATCTGAGGCCGTTTTTGTGGCGGAGCGCCTCCGATCAATAGGATCCGCCGATGATCAGAACACAACGGCTGGCGGCGGGCGTGGCG
Organism: Streptomyces sp. NPDC088254; assembly: GCF_044740925.1. NCBI lineage: Bacteria > Bacillati > Actinomycetota > Actinomycetes > Kitasatosporales > Streptomycetaceae > Streptomyces > Streptomyces sp. NPDC088254. The sequence continues at coordinate 506,836 of NZ_JBIURQ010000007.1, read as the reverse complement.
GCACTGCTCGCCACGCTCGCGGTCGGGATCGCGTTCCCGTCCGGGGCGGTCGCCGACGAGACCACAGCCAACGCTCCGAAGGTCGACCTGGTCCTCGACGTCAGCGGCTCCATGCGGGCCAAGGACATCGACGGCGGGACCCGGATGGCCGCGGCCAAGCAGGCGTTCAACGAGGTGCTCGACGCCACCCCGGAGGGCGTACGGCTCGGCATCCGCACCCTCGGCGCCAACTACCCCGGCGACGACCGGCAGACGGGCTGCAAGGACACCGCGCAGCTCTACCCGGTCGGCCCGCTGGACCGGACCGAGGCGAAGACGGCGGTGGCGACGCTCACGCCCACCGGCTGGACCCCGATCGGCCCGGCGCTGCTGAAGGCGGCCGGGGACCTCGACGGTGGCACCGGCTCCAAGCGGATCGTGCTGATCAGTGACGGCGAGGACACCTGCGCGCCGCTCGACCCGTGCGTGGTGGCCCGGGAGATCGCCGCCAAGGGCATCGGACTGACCATCGACACCCTCGGTCTGGTCCCCAACGTCAAGATGCGCCAGCAGCTCAGCTGCATCGCCGAGGCCACCGGCGGCACCTACACCTCGGTGGAGCACACCGAGGAACTCGCCGACAAGGTGAACCAGTTGGTGGACCGGGCGGCCGACCCCGTGGTGACGCCGGTCGCCGTCGGCGGCGCGGAGTCCTGCACCGCCGCGCCGGCGCTGAAGTCGGGCCTGTTCACCGATCGCGAGGAGTTCGGCCGGCAGCGCTGGTACCGGGTGGACGTCGAGCCGGGCAAGGAGCTGCGGGCCTCGGTGAGCGTGGCGGCCGACCGGGCCGTGAACCCCTCCTACGGGGTGCTGCTGCGGGCGGTCACCGTGCACGGCCGGGAGATCGTACGGGGGGAGGCCGCGGGCAACGGCCGCACCGACGTCGTCTCGGCCGGTCTGCGCTACCCGAAGGCGGAGAGCGACGAGGAGGACGCGCCGGCGGAGACGGTCTGCCTCCAGGTGACGAACTCCTTCTCCCCGGCGGCCGGGGTGAAGACCACGCCCGGCATGCCGCTGGAGCTGACGGTGGACGTGGTGGACGGCCCGTCCCCGGCGAGCGACGTGGCCTCGTTCGGTCTGGGCCGCGGCTGGTGGCTGCTCGGCGCGCTGGTGCTGGCCGGCTTCGTCGCGGGCCTGCTGTGGGGCTGGCTGTCACGCTGGCGTGTCGCGATCTGGAGGACCAACTGATGCGGATCACACGCGTGGTGAGCGCGACCCTGCTGGCGCTCGGCTTGGCGGCGGCGCCCGCCGCGGCCGACTCGACGCCCTCGGCGAGCCCCTCCCGGGACAGCGCGGCGCCCACCCGGGCGGGCACGTCGTTCCGCACCGCCACGGAGGTCGACCAGGGCCAGAAGGCGACCGCGAGCGCGTCCACGGGCGACTACCTTTACTGGTCGTTCCCGGCCGACGCCGGCCAACGGCCCACCGTGAAGGCGACGGTGAAGCTCCCCGAGGGCCATACCGGCCAGACCTGGCAGATCGACGTGTACGACGGTCTGCGCCGCCGCCAGGCCTGCCAGTACGGCGCCCAGACGCGCACCGCCGCCGCGGGCGCGGCCTCGGTCGAACTCGCCTGCGTCCTGCGCACGGTGCGCGCCTGGTCGGAGCCGTGGGCGAACGACCCGCTGCCGGGCACGTACTACGTCCGTCTGACCGCCGTCGGGCTGAAGACGGCCGACCTCGGCCTGCCGGTCTCCACCGAACTGCGGGTGGACTCAAAGGACATGGGCGGTGCGGCGGCGGTGGACGGCAGCCTCGCCGAGCCGCTGGTGCCGGGCGTCGCGGTCAAGTCGGACGCCGAGAAGGACGATTCGTCCTCGGCGGTGCTGTCGAGCATCGAGCCGGACGACGGCTGGTCGTCGGGCTGGTGGTCGGACCGCTGGGTGTGGACGGCGATCGGCGGCATGCTGGCCGCGCTGGCCGGCATCGGCGGTTACGCGCTGACCCGGGGCACGGGGCGCCCGCCCGGGGTGCCGCCGCAGGCGTAGCCGGCGGGCGCGCGAGCGCCTGAGCGATCCTCAGAAGGCCTGTCACGCATACGTGGCAGGCCTTCTCCCATGCCTCACGCTTCACACAGCGCCTTGGCCAGCGGGCCGTCACCGCTCACGCCGACGCGCCCGGCCCGCACCGCGTCGGGCAGGGTCAACTCCCCACGCGCGAGGGCCTCCGCGGTGCCGGCGTCCAGGGTGAGACGCGCGTCGGGCTCGCCGGGCGCGGCGCCTTCGCCGTAGATGGGCGCGTCCCGAGCACCCACCAGAAGATGGAACTCCCCTTCCTCCAGCACCACTTCCACGACCCCGTCGCCCTCGCCCTCCAGCGCGCGCAGCAACGGCAGCGCGAACCAGTGGGCGCGTACGGCGTCGGTGGGCTGCCGCTCCCCCAGTTCCCCCTTCCCCCACGCCCCGAGCGCCTGCAGGACCGGCAGCAACCCGCTCCCGCGCGGGGTGAGTTCGTACACGTAGGCCGCTCCGGGCGGGGGCAGCCTGCGGCGGGTGGCGAGGCCGTCCCGCTCCATGTCCCGCAGCCGGGAGGCAAGGACGTCCGTGCTGACGCCGGGCAGGTCGGCGTGCAGGTCGGTGTAGCGGCGCGGGCCGGCGAGCAGCTCCCGGACGATCAGCAGGGTCCAGCGGTCGCCGACGACGTCGAGCGCGCGGGCGGCGGAACAGTACTGGTCGTAGCTTCGGCGACGAGACATGCGAGGCAGTCTAGACATGTCGTTGGACTTTCCAAGCGGTGACTTGGTAAAACCAAGCAACCCCAGATACCGGAGGGACGCATGGAGTTCCGGCAGTCGAACAAGCTCAGCGAGGTCTGTTACGAGATCCGCGGCCCGGTGATCGAGCACGCCAACGCACTGGAGGAGGCGGGCCACAGCGTGCTGCGCCTGAACACGGGCAACCCCGCACTGTTCGGCTTCGAGGCGCCGGAGGAGATCATCCAGGACATGATCCGGATGCTTCCCCAGGCCCACGGATACACGGACTCGCGCGGCGTCCTGTCCGCCCGCCGGGCGGTGGCCCAGCGCTACCAGAGCCGGGGCCTGGAGGTCGACGTCGACGACGTCTTCCTCGGCAACGGCGTCTCCGAGCTGGTCTCCATGGCCGTGCAGGCGCTGGTGGAGGACGGCGACGAGATCCTCATCCCGGCCCCCGACTTCCCGCTGTGGACGGCGGTGACGACCCTCGCCGGCGGCAAGGCGGTCCACTACCTCTGCGACGAGCAGTCGGAGTGGTACCCGGACCTGGACGACATGGCGTCGAAGATCACCGACCGCACCAAGGCCGTCGTGATCATCAACCCGAACAACCCCACCGGGGCGGTCTACCCCAAGGAGATCATCGAGGGCATCCTCGACCTGGCCCGCCGCCACGGCCTGATGGTCTTCGCCGACGAGATCTACGACCAGATCCTCTACGACGACGCCGTCCACCACTCGGCCGCCGCGCTCGCCCCCGACCTGGTCGTCCTCACCTTCTGCGGACTGTCGAAGACGTACCGGGTGGCGGGCTTCCGCTCGGGCTGGCTGGTGGTCACCGGCCCCCGGCAGCACGCCAAGGACTACCTGGAGGGCCTGACCATGCTGGCCTCCATGCGCCTGTGCGCCAACGCGCCCGCCCAGTACGCCATCCAGGCCGCGCTGGGCGGCCGGCAGTCCATCCGCGAACTGACCGCGCCCGGCGGCCGGCTGTGCGAACAGCGGGACGTGGTCTTCGAAAAGCTCAACGAGATCCCGGGCGTCTCCTGCGTCAAGCCCAAGGGCGCGCTGTACGCCTTCCCGCGTCTCGACCCGGCGGTGCACCGGATCCACGACGACGAGAAGTTCGTCCTGGACCTCCTTCTGCGCGAGAAGATCCAGGTGGTCCAGGGCACCGGCTTCAACTGGCCCTCCCCGGACCACTTCCGCATCCTGACGCTGCCCCACGCGGAGGACCTGGAGGCGGCGATCGGGAGGATCGGCCGGTTCCTCGGGGGATATCGGCAGTAGGACGCTGGGCGTCGACCCTTCAGCCGAGCACGACCTCGCACCACACCGTCTTGCTGAAGCCGTCGCCCCAAGTCACTCCCCAGTGGCTCGACAACGCCTCGACCAGGATCAGGCCCCGGCCGGACTCGGCGTCCGCGGCGGGCGGCCGGAGGGTGCCGGGCGTGGGTGGGCGGCGGCCCGGTCGGGGGTCCGTCACCTCGATGCGAAGGGTGGCGTCCTGCGGGTAGAGCGTCAGGCGGAGCCTGAAGTCACGGCCCCGCTCCCTGCCGTGCCGTACGGCGTTCGCCGCGAGTTCGGCGACGAGGAGCGCGGCGGTGCCGTTCGCGTCCGTCGCGTAGGGCCAGCCCCAGGTGTCGAGTTGTTCGGCCGTCAGGCGCCGGGCCAGGCGGGCGCCCCTGGGGGTGGCGGAGAGCCGGACCGTGGACTGACGCGAGGTGGGGGCCGACTGGGCGATCTCCGAGTTCATGTCACTCAGCGTGGTCGATCGACTCTACTCTGAACAGGGACATCAGCGGTACGCGGCGTCACTGTCCGGTCGCCGTCCGGGTCTGTCCGGGCGGCGACGCGTGACGCGTGGGGCCGGTGGGGAGTTGGGATCGAACGGCACGAGGAGGTGTCCGGGGTGGGCGCGACGGGACAGGGGCACGTCGAGGAACCGCACGGCGACGACGAGGAGTCGACGGCTGTGCTGCGGACCGTCGGCAAGGTGATCAAGATGTTCCGGGAGCGGAAGGGCTGGACCCAGGCCGAGTTGGGGGCGGCGATCGGGTACAGCGAGGAACAGGTGTCCTCGGTGGAGCGGGGACGACGCGCGCCGAAGCCGCAGTTCCTGGAGGCGGCGGACGAGGCGCTGGCGGCGGGTGGGCTGATCGCCGGGCTGCGCAAGGACGTGGAGGAGGCCCGGTACCCGAAGAAGGTGCGGGATCTGGCCAAGCTGGAGGCGCAGGCGGTCGACCTGGGGGCTTACGCCAGCCACCACATCCACGGCCTGTTGCAGACTCCGCAGTACGCGGAAGCCCTGTGCGCCATGCGCCGACCGACGTACACCGAGGACGAGATCAGCCGTCACGTCGCCGCGCGCATGGCCCGCAAGTCCGTCTTCGACCGTGTACCCGCGCCACTGCTCAGTTTCGTCCAGGAAGAGGTGACACTGCGTCGGCCCCTCGGCGGCAAAATGGTGTTGCGGCAGCAGCTCGAACACCTGTTGAAGGTCAGCGCACTGAGGCACGTCGAGATCCAGGTGATGCCCACGGACCGTGAGGACCACGCAGGCATGGCCGGCTCGCTGCAACTGCTGAAACTCAGTGAGGGCAAGACGGTAGGGCACTCCGAAGCCCAGCTGCACAGCCACCTGATCAGCGGCCCCAGGGAGGTCCAGATCCTGGAGATGCGCTATGGAATGATCCGCGCGCAGGCTCTCACCCCCCGGGAGTCACTGGCCTTCATCGAGAAAGTCCTGGGAGAGGAAACATGACGCTCACGCCTTCAGCTCCACTGAACTGGATCAAGAGCAGCTACAGCAGCAATGACGGCCCCGAATGCGTCGAGGTCGCCTTCACCCCCAGCACCATCCACATACGGGACTCGAAGATCGCAACAGGCCCCCAACTCATCTTCGGCCCCACGCAGTGGGCCGCCTTCCTCACGTACGCCGCCGACCGCTGACCGGGCACGCGGCGTCGGCGTCCCAGGGCGCGCTGTGCGAGCCTGTGTCGCATGGGTGATCTTTTTCTCGTCCGGCACGGAGAGACCGCGTGGTCGCGTTCCGGCCGGCACACCGGATCGACGGACGTCCCGCTCACCGAGCACGGCCGGGACGAGGCGCGGCGGCTGGCGCCGCTGATCCGGTCGCACCGGATCGGTGCCGCGTTCGTCAGCCCCGCGCAGCGCGCGCGGGAGACGGCCGAGCTGATCGGGCTCGGCCCGCACGAGCCGCAGGTCGACGCGGATCTGCGGGAGTGGGACTACGGCGGCTACGAGGGCATCACCACCGTGGAGATCCATCGGGAGCGGCCCGACTGGTTCCTGTTCACGGACGGGGTCGCGCCGGGACCGCCCGAGCATCCCGGGGAGAGCCCGGAGCAGGTCGGGGAGCGGGCCGACCGGATGCTGGCCAAGGTGGACGCGGCGCTCGCGAACACCGAGGGGTGCGTGGTGCTGGTGGCGCACGGGCACTTCCTGCGGGTCCTCACGGCGCGCCGGCTCGGGCTGCCGCCGTCCTCGGGCGCGCTGTTCCAGCTGGCCACGGGCACGCTGTGCCGCCTGGGGACGGAGCACGGGCGGCCGGTGATCGCGGGGTGGAACATCCGCCCGGGCGGATGACGGGCCCGGGGGATGTCAGACCCTCGTCGTAGCCTCGGAGGCGGTGGGTGAACGGCGGGAGCGGGCCCGTCGTCCCCGTGGCCCGGAGGGGGTACGCCGTGACACGACCGCCGACCGCCGCGCAGCGGCGGGTGATCGACGCCGCCGATCCCGTCACCGGGCGGCTGCGGGGTACGGAGGCGCAGCTCGCGGCGCTGGTGGGGCGGGGGCTCGCCTTCCGGCATCCGCGCCCGCCGCACGACTGCTTCCTGACGCCCGCCGGGCACCGGATACGCGAGGCCGCGCCCGAACCGCCCCGTGCGGCCGAAGCGGCTCCGGAGGCGGCGGGCGCGGGCGGGGTGTTCGCCGCGCGGGTCGGCGGCGAGGAGGAGCCGGCGGCGGGGCCCTCCCGCGCCCGGGAGGTGCACAGCGCCTGGCAGGGGCTGCTGGAGCTGCGCCGGATGACCAATCCCGACGGCGCCGCGGACCGGCCGTGCGGGTGGGAGCGTACGCATCTCGTGCGGGCCGCCGCACTCGCCCTGGAGGCCGCCGGGCACCGCCCCGCCGGGCCGGACGGCGACGGCTACCGGGTCCGCGCGACGCCGCAGCCGGACGCCGTCGCGGTGCGCGGGCCGGACGGCGGGACGCTGCGGGCGTGCGCGGCGACGCTGGAAGGGGCGGGCTGGCAGGTCGGGGAGCACACCGACTCCCGCACGAGAGACCGCTACCTGCTGGCGTCCCCGCGCCGCGTGTGAGGGGCGTGCCGGGATGCGCCGAAGCCGTCGGTCTTTCAGTGCCCGCGGTGCCGTCCTGTCGAGGGCCGACAGGGGCCAGGAGTCGGAGTCCGGGAAGGGGATGAGGAACTGCTCGGGCAGCTCGGTGCCGGGGTGGAGCGAGGGGGCGTCCCACCCCGGCCGGGTCTCATCGGATGTGCTTCGCCGGTTTGGTGGCGGCGTTCAGGAGGTATTCCAGGGGGCCTCGGCGGAAGAATCGGGACCAGATCGCGGCGAACACGGTCGCCCCGAGGACGAACATGACGAGCGGCACCCATGATTGCTGGGCACCGGTCCCGGCGGGCACGGACAGCGCGGACTGGGCGAGGAAGTGGCCGACGTAGGCGGTCAGGGACATGGTGCCCACGGCGATGACCGGCTTGGCCAGGCGGCGCAGTCGCGGCAGGCGGTCCATCGCCACCGTCGCGCCCACGATCACGAGGATCGCGACGCCCACGCTGCCGATGATGTCGAACGTGGTCCCGCTGTGCGGCCCGGCCGCCAGGAGCGACGAGGCCGGAATGTCGGGGAACGACCCCCCGTCCGGGGGCATCGAACCGCTGACGGGGGGCATCGAACCGGAGCCGCCGGACGAGGACCCGTCTTCCGCCGTGCTCCTCAACGCGCCCGATCCGGCGAGCAGCAGGGACATGCCGTAGGCGGCCGCGGTGAGGGAGGCGCCAAGCGCGGCGAGGCGCTTCTGAACGGTGGCGGAGGACAGGTCGAGGCGGCCCAGTGCCATGCCCGCGATCACGAACGACATCCACGTGAGCGCCGGGTAGAAGCCGGTGAGCAGCAGGTCGAGCACTCCCACCTCGCTGAGGCGGCGGAGCGGGTCGTGGGCGTTGATGCTCTCCTGGACCGACGAAGTCAGCAGCGAGGTCAGGACGTACGCCAACTGCGGTGTGACGAGGGCGAACGCGGCCGCGACGACCGCGAGTGTCCTGGCACGCAGTCGCACCAGGGGCAGGGCGAGCAGGAAGTAGACCCCGTAGAAGCCGAGGATGATCACTCCCCCGTACTCCATCGCCAGCACGGTGCCCAGCACCAGCAGGACCACGGCGCGGATCGCGATGCGGGCCTTCGCCTGCCGGCCCGCCAGGCCCGTCTTCGGCTCGCGGCGGCCGGCGATCAGCATCAGCGAGAATCCGGCGAGGGTGGCGAACAGGACCGACGAGTGGCCATCCGCCATGTAGCGGATCCAGCTCGCCACACCGGTCGTGGCGGACAGCGGGGGGCCGATGTGCACGACGTACATGCCGAACACCGCCAGCGCGCGGGCCAGGTCCACCCCGACGAGGCGTCCCATCGAGGGACCGGCCGAGGCAGACGCGGTGGACCCGTGCGGGTTTCGGGACTGTGGAGGCGAGTCGTCCTGGGGACCTGACGTCTCCGGCGGCGGCTGTGTCTGTGTCATACCGAGAACCTCGCGTGGCGTCAGGGAGGGGGCCACCCGGCAGCCTTCGGTGACTCCCCCGCCGAGCGGCGGGTAACGCCCCGCCGACCGGCGAGGTTCCCACTCCTTCCGGTCCGGTGCGGACCGGACGGCGGTCTCGGTCAGCCGCTCGGCGGGGGTGTACCCGACGGTTGCCGGATGGGCGCGGCCCAACCACGCCTCCAGGCTGGTGGCATGACGCGCCGTGTGCAGAACAAGTGGACCCATGCTTCCTCCGGGTCATCGGCCGACGTGCTGGGCCGGGGCGCCGTCCCTGGCAGGGCCGGGTTCCTGGAGTTCCTCGGAATGACGTTGGCGGCAGGCGTCTTGGCGCTGTCCGTCGTCCGTCCCGAACTGCCCGCGGCGTTTGTGCATGCCCTCGTCTCGGGGTCCGCCACAACCGGCCCTCGGGCCGGCACATGCTCACTCACCGGTGTGCTGAACCGCTGACGCGGCCCGGCAGACCGCAGAAGAAGGGAACCTCGTGAACACCGCATCCGCCCCGACGACGGATGAGACCTCCCTGTCCGCACGGGAGACGGTCAAGGCCCTGTGTGCTTACGTCCGGCCGCACCGGGGGGCTGTCGCTGTCGGTCTGCTGTGCGCCCTGGTGGGGGCTGCCGGGGGGCTGCTGCAGCCGCTGGCCACGAAAGCCCTGGTGGACCGGCTCACCACAGGCGAGACCATCGCCGGGATCCTGATCGCGCTCACCGCGCTGGTGGTGCTGGGCACGGCAGTCGAGGCGTTCGGCGCGTATGTGCTGGAGCGGACGGCGGAGTCGGTGGTCCTGACCGCTCGGCGCACCCTGGTGGCGCGGTTGCTGCGGCTGCGGCTCGCGGAGTGGGAACGGATCCCGCCGGGTGATCTGATGTCCCGCGTCACCTCGGACACCACGCTGCTGCGGGCGGTCAGCACGCAGGCGGTCGTCTCCGCGGCCACGGGTGCGGTCGCGTTCGGCGCGGCGATCGTGATGATGGCTCTGCTCGATGTCGTGCTGCTGGGTGTCACGCTCGGCGTGGTCGTGCTGGTCGGCGGAGGCGTCGCGCTGGTCATGCCGAAGATCGCCCGGGCCACCGAGCGATCGCAGCAGGCGGTCGGGGAGATCTCCGTCGCGCTGGAGCGGGCCTTCGGGGCGTTCCGCACGGTGAAGGCGTCCGGTGCCGAGGGCCGGGAGACCGCCCGGGTGGAGGCGGCGGCGCGGCGGGCGTGGCGGCACGGCGTGAAGAGCGCGAAGTGGGAGGCCGTGGCGGGCTCGGCCGACGAACTCGCCGTCCAGCTGGCCTTCCTCGCGGTGCTCGCGGTCGGCGGGTCGCGCGTGGCGTCCGGGGAGATCCCCGTCTCCACCCTCATCGCCTTCCTGCTGTACCTCTTCTACCTGATCGAGCCGGTGTCCAGACTGGTCGACGCCGTCTCCCAGTATCAGGAGGGGGCGGCAGCGCTCTCCCGGATCGCGCACGTGGAGCAGCTGGCGACCGAGCCGACCGCCGGACGGCACAACGGCCCGCCCAGGCAGGGGCCATCGGTGCCGGAGCCGGCGTCGGTCCGCTTCGAGGACGTGTCCTTCCGCTACCGCCCGGGCCGGCCGTACATCCATCGGCAGGTGAGTTTCGAGGTTCCGGGAACCGGTATGACGGCCTTCGTCGGTCCCTCCGGTGCGGGCAAGTCGACGGTCTTCGCGCTCATCGAGCGGTTCCACGAGGCCACCGGCGGCCGGGTCCTGGTCGACGGCAAGGACGTGCGGGACTGGCCCCTGTCCGAGCTGCGGTCGGCCATCGGGTACGTGGAACAGGACGCGCCCGTCTTGGCGGGCACCCTGCGGGAGAACCTCGTCTTCGCGGCGCCCGGCGCGAGCGACGACGACATTCGCGACGTCCTCGCCCGCACGAAGCTCGACACCCTCGTCGAGCGCCTGCCCCACGGCCTGGACACCCCGGTCGGACACCGCGGTTCAAAACTGTCGGGCGGCGAACGGCAGCGCATCGCCATCGCCCGCGCCCTGCTGCGCAAGCCCCGACTGCTGCTCCTGGACGAGGCGACCTCACAGCTCGACGCCGTCAACGAGCTCGCGCTGCGGGACGTCATCACGGAGGTGGCCCGCGACACCACCGTGCTGGTGGTGGCCCACCGCCTGTCCACGGTGACCGGAGCCGACCGCATCGTCGTCGTGGACGCCGGCCAGGTCCGAGCCGTCGGCACTCACGAGGAACTGGTGGAACAGGACCAGCTGTACGCGCGGTTGGCAGCCACCCAGCTCCTGACCCCCGCCCGGTGATCCGCTTCCGCTTTCGGCGCACCCTGCCCAGGGTTCACCTGCCGTAGGCGATGATCCGCCGGACAGGCCCTGAGCAACAGCTCAGTCCGCGCTGAGCGGGATCCGCAGCCGCACCCGGTAGCCGCCTTCCGTGGTCGGGCCCGCGTCCAGGGTGCCGTGCAGGATGTCGGCACGTTCCCGCAGTCCGACGAGGCCTTGCCGGGAGCCGGGGAGGGACAGGGAGGGACGCGTGGGTGGGGTGTTGGTGACGGTCACTCCCACGCCGTCGCCGTCCTGCCACAGCGCAACGCCGGCAGTGGCGCCGGGGGCGTGCTTGCGGACGTTGGTCAGCGCTTCCTGAACCGTACGGTAGAGGGCGCGTTGGGTGGGTGTGCTCACAGTGGGTGGCAGTTCCCCCGTCAGCTCTACGTGAGTGCCGCTCGATTCCACGAGTTTACGCAGGTCGGCAAGGGTGGGCTGAGGCGTCAGCTCGGTGGCGTCACCGCCGGAGGCCCGCAGCAGTGTGACCATGGTGCGCAGTTCGTCGAGCGTGGTGACGCTCAGCGAACGGATCGTGCGGGCGGCCTCCTTGGCGTCCGCGTCCTTGGTGGCGACCTGCAACGCCCCGGCCCGGACGGCGATCAGGCTGACCTGATGGGAGACCACGTCGTGCATCTCCCGGGCCAGCTGGGCGCGTTCGCGGGCGAGGACGGCCTGGGCGTGCAGGGTCCGCTCGTGTTCCCTGGCGTCCTCGATCTCGGCCAGTCGCCGCGCCAGGTCCCGCTGCGCCTGGAGAAGCTGGCCGAAGAGGACCGGTGCCGCGGCCGTGGCCAGGCCGTACACGAAGAAGACCAATGTCATGGTCCGGTCGACCTCGGCCAGGGGCCACGGAGTGCTGCTCGCGACGGCGGCCAGGGCGACGCACACGGCGAGAAGACGGCGGTTGCGGGAGCGTTCGGCCAGGGTGAACAGCGCCGCGAGCACAGCGACGGCGACATCCTGCGTCAGCGCGAGGGGCAGGGTGAGCAGGAACACGCCGAGCGGGAACCTGCGCCGGAAGGCCAGCGCGGTGCACCCGACAGCCGCCAGCGCGAGCGTGAGGCGCGTGGGCTCCCAGTTGTTCAGCCGCACGTCCACGGCCGCCGCGGCCACCAAGGCGAGGTCGATGACCGGCGCGGGAAGCCGCTGCCACAGGGCGCGTGCACGGCTCATCCGCCGGCCTCCGACCGCAGGCGCTCGTCGAGCAGCCCGGCCCGCTGCGCCAGCAGCGCGGCCTGCACCCGGCCCGCCACCCGCAACTTCGTCAGGATCGCGCTGACGTGGTCCTTGACCGTGCCCGCCCCCAGGTGGATGCGTGCCCCGATGTCCGCGTTCGACAAGCCCTCCGCCACCAGGACGAGGACATCACGCTCCCGCGCGGTGAGCAGCCGGACCCGCGCCGCGTCCTCGTCGACAGCCCTCTCGGTGCCGGGGTGGCTGTGCAGGAGGGTCCGCGACGCCTTGGGGGACAGCACGACACCGCCCGCGGCCAGGGTGCGCACCAGGTGAGGGAGTTGCTCCGGTTCGGTGTCCTTGAGCAGGAAGCCGGCAGCGCCGCCGTTCAGCGCGGTCAGGATGTACTCGTCGGCGTCGAACGTCGTCAGCATCGCCACCACCGGCGGGTCAGGCATCGTGCGCAGCTCGCGCAGGACGGTGAGCCCGTCGACGTCCGGCATCCGGATGTCCAGCAGCACCACGCCGGGCCGCTCCCGGCGGACGGTGTCCACCGCGTCTCCGCCGCTCGCGGTCGCGACGACCTCGATGTCCTCGGACGCGCCCAGAATCAGCTGGAAGCCCGAGCGGACCAGAGCCTCGTCGTCCACCACCACTACCCGTATCACGCGCTCCGCCTCACCTTGTTCATGCCGTTCGGCCCATGCCGACTCGACCCTAAGGCCCCGATCGGTCCCGGAGACCCGCTGAGCTGCAGCGCCAGCCACACGGCGGGGTGGCACCCACCGCTCGGCAGGGCCACGACGGCTTTCTGCAGTACGGGCAACGGATACCCGGGCTCAGCGGACGCGGTTCGCCAGTTTCGTGGCGCTGTTGAGGAGGTACTCCAACGGGCCGCGGCGGAAGAAGCGGGACCAGGTCCCAGCGAACAGGGTGGCCCCGGCCGCGAAGCAGAGCAGCAGCTCGAAGGAGGCGGACTGCGGTGGGGTGACCCCGTCGCATGTCAGGCATCCCGGCCATGATCTCCACGAGACCGACACGCAGGGCCATGTGAACCAGAGCGTGTACGTCAACTACGCGGAGCACGCGCGCTGGTCGCTGCTCCAGGCCGCCGGGATCACCCAGGCCGCCCTGATCGCGAGGGGCGTCGGGCCCGTCGCCCTGGAGACGACCATCCGCTGCAAGCGTGAGCTGCTCGCCGGCGACGAGGTCGACGTGACGTGCGTCTTCGAGTCGAGCGGCGGCAAGACGTTCCGCATCGAGCAGGTCATGCACAGGGCCGACGGCACGGTGGCGGCCGAACTCACCGCGGTCGGCGGCCTGCTGGACCTGAAGACACGGCGGATGGTGCCCGACCCGCAGAACCACTTCAAGGAACTGGCGTCCGACCCGGCCCTGTTCGGCCTCTGACGGACGACGTCACCCGAAGGCCGCTCGACGCTCCCGCGCCCACTCGCGGTAGGTCCGCGCCGGACGCCCCAGCAGCTCCGGCACGTCCTCGGTGACCACGGCGTTGCCGCCGTCGCGCACGAAGGCGTTGCCGGCCAGGACGCCCTCCGCCTGGGCCTCACCGAGACCCCATGCGAGCAGACGCTCACGCGCCTCCCGCGGTGTGAGGTCCCGGGTGGTGATCGGCCGGCCGAGGACCTCGGCGAGCACGGCGGCCTGCTCCGGGACGCTGATCGTCTCCGGTCCGGTCAGCGTGTACGTCCGTCCGACGAGCCGGCCGTCGAGAAGGACCCGCGCCGCGGCCTCGGCCACGTCACGCGGGTCGATCACGCCCTGCGCCCCGTCGCCGCACATGTTCGGCACCGGCTCGCCCGCCCTGATCGGGGCCGCCCAGCTCAGTGTGTTCGAGGCGAACGACGAAGGCCGCAGGACGGCCCACTCGGCCCCGCTCTCGCGCACGGCCCGCTCGCCGGGCAGATGCCACGTTCCGAAAGCGCCCAGACCGGGGTCTCCGGTGGCGATCGCGGACAGCTTCACCAGCCGGCCGACCCGCGCCGACCGGGCCGCCGCCACCAGCGCCTCGTCGTGGTGGGTGTCCGGCCCCGGGACGCCCACCAGGAACGCGGCCTGCGCTCCGGCCGCCGCGGCCTCCAGGGAGCCGGGGTCGAGGTAGTCCCCACGTGCCACCTCCACCCCCGAGGGCAACCCGGCGGCCTTCGCCGGGTCGCGGAGCAGTGCGCGCACCTTCTCGCCGCGCGCCGTCAACTGTCGTACGAGTTCACTGCCGATGGTGCCCGTGGCACCGGTCACGAGGATCATGGCTCTCACGGTGCCGGGCGTCGCCGCCGCGTCTCTAGGAGATTCCGGCACGCTTCGGCAGCCCTCCGGGACCTGTCCGACGCATACGGTGGAGCGGTGACCGACGTCCTCGCCGAACAGCCCCTCACCGTCCACGACCGGGCTCGCCCCTGGATCTCCGGCGTCGCGGCGGTGCGGGCCACGGGTCCCGTCGAGAACGCCCTCGCACACCCGCCGGACACCGCGACCCAGGTGGTCGTGCGTCTGCGGGGCGACGGGGGGCGCGACACACTGGTCGTCGGACCGCGCACCCTGGCCACGTACCACGCGGACGCGCGGAAGCGGCTGGTGTCCTGTGTGCGCCTGCGTCTGGAGCCGGGTGCGGTGCGACCGCTGCTGGGTGTGCCGGCCGTGGACCTCGTCGGCCGGGTGATGCCGCTGGGCGCCCTGCCCTCCGACACCGCCCGTGCACTGGCGCGTGATCTGGCGTACCGGGATCCGGGCGAGGTCACGTCCGGCCTCGCTGATCTGCTCCCCCCGCCCACGATCCGTTCCCGCGACCGCGACCGGCTGCTGCGCGCCGCCGTCGCCGCCCTGTCGACCCGACGGGACCGCGCGCCGGCCGCCGTGCGGGACGTCGCCCGCGAGCTTGCCGTCAGCGAACGTCAGTTGCGCAACCTTTTCGCGGAGGGCATCGGCCTCTCCCCCAAGCACTTCGCCCGCATCGACCGCGTGCGGCACGTCCTGGACCACGCCCTGACCACCCCGTGGGCCGAACTCGCCGCGGTCACCGGTTACTACGACCAGTCGCACATGACGGCCGACTTCCGCACCCTGATGGGTGTGCCGCCCCGGGAGTTCTTCTCGGGGCGGCTGCCGCGGGCCACACCCTGCCAAGCACCCTCATGAGGCCAGAGGGGAAGGGGAATTCGGGTGCACCGCGCCCCGCGCACCTGCGATGCTCCCGTCCCATGCCCCCGCGACGCGTCAGACCCAGCCTGTACATCTCCGTGGACATCGAGGCCGACGGACCCATTCCCGGCCCGTACTCGATGCTCAGCCTCGGCGCCGCGGTCGCCGGTGTGCAGGACGCGGACGGTTTCACCGCGGCCGATCCCGCCGCGCGGACCTTCTACCGCGAACTGCGGCCCATCAGCGAGGAGTTCGTGTCCGAGGCGCTGGCCGTGAGCGGGCTCGACCGGGAGCGGCTGCGCGAGCAGGGGATCGAACCCTCCCTGGCACTGGCCCAGTTCGCCCGCTGGGTGCGTGAAGTGAGCGACGGCGCGCAGCCGGTGATGTGCGGCTACCCGGCGTCGTACGACTGGACGTTCCTGTACTGGTATCTGATCCGGTTCACCGGGTCGAGTCCGTTCGGGCACTCCGGCTGTCTCGACATGAAGACGCTGTACGCCGCGAAGGCGGGGCTGCCGCTGCGGGCGGTGGCGAAGCGGGCCATGCCGCCCGAGCTGCTGTCGACGCGCCGCCACACCCACCACGCCCTCGACGACGCGATCGAGCAGGCCGAGCTGTTCGCCAACCTCATGGCCTGGGCGGGCCCCCCGGCGTCCTGAGGCCGCCCCTTTTCGCTCAGGAACCGGCGGCGATCCGGGCCAGCCGCCTCGCCTCCTCGCGGGTGGACCGGGCGATCGCCTCCTCGTCGGCGGTCAGCAGCCGGCCGTTCTCGACGATCTGGCGTCCGTTCACGAAGGAGGCGGTGACCGGGGCGGCCGCGCCGAAGACCAGCGCGGTCACCGGGTCGGCGATGGAGGCGTGGGCGAGGGTGTCCATCCGCCACAGCACCAGGTCGGCCAGCTTTCCCGGCTCCAGCGAGCCGATCTCCCTCTCCCGGCCCAGGACCTGGGCTCCGCCGTAGGTGCCGAGGCGCAGCGCCTGACGGGCGTTCAGGGCGGCCTCGTGGTGGGGGCCGAGCCGGTTGACGAGGAGGGCGTTGCGCAGCTCGGTGTGCAGTTCGCCGGACTCGTTGGACGCGGTGCCGTCGACGCCGAGGCCGACCGGGACGCCGGCCGCGAGGAGGTCGGGGACGCGTGCGATCCCCGCCGCGAGGCGGGCGTTGGAGGAGGGACAGTGGGCGACGCCGGTCCTCGTGCGGGCGAAGGCTTCGATGTCGGAGTCGTTCATGTGGACGCAGTGCGCCATCCACACGTCGTCGCCGAGCCAGCCGGTGGACTCGAAGTAGTCGGTCGGGCCCATGCCGAACAGCTCGTGACAGAACTTCTCCTCCTCGACCGTCTCCGAGCCGTGGGTGTGCAGCCGCACGCCGAGCCGGCGCGCCGACTCCGCTCCCTGCCGCATCAGTTCGGTGGAGACGGAGAAGGGCGAGCAGGGGGCGACGGCCACCTGGGTCATCGCGCCGAAGGAGGAGTCGTGGTGGCGCCGTACGGTCTTCTCGGTGGCGGCGAGGGCGTCCTCCAGGCTCTCGACGGCGAAGTCGGGCGGCAGGCCGCCGTCCTTCTCGCCGCGGTCCATGGAGCCGCGCGCCAGGGTGAAGCGGACGCCCATGTCGCGGGCGACGCCGATGATCGTGCCTTCCAGGTCCCCGCAGCCGCGGGGGAAGACGTAGTGGTGGTCCATGGCGGTGGTGACGCCGCCGCGGGCCATCATCGCGAGCGAGCCCTGCGCGGCCGCGCGCACCATCGGCTCGTCGATGCGCGCCCACGTCGGGTACAGCGCGACGAGCCAGTCGAAGAGGTTGTGGTCGGTGGCGAGGCCCCGGGTGATCCACTGGTAGAAGTGGTGGTGGGTGTTGACCAGGCCGGGGGTCACGAGGTGGCCGGTGGCGTCGACGCACCGTACGACGTTCTCCAGGCCCTCGGGGGCCCGACCGGGGCCGATCGACTCGATCCGGTCGTCCGCCAGGACCACGTGCCCCGAGGCGTGCTCGGTGTCGTGCGCGTCCACGGTCGCGATGGCCGCGTTCTCGATGACGGTGCGCTGGGTCATCCGGTCCGTCCTCACAGGTTGGTCAGGTCCTCCGGGATCCGCGCCTCACAGCCGTCCCGCAGGACGGTGGCCTCGATCAGGCCGTAGGGGCGGTCCGCGGCGAAGTACACCTCGTTGTCGTTCTCCAAACCGAACGGCGCGAGATCCACCAGGAAGTGGTGCTTGTTGGGCAGCGAGAAGCGGACCTCGTCGATCTCCGGGCGGTGCTCGACGATCCGGGAGCCCATCGCGTACAGGGTCTGCTGGAGGGACAGCGAGTACGTCTCGGCGAAGGCCGAGAGCAGGTGTTCCCGGGTTCGCGCGTAGGACTCGTTCCAGTCGGGCGCGGACTGCGCGTCGTCGGTCCAGTTCAGGCGCCAGCGCCCGGAGACCTCGGTGGCCAGGACCCGGTCGTGGGCCTCGGGGAGCGTCGTGTACCTGTCCTTGACGTAACCCGAGAACTCGGAGTCGGTGGTGTTCAGCACGGTCAGGTCCTTGAGCCCGGCGACGACCTCCCAGCGCCCTCCGTCGTAGGCGATCTGGGCGAGCCGGGTCTCCTGGCCCTTGCGGACGAAGGAGTGCGCGCCCTCGCCTGAGGTCTCGACGCGCTCCCAGGCGTACTCCTCGACGCGGATCCGGGCCCGGTGGATCGACTGCTGCGAGGTGACGAAGTGGCGGGCGAGGTGGATGCCGAACTGCTCGGGGGAGTCGACGCCGTGCTCCTTGGCGAACGCGTACACCGTGTTCTTGGTGGTGTCCGTCGGCAGGACGCCGGCGTTCGAGCCCGAGTAGTGGACCTCCTCCATGGCGCCGCTGAGCGACACCGAGACGTTGAGGTCCTTGATGTGGTGGGTGGCGCCGTCGCGCGTGACCTTGACGACCCGGGTCTCGGCCTTGCCGTACCGGTTCGGCCCGAGCACGGGGCGGCCGGGGCGGGGGTTGTCTGCCATGGAGCTAGCTCCCTCGGTATACGGAGTAGCCGAACGGGGTGAGCAGCAGCGGTACGTGGTAGTGCTCGCCGGGCGCGACGGCGAACGTGACCGTCACCTCCGGGAAGAACACGCCCGGACCGCCGTCCCCGTGCGCGGGGGCGTCCTGCCGCGCCTCGGCCCGCTCGGTCTCGAAGTACGGCTCGACCGCGAAGTCGAGCCGTACATGGGTGGTGTCTTCCGGCAGGTCCGGGAGGTCCTTGCACCGGCCGTCCGCGTCGGTCGCGGAGCCGCCGAGCGGCTGCCAGCCGGCGTCGCGGCCCGCGCGGGCGGCGATCCGGACGGCGACGTCGCGGGCGGGGCGGCCGACGGAGGTGTCCAGGATGTGGGTGGACACCGAGGCGGTCGTGCTGGTGCTCATGCTGCTCCTCGGTCCTCTTCGGCTTCGACGACGCGGGCGAGCCGGATGCGGTTGATCTTCCCCAACTCGGTGCGGACGACCTCCCGCTCCCGCTCCGGCGTGTTGCCGAACCGTTCCCGCACGGCGTCGCGCATCTGCTCGCCGGTGCGGCCGGTGGCGCAGATCAGGAACACGTGCCCGAACTTCTCCTGGTAGGCCAGGTTGAGTTCGAGCATCTCCGCTCTCAGCTCCTCGGACGCGCCGGCCATGCCGCGCTGTTCGCGGGCGGAGGCCGGGTCGCCGGGCCGGGGCCGGCCGATCGGCGGATGCCCGGCCATGGCCTCGTCGAGGTCCCGCGCGTTCAGGCCGGCCGTCGCGGCGTCGCTTGCGGCGTAGAGGTCGTCGGGGGTGGCGTAGGGACGGCCGGCGAGCAGCCGTCGCACCCATGCCGTGGAGGAGCACACCTCGTGCAGCGCGGCGGCTGCCGCCCGCTCCTCCAGGGCGTTGAACCGGCTCAGACCGGCGGGCTGGGGAGTCGACGTCACGGGAGCCTCCGTGGCCGTGGCGGCCTGCGTGCTGATGGGACTGCGTACTGACCGGGCTGGGGCCAGCTAACGCCCCACCGGCCCCTGGCGTCAACACTTTGTTGAAAAATCCGGGTTACGGCTCCCCGCCGACGGGCACTCCTCCCCCGCAGCGGGTGACGACCCCGCCGCCGCTCAGCCGCCCTTCTCGCGGTTGAGGTAGTTGTAGACGGTGAACCGGCTCACCCCGAGCGCGCCGGCCACGGTCTCCACGCCGTGCCGCACGGAGAAGGCACCGCGCGCCTCGAGTATCCGTACGACCTCCTGCTTGGCCTTGCGGTCGAGGTCGGCGAGCGGCCTGCCCCGCTCGCGCTCCATGGCGGCCAGGATGTGGTCCAGGGAGTCGGCGAGCTGCGGCAGCCGTACGGCGACGGCCCGCGTCCCCTCCCAGGAGAGCACGACGTCGTCGGGGCCGGCCTCGTCCGGCGGGAGCAGCTCTCCGCCCATCGCGTCGACCAACGGCTTGACGGCCGCGACGAAGGCGTCGTCCCCGGCGCGGGTCACTTCCCGCCCTCCCCGACGACGTTGAGCTGGAGGGAGATCCGGGTGGCGCCCGACCCGAGGGTGCGGCGCAGCACGGCGTCCACGGCGGCGAGCACGGCGTCGGCGTCGCCTTCGGCGGTGTTGCCGAACGGGCCGACGTCCACGGCGTCCAGGTCGGCCGACTCGATCACCTCGCGGGCGACCAGCGCGTGCGCGGGCGCCTCGTCGAGATCGAAGGGCTCGGTGGTGAACTCCAGTCTCAATCGCACGCGCTCAACCTAACGTGCGAGACGGTTTCCCGCCGGGCGTCCTCCCCGGCAGGGGCACCGCCGTCCGGCGCGATCGGGAGCCCGCGTCAACCTCAAATGAACCTCTGAACACGGTCCGTGGGCTTCAACCGCGCCTGGCGCAGGGCACATTGTGGTCCTGCGGGGTCCGCCGGCACGGGGGCGGCGGACCCCGCGCATCGTGAAGCGGGCGTTCGGTCTTCGAGCACGCGCCGGGCTTTCGGCCCCGCTTTCTCCGGTCTCTTTCCGACCTTCGCCAACGGACGGACAAGCGGGGGGCGATGGAGGACCATGGGGGCCATGTTCGAGAGCGTGCCGGTGAGTTGCCCGGCCTGCCGACGCGAGCGTCTCTACTCCGCGCCGACCTACCCGTGCGCGTGCGGTGCCCCGGTCGCCCCGCGCCTCGACCTCCGCGCGAAGGTGACGGCCGTCGCCCACCGCGCGTGGGAGGAGGAGTGGGTCACCGTCCGCTGCGCGGCCTGCGGCCGTCATGACCAGTGGCCCCGACCGGAGCTGGGGTGCGCCTGCGGCACGGTGCTGCGCATCCCGGTGAGCGCGGAGAGGGACGACGGTGAGGGGGAGGCGACGGCGAGTTCGCCGCCCCAGCGGGAGACGGCGAGCCCGCGGCCGGCCGAGGACCCGGCGGCGGACCTCGCGGCCGCCGCGCCGCCCGCGCCCATATCCACCTCCCCGCCCCGCCCCCGCCCCTTCCGCCCCGTCGCCATACGCACGGCCCGGGACGCGGTCACCGCGACCGCCCTGTACCTGGACTGGCTGGGCTACCCGGAGGTCCGCCGGGCCGACCAGCGCCCGACCTCGGGCATAGGCCTCGCCACCCGGGGGCTGCTGGCGCAGGTCGACCCCAAGGCGGCCCCGGCCTCCGTGCGGGACGTCGAGTGCCTGTGGCTGACGGCCATGACGGAGTCCTCGGAGTGCGTGTACTTCTCCCTCTCCGGTTACACCCCCGACGCCCACGCCCGCGCCGACTCCCTCGCCGTACCCCTGTTCGTCATGGACCTCACGGGCAGACCCCGGCCGGTCAACGCGGTCGCCGGCGCGCTCGACGCACAGGGCGGCGGCTGAGCCGGCACGACCGCACCGGCCCGGCTCCGCCGCCCGCTCACGCGCGAGGACTCACCGGAAGTCCTCCTCCCGGTACTCCCCCGCCGACCCCGCCGCCGTGGCCTCACGGAGCTCGACGCGGCGGATCTTGCCCGAGACGGTCTTGGGCAGCGGCGCGAACTCCAGCCGGCGCAGGCGCTTGTAGGGGGCGAGGACCTCGCGGGAGTGCTCGAACAGCACCTTCGCGGTGTCGGGGCCGGGTTCCCAGCCCTCCGCCAGGACGACGTACGCCTTGGGCACGGCCAGCCGCACCTCGTCCGGTGCGGGGACCACGGCCGCCTCGGCGACGGCCTCGTGCTCCAGCAGGGCGCTCTCCAGCTCGAACGGGCTGATCTTGTAGTCGGAGGCCTTGAAGACGTCGTCGCTCCTGCCGACATAGGTGATGTATCCGGATTCGTCGCGTTCGCCGATGTCGCCGGTGCGGTAGTAGCCGCCCGCCATCGCCTCCGCCGTACGGTCGTCGTCGCCGTGGTAGCCGGTCATCAGGCCTACCGGCCGCGCCGACAGGTCGAGGGCGATCTCGCCCTCCCGGGCGCCGGGCGCACCGGTCACCGGGTCCAGCAGTTCCACCCGGTAGCCGGGGCTGGGGCGGCCCATGGAGCCGGTCTTCAGGGGCTGCCCGGGGCTGTTGGCGATCTGCACGGCCGTCTCCGTCTGGCCGAAGCCGTCCCGGACGGTGACGCCCCAGGCCCGCCGGACCTGCTCGATCACCTCGGGGTTGAGCGGTTCCCCGGCGGCCACGACCTCACGGGGCGGGGTGCGCAGCGCGGTCAGGTCGGCCTGGATGAGCATGCGCCACACGGTCGGCGGGGCGCAGAACGTCGTCACGCCCGCGCGGTCCATCTCGGCCATCAGCCGGGCCGGGTCGAAGCGGGTGTAGTTGTGGATGAAGACGGTCGCCCCGGCGTTCCACGGGGCGAACAGATTGGACCAGGCGTGCTTGGCCCAGCCGGGTGAGGAGATGTTGAGGTGGACGTCGCCGGGCCGCAGGCCGATCCAGTACATGGTGGCGAGGTGCCCGACCGGGTACGACACGTGCGTGTGCTCGACGAGCTTGGGCCGGGCGGTCGTCCCCGAGGTGAAGTACAGCATCAGGGTGTCGTCGGCCAGGGTCGGGCCGTCGGGCAGGAACTCGGCGGAGGCGGCGTAGGCGTCCTCGTACGGCTGCCAGCCCTCGGGCACTCCGCCCACGGCGGTGCGCGTGTAGTCGCCGGGGACCTCGTCGAACTTGCCGGCGTCCTCGGCGCGGACGACGACGTGCCGGACCTGGCCGCGCTCGACGCGGTCGCGCAGGTCGGCGGGGCCGAGCAGCGGGGTCGCGGGGATGACGACGGCGCGCAGCTTCATCGCGGCGAGGGCGGTCTCCCACAGTTCGGCCTGGTTGCCGAGCATCACGAGGATGCGGTCGCCGGCCGCGACGCCGCGCTCGCGCAGCAGGTTGGCGAGCCGGTCGGAGCGTTCGGACAGCTCGGCGAAGGAGAGCCGGACCTCGGTGCCGTCCTCCTCGACGATGTGCAGTGCGATGCGGTCGTTGCCGTCCGCGATGGCGTCGAACCAGTCGAGTGCCCAGTTGAAGTGCTCGAACCGGGGCCACTCGAAGCCCTCGTAGGCCGTGGCGTAGTCCTCGCGGTGTCGCAGCAGGAAGTCCCGCGCCGTACGGAACCGCTCCGTCGCCGTCGTCATGCGTCCTCCGTCTCGCTCTGCCTGCCGCGCGGCCCCGTCGGGCCCCGGGCGGCGGCCGCGCGCCCGGTGAAGCGCGCGGGCCGGCGCCGGACCATTGCCGGGCGGCTCTCTGTCATCGTGTAATCCGTGATGCGGGTGCACCACCCCCGCACGGGGATCACCTCGGAAAGGAGGGGCCGCCGGCACAGGAGGCGGGGAGGTCCGCGCGGAAGGCGGGGCCGCCCCGGGAAGGGCCGGCCGGACGAAAGACCGGCGATTCGGCGGAGGGATCCGTTCCGGCCAGGGACGGCTCCGGGCGACGAGTGGCTATTCAACGGCCGGTTCGTTGAATTTCCCCATGCTTCCCGCTGTTATATCCCTCACCAAGGAGTCCGCCGGGATTTCAACGGGATGTTGCCTAGAATTTGGCCCGAACACGACACACGGAGGGGAGCGGTGACCGTGCGACGGGACCTCCAGGAGCCTGCCAGATGCCGCCCCGACCTGGTCATCGGACGGGAGGAACTGGTCGCGGCCGCCCGCGACCAGCTGACCGGCGGCGGCAGTGTGCTGCTGCACGGCCCGGCCGGAATAGGCAAGTCGACCGTGCTGCGGGCACTGGCCGCGGATTACGGCGACTCCGCCCGCACCGTCCTGCGCTGCTCGGCGACCGAGTCCGAATCGCACCTTCCCTTCCTCGCGCTGGCCGACCTCTTCGGACTGGTCCTCGGCGAGGTGTCCGACAAGCTGCCCGCCGCCCAGCTCACGGCCCTGGAGGCGGCGCTCACCGGCCGTGGCGAGTCGACCCTGCAACGCGACGGCCTCGCCCTGCGCCTGGCCGTGCTGTCGGCGCTGCGCGCCCTCGCCGCCGCCGGGCCCGTGCTGCTCGTCGCCGACGATCTCCAGTGGCTGGACTCCGCCAGCGCCGAACTCCTCGGCTTCGCCGCCCGCCGCCTGGGCGACACCCCCGTGCAGCTGCTGTGCGCGGTGCGGACCGAGGGGCAGGAGTACGACCGCCATCTACGCGCGTCCCCGCCCGACACCCTGGCCGTCCGGCTGAACCCGCTCTCCCGCGCCCAGGTGTCCGCCCTGCTCGACCACCGCGGCTACACCGACCTGCCGCGCTCCACGATGCGGGAGATCCACCGCACCAGCGGCGGCAACCCGCTGTTCGCGCTGGAGCTCGGCCGCGCCCTCGGCGAGAATCCGACCCCGCCGCGCCCCGGCGAGCCGCTGCCGGTGCCGACCTCGCTGCGCGACCTGGTGCTCAGCCGGCTCGACATGCTCTCCGGCGAGGCCCGACGCACCCTGCTCGTCGCCAGCGCCGGCGCCCGCCCCACGCTCGCCCTGCTCCAGGCGGCCGGCCGGGAGAACGCCGAGGCGGAGACCGCCCAGGCCGCCGCGCTCGGCCTGCTGGCGACGGAACCCGACGGGCCGGCCGTACGGTTCGCGCATCCGCTGATCTCGGCCGCGCTGTACGCCGAGGCGCCCGCGCAGGAACGCCGGGCCGCGCACGCCGCGCTGTCCACGGCGGCCTCCGACCCGATCGAGCGGGCCCGGCACCTCGCGCTGTCCACGACCGGCACCGACCCCGGCGTGGCCGCGCGGCTCGCGGGGGCCGCCTCGATGGCCCGGGACCGCGGCGCGCCCTCGGTGGCCGCCTCGCTCGGGCTGCTCGCGGCCCGGCACACCCCGCCGGACGGCACGCCCGCCCCGGACGACCGCCGGCTGCAGGCCGCGGAGGACGCGATCACCGCCGGGGAGGTGGACCTCGCCCGGGACATCGCCCACGAGGTGCTGACCCGCGCCTCGGCGCCCGCCGAGCGGGTCCGCGCCTGGATGGTGGTGATCGAGGCCGCCGGGCAGGCGCTGGGCGACGTCGACACCGTCTACCCGCAGGCGCTCTCCGACGCGGGCGACGACCCGGTGCTGCTCGCCCAGGTGCACTACCAGCTCGCCTGGCGCGGTCTGGTCGTCCAGGGGGACTTCGCCGAGGCCCGCCGGCAGGCGGAGCACGCCGCGGAGCTGGCCGCGCGCGGCGAGGACCGGCGCAACGAGCTGATGGCGCTTGCCCTCCAGGCGTCGACGGAGATCCTCATGGGGCATCCGAACGCGCCCGTCACCATCAAGCGGGCCCTGAAAGAGCCTCAGGACCCGTACGTGACGTGCCATCACAACGGCGTCGGCATGGCCAGGTACCGCTGGCTGCTGATGAGCGACCAGCTGCCCGAGGCCCGGGCGACCATCAGCGCGCTGCTGCGCGAGGTGCGCCGACGGGGCATGGTCGAGAGCGAGGTGCACTTCCAGCGGTTCCTGGCCGACATCGAGCTGCGCTCCGGGCACTGCGGGCGCGCCCTGGACCTGGCCCGGGAGAGTCTGCGACTGGCCCGGGACTCCGGTATCGGCCTGGGCGCCTCCGCCATGCTCGCCTCCCTCGCGGAGGCGTCCGGCGGGGACGTCGACCAGGCGCTGGCGCTGGCCCGGGAGGCGGTGGACCGGGCCGAGGAGGACGGCGACCAGATGTATCTGTCGCGGGCTCTGGCCGCCCTGGGCTACGCCCAGTTGGTCGCCGGGGACGCGGCGGGCGCGGTGGGCAGTCTGCGCCGGGTGCGGGATCTGGAGCAGGGGCTGGGCATCACCGATCCGGCGCGCGGCCGCTGGCAGGGCGACCTGGCCGAGGCCCTGGTCCGCGTCGGTGAGCCGGGCGAGGCGCAGGACGTCATCGACGTCGCCCGGGAGCACGCGCTGCGGCTGGGACGGGAGAGCGTCCTCGCGGTGCTGGACCGGGCGGAGGCGCTGGTGCGGGCGGCGCGGGGCGACCAGGAGGGGGCGCTGGCCCGGCTGACGTCCGTTCAGGACCGTCTGGCCAGGCTGGGGTACGGACTGGAGGAGGCGCGGGCGGCGTTCGAGCTGGCGCGGCTGCGCACCCGGCGGCCGGGGCCGACGTCGTACGAGGAGGCGGCGCGGCTGTTCCGGCGGTGCCGGGCGCTGCCCTGGCTGCGGCAGGTGGAGGCCGCCGCGGCGGAGGAGTCGGCCGAGACGGCCGCCGCGCCCGTGCCGGCGCCCGCGGCCGACGCGATGGAGGGGCTGGCCTCGATGGAGCGTCAGGTGGCGGCGCTGGTCATGGAGGGCGCCACCAACCGGGAGATCGCCGCGCGGCTGTTCATCAGCGTCAAGACGGTGGAGGCGACGCTGACCCGGGTCTACCGCAAGCTGGGGATCCGCTCGCGGGTGGACATCGTCCGGCTGGCGGCGGGGCACCACGCCAAGTAAGGGATCCGCGGGTTTTACTGCCTGCTGTCGAAAGACCGGTACCGGCCCCCGTGGCCTTCCGTGTGCGGTCCGCCGAGGCGACCGAGGGTTTTCCCTGCCCCAACTCCCTTAGGGGGTTCCCTCATTGGGGAGGGTGAACCCCGAGCCCTAGCGTAAGGGACGTGCCGCTCGCCCGGGCACACGGGGTCGGTCCCGCCCCCACTCTCGGCTTCGCTCGAGCGGGGGGACCCCCACCCCGTGCAACCCCCACACCCGCGCGTCCCCCACCGGCCACCTCCCCACGCAAGGAGATCCATGTTCGGGCTCACCCGTGCCAAGAAGACCGCGGCTGTCGTCGCGGCGACCGCGGCGGCTGCCGCGACCGCGTTGATCGGCGCCCCCACCGCTGTCGCCGCGCCGCAGCCCATCGTCGGCGGCACGACCACCACCACGACGGCCTACCCGTTCATGATGCAGATCACGGACGCCTCGCAGAACCAGTTCTGCGGCGGCACGCTCGTCTCCCCGACCAAGGTGGTCACCGCGGCCCACTGCATGGTCGGCGAGACCACGAGCAGCGTGCGGGTGGTCGGCGGCCGGACGTACCTCAACGGGACCAACGGCACGGTCAGCCGGGTCAGCAAGATCTGGATCAACCCGAGCTACACGGACGCCACCGACGGCGACGACGTGGCCGTGCTGACCCTCGCGACGTCGATGCCGTACACCACGGCGTCGTACGTCTCCTCCACCCAGACCGGTGTGTACGCGGCGGGCACCACCGCGCGCATCCTCG
Source organism: Streptomyces sp. NPDC088254 (assembly GCF_044740925.1). Classification (NCBI taxonomy): domain Bacteria; kingdom Bacillati; phylum Actinomycetota; class Actinomycetes; order Kitasatosporales; family Streptomycetaceae; genus Streptomyces; species Streptomyces sp. NPDC088254. The sequence goes on along the minus strand of NZ_JBIURQ010000007.1, from coordinate 480,138 downwards.
GCTGGGGCACCACCTCTTCGAACGGCAGCTCCTCCAACCAGCTGCGGACCGCGACCGTCCCGATCGTGTCCGACGCCAGCTGCGGCAGTTCGTACGGCTCCGACTTCGTCGCGAGCGACATGGTGTGCGCCGGATACACCTCCGGCGGCGTAGACACCTGCCAGGGCGACAGCGGCGGTCCCCTGCTCATCGGGGGCGTCCTGGCAGGGATCACTTCTTGGGGCGAGGGCTGTGCCCAGGCGGGTTACCCGGGTGTCTACACCCGGCTGACCACCTTCTCCAGCCTGGTGACCGCACAGGTCAACTCCTAGTCCCGAGCGCTCCCCGAGCCTGGCTCGGGGACATGACCGGGGGGCGTTGCGGGCCTCCACGAGCGGCCCGCAACGCCCCCTCTCCATACCCGACGCCTGTCGGGGGCACCCTGTTGAGGGTCAGCGCCGTGCGACGGTCGTGAACCGGATGTCGTACGGCGTTTCCGCGTACAGGCACGCGAGCATGTGCTCCGCTTCCGCCGTCACCTCCTCGCGCCGGGCCCTGTCCAGGTCGGCGAACGGTTCGATGACGAGGGCGTCCGGTTCGAGTCGCCACACTCCGGCCACGAAGCCGTCGACGAGGAACGCGCGGTGGGCCTGGTTGCCCTGCCAGGTGCGGCCCCGGTACGGGGCCGGGACGACGCGGGTGCGGTCGGCGTGGGACAGGAGCAGATTGTCGAACTCGGGGAGGAAGCGGGGCGGGGCGGGCGTGTCCGGGTCGGGGCGGGGGGCGTCGGGGAGGTCGAAGAGTTCGACGCCGTGCTCGTCGCGGAAGGCGAGGAGGCGCGGGCGGAGGCGCTCGAAGGCCTCGCGCAGCCGGGTGAGGCCGGCCCAGGTCTGCATGTCCTTGACGGAGGCCGGGCCGAAGGCGGCGAGGTAGCGCAGGACGACGACGTCGACCGGCGGAGCGGGTTCGGCGGGGCGGCCCAGCCAGTGCTCGGCGGTGGTGAGGGCGACCTGGCCGGACCGTCCCCACAGCCCGCGCGGGGTGACCTGCACCAGGGGAAGCACGCAGCGGGCGGCGACCGCCAGGGACTGCGGGTCGGCGTCCGGCCACCGCGCGCCGAGTTCTTCGCGCAGTTGCCCCATGGTGCGCGGCTCGGCCTCTACGAGGTCGCGGGCGAGCGCGGCGAGCCGCCCGAGGTCGACGCCGGCGAGGCCGGCGCGGAACGCGGTCAGTTCCCGCTCCCGGGCCGGCTGCACCAGCGGGCGCAGGGTGAGGCAGTCGTCGGCGGTGTGGGTGTGCAGGGTCGAGCGCAGGGTGACGATCCGGGCGACCCGACGGTCCGCCATGAGCGCCGAGAGGGCCTCGGGCGCGAAGCCGTCGAGGCGGGCGGCGAGGGCATGGTACGGCGGCCTGACGTTCTGCGCCTGCAGTCCGACGAGGTGGGCGACGGCCGCCTCGGGCGTGAGCCGGGAGCGGCTCAGCAGGAGCTGCCTGTCCAGGGTCGCCCGGTTGAGCGCGCGCACGCCGAGCACGGGGGCGGGGACCGTCGTCTTCGTCATGCCGGGCACGGTAGCGGGCGCGGTGGGGGTGTGACTTCGGGACCGAGCATCGGCATGACGTCCGGTCAGCCCGCCCGGCATTGATCGCACGGGACCAATGTTGTGCACTTTATTGACTGCGGTCACTTCAGCGCCTACTTTCGCGGTGTCCTTCCCCCGGTCAAGGGAGACCGCGATGCCTTCGTCCCCCGTCGCATCCGCATCACCGTCCAGGACCCCCGAACAGACCCGGCAGCTGCGCCGGGTCGCCCTCTCCGGCCTGCTCGGCACGGCCGTCGAGTTCTACGACTTCCTCGTCTACGGCACGGTCGCCGCGCTCGTCTTCGGCGAACTGTTCTTCCCCGGCGCCGATCCCGCCGTCGGCACGGTCGCCGCGTTCGGCACCTTCGCCGCCGGCTATGTCGCCCGGCCGCTCGGCGGCGTCCTCTTCGGCCACTTCGGCGACCGGCTGGGCCGCAAGTCGATGCTGCTGCTCACCATGGGCCTGATGGGCGGCGCCAGCTTCCTCATCGGCCTGCTCCCCACCTACGACACGATCGGCGTCTGGGCGCCGGTGCTGCTGATCGCCCTGCGCGTGGTCCAGGGCATCGCCATCGGCGGCGAGTGGGGCGGGGCCACGCTGATGGTCGTCGAACACGCCGGGGAGCGGCGGCGCGGACTGTGGTCCAGTTTCACGCAGATGGGAGCCCCGCTCGGCTCCCTCCTGTCGACCGCCGTCGTCACCCTCGTGGTCGCCCTGCCCCGGGAGGAGTTCGCGGCGTGGGGCTGGCGTGTGCCGTTCCTGCTGAGCGTGGTGCTGCTCGGCGTCGGGCTGTTCGTGCGGCTGCGGGTGGTGGAGAGCCCGCTGTTCGCCGAAGTGAGGAAGGATCGCGCCGAGGCGCGGCTGCCGGTCCTCGACGTGCTGCGCCGGCCGCGCCCGCTGCTGCTGGCCTGCTGCGTCGGCATCGGCGCGTTCACCGCGCAGTCGCTGCTGACCAGCTACATGATCGCGTACGCCACCGGCATCGGCTACGCCCGCCCGCAGGTGCTCACCGCGCTCACGGTGTCGGCCTGCGTCGCGCTCGTCGTCCTGCCCTGCGCCTCCGCGCTGTCCGACCGGATCGGCCGCCGCCCGGTCGTCCTGGCCGGGGCCGTGGCCTCGGCCGCGCTCGCCTTCCCCGTGCTGGCGCTGGTCGACTCCGGGTCGCCCGGGCTGCTGATCCTCGCCGTCGCCCTCGGTCACGGCGTCGCCCAGTCGACGATGTACGGGCCGCTGGGCGCCCTGCTCACCGAGATGTTCGGCACCCGGGTCCGCTACACCGGCGCCTCCCTCGGCTACCAGGGCGCCACCCTGGTCGGCGCCGGCTTCTCCCCCATGATCGCCGGCAGCCTGGTGGCCGCGAGCGGCGACAGCACGCCCGTCGCCCTGTTGCTCTGCGGCGGCGCCGCCATCACCGCGCTCACCGTGCTGTTCGTCCGCGAGACCAGCAAGGACTCCCTCACCGAGGCCGCCGAACGGCCCGCCGCAGCCCACACGGAAGAGGTCACGGCATGACGACGGACGCCGCCGCCGAGAACCCCCGGGGCACCCGCATCCCCCTTCAGGGAACTCCTCGTAAGGGCGCCCGCGCGCACAGGGCCACCCCCGGCCGCCGCCGCCGGGCCGCCGGCCCCGGCGCGCTCCGCCGGTCCGTCCGCCGCGCCGCCTGCGCCGCCGCGTCCGTACTGGCGGTCGCCGCTGTGCCCGCGCCGGGCGCGACGGCCGCCACCGGCACCGTCCACGCGGGCACCAGTCACGTCGAGGGCCGGCTGCCCTCGGGGGCCACGTACGTCATGGACGTGCCCGCGACCTGGAACGGCACCGTGCTGCTCTACAGCCACGGCTACACCCCCTCCGGCGTGCCCAACCCAGCCCGCAACGGACCCGACGGGGCCACGGACTCCCTTCTGCTGGGCAAGGGTTACGCGCTCATCGGTTCCTCCTACGCCACCACCGGCTGGGCGGTGACCGACGCGGTCCCCGACCAGATCGCCACCCTTTCCGCGTTCGCCGACCGCTTCGGCGCGGCCCGGCGCACGATCGCCTGGGGCACGTCGTACGGCGGTCTGGTCACCACCGCCCTCGCCGAGCGGCACGGCGACCGGATCGACGGCTCGCTGTCCCTGTGCGGTCTGGTCCACGGCGGGGTAGCCAACTGGAACAACACCCTCGACCCGGTGTTCGCCCTCAAGACGCTCCTCGCGCCCGACTCCGGGATCCCCCTGACCGGCCTGCCCGATCAGAGCACCGCCACCGCCGCGGCCGACGCCCTGGCCGCCGCGGTCGACTCGGCGCAGTCCACGGCCGCGGGGCGGGCCCGGATCGCGCTGGCCGCCGCCCTGCACAACATCCCGGTGTGGAACCAGCCCGGCCAGCCCCGGCCGGCCCCCGCCGACCTGGACGCACAGCAGGCCAACCAGTACGAGGCCGTCAAGGGCCTGGTGAAGGTCGCCGCCTTCAACTGGCGGCAGGAGGCCGAGACCAGGGCCGGCGGCAACATGTCGTGGAACACCGGCGTCGACTACGCGCGGCTCCTCGGCCGGTCCTCCGTCCGCGACGAGGTCACCGCGCTGTACCGGAAAGCAGGGCTGTCGCTGAAGGCCGACCTCGCCACGCTCGACCGCGCCCCGCGGATCGGCGCCGACCGGGCCGCTCTCGCCTGGATGAGCCGCACCAGCTCCTTCACCGGCCGGCTGACCAAGCCGCAGCTGTCCGTCCACACCGTGGGCGACGCCCTCGTCCCCGTCCAGACGGAGAGCGCCCTGCTCCGCGCGGTCACCGCCGCCGGTACGGCCCCGCTCCTGCGGCAGGCGTACACCGGCGCCCCCGGCCACTGCACCTTCAGCCCCGCCGAGCAGCTCGCCGCACTGCACGCGCTGGAGGACCGCATCGCCACCGGCGCATGGCGCGGCGTCGGCCCCGAAGCCCTCAACTCCCGTGCGGCGTCGGCCGATCCGACGACTCCCACGCGCTACGTCCGGTACGGCCCCACCCCGTACCCGCGGCCGTACGACCTTGCGCATCCCGCCGACCGCCCCTGACCCCGTACGGCCGTCCGCCGGGCCGTCGGCGGACGGCCGTACCCTTTCCCCCGTGGAGGACGACGACATCCTGGACACCACGCACGATGGCGGCAGCGGCGGCGCGGGCGGTGACGCCGTGGACGCCCCCGCGCCGCGCCCCCAGTCGCTCATGCTGACCTTCTTCGGCAACCACGTGCTGGACGAGGGGCAGCTGTGCGTCTACTCGGGCAGCATCATCGACGTCCTCGGCCGGGTCGGGGTGGGTGAGCAGGCCGTGCGCTCCACGCTGACGCGCATGGTCAACCGGGGCCTGCTGTGCCGGCAGCGCGAGGGCCGCAGGATGTACTTCGGGCTCACCCCGCAGGCGGTGCGCGTCCTGGAGGACGGCCGTGTGCGCATCTGGCAGCAGGGCGCGGTCAACGACGACTGGGACGGTTCCTGGACCCTGCTCGGCTTCTCGCTGCCCGACTCCTGGAAGCGGCAGCGCCACGACCTGCGCTCCCGGCTCGCCTGGTCCGGGTTCGGCGCGCTGTACAGCGGGCTGTGGATCGCGCCGGGGGACGTCGACGTGTCCGCCGTCGTCGCGGAGCTGGGGCTGACCGAACGGGTCAAGATCTTCCACGCCCGGGCCGACACGGCCACCGACATCGAACTGATGGTCCGTGACACCTGGGATTTGGAGAGCATCGCCGCCCGTTACGTCACCTTCGACAAACGCTGGACCGCCCACCTGGGAGCCGGCTCGGGGGACGATCCCATCGCGACGCGCCTGCGACTGGTCAGCGAATGGCTGTGGACGATCCGCACCGACCCCCGGCTGCCCGCCGCGCATCTCCCCCGCGCCTGGCCCGCCGGCCCGGCCCAGGAGACCTTCCGCCGCGTCGCCGACCAGACCGCGGAGCCGGCCCGGCGGACCGCCCGCGCTCTGCTGGAGACGACTCCGATGCGGTAGGCGGGCGGACGAGTGAACCCGGCGGCACGGCCTTCCTCGGTCAACGCCCGTCAGAGGATGCCCCCATGTGCCGCATTTCTTGCACTCCCCGTATACCTCCGCAATCCACCCACCGGGTGTCCGGCCTGCCCCCTAAAGTCGCAGGCGGTCGACCGACCCACCCGCCGACCCGGGAGGTATCCGCCGTGATCCGTCTCAGCCCGCCCGACCCTCGTCCGCTCGCCCGCGTCGTCGGCCCCGAGGACGCCGACGACGCGCTGATACCGAGCCACTGACGAATCGCCAGCCGCACTCACCAGGACCGCAGCGCCCGCACCGCCCGGTCCGCCCGCAACCGGTTCGCGTGGTCCGTCAGGTGCGAGGGGCGCAACTCGCCGAAAAGGGAGGGGCGTCCACGGTTGGCGCTCCCGTCGAGCCACTCCAGAACCCGCCACGCGCACCGGAACTGATGGTCCACCAGATGCGCGGGGAGCCGCGGGTCCGCCGCCGGGAGGGCGCGGGGCGGATCGGGCAGCGTCAGCAGGAGGTCGCCGCCCACCGGCAGCCCGCGACTGCCGCGCCGGGCGTGCAGGACGTCCTCGACGCGCTCCAGGGCGCGGTCGATGCCGGCCCGCCACACGTCCCCCGGCGTGCCCCGGACCGAGGTGAGGTCCCGGCGGGCGGCCCACCAGTCGAGGTGCCGGTGCGAGGGGCGGACGTACACCACCCGCGCGCCGGTCTCCCGCAGCAGGTCCGCCATGACGTGCCCGTAGTGGCCCTCCTCGGCGAACACGTACGGCTTGACCAGGACGACCGCCGGCCAGTTCTCCTGGAGCCGGACCCGCTCCGCGATGTGACGTGCCGTCACCGCCCAGCCGCGCAGCCGGCCCGACCGGCGGTCCAGGGGGTCGCCCTGCACGACCCGGCCGCCGTCCACCTCGGTGGCGGAGCTGACCGGCACGTACTCCCAGCCGAGCGCGTCGGCCACCAGGGCGGCGGTGAGCGCGGCCGACCAGACGGCGCCGACCACCACCAACGGCCGCTGGTCGACGCCCCGCCACGGGTAGGCGGCCTGCCGGTGCAGGTCGACCAGGCAGTTCTGCACGAGGAGATGCCCCGGCCACTCGGCTGCCGCCGGCGCCCACAGGGAGGTGCCGGGCTCGCCCTGCCAGCTGAACTCCCCCGCTGCCCGCAGGGACTCGGAGACGACGATCCCCAACTCCGCCCTGACGCGCGCGTGTTCGCCGTCACCGTCGTCCACGGCGGTGCCGTCCGGCAGCCGGGCGGCCGAAGGGCCCGCGCGGAGCGCCCGTTCGGCCAGCTCCCGCCAGGGCAGCGCCTCGGCCCCATCGGTGAGCCGGAACTCGCCCACCAGCGCCGTGGACACGGGGTACTCCCGGCCCGAGACGAGGTGCGACAGGCCGACCCGGAAGCGCGCCGCGGCCCGCCGGTCGCCGCACAGCGCGGCCGCGGCCCGCAGCGGCGCGGGCAGCCTGGCCTGCGTGAACCCCCGTACGTACGCCTCGATGCCGCTGATCGCGGACAGCGCCGCCACCAGTTCGGGCGGCGGTTCGTAGGCGGCCGGGGACGGCGCCTCGCCGCGGGGCAGCCAGCCGATGTCCGCGAAGACCCGCGCCGGACTCACCCCGGCGAGCTCCGCCAGCGCCCGCACGAAGCGGGGCGGCGGCATGCGCTCGCCCAGCATGTACTTGCGTACCGTCTCCGCCTTGTACCCGAGAGCGTTGGCGAGCGCGCTGTCGCCGCCGGGCCGTCCCTGCGCCACCGAGGCGGCCCGGCATCCCTCCAACGCCGTTCTCACCCGCTCCCGTTCTTCCCGGCTGTAGGTCATCGGCCCCCCTCGGCCCCTCCGTCCCGCTACGCCCCGTACGGAAATGGTGACACGAACGTACGGATCGGGCGGGCCGAACGTCTCGACGCTGCGCGAATCTGACCCCGGGACATCCGTTCCCGCCGGCGCCGGGCCGATCGCGACCCGCGTCTGGGGACGGAGGAGGGAGTGCAAGATGACGCCGGAGAAGCCCCCGGGGGGATCCATGCCGACCAGTGCGAAGCCGCCGGACGACGTCCCGACGGTGACCAAGTGGCCGCCGTTCCACCCGGGAAGCGTCCTGGGCGGGTACCGCCGCCTGGCCCGCTACGTGAGCGTCCCGGCGCTCACCGGCCTCGACCTCGTGGAGCACGAGGCGCACAAGTGGCGCGGTGATCCACAGGAGTTGCTGAAGCGGCTCTACGAGCGCCTCCGTCACAAGCGGATCCCGTACAACCAGGCCTGGAGCGCCGGGACCCACCAGCGGGTCCGCGACCCGCACCTGATCGACCGCAGCTCGGGCACCTGCCTCGATCTGGTCCTGATGTTCGCCGCGATGTGCGAGGCGGCCGGTCTGAGGCCCTATGTGACCGTCCTGGGCGACCACGCCCTCGTCCTGGTGCACACCGACCCCGACGCCACGCCGGGACAGCTGTCCGAGCCCCCGGTGACGTCCTGGCACGACCACGACCGGGGCGTCTTCCTCGCCTACGGCGAAGGGCTGCGGCTCAGGGCCGGTACGGCGATCGACGTGGTCGGCGCCTGCCGGGGCGAGGACCGGACCTTCGCCGAGGCGTGCGCGAGCGGGGCGCGGTGGCTGGAGTCCGGGCAGGACGACGTCCGCATGGTCGACGTCGTCGCCCTGCACGCGGAGGGCAGTGAGGACGTGGCCGAACTCCCGCTGGTGCGCGACGAGTCGAGGCCGGCGATCTACCGGCGGCTGCCGGCCCGGCCACAGTTCGTCGACTTCCCCGGGCGGGACAAGTTCATGGCGGAGTTGCGGGACCTCGCCGCGCGCGGCGGCACGGTGGTGCTGCACGGCCCGCAGGGCATCGGCAAGAGCATGGTCGCCCACCGGCTCGCGGCCGGCGCGGACGAGGGATGCGGATGGTTCCTCGACGCCTCCGACCAGCGGATGCTGACCGCATCCCTCGGCGACGCGGAGATCGAGGAGCGGGGGCTCGGCGGCGAGGCGCGGGACGACTCCGACCGCACCGTGTTCGCCGCGCTGGCCATGGAGCGGCTCGCCGACGCCAACGGCCCCTGGGTGGTCGTCCTGGACAACGTCGACGTCGACCCCACCGAGCTGCGCCTGCCCAGGCCCGGCCGGCCCGGGCAGCTCGTGGTCGTCACCACCACCAACGCCAAGTGGGCCGACCCGGAGGGGTATCCCGCCTTACGGAACACCTGCGCCAAGGAAGTGCCCGAGCTGGACGCCGACGACCTCCCGCACGTCCTGGACGTGACGGACGCGCCCACGGAACTCCTCGCCGGCCGCCCCCTGCTGCTCGAAGCCAGCGCCCGGCTGCTCCAGGCGACCGGCCGGGCGTGGTGGAGGCACCCCGCCGCCCGTCCCGCCGACCCCGGTCAGGTGCCGGCGGCCATCTGGTCGACGGTGGTGCGTGCGGCCGACGCGGGAGCCCCGGCCGGCCCGCTGCACGACCCCGCCCTCATCGAGCGCCGGCTGGCCACGGTCATGGCCTGGCTGCCGCCCTCCGGCCTCTCCCCCGAACTGCTCACCCTGGCGGTGAGCGGCGAGGTGAGCGGGCCCGGGGCACGGCCCGAAGAGGTGCACGCCGGCCTGGAGCGGCTGCGCGCACTGGGACTGATCGAGTTCACCGGCGGCCTGGCGACCATGCACCGGCTCTTCCAGCACGCCGTGCGCGAGCACGGCCTGCGGTGGAACGCGGCCGACACCGCCGCACTGGTCGGCGGTGTCCACCGGAACTTCTTCACCGCGACCAGCGCAAGGCAGCCCGCCGACACCCGGCGGGCAGGTCTGTCCACGCCCTTCGACCTGGTCCTGGACCCCCGCCAAGTCGGGTCGGTCGCCGACCTGTTGACGCATCAGCCGACGGACCTGGACGCCTTCCGCAGCCTGCACGCACTCGGTGTGCTGGTGGAACGCCAGGATCCGGCGGCGGCGACCGAGTGCTTCCAGAAGGCCCTGGAACGGATCGCGCACCACGAGGCGGGCGCCGACGCGGAGTTGCGGATCATGCGCTCCGACTGTCTGCGCGGCAAGGCACGGGTCGTGCACCGCACCCCGGGCCGATCGCCGTGGGGCACCGTCGACGACGCCATCGGCTGGGCGATCGAGGCGCGGGAGCTGTGCGCCGTCCCGGGCGCCGGCCGCGACGAGCAACTGGCCGCGTCCCGCGCCGAGGCCATGCACGGCCTGCTGATCCGCAGGAAGGCGAACACGGACGGGCTCACCGCGGGACAGCGGCTGGCCCTGCTGCGCGAGGCCGAGGTCCTCCTGCGCCACAGTGCCGCCGAGCGGGAGCTGCTCACCGGCGAGGACTCGCCCGACGCGGACCGCAGTCGCTTCAACCTCGCCGGTCTGGAGGTCTCCCTGGCCCAGGTCGACCCCGACCTTCCGCCGCAGCGTCACCTCGACGCGGCGGACGAGCACTACCAGGCGGTGCTGACCCTGCGTGAACGCCGGTACGGCACACGGCATCTGGAGGAGGTGATCACCTGTGTCAACGGGCTGGCACTGGTGAACTTCTACCGGGCCGTCCTTCAGGACGTCGGACCGGCCCAGCGCGTCACCTTCCTCACCCACGCCCTGCGCTTCGCGCACGAGGCGCTGGAGGTGCGCCAGAGCCTCGCGATCCCCATCGAGCTCAACGTGATGAAAAGCCTCGACATCCTCGCCAAGACCGCTCTCGCCCGCCTCGACGCCCGTCAACCGGCCGCGCACGCCGGGGAGACGGCCGGCGCGGCCTCCGAGAAGCTGTACACGACCTACCGACGGGAGTCCGCCGACGGCCGGTTCACCGTCCGTCCCGCGGCCGAACCCCCCTGCCTGCCCGGCATCCCCGCCCAGCAGTCCGCCCAGGAAAAGGAACCCTCATGAGCACGCGCTTCCCCCGGCCCACGCTGCCCGGCAGCGGCAAGGACCTGATCTCCGACATCGACGCCTATCTGGCCTCCGACGCCATGCGGGCACTGGTCGCCGCCTTCCACGGCGACCCGGACGGGCTGTCCGGCCCCGTGACCGCCCTGACGGAACGCATCGACCGGCTCTACGAGTTCACCGCCACCGTCAGCACGCGCCTGGAGGACAAGGAGCGCAACACGGCCGACGAACTGCCGATGACCCCCGACCAGGCCGACACCACCCTGGCCGCCGTCACCGCGCTCGGCCTGCGCGACGAACTCCCGCCCCGGCACCGCGAGTACGACCATGTGCTGATGCTGGGCGGTCTCGTCCGCGCCTGCTTCAACCGCCCGGCCTACGCCGCCCGGCTCGTCGACGAGGGTGCGGTGACCGCCCGCGCCGTCACCGCCCTCGGCGGTCACCGCGAGTTCAAGGCGTCCGACAAGAGCGTCAAGGACCCGAACGAGCGGGAGTCCGCGATCTCCGAGCGGCTCGGGCACCCCGAACTCACCGACGAGTACGGGGCGCTCGACCTCGGCACCCGGCTGGCGTTCGGGCTCGGCGACCCCGAACGCGTCGAGGGCGAGGAGTCCCCCGACCCGGAGAAGCTGCCCGGTCTGACCTGGGGCGTCCGTCACTACCGCAGGGGCGACGGGCTGTCCGTGCGGGTGGCCGCGGCGCCGTCCGAGGACCCGAAGCGGCGGGCCCACACCGGCGAGACGTACGCCTTCTTCGCCGAACGGATGACCTCGCTGAAGCCGGGGGCGCGGCTGCTGCTGGTGACCACGCCCATCTACGCGCCCATGCAGCACTTCACGGCCGTCCGGATGCTCGCGCTGCCGTACGACGTGGAGGTGGAGACCATCGGCGGCGACGTGCCGGACCGGGCGCCCGCCCTGCGCCAGCCGTTCACCCCGACGAAGTACCTCAACGATCTGCGCACCACCGTACGGGCCCTGCGGGCCCTCGCGGAGGACGCGCTCGCACGCGACGAACTGGGCTGAGGGAGAGGACGGGGAGGACATGCCGGAAACGATGGCCGAGGCGCTGACCCGGGGCTGGCTGCGCCTGCCACAGGAGGCACGGCAGGGGGTCCATCCGCTGAGCGCGCTCACACGTGACGGTCTGGTCAACTCACGTCTGGCGCGCGCCTACTTGACGCCCCGGGTGCGTGGGAAGCACCCGGAGCTGGGGCCGGTCCTGCGCGCGAGGGCATGGGAGCAGCGGGAGTTGGACCAGGTGGCCGAGGCGGTGGCCGGGCTGCTGCCCGAGGTGCTCGCGGACGGGCCGGTCGCGACCGGGCTGCGGGAGGCGTTCGCCCGGGCCGAGGTGCCGACCGCGGAGCACGAGGACAAGCTGTACGGGTGGGTCGTCCGGTGGACCGGGAACCGTCCGCCGTCCCGCGAGGAGTGCGACCGGGTGGTCGAGGAGCACTTCGGCCGGGGCCCCGACTCCCGGCCGCCGGCCTACGCGGCGCTGGAAACGCTGCTCGGGGACGCGGCCGCGGTCGCGGAGCTGGGCGAGGTCGTCTCCCGGAACTGGAAGCCCCGGCCGGCCCGCCCCCGCCGTCCGATGGACGCGGCGCAACGCCGCGCGCTGGACGACCTGTTGGACTCCGACGTCACCTGCGACCTGAACGGGCTCTGGGAGGCGTACGTCAAGACCCGCCCCTGGGAGGCCCTGTCGGACGACCCGGCCCGGTCGGGGATGTCGGCGGCCTCCGTGCCCGCGAAGCCCACCGTGGACGGGCGGCGGCGGGGGCGGGGTGAGCCCCTGCCGCTCCCGCTGGACAGGTCGCTGCGCCAGCGGCTGGGCTCCGCGGTGTTCCGGCAGCCCGAGAAGGCGAGCGAGGAGTTCCGCGCGAGTACCACCCGGGACCTCGCCCGTCGGGAGGCGGAACGGATGTGCCTGCCGCTGGGACTGGGGTCGGACGACCGGCGGGCGGCCTTCGCGCTCGGCGTCCACCTGGCGTACGCGGTCAACACGTCCACCATCGACGAACGGACACGGTCGCGCGCCGGCGCCGGCCGCCGCCTCTCGCGCCGGATGGAGAAGCTGATCGCGCAGGTCCTCGACAAGGACCTCTTCGCCTACAGCGAGCGCCGGCCCGGCGGCCGGCAGTCCCCGGCCCGACTGCGGCTGCAGGACCCGCAGTTCCATGTGGTCACCCGGTTGTGGCCCCGGCTGCACACCCCCGACGTGCGCGGGGAGTCGTTCACCCCGGAGAGGTACTTCGGGCTGCTCAACAGCGCGATCCGGTCCTTCGTCCGCGAGACCGGCAAGCGGGACGCTCACCCGGACGAACCCCGGATCGTCCCCCTCGCCGAAGGCGGTCCGTCGGCCCGTGCGACGGACGGGCCGACGGATGACGCCGTCTCCTTCCTGGACGTCGGCGCCGTCGTGGTCTCCGTGTTCAACGACCGCATCGCCCACCGCGACCTCGCGGGGCACGCGGACGCCTTCGGGTTGACGCGCTGGTTCCTCACCGCCTCCGACCAGGAGGCCGTCCACGACTGGTGGTCGCGGGCCCTGGACGCCTGCACGGTGTCCCGCCCGGACGGAGCCGAGCTGTCCGTCCGCCCCACCGCCGCCGAGGCCCGGGAAGTGATCCGGCGCCTCCACTCCCCCGACGACCGCCCTGACGACGACTCAGGAGAAGGACAATGACCCTGACCGTACGCATCGACACGGTCGGCACCGTCCGGCTCGGCCCCCGGCCGTCGGCGCGGCCGTTCCACGCGCCGCTGGCCCTGTCCGGCGGGATGCTGTGCGTCGACCCGTTCGCGCCGGACGCGCCCCCCTACGCCGAGGTGGACGACCTCGACGAGGCGGCGGGCTGGCTGGAGGGCGTCTACGGCGCGCACGCCCTGGACGCGGCCCGCGAGGCGCTCGCCGGGGCGCGAGAGGGGTCGGTGTCCCGTCAGGACCCGGTGGACGCCACCGTTCGCTCGGCTGTCGTCGCATGGGCGCCCGGGCCGCGGCACACGTCCGTGGCCCGGCTGGCGACGACGCGCTGGCTCGGCGCCTGGTCGCCGGAGCGCCTCGACCCGGCGCTCCTCGACCTGGAGACCGGCGGCCTGCTGTGGGACCTGGACGGGCTGGTACCGGACGCGCCGGGGCAGGCGAGGGCGTGCCTGGCCGGCTCGGCCGGACGGCTGTCGGCGCTGGCCGGACGGCTGCGGCGCCGATCGCCCGAGCAGGTGTCGGACGGGCTGGTGGCGGAGGCCGTCATGGACTCGGTGCTCGCCGCCGCGTGTCTGCTCGACGGCCGTGAGCACCACGCCCGGCTGCTGGAGCTCGCCCGGGAGGAGGCGGCCCTGCGGGAGTCGGGGCAGCGGATGGCGGCGTCCGAGGAAACGGTTCTGGCCGCCTTCCGCACGGAGTCCGCCCGGCGCGGCGGCGAGCGGCTGGGCAGCGTCGACTGGGAGCAGGTGCCGGCGCACGTGCTGAACGCGGCGGAGAACACGGTGCGCTGGTCCACCGCGCCGGGCCCGGACGGCTCCCGGTTGCTCCAGGTGGAGGTGGAGGCCGCGTCGCGGACCGTCCGCGCGGACGGGCTGGGCTTTCGCGCCTACCACCCGGAACTGCCGCTGCCCGTGGCGCTCGGCCGGCTGGCCGGGCCGTGGGAGCCGGGCGGGACGACGCTGCATGGTGAGGCCGTGCTGAGTCCGGCGGCGGACGCCCTCGACGCGGCGGACATCGTGGTCGACGTGTTCGACGCGTCGATGGTGTCCCGCCCGCGCCTCGGCCGGGCCGCCGTGCGGGCCGCGCACGAACGGCGGGCGGTGCGCCGGCTCACCGCCCTGCGCCGGCACTGGGCCGCCCGCGACGGCGACGCACTGCGGGAGTGGGCGCAGTCCGCCGCGCGGACCGCGCAGAGCCTCGACGAGGACGCCGCGGTCGCCGGCCCGGACCCGCTGGGGACCCGGATGTGGACGCTCGTCCTGGCGGCCGCCGACACCGCGGTCTCCCTGGGCGCGCCGACCGCACGGCTCCCGGAGCGCGCCGCGGCCGTCCGCGAGGCGGCCCGCGCCGGGAACCGGGAGGGCGACGCGGGCGACCTTTACGTGCCGCGGCTGCGGGACGCCGCCTGGCGGCCCACCGTGGCCGAATGGCTGGCTGTCCGGCCGGACTTCGGTCTGACGTCGACCTGAGCCCGGCCGGGCCGCGAGCAGGGGGTCAGCGGCGGCGCAGCGCCCGGTCCGCCAGGTCGTACGCCATACCGGCGATCACCAGGACGACCACGGCCCACAGGCCGGCCGTGTTGTCCACGAACCAGCCCTTGGCGATGGCCAGGACGAGGCCGCCGGTGCCCGTCACCGACACCGTCCGCGCCGCCCGCGGCAACGCCAACTGCAGGACGGCGCCCGAACCGACGGCGCCGGTGCCGAAGGCGGCGTCCGTGTCGTCGCGCCCGCTGGAGCCGCGTCCCCGGTGCGTGTCATCGTGGGTCATGGTGCTCCTCCTGGGAGTTCCCTCCGCCCGCCGCTTCCTGCGACCGCCAGATCCGGGGCGGCGGGCGGACATCCGATGCGTCCCACCGGAGCCCCGAGGGCGTCCGCGGCACGCGCTGTCATCCCCTTTCTCCGCTCCCAGCACCGCCCCGGCCGCACCACGACCCGCCGCTCACCCCGCACGGTTGTCCGGCCGCACGAAACCCGCCGCCCCGGTGAACGGGCCGGGTTATGCGAGTGAAGCCCGGTCCGCACTTCGTCGGGCGGGGCATGCATGGTGGTCCCGGCCGCACCCCGGCCGGCTCGGCGGACACGACGCGCTGGAGGCGAGTGATGAACACGAGAGCCGAGCACCCCGATCCCACGGTCGAGCCACCTGATCCCCAGGTCCACGAGGTCCCCGTCCTCATCGTCGGCGGCTCCCTGGTCGGGCTGTCGACCTCCCTGTTCCTGGGCCGGCTGGGGGTGCCGCACACCCTGGTGGAGCGTCACGCCGGCACCTCCATCCACCCCCGCGGGCGCGGCAACAACGTGCGCACGATGGAACTGTTCCGGGTGGCCGGCGTCGAGGCCGACATCCACGCCGCCGCCGCGACCCTGGCCCACAACCACGGCATCCTTCAGACGCCCACGCTGGTGGGCGACGCCGGCGAGTGGCTGTTCAGGAACATCGACCCGGGCGGCGGTCTGGCCCGCTTCAGCCCGGCCTCGTGGTGCCTGTGCAGCCAGAACGACCTGGAGCCGGTCCTGCTGGAGCACGCCCGCGCCCTCGGCGGCGACCTGCGCTACCACACCGAGCTGATGTCCTTCGAGGCCGACGCCGACGGCGTGACCGCGGTGGTCAAGAGCCGTCGCACCGGCGAGCACTCCACCGTCCGCGCGCAGTACCTGGTCGCCGCCGACGGCCCGCGCAGCCCCGTCCGGGAGCGGCTCGGCATCGGGCAGAGCGGCCCCGGCGACCTCTTCCACAACATCAGCATGACCTTCCGCTCCCGCCGCCTCGCCGACGTCGTGGGCGACCGGCGTTTCATCGTCTGCTACCTGACCTCGCCGGACGCCGACGGCGCCCTGCTGCCCGTGGACAACCGCGAGAACTGGGTGTTCCACGCCCCGTGGCACCCCGAGACCGGGGAGACGCTGGAGGACTTCACCGACGAGCGCTGCATCGCGCACATCCGCCGCGCGGTCGGCGATCCGGACCTCGACGTGGAGATCACCGGCCGGGCGCCCTGGCACGCGGCGCAGCGCGTCGCCCGCGGCTACCGGTCGGGGCGCGTCTTCCTGGCGGGCGACTCGGCGCACGAGATGTCCCCGACGGGGGCGTTCGGCTCCAACACCGGCATCCAGGACGCGCACAACCTCGCCTGGAAGCTGGCGGCGGTGCTGGGCGGCTGGGCGGGCGAGGGGCTGCTGGACACCTACGACCTCGAACGCCGTCCGGTGGCGGAGGCGACCAGCGCCCGCGCCGCCGCCCGTTCGGTCGAGCACAGCCACCCGGGCTTCGCGCCTGCGCCGGGCGCGGGCAGCGGGCCGCAGCGCGGCATCCTCAACGTGGCGCTGGGCTACCGCTATCCGCTGGGGGCGGTCGTCGGCACCGACCCGGAGTCCCCGGTCGTCCCCGACGAACTCGCCCTGGCCGGGGTGCCCGGCACCCGGGCGCCCCACCTGTGGGTGCGGCACGAGGGCCGGCGGATCTCCACCCTCGACCTCTACGAACGGTCGCTGGTCCTGTTGAGCGACGCGGGTGACCTGAACGAGTGGCACGAGGCGGCCGCGCGCCTCGCGGACCAGCTGGGGGTGCCGCTCGTGTCGTACCGGGTGGGCGAGGGGCCGGACGCCGAGCTGACGCCGGAGGACGGCGCCGACTGGCGGACGCACCACGGCACCAAGCCGGGCGGCGCCGTGCTGGTGCGGCCGGACGGTTTCGTCGCCTGGCGGGAGACCGGTCCCGCGCCGGACGCGGAGAAGGTGCTGCGTCAGGCCCTCACCAAGGTGATGTCGCTGGCCTGACGGGCTCTCACCTCGCGCCGCGCGCTCACGACGGCCGGGCCGTCGCCTCTCCCGGGGGTGACGGCCCGGCCGTCTCCGCGCCCTTCCGGCCGCACCCGCGTCCGGTGTCTCCCGCGAGCGCCGGTCACCCGCGCGCTCCACACGAGTCGCGCGCCGATGGGGACCGGCTCAGGATCGAGGCACGCTCACCTCGACGCTCAGCGGCCGAGGTACGCCTTCCCCTCTCCCGAAGGAGATGTGCACACCGATGACCACGACGTCCGCGCCTGCCTCGCCACCGCTGACACGACAGGTGTCACAACATGTCTCCCAGTCCGTGTTCGACGGCTCCCGGCTCCGGGTCGTCCTGCTGGTGGACGTCTACGACGGAGCCCAGCAGCAGTTCCTGGAGGCGTACGAGCAGCTCTGCAACCAGGTCGCGTCGGTTCCCGGGCACGTCAGCGACCAGCTGTGCCAGTCGATCGAGAACCCCTCGCAGTGGCTCATCACCAGCGAGTGGGAGAGCGCCCCGCCGTTCCTCACCTGGGTGAACAGCGAGGAGCACGTGGAGATGGTGCGGCCGCTGCACAACTGCGTGAGCGACACCCGCTCGCTGCGGTTCCACGTGGTGCGCGAGACCGGCGGCGAGGCGGCGGGCGCTCAGTCCGGCCGGCGCCGGCTGCAGTCCTCTCCCCGCATCGGCGACGGCGTCATCCGGCACGCGCTCACCTTCACCGTCAAGCCCGGCAACGAGAAGGCCGTGGCCAAGCTCCTCGCCGACTACGCGCCGCCCAACCCGCGTGTAGACGACACCACGCGGCTGGTGCGGACCTCCCTGTTCATGCACGGCAACCGGGTGGTGCGGGCCATCGAGGTGCGCGGCGACCTGCTCGCCGCGCTGCGTCACGTGGCCCGGCAGCCCGAGGTGCGGGCCGTGGAAGAGGCCATCAACCCCTACCTGGAACAGGACCGGGACCTCGACGACCCCGAGTCGGCCCGCGTCTTCTTCACCCGGGCCGCGCTGCCCGCCGTCCACCATGTGACGACGGACCAGGAGCCCGCGGGCGCCGTCCGGCACGCGCTGTACTACCCGGCCCGGGAGGGCGCCGGGATGCGGCTGGCGGAGCTGCTCGCGCAGCGGGACGAGGCCGCGGCGGACGACCCGCGCAGCCCGGTGCTGCGCAGCACGATCTTCCAGCGCGACGACGTCGTGGTGCGGCTGGTCGACGTGCAGGAGGGCCTCGACGCCGACGCCGGCACGGTCCTCGGGCTCACCGACCCGGCCCGGACGGCCGAGCTGACGGACCTGCTGGACGTCGCCGCCCTGGGCGCGGACGCCTCCGCGCTGCGGGCCGGGTCCGCGGACCGTCTCCTCGCCCTCGCCCGCATGGAACTCGTCACCGACCGCCGCTCCCCCGACGCCTGAGCCGTCGCCACCCCGGGGCCACGGCGCCCAAGTCGACACAGCACACGAACGGAGCAACGTCGTGATCACTTCCCGTCCCAGAATCGTGGACCTCAGCGAGGTCGAGCCGAACACCCGGCGCGGCGGCGACCTGCGCGCCATGCTCACGCCCGCCACGGTCGGCGCGACCAGCGGCTTCATGGGCGTGGCCATCGTGCAGCCCGGCGACCGCATCGGCGAGCACTACCACCCGTACTCCGAGGAGTTCGTGTACGTCGTCTGCGGACAGCTGGAGGTAGACCTGGACGGCGACCCCCACCCGCTGCGGCCCGAGCAGGGGCTGATGATCCCCATCGGGATGCGGCACCGGTTCCGCAACGTCGGCAAGGTGGAGGCGCGTGTCGTCTTCCACCTCGGTCCGCTGGCCCCGACCCCGCCGCTGGGCCATGTCGACACCGAGGCCACCGACGGGGTTCCCGTCGCGGCGGAGGGCGCGGGCGGACCGGCCGCCGGCCGTGGGGCCCGGTCATGACGCGGCGGGTCGCGGTCACCGGGATAGGCGTGGTCGCGCCGGGCGGCATCGGCATACCGAACTTCTGGGACCTGCTCTCCAACGGCCGCACCGCGACGCGGGGCATCACCTTCTTCGACCCGAGCGGACTGCGGTCGCGGATCGCCGCCGAGTGCGACTTCGACCCGGCGGCCCACGGGCTGGACGCGGAGCAGGTCGCCCGGTGCGACCGCTACATCCAGTTCGCCCTGGTCGCCGGCGAGGAGGCGATCCGCGACGCGGGTCTCGACCTCGGCCGGGAGAACCCGTGGCGGGTCGGGGTCTCGCTGGGCACCGCGGTCGGCGGCACCACCCGTCTGGAGCACGACTACGTGCTGGTCAGCCAGGGCGGGCAGCGCTGGGACGTGGACCACCGGGAGGCGGAGCCGCATCTGCACCGGGCGTTCGCGCCCAGCACCCTCGCCTCCACGGTCGCCGAGCGGTTCGGGGCCCGGGGTCCGGTGCAGACCGTGTCCACGGGCTGCACCTCCGGGCTCGACGCCGTCGGGTACGCCTTCCACACGATCGAGGAGGGCCGGGCCGATGTGTGCGTCGCGGGCGCGTCCGACTCCCCCATCTCCCCGATCACGATGGCCTGCTTCGACGCGATCAAGGCCACCTCGCCGCACAACGACGACCCCGCCCACGCCTCGCGTCCCTTCGACGCCGACCGGGACGGGTTCGTGATGGGCGAGGGGGGCGCGGTCCTGGTCCTGGAGGAGCTGGAGCACGCCCGGGCCCGCGGGGCCCACGTGTACTGCGAGCTCGGCGGCTACGCGACGTACGGCAACGCCTACCACATGACCGGGCTGACGAAGGAAGGCGTGGAGATGGCCCGGGCCATCGAGGACGCGCTCGAACACGCGCGGCTCGACCCGACGGCGATCGACTACGTGAACGCGCACGGGTCGGGCACCAAGCAGAACGACCGGCACGAGACGGCCGCGGTGAAGCGCTCCCTGGGCGCGCACGCCTACGACACGCCGATGAGCTCCATCAAGTCGATGGTGGGTCACTCGCTGGGCGCGATCGGGGCGATCGAGGTCGTCGCGTGTGTGCTGGCGCTGGCCCGCCAGGTGGTGCCGCCGACCGCCAACTACGAGACGCCGGACCCCGAGTGCGACCTGGACTACGTCCCGAAGGTCGCGCGTGAGCGGAAGCTCAACAGCGTGCTCTCCGTGGGCAGCGGGTTCGGTGGCTTCCAGTCCGCGGTGATCCTGACCCGGCCGAGGGAGAGGACACGATGAGCGAACCCCGTGCACGGCGCGCCGCCGTCACCGGAATCGGTGTGGTGGCGCCCAACGGAACCAGCACCGAGTCCTTCTGGAAGTCCACCCAGGAGGGCATCAGCGTCCTCGACCGGGTCACCCGCGAGGGCTGTGAGCATCTGCCGCTGCGGGTGGCCGGCGAGATCCGCGCGTTCGAGCCGTCGACGGCGGTGGAGGAGCGCTTCCTCGTCCAGACCGACCGGTTCACGCACTTCGCGCTGGCCGCGGCGGACCTGGCGCTGGAGGACGCCCGCCTCGGCCACGCCGACACCGACGCCGAGCCGTTCTCCGTGGGCGTGGTCACCGCGGCCGGCTCCGGCGGTGGCGAGTTCGGCCAGCGGGAGCTGCAGCAACTGTGGGGAAAGGGAAGCCGGTTCGTCGGCCCGTACCAGTCCATCGCCTGGTTCTACGCCGCCAGCACCGGCCAGATCTCCATCCGCCGGGGCTTCAAGGGCCCCTGTTCGGTGGTCGCCGCCGACGAGGCGGGCGGTCTGGACGCGCTGGCGCACGCGGCGCGTGCGGTGCGGCGCGGCACCGACGTGATCGTGGCCGGCGCCACCGAGGCGCCGCTCGCCCCGTACTCGGTGGTGTGCCAGCTCGGCTACGAGGAGTTGAGCACCGCCGACGACCCGGCCCGCGCCTACCGCCCGTTCACGGAGTCGGCCTGCGGGTTCGTGCCCGCCGAGGGCGGCGCCATGTTCGTGGTGGAGGAAGAGGACTGGGCCGTGGAGCGGGGGGCGCGGGTGCGGGCCGTGCTCGCCGGGCACACCGCGACCTTCACCGGGCCGTCCCGCTGGGCCGAGTCCCGGGAAGGGCTCGCGCAGGCGATCCGGGGCGCCCTGGACGAAGCCGGCTGCGCCCCGGAGGAGGTCGACGTGGTCTTCGCGGACGCCCTGGGCGTGCCGGAGGCGGACCGGGCCGAGGCGCTGGCGATCACCGACGCGCTCGGCGCGCACGGCCGGCGGGTGCCGGTCACCGCGCCGAAGACCGGCATCGGCCGGGGCTATTGCGCGGCGCCGGTGCTGGACGCGGCGGCGGCGGTGCTCGCGATGGAGCACGGCGTCGTCCCGCCCACCCCGAACGTCTTCGACGTCTGCCACGACCTCGACCTCGTGTCCGGCCGGGCCCGCGCCGCCGAACTGCGCACGGCACTGGTCCTCAGCCGGGGCCTCATGGGATCGAACTCGGCGCTGGTGCTGCGGCACGGCGCCGCCGACGCCTCGCAGCGGGGCGCCGGGAAGCAAAGGAGAGGAACCGCATGAGCGACCGCATCACCGTGGAAGAGCTGGCCGAGCTGATGAAGAAGTGCGCCGGGGTCACCGTCCCGGCCGCGGAGCTCGCCCAGCAGCCCGACATCGGCTTCGACAGCATCGGCGTCGACTCGCTCGGTCTGCTCGGGATCGTCGGCGAGCTGGAGAATCGTTACGGCACCCCGATGCCCCCGGACGCAGAGCGCTGCAAGACGCCGCAGGCGTTCCTCGACCTCGTCAACAGCGCCCTGCTGGCTGGAGCCTGACATGCCCGGACACACGCAGAACGAGATCACCATCGCCGCCCCGCTGGACCTGGTCTGGGACATCACCAACGACGTGGCGAACTGGCCGCGGCTGTTCAGCGAGTACGCCTCCGCCGAGATCCTCTCCACGGAGGGCAAGAAGACGACGTTCCGGCTGACCATGCACCCCGACGAGAACGGCACCGTGTGGAGCTGGGTCTCGGAGCGGGAGGCGGACCGCGACACGCTCAGCGTGAAGGCCCGCCGGGTCGAGACGGGCCCCTTCGCGTACATGAACATCCTGTGGCGGTACGAGGAGGTCGCCGGCGGCGTGCGGATGGTGTGGACGCAGGACTTCGCGATGAAGCCCGAGGCGCCGGTCGACGACGACTGGATGACCGACAACATCAACCGCAACTCCAAGGTCCAGCTGGCCCTGATCCGGGACCGCATCGAGAAGGCCGCCGCCGAGCGCGGGTCCGTGCCGCCCCTGTCCGACTGAGCGGAAGACGCGCGGAAACCGAGCACAACGGAGGAAGGCCCATGCACCAGGCCCTGATCGTCGCCAAGATGGCTCCCGGTTCGGCCCCCGACATCGCCAAGCTGTTCGAGGAGTCCGACCGGGGGGAGCTGCCGCACCTCGTGGGCGTCGCCCGGCGCAGTCTCTTCGAGTTCGGCGACGTGTACCTGCACCTGATCGAGTCCGAGCAGGACCCCGGGCCGGCGATCGCCAAGGTCGCCGGTCACCCCGAGTTCCGGGACATCAGCGATCGGCTCCAGGCGTACGTCAGCGCGTACGACCCGGCGACCTGGCGTTCGCCGAAGGACGCGATGGCCCGCTGCTTCTACCGCTGGGAGCGGGACGGGCGCGGCTGAACCCGCCGCGTCACCGGTCGCCGGGCCCGCGAGTTCCGCGGGTCCGGCGACCGTTTCGCAGAGGGTTGTCAGGGTCGTCAGGCGGGGACGGTGCAGTCGAAGGCGTGCAGGTAGGGGTTGACCGGGCGGATGTCCTCGACGACGAGGCCGCCCGCGGTCAGCCGGCGGACCATGCTGTCGGTGGTGTGCTTCGCGCCGCCGACGTTGAGGAGCAGCAGCAGGTCCATCGCGGTGCTGAACCGCATGGAGGGGGTGTCGTCGACGAGGTTCTCGATGACGACGACCCGCGTCCCGGGGCCGCCCGCCTCGCGCACGTTGCGCAGGGTGCGGGCGGTGCTCTCGTCGTCCCACTCCAGGATGTTCTTGATGATGTAGACGTCCGCCCGGACCGGGACGGCGACCCGGCAGTCGCCGGGGACGACCTTCACCCGCTCGGCGAGCGCGCCGCCGGGGCGCAGCCGGGGGTCGGCGTTCTCCACCACGCGCGGCAGGTCGAGCAGGGTGCCGTGCAGGGCCGGGTACTTCTCCAGCAGGCTGGCCACCACGTGCCCCTGGCCGCCGCCGATGTCGGCGACGGAGGAACTCCCCGACAGATCCAGGAAGTCGGCGACGTCCTGGGCGGACTGGGCGCTGGAGGTGGTCATGGCGCGGTTGAAGACGAGGGCCGACTCGGGGGCGTCCTCGTTGAGGTACTGGAAGAACTCCTTGCCGTACAGGTCCTCGACGACGTTGCGGCCGGTGCGGACCGCCTCGTCGAGCCGGGGCCACGCGTCCCACGTCCACGGCTCGGTGCACCACAGGGTGATGTAGCGCAGGCTGTGCGGGTCGTCCTCGCGCAGCAGCCGGGACATGTCGGTGTGCGCGAAGGCTCCGTCCGGCTGCTCGGCGAAGACGCCGTAGCAGGACAGGGCCCGCAACAGCCGTCGCAGCGGCTGGGGTTCGGTCTTCACCGCGGCGGCGAGGTCCTCCACGGACACCGGGGAGTCGCCCACGGCGTCGGCGACTCCCAGCCGGGCGGCGGTGCGCAGGGCGGCGGCACAGGCCGCCCCGAACACCAGCTCCCTCAGCCGCATGGACGGCGGTGGAGCAGTCTCTGCGGTCGTCATGTGCCGCCTTCCTTCTCTCTGTGAACCCTGCGGACTCCCGGTGCTCAGCACAGGCCGGCGGGCCGGGAGGAGCGGCAGGTGTTGTTCTCGAACTTGTTCCCGACGCCGGCGGTGTCGGTGTTGACGAGGTCGGCCGGGGAGTTGTCGCTCAGCGTGTTGCCGGTGACGCGGTTGCGGTCGCTGGTGGCGCCCACGAAGCTCTTGAACACGACGATGCCGCCGGACAGCGGGGAGGTGCCGGCGTGACCGGTGATCCGGTTCCGGGTCACCTCGGTGTCCTCGGCGCCGGTGAGCACGATGCCGGAGCCCTGGAGGGCGTCGAGCCGCGCGGTCTTCGGGCAGGACTTGTTGTTGTGCTCGACGCGGTTCTCGCGCACGCTCAGCGCGCCGGTCTTCGGCTTGTTCTCGTCGCCGACGACGAAGACGCCGGCGCAGTTGTCGATGACGAGGTTGCGCGCGACGGTGAGGTTGCGCAGGCGCCGGACCGTGACGCCGATCCGGTTGTCCTCCAGCCGGTTGCGCTCGACCAGGGTTCCCTGGGTGTCCGAGGCGCCCTTCTCGGCGGTGATGGTGTTGGCGAGGAACAGGCCGGCGTCGCCGTTGCCCCGGGCGGTGTTGCGCCGGTAGACGCTGCGGACGGAGCCCTCCTCGGCGATGCCCCACACGCCGTTCTTCTCGGCGGTCACGTTCCGCACGGTCAGCCCGTCGGTGGCCGCGGCCGACACGCCGGACTTGGCGAAGCCGCTCACCTTGAGGGAGGCGACGGTGACGCCCTTGAGCGGCTTCTTCGAAGTCCCCTCCACACAGATGCCGTTGCCGGCCGCGGCACAGGTGACGACGGCCTTCGGCGCGACCGGCTTGGCCGGCTTGGCGGGGGCGGGCTTGGCCGGCTTGGCGGGGGCGGGCTTGGCGGGCTTGGCGGGGGCCGGTTTCACCGGGGCCGGCTTGATCACCGTGTCGCGTCCGACGCCGCGCAGGGTGATGCCGGGGGTGGTGATCCTTACGCTCTCCCTGAAGGTGCCGCGGGTGAGCTGGACGGTGTCGCCGGGCCGGGCGGCGTCCACCGCCTTCTGGACCGACTGCCCGGGACGGACCACGTGGGTCGTGTGGCCCGCGGCGGGCGAGGCGGCGCCGAGTCCGGTGCCGACGATCGCCGCGGTGCACGCCAGATACAGAACATGGCATTTCGTCATATGTGGGACGATATGCCCGCCCTTCTCGGGGCAGGCCGGGATGGGCCATCCGATGGCGTGTCACACGAGTGCCGACCGCCCCCGGAGCGCCGCCCCGCCGGTGACCGGCACCACCGTTAGTTCGGCGTGAGGCCGGGCACCTGGAAGTGGTCAGTGTCGGCCCGGGTGATGGAGGAACAGTGGCGACTGGCCGGCTTTCCGATGACGAGCGTCGCATCCTGGCGGAGATGGAGCGGGCCCTGCGCCGCGACCGCCGCCTCGACAGGCGACTGAGCACCCTGCACTGGCGTCCCGGGCTCTCCCGGATGACGTCCTACACCCCCCATCCCCTCACGGTCGCGCTGCTGCTCGCCGTGTCCATAGGCCTGATGGTCACCGGCGTCACCACCGCGCAGCCGCCCGCGATCTGGGCGTTCGCGGCGCTGTGGCCGCTCACGCTGTACGCGCTGTTCCGCCTGGCGTACCGGCGCGCGCAGACCTGACCGACCCCGGACCCGGCCTCCGGGCGGCCGCACCCGCCCGCGACCGCTCCCCCGTCCCCGCACACCTCAACCGGCCCCGTCCACCGGCCGGTAGGCCGCCACGATCGCCCGCTCGTCCACCAGGACGTGCTGGCGCGGCGGCCCGGACAGCAGCCCGCGCACGGCCGTGAGCAGGTCGGGCGCGACATGCTCCGCACCGGCGGTCTCCTCGGGCCGCACGCCCGGCCCGGGGACGAGGATGCCGTGGGCGCCCGCCCGGCGCGCGCCCTCGACGCACTCCCGGCTCGCGCCGACGACGGCGATCCGCTCGGGCGGCGTGCACGACCTGCCCGCCGCCCACAGCACCGGCCCGGACTCCCCGCGGTCGCCGTCGCGTTCGGAGGCGTGCGGGCGGACCGCACGGACGTCGAACGGGCCGAGGAGTTCGTCGATCCGCTCGTCCACGCGACGCCGTTCCGCCTCGGACGGCCCGCCCCGACGGCGCGTCAGCACACCGGTGCGGACACCACGGGAGCGCAGCAGGGCGAGCGCCTCGCGGGCGCCGGGCACGGGCCGGATCCGGTCGGGGTCATCGGCGTCGCCGCCCTCGACGAGGATGCCGTCCTGGTCGACGAGGACGAGGCGAACGCTGCTCAAGGCGTTGTGAGTGGTCACCCCACCCGGGTGCCAACTGATCCACACCTCAAACACGCAGCCCGCATCACCGCAGGTCAGAGGCTATACGCACTGTATATAGTCCCGCCATGCGAACTCAGATCGAGAAGACGCGGAAAACGGCGCCCCGGTTCCGCGCGGCCAGGATCGGGGCGCTCGCCGCCTGCCTCTCCCTCGCCCTGACCGGCTGCGCCGGCATGGACACCACCGCGCCCAGCGCCGTCCGCGCGCACGGCGGGCCCACCGCCCAGGCGGCCCGCCTCGGCCCGGTCGACTGCGGCGAGGTGAAGTGCATAGCGCTCACCTTCGACGCGGGCCCGAGCGAGAACTCCGCACGGCTGCTGGACATCCTCAAGGACAGACAGGTGCCGGCGACGTTCTTCCTGCTCGGCGAGCGGCACATCACCGCATATCCACAGCTCGTCAGACGCATGGCCGACGAGGGGCACGAGGTCGCCAGCCACACCTGGGACCACCGGATCCTCACGGAGCTCACGCCCGAGGAGATACGCGCCGAACTGGAGCGCCCCAACGCGGAGATACAGCGCCTCACCGGACGACGGCCCACGCTGATGCGTCCGCCGCAGGGCCGTACGAACGACACCGTGCACGAGATATGCCGTGAGCTGGGCATCGCGGAGGTGCTGTGGACGGTGACCGCGAAGGACTACACGACGGAGGACCCCGAGCTGATCCAGCGTCGCGTCCTCGACCAGGCTGAGCGGGACGGGATCATCCTGCTGCACGACATCTACGCGGGGACCGTGCCGGCGGTGCCGGGGATCATCGACGCGCTGAAGGACCGGGGGTACGTGTTCGTGACGGTGCCGCAGCTGCTCGCGCCCGGGAAGGCGGAGCCGGGGAAGGTCTACCGGTGACCCGGACGGCGCACGCTCCCTGCGGCCCGGTCGTGCGCACACCCGTGCGGAGAATCGTTTCGCGTGCGGCGGCGCGGAAAGCCGGGACCGGTCCGAGCGTGTGACCCGGCGGGGATGTCTGCGCGTGGCGGCTCGCACTGCCTACGATCACCGTGTGGTCACCTTCGAGTTGGAACGCACGGCGCCCCTCAGCCTCGACGAGGCGTGGCGCCGCCTCACCGCGTGGCCCCGGCACGGTGACGTGGTCCCGTTGACGCGCGTCACCGTGGTCACCCCCGGGCCGACCCGCGAGGGCACGGTGTTCGTCGCCCGGTCCGGGGTGCGGCCGCTCGTCTTCGACGACCGTATGGAGGTCACCGTCTGGCGTCCGCCGACCACCGACGCGGACGGGGACGGGCCGGGGCTGTGCAGGCTGGAGAAACGCGGCCGGATCGTGCTGGGGTGGGCGGAGATCGAGGTGCGGCCGGGGCCGGGCGGGCGCGCCCGGGTCGTCTGGCGCGAGGAGCTGCGGGTGCGCTTCCTGCCGTCGCTGTTCGACCCGCTGCTGCGGGTCTCGGCCCGCACCCTGTTCGGCCGCGCCGCCAACCACCTCCTGCGCCGCCCCTGACCGGTGACCTGACCTGCCAACGACCCCCTGGGCAGCGGCCGTTGCCCATGACAGGGTGAGCACATGACGACGGCGGACGAAGAGTCGGCCCCCACGGCGGACAGGTCCGGCGGGCTGGGCGAGGTCGAGGCACTGGCCGCGGAGGGGCTGCGCTGGCTGCTCGGGGTGGCCCGGGAGACGGAGGGCGGGGGGCTGGGCTGGCCCGCCCGGCCCTCGGACGCCGCGCTCGAAGCGGAGCTGTACGGCGGGACGGCCGGGATCGTGCCCACCCTGCTGGAGGCGCGTCGGCACTTCGGGGACGACTCCTACGGCGACGCGGCCCTGCGCGCGGCGCGCCATCTCGCGGTCGCCGCCGAGGAGGCCGAGGACGACTCCCTGTACTTCGGCCGCACCGGCATGGCGCTCGCCCTGCGGGCCGTCCAGCGCGAGCTGGATGACGACGCGGCCGGCGCCGCCGCCGACCGGGCGCTGGAGCGGGTGCGCTCCCGCTTCGACGGGACGCGCTGGGGCGAGCTGTTCGAGCTGATGGGCGGCAACGCGGGCATCGGCCTGGGCGCGCTCGCGGCGGGGGACGAGGAACTGGCCGTCCTCGCGCTGGAGCCGTACACGCGCACGGCGGAGGAGACGGAGACGGGCGTCACCTGGGCGCACGCGCACCGCCCGGGCTTGGTGCCCCGGCTGCACCACATCTCGCACGGCTCGCTCGGCATCGTGTACGCGCTCGCCGCCGTCGGCGGGGCGGCCGGCCGCGCGGACTTCCTGGCGCCGGCGCGGGCCGGGGCCGCGAACGTGACGGCCCGTGACGAGGCCGGCCCGGACGGCTTCCTCGTCGCCCACTCCGATCCGCAGTACCGGCCCGACCTGGTGGAGCGGCACAGCTACGGCTGGTGCCACGGCCCGGCGGGCGACGCGCAGGTCTTCCGGCTGCTGCGGGACGTGCTGGCCGAGCCCGGCTGGCAGGACCTGGCCGACCGCTGCTGGCACACGGTGACGCACTCAGGTCTCCCCCGGCGGCTGCGGCCGGGCTTCTGGGACAACAACGCGCGCTGCTGCGGCACGGCGGGCGTGCTGGCGCTGGCCTGCGACCGGATGGCAGAGCAGGCGGACCCCCCGGACTTCGCGGACGTGCTGGTGGCCGACCTCGTCGCCCGCGCCACCCGCGACGCGGACGGGGCCCGCTGGTCGAACGTCGAGCACCGGGCCACGCCGAGCGTGCTGGAACCGGCCACCGGCTGGGCCGCGGGCGCCGCGGGCATCGTGCGCGAGCTGCTGCGCTTCACCCGGGTGAGCGGGAAGGGCGACCCCGACTACGCGTTCGTCTGGCCGGACCAGCCGGCGGTGCGCCCGCCCGGGGCCGTTCAGGCGACGGAGCCGATCCTCCCGGCGGGCCCGGGCGCGCCGTCGTGATGGATGGGGGTGTGCGCGCCGGCCAGGGGGACGCCGCTGCCGCCCCGCCGGTCGGCGACGATCTCCGCGGCGATGGACAGCGCGGTCTCCTCGGGAGTGCGGGCGCCCAGGTCGAGGCCGATGGGTGAGCGCAGCCGCGCCAGCTCCAGTTCGGTGACGCCCACGTCGCGCAGCCGGGCGGCGCGGTCGAGGTGCGTGCGGCGGGAGCCCATGGCGCCGACGTAGGCGACGGGCAGCCGCAGCGCCAGCCGGAGCAGCGGGACGTCGAACTTGGCGTCGTGGGTGAGGACGCACAGCACGGTGCGGCCGTCCACGCGGGTGCGCTCCAGATAGCGGTGCGGCCATTCGACGGCGATCTCGTCGGCCTCGGGGAAGCGCTCCCGGGTCGCGAAGACCGCGCGGGCGTCGCACACGGTGACGTGGTAGCCGAGGAACTTCCCGACGCGCACCAGCGCCGCCGCGAAGTCGATCGCGCCGAAGACGATCATGCGGGGCGGCGGGGCCGAGGACTCGACGAGGACGGTGAGCGGGGCCCCGCAGCGGGAGCCCTGCGCGCCGATCTCCAGGGCGCCGGTGCGGCCCGCGTCGAGGAAGGCGCCCGCCTCGGCGGCGATCGTGCGGTCCAGTTCGGGGTGGCCGCCGAAGCCGCCCTCGTGGGAGCCGTCGGGCCGGACGAGCAGGGCGCGTCCGACGAGGTCCGTGGGGCCCGACACGATCCGGGCGAGCGCCGCCGTCGCGCCGCTCGCGGCGGCGGCGAGCGCGGCCGCGATCACCGGGCGGCCGGGGTCGGCGGCCCGTATCGGGGTGACGAGGACGTCGATGACTCCGCCGCAGGTCAGGCCGATGGCGAAGGCGTCGTCGTCGCTGTGGCTGAACCGTTCGAGGACGGGTTCGCCGTCCTGGAGGGCCTGCCGGCACAGGTCGTAGACGGCGCTCTCCACGCAGCCGCCGGAGACCGAGCCGACCGCCGTGCCGTCGGCGTCCACCGCGAGGGCCGCGCCGGGCCGGCGGGGCGCGCTCCCGTTGACGGCGACCACGGTGGCGACGGCGAAGTCACGGCCCTGCCCGACCCACCGGTCGAGTTCCTCGGCGATGTCCAGCATCTCTGGAGTCTCCTTGCTGTGCGCTCCTGGGACGGGTTCCCGCACGGACGGCCGGTGCACGCCCGGACGGCCACCGATCGTGCGCAGGCCCGGTGACCCGCGGGAGCGCACGCTCAGCGGGGGTGCTGTTCCTGTGCCGTGCCCGTGAGGTGTTCCGGACGGACGGGTGTCCGGTTCAGTTCCAGGCCCGTCGCGTCGCGGACGGCCGCGAGGACCGCCGGGGTCGAGGACAGGGTGGGGGCCTCCCCGATGCCGCGCAGGCCGTACGGGGCGTGGGTGTCGGCGAGTTCGAGGACGTCGACGGGGATGGTCGGGGTGTCGAGGATGGTGGGGATCAGGTAGTCCGTGAAGGAGGGGTTGCGCACCTTCGCGGTCTTCGGGTCGACGACGATCTCCTCCATGACGGCGATGCCGAGGCCCTGGGTGGTGCCGCCCTGGATCTGGCCCAGCACGGACAGCGGGTTGAGGGCCTTGCCGACGTCCTGGGCGCAGGCCAGTTCGACGACCTTCACCATGCCCAGCTCGGTGTCGACCTCGACGACGGCGCGGTGCGCGGCGAAGGAGTACTGGACGTGCCCGTTGCCCTGGCCGGTGCGCGGGTCGAACGGCTCGGTGGGCCGGTGCCGCCACTCCCGTTCGACCTCGACGGCCTCGTCGCCGAGCACGTCCACCAGATCGGCGAGGGCCTCGCCGCCGTCGGTGACGACCTTGCCGCCCTCCAGGAGGAGTTCGGCGGTGGCCCAGGCCGGGTGGTGGGCGCCGAACTTGCGGCGCCCGATCTCCAGCACCTTCTCACGCACCAGCTCGCAGGCGTTCTTCACGGCCCCGCCGGTGACGTACGTCTGCCGTGAGGCGGAGGTGGAGCCGGCGCTGCCGACCCGGGTGTCGGCCGGGTCGATCGTCACCCGGGCGACGCCCAGCTCGGTGCGGGCGATCTGGGCGTGTACGGTGACTCCGCCCTGGCCGACCTCGGCCATGGCCGTGTGCACGATGGCGACCGCCTCACCGGCGACCACCTCCATGCGCACCCGGGCCGTCGAGTAGTCGTCGAAGCCCTCGGAGAAGCCGACGTTCTTGATCCCGACCGCGTAGCCGACCCCGCGGACGACGCCTTCGCCGTGCGTGGTGTTGGACAGGCCGCCGGGCAGCTGCCGCACGTCGGCGCCCTCGCTGCTCTCCCACTGACGCTCGGGCGGCATCGGCATCGCCTTGACCCGGCGCAGGAGTTCGGCGACGGGGGCGGGAGAGTCCACCGGCTGGCCCGTCGGCATGATCGAGCCCTGTTCCATCGCGTTCAGCTGCCGGAACTCCACCGGATCCAGGCCGAGTTCCCTGGCCAGCTTGTCCATCTGCGCCTCGTAGGCGAAGCAGGCCTGGACCGCGCCGAAGCCGCGCATCGCCCCGCAGGGCGGGTTGTTGGTGTAGAGGGCGATCGCCTCGATGTCGACGTCGTCGACGACGTACGGGCCGACGCCGAGCGAGGAGGCGTTCCCAACGACGGCCGGGCTGGCGGAGGCGTACGCGCCGCCGTCGAGGACGATGCGGCACTTGACGTGGGTGAGCTTGCCGTCGCGGGTGGCGCCGTGCTCGTAGGACAGCTTGGCGGGGTGGCGGTGGACGTGCCCGAAGAACGACTCGAACCGGTTGTAGACGATCTTGACGGGTTTGCCGGTGCGCAGGGCGAGCAGGCAGGCGTGGATCTGCATCGACAGGTCCTCGCGCCCACCGAACGCGCCGCCGACGCCGGCCAGCGTCATCCGCACCTTCTCCGGCGGGAGGCCGAGCACGGGGGCCATCTGCCGGAGGTCGCTGTGCAGCCACTGGGTGGCGATGTAGAGGTGGACGCCGCCGTCCTCCTCGGGCACGGCGAGCCCGGACTCGGGGCCGAGGAAGGCCTGGTCCTGCATGCCGAAGGTGTACTCGCCGCGGACGACGACGTCGGCCCCGCGCGCGGCGGCCGCCGCGTCGCCGCGGACGATCGGCTGCCGGTGGACGATGTTGGGGTGCGGGACGTGGCCGACGTGGTGGTCGGTGCGGTTCTCGTGGACGAGGACGGCGTCGGGGGCGGTCGCGGAGGCCTCGTCGGTGACGACGGGCAGCTCGCGGTACTCGACCTTGATCTTCGCGGCGGCGCGGCGGGCGGTCTCCGGGTGGTCGGCGGCGACGATGGCGACCGGCTCGCCGTGGTGGCGGACCTTGCCGTGGGCGAGGACCGGGGTGTCCTGGATCTCCAGGCCGTAGTGGCGCACCTCGGTGGGCAGGTCGTCGTACGTCATCACGGCGTACACGCCCGGGGTGGCGAGGGCCTCGGCGGTGTCGAGGGAGACGATCTCGGCGTGGGCGACGGTGGAGCGCAGGATCTGGCCCCACAGCATGTCCTCGTGCCACAGGTCGGAGGAGTACGCGAACTCTCCGGTGACCTTGAGGACGCCGTCGGGGCGCAGCGTGGACTCGCCGACGCCGCCCTTGGCCTGC
Source organism: Streptomyces sp. NPDC088254 (assembly GCF_044740925.1). Classification (NCBI taxonomy): domain Bacteria; kingdom Bacillati; phylum Actinomycetota; class Actinomycetes; order Kitasatosporales; family Streptomycetaceae; genus Streptomyces; species Streptomyces sp. NPDC088254. Next base: position 447,751 of record NZ_JBIURQ010000007.1, on the reverse strand, counting down.
GTGCCCTGGGTGATCCTGGCGGGGGCTCCGTTCGTAGGCATGGTCAGCCCGCCTCCTGCTGCCGGGCGGCCGCGAGCCGGACCGCGTCCATGATCTTCTCGTAGCCGGTGCAGCGGCACAGGTTGCCCGAGAGCGCCTCGCGGATGTCCGCGTCGGAGGGGTCGGGGTCGCGTTCCAGCATCTCGTCGGCGGCGATCAGCAGGCCGGGCGTGCAGAAGCCGCACTGGACGGCTCCGGCGTCGATGAACGCCTGCTGCACGGGCGAGAGTTCGGTCTCGTCCCCGGGGTGGGCGGCGGTGCCCTCGGCGTCCGCGCCGTGCGCGCGCTGCCGGGCGTACCGCGCGAGCCCTTCGACGGTGACGATCTCACGTCCCTCGGCCTGGCCGGCGGCGACGAGGCACGCGCAGACCGGGACGCCGTCGAGGCGGACCGTGCACGAGCCGCACTCGCCCTGCTCGCAGGCGTTCTTGGAGCCGGGCAGCCCGAGCCGCTCGCGCAGCACGTACAGCAGGGACTCGCCCTCCCATACGTCGTCGGCCTCCTGCGGACGGCCGTTGACGGTGAAGTGGACGCGCATCAGGCGGCTCCCTCGCTCGGGCGGCGACCGCCGCGGTAGGACTCCCAGGTCCAGGTCAACGTGCGGCGGGCCATGACGCCGACGGCGTGGCGGCGGTAGCTCGCGGTGCCCCGTACGTCGTCGATGGGGTTGCAGGCGGCGGCGCACAGGTCGGCGAACCGCTTGGCGACGGCAGGGGGGACGATCTTCCCGTTGTCCCAGAAACCGCCCTCGTCGAGCGCCGCGTTCAGGAACTCCTCGGCGGTCTCGGCCCGGACGGGGGTCGGCGCGGCGGAGCCGATGCCGGTGCGCACAGTGCGCGAGGACGGGTGCAGGGCGAGGCCGAACGCGCAGACCGCGATGACCATGGCGTTGCGGGTGCCGACCTTGGAGAACTGCTGCGGCCCGTCGGCCTTGCGGACGTGCACGGCGCGGATCAGCTCGTCGGGGGCGAGCGCGTTGCGCTTCACGCCGGTGTAGAAGTCGTCGATCGGGATCATGCGGGTGCCGCGCACCGAGACGGCCTCGACCTCGGCGCCGGCCGCGAGGAGGGCGGGGTGGGCGTCGCCGGCCGGGGAGGCGGTGCCGAGATTGCCGCCGACCCCGCCGCGGTTGCGGATCTGGGGGGAGGCGACCGTGTGGGAGGCGAGGGCCAGCCCGGGGAGCTCGGAGCGCAGGTCCTCCATGATCCGGGAGTACGGGACGGAGGCGCCGAGCCGCACGCGGTCCTCGCCGACCTCCCATTCGTACAGGTCCGGGACGCGGCTGAGGTCGAGGAGGTGCTCGGGACGCCGGTGGTCGAAGTTGAGCTCGACCATCACGTCGGTGCCCCCGGCGATCGGCACGGCGGCGGGGTGCTCGGCCTTCGCGGCGAGCGCCTCCTCCCAGCCGGCGGGGCGAAGGAAGTCCATGACCGGCTCTCTTCCACGTCTCGGGATCGGACGGAGTCTCGGGATGGGTCGGATCAAGCCACTGCGCGCTCGGGCGGGCCCGGCTCACACAGGTGCTGTTCACGCCGGGTGGGCTCAGTACACAGCGCCCTACGCCGAGCGGGTCAGTCACCGAAACCATGAAGGAGTTCGCTGGCCAGGGAGGTCATCTTGTAGATTCGTATGAACGGAGGCCCTCCGTAACCTCGGGGCTTTCCGATGGAAACGTACGACACACACTGTGTGACCTGGGGCACAGGCTCTCGTCGATGATCCTTTCGGATTCGGCGCGATCCATCTGCCTCCCGGCGTGTTTTCCATCGTGTTGTCCATCGTGGTTTTCGAGACAAGGAACGGCGGCGACGAGAATGCGGCTGCGCGCACTGCTGGACACCGACGCGCTGGGCCTCAGGCTGCTGGGCGGCGAGGCCGAGCTGGACCGCACGGTGCGCGGTGTGATGACCACCGACCTGCGCGACCCCAGCCGCTACCTCTCCGGCGGTGAGCTGGTGCTGTCCGGTCTGGCCTGGCGGCGGGACGCAGCCGACTCCGATCCTTTCGTACGGATCCTGGTGCAGGCCGGCGTGGCCGCGCTGGCGGCGGGCACGGCAGAACTGGGCGACGTCCCGGAGGACCTGGTGGTGGCCTGCGCCCGCCACCGCCTGCCGCTGTTCGCGGTGCACGAGTCGGTGGCGTTCGCGACGATCACCGAGCATGTGGTGCGGCAGGTGTCCGGGGAGCGGGCCGGGGACCTCGCGGCCGTCGTCGACCGGCACCGCCGGATGATGACCTCCGGTCCGGCGGGCGGCGGACCGGACGTGGTCCTGGACCTGCTCGGCACCGACCTGGACCTGCGCGCCTGGGTGCTCTCACCGACGGGACGGCTGATCGCGGGGGCGAAGGGCGGCGGTGCGACGGTTCGGAGCGGCGGCCCGGCGGGCGAGGCCGGCGGTGGTTCGGGGGCCGGGTCGGGCAGGGGGGCCGTGAGCGGGTCCGGGGTCGTGGCCGGTTCCGGGGCCGTGAGCGGGGGTTCCGCTGTCGTGGCCGGCTCCGGGGCATCGCCCGCCTCGGCGGCCGCGTCCGCCTCTGCGGCCGTGAGTGGTTCCGCGGCGGGTGACCGGGGGGCGTCGTCGGGGTCCGGGACGGGGGCCGTGCCGTCGGCCGAGGTGTGCGCGCGGCTCGCCGGCGAGCATCTGGCGGCCGTCCGCACGGGCCGTCGCGGCCCGCACCGGGTCATCGTCGGCCAGACGACGTACTCGCTCTTCCCGATCCGCAGCGCCGGCCGCCCGCCGCAGTCCGGGCACAGCGCGCAGGCGCAGGGCGACGTGCGCGAGACCGTGCTGTCGGACTGGCTGCTGGCCGTCGAGGCGGACGCCGGGGACTGGGCGGAGGAGCGCCTCGACCTGCTCCAGGGCGTGACCCAGCTGATCGCGGTCGAGCGCGACCGCCGGGACGCGGCGCGCACGGTGCGCCGCCGGCTGGCGCAGGAGGTGCTGGAGCTGGTGCAGACGGGCGCCGCGCCCGCCGAGATCGCGGCCCGGCTGCGGGTGGCGGCCCCGGTGCTGCTCCCGGGGCTGGGCGCGGCCCCGCACTGGCAGGTGGTGGTGGCCCAGGTCGAGTGGAGCGGCGCGGGTGCTCCTGCCGGCGGCGCCGGCGGGACGTACTCGGGCGGTGTGGCGGCGGCCGGCGCGGGTGGGTCTGGCCGGGGCGCGGCTTCGGCGGCCGCTCCCGCCGGCGGCCGTCGCCCGGGCGGCACGAGCGCCTCGCAGACGTCGGGCGCAACCGTCGCCGGGGGCTCCGCCCCGGGTGGGGACGTCGCGGGCGGTCCGGTGGCGCAGGCGCTGCTGGAGGAGATCCTCGTCGACCCGCACGCCACCGGCCCCGAGCCGTCGGACCGCATCGCCGTCGCGCACACCGGCGGCGAGGCCGTCGCCCTCGTCCCGCTCCCGGCGGTCGCCGCGGAGCACGACGGCACGGAGACCGGCGTCATCGCCGAGGCGCTCCTCGCCGCCGTGCGGGAGCCGCTGTCGGCGGGGCTGGGCGACGACGGCCGGATCACGCTGGGCGTCAGCGCGGCGGTGCACTCGGCGGAGGGGCTGCGGGGCGCGCTGGAGGAGGCGCGGCACGCACGCCGGGTGGCGGCGGCCCGCCCCGGCCGGGTGTGCGCGGCGGGACACCAGGAACTGGCCTCGCACGTGCTGCTGCTGCCGTTCGTCCCGGACGACGTACGCCGCGCGTTCACCGCCCGCCTGCTGGACCCCTTGCGCGACTACGACCGCCGGCACCGCGCCGAGCTGATCCCGACGCTGGAGGCGTTCCTGGACTGCGACGGCTCGTGGACCCGGTGCGCGTCCCGACTGCACCTGCACGTCAACACGCTGCGCTACCGCGTCGGCCGGATCGAGCAGTTGACGGGTCGTGACCTGTCGCGCCTGGAGGACAAGCTGGACTTCTTCCTGGCGCTGCGGATGAGCTGACGAATCGGCGTGCGCCGGCCGAAACCCCGACGGCCCGGGGATCCCACGACTTTGTGAAATCCTTCACCCGCCCCCTTGGCCCGGCCCCGCGATCCGTGCTGAGATGCCGCCACCACTCATAGCTCGATGGCGTGCTCGGGGAGGGCAACGTGGCGCACTCCGCCATGTCTGGCAACGGAACGACCGCCGGCGACGATCCGCTCCAGACCGCGGTATGGCGGCTGCGCTCACGCGCCTGCTGGGCCGACGCCGCGGCCCTCCTCCCGGCCGGGACCGCGGCGGGGTCGCTGCAGCGGGCCGCGCTGCTGGTCGAACGGTGTCTCTACACCGAGCAGGGCTGGCAGGAGGCGGAGGACGCGCTGCGTACGGCGGAGGCGCTCGCCCACAGCGACGAGGAGCGGGGGGCGGCGGCTTGTGAACGGGGGCACTTGGCGTACGCGGCGACGGTGCACCGGGTGCGCGACCGGGTCGACGAGGCGCGCGCCGCGCTCGGCCGGGCCGCCGCGCTGATCCCGCCGGGGGCGCCGGGCCGGGCACTGCTGGACTTCCGGCGGGGGCTGCTCGCGGAGAACCTGACCCGTGCACCGCAGGCCGCGCGGGCCGCGTACCGGCGGGCCCACACGGCCGCGGCGGAGCACTCGGACACGCTGCTGCTGTCGTTCACCTGGCGGCACCTCGCGGGTCTGGCCCTGCGGGACGGGGAACTGGCGGAGGCGCGGCGGGGGTTCGCCGAATCGCTGCGGATCAGGGAGGAGCTGGGCTACCTCGTGGGCACGGCGCCGGCACTGGCGTCCCTGGCGGACGCGGAGACGGAACCCGAGGCGTCCCGCCTCCGAGAGGAGGCCCGCCGCCTGCACCGCCTCCTCGGAGGAGTCCCCACCTGGCTGACCCGCCACCTGACCCCACCGGCGGCAACGGCGTGACCGTCCCGCACTCCAAGAGGGCTCACGGCTGAGTTCTCAGCCCGTCCGGCGCTTGAGGACGAGGCCGTTCAGGCCGATCGGGGGTCGGGGGCAGAGCCCCCGAGGCCGGACACCGACGGCCCCGCACCCGGGTGAACGACTCAGGCCGCCCCCGGCACCCCCAGCCCGTCCGGCGCTTGAGGACGAGGCCGTTCAGGCCGAAAGGGGGCTCGGGGGCAGAGCCCCCGAGGTTGTACCCGGCGCCACCCCCGGAGGGACCCTCAGGCCGCGCCACCGAAGTGCTCGCGCACCAGCACCTGCACCACGTCCAACTTCCCCGCCCCCAACGCCTCCAGCAGAGCCACGTGCTCCGCCGCGTCCGCGACGAGGTCCGCCCGTCCCCGCGCCGCGGGCCCGCCGCCGCCCACCAGCGGCCACTGCGACCGCCGATGCAGTTCCTCCGCGACGCCGACCAACTGCTCGTTGCCGCACAGTCCCAGCACCGCCCGGTGGAACGCGCGGTCGGACTCCGCGTACGTCGCACGGCAGCCGGAACCGGCCGCGCGGACGGTCGCCTCGGCGAGAGGGCGCAGTTGGGCCCAGCGTTCGGCGGGGACCGTACGGGCGAGCCGCAGCATGACCGGGATCTCGATCAACGCGCGCACCTCGGCCAGCTCGGCCAGCTCCCGCGCGCCCCGGACGACGACCCGGAACCCCCGGTTCGGCACGACCTCCACCGCGCCTTCCAGCGCGAGCTGCTGCATGGCCTCGCGGACCGGGGTCGCGGAGACCCCGAAGCGCTCGCCGAGGACGGGCGCCGAGTACACCTCGCCCGGCGTGAGCTCCCCGCCGACGAGCGCGGCACGCAGGGCGTCGAGGATCTGCCCGCGCACGGAGGCCCGCTGCACGGCCGGCCTGGGCCGGGGCGGCGCCGCCTCACCATGGGTGTGCTCGCCGCGCACGACGCCGGCACCGGCGTCCCCGCCGTTCCCGGGCCCGAGGCCCGCCGCACCCCTGACCGGCCCGCCGGAGGTCCGCCCCCCGCCACCGCCGACGCTCCCGCCGGGCACCCGCTCGGCCCGCGCCTGCGCCGGCACCCGCGCACCGCCGTCGAGCCCCCGGGGAACCCCCGACCCGGCAAAGCCCTGGGTGCTCCGCTCCACGGGGTCCTCCTGACGGACGTGTCGGTACTTGGGGTCATTACGGCGGCTTGTTACTCGTCCGTCAAGAACCATAGGCGTACCGACCGCCAGTTCAAATCTCCACCCGATTGGGTAAGGTAAGGCTTACCTCTTGACCCCTCGCGATTCGGTGGTTCCGGAATGCCCGTGCCCCCGTCGGCCATGTCCGCCGTGACGGCCGCGTACGCCCGCCTCACCGAAGTCTTCCCCGGCCTCACCGTCACCGAGGTCCCGCAGGGCGATCCGGCCCCGAGCGGCGGCGGCTGGGTCGCCGCGGCCGAGCTCGCGCAGGGCGGGACGGCCCTGGACGCGTTCCTGGCCTGGGACGACGAGCAGGTCACGCGTGACTACGGCCACAGCGCCCGCCCGGACGTCGTCGCGAGCTTCGGACTGCACCGCTACTCCTGGCCCGTCTGCCTGCTGATCACCGTCCCGTGGTTCCTGCACCGCCGCGTGCCCCGCTTCCCCGTGACGCACGTCTCCTACGACCGCACCGGCGCCGGCATGCGGATGGCGGTCCGCGCCCCCGCCTCGTTCGCCTGTCTGCCCGGCGATCCGGCGGCCGCGCTGCCCGGCGCCCGGGTGGTCGCGGACGAGGAGGCGCTGCGCGCGGAGGTCCGGGCGGCGGTGGCCGAGCACCACGAACCGGTCCTCGCCGCGTTCGGACCGCGGGCGCGCCGCCGCGGGCGGGCCCTGTGGGGGATGGTGACGGACGAGATCGTCGAGGGTTTGTGGTGGGTCGCCGAACTGCTCGGCGAGGGCGAGAAGGAGCGGGCGCGGCACGAGCTGGGACTGCTGCTGCCGGGCACGACCCGGCCGTACGTCGGATCGGCGGCGTTCCGTGAACTGGCCGGCCCCGACGGGCGGTCGCTGCCCACCCGGGACCGGGCGAGCTGCTGCATGTTCTACACGGTGCGCCCCGAGGACACCTGCGCGACCTGCCCGCGCACCTGCGACGCGGACCGGATCACCAAACTCACGGCGGCGGGCGTGAGTTGACGCCCGCTCCGCGGCATGATGCCCGACTTCCCCACCCGGCTCGGGAACTATCCGTGGAACCACGCGTACGGGTAGTCTTATTCGAACTCAACTCCTGTCCGCCACGCGGCAGTTCGAGCGGATCGTCGCCCTGGGCATCCCCTTGCACCTCCTTGGCGGCCTCTTGCCCCGAAATCCCCTGAGCGCGGACGGGAGTGGGCCACTATGGCGGGCGTCACGCCCTATCCCAATGCAAGGGACCCCAGATGAGACTGACCGACATATCGCTGAACTGGCTGCTTCCGGGCGCCGTACTGCTCCTGGGCATGCTGGCGGCGGTGGCGGTGCTCGCGCGCGGAAAGCGCTCCTCGGGGGAGAACGCGAGCGCGGACGATTCGTGGGAACGCAGTGAGGAGCGCCGCAGGCGCAAGGAGGCCCTGTACGGGACCGCTTCCTATGTACTGCTGTTCTGCTGCGCGGCGGTGGCCGCCGCGCTCTCCTTCCACGGACTGGTCGGCTTCGGCCGGCAGAATCTCAACCTGTCCGGCGGCTGGGAGTACCTGGTGCCCTTCGGCCTGGACGGGGCGGCGATGTTCTGCTCCGTGCTCGCCGTGCGCGAGGCCAGCCACGGCGACGCGGCCCTCGGCTCCCGGATACTCGTGTGGACGTTCGCCGGCGCCGCCGCCTGGTTCAACTGGGTGCACGCGCCGAGGGGTCTGGGACACGACGGCGCACCGCACTTCTTCGCGGGCATGTCGCTGTCGGCGGCGGTCCTCTTCGACCGGGCGCTGAAGCAGACCCGCCGGGCCGCGCTGCGCGAGCAGGGTCTGGTGCCGCGCCCGCTGCCGCAGATCCGCGTCGTGCGCTGGATGCGGGCCCCGCGCGAGACCTACAGGGCCTGGTCGCTGATGCTGCTGGAGGGCGTGCGCACTCTGGACGAGGCGGTCGACGAGGTGCGTGAGGACAAGCGCCAGAAGGACCAGACCCGCCTGCGCCGCCGCGAGCAACAGCGCGTGGAGCGAGCACAGTTGAAGGCGATCAGCCGGGGGCACCGAGGCTTCCCGGGCCGTGGCGGACGTCAGGGGGAGACACAGGCGACCCTGGAGCGGGCCACCGCCGAGCGCGTCTCCGCGGAGCCTGCCATAGCGAACGCGCCGGAGCAGCTGCCCGTGCGTACGCGGCCCTCCCTGCAGCCCGTCCGCCAGAGTTCTGATCCGATCACCGTCGACCTCACCGCCGAGGACGACACCATGGCGCTGCCGCGTCTGGACTCCCTGGAGCGCAAGCTCAAGGACCTGGAGCAGCAGTTCGGCTGACGCCACGCGGTACCGGGAAGGGGGCGCGACCACAGCGGTCGCGCCCCCTTCCGGTCGTCCGCCGGTCGCCTTCTCACGGCCGTGACGTCGCCGGTCGCGGTCAGGCCGCTCCCGCCGCCAGTTCGAACCAGACCGCCTTGCCGACGCCGTGCGCGCGCACTCCCCACGCGTCCGCGAGGGACTGTACGAGGAGCAGGCCACGCCCGTGCGTGCCGTCGCCGGACGCGGCCGACGGCGGGCGCGGTTGCGGGCGGCGGGCCACGAAGTCCCGTACCTCGACCCGCAGTCCGTCGGGTCCGACGGTGGCCGTCAGGACCGCGTCGTGATCGGTGTGGACGAGCGCGTTGGTCACGAGCTCGCTGGTGAGCAGTTCCGCTATGTCGGAGCGTCCGGGCTTGCCCCAGTGCCGCAGCAGCTCGCGCAGCGCCCGGCGGGTCTCGGGCACGGCCCGTAAGTCGGCCCGCCGGAGTCTGCGCCGCAACTGGGGCGCCCGCGTTCCCCCGTCGCCGCCGTCCGCCTCGTCCTCCCCCGTCCGTGTCGCCGTCGAGGATCCCGCGATCGTCGAACCGCTGCCTCGTGCCTGCCTCTTCATGACCCCCGCCCGCGTGCCGATGTCGGTTTCCCTCCTGCTCGAACACGTTCACGGGGATGCTTGCCCCGCCGACACGGCGGCAGTCATGTCCACGCGTCAACGACCATGTGTTCGGCCAGAGTTGAGCGGGCAACCGGATCAGTTGCCGCCGGGAGCGCCGGGACGTGCCGGCGGACGCCCGACGTCGCGGCGTCACCGTCAGGCCCCCGGAGGGACATCCGGCGAACCGCCGGGCGCTCCGAGGGGGCCGAGACGGCGGCGCGAACACGGCGCGGGGCGGGACGGGCCGTGCGCCCGGCGCGTCACAGGGCGCGGGCGCATCCGGTCCCGCCCGGGGAAAGCGCTGTAGTGCGCGCGGTGAAGTTGGCCTGAATCAGGCGGTCGTCCGGGGGCGCGCCCAGGACCGGGGTCCTGAGCGCGGCCCGTCACGGCCGGGGCACGTTGCGCAGGTTGGACCGTGCCATCTGGAGCATGCGGCCGACGCCGCCGTCCAGGACCATCTTCGACGCGGACAGCGCGAAGCCGGTCACCATCTCGGCGCTGATCTTCGGCGGGATGGACAGCGCGTTGGGGTCGGTGACGATGTCGACGAGGGCCGGCCCCTTGTGCTTGAAGGCCGACTTCAGGGCCCCGGCGAGATCCTTGGGCTTCTCCACGCGCACCCCGTAGGCGCCGCAGGCGCGGGCGACGGCGGCGAAGTCGGGGTTGCGGTTGGCGGTGCCGTACGAGGGCAGACCGGCGACCAGCATCTCCAACTCCACCATGCTCAGCGAGGAGTTGTTGAAGAGGACGACCTTCACGGGCAGGTCGTGCTGGACGAGGGTGAGGAAGTCGCCCATCAGCATGGAGAACCCGCCGTCGCCGGACATCGACACCACCTGCCGCGACCGGTCGGTGAGTTGGGCGCCGATCGCCATGGGCAGCGCGTTCGCCATGGAGCCGTGGGAGAAGGAACCGATGATCCGGCGGCGGCCGTTGGGCGAGATGTAGCGGGCGGCCCAGACGTTGCACATCCCGGTGTCGACGGTGAAGACGGCGTCGTCGTCGGCCATGTCGTCGAGCACGGAGGCCACGTACTCCGGGTGGATCGGGACGTGCTTGTCCACTTTCCTGGTGTACGCCTTGACGACTCCTTCGAGGGCGTCGGCGTGCTTCTTCAGCATCTTGTCGAGGAAGCGCCGGTTGGTCTTCTCCCGCACCCTCGGGATGAGACAGCGCAGCGTCTCCCGTACGTCGCCCCACACGGCGAGATCCAGCTTCGAGCGCCGGCCCAGGTGCTCGGGGCGCACGTCGACCTGCGCGATCTGCACGTCGTCGGGGAGGAAGGCGTTGTACGGGAAGTCCGTGCCGAGGAGGATCAGCAGGTCGCACTCGTGGGTGGCCTCGTAGGCGGCGCCGTAACCGAGGAGCCCGCTCATCCCGACGTCGTAGGGGTTGTCGTACTGGATCCACTCCTTGCCGCGCAGGGCGTGTCCCACCGGGGACTTGACCTTCTCGGCGAACTCCATGACCTCGGCGTGCGCGCCGGCGGTGCCGCTGCCGCAGAACAGGGTGACCTTGTCGGCCGCGTCGATCATGCGGACCAGCCGGTCGATCTCGTCGTCGCCGGGACGGACGGTGGGCCGGCTGGTGACGAGGGCGGTCTCGGCGGCCTTCTCCGGGGCGGGCTCGGAGGCGATGTCGCCGGGCAGCGAGACGACGCTGACGCCGCTGCGCCCGACGGCGTTCTGGATGGCCGTCTGCAGCAGTCTGGGCATCTGCTTCGGGCTGGAGATCAGCTCGCTGTAGTGGCTGCACTCCTGGAAGAGACGGTCGGGGTGGGTCTCCTGGAAGAAGCTCAGGCCGATCTCGCTGGAGGGGATGTGGGAGGCAAGGGCGAGCACGGGCGCCATGGAACGGTGGGCGTCGTAGAGGCCGTTGATGAGATGCAGGTTTCCGGGACCGCAGGAGCCGGCGCACGCCGCGAGCTTCCCGGTGATCTGGGCTTCGGCGCCGGCGGCGAAGGCGGCGGTCTCCTCGTGCCGGACGTGCACCCAGTCGATGGCGGCGTTGCGGCGGACCGCGTCCACCACCGGGTTCAGGCTGTCGCCGACGACGCCGTACAGGCGTTTGACTCCGGCGCGAACGAGGATGTCGACGAACTGCTCGGCAACGTTCTGTTTGGCCATGACGCTCTCATGCCCCTTCGGTCCCCGTACATCGGTTTCGGACCCCCGCGGCTTCCATCAATTCACAGCGGACGACGTCATGCCTCCCAAACGGCGGCGGCCGTACGGTCGTCCGCATAACCCTTGACCCGGATTTGGGTGTCGGCGAGGAACGCGGCGAGGCCGGGCGGGGCGGGCTCGGACCAGCGTTCGACCAGGTGTGCGGGGAGAGCGGGCTCGTCGCGGAGCGGTTCCGCCAGGCCGGCGGTGCACATGAGCAGCGTGTCACCCGGGCGGGCTACGGAGGCCCGGAAGCGGAAGGGCTCGTACGGGGGCGGCGGGCTCTCGGCGGTCTCGGGGGCTGTCGGGACTCCGGGTACGCCGGTAGCTCCGGGGGTTCCTGGGGCCGGCGGCGTCGCGGCCGGCGGGGAGCCGAAGCCGGCCACCGCTTCGCCGGCGACCTCGCCGACCGCCGGTTCGATGTCCTGCCACCGGCCGTCCCGCAGCCGGAACAGCCCGCCGGGCCCGACACCGAAGAAGATGCGGGTACGGCACTCCGGGTCGGCCGGCAGCAGGAGGCAGCGCAGCCCGGCCGCGTACTCCTCCGCGCGCAGCCCCCGTTCGGCGGCGGCGGCGCGGAGCCGGCCGAGGCTGCGGTCGGTGAGGCGGTGCAGTCCCGACTTCAGGTCGCCGCGGCGGGCCGCCCTGATGTCCTGCGCGAGCCGGACGTGACTGCGGCCGACCGCCTGCCCTATCCACCGGCACGCCTCGGCGGCCGCCCGGTGCGCCCCCGGCGTGGTCCGCGCCCCGGTCGCCATGGCGACCAGGACCAGGGCCTGGTCGCCGGCGCCGAAGCGGGCGGTGAGCATCGCGTCGCGGCGCGGCTCGCCCCGGTACCGCGCGGAGTCCCCCCGCACGGACGCCGCCCGCAGCGTGCACGTCCCGTACCGGGCCCCGTCCAGAACGGTGTCCGCGACCAGGTCGTCCAGCCCGTCGGGATCGGCGGCGGGCAGCGCGGTGGGCTCTGCGTCGTAGGTGGGCGGCCCGGAGCCGACGCGGGGCGGGGGCGCGGGCCGGGGCACCACCGCCGGTTCCGCCGCGGGCGGTGGATCCGCGGACGGCGGGGGCTCCTGCGGCCCCGTCGCCCACCACTCCTGCGGCCGCGGGCCCGGCGACGGAAGTTCGCCCTCCCCCGGGCCCGCGGAGTTCACCGTCTCCGCCGCCGAGACGAAGCGGTCCTCCAGCGAGTCGGCGGTGGGCGCGGGGCCGGCGTCGCCGGTGGAGTCGTCGTACAACTGCCCCCACCAGTCGTCGTCGTGACCGGTGGGCCTTCCCCCCTGCTGGCTCATGCCTCTGATTGTCACCGCAGGGGCCGCACGGAAACGGAGTATCGGGAAAACGCGCCCCGGACGGGACTCGCCCCGTCCGTGCCGGCCTGCGTGTCCGGTGGGCGTCCGGCACTCTGGCCAGATGGAGGCGTGGGAACTCCTGCTGGTCGGGCTGGTCATCCTGTTCGGGCTGTGCGGGGTGCTGCTGCCGGGCGTGCCGGGCTCGTGGCTGGTGTGGGCCGGGGTCCTGTGGTGGGCGCTGAAGGACCCCGAGCCGGTCGCCTGGGCGGTGCTGGTGGGTTCGACCGCCGTGCTCTTCCTGTCGCAGGTGGTGCGGTGGGCGCTGCCGCCCCGCCGGCTGCGGGTCAGCGACGCCACCCGTCACATGGCGCTGTACGCGGGCACGGGCGCTTTCCTCGGCTTCTTCCTCGTCCCCGTGGTCGGTGCGATCGGGGGCTTCGTCGGCGGCGTCTACCTCGCCGAACGCCTGCGCCTCGGCAGCCCCGACGCGGCCCGGGCGTCGCTGCGGACGGTGATGCGCGCGGGCGGCACCAGCGTCCTCACCGAGCTGTTCACCTGCCTGCTGATCATGGGTGCGTGGATGGGCGCGGTGGTGTGGGGATGACGCCGGGCGCGGGAAGCGACCGCTCGGGGGCGGGAAGCGACCGCTCGGGCGCGGGAAGCGACCGCCCGGGGGCCACCGACGCCCCCTGCACCATTGGCAGCGCCCCCTCCAGCGTCAGCAACCGCACCTTGCGGTCCAGGCCGCCCGCGTAGCCGGTCAGCGCGCCGTTCGCGCCGATGACACGGTGGCAGGGGCGGACGATGAGCAGGGGGTTGGCCCCGATGGCCCCGCCGACGGCGCGGACGGCGGCCCGGGGCGCTCCGACGCGGGCCGCGATCTCGCCGTACGTCGTCGTGGAGCCGTAGGGCACGGAGTCGAGCGCGGCCCACACCCGCGTCCGGAACGCGGTGCCCTCGGCCCGGACCGTCAGCCGGAACTCCTTCAGGTCGGCGGCGAAGTAGGCGTCCAGCTGCTCCACGGCCGCACGGAACGGTCCCCGATCGCGCCGCCACCCCTCCTGGACGCTCCGCCCGCCCTTCTGGCCGGGCACGGACACCGAGGTCAGCACGCCGTCGGGGTCGGCGGTGAGCAGCAGCGGCCCGAGCGGGCTGTCGACGTCAGTCCAGAACACGGTGTTCCTCCGTTTTTCCCGCGATGCGCAGGTGGTGCAGGGCGTACGTCCGCCAGGGGCGCCAGCTGTCGGGGACGCCGGCACCGGGCGGCGCGACGTCGGGGTCGCCGAGGGCGCGGGCCCGGATCCACGCCACGACAGCGGCGTCCAGGCCGGGCAGGGCGAGCAGCGCCGCCTGCGCGTCGTCGCGGTCGGCGCCCGCATCCAGGCGCACGGCGCCGTCGGCGAGCGCGGTGGCGAGGGTTCCGAGCGGGCCGGGGTGCTCCGCCAGTGCCGCCGGTTCGGGGAAGAGGTGGGTGAGCGCGCCACTGGGCGCGTCCAGGGCCTTGCCGTGCGCGCGGACCAGGCGTTCCGTCTCCGCGCGGCCCGTCAGCGCCCGCAGCGCGTACTCCTCCGGGTCGGCCGCGCCCGGCGCGCGCAGCCCGGGGCGGGCGGCGACGAGCGGGGCGAGCCGGTGGTCCGCGCCGAGCCGCTCGTCGACGGCGTACGGGTCGGCGTCGAGGTCGAACAGCCGGCGCAGCCGCTGCACGGCGGTGGTCAGGTCGCGCGGGTCGGTCAGCCGCAGCCGCGCGTCGAGCCAGCCGCCGGGGCGGACGGCCCCGCCGGGCGCGGAGCCGGTGCGCTCCTCGACGGCTGCGATCCCGGTGCCGTACGGCAGGCGCAGCGTCCGGCGGTACGTGCGACCGCCCGCCGGGCCGCTCACCTCCTCGACACCGGCGACGGCCTCCCGGGCCAGCAGGTCGAAAACGGCACGCGCGTGATAGGGGCCCCGGTGGGCGAGCCGCAGCTCGATCCCGGCACCCGGTGCGGCCGTACGGCCCGTGCGGGGCGCGGCGGCCCGCAGCTCGGTGGGGTTCGCCGCGTACACGGCGCGGACGGTGTCGTTGAACTGGCGCACGCTCGCGAAGCCGGACGCGAAGGCGATCTCGGTGATCGGCATCGCGGTCGTCTGGAGCAGCACGCGCGCGGTGTGCGCGCGCTGCGCCCGGGCGAGCGCGACGGGGCCGACCCCGAGTTCGGCGGTGAGCTGCCGCTGCACCTGCCGGGCGCTGTAGCCGAGGCGGGCGGCGAGCCCGGCGACGCCCTCGCGGTCGACGACCCCGTCGCCGATCAGCCGCATGGCGCGGCCCACGACGTCGGCGCGCACGTTCCAGTCGGGCGAGCCGGGGCCGGCGTCGGGCCGGCACCGCCGGCAGGCCCGGAAGCCCGAGCCCTGCGCGGCGGCGGCCGTCGCGAAGAAGCGCACGTTGCGCCGCTTCGGCGTCACGGCGGGACAGCTGGGCCGGCAGTAGACCCCGGTCGTCGCGACGGCGAAGAAGAAGGCGCCGTCGAAACGGGCGTCCCGGCTGCGGACGGCCTCGTACCGGGTGTCCTGGTCGGGGGTGTCCTCATGCGTCACGGGTCCCAGTCTTGGCCCGTGACGCACGTTCCCGCCAGCGGGAATCGGACATGGCGTTCAGTGAGCTGCCCGCTCACCACTCCCCGCGCTTGGCACGCGCCGCCGCGCGCCCCGTCGCCTGCCTGCGCTTCCACTCCTTGCGCCGGCCGGCCCGGGAGCGGGCGTCGGACTTGGCGACGATCCACTGGTTCTCCCGGACCAGCTTGCGGTAGCTGTCCAGCCGTCGGACGGACAGTTCGCCGCTGTCGACGGCGGCGAGCACCGCGCACCCGGGCTCGGCCTGGTGGGCGCAGTCCTGGAACCGGCAGCGCGGGGCGAGCTCCTCGATCTCGGAGAAGACCTGCCCGACCCCGTGCCCGGCGTCCCACAGCCCGACGCCGCGCAGCCCCGGCGTGTCGATCAGCACCCCGCCGCCGGGCAGGGGCAGCAGGTTGCGGGTCGTGGTGGTGTGCCGGCCCTTGCCGTCCATGTCGCGTGTGGCCTGCACGTCCATGACGTCCTCGCCGGTGAGCGCGTTGGCGAGCGTCGACTTGCCCGCGCCGGAGGCGCCGAGCAGCACGGAGGTGCCCCGGCCGAGGAGCGCGGCGAGCGCGTCGACGCCCTCCCCCTCGTGCGCGCTGACGGTGAGCACGGGCACCCCGGGGGCGCTGTGGACGACGTCCTCGACGAGGTGCGTGAGGACGTCGGCGTCCGGCACGAGGTCGGCCTTGGTGAGCACGACGACGGGCTGTGCGCCGGACTCCCAGGCCAGCGCCAGGAACCGTTCGACCCGGCCGAGGTCCAGTTCGACCGCCAGCGACAGGGCGACGACGGCGTGGTCGACGTTGGCGGCGAGGATCTGCCCCTCGGACCGCTTGGAGGAGGTGGACCGCACGAAGGCGGTGCGGCGCGGCAGGTACACGCGCGCGTAGCGGGGGTTGCCGCCGGGGTCGACGGCGACCCAGTCGCCGGTGCAGACGACCCGCAGGGGGTCGTGCGGGGTGACGAACGCGGTGTCCGCGCGGACGACGCCGTCGCCGGTGACGACGTCGCACTGCCCGCGGTCGACCCGTACGACCCGGCCGGGCACGAGGCCCTGCTCGGCGTACGGGACGAACTGCGACTGCCAGTCCTCGTCCCAGCCGTACGGCAGGAGAGGGTGCGACGAAGCGGAAGAAGCCGAAGAAGAAGAAGAGGAACTCAAGGGGAACCCTTCACAGGGCGGCCCCGGCACCGCGCACGTGCGCCGTGAGAAAGGTCAGCCGGAGGCCACGGAGGTGGAGTGAACGGACTTCTGATCGCGGGCAACGCCCGTCGTGAAGACAGTCATCGGTCAACACCTCCCGTTTCTCACCTGTCGAACGACGGCGGCAGACGGCCACCGCCTGAAGCGGAACTGACGTTAGAGGCAACGGCATTCGGACGCCACCGGTTTTCTGGCGGTGCCACAGACCGCGCCATCAGCCCCTGACCGCCGAACGCAGCAGGACGCGTCAGGCGCCGAGCGCGTCGTCAGCGGCGCTGGAGGCCCGCCGCACCGAGTCGTACAACGGGTACCGGGCCATGGTCCGCCTCGTCGGAACAGGCCCGGGATCCGCCTGACCGCGGCTCGTCGGTCACCGGTCCAGCAGGTGGAGAATCGGCGTCCCGGCTGAACCGCTCCACCAGCTCGGCGGTCGACTCAGGGGCGAGGAGAGCGAGCTTGTGCGTACGGGGGTCGGGGTCGTCCGCGTGGCGCAGGGCTCCCTGCCGGGGGAAGTCGGGGTGCTCGATCATCCGTGCGGCCGAGAAGCCGTTCCGGCTCCGCACGTCTCCAGCAGTAGGTCCGGGCGGACGGAGACCGAACAGCGGACGTAGGGCTCCGGGTCGCGGCCCTGGTCGGTGACGCTGATCAGGAACTCCCCGTCCGGGTTGATCACGTCGTGCTCGACGGCGAGTCGGTGCCATTGCCGGTTCACCTCGGCGACCGGATCGGCACGGTCGGCCGGCACCGCGAGCGTGGGGTCGGTGTACCCCGCGATCACGGGGCGCCAGGCGGCCGCTGCGGGCCGCGCCCTTGAAGCCCTGCCCTCGCCGACCACCTCGAGGCCGGCGCGTCGGAGCAGTTCACGGAGTTCACCCGCTTCACACATCCCGCCCTCACGACGGCCACCTTCCTCCGCCTCCTCCACGGCGGACGAGGTGGATACGGAGATCATGAGTCGTCGGCTGTGACGACGGCAGGGCCCCTCGCGGGCGGACGGTTTGATCGTCCGGGGTGGCGAGGGGCCCTGCTGTCGTGCGTGTGCGTCGGCCGCGACGGGTCAGAAGGTGTCGGCCGTCTTCGGGTCGGGGCCGTACTCGTTGGGGCCGCGCTTGCCCTCGCTGGCGAGGAACACGATCAGGACGATCGCGCCGATCAGCGGGACGAGGGCGATGAGCAGCCACCAGCCGGACCTGCCGGTGTCGTGCAGCCGGCGGACCGCGACGCCCAGCGAGGGCAGCAGGACGGCGAGGGAGTAGATGATGCCGAGGATGCTCGACCCGATCGCCGCGTCGATGATCGCCAGCACGATGCTGACGATCACGCTGAACAGGGTGAACATCCAGTATTCCTGCCGACGGGCGCGTCCGCCGAACACCGCGTACTTCTTCAGTACGTCCACGTACCAATGCATTGCTCGTCCCCCCAGGAGATGTCTGTGTGATCTCCAGCAGATCAGGCCAGTTGGCCGGAATCCAGAGTTTTTGGCGTGTGCTGGTCAACCTGTTATACGGCCGCAGCGCTACGGTTACCAGGCGTGAGGACGTGATCGACTGCTCGACGACCCCCACGGCGCCGTTCCCGCCGTAAGATCTCTCGGCAGCACACCCGTGGGCCGTGGGCGGCCCGATCGAGAGGCCTTGGGGGTACGCGTGGCAGACACCCATGGAGCGGACGTTCCGCAGAGGCTGTCCGTGTCCCGCAGCACCGTGGACGGCGTCGACGTCGTCAGCCCGCGTGGCGAGATCGACCATGACACCGGCGGGCCTTTCCGCGCGGCCCTGGAGGCCACCGATTGCCGGGGCGGCGGCCGGACGGTCATCGATCTGAGCGAGGTGACCTTCATGGACTCCACCGGGGTGAACGTCCTGGTCACCGCCCATCACGCGGCCCTGGCGGGCGGCGGCCGGCTGCGGCTCGCCGCGCCCCGGGGGCCGGTGCTGCGGGTGCTGGAGCTCGTCGGCCTGGACGGCGTCATCGCCATCTTCCCGACGGTGGAACAGGCGCTGGCCGACTGAGCCGGAGCGGACGGCGGGCGGGCGCGGGCCAGGGGCGGGCCCCGGGCGGGGAAGCTCCCGAACGGGCGACCGGGCGCGGTAGGCTGCCTGGCCGGAAAGGCCATCACTCGTCCGAGCCGCCTTCGACCGGGCCGGGCGGTCGCGGCGTGAAGCCGAGGGAGCCTGAGGGGAACGAGTGTGGATGCGGCACACGAGATGGGGGAACCCGCACTGGTGCAAGGCGGGACCGTGCTGGAGGTGAGTCCGTTGTCCGGTCGTCCCGGGATATGTGTCAGTGGCGAGATCAGTGTCGCGACCCGTCCCTCCTGGGAAGGCGCCCTGGCCGAGCTGGCCCGGCGCCACACGGACGTGTCCTACGTGGAGCTGTCGGGTGTGGGTTTCGTCGACGTCGCCGGGGTCTCCGCGCTCGCCCGAACGGCCATGAACCTGCCGGCCGGCCGGGTCGTGGTCGAGAGCCCGCCGCCGCAGGTGCCGCGGGTGCTGAACCTGTTCTGGCCGAGTCTGTGCGGGATCGAGGTGACGCCGCGATGAGCTCTGTGGCCGTGGAGGAGGTGTTCGCGCACCCCGCGCTGTTCTACAACAGCGAGCACGAGTACGTGCGGGAGACGGTGTCCTTCGTGCGGGAGGGCCTGACCGCCGGCGAGCCCGTCGCCGTGGCGGTGCCCGGACCCAACCTGGAGCTGATCCGGGCCGGACTGGGCACGGACGCCGGGGACGTGCGGTTCATGGACATGACGGAGGCCGGCCGCAATCCCGGACGGATCATCCCGCGCGTCCTCAGGGGCTTCACCGACGCCCACCCCGAGCGGCGGGTACGCATCATCGGGGAGCCCATCTGGGCCGGGCGCAGCGCGGTGGAGTACCCGGCGTGCGCGCAGCACGAGGCGTTGATCAACGCGGCCTTCACCGGGCGCGCGGTGACGATCCTCTGCCCGTACGACGAAGCCGGGCTGGACGCGGACGTGCTGGCCGACGCTCGTGTCACCCACCCCACGGTCATAGCCGGGGGCCGCGAGGGTGTCAGCGAGTCCTATGACTGGCGGTCCGTCGTGGAACGCTACAACGAGGCGCTGGTCCCGGCGCCGCACGCCGCGACCTTCGCCTACGGCGCTCAGGAGCTGCCGGACGTGCGCCACTTCGCCGCCGGTGAGGCGGCGCGGCTGGGTCTCGCCGGGCAACGGCTGCAGGACGCGGAGCTGGCGGTCGCGGAGCTGACCACCAACAGCGTCGTCCACGGCGGCGGGGCGGGGACGCTGCGGATCTGGGCCGAGGCGGGGCAGGTGGTGTGCGAGGTCCGCGACGGGGGCCGGCTGATCGACCCGCTGGCGGGCCGCAGGCCCCCGGAGCGCGGGCAGATCGGCGGCCGTGGCCTGATGCTGGTGCACTACGTCGCGGATCTGGTCCGCGTCCACACCTCCGACGAGGGCATGACGATCCGCTTCTACCTCGCCATGTGAGACGACGAGCCGCGCGTCCCGGCGGTGGGTCCGGACGCCGGCCCCGGCAGCGAGGACGCGGCCGCGAGGGGAGCGGCGCGTCCCCGGCCCCGAGACCGGGGCGCCGCATCCCCGACTGCGCGACGGTCGCGCCGGGTCCGCGGCCGGGCATCCGCCGCGCCACGCCCCGGCCGCTGCCGACCTCAGGTGCGCGAATCCGCGGTGAGCACACCCCAAGCAGCGCGCCCCCGGCGGCGGCCGCAACCCACGCAGCCAGCCTCCGGCGGCGACCGCAGCCTCACGTCCCCGGGCGGCAAGGACGTCACTGCGACCAGGGCGGCGCGTCCCCGGCCCCGAGACCGGGGCGGCGCATCCCCGACTGCGCGACGGTCGCACCGGACCCGCGGCCGGGCGCCCGCAGCGGCACGCCCGGCCGCGAGGCCCCCGCGGCTGCCGGCCTCAGGCGCGCGAACCCGCAGTAAGGACACCCGAAGCAGCCAGCCTCCGGCGGCGGCCGCAGCCTCACGTCCCCGGGCGGCAAGGACGCGGCTGCGCGTCGAGCCGGTGGCACGCCCGCGCCGGGGCGCCCCCCGCGGCATGCCGCCGCCCTCAACCTCCCAACCGGCGCGTCCCCGCCAGTGCGCCCTCTCGTGCGCCGTGCGCGGCGTGTGGTGTAAGCGGACTGCTGTGGCGCGCAACTGACGGCCAGTCACGCCTGCCCGGTATACGCGCTTCGTGCGCTTAGCATCGTCACGCCTGCCGTCCCGCAGGCTCCGGCCCGCGGTGGCCGCAGACGTCCCTGAACACACCGGGAGCCGAGCCCCCATGCGTCCGACAGGCCGTCACCGACCCCTGCCCGAGCGCCGCTTCCCCGACCACGACCCGGAACTCCGCGCGGCCGCACGGCACTTCGCCGGACGTCGTCGCTTCCTCACCCTCGGCGCGGCCGCTGCGGCGCTGGCGTTCGCCGTCCCCGCGCCGGCCGCGGGCGCGGCCACGGCACGGGCGCTCGACGCGGCGCGGATCGCCGAGAACCCCTTCACCCTCGGCGTCGCCTCAGGGGACCCGCTCCCCGACTCCGTCGTCCTGTGGACGCGCCTGGCCCCCGACCCGTACGAGCCCGGCGGAGGGCTGGCCGGGCAGTCGGTGACCGTCGACTGGGAGGTGGCCCAGGACGAGCGGTTCGCCGCAGTGGTGCGCGGCGGTACCGCGACGGCGGCGCCCGAGTACAACCACACCCTGCATCTCGACGTCGACGGCCTCCAGCCGGGCCGGGTGTACTACTACCGGTTCAAGGCGGGCCCCTGGATCAGCGAGACGGGCCGCACCAGGACCGCGCCCGCCCCCGGCGCCGCCGTCAACGGGCTGTCCCTGGCCGCGGTGTCCTGCCAGGCGTACCACGACGGGTACTACACGGCGTACCGCCATCTCGCCGGGGAGGACGTCGACGTCGTCTTCCACCTCGGCGACTACCTGTACGAGTACGCCGTGGACGCGGCCGGCGGGGCCCGCAAGTACACCGACCGGGTGCTGCCCGAGGCGTTCAACCGGGAGACCGTGACCCTGGAGGAGTACCGGCTGCGGTACGCCCTCTACAAGAGCGACCCCGACCTCAGGGCCGCCCACGCCGCACACCCCTTCGTCGTCGCGTGGGACGACCACGAGACCGAGAACGACTACGCCGGCGGGATCGACGAGAACGGCGACCCGCCGGAGGAGTTCCTGCTGCGCCGCGCCGCCGCCTACCGCGCGTACTGGGAGCACCAGCCGCTGCGCGCAGCCCAGTTGCCCGCCGGGCCGGACATGCGGATGTACCGGCGGCTGCACTGGGGCGACCTCGCGCAGTTCGACGTGCTCGACACCCGGCAGTACCGCTCGGACCAGGTCCACGGCGACGGCAGGCAGGTGCCGGGACCCGAGTCGGACGATCCGGCGCGCACCCTGACCGGCGCGGCCCAGGAGCGGTGGCTGCTGGACGGCTGGCAGGCCTCGCGGGCGCTGTGGAACGTGATGCCGCAGCAGGTGTGCTTCTCCCAGCGCAAGCTGGACCTGAACGAGCAGGCGCTGATGTCGATGGACGCCTGGGACGGCTACCGCGCCTCCCGGCGGCGCGTCCTGGACGGTGCGAAGGCCGCCGGTGTGGACAACCTCGTCGTCCTCACGGGTGACGTCCATGTCGGCCACGCCTTCGACATCAAGGACGACTTCGACGATCCGGGGTCGCGGAACCTGGGCGCCGAGTTCGTCGCCACGTCGATCGCGAGCGGCCGGGACGGCGCCGAGCGCCCTTCGACCTGGCAGATGTACGTCACGGCCAACCCGCACATGAGGCTGTACGACGGTCGGCGCGGTTATGTGCGGGTGGGGCTGGACCGGGAGGCGGCGCGCGCCGACTTCAGGACCGTCTCGGCGGTCACCACGCCCGGCGCGCCGCTCTCCACGGCGGCGTCGTTCGTGACCGAGGCGGGCAATCCGGGGCTCGTGCCCGTGTGACGGGCAGGAGCCCCGCGAGAGCGTGCTGCGCCGAGCGCCGGCGTCACGCGCCGGTGCAGGGCGCGCCGTTGAGGGTGAAGTCGTACGGGGCCGAGTTCCCGCCCTGCCAGGAGGCGAGGAAGCCGAAGGAGAGGCTGCCGCCGGCCGGGACCTTCTTGTTGTAGTCGGCGGACGTGGCGATGACGCGCGAGCCGTCCTGGGAGAAGCCCGCGTCCCACATCTGGTCGACCCGCTGCCCGTTGCGGAAGGCCCAGGCGACGCTCCAGGAGTCGACGGGGGCGGTGCTGGTGATGGTGACGGTGGCCTGGAAGCCGGCGGGCCACTGGTTGACGAGTTCGTAGCGGACCTCGCACGCCGACGTGTCAGGGCTCTCGTCGGCGCCGGGGCCCGTGGTGGCGGAGGAGGTGCCCTGGGGTTCGGGGTCGGGCTTCTCCTTCGCCGTGGGCGTCGCGCTGCCGGAGGGCTTCGCCGAGCCGGAGCCGGACGCGGAGGCGGGGGCGGGGCCCCGGGAGGTGGCCGAGGTGGTGGGCAGGGTGGAGGGGAGGGCGGGGACGCCGGGGCCGGCCACCGGGGTGCTGTCGGCCGGCGAGCCGCTGAGCGCGCTGTCGTCGGCCTTGCCGCCGAACGGCGTCAGCGATGCCGCGAGGGCCAGCCCGGAGACGAGGACGGCGGCCACGAGGAGGCTGCCCCGCACCGCGCGTGCCCTGCGCGCCGCGGCGTCGACGGGCGCGCCGTCGGCATCGGGCGCGATGGGGCGGCCGGCGCCCATCCGCACCTCGGCGGCGCGCCGGCGGCGCTCCAGGTAGGCGAGGCCGCCCCAGCCGATGACCCCGCCGGCGAGGGCGGCGGGCAGTCCGCCGCCGTGCAGGCGCAGACAGGCCGCGGCCTCCGCGCACTCCACGCAGGTCGCGAGGTGGCGGGAGAGGTCGTCGGGCGTGTCGGCGACGGGTGAGCGGGTGACGGCGTCCAGGAGGCGGACGTAGCCGCGGCACTCCGAGTTGATCGGCGTGTCGAGGTGGTTGCGGTGGCAGCGGTCCCGGAACAGGCCGCGGACCTGGTTGAGTTCCTCCATCGCGGCCATCGGGTCAAGGCCCTGACGGCGGGCCACCGCGTGCAGCGGCAGCGCCTCGACCTCCGCCAGCCACAGCAGGGCCGCGTCCGCCTCCTGCATGTCGCGCAGCCCGCGCAGAGCGAGGGGACGCTGCAGGGGCGGCCCGGTGTAGCGTGCGGCCCTCTCCGAGTTCAGCCACAGCCGCAGGTCAGGGTCGAGCTTGTGGCCCTGTCCCTCGGCCTCCCAGGCGGCCGCCGTGGTGCGTACGGCGGTCAGCAGCAGCGGGATCCGGGGCAGGCGGGACGAGCGCCGGCCGGCGGAGTGCCGGGGGTCGTCGTCGGCGGCGCGTGCCTCGCGGATGCCGAGCGCGAACGCCTCGCGGGCCAGTTGGTTGGCCGCGGCCGATCCTGACGTGCACAGGTCGGCGTAGGACAGGACGGCGTCCCAGCACTCCGAGAAGAGCGCGGCCTCGGCGGCGTCCTTCGGGGTCGGCAGGTCGGGCATGAGTCTCCTGCATTGAAAAGCGAGGTCAACTCAGCATGACGGCAATGGAGTTGGGGGGAACCTCGCGGCAGGGGCGAAGTTTTTCACGCCGCCTGCACAAATGACAAGCGCCCTGTTCAGATGTCAGCACAGGGCGGCCTCGCCGCGGTTCCGGTTTCCCGTGCCCCTTCTTACGGACGGAGGCCGCCCTGTGCTCAACGTCGCGGCGACTTCATCCGCCGACGTGTCCGGGCTCCTCGGCGACCGGGGCGCCCTGCTCCGGCAGGCTGTCCATGAAGGAGCTGACGGAGAATACCGCGCGTCCGGGGCCGGGCGGGCCGTAACCGGGGGGCGAGGAGAGCCCGAACTCGTCCATGGTGGCCCGGTAGGCCTCCAGCAGCCGGATGTGGTACTCCAGCGGCGCACCCTGCGGGTTGGCCTTGCCGAGCGGGGTCGTCGGCTCCGGGCACCAGGTGGTGAACCGGGGCGTGATCCCGTTCGACATGAAGAAGCGCAGGCCCTCGGTGGTCGAGGCGATCGCCTCGTCGACGGTGGTGAAGCCGAACGGCTCGGCCATCTCCACGCCCGCCACGAAGTTGGGGATGACGTTGCGCGCGCCGAAGACCTCGGCCGAGTCGAGGATCCGCTTGTGCCACTCGTCGCGGCCGACGTACCGCTCCTTGCCGGGGCAGTACATCTTGAACAGGTACTCGTCCCACACCTCGTAGTTGGGGTGGTAGATCTGCACGCCGTAGTCCTTGAAGCGCTGCACGTCGTCGCGGGGCAGCGCCTGGGCGACGACCTTGCCGATCCAACGGCCGGGGAAGCGCTCCTCGATGGCCTTGGCGTAGTGGCCGTAGAAGTCGGCCTCGTCGCGGCCGGAGACCGTCTTGGTGATGGCGCCGCCGGTGAGGGTGTAGGCGGTGGAGGCCTTGGCGGTGTCGTAGCGGTCGATGATCTCCAGCGCTTCCAGGACCTCCTCCACGTCCTTGACGCCGGTGTACGGCCGGCCGGCCGCCTTGTGCTGGCGCCAGTTGTGGTTGATGTCGCAGTACTGGCACTCCTCCTTGGCGCCGAAGTACTGGCAGACCCGGAAGACGGTCAGGTAGATCAGATAGCCCCACTGGATGGTGGGGGCGACCTCCATGACGGACTTCCCGTTGGAGAGGGTGTGCCGGTAGTACTCCGGCATGGGCGGCACTCCGACGTCGGCGATGCGCCGGCCGTCGAGGTAGAGCCCGAGCAGCCCCTGGTCGTCCGCCGCCACCCGGTACGGCGAGGAGGGGTTCACGCGCACGGACACCACAGTGCGGCGCAGGTCGTAGGGGCCGCCGGTGAGGATGATCTCCTCCGGCGGGCGCCTGAGCGCCGCCTCGCCCAGCTCGGGCAGGGTGCCGTGGTCGAAGGAGAAGATGAAGTACGACTTCGGCTTCACCTCGCCCGACTCGTTGTCGCTGAGGGCGGAGGGGTCGAAGGCCACTCCCCCGCGCAGCAGGTCCTCCTTGAAGACGGCCTCCCGCGGAACATGCGGAAACCGCTCCATCAGATCCTCGACCAGCGCGGTACGGCTGCCCATCCGTCTCTCCTCCCGGCTCAGGCGTACGACTCCTCACGGTATGCCCCGGCGCGGACGAGGGTGGGGGCGGGGGGCCCGGTGTCGCCGGCGAGGTAGGTTTCGCCTGGGAACTCGGGGTTCTCACCGGCTCGGGAGGGGCGACCGCATGACGGAGAGCGTGAGGAACTGGGCGGGCAACATCACCTTCGCGGCGAGCGGCACGCACCGTCCGCGCACCCTCGACGCGCTGCGCTCGCTCGTCGCCTCCGCCGCCCGGGTGCGGGTGCTGGGCAGCGGGCACTCCTTCAACCGGATCGCCGACCCGGGTGCGGACGGGGTGCTGCTGTCGCTGGACGCACTGCCCGCCGAGACCGACGTGGACACGGCCGCCCGCACGGTGCGGGTGGGCGGCGGCGTGCGGTACGCGGAGCTGGCGCGCCGGGTGCACGCGCGGGGGCTCGCGCTGCCCAACATGGCCTCGCTGCCGCACATCTCCGTGGCCGGTTCGGTGGCGACCGGGACGCACGGCTCGGGCGTGCGCAACGGCCCGCTCGCCGCCGCCGTGCGGGAGGTGGAGATCGTCACCGCGGACGGCTCGTTCCTCACCGTCGGGCGCGGCGACGAGCGGTTCGGCGGGGCCGTCACCTCGCTGGGCGCGCTCGGGGCCGTCACCGCGCTCACCCTCGACCTGGAGCCGGCCTTCGAGGTCGAGCAGCACGTGTACACCGAACTTCCCCTGGAGGGGCTGGACTTCGAGGCGGTGGCGGGGGCCGCCTACAGCGTGAGCCTGTTCACCGACTGGCGGGCGCCGGGCTTCGGGCAGGTGTGGCTGAAGCGGCGCACGGACCAGCAGGCGGCGGTGTTCCCGTGGGCCGCGCCGGCGACGCGGGCGCTGCACCCGGTGCCGGGAATGCCGGCGGTCAACTGCACCGAGCAGTTCGGGGTGGCCGGGCCCTGGCACGAGCGACTGCCGCACTTCCGGGCGGAGTTCACCCCGAGCAGCGGCGACGAACTGCAGAGCGAGTACCTGCTGCCGCGTGCGGACGCGCTGCGCGCGCTGCGCGCGATCGACGGCGTCCGGGAGCAGGTCGCTCCCGTGCTCCAGGTCTGCGAGGTGCGCACCGTCGCCGCCGACGAGCAGTGGCTGAGCCCCGCGTACGGCCGTGACTGCGTCGCCGTCCACTTCACCTGGGTCGCCGACGCCGAGGCGGTGCTGCCCGCGGTCCGCGCGGTGGAGACGGCGCTGACGCCGTTCTCACCGCGGCCGCACTGGGGGAAGGTCTTCGCGATGCCGGCCGCCGAGGTGCGCGGCCGCTTCCCGCGGCTGGGCGACTTCGCGAAGCTGGTGCGGGAGACGGACCCGGCCGGGAAGTTCACCAACGCGTTCGTCCGGGACGTCCTTTCCGGCTGACGCCGCCACGCCCGCCCGCGACTTTGTACACCCCCTTTCCTAACCCCTTGTAGAACATCGTGCCGCGTCATAGCCTGGCGCGGCGCCGGTGCCGTCGCGACGCCGGTCCGGCAACGGAAGGGATGGAGGGCCCAAGCCGGTGAAGCGCACGTCACGTGACATCCGGACCGCGAACCGCTACGAGGTGCTGCGCCAGATCATCGCCAGTTCGCCCACCTCCCGGCAGGAGCTGGCCGCCGCCACCGGTCTGAGCCTCGCCACCGTCGCCACCCTCGTCGGCGAACTGCTCGACCTCCGCATGATCACCGAGGTCGGGTTCGAGGACTCCGCGGGCGGCCGCCCCCGGGGCCTCGTCGCCGTCAACGCGTCGGGGGGCGCGTTGGTCGGTGTGGACATCGCCGAGACGTACGTCCACGTCGAGCTGTTCGACCTGGCGCTGAACGTGCTGGCCCGGGCCGAGGAGGACATGCGTCCCGGCGAGAGCAGGCCCGAGCAGGTGGTCGGCCACGTCGCCGCCGCGGCCGGTTCCGTCGTCGCCCAGGCCGGGGTGGAGGCGGCGCGCGTCCTCGGTGTCGGGGTGAGCGTGCCGGGACAGGTCGACCGGGACACCGGCATCTGCGAGTACGCCCCCAACTGGGACTGGCACGACGTGCCCTTGCTCGACCTGCTCTCCGAGCACATCGCCTACCCGCTCCACCTGGACAATCCGCTGCGCGCCTGCGCGGTGGCGGAGCTGTGGTTCGGGGCGGCCCGCGGACACGGGGACGCCGTCGTCGTCAACCTCGGCACGGGGGTGGGCGCCGGGCTCGTCCTCGGCGGAGGGCTGCACCGCGGGGTCAGCAACAGCGCCGGGGAGTGGGGGCACACCACGCTCGTGCTCGACGGCCGGCTGTGCCACTGCGGCGACCACGGCTGCGTGGAGACCTACGTCGGCGCACCCGGCATCATGCAGAACCTTCGGGAACTCAGTCCCGACAGCGCCCTGCTGCACCCCGAGGACCAGACGGCGACCATCGACGCCCTGGCCCGCGGGGTCGCCGCCCACGACCCGGTGGCCGTCAAGGTGGTGCGCGACACCGCCCGCTACCTGGCGGCGGGCATCGCCGACCTGGTCAACCTGCTCAACCCCGAGGTCGTCGTCCTGAGCAGCTGGGTCGCCGTACGGCTCGGGGAGCCGCTGCTGCGCGAGGTCCGCGAGGCCGTGTCCCGGCACGCGCTGCGCCGGCCGCTGGACTCGACCGAGATCGTCCTGTCCCCGATCCCCACCGACCCCGTCTGCCTGGGCGCGGCAACCTTCGCGCTCGAGGGGGCGCTGCAGGCCGTCGGGCAGCGCAGACGGCACCCCTCCAGATCCGACCCCGCCGTCGGTTAGCACCCTCTCGTCCGGTATCCCGAACCCCGCACAACGCTTCGCACAGACTTCGTCCAACCCCTTGCCGAAGCCTTAGCCGAAGGTTAACGTCCCGCACCGCAACGCCATTCAAGCCATCTGGCGCTGAAGCCGTGTGAGCCGCAGCCGTACTCGAGACAAGGACGTCAGCATGTCGGCAATGAGCAACAGCAACTTCTCCCGCCGTTCACTCTTCAGGGCCGCCGCGGGCATGGCCGCCGCCGGCTCCCTGGCCGCCTGCGGCGGGAACAACGGGCGGGGCGGCGGGGCAGGTTCGGGCGTCAACCTGACGCAGTTCTTCCACGCCTACGGCGAGGCGGGCACCGAGCAGGCCATCAGGAAGTACGCGAAGGCCTACGACAAGGCCCGTGTGACCACGCAGTGGATCACCAGCGCCGACTTCGAAAGCAAGCTGTTCGCGACGCTGCTCACCAAGAACGCGCCCGACATGTTCGAGTTCCACCCGCAGATCCAGATGGTCAAGAGCGGCCAGGTGGCGGACCTGACCGACATCATCGCCCCGGTCAAGGACGACTTCAACCCGGCCGACATCAAGTCGCACACGGTCGACGGCAAGATATACGGCGTCCGGATGATCGACGACCCGCAGTTCTTCTTCTACCGCAAGTCGATGCTGGAGAAGGCGAAGGTCGGCGTCCCGACCACGTTCGACGAGCTGATCGAGGCCGCCGCCAAGCTCACCACCGGCAAGGTCAAGGGCCTGTACATGGGCAACGACCTGCACAGCGTCAACGACACGTTGATCTGGTCGGCCGGCGCCCAGCACCTCGACGAGAAGAACGAGATCGCCTACCACACGGACGGCGTCATCGAGGGCCTGAAGAAGATGCGCAAGCTGTTCACCAGCGGCGACCTTCTCCTCGGCGCACCGACCGAGTCCTGGGACCCCTCCTCGTTCAACCAGGGCCTGTGCGCCATCCAGTTCTGCGGCATGTGGGCGATGCCGGCGATCCAGGACGCGCTCGGCGACGACTGGGGGGTCTTCCCCTTCCCGAAGATCACGGACTCCGGCAAGCAGTCCGTCTACAACGGCGGCTGGTCGATGTTCGTCAACGCCAAGGGCAAGAACGTCGAGGCCGCCAAGGAGTACGTCAAGTGGCTGTGGATCGACCAGAAGCAGTACCAGGAGGACTGGGCCACGTCGTACGGCTTCCACATTCCGCCGCGTAGCTCGATCGCGGAGTCCGCCGACAAGCTCAAGTCGGGCAACGCCGCCGAGGGCGTCAAGCTCTTCAACGAGTTCGGGCACTTCGACAACATCGGCTGGACCCAGGCCATGCGCACCTCCTTCGAGGACGTCTTCGCCAACTGCGTCCGTAAGAACATGGACCCGGAGGCCGCCCTCGACAAGTGCGACGCGGCCGTCAACCGCGAGCTCAAGAAGCTGTTCGGATAAACCGCGGGACGGACCACGACATGTCGACGACCAAGACGCGCGACCTCGCGCGCCCCGCCGCGGCCCAGGCCGCACCGGCCAAGCCGCGTCGGGGTCTGCGGGGCAGCCCCACCTTCAACTTCTGGCTCTTCTGCGGGCCGTTCCTCATAGGCCTGGCGATCTTCGTCTACGCGCCGATCCTCTGGAGCCTCTATCTCAGCTTCTTCGAGGCCCGCTTCACCGTCACACCCGACAAGTTCGTCGGCTTCGACAACTACGTCTACATGCTGACGAACGACGACTTCGTCGGCTCGCTCGGCACCTTCACCGCCTTCGCCGCCTTCATCGTGCCCACCACCTGGGCCCTCTCGCTGGGCCTGGCCCTGCTGGTGAACCGGCTGCGCTTCATGCGGGCGTTCTTCCGGTCGGTCTTCTTCCTGCCGACCGCCTGCAGCTATGTGGCCGCCTCGCTGATCTGGAAGATGTCCATCTTCAGCGGGGTCCGCTTCGGCCTGATGAACACGGTTCTGAGCTGGTTCGGGATCGAGAACATCGCCTGGCTCTCCGACCCCAACCCGCCCTGGTACTGGCTGGTCATCGTCACCGCACGGCTGTGGCTGCAGTCCGGCTTCTACATGATCCTCTTCATCGCGGCGCTGCAGAACATCCCGGACGAGCTGTACGAGGCCGCCGCCATCGACGGCGCCAAGCCGGGCTGGCAGACCTTCCGGCACATCACGCTGCCCCAGTTGCGCGCCACGTCCACGGCGGTGGTCCTGCTGCTGCTCATCGCCGCCTACCAGGCCTTCGACGAGTTCTACAACCTCCTGTCGAAGACCACATGGGGTCGTCCGCCCCTCGTCGAGCTGTACTACAAGGCCCTGGGCGAGAGCCAGGACTACGGTTCCGGCAGCGCGGGTGCGGTCATCCTGACCGTGCTGATCTGTGCCGTGACCCTGCTCCAGGGCAAGTTCATGGGCTTCGGAAGGGGGGAGGAGTCCAAGTGACCACCACGATGCCCGAGGTGCGGGAATCCGAATCCGCTCCGTCGTCAGGCAAGCCCCGCCGCGACAAGCGCGGTGGCGGCGTGATGAGCTCCACCGGCCTCTACATCGCCACCGGGATCGCCGGCTTCCTCTTCCTGATCCCGTTCTACCTGATCATCCGCAACGCCCTCTCCACCGACGCCGAGATCACCGGAGAGAACTGGAAGTTCTTCCCCACCGACATCCAGTGGGGCAACATCAGCGAGCTGTTCACCGACGAGACGGTCCCGTTCGCCCAGTCCCTGTGGAACTCGGCGGTCGTCGCCACCCTGCACACCGTCGGCGTCCTGCTGGTGTGCTCCCTCGCGGGGTACGCCCTCGCCCGCATCCCGTACAAGCACGCCAACAAGGTCTTCTACGCCGTGCTGGGGACCCTCATGGTCCCGACCGCCGTCACCTTCGTCCCCAGCTTCGTGCTGGTCTCGTCACTGGGCTGGGTGGACACCTACCGGGGCCTCATCATCCCGGGCCTGTTCAGCGGCTTCACCTGCTTCCTGTTCCGGCAGTACTTCCTGGGCTTCCCCAAGGAGCTGGAGGAGGCGGCGCGCGTGGACGGACTCGGCTACTGGGGTGCGTACTGGCGCATAGTGGTACCCAACTCCCTGAACTTCTTCGCCGCGATGGCGACGATCACCTTCATCGCGGGATGGAACGCCTTCCTGTGGCCCCTGGTCATCGGCCAGGACCCCGGATCGTGGACCGTCCAGGTCGCGCTCTCCAACTACATGACCAACCAGACCGTCGTCTTCCACATGATCTTCATGGCCACCGCCTTTTCCATCCTGCCCCTGATCTTCGTGTTCCTCTTCCTCCAGCGCTGGCTGGTGCAGGGGATCGCGCAGACCGGCATCAAGGGTTGATGCCGGCCACCCCGACCGTCAACGACCGAGCACCTGGAGACCGATGTCCTTCCCCACCACCACGGCCGTCGACTACGTCGAGGACGTCTCACCCGGCAGCGGCGCCCTCGCGCCCCGCGCCTGGTACGCGTCCTCCGACGCCGACTCCCTCTCACTGAACGGCAGCTGGCGCTTCCGGCTGTCGCCGACCGCCGACGCCCAGGACGACTCGTTCGCCGCCGAGGGGTACGACGCCGGGGACTGGGCCGAGGTCACGGTCCCCGGGCACTGGGTCCTCCAGGGCCACGGCTCCCCCATCTACACCAACCACCTCTACCCGTTCCCGGTCGACCCGCCGCGCGTCCCGACCGAGAACCCCACCGGTGACCACCTGCGCGTCTTCGACCTGCCCGAGGACTGGCCCGCCCTCTCCGAGGGCGGCGCCGTGCTGCGCTTCGACGGCGTGGAGTCCTGCGCCCGGGTCTGGCTGAACGGCACAGAGATCGGCGAGTTCAAGGGCTCACGGCTGCCGCACGAGTTCGCCGTCGGCCCGCTGCTGAAGACCTCCGGCAACGTGCTGGCGGTCCGCGTCCACCAGTGGTCGGCGGGCTCCTACCTGGAGGACCAGGACCAGTGGTGGCTGCCCGGCATCTTCCGTGACGTGACGCTGCTGCACCGCCCGGCGGGCAGCGCGGGCGACTTCTTCGTGCATGCCTCCTACGACCACCGCACGGGCGAGGGCACCCTGCGCGTCGACTCCGACGCCGAGGGACGGGTGATCGTCCCCGCGCTGGACATCGATGTCGCGACGGGCGAGCCGGCCACCGCGCGGGTGGAGCCGTGGACGGCCGAGACGCCCCGCCTCTACGACGGTGAGCTGGTCACCGCCGGCGAGCGCGTCCCCCTGCGCATCGGATTCCGCACGGTCGTCCTGGAGGACGGCCTGATCAAGGTCAACGGCCGGCCCGTGCTGTTCAAGGGCGTCAACCGGCACGAGTGGCACCCGGAGAAGGGCCGCTCGCTG
Source organism: Streptomyces sp. NPDC088254 (assembly GCF_044740925.1). Lineage (NCBI taxonomy): Bacteria > Bacillati > Actinomycetota > Actinomycetes > Kitasatosporales > Streptomycetaceae > Streptomyces > Streptomyces sp. NPDC088254. The sequence continues at coordinate 415,386 of NZ_JBIURQ010000007.1, read as the reverse complement.
GACCTGGAGACGATGCGCGAGGACGTGCTGCTGATGAAGCGGCACAACATCAACGCCGTCCGCACCTCGCACTACCCGCCGCATCCGGCCTTCCTCGACCTGTGCGACGAGTACGGCCTGTGGGTGATCGACGAGTGCGACCTGGAGACCCACGGCTTCGTCGAGCAGGACTGGCGGGACAACCCCGTCGACGACGACCGCTGGACCCCGGCCCTGCTGGACCGCGCCGCCCGCATGGTCGAACGGGACAAGAACCACCCGTCGGTGGTGATCTGGTCCCTGGGCAACGAGGCCGGCACCGGGCGCGGGCTGACGGCGATGGCCGAGTGGATCCACGGCCGCGACGCCTCCCGCCTCGTGCACTACGAGGGCGACATCAACTGCCGTGACACGGACGTCTACTCGCGTATGTACGCCTCCCACGAGGAGGTCGAGCGCATCGGCCGCGACCTCGACGGCGGCACCCACAGGCGACGTGAACTCCCCTTCATTCTCTGCGAGTACGGCCACGCCATGGGCAACGGACCCGGCGGCATCGCCGACTACCAGCGGCTGTTCGAGGCGCACGAGCGGCTCCAGGGCGGCTTCATATGGGAGTGGATCGACCACGGCGTCAAGGACGACCGCTACGGGTACGCCTACGGCGGCGACTTCGGCGAGGAGCTGCACGACGGCAACTTCGTCTGCGACGGACTGCTCTTCCCGGACCGCGAACCCTCCCCGGGACTCGTGGAGTTCGCGAAGGTCGTCGAGCCCGTCGCGATCACCGGCGACGGCGCGGACGGCACCGTGCGCGTCACCAACAAGCAGGACTTCGCCGACCTGTCGGCGCTCGCCTTCGAGTGGGCCTTCCAGGCCGACGGCGAGACGGTCGAGTCGGGCAGCCTGCCGGTGCCCGCGCTGGCGGCCGGCGAGTCGGCCGAGGTGAAGCTGCCTCACCCGGCGCACGGCGTCCCCGGCGGCGCGGAGACGCGGTGGACGGTACGGGCCGTATTGGCCGAGGACACCGTCTGGGCGCCCCGGGGCCATGTCGTGGCCTGGGGTCAAGTGGTCCTCGCCGAAAGGTCGTTGCCGTCGGTCCCGGCGACGCGTGGCCCGGAGGCCGGCGACGGCGTGATCACGCTCGGGCCCGGCGTCTTCGACGCCCGCACCGGTGCGCTGAAGACGATCGGCGGGGTCTGCGTCGAGGGACTGCGCCTGGACGTGTGGCGGGCGACCACCGACAACGACGACGGCGCCTCCTGGCAGACCGACGTCCGCCACGCCGAGGTGTGGCGCAAGCTGGGCCTGCACCGCATGCGGCACCGCCTGGACGCGGTGGAGACCGCCGAGAACGCGCTGACGGTCCGCACCCGGGTGGCGCCGGCCGCCTGGGAGGTGGGCCTGGCGACGGAGTACCGGTGGACGTCCGACGGCGACCGGCTGCGGCTGACCGTCTCGGTGACCCCCGAGGGCGACTGGACGGTGCCGCTGCCCCGCCTCGGCGTCCGCTTCGGACTCGCCGAAGCCGACCGGGTGACCTGGTTCGGCGGCGGACCCGGCGAGGCCTACCCCGACACCAGGGCGGCGTCGATGGTCGGCCGCTGGGAGTCGACCGTGGACGCGCTGCAGACGCCGTACGTCCGGCCCCAGGAGAACGGCGCCCGCGCCGACGTCCGCTGGGCGCGGCTCGGCGGTCTGCGCATCGAGGGCGACCCGGAGTTCTTCCTCACCGCACGGCGCTGGACCACCGAGCAGCTCGACGCCGCGCGGCACCGCACGGACCTGACGCCGGGCGACACGGTGTGGGTCAACCTCGACCACGGCCAGCACGGCATCGGCTCGCAGTCCTGCGGACCGGGCCCGCTGCCGCAGTACTTCCTGAACGCCGCTCCCGCCGAGTTCTCCTTCGTGTTCTCGGCGGCAGACTGAACCCGCCACGACACATCACCCGGCGTCGACACATCGATTGACCGACTGGCCGACAGTCATGTCGTGGCACCGTGCTGACGACTCCCGCGGCCGGCCGGCTCCCCAGCCGGCCGGCCGCGCCACTTCGGAGGCCGAACGAGTGAGCGGCACCACCGAGGTGCGCGGCCTGTCCCGCACCTTCGACACCACCGTCCGTCGTCCCGGCTTCACCGGCGCGCTGCGCTCCCTGGTCGATCCGCAGCAGGTCGCCGAGCACGCCGTCACCGACCCGCTGCTGGTCAAGGACCAGGTCCTGACCTACCCTCGCGTTCGTCGCCTGCTTCACGCCGCCGTGCTCACCGGCCACACCACCGGCGGCCCCCACTGGCTGGCAGCGGCCTCACCCTTGCTGGGCGCACTGTCCTACCTGGCCTCCCGCCTGCTGTGGCGCAGGAGCCTGCGGCACTGCACCGGGGTGAACGGGTGAGGCCGCCCGACACCGGCGACCGTTGCCGGCTGCGGCCCTAGCAGTAACCGTCCAGCCTCGGGCCGGCAGGAGTGACGGTGGGCCAGGGGTGGCCTGCTGTGGTTGCGGCGGCTGATCTCAGGAGGCGAGGAGCGTGCTTCCCGGGTAGCCGTGGAACGTCGCGTAGGCGAGGCAGCTGCAGCTGGTATGAGGGCCAGAACCGCCTCGGCGTCGTCGGCGAGTTCGGCCGGGAACGCCGAGAGCAACGGGTCACCGGTTCGGGAAGGCGGCCGCACGGCGCCGGGAGCTTTACACTCCTCGGTGTCGATCCCGACTTCCCCGCCACCGGCCCGAGTGACGAGCGAGGCCCCATGCCCCGAGCCGGCCTCACCGCGGACCGCCTGGTCGCGGCCGCCGCCGACCTCGCCGACGAGGTGGGCTTCGACGGCGTCACCGTCTCCGCGCTGGCCCGCCGCTTCGGCGTGAAGGACGCGAGCCTGTACTCGCACGTCCGCGGCCTGAAGGACCTGCGGACCCGCGTCGCGCTCCTCGCCGGCGGCGAGATGATCGACCGGATCGCCGCGGCCGTCGCCGGGCGGGCCGGCAAGGACGCGCTCGCCGCGTTCGCAGACGCCTACCGGGAGTACGCGCTGACCCATCCGGGCCGGTACGCGGCCACTCAGAGCCCCGTCGACCAGGACCTCGTCGCCGACGCTCCCGCCCTCCGCCGCACCGCCGAGATCACCTACGGCATGCTCCGCGCCTACGGCCTGGAGGAACCCGACCTCACCGACGCCGTCCGCCTGCTGCGCAGCACCTTCCACGGGTACTGCGCCCTGGAGGCCGGCGGCGGCTTCGGCGCGCCTAGGGACGTACGGCACTCCTGGGACAAGGCGATCGACGCGCTGCACATCGCCCTCACCCACTGGCCCCGTGAGACCTGAGTGAGCGCGCATCAGCCGCCGGTCGCCCGCTCCGCCGCGCTGCGCTCCACGCAGAACTCGTTGTCCTCCGGGTCGGCGAGCAGCACCCAGCCGGTGCCGTCGGGCCTGCGGTGGTCGGCGACGAGGGTGGCGCCGAGGGCGATGAGCCGCTCGACCTCCTCGTCGCGGGTGCGGTCCTGCGGCTGGAGGTCGAGGTGGACGCGGTTCTTGACCGTCTTCTTCTCCGGGACCGTGACGAACAGCAGCCCCGCGCCCTCGATCAACGCCTCCGGGTCGCCCGGGTTGTCGTCGTCGTGCAGCGGCTCGCCGAGGGCTTCGGCCCAGAAGCTGCCGAGGGCGTAGGCGTCGGAGCAGTCGATCGTCACGTGCCGGATTCTCGATGTCATGCCGAGGATTGTTGTGCACACGGCGACATGCGGGCAACGGGGATTCGGCAGGTCAGCAGGGCTCGACCGACCACGACCGGCATGCCGGGCCCGCGTCCGGCGAGCCGGGCGGGCCCGCGTCCGTGGACGCTTCCGGAGCGGCGAACCGGAACCGGGCCGACTTGCCCGAGGCCCAGCGGACGGTCAGCTCCCGGGCGTCTCGCCCCTCCCCGGACACCCCGACCGACACCAGGTCCGTCAGCGGCGCCGGGTCGGGGTCGGCGGTGAGGCGGGCCAGCGCGACGAAGAGGGTCGCGGGAGCCTCGTCCGTCGTCCCGGTCAGTGCGGACGCGCCCGACAGGGCGTGCACGGGCAGCAGTTCGGCCCGCTGCCCTTCCTCCGCCGCCCAGCCCGTGACCCGCACCTCGGTGCCGGGGTCCGCGCCCGCCACCAGATGGGCGCGGACCTCCGCCGCGCCGTCGGCCACCACCAGGCTGGTGATCTCGGCCCCGGAGCCGACCGCGTGCCGGGACGCCGCCCACCCGTCCCCCACGCCCAGCGGGACGATGCCCTCGCGGTGCGGATCGCCACCGACGAGAACGGAGTTGTCCGGCGGCGTGCCGCCCGAGGGGCGGGTCGCCGTCGAGTAGGCGAACCGCGTGTAGTGCGGGTCGTAGCGCACGTCCTCGCTCCCGTGGTTGTGCAGCCGCACCAGGCCGTCCGAACTTGTGCTCTGCAGCAGCCAGTTGGGAGGGACCAGGGAGGTGACGGCGTCACCGCGTTCCGCCGGTCCCGGCTCCTCCACCGCCGTCCACACCTCGTGCTCCGCGGGCAGGAGGAGGCCGATGAACCCCTTGCTCGCCCAGTACGGGGACGCCGGTCCCGAATAGCCTTGCAGCACAGTGGAGTCGGGGCCGTGCCAGCCGAGGGTGAGCAGCCCTCGGGAGTCGACCGCGCCGCGTTCCAGGAAGTACTTCAGCGCGCCCGACGCCAGCCGGCGGGTCTCGCCGGGCGCCAGCGGCGTGTGGCCGGTCAGCGCGCCCAGCCAGAGAGGGGCGGTCGTCGCGAAGCGGTAGGTGAGGGAGCGACCCTGGTGCAGGGGCGCGCCGTCGCCGCCGAACAGGCGGGCGTAGTCGGCGAGATGGCGTGACAGACGGCCGCCGTACAGGTCGAGGAGCCGGGTGTCGTCGGCGAGCCACGCGTGCAGCACCGTATAGAGGTGCATGGCCCAGCCGTTGTAGTAGTCGAAGGCGCGGATCGGGCCGTCGGTGTACCAGCCGTCGCCGACGTACCACTGCTCGATCCGTTCCAGGCCTCGGTCGACGGCCTTGCGGGAGGCGTCCGCCTCAAAGCCGACGGACTGGAGGAAGCCGCCCACCGTGACGGGGAACAACTCCCAGTTGCAGGGCCACGGTTCAGCGGTCAGCGCCTCGCTCAGCCATGCGGCGGCCCGCTGTCGCACACCGTCGTCGAGGCGGTCCCAGAGCTCCTGCCGGGTGAGCCGCAGCGCGAGGGCGATGGACGCCGCCTCGACGAGCGGCTGGGTCCGGTCCTCGATCCGGGGCCAGACGCCGGACACGCCGGCCGCGAGTCCGTCGGCGTAGCGTTCGAGGGCCGTCTCGTCGCGGCGGAAGGCGGCGAGGAGGAGGGTGCGGGCGTAGCCTTCCAGGCCGTCGGAGAGGCGGCCCGTCCAGCTCTGCCGGTCGCCGGGGAGGTGATAGAGCGCGCGGTCGTCGGTCGCGTACGGCTCCACGGCGGCTAGCAGACTGTCGGCGGCCGCCTCCCAGTGGGCGCGGGTGTAGCCGGTACGGGGACTGAGGGCCTGGTCGGGCGGGGGGAGGTGCATCGGCGGTCGCTTCCGGTAGGACAAGCGGCGGGACAAGGGAGAAGGGGCGGGAAGAGGCGGGAGAGGCGGGCGCGGGAAACCGGGTCGGAGCGGAGGGCCGGGCTGGGACCTGGGGGCGCCCCGGTTCCGGTCGGGGCGCCCCCAGGAGCTCATCCCACCCGCACCATGCCCTTCGGCACCAGATGCCGGGCGAGGAGTTCGTCGCGGACCAGACCCGCGTAGACCGTGGCGCCGTGCACGGACGTGTGCGTGTTGTCCCGCTTCTCGTCGTAGAGGTACAGCGCCTTGGATCCCTCCACACCCAGCGACTCCACCAGCGCCTTGGTCTTCGCCGTGAGGTCGACGACCGGGACGCCCCGCGCGGCGGCGACCGCGCGGACGACGGCCGGGTGGTCGACGCCGAGGCCGTTGACGAGCAGGGCGGTGCCGTTGTTCAGGGTGCCGTCGGCGTTGAACCAGCGGCGCACGATCGGTGTGACGAGGACCGGCTTGCCGCCCTTGTCCCGGACGCCCGCCACCAGCGTCTCCAGGTTCGCCCGGTACGTCGCCTCGTCGGTGGTCTTGTCGTTGTGGGCGAGCTGGATCAGCACCAGGTCACCGTGGCTGATCTGCGGCTGGACGGTGGCCCACAGCTGCGGGTTCCCCAGATAGGTGACCGTACTCTCTCCGGAATCGGCGTAGTTGGCGACGGAGACGCCCTTGTGGAAGTACTGCGGGAGCCGCTGGCCCCAGCCGGCGTAGGGGTCGCCGGGCTGGTCGCAGACCGTGGAGTCGCCGACCAGGAAGATCTGCCGGGTGTGCCGGGCGGGCGTGACCCTGATCCGGTCGAGGGCGGGGGCGGCGCCGCCGAGGGCGAGGTCCAGGCCGTCGGTTCCGGCGGCGCCGGTCGGCTCGCCCTCGGGGGTGCGGACGTTCACCGTGAAGCTGAGGGCGAGGCGCTCACCGGCGGGGACGGCGGTCTCAGGGAGCAGGGCGCGCCGGGTCTCGCCGCTGATCGCGGTGCTGGACGCCGTGTCGCCGCCGAGGACGACTCTCACGTCGTAGGTGCCCGGCGGGACGTCGAAGTGGCACGCGGTGGGAGTGCAGCCCTCGGTGCGGGAGCCCGGCGGCTGTGCGGCCTCGGCGGCCGGTACGGCCGTCAGCGCGGCGGTCACGGTCAGCGCGGCCAGCAGGGCTGGGGTGAAACGTCTCACTGCGGTTCCTCCGTCAGGGCTACCGGTCCCGGCGGCTGGACCGTACCGCCTCCCGCAAGCGCTTTCTAGACCTCGGGCTCAATTCTCGGCATTGTCAACTTCCTCTCGGTGAAAGGCCTTTCGGAAAATCGATTCAACTGCGACGCTGCCCAGCACGCCCGCTCCCCCACACCTCCCGAAGGAGGCACCCCCATGTCCGGATCCACGCCACGACGGCCGGTCCGACGCCGCACCTTCGTGCTCGGCACCGTCGGCGCCGCCGCGGCCGGCTCGGCCGCCCTCGCCGGCCCGCTCGCCGCCTCCGCGGCCGCCGCGGGTTTCGGCTGGAGGGACGACGGTTCGCACTACGTCGTCGACACCGGCGCTCAACTGGTGTTCAAGGTCAGCAAGTCCAACGGCGACCTGACCTCCCTGGTCTACCGGGGCGTCGAGTACCAGGGCTACGGCGGCATGAACTCGCACGTCGAGTCCGGCCTCGGCGCCTCCACGGTCACGATCAGGCAGTCCGGCACGACGATCCTGATCTCCGTCGCGTACGGCACGCTGAGGCACCACTACGCGGCCCGCAGCGGCGAGAACAACGTCTATCTGTGGACCGACAAGGCCGACGCCTCCGTCTCCGCGACCCGGTACATCGTCCGGGTACGGAAGGGCCTGTTCCTCAACGACGAACCGGACTCCTACACCTACACGACCAGGACCGTCGAGGCGTCGGACGTCTTCGCGAAGTCCGACGGCCAGACCCGCAGCAAGCACTACTCGAAGCTCCGCGTCATCGACTACACCCACGTCGGCTGGTCGACGGGCTCCGTCGGCCTGTGGGTGGTGCGCAGCAACCACGAGAAGGCCTCCGGCGGCCCCTTCTACCGCTCGCTGTTGCGCCATCAGAGCGCCGACGGCGGCGGCCTGTACGAGATCCTGTACTACGGCCAGAACCAGACCGAGGCCCAGCGCTTCGGGCTCCAGGGGCCCTACGTCATCGCCTTCACCGACGGCGGCGCCCCCTCCTCGTCCCTGTTCCCCGGCACCCTGACCACCCCGTGGGCCGACTCGCTCGGCATCCCCGGGTACGTCGGCGCCGGCGGCAGGGGCCGGGTGGCCGGCGTCGGCATCACCGGGCGGAACACGGCGTACCCGTACACCGTCGGCCTCGCGAACGCGGCCGCGCAGTACTGGGGCCCGGCGCGGGCGTCGGACGGCTACTTCTCGATCGGCGGGGTGCTGCCGGGGACGTACACCCTCACCGTCCACAAGGGCGAACTGGCCGTCCACAGCACGCAGGTGACCGTGTCCGCGGGAGCGACGACCACGCTCAACACCCTCGCGATCCCGTCCTCGAACGACCCGTCCAACGCGAGCGCGATCTGGCGGATCAACGACTGGACGGGAACGCCGAGCGGTTTCAAGAACGCCGACCTGATGACGTACGCGCACCCCTCGGACGTGCGGGCCGCCGCCTGGACCGGCAACGTCGTGATCGGCGGCGGCGGCGAGGCGGCCGCGTTCCCCTGCTACCTCTGGAAGGACGTCAACAGCGGCCTGCTCGTGTACTTCAAGCTCACCGCGGCCCAGGCCGCCGCCGCGCACACGCTGCGCATCGGCGTGACGACGGCCTACGCCAACGGGCGCCCGCAGGTCGTCGTCAACGACGCCTGGGCATCGGCGATCCCCTCCCCGCCCACCCAGCCGACCACGCGGTCGCTGACCAACGGGTCCTACCGGGGCAACAACCACACGTTCACGTACAGCGTCCCGGCGAGCGCCTGGCTCACGGACACCGGCCGGTACAACGTGCTGAGGATCGACGTGGTGAGCGGGTCGGGGACGACGGGCTTCCTCAGCGCGGGGACCTCGATCGACGCGATCGACCTCCTGGCCTGACCGACTGAGCGACCATCACGTGCTCCGCTTCCACTGCTGGTTGGTGCCTCCGTTGCACGTGTACGTGATGACGGCGGCGGAGTCGGCGGTGGACGCGCCGTTCACGTCGAGGCAGTTGCCCGTCGCGCGGGACTTGACGGTGACGTAGCCGCCGGCCTCGGTGAGGGACCACTGCTGGCCGGCGGCCGTGGCGTCGCAGTTCTCCTGGGTCACCGTGCTCGCGTTCTCCCGCACGCACAACGAACTGTTCCGCACCACGAGTTGGTGGTAGCCGCCGCCGACCGGTTTCGACCAGTACCTCTGGTTGGCGCCGCCGTTGCAGGTCCACTGCTTGATCTGCGCGCCGGGCCAGAGGGACTGGCTCGTGACGTCGGCGCACTTGCCGCTGTGCCGGGCGGTCAGCGTGCCGTACGCGGCGCTCGTGCCGGTGACGGTGCCGGCGGCCGTGTCGACGGTGACCTCCGGCGACCACGACATGGACAGCGTGGTCGACGTCGGGAAGGCCAACGGCAGCCAGACGTAACGGGAGTCGTTGACGGTCCCGCCGAAGGCGTTGCCCCAGCGGTCCCCCAGGTACAGGTAGGAGGCGCCCGAGGAGCCCTGCACCGGCAGCACGTAGGCGGTCTGCGACCCGTAGGCCGTCGAGTCACCGACGTTCGCCATGGCGGTCCACGGCCCGGCGATGCTGGTGGCGGTGGCGTACTGCTGCTGGTTGGGGTTCCAGCCGGTCGCGCCTGAGGTCAGCATGAAGTAGACGCCGCCCCGTTTGAACAGCGCCGGCGCCTCGCGGTGCCCGCCGTGCCAGGGGTCGGCCACCAGGCTCGCGACGCCGGTGTAGTCGGCGGTGAGCCGGTAGATCTGCAGGTCGTAGTTCTCACGGGCGGCGGAGATCATGTATCCGGCCCCGTCGGTGTCGACGAAGACCGTGAGGTCGCGGGACATGTGCCGGCCGAGCGGGCGGAAGCTGCCCCGCCAGGCGTAGTTCCCGTCGACGGTGTCGGACACGGCGACGGCCGCGCGGGCCTCGCTGTAGTCGACGCCGTTCTCTTTATGCATCCAGAGTACGAACTTGCCCGTGGCCGCGTTGTACATGACCTTGGGCCGCTCGATGTTGGCGGTGGCCAGCTCGGGGGCGCTCGCCTGGGTCAGGACGTGGTTGCGGAACTCCCAGGTCTTCAGGTCGGTGGAACGGTAGGCGTCCACGTACCGGAAGGTGTTGTCGGCGTTGCGGTTCTCGCCGAACCAGTAGTAGTAGCCGCCGACTTTGAGGACCCCGCCGCCGTGGGCGTGCACGGGGCGGCCCGAAGTGTCCGTGAACTGCGTGCCGTTGTCGATCGCACGGGGGGCGGCCCGGGCCGGTCCGGCAGTGGCGAGGGCGCCGGTGAGCGCCAGGCAGAGGGCGAGCAGGACCGCGTGGACGCGTCTCATCTCACGAGGCTCCCTTCGCGGAGTCGGCGACGGGGACGCCGAAGTCGGGGGTGCCGTCCGGCTTCCAGCCCAGGCGCTGGACGCGGGTGTGCCGGTTGGGGTCGTTCAGCGGGTCGCCGACGATCTCCTTGTACTGGCGGGCGTGGTAGACGAGGACGTCGGTGCGGCCGTCCTCGGCGACCGTGAAGCTGTTGTGCCCGGGCCCGTACTGCCGGGTGGTGTCGTTGCTGGTGAAGACCGGCGTCGGGGACTTCGACCAGTTCGCGGGGTCCATGAGGTCGGCGTCCGCGTCGACGGTGAGCAGACCCATGCAGTAGTTGAAGTCGGTCGCGCTCGCCGAATAGGACATGAACAGCCGGCCGTTGCGCTTGATCACCGACGGCCCTTCGTTGACCTTGTAGCCGATGCACTCCCAGTCGAACTCCGGCGTGCTGAGGCGCACCTGAGGTCCCGTCAAGGTCACCGGACCGGCCATCTCCGACAGCCAGATCGCGGTGTTGTTGCCCATGTCCGGCTCGTGCTGCGCCCAGGCGAGGTAGCGGGTGCCGCGGTGGGTGAAGGTGGTGGCGTCGAGCGAGAACGTCTCCCAGGCGGTCTTCAGCTGTCCGCGCTCCACCCAGACGCCCTTGAAGGGGTCGCGGTGGCTGTTCTCCAGCACCCAGATGCGGATCGCCCAGATGTCCTCGGCGGGCGCGGAGGCGAAGTAGATGTACCACTTGCCGTCGATGTGGTGGATCTCCGGCGCCCAGATGTGGGCGCCCATGGCGCCGCTCGCGTGCTTGCGCCAGACGACGGCTTCGGCGGCCGAGCCGAGGCCCCGCAGGGTGCGGGATCTGCGCAGGATGATGCGGTCGTACTCGGGCGCGGTGGCGGTGAAGTAGTAGGAGCCGTCGGTGTGCCGGTGGATGTGCGGGTCGGCGCGGTTGCGGACGAGCGGGTTGTCGTAGGGGACGGTCGCGCCCGGGCAGGCCGGCGAACCGGCCGCGCGGGCGGCGGTGGCGGACAGGCCCGTGAGGGCGCCCGCGGCCAGGGCGCCCTTCAACAGCAGCCGTCGGCTGGGGGGTTCGGCCGGGGAGGGATGCCGGGGCGCGGGGCCGGGCAGGGCGGGGTCGGGCAGGGCGTCTTCGCGGCTCATGCGGACTGCCTTTCTGCGGGTTCTGCCGGTGGGGGGAACAAAAAGACACAGAATCGTTCGGCATTTCGCACAAGATCTGCCATCCCGAACGCCGAAAAGGTAAGGGCGGGCCACGGCGCGGTCAACGGGTCGTGCGTGACGGACCTCCGCCGGGCGTGGCCCCAGGGGCCGTCCCGGGGCCGGGGCTTTCGCATGCCGGACCGCGCGTTCACGGAGTGGACGATTCCGGCCCTCTCCGGTGGCGTCGACTAGCGTCGGGGCATGACCAGCGACACCTCCTCCCCGTCCGCCCCGCCGCTCGCCGGGGCGCTCGCCGCCGGCGCCGTCGTCCTCGACGGAGGCATGTCCAACCAGCTGGAGTCCGCCGGGCACGATCTGAGCGACGAGCTGTGGTCGGCTCGGCTGCTCGCCGAGCGGCCGGAGGCGATCGCCGACGCACACCTCGCCTACTTCGAGGCGGGCGCGAACGTGGCGATCACCTCCAGCTACCAGGCCACCTTCGAGGGCTTCGCGAAGCGCGGCATCGACCGCGCGCAAGGAGCCCGGCTGCTCGCGCTGAGCGTGGAACTGGCCCGGGACGCGGCCCTGCGGGCCCGGGACAAGGGGGTCACGCATCCGCTGTGGGTGGCGGCGTCGGTCGGCCCCTACGGGGCGATGCTCGCGGACGGCTCCGAGTACCGCGGCCGCTACGGGCTCACGGTAGAGGAACTGGAACGCTTCCACCGGCCCCGCGTCGAGGTGCTGGCGGCTGCCGCGCCCGACGTGCTGGCGCTGGAGACGGTGCCCGACGCCGAGGAGGCGGAGGCGCTGCTGCGGGCGGTGCGCGGACTCGGGGTGCCGGCCTGGCTGTCGTACAGCGTCGCCGGCGACCGCACGCGGGCCGGTCAGCCGCTGGAGGAGGCGTTCGCCCTGGCCGCCGACGCCGACGAGGTGATCGCGGTCGGCGTGAACTGCTGCGCCCCCGAGGACGTCGAGTCCGCCGTGGCGACCGCGGCGCGGGTCACGGGGAAGCCGGTCGTCGTCTACCCCAACAGCGGCGAGGCCTGGGACGCCGACGCCCGCGCCTGGAACGGCAGCTCCACCTTCGCCCCCGAACAGGTGCGGAACTGGCGGGAGTCGGGCGCCCGCCTGATCGGCGGCTGCTGCCGCGTCGGCCCGGAAGCGATCACGTCGATCGCCGGGGCCCTGCGGGAGGGCGCACGCTGACGGTGACCCCGGCCGGGCGGCGGAGGCCTGAAGGTGCACTCGCGGGACGGTGAGCGCGCCGCCCCCGGAGGCGCGGTGGGTGGGGTCGCTCCTGCGGGCGCGGGTGCCTGCGGCTGAAAGCGGAGTGTGCGCTCGCGGGGCGGTAAGGCGCCGCTCCCGGACGTGGGTGGGTAGACCCGCTCCTGCGGGCGAGGGCTCGTGCCGGTGAAGGCGGAGGGTCCCTTCCGATAGCGGCGGATGCGTGCCCGTGACAGCGGGGTGCGCGCCCGCGACGGTGGAAGGGGGCCCGCCCGACGACAGCGGAACGCGCACCCTCGACAGCGGAGTGCGCCCGCCTACGACACCGGAGTGCGCGCCCGCGACAAGGCAGCTGCCGACGACAGGGGGAACGCGCGCCCGCCACGGCAGAGGGCGCTCCCGCGACCGGAAGGCGCCTGCGCACGACAGCGGAACGCGCGCCCTCCGACGACCGGGGGAACGCGCGCCCGCGGCGGCGACGTGCGCCCGCCGGCGACGGCGGTCTCAGCGACGGCGTGAGCCTCCGGTGCGGCGCAGTCGGCGGACTGCCGAGCGGAGTTCGGCCGTCCGCGGGGGGCGGGCGGTCTTCGTGTCCGGCGAGGCGTCAGGTCGGGGTGCTTCGGGGGCCGTGGCCTCGTCGAAGACCGGGATGCCGTCGGCACCGCCGAGCAGTCCCGCCTCTCCGGGCGCGGTGATGTCGCCGGGAAGGAATCCCTCGGTGGGGGTTCCAGTGCCCCTCCCCCACAGTGCGAGGTCGCGGTCGCGCGGCCCGTGCGCGGTGTGCGCGCCCGCCCCGCCACCGTCACCGAACACGCGCACCGGGTGCGTGGGCCCCCATGCCTCCCAGCCGGGGTCGCCGGTCGTCACGAACCGCACCCACGCCCCGTGCATGGCCTCGGCCAGCTCACGCGGCGCGCCCTCGCCGGCCAGCTTGACGGCCTCGGGCATGTCCCCGGTGTCGAAGACGAAGCCCAGCTCCAGGGCGTGGCAGGCGCCGAGCCGCGGTTGCCCCGACGGCCAGGCGAACTCGTACACGTACGCGGAGCCGGGCCGGGTGTCGGCCAGGCGCTGCAGCGGCCGGCGCAGCAGGTGGTCGGTGATCATCTGGCCGACGATCTCAGCGGTGCCGGCCTCCGGATGCAGCGCCCGGTAGCCGCGCGGAACCTCGGGACCGCAGTGGCAGCGGGCCATGGCGCCGGCCAGCCCGACGGCGCCCAGCCGGTCGATGCGGTCCAGCAGGCCGCCGGGGACCAGCCAGAGCCGGTACTCGTCGCTCGTCCAGCCCATGAGCAGGTCGGCGTCGCGGGCGGCGTCGCCGTCGACGAGGGCCTGGAGGGGATCGCGCGGGACGAGGTCGCCGTCGACGACGATGCCGAAGGCGGGTCCGCCGAGGACGGGGCTGCTCAGCCTGCCGGTCTCGGCCTGGGCGCGCAGCAGCACCTCGCGGTCGACGGCGGCGAACGCCTCGGCCGTGGCGGGGACGCGCAGCCGGTTCGCCATCCGGCGGACCATGCGCCGCACCTTGTCCCGCGGGAGGGCTTCCGGCGGCCCGCTCTGCAGGACGGCGCGCCGGAACAGCCCCTGGGCCTGCGGGGCGGCGATCAGGGCGCCGACGCTGATCGCCCCGGCCGACTGCCCGGCCAGGGTGACCCGCGCCGGGTCGCCGCCGAAGGACCCGATCGACTCATGGACCCAGCGCAGGGCGGCGAGCTGGTCGCGCAGGCCCGGGTTGGCCGGCGCGTCGGGGAACAGGCCGTAACCCTCCACGCCCAGCCGGTAGTTGACCGAGACGAAGACGATTCCGTCTCGGGCGAAATGACGTCCGTCGTAGACCGGCGCGGCCGAGGTCCCTCTGGTCAGCCCGCCGCCGTGCAGCCACACGAGCACCGGCAGCCGCGCGGCCGCGCCCGGCGCGGGGGTCCAGACGTTGAGGTTGAGGCATCCGTCGCCGGGCACGACCGGGTCGGACAGGTACCGGGCGAACGCCTCGGAGTACGGCGGTTTGGGCGCCGTCGGCCCGAAGTCGCCCGCGTCCCGCACGCCGTCCCAGGGCTCGGGCGGCACGGGCGGCCGGAACCGGCGGGGCCCGACGGGGGGCGCGGCGTAGGGGATGCCCTTGAACACGCAGACCCCTGACTCGTGGCGTCCGCGGACAGCCCCGTAGGGGGTGCGGACCACGGGACCGGGCCGGTCCTCGGCCACGGGGTTCTTCCTGCCTGCCGTCATCTGCCCACCAGCCCTCCAGGCCCCCGCGGCCCTGCGCCGCGCTCGTGCACCGGCGGGCGGCGGCCGGGTGACCGACGCGCGGCGGCCGGTGACCGCAGCGCGATGCCGGGTGACCGACGCCGCCGGTACCACCAGAGCACCACAGCCGCGCCCGGTGTTCCGGTGCACGGGCCTTCCACAGGGCTGTTCGGCGTACGCGGGGGCGCTGAAACCCTGCGACCCGCCGTCGCGCACGCCCGCTCGGGCCGATTGACCTCACTCCGGGCCGCACCTACCGTGGATCACGCTGTCAGAAAGCGCTTCCCAGGCACCTCAGGAGAGTCATGCCCAGCGCCCAGCTGCCCAGGGCCGTGTTCGCCATGGATCCGGTGCACCTCCCCCTGCTGTTCCCCGCACAGCTCCTCGCCCGGCTGCGGCGGACCGCCGACATCGACCCGGGGTTCGTGGTGCGGGACATGCGGGACCTCACCGACCCCGCCGCGGCCGCGGCACTGGCGGACGCCGAGGTCCTCATCACCGGCTGGGGCTGCCCCCGCCTCGACGCGGAGGCGCTCACGGCGGCGCCCGGCCTGCGTACCGTGCTGCACGCCGCCGGCTCCGTGCGGCCCCTGGTCGGGGACGCGCTGTGGAGTCAGGGCGTGACCGTCTCCAGCGCGGTCACCGCCAACGCCGTGCCCGTGGCCGAGTACACGCTGGCGATGATCCTGCTGGCCGGGAAGGACGCCTTCGCGCACCGGGAGCGTTTCCGGATCACCCGGACCCACCCCAGGCCCGCCGAGACGGCCGCGACCGGCAACCTGGGCCGGCGCGTCGGCCTGATCGGGGCGTCCCGCGTGGGCCGCCGTCTGCTCGAACTCCTGCGGCCGTACGACTTCGAGATCCTGCTGTACGACCCCTACGTCGACGCCGCCGAGGCCGCCGCACTGGGCGCGCGGCCGCTCCCGCTGGAGGACCTGCTGCGGGACAGCGACATCGTCAGCCTGCACGCGCCCGACATCCCCGAGACCCGTCACATGCTCGACCGGGAGCGGCTCGCCCTCATCCGTGACGGCGGCATGCTGATCAACACCTCACGCGGGGGCCTGATCGACCACACGGCGCTCACCGAGGAGCTGGTCTCCGGCCGGCTGCACGCGATCCTCGACGTCACCGAACCCGAGCCGCCGCCCGCCGACTCCCCCCTCTACCGGCTGCCCAACGTCTTCCTCACCCCGCACATCGCGGGCTCCCTCGGCAACGAGCTGGAGCGGCTCGGCCTCGTCGTCGTCGAGGAGATGGAGCGGGTCGCGGCGGGCCGGCCCCTGGCCCACCAGGTCCGGCACACCGACCTGGCCCGCGTGGCGTGAACCGGTCACGACGCCGGTACGGTCCCTGAGACACGGCTGCCCGAGCGGCGGAGGGCGGCCGGAGCCGGGGCCGGAACACCTCCGCCGGAGCCGCATCCGGAACACCCCCCGCCGGAGCCGAGGCCGGATCACCCCGGCCCGCGGCTCTCGGCGCCCGCCTCCCGGGGCCTGCCTCAGCACCAACCGGCGCAGCCGCCGGCGAACTGCTTGAACGCGGCCTGGGTTCCCGATCCGGCGATCCCGTCGATCGCGCCGGTGTAACCCCAGTTCCGCAGCAGACGCTGGAGCGCGCTCACCGTGCCGCCGCCGACTTCGCCGTCGATGGCGCCGGTGTAGCCCCAGTGGGTCCTGAGGTTGCGCTGGAACGCCTTCCAGCTGTTGGTGCCCAACTCGCCGTCTATACGCCCGGTGTAGCCCCAGTTCGCCTTGAGCCAGCACTGGACGTAGCCCGCCTGGGTGGCGTTCAGTCCCAGGTTGACCGTCGCGAGCGGAACCGCGGTCCGGGAGGTCGCCGCGGGGTGCGCGGCCGGCGCGGTGGCCGCGAACCCGGCGCTCGCCCCGGTGAGACTCCCGGCCGCGAGACCCGCGGCGGCGGTGAGAGTGACGATGGTCCTGGTCAGAAGTCGCATGCGTTTCCCTCTTCGATTCGTAGGGTGGCGCTTGACGTTGGCTGACGCGCTCGTCGTGACCGGTGTCGTGGTGGGCTCCCGCGGTCGCCGTCGCCCTGCGGAACGCTTCGAGAAGTGCGCCTGGAAGGACGGCACTTCGTGAGCGGCGCGCGATGCTCGACGCACAACGCCCCGTGCATGACGGGCAGTCGCCTGCGTGCGACTCCGCGACCGTGGTGGCGCCGTGCCCGCGGGCGGAACTGCCCGCGCCGGACCGGCACGCGGCAGAAGCTACCGGCTCCCCCGTGCCGGGCGCGTCATCAGAATCGGCCATTGGCCAGTGGGCCGTCGGCCGTGGTGCGCGAGGAGAGGACCGGCGTCTTCCCGCCGCGCTGAGGCACACCTAGGATAGCAAGCGCTTTCTGCGAGCCGTGGGGGTCGGCTCCGAAAGGACGGTGGTCGAACTTTCGCTGGCCCTCGGGCGGGGCCGGAGAGGTGGTTCCCGATGGTCCGCACGGGCAGTGCGAGCGTGACGGCCGGGCCGACCCTGGCGGTCGTGGCCCGCGAGGCGGGGGTGTCCGTGCCGACGGCCTCCAAGGTGGTCAACGGCCGCGAGGACGTGGCCCCCGAGACCCGCCGCCGGGTCACGGAGGCGCTGGACCGGCTGGGCTACGTACGCAGACCGCGTTTCGACGCGGCGAAACCGCCCCGGCTGGTCGACCTCGTCGTGCACTCGCTGGACAGCTCCTCCTCGGGCGCGGTGCTGCACGGGGTGGAGGAGGCGGCCCATGACGCGGGCCTGGACGTGGTCGTCTCGGCGGCGCTGTCCCGCACGAGGGCGGGCCGCCCGCAGCGCGGCTGGCTGGACAAGCTCACCGCCCGGGGGTCGGCCGGAGTCCTGTTCAACCTGGCCGAGTTGACGCAGGCGCAGTACGCCTGGCTGGAGCAGCACCGCATCCCGTTCGTGATGATCGACCCGGTGGTGGAGCCACCGTCGGACGTGGTGTCGGTGGGCGCGGCCAACTGGCAGGGCGGTGTGACGGCGACCGAACACCTGCTGGCCCTCGGGCACGAGCGGATCGCGGTGATCGCCGGGCCGCGCCGCAGGATGAGCAGCAGCGCCCGGATCGCCGGTTACCGCTCCGCGCTGGCGTCGGCGGGGGTCGGCCACCGTCCCGAGTACGTTCGTCACGGCGGCTTCGAGGAGACGGTCGCCCGCCGCCACATGCGCGACCTCCTCGACCTGCCCGCGCCGCCGACGGCCGTCTTCACCTGTTCCGACCGGCAGGCCCTCGGCGTCTACGAGGTGCTGTCCGAACGGCGGTTGAAAGTCCCGGACGACATCAGCGTGGTCGGTTTCGACGACCTGCCCGAGTCCCGCTGGACCACCCCGGCGCTGACCACCGTCCGCCAGCCCCTCGCGGAGATGGCCGCGACGGCGTTACGGCTCCTGGTGCGGATGATGGACGGAGACCGCCCGGAGGGAACGCGGACGGAGCTGTCGACACGGCTGGTGGAACGGTCGAGCACGGCCGCGCCACGCGTGCGGACGGGGTGAGACCGCTCTCCGGGCGCATCCCCTGCGACTCGCCGGGGTGCATCCCCTGCGCCCGGATTCCCGCCGTCCCGCCCCTCCCCGCCGATGTCCGTTTCCTTCAAGACCGGGCCGCGCTCGGCCGCCTACGGTGGGCGCATGACTCCACGATTCGATGCCGTCGGCCTGGTCGTCTCCGACATGGCCGCCTCTCTCGCCTTCTACCGCAGGCTCGGGTTCGCCTTCCCGGAGGGGGCCGAGCAGGAGCCGCACGTCGAGGCCCGACTGCCGGGCGGGCTGCGGCTGATGCTCGACACCGAGGCCGTCGTCCGGTCCTTCCGACCGGACTGGCGGCCCCCCGTCGGCGAGGGCCGGCACTCGCTGGCGCTACGGTGCGACGGACCGGCCGAGGTGGACTCCGTGTACGAGGAGCTGGTCGGCGCGGGGTACACGGGCGGGGTCAAGCCGTGGGACGCGGTGTGGGGGCAGCGGTACGCCATCGTGCACGACCCCGACGGAAACGGTGTCGACCTGTTCGCCCCGCTGGCGCAGGAGTAGGTCGGTCAGCGTCATACCGCTCAACTCCCGGACGTCACGCGCGAGATGGGCCTGGTCGGCGTACCCGGCGCGGGACGCCGTGTCCGCGTACGGCACTCCCCGTCGGGCCAGGGCGAGAGCGCGCTGCAGGCGCAGGATCCGGGCCAGGGTCTTCGGGCCGTACCCGAAGGCGGTCAGCGAGCGACGGTGCAACTGCCGTGCGCTCCAGCCGAGTTCACCGGCGGTGGCGGCGACCGGACGGCCTTCGGCAAGGGCGGTCACGAGGCGGCGCAGCTCCCGGTCGGGCGGGGCGGCCCGGTGCAGCGCGAGTTCCTCCAGAGCCGTCGCCGGATGCGGCGCGGCCTCGACCCGGGCGCACAGGCGTCGCACCTCGCCCGCCGGCCACAGCTCGGCCAAGTCCACACGCCGGTCGCGCAGTTCGTGCGCAGGCACGCCCAGCAGGGCGGGCGCGGCACCCGGGAAGAAGCGCAGGCCGGACCAGGAGGCGGGCGGTCCGTCGGGGAGGTGAGCCCGCGTGTCGGGGCCGGCCACCAGCAACCGCCCCTCGTTCCACAGCAAATCCATGCAGCCGTCGGGCAGCACCGGGTGAGCCCCGGCGCCCGCCGGACTGTTGGTCCACACCACCGCGCCGGCCAGCCGGGAGGGCCGTTCCTGGTACACAGGCCCAGGCTACGCGCGGGGCGGATGGGACGCGTGGCGGGCCGCCACTCACACCCACTTCTCGGAGTTCGCCGGAGAGTCGGCCCGGGCCGGGGGAGCGTGCGGGCTCCCTGCCCCGCTGTCAGTTCGGGGGCGTCTGGAGGATGCCGTTGATCAGGACGTCGAGGGCCCAGGTGTCGCGGTCGCCCGGGGAGAAGAGCGCCTGCCTCATGGAGGTGAGCATCGGGTAGCGGTCGGCGGGCAGGGCGGCGTAGCGGCGGTCCGCCGCGCTGACGGTGGTCTCTTCGTCGGACCCCTTGGTGTCGTGGTTGTTCTGCTCGACGGCGGCCGCGGCGATGTGGAGCCACAGGAGGTCGACGGCCCAGGCGGCGGCGGTGTCGTCGAGGCCGCCCTGCTTGAGCAGGGCGAGCATGCGGTCCAGGACGAGCAGGGAGTTCGGTCCGGTGGGGATGGCTCCGAGGGCGACGCCGGCCAGGCCCTCGTGCCGGCTCATCGCCGCGATGGCGGCGGTGGCCAGGGCGCGCAGCCGTTCACGCCAGGTGCCCTCCTCGGCCGCCGCGACGGATGCGAGGGCTTCGTCGAGCATGGCGGCCATGAGGTCGTCGCGGTTGGCGACGTAGACGTACAGCGAGGCCGGGCCGGTGTCGAGCGCCTTGGCGACGCTGCGCATGGTCAGGGCGTCCAGGCCGTCGCGGTCGAGGATCTCCAGGCCGGTGCGCACGACGGCGTCGCGGCTGAGGGGGGCCTTGGTGGGCCGCGCGCGGCGGCTGATCGGCTGCGTCCTCATGGGGCAAGCCTAGCCGGGCGACGAACACCGTTTGACACGAACACCGTTCGTTCCCTAGGGTCCGACGAACAATGTTCGTGACGAACAACGTTCGCACCACTCTCGGAAAGCACCCCATGACCAGCACCCTCGCCCCGCCCAGCCAGGCCGGGGCCCTCTCCCCCGCGCGGCGCTGGGCCGTCCTCGCCGTGATCCTGGCAGCCGAGGTCCTGGACCTGATCGACGCCACGATCACCAACCTCGCCGCGCCGAGCATCACCGCCTCACTGAAGGGCGGACCGTCCCTCGTCCAGTGGCTGGGCGCCTCCTACGCACTCGCCCTCGGCGTCCTTCTGGTCGTCGGCGGCCGGCTCGGCGACAAGTACGGAAGGCGTCGCGTCTTCCTGACGGGTCTTGCCGGGTTCACCGCGGCCTCGGTGGCCTGCGGACTGGCCGTCGGTCCCCAGACGCTGATCGCCGCCCGCCTCGTCCAGGGAGCCTTCGGCGCCCTGCTGATCCCGCAGGGCTTCGGCATCCTCGGCGCCGTCTTCCCCCGCGACCAGATAGGCAAGGCGTTCAGCGCCTTCGGTCCCGTCCTCGGACTGTCGGCGGTGGGCGGCCCGATCCTGGCCGCCACCCTCATCGACACCGACCCCTTGGGGCTCGGCTGGCGCTCCATGTTCCTGATCAACATCGTGCTCGGCGGCGCCGCCCTGCTGGCCGCCCACCGCCTGCTGCCCCGGGACACCGGCGAACGCGGCACGGTGATCGACGCCCCGGGCGCCTTGCTGCTGGCCGGAGCGATGGCCACCCTGCTCTACGGGCTGATCGACGGCCCCGCCCACGACTGGCGCGCCGTGTCGTGGGCCGCACTCGGCGCCGCGGCGGTCTTCTTCGCCCTCCTGACCCGCCGCCAGGCCACCGCCCCCCATCCGTTGATCCAGCCCTCGCTCTTCCGCAACCGGGGCTTCGTCTGCGGCCTCGTCCTGGGCGTCGCCTTCTTCGCGGCCGTCGCCGGGCTGCTCTACGTCGTCTCCCTGTTCCTCCAGGGGGGCCTGGGCTACTCGCCCCTGCGGACCGCCCTCACGGGCAGCACTCCCATGGCCGCCGGAATCGTCATCGCCTCGATCGCCTGCTACCGGCTCATCGGCCGCCTCGGCCGCACCCTCGTCCTGATCGGCCTGCTCACGACGCTGGCCGGCACCGCGGGACTGTGGGCCGCCGTCCACACATCCGGCACCGCGACCGGCCCGGCCTCGATCATCGCCGCCACCCTGGTGACCGGGCTCGGCATGGGCACCTGCTTCGGCACCGTCTACGACATCACCCTCGGGGACGTCACCCCGGCCGAAGCGGGATCCGGCGCGGGGTCCCTGACCGCGGTGCAGCAGCTCGCCAACGCTCTCGGCGCCGCCGCCGTCACCACCGTCTACCTCCACACCCCCGGCCCCGCCCACGCGATGACCCGCAGCCTCCTGGTCGTGGCCGGCATCACCCTCGGCTGCTGCTGCCTGGTCCGCCTGCTCCCCCGCACCGCGCAGCCCCAGCACCACTGACCCGCACCACACCCGGAACACACTCGGAAAGAGCCCACTCATGATTCTCGTCACCGGAGGCCGCGGCGCGGTCGCCACCCATCTGACCTCCCTGCTCCACCGCGACGGCCTGGCCGTCCGGGTCGGCTCCGCCGCCCCCGAGACGCTTTCCCCACCCGACGGTGTGGAGGCGGTCCGTCTCGACCTCACCGCCCCGGACACCTTCGCCGCCGCCCTGGCGGGCGTCACCACCGTGTTCCTCTACGCCAGCCCCGAGCGCGTCAGCGACTTCATCGACCACGCTCGAGGAGCCGGAGTCACCCACATAGTGCTGCTGTCCTCCTCGGCTGTGCTCAGCCCCGACCCCGAGAGGGATCCGCTCGCCAAGTCACACCTCGACGTGGAGCGCGCGCTGCTCGCCTCGCCGATCACCACCACGATCCTGCGGCCGGGTTCCTTCGCCTCCAACGCCGGCGGCTGGGCCTGGGCCGTCAAGGCCGGACGGCCCCTCAGCCTGCCCTTCCCCGACGCCCACACCGACCCCATCCACGAGAAGGACGTCGCCGAAGCCGCCCACGCCGTCATCACCGACCCCCGCCACCACGGCGGCCGGTTCACCCTCACCGGTCCCGAATCGCTGAGCTTCGCCCAGCAGGTCGAACAGCTCGCCGCCGTAACCGGCCGCCCCGTCCCGATCGACCACGTCACCCCCGAGGCGTGGAAGCGGGAGTCGGCCGAGTACATCCCCGCCGCCTTCGCCGACGCCCTGCTGAAGTGGTGGGAATCCAACGACAAGCCCCTCCCCCTCACCCGCACGGTCGAAGAACTCACCGGCCACCCGCCCCGCACCTTCACCACCTGGGCCGAGGACCACGCCGGCGACTTCACCGACCACTGACACGTCACCCGGTCCGGCGGATGCGGGAGCCGGACCGCCGCCCACCGCGCCCAGGAGGCCGACCAGTGCGCGAGGGTGCCGAGGGCGACCATCAGGTCGTGCAGCCGCCAGCCGCAGGACGAGGTCAGCAGCAGGCCCGCGGTGACCGCCTGGAATCACTTCTCGGGGGGCGGGGGCTCCTCGTCGCCCGGGGCGGTGTTCTTGTGGGAGGTCTTCGCATGCGCTCGCAGGCGGCCCGTGACGTCCTCCGGGGGGAGGAAGCGGGACCAGCGTTCGGGGAACTCGGAGGGCATGTCGGGGTCGTCGGGGTCGTCGTACTGGCGGGCCGCGGTCAGGCGGGCGACGTACTCGGCGGCCTCCTCCTCGCGCTGCCGCTCGGCGGCGGCCCGCGCGGCGGCGGTCGCGGCGGCGGGCCAGACGCGGTCGATCGCGGCGTTCACGGCCGCCCCGACGAGGACGGCGAAGGCGGACACGCCGATCCACAGCAGGACGGCGACGGCGGCCGCGAGGGAGCCGTAGATGGTGGCGCCCTCGATGGTGCTCTGCAGATAGATGCGGAGCAGGAAACTGCCGAGCACCCACATCGCCAGGGCGACCAGCGCGCCGGGGACGTCCTCGATCCACGGGGAGCGCACCGGCACGGAGACGTGGTAGAGCGTGGTGAGGAAGGCGATCGACAGGACGATAACGACGGGCCAGTACAGCACCTGGACGACCGTCGTCGACCAGGGCACGATCCGTACGACGGCGTCGGGACCGGCCACCATCAGCGGCAGCGCGACGGAGCCGATCAGCAGGGCGGCGATGAACAGCAGGAACGCCACCAGCCGGGTCTTGACGATGCCGCGCACCCCGTCGAGGCCGTACATGACGGTGATGGTGTCGATGAAGACGTTCACCGCGCGCGACCCTGACCACAGGGCGAACAGGAACCCTATCGAGATGACGTCGGGCCGGCCCCCCTTCATCACGTCGTCGAGGATGGGCTGCGCGATCTCGGCGACGCCCTTGTCGGACAGGACGGTGCGGGAGGCGTCGAGGAGGTTGGCCTCCAGGCTGCTGATGGTGTCCGTGCCGGTCCAGTCGTCCACGTAGCCGAGGAGGCCGATGAGGCTGAGCAGCAGCGGCGGCACGGACAGCAGGGTGAAGAAGGCGGCCTCGGCGGCCAGGCCGAGAATGCGGTACTCGATGCAGGAGTTGACGGTGTCCTTCAGAAGCAGCCAGGCGGTCCTGCGCTTGGAGACGTTCCGGTAGAGGGCGCGGGCTCGGTGGAGACGCCCGGCGAGGGCCGCGTGGTCGTCGGGGCGCTCGGGGTGCTCGGGGGGCTGACTGGCTGGCTGCACGCCCTAAAGGTATCCGCCGTACGAGGCTCCACTCATCTCCGGTGGGCCCGCTCACGCCGTGCGTGTTGGGCGGTCATGACCTGCGGGGCGGTGGGTACGTTTCGCGGTATGGCAGGCAGCACGCACACCGTGACCAACCAGCCCCCGCCCCTGCTGGGCCACGACGTCTACGCCACCGATCAGGCCCTGGTCGCGGCCGTGGAACGCCATCTCCACCCGGGGCTGCTCGACGAGGCCCGCGGCGAGCTGTCCTCGCTGGGCCGCGCGGCCGGGTCGGCGCAGCTGCACGAGTGGGCGGCCCAGGCCGACGGCAACCCTCCGGTGCTGCGCACCCACGACCGCTACGGCCGCCGGATCGACGAGGTCGACTTCCATCCGGCCTGGCACCGGCTGCTCGGCAAGGGCGTCGGCGCGCATCTGACGTCGGCGTGGGCGCGGCCGGGCGGGCATGTGCGGCGGGCCGCCGCCTTCGTGGTGTGGACGCAGGTGGAGGCGGGCAACTGCTGCCCGCTGTCGATGACCCATGCGGCCGTGCCCGCCCTGCGCGCCGATCCCGGCCTGGCCGCCGAGTGGGAGCCCCTGCTGACGTCGACGATCTACGAGCGTGAGCTGCGGCCGGCGCGTTCGAAGGCGGGCGCGCTGGTCGGGATGGCAATGACGGAGAAGCAGGGCGGCAGCGACGTCCGGGCGAACACGACGTCCGCACGGCCGCTCGCCGAGGACGGGGCGTACGAGCTGACGGGGCACAAGTGGTTCTGCTCGGCCCCGATGTCGGACGGTTTCCTGGTGCTGGCGCGGGCGTCCGGTGCGCCGGAGGCCGGGGAGGGGGGGCTGACCTGCTTCCTCGTGCCGAGGGTGCTGGAGGACGGCAGCCGTAACGTCTTCCGCATCCAGCGTCTGAAGGACAAGCTCGGCAACCGGTCGAACGCCTCCGCCGAGGTCGAGTTCGACGGGACGTGGGCGCGCCGGGTGGGCGAGGAGGGCCGGGGTGTGCGGACCATCATCGGGATGGTGGCCGCGACCCGGCTGGACTGCGTGCTGGCCTCGGCGGGGCTGATGCGGGCGGCCGTGGCGCAGGCGACGCACCACTGCGCCCACCGGGAGGCGTTCGGCGGCGCGTTGCTCGACAAACCGCTGATGCGCAACGTCCTGGCCGATCTGGCGCTGGAGTCGGAGGCGGCGACGACGCTCGGGCTGCGGCTCGCGGCGGCGTACGACGACGGCGGCGAGCAGGAGCGGGCGCTGCTGCGGATCGCGGTTCCGGCGGCGAAGTACTGGGTGGCCAAGCGGTGTGCGCCGGTGGTGGTGGAGGCCGCGGAGTGCCTGGGCGGCAACGGGTACGTGGAGGAGTCGGGGATGCCGCGGCTGGTGCGGGAGTCGCCGCTGAACTCGATCTGGGAAGGCGCGGGCAATGTGCAGGCGCTGGACGTGCTGCGGGCGCTCAGGCGGGAGCCGGAGGCGCTGAACGCGTATCTGCGGGAGGTGGGGCTGGCCCGGGGCGCCGACCACCGGCTGGACGCGGCGATCAAGGCCCTGTTGACGGACCTGGCCGATCTGGACGGCGCCGAGGCGCGGGCGCGACGGCTGACCGAGCGGTTCGCGCTGGTGCTGCAGGGGTCACTGCTGGTGCGGTTCGCGCCGCCCGAGGTGGCGGACGCGTTCTGCGCCTCGCGGCTGGGCGGCGACGCGGGCGGGGCCTTCGGGACGCTGCCGCACACGCTGGATCTGGGGGCGATCGTGGAGCGGGCCCGGCCTGTGGCCTGAGCCGGCGCCCCGTCCGGGGAGGCCGGGCGTGGCGTCCGCCGCGGGCGGGGGTGGTGCCGCGCCGACACGGCACCACCCCCGCGGCGATGGCCCTGCGAGGCCAGGAGCGCCGCTCGGGACGGCGTGCCACAAGTCTCGGGGCACCCGATGGCGGTCGGCCAGGGTTGCAGGGGGTTGCAACGCATTCGTCCCAGTGGACGGAGTGTGCCCCTCCGTCCCCGGCGGAGGGGCAGTATGGGAGGTCCGGCAGGACGGACGGGGAAGACGTTCGGCGCCCGTGTGCTCTCGGGGAGGCCCAGTGGCGATGTCGCCGATGAACGTGCCGCGGCTCGCGGCGGTCGACGCCGCGCGGGCGGCGCGGGTGCTCAGCGAGGTGCGCGACGCCCGGCTCGCCGGCCGGCGGTCGCCGGTGGCGCCCCGGCCCGTGATCGAGCAGTCCTGGCAGCGGGTGCTGCGCAGTGGGGTCGATCCGGAAGCCGGTTCGGGAGCAGGGCTGTTGAGCGCGGAGGAGGTGCGCCGACGGCGTGAGGCGTCGCCGTTGCGGGAGGTGCTGCCGGTGCTGCGCGAGGGCTTGCTGTCGGCGGCGGACGTGGCCCGGCACATCATGGTCGTGTCGGACGGCGAGGGCCGGGTGCTGTGGCGGGAGGGCTGCTCCCCGGTGCTGCGCAAGGCCGACCGCGTGGGTCTGGAAGTGGGCGCGGACTGGCGGGAGGACGTCGTCGGCACCAACGGCGTGGGCACGCCGGCGGTGGTCCGGCGGCCCGTGCAGGTGTTCGCGGGCGAGCACTTCGTGCGGTCGCACACGGCGTGGACGTGCGCGGGCGCCCCGATCACCGATCCGCGGGACGGCCGGCTGCTCGGAGTGGTCGACGTCAGCGGGCCGTTGGAGACGATGCATCCGGCGACGCTCGCCTGGGTGGGCGCGGTGGCGAAGCTGGCGGAGGCCTCGCTGCGGGAGTCCCATCTGCGGTCGCTGGAGCGGCTGCGCGCGACGGCTGCGCCGGTGCTGGCCCGGTCGGGCGGGCGGGCTGCGGTGGTCGACGGGGACGGCTGGACGGCGGCCGTGACGGGGATGCCGTACGTGAGCCGGATCGTGTTGCCCAAGTCGCCCTCGCCGGGGCGGCGATGGCTGCCGGTGCTCGGGTGGTGCTCGGTGGAGCCGCTGGCGGGGGGCTGGTTGGTGCGGTCGGCGGACGGGGCGGCCGAACCGCCGGCGCGGGCCGCCACCCGGATCGTGCTGGACGTGTCGCGGGCGGGCCGCTGGTCGGTGACGGTGAGCGGCCCGGAGGGCGTCTGGTCCCGGGAACTGACGCCGCGGCACGCCGAGTTGCTGTATCTGCTGGCGGCGCACCGGGGCGGGCGCAGCGCCGCGGACCTGGCCGAGGACGTGTTCGGGGACCGGGGGCGCAGGGTGACGGTGCGGGCGGAGATGTCGCGGGTGCGGCGCTATCTGGGCGCTCTGCTGGAGCACCGGCCCTACCGCTACGGCGACGAGGTGGAGGTGGATGTGCTGCTGCCGGAGGACCCGGGGAGGCTGCTGCCGCATTCGACGGCGCCCGCGGTGGCCGGGGCCCGGACGGCTTCCGTGCCGTGAACGTCACCGGCCCTGGTGCGAGCGGTGGTTCGGCGGAGTGCCAGGGGTGGCCCCCGCGCGACCAGTGGTTCGGCGCGGGTCCGAGGTCGATCGTTCCGCGCCCTGAATCGACTTATGTCGCTGCGTCTTTCCCGCATTGTGAAGTCTTCCTGCCGGGCGGGGGCGCTCTGTCGTAGGCTCCCCTACGGGTCACCCCACCTGTTCCTCGCTCAACGTACGGATCGTGCGGAGCAGTTGGCCCGCCTCGGGAGGACGAATGAAGCAACGCGGCCGACATCGCCGGCGCAGGCGGGGAAGAGCGGCGCGGGCGTTCCTGGCGGGAACCGCTCTCGCGCTCACCGCCGCCGCCACCATGATCAGCGCCTCCCAGGCCACGGTCACCGGCAGTCCCGGGGCGTTGAAGCCGCTCACGGCGGCCGCCGACACCGACGCGCTGCGGCTGACGGAGGAGCCGGTGCCGCAAGCCGCGCTCGACCGGCTCTCCGCCGAACTGGGCCCGCCGGTCGGGGTCGGCACCGTGCTGGGCGGCGCCGAGGGCGTGCTGCGCGACTCGGTCGACTGCACGCCCGCCGAGCGGGCGGAGCTGCCCGTCTCCCCGGCGGCGGCGCGCGCCTACTGCTGGGGCACCGACGACACCCGGGGCTGGCAGCCGGGCGCGGTCACCACGTCCGCGGACGCCGACGACGACGGCCTGTGGGGTGCGCACCGGGTGGTGCTGTCGGGCTGGTCGCGCAGCGCCGGCCCGACAGCCGAGCGGGGGCTGGCCCGGATCGCGCTGGTCGACGCCGGCGACCTGGACCGCATGCGGTACACGTGGGCGCTGCTGGCCGTCCCGGTCGACAACGGACGGGACTTCCGCGGGCTCGTCTCGCATGTCTCCGGCATGGTCTGGTACCAGAACAAGCTGCTGGTCACCGCCGACGAAGGGGACGGCGCGGCGCTCTACGTCTACGACATGAACCGCATCCACCGCGCCGGCGTCGCCGGTGAGGCGGTCGGGCGGGTGCCCGGCGGCTGGTCGGCGCACGGCGCCCGGTACGTCCTTCCGGCCGTGGCCGCGTACCGGACGGCCGGCGGCGCGGGCGCCCCGCACCCCGCCACCGTCTCCCTCGACCGCAGCACCACGCCGGACACGCTGGTGGCCGGCGAGTGGACGCTGGACGGCTCGGACACGGGCGCCCGGCTGTGGCGCTACGCCCTCGACCGGGGTCCCGGCCGCGCCGGCCTCCTCCACGGGGACGGCGCCGGGCACGTCCGGGCGACGCAGGCGTACCGGTCGAAGCTGACCGGGGTGCGCGGGGTGCTGGCGTACCACGGCGCGTGGTATCTGACGCGCGCCGCGGGCGAGGACGGCGGGCACGGGACGCTGTGGCGGCAGGACGCCGAGGGCGCGCGGGCCGCGCGCTGCGGGGCCGACGATTCGCGTGCCTGCTGGAGCCCGCTGACCGAGTCGCTCTCCTACGGGGCGGAGTCCGGCGAGGTGTGGGCGCAGTCGGGCCGCACGCTGTTCTCCCTGCCGCTGGCTTCCATCGACAGATCAGCGGATTGAAGTGCTCTTCCTCGTGAACGAGGGAGATTCCTGCCTACCTTGCGGTGGCGGGCTTGACGCCCCGGGGACGCCTGACGACTGCCCTCCCGGCAGCCGGGATGAGCGCCTGGCCCATCCGGTACAGGTGCAAGACGTTCCGGGCCGCGTTCCAGTCGGCGTTGCCGGACCAGCCGCAGTCGGGGTTCTTGCACACGAACCTGGCCTGGTTCTCCCGGCTGCCCGGTGTGGTGACGCCGCAGGCTGAGCAGCGCAGGGAGGTGCCGGGGGCGGGCGCCTTGTGCAGGGCACCGCCCTGGCGGGCCGAGGTCAGGTGCAGACTTATGCCTCAAGCCGAGGTCAGAGCAGTATCGAGACGCGCTTCACCTCCCCCGTGGAGGGGGGAGCACTACACAAGACCAGAGGTAGATGATTCCCTGACGGGCATGAGCCTCATCCCCGTGACCACCTGGTCCCTGGAGCAGACCTCGCCGAGTGATCTCCTGCCGGCCGCCGCGCCCGACGGCGACGTGCGGATCGTCCGCTCCGAGGTGCCCTCGCCCGAGTTCAGCCGTTTCCTGTACGCGTCGGTCGGCGGTGACATCCGCTGGACGGACCGGCTCGGCTGGAGCCACGCGCGGTGGCAGGAGCACCTGGACCGGCCGGGCGTGGAGACGTGGGTCGCCTACGAGCGGGGCACGCCGGCCGGGTACGTGGAGCTGGAGCCGCAGGACGAGGGCGCGGTCGAGATCGTCTACTTCGGTCTGATCCCGGCCTTCCGGGGCCGGCGGATCGGCGGGCACCTGCTGTCCTACGGCACCGCCCGCGCCTGGGACCTCGCAGAGCGCCGGCCGGGGCTGCCGCCGACGAAGCGGGTGTGGCTGCACACGTGCAGCAAGGACGGTCCGCACGCGATGGACAACTACCTGCGGCGCGGGTTCAGGCTGTTCGACACCAAGGTGGAGGAGGAGCGGGAGGTGGCGGCTCCGGGTCCGTGGCCGGGCGCGTTCCCCGTCTGACGCCGGCCCTCATAGCCCGGCCCGCGGTCGCGGACAAGCCGCCGTGCGCCACATGTGACCGACACCACCCTTGTCTCACTGTTCGGGACCAGGGTGTCCGCATGACGGACGAAGCTGGACTGTGTCCAGATCGCCGTGACACGCTTCCGTCATGTCTGGAACTGGAATTGCCTTGGTGAGTCGGCGGCACGTCGACCTCGGCCGCATGTCCAGCGCCATCTGTCGCGTGAGCTGAGCCCGCGACTCCCCCGACATCCCCCCGTCTCCAGTTCTCCGCTCCGCGCAACGACGCGCACTTCCCCGTGCGCCCATCAGCGCAGCTCAGAGCCGCTTCCGCCTGTCCCGAAGGACTCATCACCATGGCCGCCACCCCACAGAACCCTGCCGCCTCAGCGCCCCGCCGCAAGGTGAGCCGTCACCGCGGCGAGGGTCAGTGGGCCGTGGGTCATCACACCCCGCTCAACGGCAACGAACAGTTCAAGAAGGACGACGACGGTCTCAACGTACGGACACGCATTGAGACGATCTACTCCAAGCGCGGCTTCGACTCCATCGACCCCAACGACCTGCGCGGACGCATGCGCTGGTGGGGTCTGTACACCCAGCGCAAGCCCGGCATCGACGGCGGCAAGACGGCCGTCCTGGAGCCGGAGGAGCTGGACGACGAGTACTTCATGCTGCGCGTCCGCATCGACGGCGGAGCGCTGACCACACGTCAGCTGCGCGTCATCGGCGAGGTGTCGCAGGAGTTCGCTCGCGGCACCGCCGACATCACTGACCGGCAGAACGTCCAGTACCACTGGATCCGGATCGAGGACGTGCCCGCGATCTGGGAGCGCCTCGAGGGCGTCGGCCTGTCCACGGTCACGGCCTGCGGCGACACCCCGCGCGTGATGATCGGCTCGCCGGTCGCCGGCATCGCCGAGGACGAGATCATCGACGCCACGCCCGCGCTGGAGGAGATGAAGCGCCGGGTCCTGAACAACAAGGCGTACTCGAACCTGCCCCGCAAGTTCAAGACGGCCATCTCGGGCTCGCCGCTGCTCGACGTGGTGCATGAGATCAACGACGTCGCGTTCGTCGGCGTCGAGCACCCCGAGCACGGCCCGGGCTTCGACGTGTGGGTCGGCGGCGGTCTGTCCACCAACCCCAAGCTGGGCGTACGCCTGGGCGCCTGGGTGTCGATCGACGACGTCCCGGACGTCTACGAGGGCGTCATCTCGATCTTCCGTGACTACGGCTACCGCCGGCTGCGCACCCGCGCCCGGCTGAAGTTCCTGGTCGCCGACTGGGGCGCGGAGAAGTTCCGGCAGGTGCTGGAGGACGAGTACCTCGGCCGCAAGCTGTCCGACGGCCCGGCCCCCGAGCAGCCGTCCCAGCAGTGGCGTGACCACATCGGCGTGCACCGGCAGAAGGACGGCCGGTTCTACGTCGGTTTCGCCCCGCGGGTCGGTCGCGTCGACGGCGCCACCCTCACCAAGATCGCCGACCTGGCGGAGGCGCACGGCTCGGGCCGGGTGCGCACCACCGTCGAGCAGAAGATGATCGTCCTCGACGTCGAGGAGGGCCAGGTCGACTCGCTCGTCGAGGGCCTGGAGGCGCTGGACCTCACCGCCCGGCCGTCGTCGTTCCGGCGCGGCACCATGGCCTGCACCGGCATCGAGTTCTGCAAGCTCGCCATCGTCGAGACCAAGCAGCGCGGATCCCAGCTGATCGACGAACTGGAGCGCCGACTGCCGGAGTTCGACGAGCCGCTCACCATCAACCTCAACGGCTGCCCCAACGCCTGCGCCCGCATCCAGGTCGCGGACATCGGTCTCAAGGGACAGCTGGTCCTCGACGAGAGCGGCGAGCAGGTCGAGGGCTACCAGGTGCACCTGGGCGGCGCGCTCGGCCTGGAAGCCGGCTTCGGCCGCAAGGTGCGCGGCCTGAAGGTGACCGCGGACGAACTGCCCGACTACATCGAGCGCGTCCTCAAGCGGTTCCTCGCCGAACGCGAGGACGGCGAGCGGTTCGCCGCCTGGACGGCCCGCGCCGGCGAGGAGTCGCTGACATGAGCGAGCGCGCCGCCCCGTTCTACTGCCCCTACTGCGGTGACGAGGACCTGCGTCCGAGCGAGGCCCTGGAAGGCGGTCACGGCGCGTGGGAATGCGCGGCGTGCAACCGGGCCTTCCAGTTGAGGTTCCTCGGGCTGCTGGCCCAGGGACTGAAGCGATCCGACTCCGGAGGGGCACAGACATGACGACCACTCAGGACGCGCGGGACATCGAGGAGTTGAAGGCGCTCGCCGAGCAGGCGGGCCGCGACCTGGAGCACGCCTCCGCGCTGGAGATCCTTGACTGGGCGGCCGGGACGTTCGGCAAGCGCTTCTGCGTGACCTCGTCGATGGAGGACGCGGTGGTCGCCCACCTCGCCTCCCGGGCCATGCCCGGCGTTGACGTGGTCTTCCTCGACACCGGCTACCACTTCGAGGAGACCATCGGCACCCGCGACGCGGTCGACGCCGTGATGGACGTCAACGTCATCACGCTCACCCCGCGCCTGACCGTCGCCGAGCAGGACGCCGAGTACGGTCCCAAGCTGCACGACCGCGACCCGGACCTGTGCTGCGCGATGCGCAAGGTGCAGCCGCTGGAGGAGGGTCTCGAGGGCTACCTGGCGTGGGCGACCGGGCTGCGCCGCGACGAGTCCCCGACCCGGGCGAACACCCCGGTGGTCGGCTGGGACGAGAAGCGGCGGAAGGTCAAGGTCTCCCCCATCGCCCGCTGGACACAGGACGACGTGGACGCGTACGTCGCCGAGCACGGCGTGCTGACCAACCCCCTGCTGACGGACGGCTACGCCTCCGTCGGCTGCGCCCCCTGCACCCGCCGGGTGCTCGGAGGCGAGGACGCGCGCGCCGGCCGCTGGGCGGGCCGCGGCAAGACCGAGTGCGGGCTGCACGGATGACGACGACGATTCAGGAGAGTGACGTGACGACCGGAGCCACCGTCTGGCTCACGGGTCTGCCGAGCGCCGGCAAGACCACGATCGCCCACGAGCTGGCCGGCCGGCTGCGCGAGGAGGGCCACCGGGTCGAGGTGCTCGACGGCGACGAGATCCGCGAGTTCATCTCCGCGGGACTCGGCTTCAGCCGCGAGGACCGGCACACCAACGTGCAGCGCATCGGCTTCGTCGCCGAGCTGCTCGCCCGCAACGGCGTGCTCGCCCTCGTCCCGGTCATCGCGCCCTACCAGGACAGCCGCGAGGCGGTGCGCAAGCGCCACCAGGCGAACGGCACCGCCTACGTCGAGGTGCACGTGGCCACGCCCGTCGAGGTGTGCAGCGAGCGGGACGTGAAGGGCCTGTACGCCAAGCAGGCCGCGGGCGAGCTCACGGGGCTCACCGGCGTCGACGACCCGTACGAGGCGCCCGAGTCGCCCGATCTGCGCGTCGAGTCGCAGAACCAGACCGTGCAGGAGTCCGCGGCGTCGGTGCACGCCCTGCTCAGCGAAAGGGGACTGGCATGACGACCGCCGCCACCGTGTCCGAGGAGACCGGCAGCCCGTACGCGCTGTCGCACCTCGACGCCCTCGAGTCCGAGGCGGTGCACATCTTCCGCGAGGTGGCGGGCGAGTTCGAGCGGCCGGTGATCCTCTTCTCCGGCGGCAAGGACTCCATCGTCATGCTGCACCTGGCGCTGAAGGCGTTCCGGCCGGCGTCGGTGCCGTTCTCGCTGCTGCACGTGGACACCGGGCACAACTTCCCCGAGGTCCTCGACTACCGCGACCGCACGGTCGACAAGCACGGGCTGCGGCTGCACGTCGCCTCCGTGCAGGACTACATCGACCGCGGGGTCCTCAAGGAGCGTCCGGACGGCACCCGCAACCCGCTGCAGACGCTGCCGCTGACCGAGAAGATCCAGGCGGAGAGGTTCGACGCCGTCTTCGGCGGTGGCCGCCGCGACGAGGAGAAGGCCCGGGCCAAGGAGCGGGTGTTCTCCCTGCGCGACGAGTTCTCCCAGTGGGACCCGCGCCGGCAGCGCCCGGAGCTGTGGAACCTGTACAACGGCCGGCACGCTCCCGGTGAGCACGTCCGGGTGTTCCCGCTGTCCAACTGGACCGAGCTGGACGTGTGGCAGTACATCGCCCGCGAGGGCATCGAGCTGCCGGAGATCTACTACGCGCACGAGCGCGAGGTGTTCTCCCGCAGCGGCATGTGGCTGACCGCCGGCGAGTGGGGCGGGCCGAAGGACGGCGAGACCGTCGAGAAGCGGCTCGTGCGCTACCGGACCGTGGGTGACATGTCCTGCACCGGCGCGGTGGACTCCGAGGCCGACACCATCGAGAAGGTGATCGTGGAGATCGCCGCCTCCCGGCTCACCGAGCGCGGCGCCACCCGCGCCGACGACAAGATGTCCGAGGCCGCGATGGAAGACCGCAAGCGCGAGGGGTACTTCTAGAGATGAGCACGATCACCACCGAGGAACTCGCGGAAACGACCCTGCTGCGGTTCGCCACCGCCGGCTCCGTCGACGACGGCAAGTCCACCCTGGTCGGCCGGCTGCTGCACGACTCCAAGTCGGTGCTCACCGACCAGTTGGAGGCCGTGGAGCGCGTCTCCGCGAGCCGCGGCCAGGAGACGCCGGACCTCGCGCTGCTCACCGACGGACTGCGGGCCGAGCGGGAACAGGGCATCACCATCGACGTGGCCTACCGCTACTTCGCCACGCCCCGCCGCCGGTTCATCCTCGCCGACACCCCCGGCCATGTGCAGTACACCCGCAACATGGTCACCGGCGCCTCCACCGCCGAGCTGACGGTGATCCTCGTCGACGCCCGCAACGGCGTCGTCGAGCAGACCCGCCGGCACGCCGCCATCGCCGCGCTGCTGCGCGTCCCGCACGTGGTGCTCGCCGTGAACAAGATGGACCTGGTCGACTACCGGGAGCCGGTCTTCGCCGCGATAGCCGAGGAGTTCACGGCGTACGCGACCGAGCTGGGTGTCCCCGAGGTCACCGCGATCCCGATCTCGGCGCTCGCCGGGGACAACGTCGTGGAGCCGTCCGCGACGATGGACTGGTACGGCGGTCCGACGGTGCTGGAGCACCTGGAGACCGTGCCGGTCAGCCACGACCTGAGCCACTGCCACGCCCGGCTGCCCGTGCAGTACGTGATCCGCCCCCAGGGCCCGGAGCACCCGGACTACCGGGGTTACGCCGGTCAGATCGCGGCGGGTACCTTCCACGTCGGCGAGTCCGTCACGGTGCTGCCGTCGGGCCGCGCCTCGAAGATCTCCGGCATCGACCTGCTGGGCGAGCCGGTCGACGTGGCGTGGACGACGCAGTCGGTGACCCTCCTGCTGGAGGACGACATCGACATCTCGCGCGGCGACCTGATCGTGCCGAGCAAGGACGCGCCCGCGACCACGCAGGACATCGAGGCGACGGTCTGCCATGTCGCCGACGCCCCGCTGACGGTGGGCCACCGGGTGCTCCTCAAGCACGGCACCCGCACGGTCAAGGCGATCGTGAAGGACATCCCCTCCCGTCTCACGCTGGACGACCTGTCCCTGCACCCGCACCCGGGACAGCTCGCCGCCAACGACATCGGCCGGGTGAAGATCCGCACCGCGGAGCCGCTTCCGGTGGACTCCTACTCCGACTCGCGCCGTACGGGCTCGTTCATCCTGATCGACCCGCACGACGGCACCACGCTCACCGCGGGCATGGTCGGCGAGTCGTTCGCCGCCCCGGAGCCGGTCATGGACGCCTCCGAGGACGACGGGTGGGACTTCTGACGATGAACTCCCCTGATGTCTTCTCCACGTTCGCGAAGGAGGGCGGCCGCGTCGGCAGCGGCGCCCTCGGCAGCGGGCAGGGCGGAGTGGCGCGATGTGCGCGCTGACGTACGCGCACCGCTTGCGCGCCCCGTCCCCCCATCCTCCCCCACATGCTCGGCTTCGCTCGCAGGCGGGGGGACCCCCACCCCGGAAGCGACGAAGACCTTCTGCCGAACTCCCGGCCACGACCTGAGAGACCGTGACCGCCGGGCCAACGAGAGGAAAGCCTCCCGTGCCTGCCAACCTGCCCGAGTCCGGGCTCCGCTCCACCGGGAGCGTCCGCGCCGCCCGTTCGGGCCCGTTCCGCCGCGGCGTGACCGTCCTGGCCGCCCTTCCTCTGCTCGCCCTCGCCGCCTGCGGTTACGGCTCCAAGTCCGACGACACCCCCTCCGCCCAGAAGGTCGCCGCCGGCGCGCAGAAGATCGACGGTCTCGACTCCGTCAGGATCGGCTACTTCGGCAACCTGACCCACGGGACGGCCCTGGTCGGCGTGCACAAGGGCTACTTCCAGAAGGCGCTCGGCGCGACCGAGGCGAAGTACCAGATCTTCAACGCCGGCCCCTCCGAGATCGAGGCGCTCAACTCCGGCGCCATCGACATCGGCTGGATCGGCCCCTCCCCCGCGATCAACGGCTACACCAAGTCCAAGGGCAAGAACCTGCGCATCATCGGCGGTTCGGCGTCCGGCGGCGTGAAGCTCGTGGTCGACCCGGAGAAGATCAAGTCCCTGAAGGACGTCAAGGGCAAGAAGATCGCGACTCCGCAGCTCGGCAACACCCAGGACGTGGCGTTCCTCAACTGGATCGCGGAGCAGGGCTGGAAGGTCGACGCGGAGAGCGGCAAGGGCGACGTGTCGGTGGTGCGCACCGACAACAAGGTGACCCCGGACGCCTACAAGTCGGGTTCCGTGGACGGCGCGTGGGTGCCCGAGCCGACGGCGTCGAAGCTGGTCGCCGAGGGCGCGAAGGTGCTGCTGGACGAATCCGACCTGTGGCCGGACAAGAAGTTCGTGATCACGAACATCATCGTGTCGCAGACGTTCCTCAAGGAGCACCCGAAGGCCGTCGAGGCGGTGCTGAAGGCATCGGTCGACGCCAACAAGTACATCACCGCTGACCCGGAGGGGGCGAAGGCGGCGGCGAACGCGCAGCTGAAGGAGGACTCCGGCAAGGCGCTCCCGGCGAAGGTCCTGGACCCGGCGTGGAAGTCGATCCAGTTCACCGACGACCCGCTGGCCGCCACCCTCAACACCGAGGCGCAGCACGCGGTGAAGGCCGGTCTGCTGAAGGACCCGCTGCTGGACGGCATCTACGACCTGGCGCCGCTGAACAAGGTGCTGTCGGCCGCCGGTGAGAGCACCGTCGACGACGCCGGTCTCGGCGCGAAGTAACCCCGAAGTCGGATGAGTTCCCAGGAGGTGACGACCATGGCCACCACCCTCGCCAAGGCCGAGAGCGCCGAATCGGTGGAGTACGCCGCGCGCATCGAGCACGTCTCGAAGTCCTTCGCCGGACCCGCCGGGCAGCAGCTCGTCCTGGACGACATCACGGTCGATGTCGCGCCGGGAGAGTTCGTCACCCTCCTGGGGGCCTCCGGCTGCGGCAAGTCCACGCTGCTGAACCTGGTGGCGGGGCTGGACAAGCCGAGCTCCGGCCGCATCACGACGGACGGGCGTCCGGCGCTGATGTTCCAGGAGCACGCGCTGTTTCCGTGGCTGACCGCGGGCAAGAACATCGAACTCGCCCTGAAGCTGGGCGGAGTAGCGAAGAGCGAGCGGCGCGGCCGCGCCGAGGAACTGCTCGAACTGGTGCGGCTGAAAGGCTCGTACGGCAAGCGGGTGCACGAGCTGTCCGGCGGTATGCGCCAGCGGGTGGCGCTGGCGCGGGCCCTCGCCCAGGAGAGCCGGCTGCTGCTGATGGACGAGCCGTTCGCGGCGCTCGACGCGATCACGCGGGACGTGCTGCACGACGAGCTGACCCGGATCTGGAAGGAGACGGGGGTGTCCGTCCTGTTCGTCACGCACAACGTGCGGGAGGCGGTGCGCCTCGCTCAGCGGGTGATCCTGCTGTCCTCCCGCCCGGGCCGCGTGGCGCGCGAGTGGACGGTCGGCATTCCGCAGCCGCGCCGCATCGAGGACGCGCCCGTGGCCGAACTGTCCCTGGAGATCACCGAAGTCCTGCGTGGGGAGATCCGCCGTCATGGCCAGCACTGAGACCACCGACCCGAAGGCCTCCGCCTCGGCCTCCGCCGAGGACGGCGCCGGGCTGCAGGGTCTGGAGGCGGGCCTCGACGCCCTGGAGAGCTCCTCGGCGGACCGTACGCCGTTCCGCCAGACCTTCGTCAACAAGATCCTGCCGCCCGTCCTCGCGATCGCGGTGGTGCTGGTGGTCTGGCAGGCGCTGGTGTCGTTCGGGATCGTCGACGATCCGAGCAAGCTGCCCTCGCCGGCCGACGTGGGCGGCGAGTTCAAGGACGCCTGGATGGAGGGCAAGCTCCTCGGGTACATCTGGACCAGCGTCTCGCGCGGTCTGCTGGGCTTCCTGCTGGCGCTGGCCATCGGCACCCCGCTGGGTCTGCTGGTGGCCCGGGTGCGGTTCGTGCGCGCGGCCATCGGCCCGATCCTGTCCGGGCTGCAGTCGCTGCCGTCGGTGGCGTGGGTGCCGCCGGCGGTGATCTGGCTGGGCCTGGACAACGAGATGATGTACGCGGTGATCCTGCTGGGCGCGGTGCCCTCCATCGCCAACGGTCTCGTCTCCGGCATCGACCAGGTGCCGCCGCTGTTCCTGCGGGCGGGCCGGACGATGGGGGCGACAGGGCTGAAGGGGGCCCGCTACATCGTCATGCCGGCCGCGCTGCCGGGCTACCTGAGCGGTCTGAAGCAGGGCTGGGCGTTCTCGTGGCGGTCGCTGATGGCGGCGGAGATCATCGCCTCCTCCCCCGACCTGGGCATCGGTCTGGGCGCGCTGCTGGAGAACGGCCGCAACGCCAGCTCCATGTCCATGGTGTTCGAGGCGATCATCCTGATCCTGTTCGTCGGCATCGCGATCGACCTGCTGATCTTCAGTCCGCTGGAGCGGCGGGTGCTGCGCGGCCGCGGGCTGCTGGTGAAGGGCTGAGAGGCTGACTGCCATGTTCCACAAGGCGGTTCGTCCCGTCCTCGTCGTCATCGCGCACGGCAGCCGCGACCCTCGGCACGCGGCGACCGTCCACGCCCTGGTGCGGCGGGTGCGGTCGCTGCGGCCGGGCCTGCGGGTGGAGACCGGCTTCCTGGACTTCAGCCTCCCCTCGGTGCAGGGGGTGTTGGAGTCCCTGGCGGCGGAGGGCGTGCGGGACGTGGTGGCGCTGCCGCTGCTGCTGACCCGCGCCTTCCACGCGAAGGCGGACATCCCGGCGGTCCTGCGGGAGGCGCCCTCGCGGCTGCGGATCCGCCAGGCGGACGTACTGGGGCCGTCGCCGCTGCTGCTGTCCGCGCTGGAGCGGCGGCTGTACGAGGCGGGGTTGACGCCCGCCGACAAGTCCTCGACCGGGGTCGTGCTGGCCTCGGCGGGGTCCTCCGACCCGGAGGCGATCGCGGTGATCGCCGACATCGCGCGGGAGTGGTGGCACACCGGTTGGTGCGCCGTGCGACCCGCGTTCGCCTCCGCATCCCTGCCCCGCACCGAGGACGCGGTGCGGGAGCTGCGCGCGCTGGGCTGCTCCACGGTGGCGGTCGCCCCGTACGTCCTGGCCCCCGGCTTTTTGCCGGACCGCATCGCCCGCGGCGCGGCCGGAGCCGACGTGCTGGCGGACGTCCTCGGCCCGGCCCCCGAGGTCGCCCGTCTCCTCCTCGACCGCTACGACAAGGCCCGCACGCCCCTGCCGGCGGCCTTGGGCGCCTGAGACGCTCGCCCCTTCCGCCGGCGGGGCCGGTTCACCGGCACAGGTCGTCGCCGAGTTGCGTGCGCGCGTACCGCACGGTCCTGCCGCTGCGGGTGCGGGTGAGGAGCCCGGCGTCGTGGAGGATCGCGAGGTGCTGGCTGACGGCGCCCGGGGTGACATCCAGCCGGTGCGCGAGTTCCGTCGTGGTGGCCGGTTCGGCGAGCAGCAGGAGCAGACGGGCCCGGGGGCGGCCGAGGAGGCGCACGAGAGCCCGGCCGACGACCGGGGGCGGCTGTTCGGCGAGGGTGGCCCTGCCGCGCGCGGGATAGATCAGCAGCGGCGGGCGGGTCGGATCGATCAGGGGCTGGGCGCCGCGCGCGAACAGGGTCGGCAGCAGCACCATGCCCCGGCCCGCGATGCTCATGCCGGCCCAGGGCGCGGGCACCAGGAAGTCCCTGGTGTCCAGCCGGAGATGGCTGTCCGCCCAGGTGAGTCGCGCGTCGAGGCCCGGCAGCATCTCGGCCGCGCCCCGCTCCGCGAGCACCCGTCCCCGGTGGGCGAGATCGGCTTCCAGGACGCTCTGTGCGCGGGGCCACCACTCGGCGGCCAGACAGGTGTGCCAGTAGGCGTCGAGCGCGTCCGCGAGCCGGGCGAGGAAGCGGTCGGGGCGGGCGAGCCCCCGGGCGACGACCGGGGGCAGCGCGTCCTCGCTCCGGTAGGCGGCCCGCAGGTCGGCGGAGACGACGTCGGGTTCGGTGCGGCGGACCCGGTCCAGTTCGTCGGCGAAGGCGGGCCGGGCGCGGTCGGGGCGCGGGGTGAGGAAGTCGGGGATCCACATCCAGGGGGCGACCAGCGAGGTGAGCAGCTCACCGTCGAGGCCTTCGAGCCGCGGCCGGATCCGGCGCAGCCACGGCCGGTGATGCGGGAAGCGGGCGGGGTCGTTGAAGCAGCGCAGGGAGAACACCGCCTCCTGCAGCGGGGAGTAGGCGAACGAGGTGGTGGCGAGGTCGTCGACGGTGAACCGGAACTCGATCATTGAGCGCCACGCTAAATCAATGCCGCCGCCCGGGGTGCGCCGGGTTGGCTGTCGGCCATGACCATCACCCCGGCCAACTCGGCTCCCGACAGGGGCAGTTCCTCCGAACCCATGGCAAAGGAGCCCGTCTCGCGGGCCGCCGGACTGCTGCCCACCGATCCCGTGCTGCGCCGCGCCGCGCTGCTGACCCTCGTCAACTCCCTGGGCAACGGCCTCTACTTCCCCCTCGGCATCCTGTACTTCACCCGGATCGTCGGCCTCGACGCGACCTCCGTCGGGCTCGGGATGACGTGCGCGGGACTCGTCGGTGTGGCGGCGGGGGTGCCGGCGGGACGGGCGGCGGACCGGTGGGGCGCCCGGCGCGTGGCCGCGCTGCTGTGGGCGGGCACAGGGGTGGCCACGGCCGCGTACGTGCTCGTGCACACCTACGTCGGTTTCCTCGTCGCGGTGGTCTGTGCGACCGGGCTGCAGATGGCGTCGCGCGGCGTGCAGGGCGCGCTGTACGCGGAGGTGCTGCCGGTGGCGACCCGGGTGGAGTCGCGGGCGTACCTGCGGATGGTCACCAACGTGGCCATGGGGCTGGGCGGCCTGTTCGGGGCGGTCGCGTTGCAGGTCGACACCCGTGAGGCGTACACGACGGTCATCGTGCTGAACGCGGTGTCCTTCGCCGGGCCGGCGCTGCTGATCCCCGGTCTGCCCCTGGCCGCGCACGCCCTGGACCGTCCGGCCCTCGGCGACGACGCCCCGGCCGGGGACCGCTGGCGGGCGGTGCGCGATCTGCCCTATCTGACGGTGACCGTGCTGAACGCGGTGCTGGTCGTGCAGTACACGCTCGCCGAGGTGGGGCTGCCGCTGTGGATCGTCGAGCGGACGGACGCGCCCCGCTGGACGGCCGCCCTGCTGATGATCGTGAACTGCGCGCTGGTGGCCCTGCTCCAGGTGCCGGTCGCCCGCCGCTTCTCCCAAGTGCACAGCGCGGTGCGGGCGATGGGCTGGTCCGGGCTGCTCCTCGCCGTGGCCTGCGCGGTGTACGCCCTGTCGGCGGGGCTCTCCCCCGTCTGGGCCGTCGTCGCCCTCACCGCCGGCGCCGTCGTCCACGTCCTCGCCGAGGTCCTGTCGGCGGCGGGCGGCTGGACCCTCGGCTACGCCCTCGCCGACGCCCGCGTCCACGGCGTGTACCAGGGGGTCTTCGGCGCGGGCATGTCGGCGGGGATGATGGCGGGCCCGGCCCTGGTCACGATCACGGCGATCGGTCACGGCTCGGCGGGCTGGGCGGCCCTGGGCCTGCTGTTCGCCGCGGCGGGCCTGGCCGTGGGACCGGCGGTGCGGTGGGCGGGCCGGGACGACTGGCGGGGCGAAGGCGGGTGAGGGCCTCTCACTCCCCCAGGCGGGGGTCCCGGCCGCTCGCCGCCAGCGCGCGCTCGAACGGCGGGGCGTCCGGCGGGCAGGGGACGAGGGCGGCGAAGCCGTCGTACCGGCGGTAGAGGTCGCCGTGGCGTTCGACCACGTCGAGGACGAGCCGAGCCGCGCCGTCGGAGACGTGGAACGCCTGCCCGGTGCTGACGGCGACGTCCCAGCCGTGGACGGCCGTCTCCTTGACGATCATCGCGGCGAGGTCCGCCGCGGGCAGCGTGCCGCCGCCGAGATCGACCTCGCCCTCCCAGACCGCCGGGTCGGCCCATGCGTCGACCGCGCGGTCGAGCCGGACCGCGTACGCCTGCGCCCACAGCGGGTCGGCGGTGAAGTCACGGGTGAGGAGTTCTTCGGGAAGCTGCTTGCGCAGGGCGC
The DNA here is from genome assembly GCF_044740925.1 of Streptomyces sp. NPDC088254. Classification (NCBI taxonomy): domain Bacteria; kingdom Bacillati; phylum Actinomycetota; class Actinomycetes; order Kitasatosporales; family Streptomycetaceae; genus Streptomyces; species Streptomyces sp. NPDC088254. Next base: position 373,136 of record NZ_JBIURQ010000007.1, on the reverse strand, counting down.
GGTGCTCCAGGCCGTGGGAGGTGTAGAGGACCCAGTGGTTGACCATGGCTCTGAGGTCCCAGTCCGCGCAGTGCGTGGGCTTGTCCAGGTCCGCCGCCGGGACGCCGCGGGCGACGCGGGCCGCCTCGGCGGCGCATTCGGACATGTACCGGTGTGTCTCGTCGTGCTTCATGCGCCTCACGCTAGGAGCGGACGCGGCCCGACTCTTGAACGAACGCGACGGCGTCGTCCGCCAGGCGGGTCAGCTCACGCACCGGCAGCGAGCCGGGCGCCCTGCGGTCGCGCGCGTGCTCGTTGGCGAGCCGTTGCAGCAGTTCGTTCAGCGGGGTCGGGACGCCGTGCAGCCGGCCCAGGAGGACGATCTCGCCGTTGAGGTGGTCGGCCTCGATGGTCCCCGCGCCCCGGCTGAGGGACTGCCAGGAGGAGCCGCCGACGCGCGGGACGCCGTCCAGCGGGACCAGGGTGACCTTGTCGCCGCGGACCGCCCGCTGTTCCTCGGCGCTCGCGTACGCGATGCCGGCGGCCCGCAGCACGGCCTCCCCCTCGGCCCGGACCCTCCCGAGCAGCGCCGCCGCCTCCTCGCCGTCGACCGGGCCGCTCAGCGCCTCCAGCGCGTTGCCCAGGTTGGCCAGCAGCTTGGCGTACTGCCAGCGGGTCACGTCCGGCACGACCGGCGCCTCGAAGTGCGCCTTCTCCAGGTCCGCGGCGATCCGGCGGGCGGTGTCGTCGACGCCGTGCGGGTAGCGGCCGAGGTGCAGGATGCCGGTGAGGGGGGCGCCGGCGGCGCTGACCGCGCCGGGTTCGAGGTGGGTGCAGGGCAGCCAGACGCAGACGCCGTAGACGTGCCGGAAGCGGCGCAGGGCCAGGCGCTGGCTCTCGACGCCGTTCTGCGCGCAGACCAGGGGCAGCCGCTCGGCGGCCGTGCCTCCGCCCTCGACGGGGGCCGCGCCCCACGCGCGCAGGGCCGCCTCGCTGTCCTGGGTCTTCACGGCGAGGACGAGGATGTCGTCGGCGCGCAGCGTGCCGAGCGCCTCGGGTCCGTCGACGACGGGCAGCCGGTACGTCAACTCGCCCTCGGGCACCCGCAGTCGCAGCCCGCTCTCGATCAGCGCCGCCCGGTGCGCGCCCCGCGCGACCAGCACGACCTCGTGCCCGGCTCCCGCGAGCCGCCCGCCGACGGTTCCACCGACCGCCCCTGCCCCGATGATGACGTAGCGCATGCGACGAGCCTCGCACACGCGTGTGCACGCCCGGTCAGCCGCCCGTCAACTTCACGAGTTCGACGACGGTGTTCCAGTTGCGGGTCGTCGCGACGACCCCCTTGGTGAGGCGGGGCCGGGACAGCTGCTGGGCGAGCTTGGAGCGGCCGAGCCCTTCGGGGGCGTACAGGTACAGGGCGCGGTCGCCGAGGCGGAACTCCTCCGGCAGGAACGCCTCCTGGTCGATCCCGGCGAAGCGTTCCGAGGCGACGGGCGCGGAGAAGTAGGTGACGTGGAGCTGCTTGGCCTCGAGTGCGGCGGCCGGGAACGGGCAGGCCTCGGCGACCGCCTTCAGATAGGCGTGGTCGCGGACGATCACGTCGACCGCGAAGCCGAACCGCTCCTCGACGGCCCGCGCGAGTTGTGCGGCGAGGCCGTCCTCGTCGCCGTGGGTGCTGGAGAACACGGCCTGGCCGCTCTGGAGGTAGGTGCGCACGCCGTCATGGCCGAGGTCCTCCATGAGGGTGCGCAGGTCCGCCATCGGGACCTTCCGGGCGCCGCCCAGATTGATGCCGCGCAGCAGGGCGGCGTACGTCGTCGTCATGCGCACACCGTAGGCCTTCGCCACGGCCCGCCCCTGATGATCGGCCCCGAGACGGTGGAACTAGATGTAAGGGCCTTCCTCCTCCCCAGCGGTGAGACGACGCGCTCCGAGGGGAGGACCCGGGCGGAGCGGAGGTCACCGGGCAGCACGACGATTTGGCTTTATCCGGGCCCTACCTTCGTGGTGAAAGGTGGTGGCAGGGGGCCGCCGCCGCACCTCGAGGGGGAAAGCCCGTCATGGGGAAGAGCGGAGATTCGCGGGTGCGGGGCATCGCCGCGCGGGCCGGCGGCTGGAGCGCCCGGCACCGGTGGGCCGCCGTCGGGATCTGGGTGCTGTTCGTCGTCCTGTCCATGGGACTCGGGTCGGCCGCGGGCCGGGTCGACGTCAAGGAGAGCGACCAGCTGAAGGGCGAGACGCACACCGCCGCCAAGATCATCGAGGAGGCGGGGATCGAGGAGCCGGCGAGCGAGTCGGTCCTCGTGCAGGCCAGGGACGGGCGCCTGAAGGCCACGGACGCCGAGTTCCGGCAGGCCGTCGAGGCGGTCGTGAAGGCCGTCGAGGGCACCGGACAGGTCACCGACGTCACCTCTCCCTACGACACGCACACCATCTCCAAGGACGGCCACAGCGCGCTGGTGCAGTTCGACATGCGCGGGGAGTCCGACACCGCCGGCGAGCGGGTGGAGCCGGTCCTCAAGGCCGTCGACGGCGTGCAGAAGGAGCACCGGTCGCTGCGGATCGAGGAGATCGGCGGCGCGAGCATGATGAAGACGTTCAGCGACGCGTTCGGGGACGACTTCCAGAAGGCCGAGTACTCCGCGGTTCCGGTGGCCTTCGGCATTCTGCTGATCGCCTTCGGCGCGCTCGTCGCGGCGCTGCTGCCGGTGCTGCTGGCGATCACCGCGATCATCGCGACGATGGGTCTGATGGGCCTGGCCAGCCATGTCGTGCCGATGAGCGACACCGCCAACTCCGTGATGCTGCTGGTGGGTCTGGCCGTCGGCGTCGACTACTGCCTGTTCTACCTGCGCCGGGAGCGTGAGGAGCGGGCGGCCGGCCGGGACGCGCAGACCGCGCTGCGGATCGCCGCGGCGACCAGCGGCCGGGCGATCGTCGTCTCCGGTGTCACGGTGTGCGTGGCGATGGCGGGCATGCTGTTCACCGGGCTCGCCGAGTTCGAGGCGATGGGCCTGGCGTCGCTGATGGTGGTGGCCGTGGCCATGGTCGGTTCGGTGACCGTGCTGCCGGCGCTGCTGTCGCTGCTGGGCAAGCGGGTCGAGAAGGGCAAGATCCCCTACCTGCACCCGGAGAGCCGGCTGCGCCGCAACCGGGGGCGGGGCAACGGCGAGAGCCGGTTCTGGACGGCCGTCCTGAAGGGCGTGCTGGCCAAGCCCGCGGTCTCCGTGGTCGTGGCGGCCGGCGCGCTGCTCGCCATCTCCGTGCCCGCGCTCGGCATGAAGACGCAACAGCTCACGCTGGACCAGGAGTTCGGCGACTCGCTGCCCATCGTGCAGACCTACAACCGGCTCAACGAGGCCTTCCCCGGCGGCTCCCAGCCGGCCGAGGTGGTCGTCCGGGCGAAGGACATCAACGCGCCCGAGGTGAAGTCGGCGCTCGCCGAGTTCCGTACCCGGGCGGTCAGTTCGGGCGCCTCGCGCGGACCGGTCGAGATCAAGCTGCACGACCAGCAGAACGTCGCCTTCGTGTACGTCCCACTGGTCGGCGGCTCCGATCTGGACAAGGCGGGCGCGAGCCTGGACAAGCTGCGCGACGAGGTGCGGCCGGCCACGCTCGGCAAGGTGGACGGCCTCGACGCGCCGATCACCGGACAGGTGGCCGGATCCGAGGACTTCAACGACCAGTTGGGCGGGGCGGTCGTCCCGGTCTTCGCGTTCGTCGTGGTCTTCGCCTTCGCGCTGATGCTGCTGTCGTTCCGCTCGCTGACGATCGCGATCACGTCGATCGTGCTGAACCTGCTGTCGGTGGGCGCCGCGTACGGCATCCTCGTGGGCGTCTTCCAGCACGGCTGGGGCGCGTCACTGGTGGGCGCGGAGGGCGTCGGCGCCATCATCACCTGGCTGCCGCTGTTCCTGTTCGTGATCCTGTTCGGTCTGTCGATGGACTACCACGTGTTCGTGGTCTCCCGGATCCGTGAGGCGCGGCTTCGGGGGCGGACGACGAAGGACGCGATCATGCACGGCGTGGTCACCACCGCGGGCGTCGTGACCAGCGCCGCCGTCATCATGGTCGCCGTGTTCTCGATCTTCGGGACGCTGTCGATGCAGTCCATGAAGCAGATGGGCGTGGGCCTCGCGGCCGCGGTGCTGATCGACGCGACGATCATCCGGGGCGTGCTGCTCCCGGCGGTCATGGCGCTGCTCGGCGAGCGCAACTGGTACCTGCCGAAGTGGCTGCACCGGCTGCCCGACCTCACGCACGACGAGTCGCCGGAGGCGATCGCGCCGGTGATGCGGGACGACGAGGGCGAGCCGGTCAAGGTCTGAGCGACCGAACCTGCTTGACGGCCCGTCAGGGCCCCGCGCGCCGAGGGCCCGCCGGTCTCCAGGGAGGCCGGCGGGCCCTCGGTCATGCGGGGTTCGAGCGCGGCTCGGCTCGCCTCACGGCCGGTCGGGCCGGCTCATGACCGGTTCCGGGGCAGCTCGGCCTCGATCAGGTCCGCGGCGCGGAGCGTGCCGCCCTCGGCCGCCGTCTCCGCCTGGAGTTCCTTCAGCCGGCGGGCGACCTCGGGGTCGTCGACCAGGGCCAGGGCGGCGTCACGCAGAATCTCGGCGGTGGCCTCCTCCGTCGGGACGTGCCGGGCCACGCCGAGCGCCTGGAGCATGTCCGCGTTCCCGAACTGGTCCACGGCCTGCGGTACGGCGATCATCGGGGTCGCCGTGGCCAGCCCCTCCTGGCTGCCGCCCGCGCCGGCGTGGGTGACGAACAGGTCGGCCTGCTTCAGGATCGCCAACTGCGGCACCCAGGAGTGGAGTTCGACGTTGTCCGGCAGTTCCCCGAGCTCGGCGGGGTCGACGTGCCGGCCGATCTGGAGCACGAGGTGCCAGCCGGGCAGCGCGGCGAACGCCTCGACGCAGGCGCGGTAGAAGTCCGGCTGCTTGGTGAAGGCGGAGCCGAGCGAGACGAGCACGACCTTCCGCGCGTCGGCGGGCCGCGTCCAGGCGCCCTCGGCGGCACGGTCGCCCTGGCAGGCGCCGACGAACGTGTGCACGCTCTCGTCGACCCGGTCGGCGTTCGGCTGGAGCGCCTTCGGGATGACCACCAGCGATCGGTCGGGCCGTCCGACGAAGGCGTCGGGGTGCCGGGTGATCCCGTTCTCCTCCAGCCACGCCTCGAACCGGGCGTAGTAGGCCTGCCCGCGCTCGGTCTTCCTCGGTTCCGCCCACATCGGCTCGGCGACCTCCTGCTCGTAGCCGTCCCAGGCGACCAGGTTGGGCGAGAGGGAGATCGCGGGGACGCCCCAGCGGTGGGCCAGGACGCGGGCCGGGTAGGAGGTGATGTCGTGCAGGACGAGGTCGGGTTCGTCCCCCTCGTAGGCCTCGGCCAGCTGGGGCAGCGCCTGGATCGCGTCGTCGAGGAAGCGCTCCACGTGGCCGAGGAGGGTGGTGCCCCAGGCCGACGGCTCGGCGTCGGGGCCGGGCAGTGTGGAGTGCCAGGGGACGACCTCGGCGCCGGCCCCGGCGACCTTGTCGGCGAGGGCGGGCGGGATGGCGTAGGTGACCCGGTGACCGCGCGCGACGAGTTCACGGATCACCTCGAGGCTGGGGTTCACATGCCCGTGGGCGGCGACGGAGAACATGGCGATGTGCGCGGGAGTGGTCATACCGGGGACCGTAGACGAGACGAGACGTCTCGTGCAAGCGAGTTGGTGAGCGCGCAACAGTCGCTAGCACCGCTAGACAAGCGAGCGCCATTAGGTCTAGCGTTGACTCATCATCTAGCAGCGCTAGATTGATTCCGGGAGGGAAAGTCATGCTCAACGCGCTCGAGGTCTTCACCACCGTGATCGTCGGCGTGATGGTGGGGGTGGAGTTCTCCGTCGCCTTCTTCGTCAACCCGATCCTGGGCGGCCTCCCCGGCGACAACGGCCTGCGCGGCCGGATTCACGGGGCCCGGCTGCTCGGCGCCGTGATGCCGTTCTGGTACATCGGCTCGCTCGCCCTCAGCGCGGTCTGGGCCGTCGCCGGACGGCGCCACGACGGCGCGGGCCTCGTCGTCACCGCCGCCGCGCTGCTGATCATCAGCGTGGCCATGTCGATCCTGCTGCTCGTCCCGATCAACAACCGCGTCAAGACGTGGACCGCGGACGGCCTGCCCGCCGACTGGAAGCAGCAGATGAACCATTGGGACCGCTTCCACTACGTCCGCGTCGCCGTCATCGTCGCCGCCTTCGCCCTGCTGGTCACCGCCCTCGCCTGAACCGAGGGCCGGCACGAGGCGCCCTACGGCCGGGGCGGCAGCACCTCGATCGAGCCGTCGCGGCCGACCTTGCGCCACGGGTACTCGCACACCAGCCGCCTGGCGGTGGGCGGTTCGACGACGGGGCGGTTCGGGAAGTCCTGGCACTTGCGCCGGTCGGCGTACTTGGGGCAGGCGCCGTCGGGCTTGCGGAACTGGTGGGCCTGCCAGGCCATCACGCCCACCTGCCGCTCAGCGGGCGCGGTGGGAAGGTACTGGTTGGCGAAGAACGAGCCGATCATGCCACCCGCCAGGGCCAGGGCGAGCAGCGCTCCGACGGCGGAGAACTGCCGTGCGGGCGAGGTCCCGGCCCGGCGGACGAGCGGCGCCAGCTTTCCGGCCGCGAGGACGCACGCCAGGACGGCGAGGGCCGTGAGCGTCACCTGGATCTGCAGCGTCGTCCGGGGGAAGAGCTGGACCTGCTGGTCCGCCTCCATGTGCCCGGCCAGCCAGAACCGGATGAACCAGGCGCTCGCGAAGCAGGCGAGCGGCGCGACCACGACGGCCTTGCGCAGCCCGAGGGCGACGGCGACGCCGAGTCCGATCAGGACGATCACGGCGTAGGTGTGCAGTCCGGCGAACTCCCCGAAGCCCGGGTACTCGCCGGGTTCGTCCCAGGCCCGGCTGCTGAGCGGGGTGGTGCCGATGTACGCCGGCTCGGTCAGCGCGAACCCGGAGCACCACTGGTCCCGGGTGCCGGTCGCGCCGAGCAGCACCCTCAGATACGCGCCCGCGACCAGCAGGAACCCGGCCAGCGAGCTGCCGAGGAAGAGCAGTCCGCGCAGCCGTCCGGTCTGCCAGGGGTAGAAGAAGAGGACGGCGACGAGCACGCCGGGCAGGGACCACACGTGCCAGCCGGAGTAGACGAGGAAGAGCAGCCCGAAGGCGACCCCGAGGAACGCGCCGCGTCCCGCCGTCCCGCGGGTGGTGAAGCGGGGCGAGGCGCGCAGCCACAGCAGCAGCTTCGCGATGAGCGGCACGAGGGCGACGAGGACGAAGGGGCTGTACGGCTTGTGCGGCAGCGTCTGCTGGAGCGCGGGCAGCAGGCCGACGGCGAGCGCCGGCAGCGGCCGCAGGCACGACCGCCAGGCGAGGTAGGCGACCGGCCCGGTCAGCGCGACGAACGCGATGAACAGCCACTTCAGCCCGAAGGCCGGCTGCCCGTCGAAGAGGCCGGCCTTGGCCGCGTACCCGAGTATGTAGGGCACGGCAGGCGGATAGAACGCGTCCATCGAGCCGGTGTGCAGCACCTGCTCCGCCCAGCCGAGGATGCGGTTGTTGTCCGCGTATGGGCCGTTGAGGGGCCAGGGGGTCCCGCGCAGGGCGAACACCTGGCCCGCGCCGATGAACCCGGTGCTCAGCCCGGCGACGGCCGCCGCGGCCAGCCGGACCGTGACCGCCCGCACCCGCTCGCTCCCGCGCGCGGTCGCCCAGCCCACCACGGCGAGAACCACCGACACGAGCAGGGCGAGCCGGAACTGAAGGTTCGACAGCCCGCTGACCTGCCCCACCCGCGTGATGGGGCTGTCGGCGACCGTCACACCCCAGTACGTGAACCCCAACGCCGTCGCCACGGCGACCACGCACTCGGCGACAGCCGGCCACCAACGACGGGTCAGCTTGCGGGCGAGCCCTTCAAGCGCGGACCGGGCGGGTGCGCTCGAGCCGCCGTTCGGGGTCGGCGCGAGGGTCTCCAGGGGCGGAGCGGTGGTCAACTGAGTCTCCAGGAGGCGCGGCGCACGGGGCGGAGTTGCCGCCGTGGGCGGGCGGCGAGCGGGACGGTGCCCGTGTGACTTTCGTGGACCCCGGTGACGAGCGCGTGGCCGACGACTGCACAACGGGTGTCCATCAACCCGCCTGACAGCTCTCGCCGGTTGGCCGACGCCGAGGGCTAATGAGCCCGCAGAGAGAGGGTGTTATTGCTTCGTTATCATTCGAGCCAGACTCGATCGCTTCACGATCACAATTGGACGGTCATGAGCACACACCGATCACGTTCCGCCCGTCGCCGTCGCCGTCGCCGTCGGGGCGGCTCGACTTCCGGCTCCGGGCGGGGCCGCACCGGCGCGCTGTGGGCGGGGCTGGCCGCGCTCACCGTCCTCGGGGCCAGTGGTTTCGCGGTCGGATGGGCGGACGACGGCGAGAAGGCGGCCGGGAGTCGGGGCTCCTCCTCCCCCGGGCCGGCCCGGCCCGGCGACCGCTTATCGCCGGGCACGACCCCGTCCGGGCCGGTAGGCAACGACTCACCGGAGCCGCCGAGGAGTTCACCGCCCCCGCCCGTCATCCCGCCCACCGGCCCGGGCACCTTCGTCGTCGCACCCGGCGGCAGCGCGAAGGCGGGTGAGGGGAAGGCGCTGCGCTACCGCGTCGAGGTGGAGAAGGGTCTCTCGCTGTCCGCCGCGGACGTCGCCCGGCAGGTGGAGGGCGTCCTCGCCGACCGTCGCGGCTGGACCGCCGACGGCCGCTCGGCGTTCCGGCGGGTTTCGGGCGGCGCCGCCGACTTCGTCGTACGGGTCGCGACGCCGGGGACCGTGGACGAGATCTGCGGTCGGTTCGGGCTGGACACCGGCGGCGAGGTCAACTGCAACGTGGCCGACAAGGTCATGGTGAACCTCAAACGCTGGCTCCTGGCGACGCCCGTCTACGCCAAGGACGTGACGGCGTACCGTGCCCTGATCATCAACCACGAGGTCGGCCACTTCCTCGGCCACGGCCATGTCGACTGCCCCGGACCGGGCCGCCCGGCCCCCGCGATGATGCAGCAGATCAAAGGCATGCGGGGCTGCGTCCCCAACGTCTGGCCCTACGACGCGAAGGGACGACTCGTGACCGGCCCCACGCTCACCTGAAACCCGGCCCCACCTGTGCGAATGCGAGACTGGCCGTCGGATGCCCCGAGGCCGGCGCGACGGCCGGGGGCGGGGCACGGAAGCGACACGGAGGCGGACCATGGACGAGGCACGCGCGCGGGACGTACTGGCCGCGGCAGGGGTGCTGCCCGGCCCGGCCGGGGACGCGCGGCTCCTCGCCCTGGGCGAGAACGCGGTGTTCGCCGCCGGCCCCCTGGTGGTGAAGGTGGGCCGCGACGCCGAACTCCTCGACCGGGCCCGCCGCGAACTGGACGTCGCCGCCTGGCTGGAGGAGGCCGGCGTCCCCGCCGTGCGCGCCGCCGAACCGCGTGCCCTGCTGGTCGAGGGCCACCCGGTGACGGTGTGGCGCAGGCTGCCCGACTCGGTACGGCCCGCCGAACCGCGCGACCTGGCCGTCCTCCTGCGCAGGGTGCACGCCCTGCCCGCTCCCCCTTTCGCCCTGCCGCCGCGCGATCTGCTGGCCGGCGTGGAGCGCTGGCTGCGGCTCGCGGGCGACGCGATCGACCCGGCCGACGCCGCCTTCCTGCGCGAGCGCCGGGACGGTTTCGCGACGGCCGCCGCCGCGCTCACCCCGCACCTGCCGCCCGGCCCCGTCCACGGCGATGCCCTGCCCCGCAATGTGCACATCGGTCCGGACGGCCCGGTCCTCGTGGACCTGGAGACCTTCTCCGCCGACCTGCGCGAGCACGACCTGGTCGTCATGGCCCTCTCCCGCGACCGCTACGGCCTTCCCGCCGACGCCTACGACTCCTTCACCGCCGCCTACGGCTGGGACGTGCGGGAGTGGGCGGGCTGCGGTGTGCTGCGCGGTGCTCGCGAGACGGCGAGCTGCGCCTGGGTCGCCCAGCACGCACCGAGCAACCCCGCGGCCCTGGCCGAGTTCGAGCGCCGGGTGGCGTCATTGCGGGACGGGGACGAGACGGTGCGCTGGTACCCGTTCTGACGGTCGCCCCGTTCGGGGACGCGGCCGCTCAGACCGGTTCGTCGGCGGGTTCCCTGACCGGCCAGGTCCCGTCGACCACCGCCTCGGTGTCGCCCTTGCGCCGCAGGAAGGCCTGGAAGTCGGCGGCCCATTCGGCGTACCAGTCGATCTGCCTCAGGTGCAGCTCCGCGGGGCCGAGGCCCGCGACCTTGGGGTGGCGCTCGGCTATCGCGCGGGCCAGGCGGGCCGCGGCGAGCGCGTCGGCACAGGCGTCGTGCGCCGCGTCGAGGACGACGCCGTACTCGGCGCAGACCGCTTCGAGGTTGCGTTTGCCCCGGCGGTAGCGGTCGGCCCAGCGGTCGATGGTGTAGGGATCGATGACCGGGGCCGGGGCTCGGCCGCCCAGCCGCTCGCGCAGCGACGGCAGTGAGTGCCGCCTGAGTTCGGCGGACAGCAGCGAGAGGTCGAAGGCGGCGTTGTAGGCGACGACCGGCACGCCCGTCTTCCAGTACGTCACGAGGACGTCCGCGATGGCGTTCGCGACCTGGTCGGCCGGGTGGCCCTCGGTCGCCGCCCGCTCGTTGCTGATGCCGTGGACGGCGACGGCGTCGGCCGGGATCTCCACGCCCGGATCGGCCAGCCACTCCCGACGGCCCAGGACCTGCCCGCCCTTGACCTCGATCACGGCCGCTGTGACGATGCGCGCCTCGCGCGGATCCGTGCCGGTCGTCTCCAGGTCGAAGCCGATGAGCAGCTCTCGGTGCCAGGCCATGGTGGCCCCCCTTCTCGGTGGTGCTTTCCCCCAGTGGTCCCCACCTTCGCACGCGCCACTGACAATCAGAGGGCCGAGTTCCGGTTGCCCGCTCCATAGACGCTCCGGCCGCCCGCCCCATCGACGCTCCGGCCGCCCGGCCGCCCGGCCGCCCGGCACTCCGAAGGCCCGGCCGTCCGGCGTCCCGCTCGCGCGGCCGACTCGGCGGAGGAACCGGGAGGTTCAGGACACCGGACGCGAATCCACCCAGGCGAGCTCGAACTCCTCGCGGTACGCCCCGAAAAGCCCGCCTTCGTCCGTATCGCCCGACCTGACCACCCGGCTGCCGTTGCGCAGGACCAGCACCGGCGCCTCCATCCCGCGCATGCGCCGCAGATAGGACTGCACGACCGCGACGCCGTCGGTGCCGTCGCCGTCGACCAGGTAGGCGGTGAAGCGGGGCGTCTCGTCGTACACCTGGATCTGGAAGGCGCCCGGGTCGCGCAGCCGGGAGCGGACCCGGCGCATGTGCAGAATGTTCATCTCCACGGATCGGCTCAACTCACCCCGCTTCATGCCGAGTTCGCGCTCCCGGCGCTTGACCGCGCTGGAGGCGGGGTTGAGGAACAGCAGCCGGACCCGGGCGCCGGCCTCGGCGAGCCGGATCAGCCGGCGGCCGGAGAAGTTCTGCACGAGCAGGTTGAGGCCGATGCCGATCGCGTCGAGACGGCGGGCCCCGTCGAAGATGTCCTCGGCGGGGAACTGCCGCATCAGCCGCACCCGGTCGGGGTGCACGGCGACCACGTCCGCGTACCGGTCGCCGACGAGGTCCTCGACCGCGTCCACAGGCAGCCTGCGAGCGGAGGGCACGTCACCGCCCGTGCCGAGCGTCTCCAGCAGCCGCGCGGAGGCGCGTTCGGCCTGGCCGAGGACCGCCTCGGACAGGGCCCGGTTGCGGGAGACGACGTTGCGGGTGACCTCCAGCTCGTCCAGGGCGAGTTCGACGTCGCGGCGGTCGTCGAGGTACGGCTCGAAGCAGGGCCAGTGCTGCACCATCAGCTCGCGCAGCTGCGGCAGCGTGAGGAAGGAGATGACGTTGTCGTCGGCCGGATCGAGCAAGTAGCCCTTGCGGCGGCTGACTTCGCGCACGGCGACCGCGCGGTGCACCCACTCCTGTCCGGCGGGTCCGGCCGCGGCGACCACCCAGTCGTCGCCGTGGACGGGTTCGTAGATGGGCCGCAGGACGGCGGACACGACCGCGCGCAGCCGCTGTTCGACGAGGTTCAGCCAGATGTAGGCCCGCCCGGCCCGCTGGGCGCGGGTGCGGACCTCGCGCCAGGCGTCGGCGTCCCAGTCCAGCTCCGGTCCGATGGCGCCCTCCATCGGACGGGCCAGGGACACCGTGCCGGAAGGGACGTCTGTGGAGGAGCCCCCCTCGTGACCCTCGTCACCAGGGGGCAGTTCCAGCCCTCCCGAGCCCACCCGCGTACCGCCTTCCGCTCCCCCGGGCACCCTGGTCCCAGCGTCGTTCCCGGCGCCGAGGCGCCCGCGTTCTTCCTACGATCTGCCAACGATCAAGGAAGGGTACTCCGCGAGCGGTCGGCGGTGCAGCCGGATGCACAGGTCGTTTCCCAACTGCTCGGGCCGACACGCGGGTTCCGTCCGGCAGGGGCGCTCTCAGTGATCGGATTCATGGTGTTCACGGCGCGCGGGACGAGCGGCGGGCTCTGCCGGCGGACCGGCACGGGCCGTAGGACCGCACCGCGTGCGACACGGCGGGATCCGGGATTCACCCAGGTCACAGGACGGGTGGGGGCCCTCACGCCCGCTCGCCCACCGGCGGGTTCGCCGCGCCGGGAGCCGGCGGGGGGACGGTTTCGCCGCCGGCCCGCGGCCCGCACTTGTCGTACCGGGGTGAAGCGGACGACGCACAGGGTGAAGAGGGCGCGCCGGTGTTTACCTTCGGTACTTTCCGGGAGACTCGATGGCAAGGGACCCCCAGCGGGACGGCACACCTGAAAGAGTCGTATCCATGCAGGTCTGGCCTGGAGAGGCATACCCCCTCGGCGCCACGTACGACGGCGCCGGAACGAACTTCGCGGTCTTCACGGAGGCCGCGGACCGAGTAGAGCTGTGTCTGCTGCACGACGACGGCTCGGAGACGGCGGTGGAACTGCGGGAGAGCGACGCCTTCGTGCGGCACGCGTACCTGCCGGGCGTCATGCCGGGGCAGCGGTACGGCTTCCGTGTGCACGGCCCGTACGCACCCGAGCGCGGACTGCGCTGCAACTCGGCGAAGCTGCTGCTCGACCCTTACGCGAAGGCGATCAGCGGCTCGGTCCGCTGGGGCGAGGAGGTGTACGGCTACCACTTCGGCTCCCCCGAACGGCGCAACGACCTCGACTCGGCGCCCCACACGATGACGTCCGTCGTGGTCAACCCCTATTTCGACTGGGGCGACGACCGCAGCCCCCGTACGGAGTACCACCACACGGTGATCTACGAGGCGCACGTGAAGGGCCTCACGATGCGCCATCCGGGGCTGCCGGAGGAGCTGCGCGGCACCTACGCGGCCCTCGCGCACCCGGCGATCCTCGAACACCTCACCGAGCTGGGCGTCACGGCGCTGGAGCTGATGCCCGTACACCAGTTCGTCAACGACCACCGGCTCGTCGACATGGGCCTGAACAACTACTGGGGCTACAACACGATCGGCTTCTTCGCCCCGCACAACGCCTACGCCTCCTGGGGCGACCGCGGGCAGCAGGTGCTGGAGTTCAAGTCGGCGGTGCGGGCGCTGCACGAGGCGGGCATCGAGGTCATCCTCGACGTGGTCTACAACCACACCGCCGAGGGCAACCACCTGGGCCCGACGCTGTCCTTCCGGGGCCTGGACAACCCGCAGTACTACCGGCTGACCGACGACCCGCGCTACTACATGGACACCACCGGGACCGGGAACTCGCTGCTCATGCGGTCCCCGCACGTGCTCCAGCTGATCATGGACTCGTTGCGGTACTGGGTGACGGACATGCACGTCGACGGGTTCCGCTTCGATCTGGCGGCGACGCTGGCCCGGCAGTTCCACGAGGTGGACCGGCTGTCGTCGTTCTTCGACCTGGTGCAGCAGGACCCGATCGTCTCCCAGGTGAAGCTGATCGCCGAGCCGTGGGACTTGGGCGAGGGCGGCTACCAGGTGGGGAACTTCCCGCCGCTGTGGACCGAGTGGAACGGCAAGTACCGGGACACCGTGCGGGACCTGTGGCGGGGCGAGCCGCGCACGCTCGCGGAGTTCGCCTCCCGGCTGACCGGGTCCTCCGACCTCTACCAGGACGACGGTCGCCGCCCGCTGGCCTCGATCAACTTCGTGACCTGCCACGACGGGTTCACCCTGCACGACCTGGTGTCGTACAACGAAAAGCACAACGAGGCCAACGGAGAGGACAACCGCGACGGCGAGAGCCACAACCGGTCGTGGAACTGCGGGGTCGAGGGCGACACCGACGACCCCGAGGTGCTGGAGCTGCGCGCGCGGCAGATGCGCAACTTCCTGGCCACGCTGATGCTGTCCCAGGGCGTGCCGATGATCAGCCACGGGGACGAGGTGGCGCGCACCCAGCACGGCAACAACAACGCCTACTGCCAGGACAACGAGCTGGCCTGGGTGGAGTGGCCCGAGCCCGGCGGGGAGGGCGGCGAGCTGCTCGACTTCACGCGCGCGGTGGTGCGGCTGCGCAAGGAGCACCCCGTGTTCCGGCGGCGGCGCTTCTTCCACGGGCGGCCGGTGGAGGGCACCCACGACGACCTGTCGGACATCGCCTGGTTCACTCCGGAGGGCAAGGAGATGGCCCAGCGGGACTGGACGTCGGCGCAGGCGTCGGCGCTGACGGTGTTCCTCAACGGCAACGCGATCTCGGAGCCAGGGGCGCGCGGGGAGCGGATCAGCGACGACTCGTTCCTGCTGATGTTCAACGCCTCACCGCGTCCGCTGGAGTTCGTGGTCCCGGTCGACCACGGCCGGCGATGGCGGGTCGTCGTGGACACGGCGGACCCGGGCGCGGTGGCGGGGGACGAGGCCGTCGAGGTCGCCGCCGGCGACCGCCTCACCCTGACGGACCGCAGCATGACCGTCCTCCAGCGGCCGGCCTGACGGGCCGGGGCGGGCGGGATCGCCTCGGCGTCCCGGGGCGGGCGGGGCCCCGGGCTCACGCCCGCCCCGCCTGTTCGGGCGGTTCCGGGTGTCAGGAAAGGGGTGGGAGAGGGTACGTAGGGTTCCATGACCTCTGAGCGTGTCGGACCCGTCGTGCCCACGGCCACCTATCGCCTTCAGCTCCAGCCCCGGTTCCCGTTCGCCGCCGCCGCCGCGGCCGTGCCGTACCTGGCCTCGCTCGGGGTGTCGCACCTGCACCTGTCGCCCGTGCTGGAGGCGGTGCCCGGCTCGCTGCACGGGTACGACGTGGTGGACCACGCGCGCGTGCGCGAGGAGTTGGGCGGCGAGGAGGGGCTGCGGGACCTCGCGCGCACCGCGCGGGAGCATGGGCTCGGGCTGGTCGTGGACATCGTCCCGAACCACATGGCCATGGCCCCGGCCCACAACCGCGCCCTGTGGGAGGTGCTGCGGGAGGGCCCGAAGTCGCCGTACGCGCGCTGGTTCGACGTCGACTGGCAGGCGCAGGGCGGCCAGATGCTGCTGCCGGTGCTCGGCGGGCCGCTGGGCGACGTGCTGGAGGACCTGCGCGTCGACGGGGACCTGCTGCGCTACCACGACCACGTCTTCCCGCTGCGCGAGGGGACCGGGGACCTGCCGCTGCCGCAGCTGCTGGACGCGCAGTGGTACCGGCCGGTGTGGTGGCGGCTGGCCCGGACCGAGCTGAACTACCGGCGGTTCTTCAGCATCTCCGAGCTGATCGGCGTGCGGGTGGAGGACCCCGAGGTCTTCGAGGCCACGCACGCCAAGATTCTCCAGTTGCTGCACGAGGGCGTGGTGGACGGTCTGCGCGTCGACCACCCCGACGGGCTCGCCGACCCCGGCGGCTACCTGGAGCGGCTCGACGAGGCGAGCGGCGGCCGCTGGACGGTCGTCGAGAAGATCCTCGCGGACGGCGAGCGCCTCCCGGGCGCCTGGCCGGTCGCCGGCACCACCGGCTACGACGCCCTGCGCCACGTCGACGGCCTGTTCACGGACGCCCAGGGCGCCGGGGAGCTCCAGGACCTGTACCGGCGTCACGCGGCCCCCCGCCCGGATGCGGGCGGCGACTGGCCTGCGACCGCGCGGCGGGCGGCGTACACGGTGCTCCGGCACGAACTGGCCACCGAACTGGACCGGCTGACCCGGACGGCGGCGCGTGTGTGCGCCGCCTCCTGCGATCCCGCGCTGCGCGACCGCGCGCCCTGGGCGCTGCGCACGGCGCTGGTGGAGCTGCTGGTGCGCATGGAGGTCTACCGGCCCTACGGCCCGGGCGACGCGGCCGCCGTCGTCACGGAGGAGGCCGCCGAGGAGGCGCGGCGCGCGTTCGCCGTGCCCGAGGAGGCGGGCGCGGTGGACGTGGTGCGCGCTCTGGTGCTGGGGCGCGGCGAGGGCCCCGCGGCCGCGGAGTTCCGGGCCCGGTTCGCGCAGACGTCGTCCGCGCTGCGGGCCAAGTCGCTGGAGGACACGGCGTTCTACCGGTACGTGCCGCTGCTGTCGGCGAACGAGGTGGGCGGCGACCCGGGCCGGCAGGGTGTGTCCCCGGCCGTGTTCCACGCGTACTGCGCGCGCGTGCAGCGTGACTGGCCGGCCGGCGGGACGGTCGTGTCGACGCACGACACCAAGCGCAGCGCCGACGTGCGGGCCGCGCTGGCGGTGCTGACGGAGTGTCCGGGGCGCTGGGCGCGGGTGCTGGAGCAGGTCACGGGCGCGGAGGAGGGCGCGCCGGACGGGCAGACGGCGTGGGCGGCCTGGCAGACGGTGTTCGGTCTCGGCGCGGCGGACGCGGAGCGGGTCCGTCAGGCGCTGCTGAAGCACGTGCGCGAGGCGGGGCTGCGCACGAGCTGGACGGAGCAGGAGCCGTCGTACGAGGAGGCGGTGGCGGCGTTCGTCGAGGCGGGGCCGTGCGGGCCGCCGGGCGAGCGGGTGGCCGCGTTGCGCGGCGCGCTGGAGCCGCACATCCGGGCGAATGTGCTGGGCACGGCGCTGGTGCACCTGACGATGCCGGGTGTGCCGGACGTCTACCAGGGCACGGAGGACGAGTACCTGGCGCTGGTGGACCCCGACAACCGGCGTCCGGTCCGTTTCCCGCCGGCGCATCCGGGCGTCAAGGCGGAGGTGAGCGCGGCGGCGCTGCGGCTGCGCCGGCGGTGGCCGGACGCCTTCGGCACGTCGGCGACCTACGAGGCGCTGCCGGCCGAGGGCCCGGCCGCGGAGCACTGCCTGGCCTTCGCCCGTTCCGGGCGGGCGGTGACGGCGGTGACCCGTCTGTCGCTGCGGCTGGCGGAGGCGGGCGGCTGGCGTGACACTCGGCTGACGCTGCCGCCGGGGCGGTGGGCCGACGTCCTGTCGCCGGGGCGGGAGTTCACCGGGCACACGCGCGTGGAGGAGCTGTTCGAGCGGCTGCCGGTGGCCCTGCTGGAACGGGTGGACTGACCGGTTCCGGCGGTCCCCTCGCCGCTCCGCGGAGGCGTCCTTGACAGGGCCCGGAGTCCGTGGGGTACTGCGGTTGCGAAGGCCGGGCGGACAAGACGGGGGTGAGTCTCCTGCCGGAGCCGGGCTACCCCACTGTGACCCAACTGACGTCCCGGGCAAGGGCGTTGGCTGCGTCGCGCCCCGGGTTGTGCACGCTGCGGCAGGTGGGGACGTCACGGGCGGGACGCCCTCTGCGCCTGCTGTCCGTGGGGCAAGCCCGGCGGGCGGTGCTGGTCGTCGCCGGGGCGCACGCGAACGAGCCGACCGGTGGCCCCACGCTTCTCGCCGTCGCCGAACGGGTGGTGCGCGAGCCGGAGTTGCGGGACGGCACGTCCTGGCACTTCCTGCTGTGCGCGGATCCCGACGGGGCCAGTCTGCATGTGACGCCGGCGCCGAGCAGCCTGCTGGAGTACCACCGGGGCTTCTTCCGGCCGGCGGGACCGGAGCAGCCCGAGTGGTCGCCCGCCGTGCTCCCGCCCGACCGGCTGCCGCCCGAGACGCGGGCGCTGACCCGTGTCATCGACGAGCTGCGACCCTACCTCCAGGTGACGTTGCACGGCACCGATCTGGGCGGCAGCTGGGTGCAGTTGACCAAGGACATACCCGGGTTGGCGGAGCCGTTCGCCAAGTCCGCGGCGCAGTTGCACATCCCGGTGGAGACGGGCGCCTCTGACGCGGCGGGCTGGCCGGCGTCCGGTCCCGGCGTGCACGTGATGCCGGGGCCGGGGGCGCGTGCGGCGTACCCGAGCCTGCCGGACGACGCCCGGCACAGCACCTGGTACCACGCGCACCGCTACGGCGGTCTGACGGCGGTCGTGGAGGTGCCGATGTGGGCGAGCGACCTGGTGGACGACCCCGCGCCGCATCCGGCTCCGGCGGCGGCGATCCGGCGTCTGGCGGGCCGGCTGCGGCGGGACGCGGCGGAGGTGGAGCTGCTGCTGGCGGACGCGCTGCCGCGGCTGGAGGGCGTCGACGGGCCGCTGCTGAGGGCGGCCCGCTGGACGCTGGAACTGATGCCCGGTCTGGCCTCGGACTGGGTCCATACCCCGCCCGCGGGCACCTCCATGGCGTACGTGGGCAGCGTGGACGCCTTCGCCCGCCGGCTGCCGCTGCGGGCCGCGGCCATGTTGTGGCGGGTCCTGCGGGAGCACGACGACCGCGCCGCCCCGCGTCTCGGGCGCCTCGTCGAGGCCTGGAGCGACACCTTCGCGGAACGCTTCCGCGCGCGCTGGGTGCCGCTGGAGCACCAGGTCGAACACCAGTCCCGTACGGTCGTCGCCGCGGCCCTGCACGCACGCGAGGGCGCGGCGCGGTGAGCGTCGGGCCGCGGTGCCGCCGACGGGGGCGGCACCGGCGGGGCGCACGGTCGTCAGCGGCTGGGCGCGCGGTCGCCCAGGTCAGGGCCTACGGCAGGCCGGGCCCGGCGGACTTCGGGACGTTCTCGTAGGTCTTCTTGCCGTCGCCCTCGCCGACGGGCCGTGGGAGCCGGTCGCCGGGGATGCCGGCCTCGGCGGGGGTGACGGCGCCGATGGAGAGCAGCAGGGCGGCCGCGCCGGGGAGGGCGGCCAGCAGGTGCGTCGTGGGAAGGGGCTTCATGCCCGGTGCATCGGCACGACGGGCCCGGTTCCCCAGTCCCGCTCACCCGATCGTGCGGCGGCGGTCCGGCGGGTTGCCAGGGGTCAGGTCGTCGAGAGGCGGAAGGCCATGCGGCCGAAGGCGACCATGTCGCCCTCCCGGACGACGGCCGCGCCGATGACGCGACGGCCGTTGACCGTCGTTCCGTTGGTGGAGCCCAGGTCGCGCAGGACCCATATGCCGCCCTGGCGTCTGAGTTCGGCGTGCGCGCGCGAGACGCTCTCGTGGTGCAGCCGCAGCCCGTTCCCCGGGTCCCGGCCGATGCGCAGGGCGTACGCGGTGTCGGGGTGCGGCAGCAGCAGCTTGGGCAGCCGCTCGGCCTGCCAGGCGCGGCGCAGCCGGACGCCGAAGCCGGAGACCGCCTCGACGGCGCCGAAGACGACACGGGAGAAGCGGTTCTCCTTGGGCAGGTCGGCGGTGAGGGCGACGAGCTCGTCGGAACGGCGGGCGGCGAGCGCCAGCTCCATGCGGCGGATGAACGTGTCGTGCGACAGCCGGCCCAGGGCGACGCCGTCGCGGAGCTCCTTCAGCGCCCGGTCGCGCTCCGCGTCCGAGAGCCGCGCGGGGGAGGTGTTGAACTCGAAGGACGACGTCACGCTCGTGATTGTCGGTCAGCGGGCCCCGGGTGTCCAGAAAACGGGAGAACGACGGCCGCGCGCCCGTTCCGGCGCCCGCGTCGCGACACCTTCGGGCAAGCGGAGCGTTCCGAAAGCGGATTGATCCCGTTTGGAGCACGATGGGACCGGCTACATCCCGGTGAACAGACGAAGGGGAACCGTCCGTGCAGTTCGAGGTGTGGGCACCGCAGGCCGAACGTGTGACGCTCCGGTGCGACGGCGTCACGCGCGCGTTGGAACGCGATCCGGACCGGGCGGGCTGGTGGACCGGTGAGGCGGAGGCCGCCGACGGCAGCCGCTACGGCTTCGCGGTGGACGACGGGCCCGTGCTGCCCGATCCGCGCTCCCGCCGTCAGCCGGACGGCCCCGACGGGCTGAGCGCGGTCGTCGACCACGGCCGCCACACGTGGCGTGCGCAGTGGGCGGGCCGTCCGCTGGCGGGCGCGGTCCTCTACGAGCTGCACGTGGGCACGTACACGCCCGAGGGCACCCTGGACGCGGCCGCGGACCGGCTCGCGCATCTCGTCGAACTCGGCGTGACGCATGTCGAGTTGATGCCGCTGTGCCCCTTCCCCGGACGGCACGGCTGGGGCTACGAGGGCGTGTCGCTGTGGGCGGTGCACGAGCCGTACGGCGGGCCGCAGGCGCTGAAGCGGTTCGTGGACCGGGCGCACGAGCTCGGCCTCGGCGTCGTCCTGGACGTCGTGCACAACCATCTGGGGCCGTCCGGGAATCACCTGCCCGCCTTCGGCCCGTACTTCACGGACACCCACCACACGCCGTGGGGCTCCGCCGTCAACCTGGACGCGCCCGGCTCGGACGAGGTCCGCGCGTTTCTGCTGGGCAGCGCGCTGGCGTGGCTGCGCGACTACCGGCTGGACGGGCTGCGCCTGGACGCGGTGCACGCGCTGGCCGACACGCGCGCGTACCCGTTCCTGGAGGAGCTGTCGGAGTCGGTGGACGCGCTCGCCGCGGAGACGGGCCGGCCGCTGTTCCTGATCGCCGAGTCCGACCTGAACGACCCCCGGCTGATCACGCCCCGCCGGGAGGGCGGCCTGGGCCTGCACGCGCAGTGGAACGACGACTTCCACCACGCCCTGCACACCGCCCTCACCGGCGAGTCCCAGGGCTACTACGCCGACTTCGCGCGCGACCCGTTCGCGGCGCTCGCCAAGACCCTGACCGGCGGCTGGTTCCATGACGGCACGTACTCCAGCTTCCGGGGCCGCCGCCACGGACGGCCGCTGGACCGGTCCCGGCTGCCCGGGCACCGGCTCCTCGGGTACGGCCAGACCCACGACCAGGTGGGCAACCGCGCCCAGGGCGACCGGTTGTCGGCCTCGCTCTCCCCCGGCCTGCTGGCCTGCGCGGCCGCGCTGATCCTGACCGCCCCGTTCACGCCGATGCTGTTCATGGGCGAGGAGTGGGCGGCCGGCACGCCCTGGCAGTTCTTCACCGATCACACCGACCCCGAGCTCGCGGAGGCCGTTCGTCAGGGCAGGCGCAGGGAGTTCGCCGCGCACGGCTGGGCCGAGGAGGACGTTCCCGACCCGCAGGACCCGGCGACGCGCGAGCGTTCCTGCCTGGACTGGTCGGAGCCTGAGCGCGAGCCCCACGCGCGCGTGCTGGAGTGGTACCGCCGGCTGATCGCGCTGCGGCACGAGCTGGCGGACCTGACCGACCCCGACCTGGCCGACATCAAGGTCGCCCATGACGCGCGGGCCCGCTGGCTGGCCTTCCGCCGGGGCGACGTCCGGGTGGTGGTCAACCTCGGCAAGGATCCGGCGGCCATCCCCCTGGGCACCCGGCCCGCCCGGGTGCTGGCGGCCTGGGAGCCGGTCGAGGCCCCGGGCCCGGACGGGCTGCTGCAGGTGCCCGGGGAGGCGTGCGCGGTGCTGGAGCAGGACTGAGGGGCGCCGCACCCCTGAGGCGCGGGCGCCGGGCGCCGGTCACAGCTCGGGGTCCGCGCCGTCCTCGTCCTCTCGCAGCTCGGTCACGCGTTCCAGCAGGATCGCCTCCCATGCCCTGCGGAGACGGGTGCGCAGCAAGGGCAGGGAGGCGGTGGAGCGGCCGTCGAGCCGGTCGGCGAGGCGCAGCACGGTGTCGCAGCGGGCCAGCCACAGACCGCGCAGGCAGGGGCGGGCGCCGTAGCCGGCGAGGGTGGCGGCGCGGACGGCGGCGCCGGAGCCGACGGCGAGGGCGAGCGTGGCGATGTCCTCGGCGGGGTCCCCGAGGACCGTCCGGGACCAGTCGAGGACGCCGCGCACCCTGCCGTCGGGGCTGACCACGAGGTGCTCGCCGGTCAGCGCGTGGTGGACGAGGACGGTGGTGGCGGGCTGGGCGGCGAGCTGGGCCGCGCCCAGCGGGGTGAGCTGGTTCAGCCGGGCCGGGTCGAACTCGTCGGCCCGGGCGAGGCGTTCGGCGGCGGCGACGGCCATGCGGCGCAGCGCCTCCAGCGAGCGCGGGGCGGTGCGGGGCACGCCGAGGACCTCGGCCTGCCGGGCCGGGACCTCGCGCAGACCGCCGAGCAGCCCGGCGAGGTCGGCCTCGCCGACGGCCGACACGTCGTGCTCCTCGCCGGTGCCGCCCGCCAGCCGGACGTCCAGGGTGTAGGGCAGGCCCGGGGACCAGTCGCCGTGCGCGACGCTGACCGGCACGGCGACCGGCAGGTGCGGGCGGACGAGATCGCGCAGCCGCAGTTCGCGCCGCCTGCGGTCGGCGGCCTCACGGTCGGCGGCGAGCCGCAGCACATGGCGGGAGCCGACCCACCAGGTCCGGGCCCCGCCGTCGGCGGCGGGCCGCACGGGCCGCACCTCGGGCCCTGCGCCGCCCCCGGTTCCGCCGCCGTCCTCGCCCTCCTTGAGGAGCGCGCGGACCAGTCGGCGGACGGTGTCCGCGGTGGGGGTGGGTGCCTGGGTCATGGTCGCGCCGTCGCCGTTCGGGGTGGATGCCGGGGATGCCACGGGATGCCTCAGTCCACTGTGACCAGTTCGCGGGTGGTGTCGTTGAGCCGGCGGCCGCCGTCCTCCGTCACCGTGACGATGTCCTCGATGCGCACCCCGAACCGGCCGGGCAGGTAGACGCCGGGTTCCACGGAGAAGCACATGCCGGGCACGAGGGGCTGCTCCTCGCCCTCGATCATGTACGGCGGCTCGTGCGTGGTGACGCCGATACCGTGGCCGGTGCGGTGGATGAAGTACTCGCCGTACCCGGCGTCGGCGATGACCGCGCGGGCGGCCCGGTCGACCTCCTGGCAGGCGACCCCGGGCCGCACCGCCCGGAAGCCCGCCTCCTGGGCCTCGCGCACCAGGTCGTGGACCCGGCGTTCCTCGTCGGTGGGTTCGCCGACGTGGACGGTGCGCGAGGTGTCGGAGCCGTAGCCGTCCTTCAGGCCGCCGAAGTCGAGGACGACCATGTCGCCGCGCTCGATGACGCGCTCGCCGACCTCGTGGTGCGGATTCGCGCCGTTCGGCCCGGAGGCGACGATGGTGAAGTCGACCTGGGAGTGCCCGAACCGCCGCAGCAGATCCGCGAGGTCGGCGCCCACCTCGGACTCGCGCCGGCCGGCGAAGGGAACCTTCCGGATCTCCTCGAACGTCGCGTCCGCAGCCGCCCCCGCGGCCGCCATCAGCCGCAGCTCCGCCGGGTCCTTGACGGCCCGCAGCATGGGCAGGGCCTCGGTGAGGGCGGCGTAGGAGGTGTCCGGCAGGGCCTTCTGCAGGCCGAGCAGGTGCATCGCCCAGGCGTTGTCGCTGACGCCGAACCGGCCGCGCGCGTCGAGCAGCGCGGCGGTGACGGCGTAGGGGTCCTTGCCGTCGGTCCAGTCCCGCAGGGTGAGCGCGGGCGCGCCGGCCGCCTTCGCGGCGTCGGGGGCCTCCAGGGTGGGCACGACGAGGACGGGGTAGCGGCCGGGTGCCAGGACGAGCAGGGTGAGCCGCTCGGTGGCGGCGGGGGGCGCGTAGCCGGTGAGCCAGACGAGATCGGGGCCCGGCGCGACGAGGAGTGCGGCCAGCCCGGCGTCGCCTGCCGCGCGGGCGGCCCGCTCCATGCGGGTCCGGTAGTCGTCGGCGGTGAAGGGCGCGGGCGTACGGCCGGTCATCCGGGCCTCCCTGGGGAGCTGGCGAAGGACGTGTGGCTACGGGCAGCATCCTGCCCGCACAGCGGGGGCCGCGCGAGCCGATTCACACCGGTTTCCGCACGCCACACCTCTCACCCGGCGCCCACCACACACCGCGCCCCATCGGGTTAACGGTTGGGGATTGCGCAGCCATTAGCACTAATGGTTAGATCCGTTCACAGCATTAACAGCCCGCCGCCCTGTCTGCCGCAGTGCTCCCCTTCTCCCCGGAGGCCGACCGCCGTGCTCGTACTCGCCCACATCAGCGATCTGCACCTGGACGGGAGCGCGCGGGCCACCGAACGCGCCGAGCGGGTGCGGGACCGGCTCTGGAACCTGCCGGGCCGGGTGGACGCCCTGCTGGTCACCGGCGACATCGCCGACCACGGGGCGGAGGACGAGTACGAGGAGGCGGCCCGCATCCTCGGGCTGCGCGACGGCGGCGCGCCCTTCCCGGTGCTCACCTGCCCGGGCAACCACGACAGCCGCGCGCCCTACCGCAAGGCCCTCCTCGGCCGGCCCACCTCGGGCCCCTCGACAGCGTCCACGTCTTCGACGACGCCGCCGTGCTGATGTGCGACTCCAGCATCCCGGGCGAGGACGACGGCGCGCTGACGGACGAGACGTACGGCTGGATCGAGGAGACCCTCGACGAACTCGGCGGGGACCTGCCGGCACTCCTCGCCTTCCACCACCCGCCCGTGGCCGTGCACCACCCCCTCCCCGATTCCTTCCGGCTGGGCGACCCCGGCCGGCTCGCGGCCCTGTTGGAACGCCGGCCGGAGATCGCCGGGATCATCACCGGCCACGCCCACACCCCTGCCGCGACCACCTTCGCCGGGCGTCCGCTGATCGTGGGACCCGGGGTGACGTGGACGCTGCGGCTGCCCTGGGAAGGCGAGCCGGTCGCCGACCGGGACGCGCCGGTCGGCCTCGCCTTCCACGTCCTGGACGACGAGCGCAGGCTCACCAGCCACTTCCGCACGGTCGCCTGACGCCCCCCTCGCGGCTCAGACCACCACGCCGAGGACCAGCGACAACCGCCGCTGCTCACCGCTGCTCTGACGTACCGTCATGTCGATCCTCCGTCCCGGCCCGGCCCGTTCGACCGCCCGGGCGAGATCCGTCGCCGAGTCGATCCGGGTCCGGCCGAACGTCAGCAGCACGTCCCCGCGCACCAGGCCGGCCGTGTAACCGGGGCCCGGGACGTGCACGGCGACGACCCGTGCGCCCCGCTTCCCCCCGTCCACGACCTCGAGGCCCAGGCTGGCGCGCGCGCCGTCCCGGGCGGTGACCGAAGTCCCGGACCCTCCGGACGCCTTGGAGCCGACCGGCACGGACAGGACGCCCGGTCTCCCGTCCCCGTCCGGTTCGCCCGGCGTCCGTGACGCCTCCCGCGCGATCCGGTCCCGCAGTTCCCCCAGCTCCCTCATCGCGACCACGCTCGTCCCGAGCGCGCCGAGGGCCACGCCGGACAGGACCAGGACAACCCCGGCGATGAGGCCGCACAGCAGGGAGGCGGGCCGCCGGCCCGGGTGACCGCCGGTGTGGGGCCGGTGGTCGACGCGGCCCTCCGCACCCGCCCCGGCGTCCGCACCACCCCCGCCGACTCCGCCGCCGCCATCGGGCTCCTGACCGGGAAGTGGCCTGGGACGCAACACGATCTGTTCCATTTCTCCTCCGACCGGCGCGCTCAGCCGACCGGCACGGCGGGGAGGGCCGGCGCGCGATCCGGGAGGAAGCCGTGGGAACGCCTGCTCAGATAGCCGGACTTGTAGCGGTCGACCGCGCGGTGCCAGTTCAGGATCCCCGCCAGCCAGTTCTCCAGGTCGGCCACATAACCGTCCATGACTGCCCGGCCCTCCGCCGGGAGGTCGAAGTCGTCGTACAGGACAGGGAGTTCATGTGCCACGACATGCTCGAACTGGCGCATGCGCTGGGTCATCAGATCGTGGACGACGCCGAGGGCCGTCGGGTAGTCGCAGCCGAAGAAGTTCTGCACGACGAGGATCGCGTTGTGGATCTCCCCCTCGTACTCGATCTCCTTCTGGTACGAGAAGACGTCGTTGACGAGGCAGGCGTAGTCGATCGCCGCGTTCTCCAGCGAGCGGACGGGACCGCTGCGGTAGATCTCCGGCGGCACAGCGGGGCCGTGGCCCATCCGGCACAGGCTGAGGGTGAGGTCGGAGCCGAAGGTGGCGCGGCGCATCTCCAGGTAGTCGACCGGGTCGGGGACACGGTTCTGGAACTGGTTGGACAGCTCCCACACCCAGCTCTCCGTCATCGCGTCGACCGCCGTCCTCAGGGTGCGCCGCTGCTCGGCGTTCATCTCCGCCGTGGTGCGCCCCCACAGGTCGATCAGCGCGCGCTCCATGGCGTTGACGGGGACGACGGCCGGCGCGCCGCTCTCGACGGGCATGCACGCGGAGAGGCGGGCCGTGGTCAGCCGGGCGGCGGCCAGGTCGCGGCGGTGGCCGTGGACGAGCGGGTAGTAGTCGTCACCGTAGGTGCCGAACGCGAGCCATGCGGCGCTGAGGTCGAGGGCCTCGGGCGTGGCGTCGGGGTCCAGTCCCGCCGAGCAGAGCGCGAGGTCGCAGGAGGCGAGCTTGTCCTCGTCCCAGACCCCCTCGGACAGCACGCCCATGCGGCGCGTCCATTCCACGAGGCGATGCCGGGCCGCGTCGAGGTGCGGGCTCAGCTCCACCTGGAACGGCATGTGGAAGTCGGGCAGCCGGGACGGCCCGACCTTCTCGTACGGCAGGTGCCCGTGCGCGCGCAGCCGTTGCCGGGCGGCCGAGGCGAGCAGCGCGCCGACGTCGGCGGCGGAGGTGCCGGGGCCGGTGAGCCGCTGCCAGGGCGGGACGGAGGCGGCCGCGCCCTGGTTCATGTAGCGGCTGGAGCGCAGGTGCCACTCGTGTCCGCCGGACTGCCAGTCCTGAAGTCCCTTGGTGTAGGCGGCGATCGCGGCGACCTCGTCGGGCCTGAGTCCCGAGTCCAGGGCCAGCGCGGGCACTTCGGTGAGCGCGGTGTGCTCGAACTGGTGGAGGCGGGAGGTGAGGATGTCGTTGACGGTGTCGGCGGCCTGCTGGGTGGTGCAGCCGAAGAACGTCTCCAGGACGAGCACGCCGTTGCTGTTCTCGCCCTCGTCCTCGACCTCGCGCTGGTAGGAGAAGAGGTCGTTGCGCAGGTGGACGCCGTCGGAGAAGGTCTCCATCAACACGCGCAGGGGCCTGGACCCGGCCACGGCGGCGGGGACTTCGGCGGTGGCGTACTCGACGAGACCGGCCGACCAGGGGGCGCCGCCCACCTTGCGGCGCATCTCGATGTACTCGACGGGGTTGGCGATCCGCCCCTCGTTGATGTTGGACAGCTCCCACATCGACTCGTTGAGCAGGTGCTCGGTGGCGACGGCGAAGCGGCGGCGCCAGTCGGCGGACATCGCCGGGACGGTCCGCTGCCACAGGT
Source organism: Streptomyces sp. NPDC088254 (assembly GCF_044740925.1). Classification (NCBI taxonomy): domain Bacteria; kingdom Bacillati; phylum Actinomycetota; class Actinomycetes; order Kitasatosporales; family Streptomycetaceae; genus Streptomyces; species Streptomyces sp. NPDC088254. The sequence goes on along the minus strand of NZ_JBIURQ010000007.1, from coordinate 345,819 downwards.
CGGCGAGTCCGGCCTCGACCGGGTTGCGCGGCTCGGGCACGGATGCGGCGAGGTCGAGCGGCATGAACAGCGGCAACCGGTCCAGGTGGGCCTTGCCGGCGGCCCGGTCCGGGGTGCGTTTGAACATGTCGAGGAAATGGTCGTCGAAGAAGAACACCCACACGTACCAGTCGGTGATCAGCGACAGGGCGGGGCCGTCGCAGTCGGGGTGGGTGTAGGCGCAGAGCAGGCCGTAGTCGTGCGCCTCCAGGTCGGCCTGCTCCCAGATCCCGGAGCCCTCCAGCATGCCCATCTCGCGCGCCCACCGCGTCGAGTGGGCGCGTGCCTCGTCGACGTGCGGGTTGAGCCGCGCGGGATACGGCATGTAGAAGTCCGGGAGTTCGAACGGCTGCGTCATGGCCGGGCCCTACCCGCGAGCTCCGGGGGCCATCCGCGGGGCGGCGCACGGTCACACCATCGCGTGAACCGGGCGGGAATGCTTGCGATTCGGGCCCCGTGAGGTGCGACGGCGGGGCCGGTCAGGTCCTCGCCTGGATCAGGGCGCGGGTCCCGGCGGTGCGCCAGCGCTGCCCCTCCGCGGCGTCCAGGGCCTCCTCGGTGGCCGCCGACAGACCTGTGATCACATCCGACTTGAGCGTGCGCAGGGCGACGACCGGGCCGGGGAAGTGGGCGGTGACGTCAGCGAAGGGGGTCGTGGGCGGCCAGAGCCGGTCGCCCACCAGGCGGCGGTAGTTGAGGTCGCCCTTCATGATCGTGAGGGTGGCGGCGGCGAACTCCGCCCGCAGGTCGCCGGGCATCTCGGCGTAGGGCAGTGGCGCGGCGGCGAAGGGGTGGGCGCGCAGCGCGAGGGTGCCGTCGGCCATCGCGGCCCACAACCGGCGGCCGTACGCGGCTCCCTCGCCCGGGGCGGCGGTCAGCGCGCGCAGCGCGTCGACGACGTCGGCCGTGGTGGCGTCGGAGACGTAGTACGGGTACGGCTTGACGTACAGGACGACCCGCCCGGTCCGCCCGTGGGCGAGGAGGTGGGCGGCGAGGAGGAGGTCGGGGACGAGTTCGCGGCCCGCGTTGTCGGCGACCAGGCACAGGGTGCCGGAGGCGCCCGAGGTGGCGGGCAGCAGCGACCAGAGGGCCTCGCTGTCGTCGGCGACCAGTCCGGGCGCCGCGGCCCGGTGCCGGGCGTCCGCGTCGGAGAGGCGGAAGCCGAGGTCCGCGCGGTTCCCCCAGAGCGAGCCGTGGAGCAGGGCCCGCGCCCGCTCGTCGGCCGGGCGGGTGGCCAGGCCGTCGAGCGCGGCCAGTTCCTGGCCGGTCTCGGGCGCGTCGAGCTCGGCCAGTTTGAACGGACGGAACGGGTCGACGCCTTGCCAGGGTCCGTCGCCGAAGTAGCCGACGGCTTGGAGGAGGCGCCGGTAGAAGTAGCTCTCCGCCCACAGCCAGGGGATGTCGTGCCAGGAGCGCCCGACGTGGGCGTCGAGCCCCCAACCGCGCCAGCGCTCCCGGTCGTGGGCGTCCTCGGGCAGCGGCGGGACGACGCCGTCGGCGCAGCTCTCCAGCAGCGCGTCCAGCGCACCGCGCACCGCCGGATCGTAGGGGAACGCCTCGCGGACCTGTCGGATGATCGCGGGGTGCCGCTCGGCGAGCACGCCGTGCGGGAAGGAGCCGGGCGTGTCTCCGAGGATCACGGGCGGGACATCGTCGTCGGACATACGGATCACGGTATCGCGGCCGTCGGCTCACACCACGGCCATGACCTCGTGCTCCAGGCGGGCCGCCAGGGTCAGGTAGCGGGGGCGGCGAGGGACCGGGACCAGGCCCCGGATCAGCACGTGCCACATCTCGGCCGTGCGGCGCGGGAGGCGGGCGGCCGGTTCCCGGGAGCGGCCGACGACCCGGGTGCCGACGAAGAAGCAGACCAGGGAGTGGGCGACGGCGTCGACGTCGACGTCAGGGTGGATGTCGGCCTCTCTGACCGCGCCGGCGAGCCGCCGGTTGACCAGGTCCAGCCACTCGGCGAAGGGGTGCGGCAGGGGCGGCCGGATCGCGACGCCGCCGGTGGCGAGCCGCAGGCCGGCGCGGGTGATCGGCCCCTCGACGGACAGCCGCGCCATGCCGAAGGTGAGACGCATCAGCGCTTCCAGGGAGGAGCAGCCCCGCTCGTCGATCTCGCCGGCGACCCGGCGGGAGGCCTCGGACTGCAGCTCCAGGATGGCGTGGGCGAGGTCCTCCTTGGCCGCGAAGTGGAAGTAGAGCGCGCCCTTGGTGACACGGGCGTGCTCGACGATGTCACTGAGGCTGGTCGACTCGTAGCCGTGCCGGTCGAACAGCTCGGCTGCGGCCCTGATGATCGTCGCGCGGGTCTGTTCGGCGCGTAACTGCCTCGCCATCGCCTGGCACTCCTGGCTGTAAAGAACGGGTCATGCCGTTTGTTTCTTGCCCCCTCTACACCATAACTCACCGTGCCGCGGTGGCCACCAGGCATTCGAAGACCGTCGACTCCCCCTGTACGGCGACCACTTGCACCTCGTCCTGGGGCCTGTCCCGCGCCTCTATCCAGACGGGTTCGTCCAGCTCGGCGTACTGGTGGAAGCGCGCCCGGTAGGCCACCGGGGGGTGTTCGGCGCCGGTGCGCAGACGGGCCGCCTGGCGGGCGGCCTCCAGCAGGAGCATGCCCGGCACATGGTCGAGCGGATGGTCGAAGAAAACGGGGTGTGCGGTATCGACCCGGAGCTGCCAGCGGCCCCGGCTCCCCGCTCCGGCCAGGACGACGTCCGCGGCCAGAGCCCGGCCGACGCCGGCGGCGGGCACCGCCTCGGGCACGGGGACGGTGGTCACGCTGCCCGGGGTGCGGCCGCCGCGCAGCCTGCGGTAGACGGAGGCGCCGACGGAACTGAAGGCGACGTCGGCGGTGGCCACGAGGTCGCCGTCGCGCAGGACGCGCGCGCTGTAGCGCACCGCTGCGGGGCGCCGGCCCCGGTACCGGACGTCGGTGAAGGCGAGTTCGACCTCCGGTTCGGCGGGCAGCGGTCCGACGCCCAACTTCCCTGCTACGGTGGCGATCCGGAACTCCTGGAGCACGAACTGGTGGTCCAGCGGCACGTCGTACTCGGTGTGCGCGATCAAGGTGCCGCTCTGCCGCACGGTTTCGACGACGAGCAGCGGATCGTAGGCCGACCGGTCGCAGGACACGTGCACGGGGTGGACGCGGGGCCACTGGGCCGAGACCGAGAAGCGGTCGGTTCCGGTGCGCCGCCAGCCGGTGAGGAACGTTTCGGCGACGGCGGCGCGGTGCACCAGTTGCCGTGCGACGGTCGCCGTGAGGGACGGAGCGTCGGCGAGTTGCCGCGGTCGAGTCATCTCTCTTCCCCCGGGTCGGCCACGGCAGACGGAGATCCGTCCGCTTCGTCGAGCGTTAGAGTACGAGGCGACCGGTTTGTTTTCAATGAGATCAGTCGACGGCATCCCATGAACGGGCCGCGCCCGCGCACGATCGCGGGTGAGGTCAAGTCGCCGCCGTGAAGGGGCTGTTATGGCAAGACAGGAGCGCGCGATCAGGACGCGGAGAGCGATCCTGGAAGCGGCCGGCGCGGTCTTCGACGAGTACGGCTACGCCTCCACCACCATCGCGATGGTCCTGGAGCGCGCCGACGTCACCAAAGGCGCCTTGTACTTCCACTTCCCGTCGAAGGAGGCGCTCGCGCGGGCGGTCCTGAGCGAGCAGGTTCCCTTCGGGGCGGTCCCGCCGCAGCCGTGCAGGCTCCAGGAGATCGTCGACATGACGTTCGTCGTGGGCCAGCGGCTGCGCGACAACGCCTTGTTGAGGGGCAGCATGCGGCTCGCGGTGGACCAGGAGACGCCTTCGGGCGTGGACCACGCCGAGCCGTTCCTGCAGTGGGCGCGCCGGTTGACCGAGCTGCTCGAACAGGCCGGGGATAAGGGCGAGTTGCTGCCCACGGTACGGGCGGCGGCGACGGTCGAGCTGTTGGTGGGCTCCTTCACCGGCATCCAGTTGATGTCGCGGGCGCTCACGGACCGGGCGGACCTCGGGGAGCGGCTGGCGGTGATGTGGTCCCACATCCTGCCGAGCATCGCCGTGCCGGGGCTGCTGCCCGGCCTCGACACCCGGGCAGACCGGGGGGTCCGGGTGCTGGCCTCGCTGGAGCGCGCGGCTTCCTGAGGGGGTCTCGCACGGCGCCGGCCCGGGGCGTACGGCCCGCGAGCGGACGTGCGGCGGGCCGGCCGGTGTCCATCCACACCGGCCGGCCCGCCCGTTCACCGGCAGCTCACGCTGCCCGGACTGCTCAGAACGTCAGCTGCCAGCTGTTGAGCCGGCCCGTGTCCTGCGCCGCCACGTCCTGGACGCGCAGCTTCCAGGTGCCATTGGCAACCTCGCTGGAGGCGTTCACCGAGTAGGTCGTGACCACGTCGTCCCCCGAGTCCGAGCTGGACGACTTCAGGCGGTACGCCGTGCCGTCCGGGGCGATGAGGTCGATGACCAGGTCACCGCGGTAGGTGTGGGTGATGTTCACACCGACCTGGAGGGCGGCGGGCGCGTTCCCGGTGCGGCCGGTGACCGCGATGGCGGACTCGATCGCCGCGCCGTTGTCCGGGACGGCCACGGCGGTGGTGTTGGAGAAGGTGGCTCCCGGCGTGGAGCCGGTGCCGGTGACGGCCGCGACCGTCTTGGCCGCGTCCGCGAGACCCGCGCCGCAGCCGCCCGAGCAGGCGCCGGGCAGCGCGCGGGCGTTGGCCTTGATGGCCGACTCGATCTGGGCCGGGGTCAGCGAGGACTTCGCCGACTTCAGCAGCGCGGCGAGGCCCGCGATGTGCGGGGTGGCCATGCTGGTGCCCTGGTAGTAGGCGTAGTTCTCGCCCGACGGCGTCTTGGTGCCGGAGTTCAGCGTGGACAGGATGCCGTTGGCGGTGCCGGTGCTGGTCTGCCCGCCGGGCGCGGAGATGTCCACCAGGGAGCCGAAGTTGGAGTAGGACGCCTTGGCGCCGGTGCGGCTGGTCGCGGCGACCGAGATGACGTTGTTGCAGTTGCCCGGGGAGTGGTTGGCGACGTTGTCGTTCTCGTTGCCCGCGGCCACGACGACGGTGGTGCCCCGGTTCACGGCGTTGTTGATCGCGGTCTGCGTCGCCGAGGTGCAGGCGCCGTCGCCGCCGAGGCTCATGTTGATGACCTTGGCGACGTTGGAGTTGGCGGGCACGCCGGAGACGGTGCCGCCGGACGCCCAGGTGATGGCGTCGATGATGTCGGAGTCGTAGCCGCCGCACTTGCCGAGCACCCGGAGCGGGGAGATCTTCGCGCCGTGGGCGATGCCCGCGATGCCCTTGCCGTTGTCGGTGACGGCGGCGATGGTGCCGGCCACGTGGGTGCCGTGCCAGGAGGAGCCGGAGGCGGGGACGCCGGAGCCGCAGTCCCCCGCGTTGTACCAGTCGCCCGGGTCGGCCGGGTTGCTGTCGCGGCCGTCGCCGTCCACCGAGACGGCGGTGTCGGCGATGAAGTCGTAGCCGCCGACGATGTTGGCGGCGAGGTCGGAGTGGGCGACGTAGCCGGTGTCGATGACGGCGACCGTGACGCCGGCGCCGGTGGCGGTGCTCCAGGCGGCGGGGACGTTCATGCCGGCGGTGGGCTCGAACAGGTCCCACTGCTTGGCGTACTCGGTGTCGTTCGGGTCGGCCTTCGGGGTGTTCAGGCGGTCCGGGACGACGTAGGCGACCTGCGGGTCGGCCCGGTACTCGGCGACGACGTCGGCGACGTCGGCGCTGCTGAGGTTCTCGCCCAGGTCGACCAGGGCGGCGCCGGTGCCGAGGCGGCGCTGGAAGTCGACGTCCTCGCCGGTCTCCTTGCCCTTGGCCGCGGCGTCGGCCTCGGCGGCCGGGTTCGACTTCGCCTCGGCGGCGTCCGGCTTGTAGCCGACGATGAGGCGCTCGGCGGGGGCGCCGGGCGCGGCCTCGATCTGGGCGGCGGGGACGGCGGCGGCCTGCGGGTCGCCGTCCGGGGCGGCGGAGACCGAGGCGGTGGAGGCGGCGGTGAGGAGGGCCGCGGAGAGGGCGGCGACGGATATCAGCTTGCGTCTCAGGGCGGGGGAGGTGCGCAACGGCGTGCCTTTCATGGCCTGCTCCGGACAGGGCGGAGCAGCAGTCGATTCGCTTCGGCGTCGAAGCGGCGGGGGGTGAATCGAAGAGCGACGCATGGGCCGGCCAGGCGGAGGAACCGCTCCTTGTAGGGGTTACCTGTGGGGCGGTCGTGGGGGAACGATAGGCAAACGAATCGGCAACCGGATACCGGGGAAACCCTCGATCGGGCCGGAACATCACCCTCGACGTCGTCAACGGGCCCGCGAATAGGCGGGTTTGCTCGGGTGACACCCGGTGCGTGGGCATGGTGAACGCGTCACACCGGTTTCCCGTACTGCACGGCAGACCGTATCCGCGCCGGCCGAGGAGACGTCCCCGATGCCCCGCACGACCGCACACCGCGCCGCCGCCTTGGCCCTCACCTCGCTCGGCCCGCTGCTTCTGGGCCTGTGGGCCGCGGGCCCCGCACAGGCGCACGGAGCGCCCACGGACCCGGCGAGCCGGGTGTACGCCTGCTCCCCCGACGGCGGCTCGGCGTCGCGTTCGGCCGCGTGCCGGGCCGCCGTGCGGGCGAACGGCGGGCAGCTGGGCGCCTGGGACAACCTGCGGGTCGCGAACGTGAGCGGACGGGACCGGCAGACGATCCCCGACGGCGAGCTGTGCAGCGGGGGTCTGTCCGCCTACAAGGGGCTGGACCTCGCGCGCTCCGACTGGCCGTCGACGCGGGTCGCGCCGGGCGGGACGCTGCGGATGACGTACGTCTCGACCATCCCGCACAAGGGCACGTTCAAGCTGTATCTGACGAAGCAGGGCTACGATCCGGCCAAGCCGCTGACCTGGGCAGATCTCCCCCAGCGCCCGTTCGCCGAGGTCAAGGACCCGGCGCTGACCGGTGGCGCCTACCGCTTCTCGGCGAAGCTGCCCGCCGACCGGACGGGGCGTCAGGTGCTGTACACGGTCTGGCAGAACAGCAGCACGCCGGACACGTACTACTCGTGCTCGGACGTGGTGTTCCCGGGAGCCGAGTCCTCCTCGCCGGCCGCACCCGCGTCCACCGCCCCGTCCACCGCGCCCACGCCGGCCACGTCGGCCCCCGCGGCGGGCGGGGACTCCGGGCGGCCGTCGGCGAGCCCCTCGGCGAGCGGCGTCCCCTCGACGGCGGCCGCGCCGGCGCGCGGGGGCGTCGGCGCGGGGAACCCCGCGGCCCCTGCCGCGGACACGGCGAGCACCCCGGTGGCGGATGCCACCGGGGCCGGTTCGGGGCCGTCCACGCCGCTCGTCGCGGGCGGCGCCGCGGCGGCGCTGCTGCTCACCGGCGGCGTCGCCCTGGTACTGCGACTGCGACGGCGCTGACGCGGACGGGCCCGGTGAACTCGTCGCTGCTTGCTGCTAGCTGACGATGACCGGGCCGCCGGCGGCGGTCACCGGGGCGTACTTGGCGCTGAAGAAGGCGTTGGCGAAACACAGCGACGAGCCGGACACCTTGGCGAACGGCTGGTTGACGAATCCGATGCTGCTGTCGGCGTTGTCCGTCGTGCCGACCAGGCTGGCGCCCTCGTAGACGCAGCTGACGCTGCCCAGCAGGGTGCGCAGGCTGACGGTCGTGCGGATGTGGGCGCCGGGCGCCGCGGTGACGTCGAGGCCGCCGCCGGAGGTGACCGCCGCGGTGTACGGGAGGTTGTTGACGGTGATGCTGTTGACGCCGAGCACGCCCAGGACGTTGGAGGTGCAGCCGGTGAAGTTCTGCTGCGTGAGCGACTCGGAGGCGGTGCCGGGGGCGGCCGGGTTGTCGGTGACGGTGGCGGAGAAGCTGGACGTCGTGCAGGAGATGCCGCTGGTGCCGGTGGCGCTGGAGTAGAACGTGGCGTTGGTGCCGGCGGCCAGGGACGCGGTGAGGACCTCACCGACGGCGATGTCGCCGCCCGCGGTGGAAAGGACCGCGGGGTCGGCGGCCGACGCGGGGCTGACGGCCGTCAGCGAGAGGGCGGCGACGGAACCGACGGCGGCGAGGAGGGTACGGACGCGCATGCGGGTGCCTCATTTCTGAAGTGGGGGGTCGTTCGGGGAAGTCGGCCGAACGAGGGGGATCGGGTGGGGGGCGGTCGGACACGGTGGTCGTGGGAACAGAGGGGACGCGAGTCCGCGTCGGCCGGAACCGGCCCGTCACGCCTTCTCCGTACGTGACGGACCGGCAGCGGTGAGAGGCGTCGGACCCCACGGACAGGGGGTGGTGGCCGTGGGCGGCGCCGGTGGACGAAGGGGACTCGGGGCGCAGAAAGCCCGTGCTGGATGCCCGGGCGGGAATGCCGGTACTGACAGGAGGTCCGGCCGCCGGCTGACGGCGGCCGGACCCGTGTCCGGGAGCGCGGCCGATGTCACCACGCTGCGGATCCGGCGCCACGGATCCGGGCTGAGCCACGAGAGTTGTAGACCTGATGGTCAGTCAACGTCAAGCATTTGAAGCCAAGTTGATGATCCATTCGACATATACGTGCACCTGGGCGACAGTGTGGATCACAGGCGATACACAATGGACACCGTTTTTCCACATCTCCCTTGACCCCTAGGTGTAACCATCGGTAACTTCCGAAGAGGCTACTGACGCGTAACGGGTAAGCCCTTGCGACGACATCCGGGAGTTGTGAGGAGCGGTGCGCGACAGTCCGCTGTCCGCGCCAGGACAACGACGCCACTGAAGCCCAACCCGCATGACTATGCCCATGGGAGCAGACATGGCCTCGTCCACGGACGTCACGTCGTCCGCCGACAACACCCCCGAGAACCCCGAGAGCGGTTCGGCCGTAAGACGCGGCCGGGTCCGGCTTCGCCGGGCCGCCGTGATGGCGGTGCCCGCGACCTTCGTCGCGGCCGGCCTCGCGGTCCTGACCGCCCAGGGAGCGCTGGGTGTGCAGTTCGCTATTTCCGGTATGCCGTTCGTGGTCACCGCCGACAAGCTCGAGGGCGACGGCTTCGCCCAGTTCGGCGCGCTGGACCACATGATCGAGAACAGCCCCAACGAGGGCGACACCGGCGGCCAGGTGCTGGTCGTCACCTCGGTCGTGAAGAAGGGCAAGCTGACCAACCTGTGTCAGAGCGTCGACCTCGGCGGCATCCAGCTCGTCCTCACCGCGGGCGACAAGGGCACCAAGGTCGACGTGGAGAACCTGGCCATCGACTCCGACGACATCACCGGTGACGCCGCCTTCAACAACATCGAGATCGGCCGCGACTCCAGCACCTTCGACAAGGTCGGCAAGCAGGGCCCGGCCGGCGTCTACGGCCAGCAGGCCGACAAGGTCGTCATCACCGACCTCTACCAGCACAACTACGCCGCCACCGCGGCCGTGTTCAAGCTTCCCGACCTCCACATGAGGTTCGGGGGCAAGGGCTGCCCGCAGTGAACCGCTTCCAGGACTGGAGGAGGCACCGGCCCTTCGCCGGCGGAGTGCTGCTCGCCCTGGGCGGCGCGGAGATCCTGCTGACCATGAAGGCTCCCCTGCCGGTCCTGCTGCGCATCGGCATGCAGGGACTGGCGGGCTATCTCCTGCCGTCCGTGATGCTGCTGTGCGGGCTGCTGATCCTGTTCAACCCCTCGCAGCGCCTCTTCTACTCGATCATCGGCGTCCTGTGCTCGCTGGGCTCGTGGGTCACCTCGAACATCGGGGGCTTCGTCATCGGCCTGCTCCTCGGCGTCACGGGGAGCTGCATGGCCTTCGGGTGGGTGCCCGACCAGGAACCCCGGCGCAGCCGCCGTCAGCGGCGCAAGGACGCCCTGGCGGACAAGGCCATGGCCTTCCCCCACCACGGGGAACCGGCCTGACCCCGTACGGCACGGTCACCGTTGTCGTCCCCTGTGCCGGCGCCGGCGACTGCGCCGGCACAGGCATGCGCCCTCCCGGGCGTTGACACGGGCATGCGCCGCCCCGGGCGCCGTGAGGGCGCAGTGCGCCTTCCACTGTGATTGACAGCCAGTCAATTCACCTGCGGTGACCTCTCCTGCGGGCCCGTGGTGTCCGTTCCACATCACGATGCGGCAGCAGCACCTCACCACGAGTGGTCGTTCACTTGACTACCGGCGGTCACACGCGGTTGGCTCCGAGCCAGCGAAACCTTTCGCCGGTACGCGCCCCTTCGTTCCGGCAGCGCTCGCACGTCCTCCTGCTCTGCCGCACAGCGAGGTACAGCCCTCCATGAACACTCCCCTGCCCGCTCGCTCGCCCTCCGCTTCCCCCGGAGCCGCGCGGGCGGCCGCCTCCGCCGCCCTCTGTCTCCTCCTCGTCGCCGGCTGTTCCGACGCGACCGCCTCCGGCCCGGACCAGGAGACGGCCGGACGCCCCGGCGACCGGATCAGGGTCGCCCTGGTCACCCACGGCGCGCAGGGCGACGCCTTCTGGGAGTCGGTGCGCAGGGGCGCGGAGACGGCCGCCGCCAAGGACGGCGTCGAACTGACCTACGCGAGCGACGCCGACGCCGCCGGACAGGCCGCGCTGGTGCGGGACGCGGTCCGCGACAGGGTCGACGGCATCGCGGTGACCCTGGCCAAGCCCCGGGCGATGAAAGGCCCGGTGACGGAGGCCAGGGCGGCGGGCACAGCCGTGGTCGGCCTCAACTCCGGCATCGACGCCTGGCGTTCCGCGGGGCTGCTGGCGTACTTCGGGCAGGACGAGAGCGTCGCCGGCCGTGCCGTCGGCGACAGGCTCGACGCACTCGGCAGGAAGCACGCGCTGTGCGTCATCCACGAGCGGGGCAACGTCGCCCTGGAGGCCCGCTGCGCCGGGGTGAAGAAGGCGTTCGCCGGCGAGACCGAGATGCTCTACGTCGACGGCACCGACCCGGACGCGATGACCGCCGCGGTGGCGGCCCGCCTCGGGCAGGACGCATCGGTCGACCAAGTCGTCGCCAACGGGGCGCATGTCGCGCTGGCCTCGGTGAAGGCGGCGAAGGACGCCGGCAGCGGTGCCGAGGTCGCCACCTTCGACCTGGACAAGGACGTGGTCGCCGCCGTCCGCGACGGCAGGGTCCGGTTCGCGGTGGACCAGCAGCCGTGGCTCCAGGGCTATCTCGCCGTGGACGCGCTCTGGCTCCACGAGACGAACGGAGGCGTCAGCGGCGGCGGCACGGCCCCGGTCCTGACCGGCCCCGCCTTCGTCACGAAGGCCGATGTGACCGACGGCGCCCGGTACGCCACCGCCGGAACCGGCTGACCGGCCGCTGCCCGACCGCTGACCGGTCCGCACGCCCCGCCCCGCTCCCCCGCCGCTCGCCCAAGGACGACCATGTCACCACGGACAGGTGCCCGGCGCCGCCGTCTCGGCTCCATACGTCTCTCCCTGATCCTCCTGGCGCTGGTGCCCGGCGTCACCCTCGCAGCCATGTGGAGCGTGACGACGATCCAGATCTTCTCCGAGGGCATGCGGCTGCGCGCGCAGACCGAACTGAGCCGCTCGACCGGCGCCATGGGCACCGAGGCCACGCTCGCGCTGCAACAGGAGCGCAGCCTGTCGGCGGTGTGGCTGGCCGCGCCCCACGGCTCCCGCGCGGCGCTTCAGGCGCAGCGCGCGAAGACGGACGCGGTGGTCGAGAAGCTGGTCGCCCGCGCGAACGACATCCAGCGGGCGCCCGCCCGCGTCCGCGAGCGGATGTTCTCGGTGATCGCCTCCGTGGGCAGCCTGGAGTACTACCGGGGTCAGGTGGACGACCCCACCGACATCACCGCCGCTCAGGCGCTGGACCAGTACACGTCGATCATCGACGACCAGATCCATGCCTTCCAGGAGCTGTCCCAGGTCGACGACGGCGACCTCACCTCGCAGGCCGGCCCGCTCGTCGCCCTGGAGCACGCGGCCGAGCTGGTCTCCGAGGAGGACCTGTACCTCACGCTCGCCGGCCCGAAGGGGCGCATGGACGAGAAGGAGTGGGCCGCGTTCGCGCAGACGGTGAACGCCCGCCGCTGGCTGGTCCAGGACCAGATCGTGCCCTCCCTCACCGGCTCGACGAAGACGCAGGCCGAGAAGATCCTGCGCAGCCCGCAGTGGCGCACCCTGGAGTCCGTCGAGGACAGGGTGCTCGCCGCCCGGGCCGACCAGCGCGAGAACGGGGACGTCCCCCTGCCCGACGTGCGCGGGCAGTGGCGCGCCGCCCTCATCGAGGTCTCCGACCAGTACTCGGCGCTGATCCGGCAGCGGACCGAGGCGCTGCTCGAAAGCAGCGCGGTGGAAGCGCGCGATCTGCTGGTCAAGGCCGGCGCGCTGAGCGCCGCCGGGCTCGTGGCGCTGCTGCTGTGCGTCGGGATGTCCTGGCGGATCACCCGATCCCTGTTCCGGCGGCTGCGCGGGCTGCGGATGGCAACGCTGAGTCTGGCTCGGGAGACGCTCCCGGAGGTGGTGGCCCGGCTCGACCGGGGAGAGACTGTCGACGTGGACTCGGCGGCCCCGCCCCTCGACTACGGCGGGGACGAACTCGGCCAGGTGGCCCAGGCGTTCAACACCGCGCAGCGTACGGCCGTGCACACCGCCGTCGAACTCGCCGACACCCGCCGCGGGTTCCAGAAGGTCATCCTGGGCATCGCACGGCAGAGCCAGAACCTCGTCAACCTCCAGCTGAGCAAGCTGGACGCCCTGGAACGCGCCCACCAGGACCCGGAGGTCCTCGAGGGACTGTACGAACTGGACTCCTCGGCCTCCCAGTTGCGCCGCTACGAGGAGAACCTCGTCATCATCAGCGGCGGACGGCCGGGGCGAAGCTGGTCGGAGCCGGTCGCGCTGGTCGACATCCTGCGCAGCGCCGTCGGCGAGGTCGCCGAGTACGCGCGGGTGGAGGTGCACACCGAGGAGGAGGTGTGCGTCGCCCCTCCGGCCGTGGCGGACGTGATCCATCTGCTGGCCGAGCTCATCGACAACGCGACGTCCTACTCCCCGGCGCCGAGCCCGGTCGCGGTGCGGGCGACGACGGTGGCCAAGGGCCTGGCGGTCGAGGTGGAGGACCGCGGTCTCGGGCTGTCCGAGGAGGACTACGCGTCGTTCAACGCCCAGTTGGCGGTGGAGCCGCAGTTCGACGTGGTGGCGCTCGCCGACGACCTGCGGCTGGGCATGTTCGTGATCGCCCGACTGGCCACCCGGCACGGCATCGCCGTGACCCTGCGCCCCTCGCCGTACGGCGGCACCACGGCGATCGTGCTGCTGCCGAAGGACATCGTGGTACGGGAGACGGCGGACGGCGAGCGCGCTGAGCCAGACGGCTCCGGGGCGACCGGGCCGACCGGGCCGGCCGGGCCGACCGGGCCGACCGTCGAGCCGGACACCCCGAACTCCGCCGTGTCATCGCCCGCGCCGGGCGTGCTGGAAGCGGTGCGCAAGGCGCTCACCGCACCGCGTGTCACGACCGCGCGGGACGCCGTCGTCCCGGCGCACGACGAGGCGCACGCCTCGCAGCCGCCGGACGCGTCAGACACGCCGGACGAGTCTGGAGCGCCGAGCGCGACCGACGGCCCGGACGGCCCTCCGCCCTCCCCGCCGGCTCCCGACACCGGCCTGCCCGTCAGGACGCCCGGCGCCGCGGGGGTGCGGACGCGCAAGGAGACGCCCGCCGCGACGGCCGCGAGCCCGCCCGCGCCCGGTGCGGCGGGCTCCGGCCGCTCACCCGGCGTCCCGCCGCTGCCCCGCCGGGTCCCGCAGACCAGCCTCGTCGCCGAGTTGCGCGAGGAGCCGGCACGCGACGGGGCAGGCGGTCGCACCGACGACGGCGAGACGTTCGAGGAGTTCACCGCGGAGCGCGCCGCCTCCTCTCTCGCCGGTTTCCAGCGCGGCACCCTGCGCGCACGCGACGACGCCGACGGGCCGCCCTCCCGCCCCGAGGAGACGGCCGCAGCCGCCCCGACCCCGACACCGCCCGCCGACCGCTCATGAAGGACACCGCGATGACATACTCCACGCCCGCCACCGACACCAAGCTCGACCAACTGCTCACCGGACTGGTGGAGAAGGTCGCCGATGTGAACCAGGCCGTCGTGCTCTCCGAGGACGGGCTGGTGATCAGCAAGTCCCTGGGCTTCACACGCGAGGACGCCGAGCGGCTGGCGGCGACCGCGTCGGGCCTGATGAGCCTCAGCAAGGGCGTCAGCATGGACTTCCGCGGCGGCCCGGTGCGCCAGGCGCTCATAGAGATGGCGAACAGCTACCTGATCCTCACCTCGGCCGGCCCAGGGGCCCACCTGGTCGTGCTGGCCGGTTCGCACGCGGACGTCGGTGTGGTGGCGTACCAGATGAACATGCTGGTGAAGAAGATCGGCGAGCACCTCAGCGCGGCGCCGCGGACCGGTGTCGGTCCCGCCTCGCGCCGCCTCGGCGGGTGAGGTGAGCGGAGGCGACGAAGCGGGCCGGCTGGTACGGCCGTTCGCCCTCACCGGCGGGCGGACCCGGCCCAGCCGTGCCGACTTCACGCTCATCACGACGGTGACCGCTGTGGACCCACCGCCGGAGCGGGCGAACCGGCCGCAGCCCGAGCATGCGCGGATCGTGCGGATGTGTGCCCGGCCGGTCGCCGTTGCGGAGCTCGCGGCGCTGCTGGACCTGCCGGTGAGCGTGGTCGTCATCATGCTCTGCGATCTGCTGGAGGCGGGGCTGATCACGGCCCGGCCGCCCCGTCCCGTGACCGGTGACGGCGGCCGGGACCTGGAGCTGCTGCAGAAAGTGAGGGACGGCCTTGACCACATCTGACCCCACCGCCGCCGGGGCCCCCGCGGCGCCCGACGCGGTGAAGATCCTCGTCGCCGGCGGTTTCGGCGTAGGCAAGACCACGATGGTCGGCTCGGTCAGCGAGATCGCGCCCCTGCGCACGGAGGAGCCGCTGACCGTCGCGGGGCTGGACGTGGACGACCTGAAGGGCATCGAGGAGAAGCGGTCCACCACCGTGGCGCTCGACTTCGGGCGGATCACCATCGGCGACGACCTGGTGCTGTACCTGTTCGGCACGCCGGGGCAGCAGCGGTTCTGGTTCATGTGGAACGACCTGGCCGTCGGCGCGCTGGGGGCGGTGGTGCTGATCGACGTGCGCCGGCCGGACGCCAGTTTCGCGGCGATCGACTTCTTCGAGCGGCGCAGGATCCCGTTCGTCGTCGGGGTCAACGGCTTCCACGGGCTGCACCCTTATCCGGCGGACGAGATCCGTCAGGCGCTGGCGCTGCCGACGGGCGTTCCGGTGCTGCTGTGCGACGCCCGGGAACGGGAGTCGTGCCGGGATGTGCTGATCGGGCTGCTCGATCTGCTGATCGCCGACGCGGGCCGGCAGATCCGTAATTGACACTCCGTCAGAGCGTGGCTCCCGCCGCGCGCAGTACGGCGATCGTCTCCGGGTACGGCCCCGCGGTCGCCCATTCCAGCGGGGTGCGGCCGGTGCCGTGGTCCTCGCGGCGGGCGGGGTCGGCGCCGTGGGCCAGGAGGACGCGGACGGTGTCGGTGTGCCCCCAACAGGCGGCCGCGCACAGGGGTGTTCCCTCGGAGCCGAGGCCGCCGCTCTCCACGTCGGGTGGGGCTCCGGCGGCGAGAAGGAGCCGGGCGGTCTCCGCCGCCCCGTGCACGGAGGCCGCGTAGAGGGGGGTACGGCCGTCCATGTCGGCCACCGCCGGATCGGCGCCGGCGCGCAACAGCGCGGCCACGCCCTGCCGGTCGCCGGACCCGGCCGCGCCGACCAGGCGTGCCGTCAGCTTCTTCCGCCGTCTTCTGTTCACGGCCGCCGAGGGTAGCGGGGACCGCTTGCGGTCGCCTCCCGTTTTCCGGCGGACCGGGAGCAGGTCACCACTCGGCCCGCCCCGGCCGCCGCGGGCCTCAGGACAGGCCTGCCGACTTCAGCCACGCCTTGGCGACGTCCAGCGGGTCCTTGCGCTGGAGCTGCACCTGATCGTCGAGGTCGAGCAGCGTCTTGGTGTCGAGCTTGGCCGAGACCGCGTTGAGCGCGTCGACGCCCTCCTTCGAGAGCCCGCTCTTGTAGACCAGCGGGGTCACGTTGGCGAAGCCGAAGAGGTTCTTCGGGTCCTTGAGGACGACGAACTTGTCCCTGTTGATGGTCGGATCGGTGGTGAAGATGTCCGCGGCCTGCACGGTGTCCTTCTTCAGCGCGGCCTGGGTCAGCGGGCCGCCGGCATCGAGCGCCTTGAAGGACTTGAACTTCAGGCCGTACACCGCTTCGAGGCCGACCATGCCCTGCTGCCGGGTCTGGAACTCGGGCGAGCCGCCGAGGACCAGCTGCGGGGCGATGTCCTTGATGTCGTCGAGGGTGGACTCGGCGGTGAGGTTGTGCTTCTTCGCGGTCTCCTGGTTGAGCGCGACGGAGTCCTTGTCCTCGGCCGCGGAGGACTCCAGCAGCGTCAGCTTGGGGTCGAGCTTGGCCTTCACGGCGGCGTTGACCGCCTCCGTCGACTTCTGCTCGGCCTTCGGGTCGAAGTAGGCGAGCAGGGAGCCGTTGTACTCGGGCAGAACGGTGATGGAACCGTTCTTGAGCAGGCCGTACGTGGTCTCGCGGCTGCCGATGTTGGGCTTGTAGGACACCTTGATGCCCTTGGCCTTGAGGGCCTCGCCGTAGATGTCCGCGAGCAGGATGCTCTCGGCGAAGTTGTTGGAGCCGACGACGACGGTGCTGCCGTCCGCCTTCCCCTCGGCGAGCGGGTCGGTGGTGTCGTCGGAGGAGGAACATCCCGCCAGCAGAACCGTCGTCGCGACGAGAGCGACGGCTGCCGCGCCGCGGTGGTGCCGGAGGGACCTGCTGCTGTGGGCGTTGGAAGTCACGGTTGCCGTTCCGGGCTCGGGGTCGGTGAGAGGGAACTGAAGCACGCTGCAACTGATCCAATCCATCCGCTTCTCCATCAGTCAAGTGCCTCCGGGTTACCGATCGGCTTCGATTTGTGACCGACCGTGTTCGCGAAAGGGGCGCTTCGTAATGGATTCTTGACTTAGGGCGACAACCTGACCGCACAAAGGCGCGATAGTGTCACGGCAGTTGACGTCGGTCGCAACGGCGTGTGCCTGCGAGACCCTGAAGGAGGCCTGGTGTCCACGAAGCCGGTGGACGCGCCCGCCCGGTCGTCCGGGGCGGCCTCACCGGTCCGCCGGGGCCCGCGGGGCTTCGCCGACAGGTGGCCTTTCCAGCGCAAGCTCAACGTCCTCGTCGGCGTGCCGATGACGGTGATCGCGCTGCTGCTGACGTACCTCATCGTCAACCTGGTCGAGGAGTCCGACCGCGCCGAGTCGGCGGCCCGGCTGGTCCGCGACAGCGCCGAGGTGGCCCGACTCGTCACCGACATACAGGCGGAGCACCAGCAGGCCATCCTGCTCTCGGTGCGGCACGAGGCGTCCTTCGACGGCGGCACCCCCTCCACCAGCGCCTACCGGGTCGCCCAACTCGCCGTGGACTCACAGGTGCAGAAGGTGCGCGACGCGTTCGGCGGGCGGCTGCCGGCCGGTGAGGCGCAGGCGCTCAGGGAGATCGAGGGCCTGGCCGGCCTGCGCGACACCATCGAGCAGGGCTTCCTCCCCGCCGACAACATCGACCCCGCGTACACGGGCGCCGCCGAGGGCCTCATCGACGGACTCGGCCTGGACCGCAACTCCGACCTCGCGACGACCTTCACCGGCAACCTGCTCGACTCGCTGCTGCGCGCCGACGCCGCGCACGGCGCCTTCGAGACCGGTGTCTTCTCCGCCCGCACCGGCGACAGCAACGCCCTCATCGAGTTCATGAACGCGGTGGGCTCCGCCGAGTCGTACGCCTACCAGTCCGGGCGGTTCGCCCGGTTCGCCGGCGAGGCGCAGACCGACGAGCTCGGCGGTATCGAGCACAACTCCTCGATGGCCGCGATCGGTCGGCACTACGCCGAACTGGCCGTCGACCCCAGCGAGTTGCAGGCCGACTCCAAGGACGAGCTGCGCACGGCGTTCCGGGAGGCGCTCGACTCCTACCACCTCTACAGCCAGCAGGCCTCGACGCGGGTCGAGATCACCGGCTCGCTCATCGGCCAGATCGCCGACCGGGCCGACGACGCGTCGACCGGCGCCCAGTGGCGTGCCGGTCTGCTGCTCAGCCTGGCGCTGCTCGGCTTCGCCCTGTGGATCGCCCTCGCGGTCCTGGTGCGCCGTAGCGTGATCCGCCCGGTGCTGGCCCTGACGGGGGTCGCTCAGGAGGTCGCCGACGTCGCCGGGCGCGAGCTCGCGCGGGTGGCGGACGACGACGCCGAGGAGAGCGGGCCGCCCCGTCTGCGCGAGCTGCCGGTCACCGCGGACGACGAGATCGGCGAACTCGCCGAGGCCTTCAACAACGTTCAGACCACGGCGGCCGCGCTGCTGGAGCGCCAGGTGCTCAGCCGGCGCAACGTGGCGGAGATGTTCGGCAACGTGGGCCGCCGCGTCAGCAACCTGACGACCCGTCAACTCGCGCTGATCGACGCGGTGGAGCGTGGCGAGACCGACCCCGCGCTGCTCGAACGGCTCTACTCCATCGACCACATCGCGGTCCGGTTGCGCCGTAACGCCGACAGTCTGATGCTGCTGGCCGGCATCCGCGAGGCCGTCCTGGACTCCGGCCCCAGCGCGCTGACCAACGTGGTGCGTGCCGCGCTCGGCCAGATCGAGGGCTTCCAGCGGGTACGGCTGCACGCCGGGACCGAGGTCATGGTGGAACCCGACGTCATCGGCGACCTGACGCTGATGGTCGCCGAACTCCTGGAGAACGCCGTGGCGTTCTCGCCGGAGGGCAGCCCCGTCGAGGTGGCCGTCGACTCCGTCGACGGCGGTGCGACGATCACCGTCGCCGACCACGGTCTGGGCATGAGCGCGGAACGCCTGGCCGAGGAGAACGCCCGCCTGGTGCGCCGCGAGCGCCTCGACGTGGTGCCGACGAAGGTGCTCGGCCTGTTCGTGGTGGGCGCGCTGGCGCGCCGCTGGGACATCGCCGTCACCCTCTCCCGCACGCCCGGCGGGGGTGTGACGGCGGAAGCGGTGATCCCGTCCGCCCTGCTCCTGAAGCCGGGTGGCACGAGCGACGCCAGGGCCGCGCGAACGCTCACGGGGGCGGACCCGGACACAGGGCCGAACCCGGACGCGGAGGCGCGCGGTTCGCTTCCCGCGCCCTCGGCGCCCGCGTCCGGCCCCTCCCGTGCCCTCTCCGTCCCGGCCTGGGTCGTCGACGACGGTGAGCCGGCCCCGCTCCCCCGCCGCGTCCCCCGGCGCGACCCGGCGTCGGCCGACGAGCCGCAGCCTTCGCACCCGGCACCCGCGGCCACGGAGGACGAGCAGCCCCCGGCCCACGCGAGGACGTCCGACCCGGGTCTCCCCGACGGCACCGGAACGCACGGCGACGAACAGGCCCCGGCCCCCACCGCAGCCCACGAAGGCGCGCCCGCCCCCGCCCACACCGGCACCGCGACCCACCAGCCCGCCCCGGCCCCCCGCACCGAGGCTCCCCGGGCCGCCCGACCCCAGGCCCACCACACCGCCCCGGCCGCCCCCACCGCCCCCACCGGGGCCCGCCACCCCGCCCCGGTCCCCCACACCCGTTCCGAGGGCAGCACCTCCGGCCGTCCCGCCCGGGCCGACCGCCCGGCGGACGCGTCCCGCCCCGCCGGATCCTCCCCGGCGGAACCCGCCCCCGACGGCCCCCGCCCGCTGCGCCGCCGGGTCCGCGGCGCCACGCTGCGCACGACCGCCGAGGCCGCCCAGCAGGCCGCGCGCGGCCCCGCACGGCCCGTGGACGCGGACGCCGTCCGCAGCGCGCTGGAGGAGTTCGAGGCGGCCGTGGAGCGCGCCCACCGCGACACCGGCGAGCACCCCCGCCCCGCGGTCCCCGCCGCCACCCCCGGCACCGAAGACACGCAAGACACGCAGGACACCGACCACCGGAACCCCGCGCACCGCCAGAACCACCTTCCGGAAGGAGCCGAGCAGTGAGCACGTCGACAGGTGAGACTCCCCCGGGAGACGCCACGCCGACCGACCTGCGGGCCGCCGCAGCCGACTTCACCTGGCTGCTCAACCGATTCGCCACCGAGACCGCCGGGGTGGTGGACGCCATCGCGGTGTCCTCCGACGGCCTGCTGATCGCCGTGTCGGAGCTGCGCGAGCACGCCGACTCCGAGCGGCTGGCCGCGATCGTCTCGGGCATCACCAGCCTGGCCGCGGGCGCCTCCGGCAACTACGGCCTGGGCGGGCTGAACAAGGTCATCATCGACCTCGAAGGCGGCCACGTCCTGGTCTCCGCGATCGGCAGCGGCGCCGTCCTCGGCGTGGTCACCGACAAGGAGGCCAAGCTGGGCAACATCGCCTACGAGATGACGGTGTTCGCCAACCGCGCGGGCGCCGCGCTGAGTCCGCAGCTCGTCCTGGAGCTGAAGAACAGCGTCGGCGCCGTCAGGTCGCGCTGAGGCGGCCGTCGGCGCCCGGCCCGCCGGTCCAGAGAGGAAGCGAAGCAGCGATGGCGGACGGCCGCACCGCGCGCGACGCCGGCGAGGACGGCGCCACACCGGTCGGTCCCGCGTCCGCCGTCCGGCCCTTCCTGGTCACCGCCGGGCGGGTCGCGGGCGCGGGCGAGGCGTCGTCCGGGCGGACGATGCCCGTCGAGACCCAGTTGGTGGCCACCGCCGACGGGCTCGGCGCCCTCGACCGGCTCTGTTTCGAACAGCACGACATCGTCGCCGCCTGCCGGGTGCCGCAGTCGATCGCGGAGATCGCGGCCCGGCTGCGGCTGCACCTGAACGTGGTGCGGGTCCTCGCCGAGGACCTGCGCGCGGCGGGGCAGCTGTCGGTGCACGTGCCGGACGCCGGCGTCGCCCACGACGCGTCCGTCCTGCGCAGGCTCATCGATGGCCTCCGTGCCATCCCCGACTCCCGGGGGGTATTCCGTGACTCCGACTGAACCGCTTGTACGGCACACCGCCGACCAGGGCGCCGTACGGCCCCCGCTGCCGGTGAAGCTGGTGATCGCGGGCGGCTTCGGCGTGGGCAAGACCACCGCCGTCGGCGCGATCTCCGAGATCGAGCCGCTGACCACCGAGGCGGCCATCACCGAGGTCGCCGCGGGCGTGGACGACCTCAGCCACACCCCGCGCAAGACGACGACCACCGTCGCCATGGACTTCGGCTGCATCACCATCGACCCCACCCTGAAGCTGTACCTGTTCGGCACGCCCGGGCAGGAGCGGTTCGGGTTCATGTGGGACGACATCGTGGAGGGCGCGGTCGGCGGGCTCGTCATCGTCGACACGCGCCGCCTGGACGACTGCTACGCCGCCGTCGACTACTTCGAGCACCGGAGGATCCCGTTCGCGGTGGCCGTGAACGCCTTCGACGGCCAGGTCGCGCACACGCTGGAGGAGGTCCGCTGGGCGCTCGACGTGTCCGAGGGCGTGCCGGTGCTGGTCTTCGACGCCCGCGAGCGCGGCTCGGTCCGCGACGCGCTGCTGGTGGTGCTGGAACAGGCGCTGGCGCGGACTCAGGGGTGAGCGCGCCTCCCCCGCGGCGCGGACTCAGGGGTGAGCGCGCCTCCCCCGCGGCGCGGACTCAGGGGTGAGCGCGCCTCCCCCGCGGGGCGGTGGCGCGCTTCCCGTCGCGTCAGGCCTTCGGGTCGCCCCGGCGCACTCCCGGCGACACCGCCACCCGGGCCACGGCCCAGAACACCGCGAGGGTCGCCAGGGCCATCACGGCGGTCAGGGTGGCGCCGCCCACCACCTTCTCGTAGTTGCGCTGGTAGAGACCGTCGACGATGTAGCGCCCGAGGCCGCCGAGGCTGACGTACGCGGCGATGGTGGCGGTGGAGACGATCTGGATGGCGGCGGAGCGCAGGCCGCCGAGGATCAGCGGCAGCGCGACCGGCAGCTCCACCCGGAAGAGGATCCCGCTCTCCCGCATGCCCATGCCCCGGGCGGCGTCGACCGGGGAGGGGTCGACGGAGCGCACGGCCTCGTACGTCGTGACCAGGATGGGCGGGACGGCGAGGACGACCAGCGGGATCATCACCGGCAGCATGCCGAAGCCGAGCAGCAGGGTCATCAGCACCAGCAGGCCGAAGGTGGGCAGCGCCCGCCCCGCGGTGGCGACCATGGACAGCGCGTTGCCGCCCCGGCCGTAGTGCCCGGTGAGCAGACCGACCGGCAGTCCGACGGCGGCGGCGAGGGCGAGCGCTTCGAGGGTGTAACCGGCGTGCTCCCCCAGGCGGGTGGGGATGCCGTCGTAGCCCTGCCAGTGGGCGCCGTCGCTGAAGAAGGCGTGGACGAAGTTGAGGACGTTCACCGGGTCGCGACCGCCTTCCGGGGCGTACGGGCGCCGCTCGGCATCCACGGCGTGAGCAGGACGCGCAGGAGCACCAGCAGGCCGTCGGCGAGGATCGCGAGGACGGCCATGGTGAGCACGGCGTTCCAGGCGAGTTCCGGCCGGTTGTAGATGGTGGCGTCGTGCAGGAGGTTGCCGAGGGCGCCCTGGTTGCCGATGAGGGTGCCGACGCTGACGAGGCTGATGCTCGACACGGTCGCCACCCGCAGCCCGGCGATGATCGCGGGCACGGCGATCGGCAACTGCACCTGGAGGTAGCGGCGTACGGGCCCGAAGCCCATGGCGGTGGCGGCGGCGAGCGTCTCCTGCGGCACCGAGCGCACCCCGTCGACGATCGCGGGGACGAGGACGACCAGCGTGTAGACGGTCAGCGGGATCATCACGGTCAGCTCGGTCTGGCCGGTGTAGTCGATGAGGACGACGAAGAAGGCCAGCGAGGGGATCGCGTACAGCACGGTCGTCACCCACAGCACCGGCGGGTACAACCAGCGCAGCCGCACGCAGAGTTGGGCGAGCGGCAGGGCGAGCAGCAGACCGGCCAGGACCGGCAGCAGGGCCTCGCGCAGATGCAGCCCGATGAGACCGGCCCAACTGTGCTGGAGGTCGCTCGGGATGTCGAAGAACCCGTTCACCGGACGGCCTTCACCGCGGTCTTGGCCGCCTCGCCGCGGCCTTCGGCGTGGGCGCCCCGGATCGCCTCGCCGATGCTCTGCTGGGAGACGACGCCGGCCGCCCGGCCCTCCTCGTCGACGGCGACGGCCCAGCCGGTGGGCGAGAGCACGGCGCAGTCCAGCGCGGCCCGCAGCGAGTCCGTGCCCGCGGTGAACGGCCTGCCGCAGGAGAGCAGCCGGGCGGCGTCGATCCGCCCGGCGGTCAACTCGCCCGGTTCGCCCCAGCCCAGCGGCTTGCCCTCGACGTCGGTGACGAGGAGGTAGGGGGCTCCGGCGCCGGCGCGGGCGGCGATCTGCTCGGCGCTCGCGTCGACGGCGACGATCGGCGCGGTGAGCAGGTCGAGTCCGGCGCAGGTGAAGAAGGACAGGCGCCGCACGCCGCGATCGGCGCCGAGGAAGTCCTCGACGAACTCGTCGGCCGGATGGCTCAACAGCTCGGCGGGCGGCGCGAACTGGGCGAGCCGGCCGCCGGTGCGCAGCACCGCCACCATGGTGCCGATCTTCACCGCCTCGTCGATGTCGTGCGTGACGAAGACGATCGTCTTGCCCAACTCGGCCTGCAAGCGCAGGAGTTCGTCCTGAAGTCCCTTGCGGACGACGGGGTCGACGGCGGAGAACGGCTCGTCCATCAGCAGGACCGGCGGATCGGCGGCGAGCGCCCGTGCGACGCCCACGCGTTGCTGCTGGCCGCCGGAGAGCTGGTAGGGGTACCGCTTGGCGAGCGAGGCGTCGAGACCGACCCGCTCCATCAACTCCCGTGCCCGCGAACGGGACTTGTCCTTGCTCCAGCCGAGCAGGCGGGGCACGGTGGCGATGTTGTCGACGATCGTGCGGTGCTGGAAGAGACCGGCGTTCTGGATGACGTATCCCATGGACCGGCGCAGCGTTTCGACGGGTTGCCGCTGGATGTCCTCGCCGTCGAGGAGGATGGCGCCCTCGGTGGGCTCGACCATCCGGTTGATCATGCGCAGGGTCGTCGTCTTGCCGCATCCGGAGGGGCCGACGAGCACGGTGATGGAGCGGTCCGGTATGTCGAGGGAGAGCCGGTCGACCGCCACGGTGCCGTCCGGGTATCGCTTCGTGACTGAATCTATCCGTATCAAAACGCCGAATGCCCTTCGGGTCTGACAGTCTCCGCCCGCTCTCGACCTTTTGAGGTCGGGCCGTTGCGGAGAGAGTCTAGACCTGTCGTTTTTCGGCAGGACGCGGGGCTGCGGCCGTCAGGAGGTCCTCGCGTCGATGGCGGCCTGGAGGGACTTCTTGTAGCCCTCGCTGGTCACCGTCGCCCCTGACACCGTGTCGATGTCCGCGCTCTGCGCCTGAAGCGTCCCCGCGATCAGCTTCGGCACCGCCGCCGTCGTCTGCGGGTGGTCCGGCTGCTTCAGCGTCCTGACGGCCGTGATCCGGTCGCCCTCGTAGGTCACCTCGACCTGCACGTCCCCCTTGTCGGTGCTCACGACCGTGCCCTTGACGACGACGGACGAGCCGGACGCCGAGCCGGACGAGGAACCGGCGGCAGAACCGGCCGGCGAAGTCGTCTGCGCCGGCGCCGCGACCGCGCCGGACGACGACGCACCCGAGGACGGCTCGTAACGCCACACCGGGATGAGCCCGGCGATGCTCAGGACCAGGACAGGCAGTGCTCGCTTCACGGTCTTCCTCTCATCCCGCCAGGCTGAAACGCTCGAAGTGGACCTGCGTCCGGGGCACGTCCAGCGCGCGCAGGCTGCCCAGCACCGCGTTCATCATCGGCGGCGGCCCGCACAGGAACACGTCCCGCTCGGCGATGTCCGGCACCAGCCGGATCGGCTCGTCCGGGGCCAGCCTGTCGGGGACGGGCGGGCCGGTCACGAGGTGCAGCTCGGCGCCCTTGGCGTGGGCGAGGTCGCGCAGCTCGTCGTGGAGGACGGCGTCCCGGTCGGCGCCCACGCGGTAGATCACGACGGCGTGGCCCTGCAGTTCCTCCAGCAGCGCCCGGATGGGCGTGACCCCGACGCCGCCGGCGATGAGGACGGCCTCCGGCCGGGTGCGGTGCATCGCGGTGAAGGCGCCGTAGGGGCCCTCGGCGAAGACGCGGGTGCCGGGTTCGAGGCGACGCAGCCCGGCGGAGCCCTCGCCGGCGGCCTTGACGGTCAGGCGCAGGGTGCGCCCGTCGGGCGCCGCCGACAGCGAGAACGGGTTGGCCTGCCACCAGCGGTCCTTGGTGAGGAACCGCCACAGGAAGAACTGCCCCGCGCGGGCCGGCAGCCGGTCCAGGTCACGTCCGGTGACGTAGACGGAGACGACGTCGTCCGACTCGGGGACGACCGCCTCGACGCGCAGCCGGTGACGCCGGTTGCGCCACAGCGGCAGGACGATCCGGCCGGCGAACACCGAGCCGAGGGCGACGCCCCACACGCCGTACCAGTACGCCGTCGCGGCGGACGAGGCGGTGAAGGTGGTGCCGGCGGCGACCTGGTGGGTGAACGCGAGCACCACGGCGACGTAGGCGTACAGGTGGACGAAGTGCCAGGTCTCGTAGGCGAGTCGGCGGCGAGCCCGACGGGCGGAGGCCCCGCCGACGACCAGCAGGAGGCCCGTCGCCACGACCGCGCGGAAGACGCCCTCGACGGTCTCGGCGAGGTCCACCACCTGGCTGACCGGGTCCAGGGAGGACGACTCGGCGTAGCCGAAGGCGATGAACACGACGTGCCCGACGAGCGTCCACAGCAGGCCGAAGCCCGTCCAGCGGTGCCAGTTCGTCAGCCGGTCCATGCCGATGCGGCGGTCCAGCCAGGGCAGCCGGGCGACCAGCAGCAACTGGAACGCCATCAGCAGCGCGGCGTACAGACCGGCGAACCGGCCCACCACGACGAGGGCGTTGGAGGCGAAGCCCGCCTGGACGGCGAAGAGGGTCACGACGGCCGCGTTGGCGGCCAGCACGGCGTACAGACCGGTGCGGGCCACGGCCCGGGGCCGTATCGTCGCGGTGCGCGCGGGAGGCGACTGGACGGTCGTCACGGACGGGAACTCCTCGGTCTCAGGGGCCCTTGGGGGTCCTCAGGACACCGAGCCTGGCCGCCGGAGCTGTCGATCTCCTGTCGTACAACTTTCAAGTGTGTATCGATCTGCGCACGGGTGCGGAACCGGGCTCCGGTCCGGCCGGGTCGGTGACGCAGTATGACCCCGTGGACAAAGTGCGACTCCTCGTGGTGGACGACGACCCTCCGATCGCCGATCTCGTGGCGACGGTCGCCCGTTACGAGGGCTGGGAAGCGGTCACCGCGAACACGGGCGAGGAGGCGCTGCGCCGCGCCGCCGAGTTCCGCCCCGACATCGTGGTGCTCGACCTGATGCTGCCGGACGTCGACGGCTTCGGCGTCCTGGACCGTCTGCGGCGGTCCGGGACCATGGTGCCGGTGGTGTTCCTGACCGCCCGCGACGGTGTCGCCGACCGGGTCGCGGGGCTGACCCGCGGCGGGGACGACTACCTGGTCAAGCCGTTCGCGGTGGAGGAGCTGATGGCCCGGCTGCGCACCGTGCTGCGGCGCAGCGCGGGACCCGCCTTCCAGCGGTCGGTGCTGCGGGTGAGCGATCTGACGATGGACGAGGACACCCGTGAGGTGCGGCGCGGCGAGCGGCTGCTGACGCTGACGCCGACGGAGTACGAGGTGCTGCGCTATCTGATGCGCAAGTCGCCCACCGTGCTGACCAAGGCGCAGATCCTGGACCATGTGTGGGAGTACGGCTTCGGGGGCCGCTCCAACGTCGTGGAGCTGGTGGTGAGCCGGCTGCGGCGCAAGCTCGACGCGACGGGCGCGCCGCTGATCCACACCGTGCGCGGCTTCGGGTACGTGGTCCGGCAGGCGGCCCGGTGATCCGCAGGGTCCGGCGGGCGTACCGCGGGCTCCGGCTCGGCACCCGGCTGGCGCTGGGCCTGGGCGCGCTGGCGCTGGTGGTGTTCGCCATCGTCGGCACGGCCCTGACGACCTACATGCGCGACTATCTGTCGGCGCAGCTCAACGAGCAGCTGAAGCTCGCCCAGGTCGCGCAGTCCAGGAGCATCGCCGACTCAGGCACGCTGACCGGCAAGAAGTACTACCGCTGGTACTACGCGGTGTACGACGTGTCGGCCGACGGCACGCCGGTGCTGCGCAGGCCCGAGGACGCCGGCGACCTGCCCGGCGACCCGGCCGGCGTCGCCGACTTCACCGCCCTGGCGAGGGCGCAGACGACCACGAGCGAGGAGGTCCTGCGCACCGAGCACCTCAGGGGCGAGGGCGTGTACCGGCTGCGGGCCTGTTCGGCGGGACCCGGCGTGGTGCTGGTCAGCGGCGCGCCGATGGACGCCGTCGAGGGCACCGTACGGCGGCTGGTCACCGTCCAGGTCGTCACCTTCGGCCTCGCGCTGCTGGCGCTCGTGGTGTGCGGCCGGGCGATGCTGCGGCGCGGGCTGAAGCCGCTGAGCGACATGGCGCACACCGCTCATGGCATCGCCTCGCACGATCTGACGGAGTCGGCGTCCCGGCTGCACCTGCGCGCGGACGCGCCGGGCGGCGGCCCGGAGGTGGAGGAGCTGCGCACCGCGTTCAACACGATGCTGGAGCACATCGACGACTCCCTAGCGGTCCGCGCCCGGGCCGAGCAGCGGCTGCGCAGCTTCGTCGCGGACGCCTCGCACGAGCTGCGCACCCCGCTGATGTCGGTGCGCGGCTACGCGGACCTCTTCCAGTACGCGGCGGCCAACGCCCCCGAGGAGCGCGACCGGCATCTGGCCCGGCTGCGCGCCGAGGCCGCGCGGATGGGCGTCCTCCTCGACGACCTGCTGCTGCTCGCCCGGCTGGACGCGGCGGAGGTGGAGACCCCGCTGCGGATGGCGGAAGCCGACCTGGTCGCGCTGGTCGAGCAGGCCGCCGACGCGTTCCGTGCGAGCCATCCCGGCCATCCGCTGACCGTGCGCCCCGGGCCGGAGTCGGCACGGCTGCGGCTGGACGCGCACCGTGTCCGCCAGGTGCTGGACAACCTCCTCACCAACGCGGCCGTGCACACCCCGCCCGGCACACCGGTGTCCGTCGCGGTGTCGGTGACGGGGGACGCGGCGCTGGTGCGGATCTCCGACGAGGGGCCCGGCATCCCGCCCGGCGACCGGGAGCGGGTCTTCGACCGCTTCCACCGCGTCGACAAGGCCCGCAGCCGCGACCGGGGCGGCAGCGGACTCGGACTGTCGGTGGCCCGTTCGCTGGCCGACGCCCACGGCGGCTCCCTCACCCTGGCCGGCGCGGCGGGCCCGACGGTCTTCGCCCTCGCCCTGCCGACGACGTCGTCCGGATGACGCCGTCGGGGCACCTTTGAGCTGTGCGGGGCGCGGGCAGAACTCTCCCAGCCCCCGCCCGCGGACATGACGCGAAAGGACGCCGTGCGCCGTGCCCCCGCTGCCGCTCGACGGTCCCGCCTCCCCGCTCCCCCGCGCGGACGACCGCCCCCCGCCGACCGTCACCTCCGCCCGCCCCTCGGCGGCCCGCGCCTCCGGCTCGTCCGTCGTACGCCGTGTCCTCGTCCTGCTGCCGCTGCTGATGCTCGCCGGGTGGGCCGCCCTCGACCGGCACTCCCTGAGCGAGGGCGCCGCCCGTCTCGCCGCCGCCGACCCCTGGTGGCTGCTGGCCGGGTGCCTGTTCACCGGCGCGGGTTGGATCGCCGCCGCCTGCGCCCGCCAGGGCGCGGTCGCCGACCGGCTGCCCAAGGGCCTGCTGCTGGTCTCCCAGATCGCCGCGGGTGCCGCGAACAACCTGCTGCCCGCGGGCATCGGCGCCCACGCGGTCACGGTCCGCTTCCTCCAGCGCCGGGGCGTCCCCCTCCCTCGCGCCACCGCATCCATCGCCCTGTACTCCCTGGTCAGGGCGGTGGCGAAGACGCTGGTGCTCCTGGTGCTGCTGCTGGCCGCGCCGACCGCGGCGCCCCCGGTCGAGCTTCTTCCCGAAGGGCGGACGCTGCTGACGGCCGCCGCGGGGGCGGTCCTGATCCTCGCCGCGGGCGCGGCTCTCCTGGTCCTCGTTCGGCCCCTGCGCCGGCCCGCCGTGGACTTCGTCCGCACGGCGCTCACCGACGCCCGCCGGCTGCACTCCCGCCCGGCCCGCTTCCTCCCCCTGTGGGGCGGAGCGACGGCGGCCCCGCTGCTCCAGGCCTGCGTCCTCGCCTCGGTCGGCACGGCACTGGACGTGCCGCTGACCTGGCCGCAGCTGCTGTTCGCGTTCCTCGCCGCGAGCACCGCCGCCGGCGCGGTCCCGGCCCCGGGCGGCATCGGGCCCGTCGACGCGGTCCTGGTCCTCACTCTGGCCGGCTACGGCGCCCCGCTCCCCCTGGCCACCGCCACCGTGATCGGCTACCGCGTGCTGACCGTCTGGCTGCCCATGCCGCCGGGCATGCTGGCGCTCTCGGCCCTGGTGCAGCGCGGGGCGCTGTGAGCGCCCGGCCCCTCGGACCGGACGCTCATCCCTGCTCCCGCCGGCGTCAGCTCTCGGCCGGCGTCAGCCGCAGCGACACGCTGTTGATGCAGTACCGCTGGTCGGTCGGGGTGGGGTAGCCCTCGCCCTCGAAGACATGGCCGAGGTGCGAGCCGCAGCGCGCGCAGCGCACCTCGGTGCGCACCATGCCGTGCGAGCGGTCCTCGATCAGCTCGACGGCGTCGCTGTCCTTCGGGTCGAAGAACGACGGCCAGCCGCAGTGGGACTCGAACTTGGTGTCGGAGGTGAACAGTTCGGCGCCACAGGCCCGGCAGGAGTACACGCCCCGCGTCTTGGTGTCGGTGTACTCACCGGTGAAGGCGGGCTCGGTGCCCGCCTGGCGCAGCACGGCGTACTCGGCCGGGGCGAGCTCCGCCCGCCACTGCTCGTCGGGCTTTTCGACGTCGTACGACATGAAGGCCAACCCCTCTGTTTCTCTCTACCTCTGTGCGAGACGGTCCAGGATCCTCGGGCCCAGGTCGGTCACATCTCCCGCGCCCATGGTGAGAACGAGATCACCGGGCTTGGCCATTCCCGCGACGAGGGCCGGCGCCTCGTCCTTGTCGTGGACCGGGGTCACGTCCGCGCCCGCCGCACGGCCCGCGGCGATGATCAGCTCGCTGGTCACGCCCGGGATCGGGTCCTCGCGGGCCGGGTAGATGTCGAGGACGAGGGAGGTGTCGGCCAGAGCCAGCGCCTCGCCCATCTCCTTGCCCAGCTCCTGCGTGCGCGAGAACAGGTGGGGCTGGTAGACGACGAGGATGCGGCCGTCGCCGACCGCCCCGCGCATCGCCTCCAGGTCGGCGGTCATCTCGGTGGGGTGGTGCGCGTAGGAGTCGATGACCTGGACGCCCGCGGCCTCGCCCTTGAGCTGCAGGCGGCGCTTGACGCCGGTGTACGCGCCGAGCGCCGTCGCCAGCGCGGTGGCCGGGACGCCGAGGGCGACGCCGGCGGCGAGCGCGGCGACCGCGTTGTGCGCGTAGTGGCGGCCGGGCACGGAGACCGTGAAGGTGATCTCCTGGCCGTCCAGGGCGACGGTCACGCTGCTCTTCAGCCCCTGGGCCGTCACGGACAGGATCCGCACGTCGGCGTCGGCGGACTCGCCGTACGTCACCACGCGCAGGCCGCCCTCGATCCGCCGCGTCAGCTCGCGCGCGCCCTCGTGGTCGGCGGAGACCACCAGTGTGCCGCCGGGGACGATCTTGCGGACGAAGGTCTCGAAGGACTCGTAGATCTCGTCCATCGAGGCGTAGTTGGCGTGGTGGTCCAGCTCCACGTTGAGGACGATGGCGACCTCGGGCGCGTAGGTGTGGAAGCTGCGGTCGGACTCGTCCGCCTCGGCGACGAAGATCTCGCCCTCGCCGTGTTCCGCGTTGGAGCCGGGGACGTCCAGGTCGCCGCCGATGGCGTACGAGGGGTGCAGGGCCAGCTCGGTCAGCGCGACCGCCAGCATGGACGTGGTGGTGGTCTTCCCGTGGGTGCCGGCGACCGCGATCGGGCGCAGACCGTCCATCAGCCGGGCGAGAGCATCCGATCGGTGGACGACCGGGATGCCCAGCTCCCCCGCACGGGTGAGCTCCGGGTTGTCCGCGCGGATCGCCGACGACACCACGACACAGGTCGCGTCGTCGGCCAGGTGCCCGGCCGCGTGCCCGATGTGCACGGTGACGCCGAGCGCGCGCAGCGCCTCGGCGGTCGCGGTCTCCTTGGCGTCGCTGCCCGCCACCCGGGCCCCGCGCCGAGCGAGGATCTTGGCGATGCCCGACATCCCGGCGCCGCCGATGCCAATGAAATGCGGTCGGTCCATGGCGGTAGGAAGGCCAGGTGCCATGCGTGTTCTCCCAAGTTCCGTACGACACTGAACGCGCCCCCCGGCGGGAGCGCGCCCCCAGACTATTGCGTACAGAACCGACGCGTGCCGCTAGGTGTCCGGAGCGCGCCCGCGTGCCGGGTCACGTCTTGCTGTGTGAGAAGAGTTTGAGCACGGGCACGCCGACCTTGTGGCGGGCGCGGGAGGCCCAGTCGCGGTGGAAGAACTCCTCCACGTAGTGAGGATCGGTCAGGACGATCACCTCGTCCGCGTTCACCTCGTCGACGAGGGACTTCAGCGCGTCCAGCGGATGGTCCTCCACCAGCCGCCCCACCGCCCCGCTCCCGGCCGCGTGCAGTGCCTGCAGGGACACCTCCAGGGCACGCACGCCGAACCCCTTCGCCTCGTCGCCCTCCGGCGTCTCCCCCTCGCGCGCGGCCTCGTCGAGCTCGCCGAGCGCCACGTCGTCGATGGCCCGCAGCAGCCGGTCCGCCTGGTCGCCGCGCGGCTGGAGCAGCACGTGGAAGGCGACCTGCTCGTCGCCGTGCAAGGTGGTGACGAACTCCACGTCGGCGGACGTCAGGGCTTTCTCGATCATCAACACGCTTGTGAACACCAGCGCCCCATTCTCCTTCGAGGGCCCCCGTGGCCCTCAGTCCTCCGTGAGCCGTGCCCGGCCCTGCCGAAACCATCCTTCCCGTGCGCGCACGGGAAGCGCACGGCGTGGTCCACCCGCGCGCCGTGCCCGCCTGCCCCGGATCCGGCCCGCCACACCCGGGTGCGTCCAGCCGGCGCCGGCACGTCAGTCGCCCCGCTCCCGGCGGTAGCTGCCGTACAGGAAGCCATCCTCCTCCAGGAGGGAGGCCAGCGCGTACCGCTGCGGCACGGCGATGGCGGGGCCGCCCGCGATCCGCTGCGCGTCACCCGCCGTGAGCAGCGGCGAGAGCGTCATGCACAGTTCGTCCAGCACGCCGGCGGCGACGAGCTGCCCCAGCAGCCGGGGGCCGCCCTCGGTCAGCAGCCGGGTGTGCCCGAGGCCGGCGAGGGCCGGCACGACCCGGTCCGGCTCGACGCCCGTGCCGTCACCGGCGACGACCACCCGGGCGCCGGCCTTCTCGACGGCCGCGACCCGCTCGGGGGCGGCCGCCGCGCCCGTCAGGACGAGGGTGGGGACCAGGGGCGAGGTGAACAGCGGGAGGGAGAAGTCGAGGTCCAGGCTCGCGGAGACGACGGCGATGGCCGGCGCGGGCCCCTGCCCGGCGGCCTCCCTCCGCCGCGCGAACTCCGCACGCGCGCGTGCCGGGCGGTACCCCTCCTGGCGTACCGTCTCCGCGCCGACGAGCACCACGTCGGCGAGGGCCCGCAGGGTGCCGAAGATCCGCATGTCGGTGGCGTTGGAGATGGGCTGGGAGCGCCCGTCGTGCTGGGCGGCGCCGTCGAGCGTGGACACCATGTTGGCCCGCAGCCAGGGCGCGGGCCCGCCCGCCCCGGGCCGGGGATAGGCGTAGGCCTCGGCGATGTCGTCGAGCCCCCACTCCCGGGGCTCGGTCGCTGTCTGGTCGGTCACAGGGAACAGCCGTCGCATGCCAGGCAGTCTGGCACGCCCCGTACCGCCCCGGCGGGCGGCGTTCGCCGCGGCAGTACGATGGGGAACCGTGTCGTCCTCCACTCCCGCCTCCGCCCAGACCTCCCCTCACGGGCCGATAGCCGACGCCGCGCCGGTGTCCCTGTGCGCTCGTGAGCCGCGGGTCCCCGCGGACCGGCTGGTCGCCGAGATGGTTCCGCCGCCGCGGTTCGACTCGGTCCGGTTCAGCACCTACATCCCGGACCCGAACCAGCCCAGCCAGACCGAGGCGGTCGGCGTGCTGGAGGGCTTCGCAGCGGGGCTCGGCGCGCGGGCGGCCGGTTCCGCCAAGCGGGGGTTCTTCGGCTTCGGCAGGGCGAAGGCGCCGAGGGCCGCGGCCGGCCCGCGCGGCGTCTACCTCGACGGCGGTTACGGCGTCGGCAAGACGCACCTGCTGGCCTCGCTGTGGCACGCCACCGAGGCCGAGCCCGAGCTCAAGGCGTTCGGCACGTTCGTGGAGCTGACCAACCTGGTCGGCGCGCTCGGCTTCCAGCAGACCGTGCGGACGCTCTCCGGTCACCGGCTGCTGTGCATCGACGAGTTCGAGTTGGACGATCCCGGCGACACCGTCCTCGTCTCCACCCTGCTGGGCAAGCTGGTCGACGCGGGCGTCGCGCTCGCCGCCACCTCCAACACCCTGCCGGGCAAGCTCGGCGAGGGCCGCTTCGCGGCGGCCGACTTCCTGCGCGAGATCCAGGGCCTGTCGGCCCACTTCCGCGCCCTGCGCATCGACGGCGAGGACTACCGCCACCGCGGCCTGCCCGAGGCGCCGGCGCCGTTCTCCGACGAGCAGGTGAAGAAGGCGGCGTACGACGTCGAGGGCGCCTCGCTCGACGACTTCCCCCGGCTGCTGGAGCACCTCGCCAAGGTCCACCCCAGCCGCTACGGCGCGCTGACCGACGGCCTGAAGGCGGTCTGCCTCACCGACGTGCGGCCGGTTCCCGACCAGTCGACGGCGCTGCGCCTGGTCGTCCTCGCCGACCGGCTCTACGACCGCGAGGTGCCGGTGCTGGCCTCCGGGCTGCCCTTCGACCGGCTGTTCAGCGAGGAGATGCTGAACGGCGGTTACCGCAAGAAGTACTTCCGGGCGATCTCGCGGCTCACCGCGCTCGCCCGTGACGCGGGCCGCCTCGTCGAAGGCGGCTGACGCACCCGGCCGACAGGCCCACTACCCCGAGGGACGGAAGCGGATCAAGAGGCTTTTCCAGCCGTCCACCCCGCACGCTTCAGCCTGTCTTCAGCTCGAAACGCTAAGTTAACCCTGCAAACGACTTTGCAGGGTTAATGTGTTTCTTGACCATCCGTTGACCAACCGTTGGTCCGGACTAGAGGCGTGAACGGCCGGGAGGGGGGCGTGTGTTCCGAGGTACGACTGTCAAAGCCCTGCTGGCGCTCCTCGCTGCCGCCCTGCTCGCCCTCCCGCTCCTCACGCCCGCCGAGTGCTTCGCAACCGCGCACACAGCCCGCCATGTCGAGGCCAAGACCCAGTCCGGAACCAAGCTCTCCGGCAAGGCGCTCCGCGACACGAGCACGTCGCCCCGCCCCTGCGACCCCTCCGGGGACCCGACCGGTCCCCTGCGCGCCCGCGACCGGCACCGCGCCGCCGACCTCCCCCCACAGGGAATCGAACGGCCCCTGCCGGCCCAGGACCGGACGGACCCAGCCCCACCCTCAGGACGCGCCGCGCTCACCCTGTCGAGACCGTCGGCAGCTCACTCCCCGGCCGCACTCCAGGTCTTCCGCTGCTGACCGCACAGAGCAGTTCCCCCCACCTCTGTCATGCAAGCCCGACGCGCCGTTCGGCGCGCCAGGAGGAGTCAACACGCCATGCAGCCCCTCATCGACAACGCCCGCACGCACGGACAGCGCCCTGAGGAGTTCGCCCCGCTGGCCCAAGGCCAGTCACCGCAGGTCCTGTTCATCACCTGCTCCGACTCCAGGGTCGTCCCGGCCCTGATCACGGGCGCCCGGCCCGGCGAGCTCTTCGAGCTGCGCACCGCGGGCAACATCGTCCCGCCGTACGGCTCCGAGCACCCCACCAGCGAGGCGGCCACCATCGAGTACGCCGTGGAGGTCCTCGGCGTCAGCGACATCGTGGTCTGCGGGCACTCCCACTGCGGCGCCGTCGGCGCCCTGGTCCGCGGCGACGACCTCACCGCCGTGCCGGCCGTGCGGGAGTGGCTCGCGCGGGCCGAGCCCCGCCCCATCGGCGCGGCCGAGGACCCGTGCGTGGCCGAGGGCGTGCAGAACCACGTCCTGGCCCAGGTGCTGCGGCTGCGCTCCTACCCGTTCATCGACAAGAAGCTGTCGGCCGGTGAACTCACCGTGCACGCCTGGTACTACGAGGTCCACACCGGTTCGGTGCTGACCCACGACTCCGCCACCGACGCCTTCCGCGCGCTGTGAGGGGCCCCGTGAACATAGCCAAGACATCCAGGTTTCCCCATCTCAAGGCGGACTTCGCCGCCTCCCTCGTGGTCTTCCTGGTCGCGCTCCCGCTGTGCGTGGGCGTGGCCGTGGCCTCCGGCGTGCCGGCCGAGCTCGGGCTCGTCACCGGCATCGTCGGCGGCATCGTCACCGGTCTGATGCGGGGCAGCAGCCTCCAGGTGTCCGGTCCGGCGGCCGGTCTGACCGTGCTGGTCTTCGAGGCGGTGCAGGAGTTCGGGCTGCCCGCGCTCGGCGTCATCGTGCTCGTCTCCGGGCTGCTGCAGATCGCCATGGGCGCGCTGAAGCTCGGGCGGTACTTCCGGGCCATCTCGGTCTCCGTCGTCGAGGGCATGCTGGCCGGGATCGGCCTGGTGCTGATCGCCGGGCAGCTCTACTCGATGGCCGGCGCCAAGGCGCCGGAGTCCGGACTCGCGAAGATCGCCGGCCTGCCGGAGGCCCTCGTCACGTCTCTCGGCGACACCGGCGCGCTGGCCTCGCTGGGGCTCGGCGCCGGCACCATCGCCGTGCTGGTGCTGTGGAAGCGGATGCCGGCCAAGGTGCGCACGGTGCCCGGGCCGCTGGCCGCGGTCGGTCTCGCGACGCTGGCCGCGCTGGTGTTCTCACTGCCGGTGGCCACCGTCGAGGTGCAGGGGCTGATCGGCTCGATCCAGCCGCCGCCACTGGGCGAGTTCGGCGAGCTCGCGAGCGTCGGTCTGCTCGGCACCGTCATCGCCTTCACGCTGATCGCGTCCGCGGAGTCGCTGTTCAGCGCGGCGGCGGTGGACCGGCTGCACGACGGGCCGCGCACCGAGTACGACAAGGAACTGGTGGCGCAGGGCGCCGGCAACGCGGTGTGCGGTGTGCTCGGCGCGCTGCCGATGACCGCGGTGATCGTGCGCAGCTCGGCCAACGTCGCGGCGGGCGCCCGCACCAAGGCCTCCCGGGTGATGCACGGCGTCTGGCTGCTGCTGTTCGCGGCGCTGCTGCCGAGCGTGCTGGCCTACATCCCGCTGCCGGCCCTCGCGGGCATCCTCGTGCACGCCGGCGCCAAGCTGGTGCCGCTGCGCGCGATCGCCACGCTGTGGCGCGAGCACCGGGGCGAGGCGCTGATCCTCGTCGTCACGGCCGTGTCGATCGTCGCGGTCAGCATGTTCGAGGGCGTCCTGATCGGCCTCGCGCTCGCCGTCGTCAAGACGGCCTGGGAGGCCTCGCACATCAGGGTCCAGGTGATCGACAAGGGCGCGGGCCCCGTCCGGGTGTACCTGTCCGGCAACGCGACCTTCCTGCGCCTGCCCAAGATCCTCGACGACCTGGAGGCCCTCCCCCAGGACCGCCCCGTCGAGCTGGACCTCACCGGCCTCCACCACCTCGACCACGCCTGCCGAACCGCCCTGGAAACCTGGGCAGAACGCCACAGCGCGGTAGGCCCGGAACCGGTGAAGGTACGAGAACCCCACCCGGAGCCGGCCACGGCAGCGTGACGCCCTGCCGGGCCGGCCCCGATTCGGGGCCGGCCCGGTTGACCCGGGTCTGACCCGACTGACCCACCGGCCCGGCCTACCCGACTGAACCGTCAGCCCCGTCCGGCCCACTGGCCCCGGCCGGCGGCCGGCCCACTGGCCCGGTCGGCCGGCTGAACCGACCGGCTCGGCTGGTCGCCGGCCCGGGGGATCCGAACGGCTCGGCGGACCGGCGGACCTTGCAGGTCCGACTCCCCGGCCAATTCAGCCGGTTCGGCCGGTCCGGCCGGTTCGGCCGGGGCCGGCCCCACTCGTTCGCGCTGGTTCGGCCGGCGGGACCATGGCGGTTCGGCCGGTGCGGTCGCTGTGGCAGCGCGGCCTGTTCGGGAGTGCTGCGGGGTGCCGCCGGTCTCGTTGGTGCGGCCGATGCTCCGGTCCCCGTATCCGTCCCCGACGGACCCAGCCGCCCACCCGTTCTGGCCTGGCGGCCCCGCCAGGCTCAGCCCGCCGGTGTGCCCGCCCCGCATCCCCGCGCTTCTCCTGCCGTCCGGCCGGCTTCCGGACGGCGGTCCCTTTCGGTACAGCCGTCCGCGCCGGACCACCCGACCGACCTGCCGGCCCCGTCGGCATGGAGAGGGGACGGCCGGCAGGTCCCCACACCGGCCCCGCCGGACCACTGGATCCCGAGTCGACCTGGCCACCTCCGCCGGCCCACCCGACAGCTCGCCCGGTCTGCCGGAGCCGCACCCGTCGGGGGTGCATGGCTCGGGGGACACATTGGGGCATATCGTTGCATTGCAGGCTTTGGGGCGAGGGGTGGGGTGAGGAGGTCGTCATGGTGGAGGATCTGCTGGCGGCGGGTGCGGCGGTCGGGATCGCCGGGGTGGCGTATCTCATCGCGGCTGCGCGGGTGGTCAAGCAGTACGAGCGCGGGGTGGTCTTCCGTCTGGGTCGGGTCATCGGCGACATCCGCAAGCCCGGCTTCACTCTGGTGATCCCCGCCGTCGACAAACTGCGCAAGGTCAACCTGCAGATCGTGACGATGCCCGTGCCCGCCCAGGAGGGCATCACCCGGGACAACGTGACCGTGCGGGTGGACGCCGTCGTGTACTTCAAGGTCGTGGACCCCGAGGCGGCGATCGTCAACGTCGAGGACTACCGCTTCGCCGTCTCGCAGATGGCCCAGACCTCCCTGCGGTCGATCATCGGCAAGAGCGAACTGGACGACCTGCTGTCCGACCGGGAGAAGCTCAACCAGGGCCTGGAGCTGATGATCGACAGCCCGGCGGTGGGCTGGGGCGTGCAGATCGACCGGGTCGAGATCAAGGACGTCTCCCTGCCGGACACGATGAAGCGGTCGATGGCCCGCCAGGCCGAGGCCGACCGGGAGCGGCGGGCCCGGATCATCAACGCGGACGCCGAACTGCAGGCGTCGAAGAAGCTCGCCGAGGCGGCACAGCAGATGGAGGACACGCCCTCCGCGCTCCAACTGCGGCTGCTCCAGACGGTGGTGGCCGTGGCCGCCGAGAAGAACTCGACGCTGGTGCTGCCCTTCCCGGTGGAACTGCTGAGGTTCCTGGAGAAGGCCCAGCAGCCGGCGCCGGCGACGCTCCCTCCGTCGATGCGCCCGCAGAACAGCCCGCCGCATCCTGAACGCGCCGCGCCGTGACACGTGCTACGCGCGTGGTTCCCGGGGCGCGCGGCGAGTGATAGACACGGGCGGGTCAGTGTGTTCCTGTCCGCCAGCAGGAAGGTGACTGCCCGTGCCGCAAACCCCTCGCCCCACGCCCCCCACCGCCCCCGCGCCGGAGGCATCCCCCACCACCCGCCGCCAACTCCTCGCCCGTACCGGCGCGTTGGGCGCGGGCATCGTCTTCTCCGGGGCCCTCTCCGAGCTGTTCCCGGCCACCGCCGCCGCCGAGGACCTCGGCCACAGCGGCTACGGCCCCCTCGTCCCCGACCCCGACGGCCTGCTCGACCTGCCGAAGGGCTTCCGCTACCGGGTCCTCTCCCGCGAGGGCGATCCGCTGCGCTCCGGCGAGGGCCCGGTGCCCTCCAACCACGACGGTATGACGGCCCTCCCCGCCCGCGGCGGCCGCGTCCACCTCGTCCGCAACCACGAGAACCGCCCCACCGCGAAGATCGGCGTCCCCACCGTCGAGGGCCTGACCTACGACCCCGCCGGCAAGGGAGGCTGCACGGCCCTGACCCTCGGCCCCGGCGACAGGGTGCTCTCGGAGCGGGTCGCGATCGCCGGCACGGCCGTCAACTGCGCGGGTGGGCCCACCCCTTGGCGCACCTGGCTGACGTGCGAGGAGACCGAGGACAAGGCCGGCGTGAACGGCTACACCAAGGATCACGGCTTCATCTTCGAGGTGGACCCGGCGGACCCGCACCGCACCGGCGCCGTCCCGCTGACCGCGATGGGCCGCTTCCAGCACGAGGCGATCGCCGTCGACCCGGTGCGCGGCATCGTCTACGAGACGGAGGACGCGTTCCAGAAACCCTTCGGCCTGTTCTACCGGTTCCTGCCGAGGAAACCGCTGGGCGGGGTCGGCTCGCTGCGCGCGGGCGGCCGGCTCCAGGCGATGCGGGTGCCGGGCGCACCCGACCTGTCGGCGGTGAAGGAGACCGGCGCGTCCTTCGACGGCGTCGAGTGGGTCGACGTACCGGACCCGCTGGCCGTCGGGACGCCCGTCCGGCTCCAGGACTTCGGGCCGGGGGGCATCACGCACGCGCAGAAGCTGGAGGGCTGCTACTGGGGCGGCCGGTGCGTGTACTTCGTGTCCTCGTTCGCACGCGGCGCGGACGGTTCGGCTGCCGACCACTTCGGCCAGATCTGGCGCTACGACCCGGAGCGCCGCCGGCTGACCCTGGTGATCGTCTTCGGTCCCGACACGGACGTGCAGCTGCCCGGCGAGTCCCCCGACAACATCTGCCTCGCGCCCAGCGGCGGCCTGATGGTCTGCGAGGACGGCAACGGCGCCCAGCACGTCTACGGGGTGACCCGCGGCGGCGAGGTGTACGCGATGGCCCGCGGACGCCAGACGATCACATCAGCCGCTGCCGCGGCGGGCGGCACCCCCGAGGAGCCCGAGTGGGGCGAGTTCGCCGGCGTCACCTTCTCCCCCGACGGCCGCACGATGTACGTCAACTGCTACACCCCGGGGACGACGTTCGCGGTGACGGGCCCCTGGCGGCGGTAGCTCCGCCGGCCCGGTGATCCGGGCGGGTGACGGGAGCGAAGACGTGAGCATATTTACACACGAGTGATCGCTCGTTTCTCGTACTTTCATCGGGTGATCACTCCTGTACGTCGTCTCGCCGTGGCCTGTGCCCTGGGCGCCGCTCTGGCCGCCTGCGGCCAGGCCCCGGCGCCCCCGGCCGCCCGCCCGGCCCCCGACCGCCCCAGCCCGTCCGGCTCCCCCACGGCTTCGCCGTCCGGCGCACCCCCCGCCACGGCGCCGCCGTTCCGCACGAGCCCCTCCCCCGCGCCCACCCTGGCCCCGGGGCCGGCCGGCCTGACCCCCGTCTTCGAGCACGGCCCCCGCACCGGCGGCAAGACCGTCGCCCTCACCTTCGACGCCGACATGACCGCCGATCAGGGGCCGCGGGCGGCGGACGGGGAGCGTTTCGACCACCCGCAACTGATCGCCGCGCTGCGCGAGCTGAAGGTGCCGTCCACCGTGTTCATGACGGGCCGGTGGGCCGAGGAGTACCCGGACCAGGCGCGTTCCGTGGGACGCGACCCGCTGTTCGAGGTCGCCAACCACTCCTACAGCCACTACGCCTTCACCGACGACTGCTACGGCCTGCCCACGGTGCCGAAGGAGCGGATGCGGGCCGACGTGGAGCGGGCGTACGCGGCCTTCCGCGCGGCCGGGGTGCCGAACGCGATGCCCTACTTCCGCTTCCCCGGCGGCTGTCACGACCGGCAGGCGCTGCGCGAGGTGAGCGGCGCGGGCGTCACCGCCGTGCAGTGGGACGTGGTGAGCGGCGACGCGTTCGCGACGGACGCGGACGCCGTGGCCCGGCAGGTGCTGGACGGGGTGAGACCCGGGTCGGTGGTCGTCATGCACTGCACCCGCAGCGCAGCCCCCACGACCGAGCGCGCGGTCCGTGCGATCGTCCCCGAACTGCGCCGCCGGGGCTACCGCTTCGTCAAGGTCTCCGAGCTGATCCGGGCGGCGGGCGAGCGGCGCTGAGACACACCCGCGCGCGTGCGGCGCGTTCGTACCCTTGGAGGTATGAGCGACGAGAGCGGCAACGCCTACTGCCTGATCGACGACGCCCGGCCGCCCCGGGCCGACGGGCCGCCGTACGCGGCCTGCGTGCTCTGCCAGGAGCCGACGGAGTACCCGGAGTCGTACAAGGGCATCACCCTGTGCCCCGTCTGCGAATGGCAGGAGGCCCAGCGCACGGCCTGCTCGGGCTGAACGGGCATCTCCGGGTCGGCGGCTTCAGGCCGACCGCCGGGACGTCAGCGCGCACGCCACCGCGATGGCCGCGGCGGAGATCAGCGCCGCGGCGGCCAGCGGCAGCAACGGCGGATGCACCGTCGCCGACCGCGACCCGCTGACCAGGCCCTCGACCGCGGCCTGCGCCGGAGAGCCGGTCGCCACCAGCGCGAGCAGCGCCGCGAGCAGCAGCGAGGGCACCGCGCGGCCGGGTGTGCGCAGGACGGGCCAGGCGGTGAGCGCGCCCACGGCCGTGCCGAGCAACGCGCAGGTCAGAGCCGCGAGCAGCCCCGCCGCGGCGGCCTCGGGCAGGGGGATCCGCTGCTGGTGGTCGGCGCTCACCGGGTCGCTGATCAGCGCCAGGACCGCCGTCGCCGCCGTCCCTGGCACGGCGGCGGCCGCCAGCGCCGCCAGCACGGCGGCCAGGTGCGCCCGCGCGGGTCCGGCCGCCGCCGCAACGACGGCACGGGCCGCCGGGGGCTCGTCGGTCACGCAGATCCGCACCAGCCAGGCGGCGACGGGCAGCAGGGCCGCGGCCGCGTAGCCGAGCGAGTCCAGCACGGGTTGGCCGCTCTGCACGCCGACGCCCAGGAACACGGCGTACAGCAGGAACGGCGGCAGCCAGCGCTGGGAGCGCACCAGCAGGGCGGCCCGGTACCGCAGGAGGGCTTTCACGAGGCGCCTTCACGGTCGGGTCCGGTCGCCGCTGCCGGGCCGACGCCGATCACGTGCCACGACGGCCGGGCGGTGAGCAGGGCGCGGAGCAGGACGTCGGAGCGGGAGGCGGGGACGGTGAGGCGGTGGACGCCGGGGGCTGTCTC
Source organism: Streptomyces sp. NPDC088254 (assembly GCF_044740925.1). Classification (NCBI taxonomy): domain Bacteria; kingdom Bacillati; phylum Actinomycetota; class Actinomycetes; order Kitasatosporales; family Streptomycetaceae; genus Streptomyces; species Streptomyces sp. NPDC088254. The sequence goes on along the minus strand of NZ_JBIURQ010000007.1, from coordinate 303,685 downwards.
CTCGGCGGTGACGGCCAGGCGCAGCGCCCGAACCGGCAGCGGCCCGGCGGGCGGCCCCTGCACCTCGACGGCCACGTGCGGCCCCGGGACGGCGGGGGGCGGTTCCGTACGGGGGTGCAGACCCCCGTCCCGGACCGTGTACTCGGCGTCGGTGGTCCCGGCGAGCCGGCGCGGGTCGTGGTCGACGAAGACGACGGCCGCGCCGGACGCCGTCCTCTCGGCGACCGCCCGCTCCAGTTCGGCCCGCGCGCCCGCGTCCAGTCCGGTCCACGCCTCGTCCAGGACGAGCAGTTCCGGCTCGGCGAGGAGCGCCTGCGCCACGGCGACCTTCTGACTGGTCCCCTTGGACAGCCGGGCCATGGGCACGCACGCGTGGGCGGCGACGCCGAAGCGGTCCAGCCACTCCTCGGCGGCCCGCCCGGCGGCGGGGCGGGTGAGGCCGTGCACGGTCCCGAGGTGGGTGAGGTAGCCGACGGCGGTGAAGGGCAGGGCGGCGGGGAAGCGTTCGGGGACGTACGCGGTGCGGGGGCGGCCGGTGAGCCGTCCCTCCGTCGGGGCGTCGACGCGCGCCAGGAGGCGGAGCAGGGTGGACTTGCCGGTGCCGTTGGCCCCCTGGACTCGGGTGAGAGCGCCGGGCGTCAGCTCCAGGCTCGCGTCGCGGAACACCCAGGGACCACGCACGCCGTAGCGGCGGCCCACCCTGTCCAGACGTAACACGTAGGTCATCGCCACATCCTCCCGTACGCGCCCCCGCGGACGAGGAGGGCGGCCCCTCGCCAGAAGGACTGCCCGGGGCCCCTTAGGGTTGGCCGGTGTGAGCTCTGATCGTGCGTCCGCCGGTGACAGCCCCTTCCGGTCCGAGGTGAGCGCGCGCGACGCCGCGCCGCAGTTCGTGCTGCCCCTCGTCCTCCACCTGGAGAAGGCGGCTCCTCCCGCCCGTACCGATGCGCTGGAGACGGCCGCCCGGGCGGTGCTGGTGCTGCTCAGCGACGAGCGCGCCGTCGCGGACGGGGAGTGGGCGCAGGCGGTGCGGGACTGGCAGGACGCCCGGATCCGGAAGGTCGTACGGCGGGCCCGGGGCGCCGAGTGGCGGCGGGCCGAGGCGCTGCCCGGGATCACCGTCACCGGGAAGGCGGCCGAGGTGCGGGTGTTCCCGCCGGTGCCGCTGGACGGGTGGCCGAAGGAGCTCGCGAAACTCCAGGTGTCCGGCACCGAGCTGGACGACCCCGAGGCCCCGGCGAAGCCGGATCCGGACGCGCCGGTGCTGTGGATGAGCCCGGAGGTGGAGATGTCCGCGGGCAAGGCGATGGCGCAGGCCGGGCACGGGGCGCAGCTCGCCTGGTGGGAGCTGACGGACGACGAGCGGTCGACGTGGCGGGAGTCGGGGTTCGCGCTCTCGGTGCGGACCGCGGAGCCCGCGCGCTGGCGTGAACTGACCGCGAGCGGGCTGCCGTTGGTGCGGGACGCCGGTTTCACCGAGATCGCTCCCGGCAGCTGCACGGTGGTCGCGGACCATCCGGCCCTGCGGGCGCGGTCGGCTCGGTGAGCGCAGCCCGTCCGGCTCCCCTGCGTTGACGTGCACGCGGTCGATTCCTCTCCGCTCCTTTGAACCCGCTGTGCCCGGCGCGCGTACCAGACGGGGACGGGGACCGGCGGGCGCTGCCCGCACGCCCCGGGCCGAACCTCAAATGTTGCTCTGAAGGACGGCGGCGGGCGGTTCGGGGAGCGGTGCCCGGGTCATATCCCCGTCACCGCGGTGGGGGCCGGACGGAGGAGGGGACCATGACGCGACTCGGGACGGGAATCGGCTGGCGGCCGGAGATCGCGGACGCCGTCGAGCGGATGCCGGGCATCGACTGGGTCGAGGCGGTGGCGGAGAACGTCTGCCCCGGCCACCTCCCCGACTCCCTGCTGCGGCTGCGTGAGCGCGGCGTCACCGTCGTACCGCACGGCGTCTCGCTCGGGCTCGGCGGCGCGGACCGGCCCGACGAGGGGCGGCTCACGGCGCTGGCCGAGCGGGCCGAGGCGCTGGGCTCGCCGCTGGTCACCGAGCACATCGCGTTCGTCCGCGCGGGCGGTCCGCTGACGGCCTCCCCGCGCCTGGAGGCCGGACACCTGCTGCCCGTGCCCCGCACCCGCGACGCCCTCGACGTGCTGTGCGAGAACGTGCGCATCGCGCAGGAAGCGCTGCCCGTGCCGCTCGCCGTGGAGAACATCGCCGCGCTCATCTCCTGGCCGGGCGAGGAGATGACCGAGGGCCAGTTCCTCTACGACCTCGCCGACCGCACCGGCGTGCGGCTGCTGATCGACGTCGCCAACCTGCACACCAACCACGTCAACCGTGGTGAGGACCCGGCCGAGGCGCTCGCCGAACTGCCCCTGGAGGCCATCGCGTACGTCCATGTCGCGGGCGGCTTCGAGCGGGACGGCGTCTGGCACGACAGCCACGCCCACCCGGTGCCGCGCCCCGTCCTCGACATCCTGACCGACCTCGCCTCCCGCGTCTCCCCGCCCGGGGTGCTGCTGGAGCGCGATGAGAACTTCCCCGAACCGGCAGAGCTGGAAGGGGAGTTGAGCGCGATCCGGGAGGCGGTGGAGCGGGGCGCGCGCACCCGTCCGCAGGCGGAGGGCCGCCCGGAGCAGCAGGCCCGGGACCACACCGCTCCGGTGCCTCCCGGCGGCGAAGCGGCCCGGCAGCGTCTCGCCCTGGCCCAGGCCGCGCTGCTGTCCGCGCTGGTCGCCGGGACCCCCGTCCCGGAGGGGTTCGACCGGGTGCGGCTCGGGGTGCAGTCGCGGGCGCTGGCGGCCAAGCGGGCGGACGTGGTGGCGAAGGTCGCCCCGGAGCTGGTGTCGATCCTCGGCACGGAGTACCGGTCCGCCTTCGTCGGCTATGCCCAGCGCCACCCGATGCGCGGCGGTTACCGCCAGGACGCCCTGGACTTCGCGGAGTCGCTGTTGCTGAGCGAGAAGCTGACGGAGGGCCGCGCCCGGCGGGAGCTGCGCCGGTGGTGGCTGGACCGGTCGGGGCCCGCCCCGCGGCCGCTGTCGCGGCTGGCCCGGGTGGGGCAGGTCGGCCGGTCGCTGATCGGACGCTGAGCGGCGCTGACACGGCCCCTGGTCCGGTGGCCGGCCCGACGCCTGGTCCGGGGCCGGGCCAGACGCCTGGTCCGGGGCAGTAATATGCCTTTCCCGCACGCACCCGAAGCCCACTGGCGTGCGGTGCGTGTGCAGGAGGCTCCATGCGACCGCGACCCCCGATCAGGGGCAAAGGCATGTTCACCGGCACCGGGCTCATCATCACGGGCCTGGTGGCGACCCTGGCGGCGTTGATCCTCCCGCTCTGGTCCTACGAGGAGCGGTCCGCGCCGGGAACGAGCGTCGACACGCTGAACGCCGACACCGTGCCGACGCTTTACGGGCCGCTGACCGCTCTCGACCGGGACTTCCTCGTCAAGGTCCGGCTGGCCGGGCTCTGGGAGCTGCCGGCGGGGCGGCAGGCACAGCAGAAGGGCGTCGGCGAGGCCGTACGGACGGCGGGCCGGCACCTCGTCGAGGGGCACACCCTCCTCGACGAGCGGGTGCGCACCGTCGCGGCACAGCTGAACATCGCGCTGCCCGACCAGCCGAACGACCAGCAGAAGGCCTGGCTGTCCCAGCTGGACTCGGCTCAAGGCACGGACTACGACCGTGAGTTCGCCAACATCCTGCGGCTGGCGCACGGCCGGGTCTTCCCCCTCGTCGCACAGGTGCGGGCGAGCACCCAGAACGCTCTGGTGCGCGGCCTCGCCGACGACGCCAACACCACCGTCCTGGACCACATCACGGTCCTGGAGGCGACCGGTTACGTCGACTTCGCCGCTCTGGCCCGCGAGATGGCGGCCACCGGCGCATCGCCGACCGCCGCCACGACGCCCGCGGCACCCGCATCGCCCGCCGACGCCGGTACGGCGACGCCCGCCGACCCGACCATCCCCGCCGATCCCGCCGCCCCCGCCGTGTCCGCCCCGGCCGCCCGGGCCGTGCCGGTGGATCCCGGCACCGGGCCCGGGCAGGTCGTCCCGGTCACGCCGTGACGCCGTGACGCAAAACGGAACGTCACATACCCGCAACGCCTTGGGTGCGAACAGTGAACGAGGCATGGCGTTCCCGTGTGCCTCCGGCATAGAAACACGGCATGTTCTGGCTTCTTCTCCTGCTCCTGGCCTGGGCCGGCGCCGGTGTGGCGTGCACCCGGCTGTGCATGGCCGCCGTCCGGGCGGCGGCCGTCGACTCGGACGCGGGACGAGGACATGAACTGACCCTGTACGAGGCGGCGTTCCTGTCCGGCGGACCCACCCGGGTCGCCGACCTCACGCTGGTGGCCATGGCCCGGCAGCGGCGGCTCCTGCTCGCCCACACCGGCTGGGCGACCGTCGTCGACCCGTATGGGCGCGACGAGATGGAGCGGTCGGTCATCGGAGCCGTCGGACCGGCCGGACAGTCCCGCACAGCCCCGGTGCGCGCCGCCGCGGCCGCCGCCGACGCCGTGCGCGGACTGGCGGACCGGCTGGTCGACGCGGGCCTGGCCGTGCCCGACGGCGCCCGGACGACGGTCGCCGCCGGCGTGCGGCAGGTGCGGGCGGCCGCCGTGACCGTCGTCGCGCTGGGCGCCGTCGCGCTGCTGCTGCCGGTCGCCCCGGACGTGCCGCGCGCCCATGTGGCCCTGTGGTTCGCGCTGCCCCTGGCGCTCACCCTGAGCTGCCTTGCGATCGCCCGGTTCGAGGCGCACCCGTACACCCGCTGGGCCTCCCCGGCCGGTATGCGCCTCCTGAACGCACTGACCGTGCCCGCGGCCGGCGAGGGCGACGACGGCGCCTACCTGGCCTCGATCGCCGTCCACGGCGTCCACGCCGTCGGCGAGCCCGGGCTGCGCGCCGCGCTGGCCCACCGTCACCACTGAGCGGGGCTCTCGGATCCCTCGGGGGCGCGCCGACGTTGGAGGGGCGCACCGGGGGCATCGGGTGCGACACCCGGGCGCGGTGCTTGCCTTCGCCCACGGCCGAACCAACCATCCCTTCTGTCGCCGCCGTGCACCGAAGGGACACCGATGAGAGCCGCCGTCCTCTACCCGGCCGCCGGAGCCCTGCTCCTGTCGACCCTGACCGCCGCGCCGGCCGGCGGCGCCCCGCACACCGCGGGCGTCTCCGGCGTCGCGCTCGCCGCCGCCCGGGCCGCCGCCACGGGCATCGCGTTCGGGAAGTGCTCCGACGCGCAGGACCTGCCGGGCGACCTGCAGTGCGGCAAGGTCTCCGTCCCGCTGGACTACGCCCGGCCGGACGGCAGGCAGATCGAGCTGACGGTCAGCCGGGTGCGGGCCACCCACCGCGACCCGCACAACAGCAAGCGCCGGGTGCCCCGGCAGGGCGCGCTCGTCTTCAACCCGGGCGGGCCCGGCGCCTCCGGGCTGTACTTCCCGCTGGTCGGGCTGACACCGGAGTGGAAGCGCATCGGGGCCGCCTACGACCTCGTCGGCTACGACCCGCGCGGCGTCGGCCGCTCCGCGCCGCTGTCCTGCCAGAAGCCCGAGGACTTCTTCAAGGGCCCCTCGCCCGCCCCGGCCCACCCCTCGGAGGCGTACAAGCGAGAACGCGTCGCGCGGGCCAAGAAGCTGGCGCGCGGCTGCGCCCAGCGGACGGGCAGTGCCCTGCGGCACTACAACTCGCTCAACAACGCCCGCGACCTGGACGTGCTGCGCGCCGCGCTCGGTGAGGAGCGGCTGACGTTCATGGGGGCGTCGTACGGCACCTACTTCGGCGCGCTGTACGCGACGATGTTCCCCTCGCACGTGCGGCGGATGGTGTTCGACGCGGCTGTGAACCCCGACCCCGCGAAGGTCTGGTACCGCAACAACCTCGACCAGTCGGTGGCGTTCGAGAGCCGCTGGACCGACCTGCGCGAGTGGATCGCCGCCAACGACGAGGTGTACGGGCTGGGCGGGACCGCCGAGGCGGTGCGGCTGAGCTACGAGCGGGCGCTGGCCCGGCTGGCCGAGAAGCCGGCCGGCGGCGCCGTGGGCCCCGGGCAGTTGCAGGGCGCGTTCCTCCAGGCCGGCTACTACGACGACCTCTGGCCGTCGCGGGCCGAGGCGCTGTCGGCGTATCTGAAGGGCGATCAGGAGCCGCTGGTCGCGCTGGCCTCGCCGGTCAGGGAGGCCGCCGCTGAGGCGGAGAACGCGAGCGCCGTCTACACGGCCGTGGAGTGCAACGACGCGCCCTGGCCGACCGACTTCCGGGTGTGGGACCGCGACAACACGCGGCTCGCGCGGGTGGCGCCGTTCGAGACCTGGGACAACGTGTGGGCGAACCTGCCGTGCGCATATTGGACCGCGCCCCGGCAGCGGCCGCTGGATGTGCGGACGGGGCCGGGCGAGCTGCCGCCGACGCTGATCCTGGCCGCCGAGCGGGACGCCGCCGCGCCGTACGACGGGGCGCTGGAGATGCACCGGCGGCTGTCGGACTCGGTGCTGGTGACCGAGCGGGACGCCGGCACGCACGGCATCGCGGGCGGGCCCAACCGGTGCGTCAACGGCCACCTCGAGGCCTACCTGCTGGAGGGCCGGCTGCCCTCACGGCGGGCCGCCTGCGCGGGACACGCGGCGCCTGCGGCCACGGCTCCGGGCGCGAAAGCGGCGGCGAAGTGAGACCGTGAGCGGCCTCCGGCCCGCTCACGCGCGGAGCCGCAAAGTGCTGCGGCTCCGCGCGGGCGGGGCGTTCTAGGCGAGGCCCGCGATCAGGTCGGCGACCGACTTGCGGCGGCCCGTGTAGAACGGGACCTCCTCGCGGACGTGCATACGGGCCTCGGAGGCGCGCAGGTGACGCATGAGGTCGACGATGCGGTACAGCTCGTCGGCCTCGAAGGCCAGGATCCACTCGTAGTCGCCCAGCGAGAACGAGGCGACCGTGTTGGCGCGCACGTCCGGGTAGCCGCGGGCCATCTTGCCGTGGTCGGCGAGCATGCGGCGGCGGTCCTCGTCGGGCAGCAGGTACCAGTCGTAGGAGCGCACGAAGGGGTAGACGCTGACGTAGTCGCGGGGCGTCTCGTCGGCGAGGAACGCCGGGATGTGCGAGCGGTTGAACTCGGCGGGGCGGTGCAGCGCCATGTTCGACCACACCGGCTCCAGCGCGCGGCCGAGCTTCGTGCGGCGGAAGAGGTTGTACGCCTCCTGGAGCTGGTCGGCGGTCTCGGCGTGCCACCAGATCATGACGTCGGCGTCGGCGCGCAGCCCGGAGACGTCGTACGTGCCGCGGATCGTGACGTCCTTGGCGGCGAGCTGGTCGAACAGCTCCTGGACCTCGTCGGCGTAGCCGGTGCGGTCCTCGGGCAGCACGTCCTTCAGCCGGAAGACGGACCACAGGGTGTAGCGGATGACCTCGTTGAGGTCCTTGGCCAGCTTGCCCTTGTTGGGGATCCTGCCGGGCTCGGTGGTGGAGGCGTCGTCACTCATGGTCCTCATTCTCCCGCTCCGCCGTGCAGGCTCTGCACCGGGTGGGCGGTGAGCTCCTGCACAGCGCGCAGGTCGCCGTGGATCTGGTCGACCGCCGCGTGGGCGCTCGCGACACAGGCGGGGATGCCGACGCCGTCGTACTGCGCGCCGCACACGGCGAGGCCGGGCAGCTTGGCGACGTGGTCGCGGACGCGGGCCACGCGCGCGTGGTGGCCGACCGGGTACTGGGGCAGGCCGTCCGTCCAGCGGGTGACGCGGGTCTCCACCGGGGCGGCGGCGAGACCGGTGGCGGCCTCCAGGTCGCCGCGGGAGACGGCCACCAGATCGGCGTCGGAGCGGTCCAGGATCGCCGTCTCGCCGTGGCGCCCCACGGAGGTGCGCAGCACGACGACGTCCGGGTCCTGGTCGGCGATCCAGCCCCACTTCTGCGAGGCGAACGTCGACGCCTTGATGGTGCGTCCGTCGACGGGCGGCACGAGGAAGCCGCTGCCGTCGGGTAGCGCGGCGGCATCGGAGCGGCGGTAGGCGAGGGTGATCAGGGCCATGGAGGCGTACTCGACGGCGCGCAGTTCGGCGGCGGCCCCGGGCGACTCGGCGGCCAGCAGCGCGGCGGCGGCGGGCGCGGGGACGGCGACGATCACGGCGTCGGCGTGCAGCACCCGGTCGCCGGCGACGACCCGCCAGCACGCCGCGTCCGCGTCGCCGTCCGCGCCCTCGGCCGGCACGGACGTCCTGCGCAGCTCGGTGACCGGCGCGCCGGTGACGATCTCGCCGCCCCGCGCGCGGACCGACTCGGCGACCGCGAGCGGCAGGGAGCCCACCCCGCCCTCGATGCCCATGAACACGGGCCCGGTCTGCTGAGCTGCGGCGGCCTTGGCCTGGATCTCGCGGACGGCCTCGGTGAGCGAGGTGTGCGTGCGCGCCGCCTCGAAGAGCTGGGGGACGGCCGAGCGCATCGAGAGGCGGTAGGCGTCACCGGCGTAGACGCCGCCCAGCAGCGGCTCCACGAGACGGTCGACGACCTCACGGCCGAGGCGGGCCGCCACGTACTCCCCCACCGCGACGTCCTCGCCGACCTCCGTGCGGGGCAGGTCGGCGTCCCGCTCGACACGCGCGAGGCCCTCGTCGGAGAGGACGCCGGCGAGGGCGGAGGCGGTGCCGGGGACGCCCATGACGTGCCCCTTGGGCATGGGGCGCAGCGCGCCGCGGGTCCACAGGGACGCGGTGGCGGTGGCCGGCGGCCGGAGCCGGTCGGCGAGGCCCGCCTCGCGCGCGAGGGCGACCGCCTCGGGCCGGCGCGCCAGCATCGACTCCGCGCCGAGGTCGACACGGACGCCCGCGATCTCGCCGGGCAGCAGCTTGCCGCCGACCCGGTCCGAAGCCTCCAGCACGGTCACGCGCGCGCCGCGCTCCAGCAGCCGGTGGGCCGCGGCCAGGCCCGCGACACCGGCTCCCACGACGACGACATGCCCGCTGCCCGTGCCCGTTGCGCTCATGCCCCCACTCTCTCAGAACCCGCTGACACTCCCGTCGCGCCCGGTGTCCCTTCCGCGTCCCGACCGTGACCTGTTCGGGACCGTCGGCCGCCAACGTTCCGGTCCGCCCCGGCGTCGAAGGACCGTCAGCCGTTCCACGACTCTCGGGGGTTCGCCCGCATGCGCACACGACGATCCGTACGGACCGTACGACCGGCCCGGGCCCTGGCCGGACTCCTGCTCGCCGCCGTTGCGCTCACCGGCTGCGGCGCCGGGGGCGACTCGGGCGACGCGCCTTCCCGGATGAAGGACGCGGCCGCCGCGCCGGGCGAGGCCGACGGCGCGAAAGCGGACGCCGAGGAGGGCGCGGGCCCGGCGGCGAGCGGGGCGCGGCCCGGCGCCGCGCCGAAGCTCCCGGTCGACCACGTCATCCGCACCGCCACCCTGACCGTGCAGGTCAAGGATGTCCCCAAGGCCCTCGACACCGCCCGCTCGGCCACCGAGAACGCAGGCGGCTACATCGGCGACGAGACCACCACCCGCGATGTGGACAGCGCCGAGCAGACGCGGGTCGTACTGCGCGTGCCGGTCGGGAAGTACGACGACGTCCTCGCCGCCCTTCAGGGCGCGGGCACGCTCCTGGAACGCACGGCGAAGGCCCAGGACGTCGGCGACCAGGTCGTCGACGTGGACAGCCGCGTCGCCTCGCAGCGGGCCAGCGTGGCCCGGGTCCGGGCGCTGATGGACCGGGCCACCAAGCTGACCGACGTGGTCGCCCTGGAGGGCGAACTGAGCCGCCGCGAGGCGGACCTGGAGGCGCTGCTGGCCCGGCAGGCGTCCTTGAAGGACCGCACGAGCATGGCCACCGTGACGCTGACGCTGACAGAGACGCCGGTGAAGAAGGCCGCCGAGGACGAAGACCCCGGATTCCTGGACGCACTGGCCGGCGGCTGGCACGCACTGCTGACGACACTGCGCTGGATCGCCGTCGCAATCGGCGCGGCATTGCCGTTCGCCGTCCCGGCCCTGGTGATCCTCCTGGCCTGGCGACGCCTGCACCGAGCCCGACACGAAACCCGGCCGGATGAGCCCACCGAGGACTGACCCGCCCGCCTCCCCGAGCCGGGAGGCGCCCCGGCGGAGAATAGGAGGCGGCGGCCGCCGTCCGGGCGGCGCGGGGCGCGGACGGGGGGGGACCGGTCCGAGAATGACCCGGGCGGGCCCCACGACCCGGGCCGCACCGGCGGGGAGTGGCCCGGGCGGGAGTGAAGTGGGGTGCGGTCGTAGCGTGTTCGCATGAGCTTGAGTGAGAGCGTGCGGGGTGGGGACAGTGGGCGGGAGCGTCTGGTCGTGGTCGGTGGGGATGCCGCGGGGATGTCCGCGGCGTCCCGGGCCCGTCGGCTGAAGGGGCCCGGGGAGCTGGAGATCGTGGCCTTCGAGCGCGGGCACTTCACGTCCTACTCGGCGTGTGGCATCCCGTACTGGGTGGGCGGTGACGTGCCCGACCGGGACGACCTGGTCGCCCGCACGCCCGAGGCGCACCGCGCCCGCGGGATCGACCTGCGGCTGCGCACGGAGGTCACCGAGATCGACGTGCCCGGACAGCGGGTACGCGCGCGTGACGTCGACTCCGGCGCCGAGTCCTGGACGTCGTACGACAAGCTCGTCATCGCGACCGGGGCCCGGCCGATCCGGCCGGACATGCCGGGCGCGGACGCCGACGGGGTGCACGGGGTGCAGACCCTGGACGACGGCCAGGAGCTGATCGACACGCTCACGCGTGCGCGTGGCCGGCGCGCGGTGGTGGTCGGCGCGGGCTACATCGGCGTGGAGATGGCCGAGGCCCTCATCAACCGCGGATATGAGGTGACGGTCGTCAACCGGGGCAGCGAGCCGATGTCCACGCTGGACGCGGACATGGGCCGGCTGGTGCACGAGGCCATGGAGGGCCTCGGCATCACCATGGTGAACGACGCCGAGGTCACCAGGCTGCTCACCGGCGAGAACGGCCGGGTACGGGCCGTCGTCACGGACGACGCCGAGTACCCGGCGGACGTGGTGGTCCTCGGTCTCGGCGTCCGTCCGGAGACGAGCCTGGCGGAGGCCGCCGGCCTGCCCCTGGGCGCCCACGGCGGTCTGCTCACCGACCTGGCGATGCGGGTGCGCGGCCACGAGAACATCTGGGCCGGCGGCGACTGCGTGGAGGTCCTCGACCTGGTGTCGGGCCGGGAGCGCCACGTCGCCCTGGGCACGCACGCCAACAAGCACGGCCAGGTCATCGGCACCAACGTCGGCGGCAGTTACGCCACCTTCCCCGGCGTCGTCGGCACCGCCGTCAGCAAGGTGTGCGACCTGGAGATCGCCCGCACGGGCCTGCGGGAGAAGGACGCGCGCCGGGCCGGACTCCGGTTCGAGACGGTCACCGTGGAGTCCACCAGCCGCGCCGGCTACTACCCCGGCGCCTCCCCCATGACGGTCAAGATGCTCGCCGAGCGGCGGACGGGCCGCCTGCTCGGCGTGCAGATCGTCGGCAGGGAGGGCGCGGCCAAGCGCGTCGACATCGCCGCGGTGGCCCTGACGGCCGGCATGACGGTGGAGCAGATGACCGCCCTGGACCTGGGCTACGCCCCGCCGTTCAGCCCGGTGTGGGACCCGGTGCTGGTGGCGGCCCGCAAGGCGGCGGCGAAGGTACGGGGCGACTGATCCGCCGGACGGGCCCCTAAGCCGTCCCGGACAGCCTCGGCAGCGTGGAGACCGGTGAGCCGGACGTCGGCGGCTGCTCCGTCGGCTTGGCGTGCGCGGCGGTCGCGGGCCGGGAGCGCAGCCGGTGGCTCACCGCCTCGTCCAGCGTGACCGGCCGCTGCGACTGGGAGGCGAGCCGTGCCGCCTCCTGGCCGAGCCTGGCCACGTCCTCCCAGGGGAGTCTGATCACGAGCGCGATCTCCGCCTCGCCGTCGGGCAGGGCGTGCATCGGGGGAGTAACCCGGTCGTTCATCGCCTGTTCCTCACGTCGTCCCCGCGGCCCGCATCCCCGTGCCGCGGACGGTTGACGCTTCATACGCGGCCACGGGAGGGCGCGTTCACCGATTCACCGAACGGATCGGGGGCAGTACTTCCTTGTGGTCATCCCCGTCCATGACGTGAACCCCGTGCGCCGTACTCCGGTGGTGACGTACGCGCTGATCGGCGTGAACGTCTTCGTGTTCTTCTTCATGCCCGGCCTGTCGGGCTCCGTGGCCGGCGACAGCACCCTGGTGCAGACGTGCAACCTGCACGCGTTCCTGGAGCAGTACGCGGCCGTGCCGACCGAGTTGATCCACCATCAGCTGCCGCAGCTCGTCCCCACGGGCGACGCGCGCGACGGCGGCTGCGTGCTGGGCCCGCCCGGCTACGACAAGTCCCCGGCGCTGAGCGTCCTCACCGCGATGTTCCTGCACGGCGGATGGCTGCATCTGCTGGGCAACATGCTGTTCCTGCTGATCTTCGGCAACAACATCGAGGACCGCATGGGCCACCTGCGCTTCGCGCTGTTCTACGTCGCCTGCGGTTACGCGGCGTCGTACGGCTTCGCGCTGCTGAACGCCGACTCCACCGATCCGCTGATCGGCGCGTCGGGGGCGATCGCGGGGGTGCTGGGCGCCTATCTGGTGCTGTATCCGAAGGCCAGGGTGTGGGTGCTGGTGCCCTTCCTGATCTTCCTGCCGCTGCGGCTGCCGGCCTGGCTGGTGCTCGGCTTCTGGTTCGTGCTGCAGGCGGTGTACTCCTACGGCGAGGGCGTCTCCGAGGCGGGCACCGTGGCGTACGCGGCGCACATCGTCGGCTTCCTCGCCGGCATGCTGCTCGCCTGGCCCCTCAAGCCGGGCACGCCCCCGCCGCCGGAGCCGGGCGGCCTGCTCTTCGGCAGGCGGGCCCGGCCCCGGCAGACGTGGTGAGCGACTCGCCCGCCGGTCAGCCGGCGGTCTGGGTGTGGACGTAGTCCACGAGGCGGGTGAGGGCGTCCGGGTCGGTGGACGGCATGACGCCGTGGCCGAGGTTGAAGATGTGGCCCTCCAGACCGGCGGCGGCGTCGAGGACCTCGCGGGTCTTGGTCTCGACGGCCTCGCGGGTGGCGAAGAGGACGGTCGGGTCCAGGTTGCCCTGGAGCGCCTTGCCGGGGCCGACGCGCCGGGCGGCCTCGTCCAGCGGGACACGCCAGTCGACTCCGACGACGTCCGCGCCGGCCTCGCCCATGAGCGTCAGCAGCTCGCCGGTGCCCACACCGAAGTGGATGCGCGGGACGCCGTACCCGGCGACGGCGTCGAAGACCTTCGCGGAGGCCGGCAGCACCGAGCGGCGGTAGTCGGACGGGGCGAGGGCGCCGGCCCAGGAGTCGAACAGCTGGACGGCGGAGGCGCCCGCCTCGATCTGCACCTTCAGGAACGTGGCCGTGATGCCGGCGAGGCGGTCGAGCAGGTCGGCCCAGAGCTCGGGGTCGCCGTACATCATCGCCTTGGCGTTCTCGTAGGTGCGCGAGGGGCCGCCCTCGACGAGGTAGCTCGCGAGGGTGAAGGGCGCGCCGGCGAAGCCGATGAGGGGGGTGGCGCCGAGCTCCCGGGTGAGCAGGCCGATCGCCTCGGTGACGTAGGAGACGTCCTCGGGGGTGAGTTCGCGCAGCCGGGCGAGGTCGGCGCGGGTGCGGACCGGCTGTTCGACGACCGGGCCGACGCCGGGCTTGATGTCGAGGTCGACGCCGATGGCCTTGAGCGGGACGACGATGTCGCTGAAGTAGATCGCCGCGTCCACGTTGTGCCGGCGGACCGGCTGGAGGGTGATCTCGGTGACCAGTTCGGGCCGCATGCAGGACTCGAGCATCGGGATGCCCTCGCGGACCTTGCGGTACTCCGGCAGGGAGCGCCCGGCCTGCCGCATGAACCACACGGGCGTGTGCGGCACGGGTTCACGCCTGCACGCCTTCAGGAAGGGGCTGTCGTACGTCGCTGTCGGCTGCCGGCCCGCCGGGCCCTCGTTCACGCTCACGACGGCAAGTCTCGCACGGCGCCGGAACCGGTGCGGCCGCCCTCTTCCGGGCCCCCTCCCCGGCGCTCTCCGGGGCCCGCCGCCCGCGCGCGTGTTCGCCCAGCGCGCATCCGCCCGCGGCCCGCGCGCGGGTGTCTTGCCCTGCGCGAAGGCCCCGTTCCCTTTAATCTTCCCCGCATGGCTGCGGCTCAGGGACGACTGTCGGACGGCACGGACGGAATGGACGACGGGAACGAGGAGGACCGGAATGGGACCAGTTCGGCTCCGCCGCCCTTCCGGGCCGCCGTCGACGCGCTGAGGGCCGCCCGGCTGCGGCCACAGATCGAGGTCGAGCCGACGCCCGCCCCGCAGCGGCTCGCGCCGCACGCGTACGCGTTGGAGGCGACCGTCGTGGACGGCGACCTTGACCTGGCCGACGGCCGGCTGGTGCTGCTGCACGACCCCGCCGGGCACGAAGCGTGGCGCGGCACGTTCCGGCTGGTGACGCTGATCCGGGCCGAGCTGGAGCAGGAGATGGCCGTCGATCCGCTGCTGCCGGAGGTGTGCTGGTCCTGGCTGACGGGCGCGCTCCAGGCCCGTGGGCTGACCTACGGCGAGCCGAGCGGGACCGTGACGCGCGCGAGTTCGCACTACTTCGGCGGGCTGTCGGAGCGTCCTGCGGCCTCCCAGATCGAGATCCGGGCCTCGTGGACGCCCCGGGAGGGGCTCGGCGGAGTGCCGGACACGGGGGCGCATCTGGCGTCCTGGTGCGATCTGCTGGCCCAGGTGGCGGGGCTGCCGCCGGCCGGGCCCGGGGACGCCTCGGTGGTGACGCTCCCCCAGCGGCGGGACCCCCAGGCCCGCTGACCCCCGGCGGGATCCCGGGGGCGCCGCCCCCGCCACGAGACCTCAGGCGCGCTGCCCTCACGGCAGCGCGCCTTTGTCGTTCCGTACCCCAGTCCGGGGAACCCCTGTGCTGCCGGAAACCTCGCGCCGCCCCCATTGACCATCTCTTTGTCGATACGACCACTTTCGATCTCGTACGACACCCACTCAAACCGACTCGATCTTCGGATGATCGATCGCGTGTCCGAATTGCACAGATTGTTACTCACTAGATCGTGATCATCCCCTAAAGGACACCGGGCCCGGTGCCGAAGACGACTGTGACCTTGAAAGCACGGTTCGCCCCGGCTCCACTCCCCACGAGCCGGCCCGTCCCGCAACCCAGGAGGCCTGGTGTCCGTTCTCCTCGAGCAGCCCGCAAGCCTGGTCGCCTACCGCCCGAACAAGCCCACCGCCATGGTGGTCGTGGCCGACCCGCGCGTCCGCTCCACCGTCACCCGCCATCTGTGGGCGCTCGGTGTGCGCGATGTCATCGAGGCCTCGTCCGTCGCGGAGGCTCGTCCCCGCATCGGCAACCCCCGCGACATCTGCGTCGCCGACGTCCACCTTCCCGACGGCTCCGGCCTGACCCTGCTGTCGGAGACCCGTGCCGCCGGCTGGCCCAACGGGCTCGCCCTGTCCGCCGCCGACGACATCGGAGCCGTGCGCAACGCCCTCGCGGGCGGCGTCAAGGGCTACGTCGTCACCGGCACCCGTACCAACGTCGGGCTCCCCACCCGGCCCGGCGCCGCCCCCATCGGCGCGGCCGCCGCCCGCCTCCACCGCCGCCCCCCGGGCGCCCCGAGCCACCCGGGCGGCTACCGCGAGCTGTCGGGCCGCGAGGTGGAGGTGCTCAGACTGGTCGCCGAAGGCCAGTCCAACAAGGCCATCGGCGTCTCCATGGGCCTGTCCGCGCTGACCGTCAAGAGCCACCTCGCCCGCATCGCCCGCAAGCTCGGCACGGGCGACCGCGCCGGCATGGTCGCGGTCGCCCTGCGGACCGGCATCATCCACTGACCCCCACCCCCACCCTGACCTCGCACCGACCGCTCCGCCTTGCGACCATTGCCCTGAACCGACCGACCGCCGTCCCGACCCTTACGGGACTGCCCGATCGATCACCGATCTGACCGGTTTACGACCCCGCGAAGCCCGCCGACGGAACGTTCCGTCGGCGGGCGACGCCCCCACACGGATACCCTTGACAGGTGACCGACGCCCAAGAAACCGCAGCAGCCAGCTCACTGCGAACCACCGGAGGCGCCCCTCCGGACGACGGCGGATCGACTGCTTCCGGGGCGCCGACACCTCTCCTCGAACCGCGCGAGGGTATCCCCGAGGTGATCGCCGACGAGGCCTCGCTCGCCGAGGTGATCGCCGCGTTCGCCGCCGGCTCCGGCCCCGTCGCCGTCGACGCCGAGCGCGCCTCCGGTTACCGCTACGGACAGCGCGCCTATCTGGTGCAGCTGCGCCGCCAGGGCGCCGGCACCGCGCTGATCGACCCCGTCGCCTGCCCCGACCTCTCCGCACTGGGCGAGGCGCTCTCCGGCGTCGAGTGGGTGCTGCACGCCGCCACCCAGGACCTGCCCTGCCTGCGCGAGATAGGCATGGTGCCGACGCGGCTGTTCGACACCGAGCTGGCCGGACGGCTGGCCGGGTTCCCGCGGGTCGGCCTCGGCGCGATGGTCGAGGGTGTCCTCGGCTTCGTACTGGAGAAGGGGCATTCCGCCGTCGACTGGTCGACCCGCCCGCTGCCCGAGCCGTGGCTGCGCTACGCGGCTCTGGACGTCGAGCTGCTCGTCGACCTGCGCGACGCGCTGGAGAAGGAGCTCGACCGGCAGGGCAAGCTGGAATGGGCTCGCCAGGAGTTCGACGCGATCGCCTCCGCGCCGCCGCCGGAGCCCCGCAAGGACCCCTGGCGCCGTACGTCCGGCATGCACAAGGTGCGCCGCCGCCGGCAGCTCGGCGTGGTGCGGGAGCTGTGGCAGACCCGGGACCGGATCGCGCAGCGGCGGGACGTCTCGCCGGGCAAGGTGCTGTCGGACGCGGCCATCGTGGAGGCGGCGCTCGCCCTTCCCACCACCGTGCAGGCGCTCGCGGCGCTGAACGGCTTCGGGCACCGGATGGGGCGGCGCCAGCTGGAGCAGTGGCAGGCCGCCGTCGACCGGGTGAGGTCGCTGACGGAGGCGCAGCTGCCGCTGCCGGGGCAGTCGGTCGCCGGGCCGCCCCCGCCCCGGGCGTGGGCCGACAAGGACCCGGCGGCCGCCGCGCGGCTGTCCGCAGCGCGGGCCGCGGTGTCGGCGCTCGCCGAGGAGCTGAACATGCCCCAGGAGA
Source organism: Streptomyces sp. NPDC088254 (assembly GCF_044740925.1). Classification (NCBI taxonomy): domain Bacteria; kingdom Bacillati; phylum Actinomycetota; class Actinomycetes; order Kitasatosporales; family Streptomycetaceae; genus Streptomyces; species Streptomyces sp. NPDC088254. The sequence continues at coordinate 286,513 of NZ_JBIURQ010000007.1, read as the reverse complement.
ACCTGATCGCGCCGGACAGCGTGCGCCGGGTCTGCTGGGAGCCGCCCGCGCAGGCCGACGAGAGCGCGGTCGCGGCAGCCCTCGCGGGACTCGGCGCGCGTCCATGGCAGGTGGAGCAGGTGACACCGGCCCTGACCGCCGCCCTTTCCGCCAAGCCGGCCTGAGCCCCGCAGGCGAACGGACGGCGGTCGGAAGCGGGGCAGGGGCGGCGAGATCACGCCAAGATCTGCGGCGGCCGCGCCCGCCGGTGTGACCTTCGCCGCTCGCCACGCGAGGACTGGGCAGCTACGTTACTCAGAAGTAGCATGGTCTGAGCAAGCGCTCAGCGTCCCGCACCTGGAGGAGAGCCATCGTGCCTCGTACCGTCAGGGACGTCGTCTTCGTCGACGGCGTCCGTACCCCGTTCGGCAAGGCGGGCCCGAAGGGCATCTACCACGAGACCCGCGCCGACGACCTCGTCGTGAAGGCGATCCGGGAGCTGCTGCGCCGCAACCCCGGGCTCGACCCCGCGAAGATCGACGAGGTCGCCATCGCCGCGACCACGCAGATCGGCGACCAGGGCCTCACCATCGGCCGCACCGCCGGGATCCTGGCCGGCCTCCCCCAGTCGGTCCCCGGCTACTCCATCGACCGCATGTGCGCAGGCGCCCTGACCGCCGTCACCTCGGTCGCCGGCTCCGTCGCCTTCGGCGCGTACGACATCGCCGTCGCCGGCGGTGTCGAGCACATGGGCCGCCACCCGATGGGCGAGGGCGTCGACCCCAACCCGCGCTTCGTCAGCGAGAAGCTGGTCGACGAGTCCGCGCTGTTCATGGGCATGACTGCGGAGAACCTGCACGACCGCTACCCGCAGATCACCAAGCAGCGCGCCGACGAGTACGCCGTGCGCTCCCAGGAGAAGGCCGCCAAGGCGTACGCCAACGGCAAGATCCAGGCCGACCTGGTGCCGATCTCGGTGCGCCGCACCAACCCGGAGGCCGGTGAGACGGGCTGGGGCCTGGTCACCGCCGACGAGCCGATGCGCCCGGGCACGACCCTGGAGAACCTCCAGGGCCTGAAGACCCCGTTCCGCGTCCACGGCCGGGTCACCGCCGGCAACGCGGCCGGTCTGAACGACGGCGCCACCGCGTCGCTCATCGCGTCCGAGGACTTCGCCCGCGCCAACGACCTGCCGGTCAAGATGCGCCTGGTGTCCTACTCCTTCGCGGGCGTCGAGCCCGAGGTCATGGGCTACGGCCCGATCCCGGCCACGGAGAAGGCACTGGCCCAGGCGGGCCTGTCCATCTCCGACATCGGCCTGTTCGAGATCAACGAGGCCTTCGCCGTCCAGGTCCTGGCCTTCCTGGACCACTACGGCATCGCCGACGACGACGAGCGCGTCAACCAGTACGGCGGCGCCATCGCCTTCGGCCACCCGCTCGCCTCCTCTGGCGTCCGTCTGATGACGCAGCTGGCCCGCCAGTTCGAGGAGCAGCCGCAGGTCCGTTACGGCCTGACCACCATGTGCGTCGGCTTCGGCATGGGCGCGACGGTCATCTGGGAGAACCCGCACTTCGAGGGGGACAAGTGAGCACCACCGCTGAGCTGTTGAAGGGTGCGGCCGAGCTGTTCCCGGACGAGGTCGTCACCCAGGCGCACGTACGCCACCTGGACCTGCCGTTCGGCGCCGGGCGCTTCGCCCTGATCACGCTGGACAACGGTTTCGACCACACCAAGCCGACCACCTTCGGCCCCGCGTCGCTGGCGAACCTGAACCTCGCCATCGACCAGGTCGAGAAGGAGGCCGCGGCCGGCGACATCGTCGGTGTCGGCATCACGGGCAAGCCGTTCATCTTCGCCGTCGGCGCGGACCTCAAGGGCGTCGAGCTCCTCAAGGAGCACAAGGACGCGCTCGCCATCGGCAAGGGCGGCCACGAGGTGTTCAAGCGCCTCGCGGGCCTCGGTGTGCCGACCTTCGCGTACTACAACGGCGCGGCCATGGGCGGCGGCGTCGAGGTCGGCCTGCACTGCACCTACCGCACGGTGTCCGCGGCGCTGCCCGCGTTCTCGCTCCCCGAGGTCTTCCTCGGCCTGGTCCCCGGCTGGGGCGGCTGCACGCTGCTGCCGAACCTGATCGGCGCCGACAAGGCCGTCTCGGTGATCATCGAGAACTCGCTCAACCAGAACAAGCAGCTCAAGGGCGCGCAGGTCTACGAGCTGGGCATCGCCGACGCGCTGTTCGAGGGCGCGGACTTCCTGGAGCAGTCGCTGCTGTGGACGGCGTCCGTCCTCAAGGGCGAGATCGTCGTCGACCGCCCGGTGATCGACCGCGGCGAGGCCTGGGACCAGGCCGTCGCCAAGGGCCGTTTCATCGCGGACTCCAAGGTGCACGGCGCGGCCCCGGCCGCCTACCGCGCCCTCGACATCATCGCCGCCGCCAAGAACGGCGACCTCCAGCAGGGCTACGACGCCGAGGACAAGGCGCTCGCCGACCTGATCATGGGCGGTGAACTGCGCGCCGGCATCTACGCGTTCAACCTGGTGCAGAAGCGCGGCAAGCGTCCCGCGGGCGCCCCGGACAAGAACCTCGCCCGTCCGGTCACCAAGGTCGGCGTCGTGGGCGCGGGCCTCATGGCCTCCCAGCTCGCGCTGCTGTTCCTGCGCCGCCTGGAGGTGCCGGTCGTGCTGACCGACATCGACCAGGAGCGCGTCGACAAGGGTGTGGGCTACGTCCACGCCGAGATCGAGAAGCTGCTCGGCAAGGGCCGTATCAACCAGGACAAGGCCAACCGCCTCAAGGCGCTGGTGTCCGGCGTCCTGGACAAGGCCGAGGGCTTCTCCGACGCGGACTTCGTGATCGAGGCCGTGTTCGAGGAGATCGGCGTCAAGCAGCAGGTGTTCGCGGAGGTCGAGGCGGTCGCCCCCGCGCACGCGATCTTCGCCACCAACACCTCCTCGCTGTCGGTCTCCGAGATGGCGTCGAAGCTGAAGCACCCCGAGCGGGTCGTAGGCTTCCACTTCTTCAACCCGGTCGCCGTCCTGCCGCTGCTCGAGATCGTCCGCGGCGAGCAGACCGACGACGCCTCGCTGGCCACGGCGTTCGCCGTCGCCAAGAAGCTGAAGAAGACCGCGGTGCTGACGAAGGACGCCCCGGCGTTCGTCGTGAACCGCATCCTGACCCGCTTCATGGGCGAGGTGCAGAACGTCATCGACGAGGGCACCCCGGTCGACATCGCGGAGAAGGCGGTGGAGCCGCTCGGCCTGCCGATGTCCCCGCTGGTGCTGCTGGAGCTGGTCGGCCCGGCGATCGGTCTGCACGTCTCCCAGACGCTCAACCGCGCGTTCCCGGACCGCTTCACGGTCTCCCCGAACCTCAAGGCGGTCGTCGAGGCGGGCAAGCGCGGCTTCTACGTCTACGACAGCGGCAAGCCGGAGCTGGACCCGGAGGTCGCCGCGCTGCTGAAGCAGGGCGATGTGGTCCTCACCGAGGAGCAGGTGCGCGCCCGCGTGCTGGAGGCCGTGGCGCAGGAGATCGGGCTCATGCTCGACGAGGGCGTCGTCGCCGAGGCCCAGGACATCGACCTGTGCCTGATCACCGGCGCGGGCTGGCCCTTCCACCTGGGCGGCATCACGCCGTACCTGGACCGCGAGGGCGTGTCGGAGCGGGTGAACGGCAAGCGTTTCCTGGCTCCGGGCGTGGCGTCCGTCCCGGCGTAACCGCCGTACGGCACACGGGAGTACGACCGTGAAGAGGGCCTCCGCCGGTTCGGCGGGGGCCCTCTGCCGTACTCGTCCCTCCCCTCAGACCTCCTGCCAGGACGCCGGCGCGGGGCCCGGCTCGCCGGCGTGGAGGCGGGCGACGAGGAGGCGGCCGGTCGACGGGGACAGGGCCGCCGCGACCACCCGGCCCTCGTCGTCCTTCGCGAGGGCCACCTCGGTGTCGTCGGGCAGCGTCGGCCCGGACTCGGTCCAGCCGCCGGCCGCTTCCTCCCCGGCGCGGTACGCGGTGAAGGCGACGCGGCCGTCCGTCGAGCGCTGGGCGAGCAACGTGACGTCCCGGCCGTCGAGTTCGCACCGGACGGCGGCCACCGGGCCGGGGCCCGCCACCGGCGCCACCGTGACCGGCTCGCCGCCCGGACGCCAGGCGCGCAGGTCGCCGGAGTCGTCGGCGTAGAAGAGCGTGGTCTCCTCGGAGGAGGTGGCCAGGGCCCTGAGGGTGCCGGGCCGGACCGGCGTGCGAAGGAACTCGGCCGCCGCCACCCGCTTGGCCGGCGCGTCCTGCCGTCGGCGCAGGATGCCGCCGCCGACCACGGTGTACACCTCCACGCACCCCGACTCCCCCACCATGGCGGCCGGCGGCCCCTGCGTCCGGGCCCCCTCCGTCTCCGGTCGGTCCTCCAGCACGCGCCAGGGCCCCCAGCCGCCCTTCTCCTTCTGCGCGATCATGCGCAGCCCGCCGTCGCCGCAGCGCACGAAGACGTGCGCCCGCCCCTGGTGGTCCACGGCCACCGCGGGCGGGCCCGTGCGGTCGCCCTTGGTGTCCGGGTGCCCGAGAGGGGTCCAGTCCATCGGGGAGAGCAGCGGACGGAAGTGGGTCGAGTGCACCACGCCCGCCTCGCCCTTCCCGAGGGGCCGCCAGGAGACCAGGTGTGCGTAGCCGTCGACGCCTCGGCCGACGGCGAGGACCGGGTGCACCTTCTGGTCGCCGCCGACTTTGCGGGGTGCCTGCCAAGAACCGCCCGGGGCCTGCTCGGCCCGGCACAGGACGCCGTCGTCCGACGTGAGGTAGACACAGAGCCGCCCGTCACGCCCGCGTATAAGCCAATCGCCGTTCATCGGCTCACTCTAAGCCGCGGACATCGGGTGCCGTGCGCCGCCCGTGCGACCCTGGGCGCATGGACGACGACAATGACCCTGTGCTGGTGATCGTGGACGCCGCGAACGTGGTCGGGTCGGTGCCGGACGGCTGGTGGCGGGACCGGCGCGGCGCCGCCGAACGGCTGCGGGACCGGCTGGCGGCGGACGGGCTGCCGGGGCACTCCGGGCCCGCGGAGATCGTCCTCGTCGTGGAGGGCGCGGCCCGCGGAGTCCCGACGGTGCCCGGCGTACGGGTGGAGTCGGCACCCGGCAGCGGCGACGACCACATCGTCGCCCTGGTGTCCGACGCGACGGACCGCCGACGCCTGGTGGTGACGGCCGACCGAGAACTACGCCGCCGGGTGACGGAACTGGGCGCGGAGGTGACGGGCCCCCGCACGGTACGCGGCTGACACCCCGCACGGGAGCCCACCGGCCCCGCCGGGGTCGCACCGCCCCGCGGGCTTCCAACCGCCCCGGGGCGCAGCCCACTCAACGAGCCTCCGGCCCCGTCGGCGTCATATCCGCCCGGCGAGCATCCAGCCCCCCGGGGGCGCAGCCCACTCAACGGGTCTTCGGGCGCCGCTCGGGCGCGGAGCCGTCAGTGGGCTTGCGGGCCCGCCGGGGGCGCCGCCTGGGCCGGTGCGGCCTCGCCGCGACCCAGGCGGCTGTGGGAGCGGCCGTACAGGAAGTAGACGGCGATGCCGATGACCATCCAGACGGCGAAGCGGAGCCAGGTCTCGGCGGGCAGGTTGAGCATGAGCCACAGGGAGGCGGCCACCGACAGGATCGGGATGACCGGCACCCACGGGGTGCGGAAGGCCCGGTGCAGGTCGGGGCGGGTCCGGCGGAGGATGATCACGCCGATGGCGACGACGACGAAGGCGAACAGGGTGCCGATGTTGACCAGTTCGGCCAGCTCGCTCAGCGGCGTGAAGCCGGCCAGGATCGCGATGAGCACACCGAGCAGGATGGTCGGCCGGTGCGGGGTCTTGAAGCGCGGGTGGACCTGGGAGAAGAAGCGGGGCAGCAGTCCGTCGCGGCTCATCGCGAAGAAGACCCGGGTCTGTCCGAGCAGCAGGATCATGCAGACCGTGGTGAGGCCGACGGCGGCGCCGAAGCTGATGAACCCGGCGAACCAGGGGTGCCCGGTGGCCTTGAAGGCGTCGGCGAGCGGCGCGGTGACGGACAGCCTGCTGTAGTGCTGCATGCCGGTCACGACGATCGACACCAGCACGTACAGCGCGGTGCAGATGACGAGCGAGCCGAGGATGCCGCGGGGCATGTCCCGCTGCGGGTTCCTGGTCTCCTCAGCGGCCGTGGCGACGACGTCGAAGCCGATGAAGGCGAAGAAGACGACCGACGCGGCCGTGAAGATGCCCAGCACGCCGAAGTTGGACGGCGCCCAGCCGAACATCAGCTGGATCAGCGGGGACTGGAGGCTGTCGCCCGGCGGTACCGGCTGCGACTTCGGGATGAACGGCTTGTAGTTGTCACCGTCGATCAGGAAGGCCCCCGCGACGATCACCGTGAGCACGACGGTCACCTTGATGGCGACGACGACCGTGGTCACGCGCGCGGAGAGCTTGGTGCCGATCACCAGGATGGCGGTGAGCACCAGCACCAGCAGCGCGGCGAGGAGGTCGAAGCCGAAGCCCGTGGCGCCGTCCCGCACGCCGAGCGTGGCCGGCAGGTGCACGCCCACGTTGTCCAGCAGCGAGTGGATGTACCCGGACCAGCCGACGGCGACCACCGCCGTGCCGAGCGCGAACTCCAGGACGAGGTCCCAGCCGATGATCCAGGCGGGCAGCTCCCCCAGGGAGGCGTACGAGAACGTGTACGCGGAGCCCGCCACCGGGACGGTGGAGGCGAACTCGGCGTAGCAGAGCGCGGCGAGCGCGCAGACGACGCCGGACACCACGAAGGCCAGGGCGACGGCGGGACCGGCGTTGTTCTTGGCCACGGTGCCGGTGAGGACGAAGATGCCGGTGCCGATGATGACGCCGACGCCGAAGACGGTCAGGTCCAGCGCGGACAAGGACTTCTTGAGCGCGTGCTCTGGCTCCTCGGTATCGAGGATGGACTGCTCGACCTTCTTCGTCCGGAAGAGGGTGCTGCTCACGGGGGTACCTCCCACGCTGTGTCGTCCTCGACATGATCGAGAGGGGGCGTATTGCGTATGCCCCGGCGCGGGCGCGTTAACGCGAATGGGCCGGTGCGACCACTCCTTACAGTGGTCGCACCGGCCCATCCGGGCGTGTCGGGTGGCGTCAGTCGCGCGCGGACTCGACCGCGTCGGCCGCCGCCGTCGTCCCGCCGTACCGGCCGTCGAGCCGGGAGACCAGGCCGGTGACCTGGCGGGCGATGTCGGGGGCGGTCAGGCCGATCTCGGCCATGACCTCGGCGCGGGAGGCGTGGTCGAGGAAGCGCGGCGGGATGCCGAAGTCGCGCAGCGGGACGTCGACGCCGGCGTCGCGCAGGGCCTGGGAGATCGCGGAGCCGACGCCGCCGACGCGGGAGTTGTCCTCGACGGTGACGACGACGCGGTGGCGGTCGGCGAGCGGGGCCATCGCCTCGTCGACGGGCTTGACCCAGCGGGGGTCGACGACGGTGGTGGTGATGCCCTGCCGGTCGAGCAGCGCGGCGATCTCCAGGCACATCGGGGCGAGGGCGCCCACGGAGACGAGCAGCACGTCGGGCCGGTCGGTGCCGGGCTCGCGCAGCACGTCCATGCCGCCCACGCGGCCCACGGCGGGCACGGCGGGGCCGACGGCGCCCTTGGAGAAGCGGACGACGGTCGGGGCGTCGTCGACGGCGACGGCCTCGCGCAGCTGGGCGCGCACCTGGTCGGCGTCGCGCGGCGCGGCCAGCCGCAGGCCGGGGACGACCTGGAGGATCGACATGTCCCACATGCCGTTGTGGGAGGCGCCGTCGGTGCCCGTGACGCCGGCCCGGTCCAGGACGAAGGTGACGCCGCACTTGTGCAGGGCGACGTCCATCAGCACCTGGTCGAAGGCGCGGTTGAGGAAGGTGGCGTAGACGGCGAAGACGGGGTGCACGCCCGCATGCGCGAGGCCCGCGGCGGAGACGGCGCCGTGCTGCTCGGCGATGCCGACGTCGTAGACGCGCTCGGGGAAGGCCTTGGCGAACTTGTCGAGGCCGACGGGCTGGAGCATCGCGGCGGTGATGGCGACGATGTCCTCGCGCTCCTTGCCGAGCTCGACCATCTCGTCGCCGAAGACGGAGGTCCAGTCGGCGCCGGAGGTGGAGATCGGCAGGCCGGTGTCCGGGTGGATCTTGCCGACGGCGTGGAAACGGTCGGCCTCGTCCTGGAGGGCGGGCTGGTAGCCGCGGCCCTTCTCGGTGAGGCAGTGCACGATGACGGGGCCGCCGAACCGCTTGGCGCGGGCCAGCGCAGACTCCAGGGCCTCGAGGTCGTGGCCGTCGATGGGGCCGACGTACTTCAGGCCGAGGTCCTCGAACATGCCCTGGGGGGCGACCAGGTCCTTCAGTCCCTTCTTGGCGCCGTGCAGGGTCTCGTACAGGGGCCGTCCGACGACCGGCGTGCGGTCGAGGATCTCCTTGGTACGGGTGAGGAAGCGCTCGTAGCCGTCGGTCGTGCGCAGCGTGGCCAGGTGGTTGGCGAGGCCGCCGATGGTCGGCGCGTAGGAGCGCTCGTTGTCGTTGACGACGATGACGAGCGGGCGGTCCTTGGCCTCGGCGATGTTGTTGAGCGCCTCCCAGGCCATGCCGCCGGTCAGGGCGCCGTCGCCGATGACGGCCACGACGTGGCTGTCGCGATCCAGCAGCTGGTTGGCCTTGGCGATGCCGTCGGCCCAGCCCAGCACCGTGGAGGCGTGGCTGTTCTCGATGACGTCGTGCTCGGACTCGGCCTGCGAGGGGTAGCCGGACAGGCCGCCCTTCATCTTCAGCCGGGAGAAGTCCTGCCGCCCGGTGAGCAGCTTGTGCACGTAGGACTGGTGGCCGGTGTCCCAGAGCACCTTGTCCTTGGGGGACTCGAAGACGCGGTGCAGGGCGATGGTGAGCTCGACCACGCCGAGGTTGGGGCCGAGGTGGCCGCCGGTCTTGGAGACGGCGTCGACGAGGAAGCTCCGGATCTCCCCGGCCAGCAGGGTCAGCTCCTCCGGGCTGAGCCGGTCCAGATCGCGCGGTCCCCTGATGCGGGTCAGCAGCGGCACCCGTGCCTCCTTGCAGTAGAGCTGATCGAGCTGTTTCCGGGCGCATCGAGTCTAATGTTCCGCCCGGGCGGACGGCGCCCACCCCGTGCGTAGTACGTCACGCCGGGTCAGTTCCCGTGACGGCGGTCCCCGTCACACGGGTCGTGCCCGGGCCGCCCGCACACGACCCTGCCCGGCACCGAGGACGGTGCCGGGCAGGGGTGCGGGGCTTTGTCGTGCCTGGTGAACCGTTATCCGCGGCCCGCGGCCTTCTGGCTGCGGCGGGAGACGGAGTCGATGACGACCGCGCCGAGCAGGACACCACCGGTGATCATGTACTGGATCGAGGTGTTCATGTTCAGCAGGTTCAGCCCGGTCGTGATCGACTGGATGACGAGCATGCCCAGCAGCGCGGACCACACGGAGCCGCGGCCGCCGAAGAGGCTGGTGCCGCCGATGACCGCCGCGGCGATGGCCAGCATCAGGGTGTTGCCGCCGCCCGCGTTCAGCGTCGCGGACGCGGTCTGGCCGGCGAAGAACATGCCGCCGATCGCGGCGAAGCCGCCGGAGATGGCGAACACCGTGATGCGGATCATCGGCACGTTGATGCCGGCGCGGCGTGCGGCCTCGATGCCGCCGCCGACCGCGAACACCTTGCGGCCGTACGTGGTGCGGCGCAGCACGAAGTCCACGATCACCAGCGCCGCGAGGAAGATCACCAGCGCGTTGGAGACGCCCTGGGCGTTGTTCAGCACGGCGGCGGCGGCGAAGGAGGCGACGGCCAGCAGGCCGACCCGGACGAGGATCTCGCCGGTGGGCCGGAAGGGCACGCCGGCGGCCTTGCGGCGGCGCTGCTCGCCGAAGTTGCCGACGAGGGAGAGCACGACGCCGAGGCCGGCCAGCAGGTAGGCGCCGACGATGGCCTGGTCCATGAAGAAGGAGCTCTGGCCGAGGATGTGGACGGGGCCGTCGTCGGAGGGGATGTTGATGGTGCCGGTCGAGCCGAGCAGCCACAGCATCAGGCCGTTCCAGCCGAGGAAGCCGGCGAGGGTCACCACGAACGCCGGTACGCCGATCTTGGCGAAGAACCAGCCGTGCAGCGCGCCGATGCCGAGGCCCGTGACGATGGCGAGGATCAGCGCCAGCCAGCCGTTCATGCCGTGCTCCACGACGAACACGGCGAAGAGCGTGGAGGCCAGACCGCTGACGGAGCCGACGGACAGGTCGATCTCGCCGAGCAGCAGGACGAACACCAGGCCGATGGCGAGCATGCCGGTGGCCGACATGAAGTAGCTGATGTCGGAGAGGTTGTCGGCGCTCAGGAAGCGGTCGTTCTTCGACTGGAAGATGACCCAGATGATGATCAGGCCGAGGACGACCGGGAGCGAGCCGAGCTCGCCGCCCTTGATCTTGCGCTTGAACTCGGTGACGTATCCCTTGAGGCCCTCTTCGCGGACCAGCAGGCGCGGGTCGACGACGGCGACCGGGGCGGCCGTCGGGTCGTCGGCGGGCGCGACCGTGGTCTGGTCCTCCACGACGCCGTCGGTCTTGACGTCCCCGGCGGCGCTCTTGACGGTCTTGGACGTGTCGCTCACTTGGCCGCCTCCGTGGTGCGACGTCCGGCACGACGGGTGACGGCGTTGTCCGTGGCACCCGTGATGGCGGCGATGATCTCTTCGTGGCTGGTGTCCTTCACGGGGAAGGAACCGTTGTTCTTGCCCAGGCGCAGGACGGCGACGGTGTCCGCGACCGCCTTCACGTCGGCCATGTTGTGGCTGATGAGGATGACGCCGAGGTCGCGCTCGCGCAGCCGCTCGACGAGGTCGAGGACCTGCGCGGTCTGCTCGACGCCGAGGGCGGCGGTGGGCTCGTCCAGGATGACGACCTTGGGGTCGCCGATCAGAGCGCGGGCGATGGCGACGACCTGGCGCTGGCCTCCGGAGAGGCTGGCGATCGGGATGCGCACACTGGGGATGCGGATGGAGAGCGTGGACAGCAGCTCGCGGGCGTTCTTCTCCATCATCACCTCGTCGATGACGCCGCGGTGCAGCAGCTCGCGCCCGAGGTAGAGATTGCCGACCACGTCGAGGTTGTCGCACAGGGCGAGGTCCTGGTAGACCGTCGCGACGCCGAGTCCCTGGGCGTCGTGCGGCTTGTTGATGCTGACCGGCTTGCCCTCCCACTCGATGACGCCCTCATCGATGGGGTGGACACCCGCGATCGTCTTGACCAGGGTGGACTTTCCTGCGCCGTTGTCGCCGACCAGCGCGACGACCTCTCCGGCGTGGACCTCCAGTTCGACGTCGGTGAGGGCCTGGACCGCACCGAATCGCTTGGAGACTCCGCGCAACGCCAGCACGGGCGTAGCGGACACGTGAACCATCTCCTTCGCCGCCTGACCGGCGGGGATGCCGCGCTGTGGGACAGGCGCGGAGGGATGTGCGGGGCGGTCGCGGGTGGGCGGCGCCTGCGCACGTGGTTTACAGAATGAACATGCGCGAGACCGTCTGCGTTGGCAACGGTTCCGTTCGGTCGTCGTCGGCGACGGTTTTCGCGTCGTCGTCGGCGGCGGTGCCGTCCGACGCCCGCCCCGCAGCGGGGTGTTGGGCGGGGCGGGCGTCGGCGGGGTCTCGCGGGGCCGTGCGGCGTGAGGCCGTCGGCATGGGCCGTGCGGCGGGGGCCGTGCGGCGGCCGGGGGCCCGGGCCCCTCTGCGGGGCCCGGGCCGCCGGCGGGGTGCGGGCGCCTACTGCAGGCCGGCGGCCTTGCAGGCGGCGGCGTACTCGGCGGTGCAGATCTCGCCGACGGTGTACACCTTGTCCTTGAGGACGGTGTCCTTGATGTTGGCCTTGGTGACCGACACCGGGGTCAGCAGCTGGGAGGGCACCTTGTCGCCGGAGCCGCTGGTCAGCTCCTGCGTGGCGAGGGACTTGACGTCCTTGCCCTGGAGCAGGTTGACGGCCATCTGCGCGGCGGCGTCGGCCTCCGGCTTGAAGGCCTTGTAGACCGTGGCGGACTGAGTGCCGGCCACGATCCGCTGGATGGCGGCGAGTTCGGCGTCCTGGCCGGTCAGCGGGATGGTGCCGATGCCGGCGCCCTTGAGGGTGTTGGCGATGCCACCGGCCATGCCGTCGTTGGCGGCGTAGACGCCGGCTATGTTCTTCGCGCCGATCTGGGTGATCGCGGCGGACATCTTCTCGGCGGCGACCGTGTCCTTCCACAGACCGGACTGCTCGTAGGCGATGGCCACCTTGCCGTCGAGGGCCTTGTGGGCACCTTCCTTGAACTGCGCGGCGTTCGGGTCCTGGTCGTCACCGTTGATCATGACGACCTTGGCGGCCGGGGTGGCCTTGGCGCCCAGGGCGCCGAGCAGGGCCTGGCCCTGGAGCTCGCCGACCTTGACGTTGTCGAAGGAGACGTAGGCGGAGACGGGGCCCTGCGCGAGGCGGTCGTACGCGACGACCTTGACGCCCTTGTCCACCGCGGCCTTGATGGAGGACTTGATCGCGGCGGAGTCCTGGGCGGAGATCACGATGACCTTGACGCCCTTGGTCACCATGCTGCTGACCTGCTGGGCCTGCTTGGCGGTGTCGGCGGCGGCGTTGGCGTACTCGACGTCGCAGTCGGAGCAGAGCTCCTTGACCTTGGCCGTGAACAGCGGCTTGTCGAACTTCTCGTAGCGCGCGGTGACGCTGTCGGGGAGCAGCAGGCCGATGGACTTGCTGTCGGAGTTGCTGCTGCCGGAGTCCTTGTCGTCGCCCGCCTTGCCACACGCGGCAATCGACAGGGCCATGGAGACGGCGGTGGCGCCGATCACGACTCTACGCATCGTTGCGTTCATTTGGGGTGTGCCTCCCTGACAGGGCCGCAACGCTGCGGCCGAGGTGGCTCGAAGTCAACTCGGCCGCAAGTTCGACGTCAAGAAGTAAATACTTAACGAGATGGCAACGGCGTCATGCGTTCTCTAAGTGAAGGCGGGTGCCGCGACGGCGAGGGTGCCGTCCAAAAGGGTTGAATCACCCATCTCGCTGAGGGCCAGCGCGAGCGCCCCGAGCACCTCCGCGCGGCCTCCAAGTGCCCCTGGGAGCACGGAGAGCTGCCGGGCCGCACTGGGGATCGCGTAGCGGCCCACGGACTCCCTTATCGGCCCGAGCACCAGCTCTCCGGCCTCGGCGAGATCACCGCCGAGGACGACCCGGCTCGGGTTCAACAGGTTGCAGAGGTTGGCGACTCCGCTGCCGACATGGCGGCCGACGTCGGCGATCACCCGGCGGCAGCCGGGGTCCCCGTCCCTGGCCAGCCGCACGACGCCCTCCATGGTGAGGTCGGTGCCGTGGCTCCCCTGGAGCAGCGGCAGGACGTACCGCGCGGCCGCGAAGGTCTCCAGGCAGCCGCGGTTGCCGCAGCGGCAGACGGGGCCGGACTCGTCGAGGGTGATGTGCCCGATCTCGCCGGCGGTTCCGCCGGGACCTCGGTAGATCTTGCCGTCTATGACCAGCCCCGCGCCGACGCCGCTGGCGACCTTGATGTAGGCGAGATCACGTACGCCCCGGCCGCTGCCCCACACCATCTCGCCGAGGGCGCCGAGGTTGGCGTCGTTGTCCACGTGCACGGGCACGCCGAGGCGGCCTCTCAGTTCCTCGGCGGGACGGGTGCCGATCCAGCCGGGGAGGATGGCGGAGGAGCCGAGCGTGCCGGACTCCAGCTCGATGGGGCCGGGGACGCCGAGGCCCACTCCGGCGATCTTCGAGCGGTCCACGCCGGTGGCCTCGATCAAGCGGCTGACCAGCTGTTCCGCCCGGTCGAAGCCCTGTTGCGCGGAGGCGTCGACGTCCAGCGGCTCGGACTCCTCGGCGAGGACCTGATGGGCCAGGTTGCCCACCGCGACCCGCAGATGGGTGTGGCCGAAATCGACCCCGATGACGATGCCGGCGTCCCCGCTCAGCGATACGCTGCGAGCCCTTCGGCCGCCCGCGGAGGTGGGCGTGACCTCGACGGTTCCGCCGTCCTTCAGCTCCCGCACGATGTTGGACACGGTCGCCGCCGACAGCCCGGTCGTCCGGGCGATCTCCGCCTGGGTGAGTGACCCGGCCAGACGCACGGCCCGTACGACTCGCTCCAGGTTGGCTCGGTGCAGCGACGACTGCGACCCCGGAGTCTCCACGACGACCTCCTGCGCGCGGGGCCGCTTCGATGAGACCCCGTCCATGTCCAACTAGTGAACTCTAAGCTGAGCTGTTCGGGTCGCCTCCCGTCAAGAGGTTGAACGGTTTCCGCGTGGTCGAACACGTGGGCGCGGAGCGACCCGATCGGTGGTCGCGGGGTGTACGGGGGCAGGTGCGCGGTGTCGCCGGAAGGGCCCTGTGCGGGGAGTTCATACCGGGACCGATACGGGCACTGGCGGACAAAATGCGACGTGTGCACGCCCCCGGGAGCGAGGAGTGCGCGTACGCCGCCTGAAGGCACGGGGTTCGTTTCAACGCTCCCTCCGTCGACCTCCATGAGACAGCCCGGGAAAGTGCGCCGGAAAAGCACAAGCCGTTGGCGCGACAGGCGTTCTTGACACGCTCCGTCGCCGGGCCGCTACTGAAGTCTGCGTGTCCCGCGGGACAACGTTGTCCGGCACCGTGAGCGTGCGCGGTTTCCCGAAGGGGAGTTGGCGTCTTGAGTCGACCGGATGCGGCGGGCGTCGACCCCGCCTGGCTGCCGCCCGAGGCGTTTCGCGCCCTGGGGGCGCGGCGGACCCTGATCCGGGGGGCGGGGCCGCTGGTGGACACCGTGCGCGGCGAGGTGTCGGACGCGTGCGGGCGGTTCGGCGGGCGGCTGGTCGAGGACGGCGGCTCCCCCGACCTCCTGCTCGAAGTGGCCGACGCGGAAGGCGAGTCGGGATCCGAGGGCTTCGTCTTCGCACGGGACGGCGGCACGACGACGGTCACGGCCTCCGACGGACGCGGGCTGCTGTACGGCCTCTTCCACGTCGTACGGCTCGGCGAGGCGGCGTTCGAGGGCGAGTCCCCGCGCGAGACGCACCGGCCGGCGACGGCGCTGCGGATGCTGGACCACTGGGACAACGTCGACGTGCACCCGGTCATGGGCCAGGTGGAGCGCGGCTACGCGGGCGGCTCCCTGTTCTGGCGGGACGGACGGGCGCGGGGCGAGAGGGAGCGGATACGGGCGTACGCGCGGCTCCTCGCGGCCTGCGGGATCAACGCCGTCTGCGTCAACAACGTCAACGTGCACGACACGGAGGCCCGTCTGCTGACCGACCGGCTCGGCGAAATCGCCGAGATCGCCGAGGAGTTGCGGCCGTACGGGATCCGGACGCATCTGTCGGTCACCTTCGCCGCGCCGATCGTGCTCGGCGGGCTGCCCACGGCCGACCCTCTGGACGCGGCCGTGCGCGACTGGTGGGAGCGGGCCGTGCGCGGAGTGTACGCGGCGATCGGGGACTTCGGCGGGTTCGTGGTGAAGGCGGACTCGGAGGGCCGTCCGGGGCCGTTCGCCTACGGCCGCTCGCACGCGGACGGCGCGAACATGCTCGCCGCGGCGCTCGCCCCGCACGGGGGCACCGTGCACTGGCGGGCGTTCGTCTACGACCACCGCCAGGACTGGCGGGACCGCACCACGGACCGGGCGAGAGCGGCGTACGACCACTTCGCGCCGCTGGACGGGGAGTTCGCCGGCAACGCGGTGCTCCAGGTGAAGCACGGGCCGATGGACTTCCAGGTGCGCGAGCCCGTCTCGCCGGTGCTGGGCGCGATGCCGCGGACCCGGCTGGCGCTGGAGGTGCAGGCCACGCAGGAGTACACCGGCCAGCAGCGGCACGTGTGCTGGCTGGGCCCGATGTGGAGCGAGGTGCTGCGGTTCCGGCCACGGGAGGAGGCCTGTGTCGGGGAGACGGTCCGGGGCGGGATCGTGGCGGTGTCCAACGTGGGCGACGACCCGTTCTGGACCGGGCACCCGCTGGCGCAGGCCAACCTCTACACCTTCGGGCGGCTCGCCTGGCGGCCGGACGCCGACCCGCTGCGGATCCTGGACGAGTGGATCGCGCTGACCTTCCCGGCCGCCCCCGGACGCCTGGCGGCCGGCCTGCACCGGGTGCTGGACGGCTCCTGGGCGACGTACGAGAAGTACACGGCGCCGCTGGGCGTCGGTTTCATGGTGCAGCCGGGGCACCACTACGGGCCGAGCGTCGACGGCTACGAGTACAGCCCGTGGGGCACCTACCACTTCGCCGACCGCGACGGCGTGGGCGTGGACCGCAGCGCCGCCACCGGGACCGGTTTCGCCGCCCAGTACGCCAAGCCGTGGTCCGAGCTCTACGAGACGCCCGGCACGTGCCCGGACGAGCTGCTGCTGTTCTTCCACCACGTCCCGTACGGGCATGTGCTGCACAGCGGGAAGACGGTGATCCAGCACATCTACGACACCCACTTCGAGGGCGTCGAGGAGGTCGTGGAGGCTCTCCGCGTGTGGGAGGGCCTCGCGGACCTGGTGGCGCCGGCCCGGCACGCGCGTGTGGCCGCGCGGTTCGAGGAGCAGTTGCGCTGTGCGCGGGAGTGGCGGGACCAGGTGAACAGCTACTTCCTGCGCAAGTCGGGGATCGGGGACGAGCGGGGCCGGACCGTCTACTGAGGTCTGAGGGGACCGTCTACCGAGGTCTGAGGACCGCCACGCCCAGCGGGTCGAGGGCGAGTGGCTCGCCGCGCGCGTACCGCTTGCCGGTGAGCAGGTCGGTGGCGGCGGTGTGGGCGGTCAGGTGCGCCGGGGCGGGAGCGTGGTTGAGGAGGAACAGGAGGTGCTCGCCGGCGGGGGTGACACGGCCGGCGGTCTCGACGGCGGGCAGGTGGGCGTACGGGCCGACGAGGCCGTGGCGGTCCAGTACACGCCGGACGACGTCGTCGACGCCGCTCGGGTCCAGGGCGGTGGCCACGTACCAGGCCTCCCCGTCGCCGAACCGGTTGCGGGTCACGGCGGGCGTGCCGGCATAGAAGTCCGCGCCGTACGTGGCGATCGGTTCGGCGCCGCGCGGCTGCACGATCTCGAAGACGAGACGGGCGTCGTGGCAGGACTCTCCCATGCGCACCGGCTGTATGACGTCCTGCGGGCGGGCGTCCCACTCGTCGACGCGGATGCCCAGGAGGCCGGCGAGCGGGCCGGGCACGTCGGTGGGGAACGCCCGGTCGTGCTCGTCGCAGCGCGCGGTGAGGAAGGTCGCGAGGAAGGTGCCGCCGCGGCGGGTCAGCTCCTCCAGGCGGGTGGGCAGGTCGCCCCGGATCAGATGCAGGACGGGGGCGAGGACCACGTCGTAGCGGGTCAGGTCGGCGGTCACGGGGACGACGTCCACGTCGGCGCCGGCCTCCCGGGCGGCCCGGTAGTAGGTGTGGACGACGTCCGGGTAGCGGACCAGCCGCGAGGGGCCGTCGGAGATCTCCAGGGCCCACCAGCTGTCCCAGTCGAACAGGAGCGCGGTGCGCGCCGGGGTGCGGGCCCCCAGCGTGAGGTCCCCGAGCTGCGCCAGCTCCTCGCCGAGGGCGGCGACCTCGCGGAACACCCGGGTGTCGGCGCGGCCGGCGTGTCCGATGACCGCGCCGTGGTACTTCTCGCAGGCGCCGAGCGAGGCCCGCAGCTGGAAGTAGAGGGCGGCGTCGGCGCCGTGGGCGACGGCCTGCCAGGTGGCGAGGCGGAGCTCGCCGGGGCGTCTGAGGGGGTTCACGTCGCGGCAGGCTGTCGTGGACGGGGTCTGCTCCATCAGCCAGAAGGGCGCGCCGTCCTTCAGGCCGCGGATCAGGTCGTGGGCGAGGGCCGGCCGGGTGGGCGGCGCGTCGGGGGGCGGGTAGTTGTCCCAGGAGGCGAAGTCCAGGTGGGGCGCCCAGCGGTGGTAGTCGAGCGGGCGGTAGGCGCCCATGAGGTTGGTGGTGACGGGGGTGTCCGGGTCGTGGACGCGGATCGCCTCCTTCTCGGCAGTGAAGCAGCCGAGCAGGGCGTCGGTCATGAAGCGCTGGTAGTCGAGGGTGATGCCCTGGAAGGCGGTGTGGTCGGGGCCGCGCCAGTGCTCGGTGAGCGCGCTCGGGGGCTCGATCTGGTCCCAGTCGGTGTAGCGGTGCGACCAGAAGGCGGTCCACCAGGCGTCGTTGAGCGCGTCGAGCGTGCCGTGCCGCTCGCGCAGCCAGCCGCGGAAGGCCTCGGCGCACAGGTCGCAGTGACAGACGCCGCCGTACTCGTTGTTGATGTGCCAGGCGAGCAACGCCTCGTGTCCGGCGTACCGTTCGGCGAGCCGGCCCGCCATCGCCGTGGCGAGCCGGCGGTAGGCCGGCGCGGTGGGGCAGAAGTTGTGGCGCTGGCCGTAGCGGTGCCGGCGGCCCTCGAAGTCGGTGCGGTTGACCTCGGGGTACCGCTTGGCGAGCCAGGGCGGGACGGCGGCGGTGCCGGTGGCCAGGACGATGTGCCGGCCCGCCCGTGCGGCGCGGGCGAGGACGCGGTCCAGGAGGCCGAAGTCGTAGGCGTCCTCGGCGGGCTGGGTGAGGGACCAGGAGAAGACGCCGACGGTGAGGGTGTCCATGCCGGCCCGGGAGAACAGGCGGTGGTCGTCGTCCCAGACCCGCTCCGGCCACTGTTCGGGGTTGTAGTCGCCGCCGTAGGGGATCTTTCCGGTGCGCGGGAGGCGGCCGTCGTTTCCGGTGTCGGGGGCGGTCATACGGTGAAGTCCTTCCGGGTCTCGGCGATCACCGTGCGGCTCGTGTGCAGCAGGGAGAGCAGCAGCGGCGCGGCGAGCAGGGCGGGCAGGGCCTCGGTGAGCAGGGCGGTGAGCGCGGCTGCCAGCACGAGCAGGGAGGCGGCGGCGAGGGTGGCGCGGCCGTGCCGGAGCAGGAAGTACGCGGCGAGGCGGGCGGTGTCGCGGGCGCGGAAAGCGAAGAGCGAGGTGAGGACGAGGGCGTGGGCGCCCCACAGCAGCAGCGTCACTCCGATCGTGCCGAGCAGCGCCGCCCACCAACCGGGCAGTTCGGTGGCGGCGAAGCGGGTGAGGGTGAAGGCGATCACGGTCAGCCAGGCGAGCAGGGGCGTGAAGAGCTTCAGCGCGGGCAGGGCGTTGAGGCGCAGGCCGCGCAGGTAGGCGCGGGCCGGGTGGAGGTCGGTGAGGTCGCGGCCGCGGTGGTGCAGGGCGTAGACGGCGGCGGACAGGGCGGGGCCGAGCGGCAGCAGGCAGAGCGCGGCGAGCGGCATACTGCCCGGGTCGGTGCCGAGGAACAGCAGGGCGGCGAAGCCGGGTGCGGCGGTCAGGAGCAGCAGCGCCTCGACGGTGAGCAGGGTGTGGACGAGGGCGGCGGCGCGGGAGAGGGGGCCGGCGCCGAAGGCGATCGGCGGGGTGCTCATCGCGGGTCCCTTCCGAGCAGCCGGCGCTCGTCCGACCAGGGCGGGGCCTCCTCCTCGACGGGGCTGATCTCGACGAGGGTGATCTCGTGGCGGGTGAGCGTGAGGTCGAGGGCGATCCGGCCGTCCTCGACGGGCAGCCGGAGGTGTACGCGTGCGGGCTCGGCCGCCTCGTGCAGGACGTCGAGCTGGTGCGGGCGGGGTGAGCGTGGGCTGCCCATCCGCTGCCATGCGGTACGGGCGTTGCCGTGCTCCTCGTCCACGGTGGACCGGCGGACGAACGCCTCCGGCCCGCGCAGGGGGACCGACAGCCGCAGGGTGTGCCGCTCCGGGCCGGGTGTCGTGCCGCTCGGGTCGACGGGCGCCCAGGCCAGGACGGTGACCCGGCCGTCCGGGTGCCGTGTCACCAGGTGGTCCGGGCCGCGCGTCAGCAGTTCCTCGCCCATCCGCGCCATGAACGCGTACAGGTGGTACGCCGGCTTCCTCACCTGCCGGTGGGTGAGGAGCCCGAAACCGCCGTGGAAGAGCGCGATGGGGACGCCGGCCTCCTCGAACATGTCGCTGAACGTCCAGTAGGAGAAGGAGTCGGCGTGCTCGTGGCCGCCCGCGAGGACGGGGGCCAGGTACGCGGCGTTGAAGGCGGTGTCGTGGACGGGGTTGTCGGGGCAGTACGAGGAGTTGAACTCGGTTATGTGGACGGGGAGTTCCGCCAGGCGGGTACCTTTGAGCAGCTCACGGGGCGTGGCGAACTGGTCCAGGAGGCTCCGTGCGGGCGCCAGCGTCTGGTACGAACCGAACGGAACGTGCTGGGCCGGCCCCGAGGTGTAGGCGTGCTTGGACACGAAGTCCACGGGCACGTCCCGGCGTTCGGCGAAGTCGGCGAAGCGGAGCAGCCAGTCGTCGGCGCCCGGTGAGATCGCGGGACCGCCGACCTGGAGGCTCGCGTCCACCTCCTTCACGGCGTGCGCGGTCACCTCGTAGAGCCGGTGGTAGGCGGCCTCGTCGGCGCCCTGCCAGAAGTCGGACAGGTTGGGCTCGTTCCACACCTCGATCGGCCAGGTGCGGACCTCGTCCAGGCCGTAACGGTCGACGAGACGGGCGAGGGTGGCGCGGACGAGGTCGGCCCACTCCCGGTCGGAGCGGGGTGGGGTGACGTTGCCCTTCCACCAGAAGACCGTCTGCTCGCCGGAGGCCAGCCCCGTCGGCATGAAGCCGAGTTCGAGGAAGGGCCGGATGCCGAGGCCGAGGTAGGCGTCGACGACCTGGTCGACATAGGTGAAGGAGTGGTGGACGTGCCGGGCGCCCTCATGGTCGTAGGGGCGGTGTACGCCCATGCCGTCACTGAGCAGGCCGTGGCCGCGGATGTACCGGAAGCCGATCTCGCGCTGGAGCAGGGCGAGGGAGTCCTGGTAGTCGCGGCGCAGGGCGAGCTCGATCCGGCCGGTGCCGACGCAGGTCCGCCAGGCGTCGGGGAGCCGGCCGGTCGCCTCGGCGGGGACGCGGATCACTTGCTCTCCTTCGTGAAGCGCTCATGGGCCTTGTTGTGCAGGTCGACGAGCCGGTCCATGTTCTTGGCCTTCAACTCCCTTATGTAGGCGTCCCATTCGGACAGCGGGCGCTTGCCGAGGACGAACTTCAGCGTGTTCTGGGTGACGTGGTCCCTGAGCGGGGTGTCCCACAGGGTGGCCTGTTCCTGCTCGACGGACTGCAGCGGGTGCGCGGGCGCGATCGGCAGTTGCCTGCGCTCGGCCATGGCGTCCTGGAACTTCTTCTCGTCCGGGCTGAAGGAGGAGGAGACGAGGGCCCAGCTGCCGCCGTAGGTGAAGACGCCGTTGAAGAAGCCGTAGTCCTTCTGCAGGTCCTTCGGGGCGTCGGCGTCGGAGCCCATGAGGGAGATGCCGTCCTTGAGCCGGTACCGGCCGCCGGCGTCGGTGTAGGTGAGGCCCTCCACACCCCACTTGGCGAACCGCTGCCCCTCGTCGGAGTACCAGAGCCAGTCGACGAACTGCATCATGGCGACGAAGGTGTCGCTCTCCAGCGCCTTGCTGGAGATCATGACGCCGTTCTCCAGCCGGGCGCCGCCCAGCACCACGGGCCCGGCGGGTCCGAGCGGCACCGGGATCATCTCGATCCGCGCGCCCTTGACCTGCCTTTCCAGGTTGTAACGGTACTTCTGCACCAGTTCCTGGGGGTTGGCGCTGATCACGAAGGACTTCTCGGACAGCAGCTTCGTCACCGCGTCGTCGTCGGTCTGGGTGAAGCTCTCCGGGTCCATGAGCTTCTCGGCGACCAGTCTGCGCACGTAGTCGATCATCTGGCGGAAGCCGTCGGTGGCGCCGGTGAAGACGAACGTCTTCGCGCCGTCGTCCCAGCTGATGTTGTCGTAGGTCCAGCCCGCCCGAACCCCGTACGCCTGGCCGAGGTAGCCGAAGAAGGCGCCGGCGGGGAAGGGGGTGTTGGTGCTCCAGCGGTCGGTGAAGGGGTAGCGGTCGGGGTACCGGTCCTTGATCGCCTTGAGGACGGTGTACACCTGCTCCCAGGTGGTGGGCACGGTCAGGCCGAGCCGGTCGAGGACGTCCGTGCGCAGCGACAGCGAGTAGCCGGACTTGACCTTCTCGTGCAGGCCGGGCAGCAGGTAGTACTTGCCGTCGGACTGGCGGATGGAGTCCAGTTCCGGTTCCAGCCGCCACTTCCTCACCTTGTCCTGGAAGTTGGGCATCAGATGGACGTACTCGCTGACCGGGAGGATCGCGCCCGACGACACGAACGCGACCTCGGAGGGGTGATACGTCTTGGGGATCAGGAACGGGGCGTCGCCGGCGCCGATGAGGAGGCTGCGTTTCTTCTCGTAGTCGCTCAGCGGGACCGACACCGGTTTCAGGGTGATCCCGGTGCGTTTGGTGAGCTCCTGCCAGAACGGCCAGCCGCTCTTCATCGGGTAGGCCGGGTTGTCGTTGTGCAGCACCGAGAAGGACAGCGGCCGGGCCGCCTTGAACTGCTGGCCGACGCGGTACTCCTTCATCGCGCCGTTCTGCTTCTTCGACAGGTCCTTGCTGTCGCCGTCGCCGCCGCTGCCGCAGCCGGTGAGGGCGGCGAGGCCGACGAAGCCGGCGACCCCGAGGATCTGACGCCGCGACAGGTTTCCTTGGTTCTTCACGGACGCTCCTTTGTTCGTCGAGCCGTTGCGAGCCTTCGGTGGCGCTCAGCCCTTCACCGCGCCGAGCATCACGCCCGAGACGAAGTAGCGCTGGACGAAGGGGTACACGCTGAGGATGGGCAGGGAGGTCAGCACGATGGTGACCGCCTGGATGTTCGCCGCGACCTGGCTGCCCTGTTCGGTGGTGGCGCCGGCGTTGGTGGCGCCGGTGGCGCCCGCGATGAGGTTGCGCAGATAGACGGTGACCGGCATCAGGTCGGTGCGGTCCATGTAGAGGAAGGCCGAGAACCAGGAGTTCCAGAAGGACACCGAGTAGAACAGCACCATCGTCGCGATCACCGCCTTGGACAGCGGCAGCACGATCCTGAGCAGGATGCCGTAGGTGCTCAGCCCGTCGATCTCTGCGGCCTCCTCCAGCTCGGCCGGCAGGCTCTCGAAGAAGGCCTTCATCACCAGCAGGTTGAAGACGCTGATCGCGTTCGGCAGCGCGATCGCCCACACGGAGTTCTTCAGGCCGAGGCTGGTGATCAGCACGTAGTTCGGGATGAGACCGCCGGAGAAGAACATGGTGAACACCGCGACCCCGACGAGGAATCCGCGACCCCGCAGCTGCTTCTTCGACAGCACGTAGGCATAACAGGTCGTCAGCACCATGGCCACCACGGTGGAGAGCACCGTGTACAGCACGGTGTTGCCGTAGTTGCGCCAGAACACCCCGTCCCGGATGACGATCTCGTAGGTGGTGAGGTTGAACCCCTTGGGCCACAGGGTCACCTCACCGGCCCGGATCTGGCGTTCGCCGCTGAGGGAGCGGGCCACGATGTTGACGAACGGGTAGAGGGTCACCACCACGACCAGGGTGAGGATGACGCCGTTCACACCCTGGAAGGCGCGCTGGCCGCGCGTCGGCCGGCCGACGCTCACCACAGGCTCGTTCCCACCGTGCGGCGCGACAGCTGGTTCGCCGAGGTGATCAGCACCAGCCCGATGACTGCCTCGAACAGGCCGATCGCGGCGGCGTAGCTGAAGCTGTTGGACTCCACGCCGGCGCGGTACAGGTAGGTGGAGACCACGTCGGCCGTCGGATAGGTCAGCGGGTTGTAGAGCAGCAGGATCTTCTCGAACCCGACCGCCATGAACGTGCCGATGTTGAGGATCAGCAGCGTGATCATGGTGGGTCGGATGCCGGGCAGGGTGACGTGCCAGATCTGCCGCAGGCGGCCGGCGCCGTCGATACGGGCGGCCTCGTAGAGGTCGTCGTCGATCGTGGTGAGCGCGGCGAGGTAGAGGATGGTGCCCCAGCCGGCGGTCTGCCAGATCTCGGAGCCGACGTAGATCGTGCGGAACCACTCCGGTTCCTGCACGAAGCGTATCGGGTCGTGCCCGAACCAGCCGAGCGCGTGGTTGACCGGACCGTCCGTGGCCAGCATCTGCATGGTGATGCCGGCGACGATCACGATCGACAGGAAGTGCGGCAGGTACGACACCGTCTGCACGAACCGTTTGAGCGCCGTGCGGCGCACCTCGTTGAGCAGCAGCGCCAGCACGACCGGGACCGGGAAGCAGAAGACCAGGGTGAGCGTGCCGAGCCACAGGGTGTTGCGGAACACCTGCCAGAAGGTCGGGTCGGTCAGGAACATCTCCACATAGCGCAGCCCGACCCAGCGCTCCCCCAGGATGGAACCGCCCGGCTCGAAGCGGCGGAAGGCGATCACGTTGCCGATCATCGGCAGGTAGCGGAAGACCAGGAAGAACAGCAGCGGCAGCACGGCCAGCGAGTACAACTGCCAGTCCCGGCGCAGGGAACGCCGCCAGCCGCGCCGGGCGTTCGGGGCCGCCGGTCCGTGCCGGGTCTTCGCCGGCTGCGGCCGGGTGCCCGGCGGTGGGGCCGATGTGGTGGAGGTGCTCATGCTCGGGCCTCCCGGGGCGTCATCAGAAACGCTCGATCTCCGGACGCCCCGACACGGCGCGCCTCGAAACTTTCGTGCCCTTACCGGTAACTGTGCGGAAACGTAAGGGCACTCGGAAAGCGCTGTCAATGGGTGCTGCACGGCGGGCGGTTGGGGCGCAACGGGCGTTGGAAACCCTGCCGGGCGGGGTAGGACCGGTGAGTCGAGTGGTACTGTCCTGGCGCAATTTTCTGGACGACGCACGCAACGATCGATCGCCCACGACCTGCGAGGTGCCGCCCGTGCCCGCGTTCGACCTGCCCCTGCCCGATCTTGAGCGCCACCGTCCCGACATCGACGAGCCCGCCGACTTCGCCGCGTTCTGGCACGACACACTGAAGGACGCCGGGCGGCACGAACCGCTGGTCTCGGTCCGGCCCGTGGAGACCGGCCTGCGACTGACCCGGACCTGGGACGTGACGTTCCGCGGCTTCGCGGGCGATCCGGTGCGCGCCTGGTACAGCCGGCCCGCGCAGCCTCGTGACGAGGAGCCGGCCGAGCCCCTGCCGGCGGTCGTCGAGTACGTCGGCTACGGCCGCGGCCGGGGTCTGCCCCATGAGCGGCTGACCTGGGTCAACGCGGGCTGTGCGCACCTTTTGATGGACAACCGCGGTCAGGGCGACCAGTACGGCAACGGCGGCGGCACCCCGGATCCGCACGCCACCGCACCGGGCGGCCCCGGCCCGGCCGTGCGCGGGATCCTCTCCCCGCACGACTACCACTACCGCCGTCTGATCACGGACGCCGTGCGCGCGGTGACGGCGGTGCGGGCGCTGCCGGGGGTGGACGGGACACGGGTCGTCGCCGCCGGCAACAGCCAGGGCGGCGGCCTCGCCCTGGCCGTGGCGGGCCTGGTGCCCGACCTGGCCGCCGTCCTGGTCACCGCGCCGCTGCTGTGCGGCGTGCGCCGCGCGCTGGATCTCACCGACGCCGGACCCTATGGCGAGATCGCCGCGTACCTGGGCGTTCACCGGGGGGCCGAGCGGGCCGCGTACCGCACCCTCTCCTACGTCGAGGGGGTCTCCTTCGCCCGCCGCGCCCAAGCCCCGGCGCACTTCGGCACGGGGCTGCGGGACACGGTGTGCCCGCCGAGCGGGGCGTACGGGGCGTTCAACCGGTACGGGGAGCTGACGGGCGGGGCCGTCCGCAAGGAGATGCACGCGTACCCGTACAACGGGCATGAGGGAGGCGAGGCGGAGCAGGTGAGGCGTCAACTGCTCTGGCTGAGCGAGGCATTGGAGAAGTGACCGTCCTCACCGGTCGCCGGTGACAGCGGCCCGCCGGCAAGCCTCGGGCCGAACGTGCGGATCCGGTGGGCGGACAGGCACATCCGCCCACCGGATCCGTGTTCCGTCGTCCGCCGGGGCGGACCGAGCGGAACGACTCAACCCACGCGGCAGGGAAGGCTGGTGGCGCTGTCGCCGCCGGTTCCGGAGACCACGTATCCGAACGTCGCGCTCTGGCCCGGACTCAACGAGCCGTTCCAGCCCGCGTTGTGGACCATCACCGCTTGGCCGTTGTAGGTGGCGGCGCCGTTCCACAGGCTGTCGACCTTCTGGCCGGCGGGCAGGGTCCAGTCGACCATCCAGCCGAGCATCGGCACGTCACCGGAGTTGGTGACGGTCACCTCGGACTGGTAGCCGCCGCTCCAGGTGCCGGTCGTCCTGCGGGTGGCGGTGCAGGTGCCGGGGACGGGCTCGGTCGGGTTGCCGGGCTCGTGGATGCCGGTGACCTCGCCGTTGCCGCCGTCGAAGACGACGTCGGAGCAGGAGTAGAAGGTCTCCTGGCTGTCGGAGCGCTGCCAGACCATGTAGATGATGTGGCGTCCCGACTTGCCTGCCGGAAGCCGGCCGTTCCAGCTGTAGTTGGCCTCGACCGTGCCGGGACTGCCCTTGAGCGGCGGGTGGTCGACGGAGAGGAAGGGGCGGTCCTCGATGTCGTTCCAGGTGAGGGTCCTGGTCGGGTCGAAGCCGTCCTTGGTGACGTAGACGTAGAACCAACCCGGGTGGGCGGCCCAGGCGTTGTAGGAGAAGTCGACGGACGCGCCGGCGGTCAGGTGGGTCAGCGGCCAGTCGCTGCGAGCGGCGTTGAAGCCGGTGAAGTTGGTGTTGCCGCCGCTGCACAGCTGCCCGTCGGGCACGAAGCCGCGGGTGCGGCCGGCGCCGTCGGAGCGCAGCACCGAGAACCAGTTGTAGAACGGCGTGGTGCCGCTGACCTGTTGGGCGTTCTTGCAGGCCGGGTTGACGGGCTTGATCTCGCCGGTGTCGGTCAGTCCGTCCTGCCAGCACAGGAAGGTGCGGCTGCCGGGTTTCATGGGGGTGCCGTGAGCCTCGGCCCTGCCGCCGGTGCTGAGGATCAGGCCGATGGCGGGGACGGCGGCGAGGAGGGAGACGAAGACGAGGAGGAGGGCTCTGGCGCGTAAGCCCGGTCCCCTTTTTGTCATGATCATGACGCTTTGCATGACGGAGTCCGTCCTTCCGTGTACGGACCGTGCGGGTGGGGGGCGGTACTGGGTGGAACGACGCGGCCCGAGGGCTGACGCGTGCGTGCGTGTGGGGGTGCGGAAGAGACGTGAAGCGGGAGCGAACCCGGGCGGGTTCCGGTCCACCGGATGGGAGCGCTCCCACCTCACCTGAGCCGGAAGATAACCGCAGAGCGCGGGTTTGTAAACGCCTGCCGCGGCCCTGTCGACGGCATCGGAGGGGGCTACTCGTTGTGCAGCACCTCGGCGATGGTCAGCCGTGCCGCTGACCGCGCCGGTACCAGCGCGCCCAGTACGGCGATGATGACGCCCGACAGGATCAGCGCGGCCAGCTGCGGCATGTGCCAGACCTGCTTCATGGACTCCGGGAAGGAGACCACTCCCACGTGGTCCACCACCAGCCGGTGCGCGGCGATCCCCAGGGGGATCCCCAGCAGCCCGCCGACCACTCCCAGAGCCGCGACCGACGACACCGTCATCACCATGACCTGGCGC
The DNA here is from genome assembly GCF_044740925.1 of Streptomyces sp. NPDC088254. NCBI lineage: Bacteria > Bacillati > Actinomycetota > Actinomycetes > Kitasatosporales > Streptomycetaceae > Streptomyces > Streptomyces sp. NPDC088254. The sequence continues at coordinate 259,047 of NZ_JBIURQ010000007.1, read as the reverse complement.
GGGATCATCCCGATCGACTTGAGCATGCCCAGGTCGCGGCGCCGCTCACGGATGTTGAGCAGGACGGTGTTGAACACCCCGAGCGCAGCCACGGCGGTCAGCAGCACGGTGAACACCGACGAGAAGCCGACAACCGTCGTGGTGGCGGCGTTGTCCGAGCGCAGCAACGTGGGACGCAGGGCCGGATCGGCCGCCCCGATCGCTTCGACGCAGCGCTGGGGGTCGGCGCCGGGAGCGAGCCGGATCGTGTACTCGGCAGCCTGTGGCGTCGGGTCGAGCTCCGCCAGGGTCCGCCAGTCGAAGTCCAGTGCCTGGGCGTTGCCTTCCATGAGCTCGCCCACGATGGTGACGGGTGCCTGCCTGCCGTTCAGCCGGACGGTGACCCGGTCGCCCACCGACAACCCGTGCTGGCGGAGGAACGCCGGACCGGCTGCGGCCTCCCCGGCACCGGCCGGCCAGTGTCCCTCGACGATCGCGGAGGCGAGATCCTGCGTGTCCCCGCGGTAGAAGTTGGCGAACACGGTCTGGGCGGCCCCGGAGAGACTCACCTTGGTGAGCGCGCGGGCGGTCACGCGATCGGCCCCGGGCAGGGAGCGCAGTCGTTGTTCGGTCTGCCGGTCGCTCGCTTCCGGAGCGGCCCGACCGCGGGTGGACGTATCGGCCTGCACCTGAATCCGGGCGGCCCCGTCGCTCTTCCCGGCCTTCTCGTAGGCGACCATGGTGCTGGTCAGACCGGTCGTCAGGGTCACGGTGGCGACCCCCAGGACAATGGCCGCCATGGTCAGCAGGGACCGGCCCGGCCGGGCGAACGGCTGGCCCAACCCCAGGCTCACGGCCCGCTGCAGCCGGGTTCCGCCGAGTCGGCGCTGGACCCGCAGTCCCCGTCCGGCCCGCGGTGCGGTGCCTGCCGTGATCGCCTGGGCCGCGGACAGGCGGTGAGCGCGTACGGCGGGGATCAGGGCGGCGACGACGACGAGGGCGGGCATGCTCAGCAGGCAGACGGCTGACGGCCACCAGCTGACGCCGATCGAGGCGCTGCCCGTCTCGATGCCGGAGAAGGCCGCCCGCAGGACGGGGCCGGCCACCGCGTTCCCGACCAAGACGCCGAGCGCACAGCCGACGAGCGCCGGGACGCAGACCATCGTCAGGTAGACCGCCACCACTTGTCTCGGGGTGAAGCCCAGCGACTTGAGCACGCCGATGTGCCGGTGCCCGGAGACGACCGCTCCGCTGACGACGTTCCCGACGATCAGTGCGGAGAGCACAAGGCCGAGAACGCCGAAGAGAGTCATGAACGGCAGGTACGCGTCGGCCTGTGCGGAGAAGGCGCGCTTGAGGGCGAGGTACGACTGCGCGGTGGTCAGCGAATCGGCGGGCAGTTCGGCGGTGGCTGTGGTGAGGCCGGTACGCAGCTGCTGCTCGGTCGCGGCGTTGGTGAAGCGGTAGAGCATCTGGGCGGTGGTGGGGCGCAGTCGGTCCATCTCCTCGGGTGAGACCCAGGCGCCGGCCGACTTGCTCATGCTGGTGGCGAACCCGACGACGGTGAGTGTCGGGGCGCCGCGAGCCTTCAACTCGGTGCCGAGCAGGCCGGGGCCGGGTGTCCCGCCGACGGGCCAGTTGACGACGACCTCACCGGGAGCGCCGACCCAGCGGCCTTCGAGGAGACGGATGCGGTCCACCGGGCCGTCCGGATCGGCCCGGCCCACGACCGACAGAGAACCGGGCGCCATCCACAGCCAGTCTTCGGGCATGTCCAGGACGGCTTGCCCGAAGGGTCCGGCGGCGGCCTCGACGCCGGGGCGGCGGGCCGTCCGCGCGAGCTGCGCCCGCGATGCGTCTCCCAGGTCGAACACCGCGACCGTGTGGGCCCCGCGCTGCTGGTCGAAGGCTTTGTCGAAGGGAGCTGAAGCCGCGGTGAGCAGCCCCAGCCCGAGCAGGACGGTCGTGGTCGCGCACAGGACCACGAGCCCGATGACGAACGTCTGGAGCCTGCGGTGTCTCACCGCCGCCCGCGAGGCCCTCCACACGGCGTTCACCTGGTCGGCTCCAGTGTGCTCTCGCGGGCCACTCGGCCGTCGGCGACCTCGACGAGGCGGCTGGCGCAGCGGCCGGCCAGGCGCGGGTCGTGCGTGACGATCAACAGGGTCTGCCCGATCTGGTTGAGGTCGATCAGCAGGTCCATGACCTGCTCTCCCGAGCGGCTGTCGAGCGCGCCCGTCGGCTCGTCGGCCAAGAGCAGGGCCGGGCGGTTCATCAGGGCCCGGGCCACGGCCACTCGTTGACGCTCGCCTCCGCTCAACGCGGCCGGGTAGGCGTCCTTGCGGTCGGCGATGTCCAGTTCGTCGAGCAGTTCCAGTGCACGGCGGCGTGCCTGCCGGGCGGACGTGCCGGTCAGCTGGGCGGCCAGCGCTACGTTGTCCAGGGCAGGGAGATCGTCGATCAGGTTGAAGAACTGGAAGATCATGCCGATGTGCCGCCGCCGGAACAGCGCCAGCCCCGTCTCGTTCAGCGTCCCCAGGTCCTGACCGTGGACCTGCACCGTTCCCGACGTGGGACGGTCCAGACCGGCGACCATGTTGAGCAAGGTGGACTTGCCGCACCCGGAAGGCCCCATCACCGCTACGGCTTCCCCGGCGCGGATGTCCAGGCAGACGCCGTTCAGGGCCTTCGCGTCGCCGTACTCCTTGTGAACGTCGTCCAACCGGACCACGGTCTGTCCGGAGCTGTAAAGATCAGTTGTCATGGGATGAACCTAGAAGCGCCCGGACCGGTGCGGCGTCCTCCACCGGATGTAACCGGCCCAGCAGGTCATCCTGGGGATGTAGGGAACTGGGTCCGGAGCATGACGCGGACGGGTGTGCCGGGCTGCGATGCTCGCTGCGATGGGGAGTTCAGGGTTGGTCTGGCTGGTCACGGCACTGGCGGCGGTGTGCACCGCCGTGGTCGTCCTGGGAGTGGCGCTCGCCCGGGCACGTCGGCGGCACCGGGCAACTGTCGAAGAGCGGGGGTGGCTGCTGGAGCGGGAGCGGGAGGCAGCGGCACGGACCGCGGTCGACGCTGAGCGGGCCAGGATCGCAGCCGAACTCCACGACATCGTCAGTCACAACGTGAGCCTCATGGTGGTCCAGGCCGGGGCAGCCCGCGAGGTGCTGACCACTCTGCCCGACGAGGCGGAGGCCGCGCTGAGCGCCGTGGAGAACGCGGGACGGACCGCGATGACCGAGCTACGGCACCTGCTCGGCCTGCTCGCCCCCGCACAGAGCGGCGAGGACGAACCTTACGGCCAGGACCTGGCGCCGCAGCCCAGCCTGAGCCGGCTCAGCTCGCTGATCGACCGGATCGCCTTCGCCGGCCTGCCCGTGGAGGTACGCGTCTCCGGAGAGCCCCGCCCGCTGCCGAGCGGGATCGATGTCACCGCCTACCGGATCATCCAGGAAGCGCTGACGAACGCGCTCAAGCACAGCGACGGAGCCCAAGCCGAGGTGACGGTGCGGTACGCAGAGCACTGCCTGCGCGTCGAAGTCCTGAACAGCGGACCGAGCGTCCTGGCCGGCGACGCCGTCCGGGCCGGCAGCCGCCCGGGCCGGGCGGACGGTGCGGGACGGGGACTGGTCGGTCTCCGGGAGCGGATCGCCGTGTACGGCGGCGACCTGGACGCCCGGCGCCGCCTGGGCGGCGGCTACCGGGTCCGCGCCCGGATCCCGCTGGACCGGCCGTGACCCCATCCGCCGATCCCGGCCCCCGCGTCGTGATAGCCGACGACCAGGAGCTGGTCCGTACCGGCTTCCGCCTGATCCTGACCGCGCGCGGCATCGACGTGGTCGGCGAGGCCGCAGACGGAGCCGAGGCCGTCAGAGCCGTCCGCCGCCTGCGCCCTGACGTCGTGCTCCTGGACATCCGCATGCCGGCCATGGACGGTCTGGAAGCCGCCCGCCGGATCCTCGCCCGGACGCCGGACTGCCGAGTGATCATGCTGACCACCTTCGACCTCGACTCCTACGTCTACGCGGCCCTCGCCGCCGGCGCCAGCGGCTTCCTGCTCAAGGACGTCACACCCGCACACCTCGCAGCCGCCGTGCGCCTGGTCGACACCGGTGACGCGCTGCTCGCACCCTCGATCACCCGCCGTCTGGTGGAACGCCACGCCTCCGGCGCCGCACGGACCGCTCCCTGCTCGACTTCCCTCGCCGTCCACCGCGACCTCGCTGTGCTGACACCGCGCGAGCGGGAGGTGCTGACACTCATGGGCAGGGGCCTGTCCAACGCCGAACTCGCCCGGGTACTGACACTGAGCGAAGCGACGGTGAAAACCCATGTGGCCCGGATCTTCGCCAAGCTGACGTTGCGGGACCGGGCCCAGGCCGTCGTCCTTGCCTACGAGACGGGACTGGTCTCACCGGGCGGATCCGCGCACTCCGCCGACCCGGTCCGCTGGAACACGTCCGAGCCTCATCACCGTGGCCGTCCGGGAACGGCGCAGGGCCGCACCCCTTGAGCGGGGTGCGGCCCTGTGGCGGCTCGGGTCCGCCGCGGCGGGTGTCGCCGCTTACTTGCGGATCAGGCTGCGCAGCACGTACTGCATGATGCCGCCGTTGCGGTAGTAGTCGGCCTCGCCGGGGGTGTCGATGCGGACGACCGCGTCGAACTCGACGCCCGTGTCGGTGGTGACCTTCACCGTGCGCGGGGTGGTGCCGTTGTTGAGCTCCTCGACGCCGGTGAAGGAGAAGGTCTCCTCGCCGGTCAGGCCGAGGGTCTCGGCGGACTGGCCCTCCGGGAACTGGAGCGGCAGCACGCCCATGCCGATGAGGTTGGAGCGGTGGATGCGCTCGTAGGACTCGGCGATGACGGCCTTCACGCCGAGCAGCGCGGTGCCCTTGGCGGCCCAGTCGCGGGACGAGCCGGAGCCGTACTCCTTGCCGGCCAGGATGACCAGCGGGATGCCCTGCTCGATGTAGTTGCGCGAGGCGTCGTAGATGAACGCCACCGGCGCGTCGGCCTGGGTGAAGTCGCGGGTGTAGCCGCCCTCGGTGCCCGGCGCGATCTGGTTGCGCAGGCGGATGTTGGCGAACGTGCCGCGGATCATGACCTCGTGGTTGCCTCGGCGGGAGCCGTAGGAGTTGAAGTCACGACGCTCCACACCGTGCTCGGTGAGGTACTTGCCGGCCGGGGTGTCGGCCTTGATGGCGCCGGCCGGGGAGATGTGGTCGGTGGTGACCGAGTCGCCCAGCTTGGCGAGCACGCGCGCGCCGGTGATGTCGGTGACCGGGGACGGCTCGTGCGCCATGCCCTCGAAGTACGGGGGCTTGCGGACGTAGGTCGACTCGGCGTCCCACTCGAAGGTGTTGCCGGTCGGGATCGGCAGCGCCTGCCACTGGGCGTCGCCCGCGAAGACGTCCTGGTAGGACTTGGCGAACATGTCCTCGCCGATGGCGTTGGCGACGACGTCGTTGACCTCGGCCTCGGAGGGCCAGATGTCCTTGAGGAAGACCGGGTTGCCGTCCTGGTCGGTGCCCAGGGCGTCGCGCGTGATGTCGACCTTCATGGAGCCGGCGAGGGCGTAGGCGACGACCAGCGGCGGGGACGCCAGGTAGTTCATCTTGACGTCGGGGTTGATACGGCCCTCGAAGTTCCGGTTGCCGGAGAGGACCGAGGTGACCGCGAGGTCGTGGTCGTTGACGGCCTTGGAGACCTCCTCCGGCAGCGGGCCGGAGTTGCCGATGCAGGTGGTGCAGCCGTAGCCGACGAGGTTGAAGCCGACCTTGTCGAGGTACGGGGTGAGGCCCGCCTTGTCGAAGTAGTCGGTGACGACCTTCGAGCCGGGCGCGAGGGTGGTCTTGACCCACGGCTTGCGGGTCAGGCCCTTCTCCACGGCCTTCTTCGCGACGAGCGCGGCGGCGACCATGACGTACGGGTTCGAGGTGTTGGTGCAGGAGGTGATGGCCGCGACCGTCACCGCACCGTGGTCGATCTCGTAGGTCGAGCCGTCGGGGGCGGTCACGGTGACCGGGTTGGACGGGACGGCGGAGGCGGGGCCGTCGGCGTGCTGCGGCGCGCCGGCGCCGTTCTCCTGGCTGCCGTAGGCGGGGGCGTCGGAGGCCGGGAAGGACTCGGCGCCGGCCTCGTCGACCGGGGAGGCCGCGGCGGCGGGTGCCTGCGCGACGGGCGCGTCGACGTAGTTGAGGACGTCCTTGGCGAACTGCTCGGCGGCGTCGGCGAGGACGATGCGGTCCTGCGGGCGCTTCGGGCCGGCGATGGAGGGGACGACCGTCGACAGGTCCAGCTCGAGCTTCTCGGAGAAGTCCGGCTCGGCCTTCGGGTCCAGCCAGAGGCCCTGCTCCTTGGCGTACGCCTCGACGAGCGCGACCTGCTGCCCGGAACGGCCGGTCAGCTTCAGGTAGTTCAGGGTCTCGTCGTCGATCGGGAAGATCGCGGCGGTGGAGCCGAACTCCGGGGACATGTTGCCGATGGTGGCGCGGTTCGCCAGGGAGGTGGCGGCGACGCCCTCGCCGTAGAACTCGACGAACTTGCCGACGACGCCGTGCTTGCGCAGCATCTCGGTGATGGTGAGCACGAGGTCGGTGGCGGTGGTGCCGGGCTGGAGCTCACCGGTGAGCTTGAAGCCGACGACGCGCGGGATGAGCATGGAGACCGGCTGGCCGAGCATCGCGGCCTCGGCCTCGATGCCGCCGACGCCCCAGCCGAGGACGCCGAGGCCGTTGACCATGGTGGTGTGCGAGTCGGTGCCGACGAGGGTGTCGGGGTACGCCTGGCCGCCTCGGACCATGACCGTGCGCGCCAGGTGCTCGATGTTCACCTGGTGGACGATGCCGGTGCCGGGCGGGACGACCTTGAACTCGTCGAAGGCGGTCTGGCCCCAGCGCAGGAACTGGTAGCGCTCCTTGTTGCGGCCGTACTCCAGCTCCACGTTCTGCGCGAAGGCGTCGTGGCTGCCGAACTTGTCGGCGATGACGGAGTGGTCGATGACCAGCTCGGCCGGGGCCAGCGGGTTGATCTTCGCCGGGTCGCCGCCGAGCTCCTTGACGGCCTCACGCATGGTGGCGAGGTCGACGACACAGGGGACGCCGGTGAAGTCCTGCATGATCACGCGGGCCGGCGTGAACTGGATCTCCTGGGAGGGCTGGGCCTGCGAGTCCCAGTTGCCGAGGGCGCGGATGTGGTCGGCGGTGATGTTCGCGCCGTCCTCCGTGCGGAGCAGGTTCTCCAGCAGGACCTTGAGGCTGTACGGCAGGCGGGCCGAGCCCTCCACCTTGTCCAGCCGGAAGATCTCGTACGACTCGTCGCCCACCTGCAGCGTGCTGCGGGCGTCGAAGCTGTTCGCCGACACGACAGTCTCCTTCATTGATGTGCGCGTACCACCGCATCCTGCCGCCACGCGAGCTTGTCCGATCCGCTGAGGTCAGGCTAAGTTAGGTAACCCTTACTGCCAGACCGGGATGCGTGCGACTGCGGTGCGCCTCGGCAGATATCTCGATGTCGAGATAACTCTAGTACATGAGGGCTGATTGGTCATGCCCGGGCCCGGCGTCCCGCCTCAGCGACCCCGGGCAGTCCCGGTCTTCCCCGAAGGGATTACGCCCGCGTCTGAGGCCGCGTGGCCATGACAGGGCGGAGCGGGGGTAGACGACGGCGGAGAACGTTTTCCGCTGCACGACCCCAGTCGAAGGAGGCCCGATGCCCCTCACGTTCCGCAAGAGTTTCCGGATCCTGCCCGGTGTGCGCCTGAACATCAACCGGCACTCCTGGTCCATCACCACCGGCGGCGGCTCGCACGGCCCCCGGCACACCCACAGCAGCACCGGCCGCCGTACGACCTCCATGGACCTGCCCGGCCCCTTCGGCTGGCGTCGCACCCGTACCGCCAAGCGACGCTGACGGGTTCTCACCCGAACGGCCCCCTCCGTGAGGCGCAATCTCATATCTGAGATAACCTCAGCCTCATGGCAGACGACTACCTCGTACGTATCGGCAAGCTCATCCGTGACGCCCGTCAGCACCGGGGCTGGACCCAGGCACAGCTGGCCGATGCGCTAGGAACCAGCCAGAGCGCCGTCAACCGTATCGAGCGCGGAAACCAGAACATCAGCCTTGAGATGATCGCTCGCATCGGCGAGGCGCTGGACAGCGAAATCGTCTCTCTGGGCTATGCGGGACCGATGCATCTGCGCGTCGTGGGGCGCCGGCGGCTGTCCGGCGCCATCGACGTGAAGACCAGCAAGAACGCCTGCGTCGCCCTGCTCTGCGCCTCCCTGCTCAACCGGGGACGCACGGTGCTGCGGCGGGTGGCCCGCATCGAGGAGGTCTACCGCCTCCTGGAGGTGCTCAACTCCATCGGCGTGCGCACGCGGTGGATCAACGACGGCGTGGACCTGGAGATCGTCCCCCCGGCCCGGCTGGACATGGACGCGATCGACGCCGAGGCCGCCGTGCGCACCCGGTCGATCATCATGTTCTTCGGCCCGCTGCTGCACCGTATGGACCACTTCAAGCTGCCGTACGCCGGCGGCTGCGACCTCGGGACGCGGACCATCGAGCCGCACATGATCGCGCTGCGCCGGTTCGGGCTGGACATCGCCGCGACGGAGGGGCAGTACCACGCCCAGGTCGACCGGACGGCCCGTCCGGACCGGCCGATCGTGCTGACCGAGCGCGGCGACACCGTGACGGAGAACGCGCTGCTGGCCGCCGCCCGGCACGACGGCGTGACCGTCATCCGCAACGCCTCCTCCAACTACATGGTCCAGGACCTGTGCTTCTTCCTGGAGGCGCTCGGCGTGAAGGTCGAGGGCATCGGCACGACCACGCTCACCGTGCACGGCGTTCCGGACATCGACGTCGACGTCGACTACTCCCCCTCCGAGGACCCGGTCGAGGCGATGAGCCTGCTGGCCGCCGCCGTCGTCACCGAGTCGGAGCTGACGGTGCGCCGGGTGCCGATCGAGTTCCTGGAGATCGAGCTGGCCGTCCTGGAGGAGATGGGGCTCGACCACGACCGCAGCCCGGAGTACCCGGCCGACAACGGCCGCACCCGCCTGGTGGACCTCACCGTGCGGCCCTCCAAGCTGGAGGCGCCGATCGACAAGATCCACCCGATGCCGTTCCCCGGCCTGAACATCGACAACGTCCCCTTCTTCGCGGCCATCGCGGCCGTCGCCCAGGGCAAGACCCTCATCCACGACTGGGTCTACGACAACCGCGCGATCTACCTCACCGACCTCAACCGCCTCGGCGGACGGCTCCAGTTGCTGGACCCGCACCGTGTCCTGGTCGAGGGCCCCACCCGCTGGCGCGCCGCCGAGATGATGTGCCCGCCCGCGCTGCGCCCCGCCGTGGTCGTCCTGCTGGCGATGATGGCGGCCGAGGGCACGTCCGTCCTGCGCAACGTGTACGTCATCAACCGCGGCTACGAGGACCTGGCGGAGCGGCTGAACACGATCGGCGCACAGATCGAGACGTTCCGGGACATCTGAGCCGCCGCCCCGGACTCCCTTGTCATATACGGCCGTCGTGCGGGCCGTCCTTCCTGTGCCGGTTGCCGCGCCCGTCCGTGGGCGCGGTGGGCGGTGGTGTAGTGCACCGGTCACTCGGAAGGGAGAACGATGAGAGTGCGCAGCGTGACCAGGGGGCTGGCGGTCGTGGGGGCGGTGGGGGCCGCTGTGGTCGCCGGGCCCGGGGCCGGCGTGTCCGCCGCTCAGGGCGGCGGGCAGGGAGCGGCCGCTGGGGCGGCCGCCTTCACGGAGGTCCGGGTGTGGGCTTCGGGCGTCAACGTCCGTAACGCGGAGTCGGGTTCGGCGCAGTTCCGGATCTGCCAGAACCACCCGTCCCGCGCGAACTGCCCGGTCGTGGCGACGGTGTCCGAGACCACCGTGACCGCCTACTGCCAGAAGCAGGGTGAGGAGATCGTCGACTCCGGCTACCGCAGCCGGTGGTGGACGTACGTGGAGTCGCCCAGCGGTCCGTGGGGATGGGTCAACAACGTGTATCTCGTGGGCGACGAGCATCTGGCCCACGTCAGCGACTGCACGTTCTGAGCAGCGGGACGAACGCGGCCGTGGGTCACCGCCCCGCGGCGGTGGCTCACGGTCGTCGTCGCGTCCGGCTCACCAGGAGCAGTCGGGCACGCCGGCGATCTTCTCGCCGCCCTGGATGTAGATGTTGTTGACCCAGCCGATCCTGCCGTCGGCCAGTTCGACCAGGGTCCACCAGCGGTTGCTGTAACCGCTGTCGTGGATGGTCTCGCCCTCGCGCTGGCAGTGAGCCTGTGCCGTGGTGCGCGAGACGGTGGCGACGACGGTCGGGCAGGTCCCCCGCGACGGGTGGAAGACGCAGTCCGCGTCGGCCCCGTCATGGCGGACGTTGACGCCGGTGGCCCAGATGTGGACGGAAGTCAGGGCCGCGCGGGCGGGGGCGGGACGCGGCGTCGCGGGGGCCGCGGAGGCCGCGGTCGGCGACGCGATCAGGACGGTGGCGGCCAGGGCGGCGGCCGTGGCCGCCACCCTGGTCAGGCTTCTCGTGTTCATGGGCCTCCGTGGTCCGGGGTGCGCGACGGGTGCGGGGAGCGTGGTCTGCCGGTACGGCTAGATGTACTCGCAGTCGATGGTGGGGTCCGAGGGGCCGTCGACCGGGGCGCCGGGCACCGGGGAGTTGTTGGAGCCGCCGCTGACGTAGACCGCCGAGATCCAGCCCAGCGTCCGGCCCGGCGTGATGACCTGCACCCAGTAGGTGTTGGTGTAGAGGCCGTCGGTCACGCGGCCGGCCGCGCCGTTGTCGACCTGGCAGTACGCCTGGACCCTGACCCTGGTGAGCACCTCGTCGGTCGCGAGGGAGCAGGAGGTGCTCTGGCACGAGCGCACCCGTACATCGCTGGCCCACACGTACACGGACCCGGTGGGCGGGTGCGCGGCGGCCGGCTGCGCGCCGACGACAAGGAGCGACGCGACGACCGCCAGCAGGCCGGCGAGCGTCCGCAGCGCCCTGCCGGCGAGGCCTCGGCGGTCGCGTGCCCGGCCGCCGTCCTCCGCCCGGCCCTCGTGTCCGCGTCGTGCGTGCTCGCTCGTCGCCGGTGACGTGTGCGTCGTCGTCATCGTGGGTTCCTTCCCCGAAGTGGCAGCGGCGGCGGGCGCCGCCCTGTCCGTGTGGGGGACGGGCGGTGGGCGGAGCCCGTATGACTGCCGCCGCGTGCCGCCGGCGGCCAGGGCTCAACCTGCCGGGGCGTCCTCGGTGGCCTCGCGGCTGCCGAGTTCGAGGAAGACGCGCCGGGCTTCCTCCCTCAGCTCCTGTGCCGGCCCGGTGTCTCCCCGGCCTCGGGCGGCGGAGGCGAGGTCGCGGAGGGTGCGGGCGCGCCACAGGGGGAGGTCCAGCTTCTCCCAGAGGCCGAGGGCCCGGCGCAGGTCATCGGTCGCGGACGACCAGTCGGACGCCGCGAGGTGCCATTCGCCGAGCGTCCGCAGGACGAGGGCCTCACCGAACATGTCCTGGCGCTCACGGGTGAGGTCCAGGCAGCGGTCCAGGCGTTCGCGGGACTCGGCCATCCGGCCCTGCCGGAACTCGACCTTGGCGAGGGACTGGCTCGCGTACATCACCCCGTAGGCGTCGCCCGTCTCCTCGAAGAGGGCGAGCGACCTGCGCAGCACCGGCTCCGCCGCGCGCAGTTCGCCCCGTGCCCGGTGCCACAGGCCCTGTGCGCGCAGGGTGAGCGCTTCTCCGTGCCGGTCGCGGGCCGCCGTGTACAGCTGGTGGGAGCGGGACAGGGCGTCCCACGCCTCCTCGTAGCGGCCCTGGTCGCGGTGCACGCAGCCCATGCCGTACAGCACATGGGCCGTGAAGGCGTCGTCCTCCGGTTCCCGGTTCTGTGCGAGGGCCGCCGCCAGCAAGGTCGACGCCTCGTCGAAACGGGCCTGTTCGCGGCGGGCCGCCCCCATGCCGGCCAGTGTCTGCGCCCGCCCGCGCGGTACGTCCCCGTCCTCGAAGAGCCGCAGCGCCGTGGCGAACAGGGCGTACGCGTCGTCGAAACGGTCCTGTTCCAGGCGCAGTTGCCCGAGGCCCTGCAACAGCCAGGCCTCGCCCTCGACGTCGCCGCCGCGGCGTGCCGCGACCAGGGCGACGTCGTGGGAGCGGGACCAGGCGTCGAAGCCGTTGTAGAGAGCGGCGGAGGCCGCCATGAGGGCGGTGGCCAGTTCCCGTGCCGCGTCGAGCATGCCGTGCTCCGCGCAGTGCGTCACCGCCGCGAGCAGACATCGTTGTTCGGCGGCGAACCAGGCGGTGGGCTCGGCGGCCGGGTGGGAGCCCTGCTCCTGCCTGCCGGGTGCGAAGGGTGACGCCGAGCGGGAGGCCAGGTTCAGCGTCTCGTACAGCGCGTCGTGTGCCGCTCCGGTCGCGAGCGGGAAGAGGCGCGACGCCCCGCCGGGGCTGCGGGCCGCCGCGCTGCGGGCCATGTCCAGCCAGCGGTCCACGAGCCGGCGGACCGCCGCCTCCCGCTCGCCGCGGTCCTCGTCGGCCAGGCAGCGTTCCCGGGCGTGCTCGCGCGCGAGGTCGTGGATGCGGTAGCGGGTCCTGCCGGTCTCGTCGGTGCGGACCACCTCCACGAAGTAGCAGTCGACGAGCCGCTCGACCGCTTCCTCCGCCTCGTCGGCGGTGACGTCGAGGAGCGGGCCCGCGACCCAGGCCGCGAAGTCCGGCAGGTCCATCAAGGCCAGCCGTCGCAGGGCGCGTTGTTCCTGCGCGCCGAGGTCCGCGTAGCCGAGTCCGAGGCTCGCGCGCACCTCCAGGTCGCCGGCCTGGAGTTCGTCCAGTCGGCGGCGCTCGTCGCGCAGTCGTGCGGCGAGCCGGTCCGGCGTCCAGTGCGGGCGGGCGGCGAGGCGGGCGCCGGCGACGCGGACGGCGAGCGGGAGCCGTCCGCACAGGGCGACGATCTCGGCGGCCCGCGCGGGCTCCACTCCGGCCCGCGCCGGTCCCGCCACGCGGGCCAGCAGGTCGAGGGCCTCCGCCTCGGAGGGCACGTCGAGATCGAGGTGGGCGGCGCCCTCGATCGCGACCAGCCGGCGCCGGCTGGTGACCAGCACGGCTGAACCGCCGCCCGGGGGCAGCAGAGGGCGCAGCAGTGCCTCGTTGACAGCGTTATCGAGGATCAGCAGCACCCGGCGTCGTGCGATGTGGGTGCGGTAGAGCCCGAGGAGGTCCTCCTCGTCCCGGGCGGGGGTGTCGGGGTCGACGCCGAGGGCGCGCAGCAGCCGGGCGAGGGCGTCGGCGGTCCGTACCGGCTCCAGGTCGGAGGCGCGCAGGTCCACGAAGAGCCGGCCGTCGGGGAAGAGCGCGGCGGTGTGGTGGCCCACGTGCACGGCGAGCGCGGTCTTGCCGGTGCCCGAGCGGCCGGAGACCACGCCGATGGGCGGCGCGGTGCGCTCGGGGTCCCGGACCCGTTCCAGTACGGCGGTCGCCCAGGCGATCTGCTCGGAGCGTCCCGTGAAGTCGGCCAGGTCCGGGGGAAGTTGGGAGGGAGCGGGGCGTCGGTCCGTGGTGTCGCGGGGTGGTTCGGCGTCCCCGTGGGGCGGTTCGGCGGCGTCGCGCGGGTGCGGGAGCGGAGGGTCGTCGCCGGGGGCGTGCGGCGGGCCGGCGCTCTGGGCCTGCACGGGGGCCGTGCGGGTGGCGGGCGTGGCGGTCCGTCGGGCCGGGGTGCCGAGCACGTCGGTGTCGGCTCGGAGCAACGCCTGTTGCAGGGCGCGCAGTTCCTGCCCGGGATCGATGCCGAGTTCGGTACGCAGGAGTCGGCGGCCCTCGTCGTAGGAGCGCAGCGCGTCGGCCACCCGGCCGGCGCGGAACAGAGCGGTCATCAACTGACCGCGGGGCCGCTCACGCAGGGGGTTGGCCGCGACATGGGCGACGAGTTCGGCGACGAGGTCGGTGCGGCGGTTCAGGTCCAGCTCGGCGGCGAAGCGGAACTCCTCTGCCTCCAGGCGCAGTTCACGCAGGCGCATGGCCTCGACGCGGGCGAAGGACTGGCCCAGCCCTTCGAGGGCGTCCCGGCCGCGCCACAGCCGCAGGCCCTCCTCCAGGGTGTCGACGGCGTCCTCGGGCCGGCCGTCGAGCGCCGCCCGGCGTCCGGCGGCGCAGGCCTGTTCGAAGCGCCGGGCGTCGACAGCGGCGGGCGGCAGGTCGGCGACGTATCCCGGCGAGCGGGTGCCGATCACGCCGTCGCCCGCGGTGCCGGCCAGGGCGCGGCGCAGGCCTGACACATGGGTGGCGACGAGCGCCCGTGCGGTGGCGGGCGGCTCCTCCTCCCACACCAGGTCGACCAGGCGCCCGGCGGAGAGAACTTCACCCGGATGAATGACGAGAGCGGCCAGTATGGCCGTCGGTTTGGCGCCGTTGAGCGGAATCCGCTTTCCTTCGCTCCATACCTCGACAGGGCCCAGAAGGCGAACGTCCACCGTGATCCCCCGATTTCGCGTTCCCGCAGTCGGGGACAAGATACCGGCGGCCGACGGCGGGCATGCCTCATGCCGGACCGCCCCTTTTCACACGGCGGACCGGCGCGAACGTCACTTGGCCGGAATTCGACGGGGGCCCGGTGGGATTACCTCCTCATCCGAAGTGGCGACTGTCCCATGTCGAACGGGAGACGCTGCCGGCGGGGCGCCCGTATGAGGGACCGGCCGCATTTCGCGCATACCGTCGCGGCGGATTCTCATGCCGTCTGCAGAGGTTCTGCAGGCTTTCTGCAGGGCTTCTGCAGACGGCTTACAGGTGCGCTGCAGGTGTTCTGCAGAGACCCTTCAGACGCTGTGTCCGTGACAGAACTCATCCTGCTCTCGGACCGGCGCGTGGCCGAGACCCCCGTGTTCGAGAACGGCGAACGACTGGTCGACGCCCGCGACTCGGCCGCACTGCGCGTCGACGCCCGCAAGGCCGACGCCGACGGTTCGTACGCGCATGTCCGGGCCGACGTGATGCGCCGGCTGCTGCTCGCCCAGGGCGCCTTGCCCAGGGGCGTGCGCCTGCTGCTGGTCGAGGGGTTCCGCCCGCCGGCGTTGCAGCGCAGCTACTTCGACGCCTACTCGGCCACGCTGCGCCGCGCCCACCCCGACGCCTCACCGGCCCGCATCCGTGAGCTGGCCAGCGCCTACATCTCGCCCCCGGAGGTCGCGCCGCACGTCAGCGGCGGCGCGGTGGATCTGACCCTGTGCACCGAGGACGGCAGGGAACTCCCCCTCGGCACCGAGGTCAACGCCACCCCGGAGGAGAGCGAGGGCGGCTGCCGCACCGCCGCGACCAACATCGACGCCGAGGCACGGGCCAACCGGCTGCTGCTGCACCGGGCGATGACGGCGGCGGGCTTCGTCAACTACCCGACCGAGTGGTGGCACTGGTCGTACGGCGACCGGTACTGGGCACTGCTGACCACCGCGCCCGCCGCCGAGTACGGGCCCGCCGACCGGTAGCGAACGTCACGCACGCGACCGCACAGCGCCTCACCGCAGCCCGCACCACCGCACCGCACCGTGAGACAGACCCGGGGGAACACCGTGCAGACCATCTCCGTCCCGCCGCCGCCGACGACCACGACCGACACGCCCACCGCCAGAGCCGCGGCCGCCTCACCTCCCGCGGTGGAGGCCGGCCGCGCCGACCACATGACCGCGGCCGAGTTCGACGAGGCGTTCACGGCGGTGATGCCGAGACTGCGGCGCCGGCTGCTGGCGCTGACGGGCGACCCGCACGACGCCGACGACCTGCTCCAGGAGACGTACGTCCGGCTCTCCCACCGGGCCCGCGCCCGCACCCTGGCGCGTCAGCAGCAGCCGTACGCCTACACCTGCGCGGCGGCGCTGAACCTGCTGCGCGACTCCTGGCGGCATCCCGCACGCCGTGAGCACTGCACCGACCGGCTGCCCGAACGCGGCTGGGACGGCGGCTTCGCGACCAGGGAGGCGGAGTCGGCGGCCGCTTCTCTGCTGAGCGGGCTGTCCCCCAAGGAGGCGGCCGCCGTGATCCTCGTCGACATCGAGGGGCTGACCCACGACATGGCGGGCGAGCGGCTCGGCGCGCACCGCGGCACCGTCCAGCGCAACCGCATGCGCGGGCTCGCCAAAATGCGCGCCGCGCTCGACGCATACGAAACCGGCGCCACAACCGTCTCCACGACGAAAGCCACGAAAGCCACGAAGCCCATGAAGGCTGCGAAGCCCGTGGCGGCTGCGAGAGGCGCGAAAGCCACGTCGGAGGCATGCGCCTGAGGCGGACCGACCAGCCGTCTCACCCGTCCGCGGGCCTCACCATCCACCCACCTCGTCCGTTGACCCGGTGATCCAGTCGTCTTGCTGGTCACCCGCCACAGCGCCACCTGAACCAGGGGGACCCCATCATGCGCCGTGCACACCGCACTCAGCGAACCCATCGAACCCACCGCGTCCACCGCACCGTCGCGTCCGCCGGCGGGCTGCTCCTCGCCACCGCACTGGCCTGCACCGGCACGGCGTACGCCGCCCCGGCCGGCGTGCCCGCGGCGTCCACCGCCTCCGCGGCCGCCGCCGACTGCCGTGCGCTGACCGGCGCGCCGGCCCAGGCGCAGGCGATCGTCGACGCCGCGTGCTCCCAGATCGGGGTGCCGTACTCCTGGGGCGGCGGCTCCATCCACGGGCCGACGTACGGCCAGGACTACCCGGGCGGCGGCCCCGGCGCCCACGACAGCCAGGTGAGGGGCTTCGACTGCTCGCACCTCGTGCAGTACGCCGCATGGCAGGGCGCCGGGATCAGCCTGCCCGAGGGGTCCTGGAACCAGGCCCAGTGGAGCGGCGCCACGGCCCGGTTCTCGCGGGCCGACGGCCTCGCCCCGCTGCAGCCGGGCGACCTGCTGCTGTGGGGGACGAACCCAGCGAACCTCAACAGCGTGCACCACATCGCCGTCTACCTCGGCAACGGCAAGATGGTCGAGGCGCGGGAGTCCGGCACGCTGGTGATGGTCAGCGACGTGCGGATGAACGCCCAGTACGCGGGCGCCTTGCGCATCGTCGGGGGTGGCGAGCAACCGCCGGCGAACACGAAGCGGTTCATGACCTGGGGCACCGACGTGAGCCTGCGCCCGGACCCCGGCACCGCCAGGCCCCCGGTCGGCACGCTGCCCCGGCCCACCGCGGTCGACGTCCTGTGCCAGGCGCACGGGGAGCTGGTCAGGGCCGAGGGATACGTCAACGACGCCTGGTCCTACCTGCCGAAGTACAACGCCTGGATCTCGAACATCTACATCGACGACCCGGCGGCCTGGCTGCCCGGCGTCCCCAACTGCTGAACCCGGCCCGCCCGGTGGCTCGCCGCCGGACCGATCGCCCACGTCCCGATCACGCACGTCCCGATCACGCACGTACGGAGAAGAACCGCCATGCGCGTACTCACTCGCACCAACCGCACCAAGGCCGTCGGCCTGTTCGCCGCCGCGCTCGCCGCGGCCGGACTGGTCCCGCTCACGGCGGGCGCGGCCGACGCCGCCCCGCCCGCCAGGCCCGCCGAGGCCGGCTCCTGTCCGGCCGCCGGCACCGTGACCCAGTGGTGGCACTCCGGCCACGACGGCGTCGACATCGCCAACGACCGCGGCACGCCCATCCATTCGACCGGTTCCGGCACGGTCATCGCCTCCGGTCCCGCGAGCGGCTACGGCCAGTGGATCCGCATCCGGCACGACGACGGCACCGTCACCGAGTACGGCCACATGTACGAGCGGCTCGTCTCCGTGAACCAGCGCGTGAGCAGCGGTCAGTTGATCGCCCGGATGGGCTCCGAGGGCGACTCCTCCGGCAACCACCTGCACTTCGAGGCGCACGCGTCCACGTCCAGCACCCGCGGCATGGACCCGGTGCCGTACCTGGCGGCGCGGGGTGTGAACCTGCCGTGCACCCCGGGTGGCGGCGGGGGTCAGCCGGGGACCAACTTCACCACCTGGGGCACCTCCGTGCGGGTGCGGCAGGACGCGCGGCTGAACGCGGCGGTCGTGCGCACCCTGACCGGGCCGACGCCGGTGTACGTGGAATGCCAGAAGCACGGCGACCTGGTCAACGCCGAGGGGTACAGCAACGACGCCTGGTCCTACATCCCGGCGCTCGGCGGCTACATCACCAACATCTACATCGACGACCCGGCCGCCTGGCTGCCCGGAGTGAGGGAGTGCTGACCGCACACCCCGGGCACTGCACGTGCCTGTGAACCACGCGAGGGGCGTCGCGACGGTCCGTCGGGCCGGCGCGGCGCCCCGGCGCGTGTTCGCTCGTTCAGCGTTGGACCAGCGTGACGTCCTGCTGCAGGGTCGCGTGGAACCCGGGCAGGAGCAGCAGGCCCTGGGGGCGCAGTTCCAGGACCGTCGCCTCGACCCGGGCGGTGCCGGCCTTGAGCGAGCCCGGCATGGGCTTGCCGGTGTTCACCCAGCGGTGCTCGACGCCGTCGCACACGGCGCGGCTGCCGCCGATGCCGTAGCGCACGGTCGAGGGGTCCTGGCCGATGGAGGAGGCGACGAACACCGGGCCGGTGCTGTCCACGCAGCGGTAGGTGCCGGACAGGGTGACGGTGCCGTCCGCCGCGATGCTGCCGGCCGGGTCGACGGTGACGGCCTCCGCGGCCGGGGCCGGGTCGGCGGCGGCGGACGCGGACGGGACGGCCAGCAGGAGCAGGGCGGCGCCGACGGCCGCGGTGAGAGCGGGACGCAACGACATGGATGACCTCCGGGGGTGAGGAACCTCAGACGGTTTCCACTGGTACCGGGCGGCCGCCCTCCCGGCGGTGACCGTCACCCCTTCGGTGGCGAGTCCGCACCGGGCGTCGGCATACGGTCGTGGAGTCGTCCCGGTGCTGTCACATTCGGCGGCGGCATCTGGCGGCGGCCGTCCGGCAGGCGCATCGTCGGAGCACGGGGCCCGCCGAACGGCCGGTCCCCCGACGTGGAGGTGCGCCATGTGTTCCCACCAGTCTCCGAGCGTCCCGGCCGGCGTCCGCCCCGCGCACGTCGTCGCCGCCCACCCCGAGCAGGGCTGGAGCCTGCTGTGCGACGGCACGATCGTCTTCGACGACTCCGGTGAACTGCTCCCCGACGGCCGCATCGTGGCCCCGCACCGCGCGACACCCGACCGGCTGACCGTCGCCGCCTGATTCAGGGCCGTTCGTCGAGGACCGCGAACCCGTCGAGTTCGACGAGGGCGTCCTCGTCCCACAGCCGTACGATCCCGACGACCGCCATCGCCGGGTAGTCCCGCCCCGCCAACCTCCGCCAGACACGGCCGAGTTCGGCGGCCCGGGACCGGTAGTCGGCCACGTCGGTGACGTGGACCGTGACCCGCGCCAGGTCCGAGGGGGCGCCGCCCGCCGCGGCAAGCGCGGCCAGCAGGTTGGCGAGGGCCCGCTCGAACTGCTCCGTCAGCGTCCCGCCGACCACCTTCCCGGCCTGGTCCAGCGCGGTCTGGCCGGCCAGGAACACCACGCGGGAGCCGGTGGCGACGACGGCGTGGGAGAAGCCTGCGGGCGGGGACAGCTCGGGCGGGTTGACGCGCTCGACGCTCACCGGCTCTCCCCCGCCCCGACGATCGCGCCCTCTCCCGTGCCCACCCCGGCGCCCCGGCCTTCACGCAGCTCCCTGTACAACTCCCGTGCGATGATGCCCCGTTGCACTTCGCTCGCCCCCTCGTAGATGCGTGGCGCCCGTACCTCGCGGTACAGATGCTCCAGCAGGTGCCCTCGGCGCAGCGCCCGCGCTCCGTGCAACTGGACGGCTGTGTCGACGACATACTGCGCCGTCTCGGTGGCGAGCAGTTTGGCCATGGCGGCGCGACGCGGGACGTCCGGGGCGCCGGCGTCGTACGCGGCCGCCGCCGCGTGGACCATGAGGCGGGCGGCCTCGGTGCGCAGGGCCATCTCGGCGACCTGGTGGGACACGGCCTGAAGGTCGCTCAGTGTGCCGCCGAAAGCGGTGCGTCGGGCGGTGTGCGCGAGGGTGGCGTCCAGGGCGGCCTGTGCCATGCCCACGGCGAAGGCGCCGACGCTGGGGCGGAAGAGGTCGAGGGTGGACATGGCCACGCGGAAGCCGTGCCCGGGTTCGCCGAGCACGTCGGCCGCCGTGACCGGGACGGCGTCGAAGCGCAGCGTGCCGATCGGGTGCGGGGAGAGCATGTCGAGGGCGGAGCCGGTCAGGCCGGGGCGGTCGGCGGGGAGCAGGAACGCGGTGACGCCGCGTGCGCCCGCCGCCTCGGCGGTGCGGGCGAACACCGTGTAGAGGTCGGCCTCGGGGGCGTTGGAGATCCAGCATTTCTCGCCGGTGAGGCGCCAGCCGTCCGGGCCGTCGGGCTCGGCCGCCAGGGCCAGGGCCGCCGCGTCGGAACCGGCACCGGGCTCGCTCAGCGCGAACGCGGCGACCGCGCTGCCGTCGGCGACGCGGGGCAGCCAGCGCTCCCGTTGGGCGGCGGTGCCGTGGGCGTGCACGGGGTGTGCGCCGAGGCCCTGGAGGGCGAGGGCGGTCTCCGCCTCGGTGCAGGCGTGGGCGAGGGACTCGCGCATCAGACAGAGGTCGACGGCTCCGGAGGTGAACAAGCGGGACATCAGGCCCAGTCGGCCGAGTTCGGCGAGAAGCGGGCGGTTGACGCGGCCCGGCTCGCCCTTGTCCGCGAGCGGGCGCAGTCGGTCTGCGGCCAGTGCGCGCAGTTCGGCGCACCAGGCGGTCTGTTCCGGTTGGAGTGAGAATGCGGACATCGTCGGCCCTTCTCTGCGACGGCTCCCTCGGACTCTCCGCGCGCCTCCCCCACGCGCCCGCCCCGGCCCCTTTCGTTCGCGCCCCAACGGTATCGCGAACCGTTGACTGTCGTCACGGACACGATACGCTCGGTGGGCGAGCCCACCACGACGCCCACCACGGCGCTCCAGGCGCCCATCACGGCGCTTCCCGGCGCCCATCACGGCGCTCCCGGGCGCCCACCCAAGGCAAGGGGGCGACCCGCCATGAACGTCCCGCGACCCGCCGGGCCCCGCTCGGCCCACGTCGACACCTTCGCGCGCGACCACCTCCCGCCACCCGACCAGTGGCCCGACCTGCGCTTCGACCTGCCGGAGCTGCGCTACCCCGAACGGCTGAACTGCGCCGCCGAGCTCCTCGCCGGCCCCGACGCCGGCCGTCCCGCGTTCCGCACCCCCGCCGGGCCGGTGTGGACGTACGGCGAGCTGCGCGCCCGCGTCGACCGGCTGGCGCATGTCCTCACCGGGGCCCTCGGGGTCGTCCCCGGCAACCGGGTGCTGCTGCGCGGGCCCACCACGCCGTGGCTGGCGGCGTGCTGGCTGGCGGTGCTGAAGGCGGGCGCGATCGCGGTCACCGTGCTGGCCCAGCAACGCCCGCACGAGCTGCGCACGATGTGCGAAATGGCCCGGGTGCGGCACGCCCTGTGCGACGTCCGGGCGGTCGACGACCTCGCCAAGGCGGAGATCCCCGGACTGCGGATCACCACGTACGGCGGTGACGCCCCCGACGACCTGCTGCGCCGGCCGGCGCCGGACGTGCCGTACGGGGCCGTGGACACCGCCGCCGACGACGTGGCGCTGATCGCCTTCACCTCCGGCACCACCGGTCGCCCGAAGGGATGCATGCACCTCCACCGGGATGTGCTCGCGACAGCCGACACCTTCTCCAGGCATGTGCTCAGACCCCAGGCCGACGATGTGTTCGCCGGCAGCCCACCGCTCGGTTTCACCTTCGGTCTCGGCGGGCTGCTCGTCTTCCCGCTGCGGGCCGGCGCGAGCACCCTGCTGCTCGAACAGGCGGGCCCGAAGCAGCTGTTGGCGGCGATCGCCGCCCACCGGGTGTCCGTGCTGTTCACCGCGCCGACCGCGTACCGCGCGATGCTGGCGGAACTCGACGGAGGCGACGGACCCGCCGTGCGGGGCGTCTCCCCTGCGCACGACCTGTCCTCGCTGCGGCGCTGCGTCTCGGCCGGGGAGAACCTGCCCGCCGCCACCTGGCGGGCCTGGCACGAGCGGACCGGGCTGCGGCTGATCAACGGCATCGGCGCCACCGAGCTGCTGCACATCTTCATCTCCGCCGCCGACGAGCACATCCGGCCCGGCACCACGGGCGTTCCCGTCCCCGGCTGGCAGGCACGCGTGCAGGACGAGCGGGGCGTCCCCGTCCCCGACGGGCGGCCCGGGCTGCTCGCCGTGCGCGGCCCGGTCGGCTGCCGCTATCTGGCCGACGCCCGGCAGCGGGAGTACGTGCGGGACGGGTGGAACGTCACCGGCGACACCTACGTCCGGGAGAGCGACGGCTACTTCCGTTACGTCGCCCGCGCGGACGACATGATCGTCTCCGCCGGGTACAACATCGCTGGCCCGGAGGTCGAGGAGGCGCTGCTGCGGCACCCGGACGTCGTCGAGGCGGCCGTGATCGGTCGGCCGGACGAGGCGAGGGGGCACGTCGTCGTGGCGTACGCGGTCCTGCGCGCCGGCGCGCGGTCGGACACCGAGGCGCTGCGGGCCTTCGTCAAGGCGGAGCTGGCACCGTACAAGTGTCCCCGCGAGATCGTTCTGCTGGACTCGCTGCCGCGCACCGCGACCGGCAAGCTCCAGCGGTTCCGCCTGCGCACAGGCGCGGAGACCGGCACCGACACCACCGTGGACACCCACGATGACCAGCGGTGATACCGACAACCTAAGATGATCAACGTGTCCGACCAGCCTGCACCCCGGTCTCTCATCGTCACGCTCTACGGCGCGTACGGCCGTTTCGCGGCGGGTCCCGTGCCCGTCGCCGAGCTGATCCGGCTGCTCGCCGCGGTCGGCGTGGACTCGCCCTCCGTGCGCTCGTCGGTGTCCAGACTGAAGCGCCGCGGGCTGCTGGTGCCGGCCCGTACGGCGCGGGGCGCGGCAGGGTACGAACTGTCCCCGGAAGCACGGCAGATGCTCGACGACGGCGACCGGCGGATCTACGCCGCCGCGCCGCCCGAGGACGAGGGCTGGGTGCTGGCGGTGTTCTCCGTGCCGGAGTCGGAACGGCAGAAGCGGCACGTCCTGCGCTCCCGGCTGGCGGGGCTGGGCTTCGGCACGGCCGCGCCCGGCGTGTGGATCGCCCCCGCCCGGCTCTACGAGGAGACCCGGCACACGCTGGAGCGGCTGCGCCTGGAGGTCTACGTCGACTTCTTCCGGGGCGAGCACCTGGGTTTCGCGCCGACCGTCGACGCCGTCGCCCGCTGGTGGGACCTGACCGCCCTCGCCGAGCGGCACGAGGCGTTCCTCGACCGGCACGCCGGTGTGCTGCGCGCCTGGGAGCGGCGCGCGGACACCCCGCCGGAGGAGGCCTACCACGACTATCTCCTCGCCCTGGACTCCTGGCGCCATCTCCCCTACGCCGACCCAGGCCTGCCCGCCCACCTGCTCCCCTCGAAATGGCCCGGCACGCGTTCGGCGGCGGTCTTCCGGGGCCTGCACGAGCGACTGCGGGACGCGGGGGCGGAGTTCGTCGCGGCGGGACCGCCCGGGTGACGGGCGGGCGGCCCCTCGCGTGCTTCAACTCCGCAGGGTGAGACGGGGCTTCGGCGCGTCGGTACGTCCGGTGCGCGGGGGGCGGCTGCCCGCGCGGTACGGTGCAGGCCACAGGACGCCGGGGCCGTCGTAGCCCTGCTCGGCGGCGGCGTGCAGCGTCCAGTGCGGGTCGTAGAGGTGGGGGCGGCCCAGGGCGCAGAGGTCGGCTCGGCCCGCGAGAATCAGCGAGTTGACGTCGTCCCAGGAGGAGATCGCGCCGACCGCGATCACCGGCAGGCCCACCGTGTTGCGGATGCGGTCCGCGAAGGGCGTCTGGTACGACCGGCCGAATTCCGGTTCCTCCTCGGCGACGACCTGGCCGGTCGACACGTCGATCGCGTCGGCGCCGTGCGCGGCGAAGGCGTGGGCGATCTCGACGGCGTCCTCCGCCGTGGTGCCGCCCTCGGCCCAGTCGGTGGCGGAGATCCGGACCGTCATCGGCTTCTCCTGCGGCCATACGGCCCGTACGGCGTCGAAGACCTCCAGCGGGAAGCGGAGCCGCCGGGCGAGCGAGCCGCCGTAGGCGTCGGTGCGGCGGTTGGTGAGCGGGGAGAGGAAGCCGGACAGCAAGTAGCCGTGCGCGCAGTGCAGTTCTAGCAGGTCGAAGCCGGCGCGGGCGGCCCGTCCGGCCGCTGAGGTGAACTGCTCGCGCAGGTCGGTGAGTTGCGCTCGGCTCAGCTCACGGGGCAGTTGACCGCCCGGCTTGTACGGCAGGGCGGAGGCGGCCACCAGCGGCCAGTTGCCGTCGGGCAGCGGCTCGTCCATGCCCTCCCACATCAGCCGGGTCGAGCCCTTGCGGCCGCAGTGGCCGAGCTGGACGCCGATCGCGGCGCCCGGCGCCCGGGAGTGGACGAAGTCGGTGATCCGCCGCCACGCCTCCATCTGCCTGCCGGTGTAGAGGCCGGTGCAGCCGGGGGTGATCCGGCCCTGCTCGCTGACGCACACCATCTCCGTCATCACCAGCGCGGCCCCGCCGAGGGCGCGGGCGCCGAGGTGGACGAGGTGGAAGTCGCCGGGGAGGCCGTCGGCCGCCGAGTACATGTCCATCGGGGAGACGACGACCCGGTTGCGCAGAGTCAGGCCGCGCAGTCGGAACGGGGTGAACATCGGGGGTGTGCCGGGCGGGCAGCCGAACTCCCGCTCCACGCCCTCGGTGAAACGGGCATCGCGCAGGCGGAGGTTGTCGTGGGTGACGCGGCGGCTGCGGGTGAGCAGGTTGAAGGCGAACCGGCGGGGCGGCTGGTCGACGTGACGGGCGAGGTCCTCGAACCAGTCCAGGCTGGCGCGGGCGGCGCGTTGGGTGGAGGCGACGACGGGGCGGCGCTCGGCCTCGTAGGCCGCCAACGCCTCCGGCAGGGAGGGCTGTTCCCCCAGACACGCCGCGAGTGCGAGGGCGTCCTCCACGGCGAGCTTGGTGCCGGAGCCGATGGAGAAGTGGGCGGTGTGGGCGGCGTCGCCCAGCAGGACCGTGTTGCCGTGCGACCAGCGCTCGTTGACGACCGTGCGGAAGGTCGACCACGTCGAGTGGTTGGACCTGAGGGGTCGGCCGCCCAGCGCGTCCGCGAAGATCTTCGCGCAGCGTGCCACGGACTCCTCCTCCCCGAGCTCCCCGAAGCCGGCCGCCCGCCACACCTCCTCGCGCATCTCGACGATCACGGTGGAGGCGTCCGACGCGTAGGGGTAGCCGTGCAGTTGCATCACGCCGTGCTCGGTCTCGGCGATCTCGAAGCGGAAGGCGTCGAAGGCGAAGTCCGCGGCGAGCCAGATGTAGCGGCAGCGGTGGTTCACGACGGTCGGGCGGAAGAAGTGGGCGTGGGTGTCGCGGGTGGCGCTGTGGACTCCGTCGGCGGCGATGACGAGGTCGTACGTCTCGGCGAGGCGCTCCGCGGGTGGGGCGGGGGTGTTGAAGCGGAGGTCCACTCCGAGGGTGTGGCAGCGGGCGTGCAGGATCTGGAGGAGCTTCTTTCGGCCGAGGGCCGCGAAGCCGTGGCCTCCGGCGGTTTGGCGGATGCCTCGGTGGACGATGTGGATGTCGTCCCAGCGGGTGAACTCCCGTTCCAGGGCGGCGTGGACGACCGGGTCCGCGCTCTCTATGCCGCCGAGGGTCTCGTCGGAGAGGACGACTCCGAAGCCGAAGGTGTCGTCGGGGGCGTTGCGCTCCCAGAGGGTCACCTCGCGGTGTGCGTTCAGGTTCTTCAGCAGGGCTGCGGCGTAGAGGCCTGCGGGGCCGCCGCCTATGACTGCTATACGGTCGGGGTGGGTGGGGGCGCATGACGGGTGCGGGTGCGTTGTGGCTTGTCGCGCAGTTCCCCGCGCCCCTGAGGTGGATGTCCTCGCGTCGGGATTCGGGGGTACCGGCTGCGCACCGGAGGCCGGCGGGTGCGGATGCGTTGTGGCCTGTCGCGCAGTTCCCCGCGCCCCTGAGGTGGATGTCCTCGCGTCGGGATTCGGTCGCATCAGCGGCCCTGCCATTTCGGGGGGCGTTTGGCTGTGAAGGCTGCGTGGAACTCCGCGTAGTCCTCGCCGTTCATCAGGAGGGCCTGGGTGGCGGCGTCCAGTTCGATCGCTGCCGCCAGCGGCATGTCGAGTTCGGCGGTCAGGAGGGCCTTCGTCTGGGCGTAGGCCAGGGCGGGGCCGGTGGCCAGGCGGTGGGCGAGGCGTTGGGCGGCCTGGTCGGCGCCGCCGTCCTCGGCGAGTTCGCTGATCAGGCCGATCCGCTCGGCCTCGGGCGCCCGCACGGGTTCGCCGAGCATGAGCAGCCGGGTGGCGTGACCGAGGCCGACGACCCGGGGCAGCAGATATGCGGCGCCCATGTCACCGCCGGAGAGGCCGACGCGGGTGAAGAGGAACGCGAAGCGGGCGGTGGGGTCGGCGACCCGGAAGTCCGCGGCGAGGGCGAGGACCGCGCCGGCGCCCGCGGCCACCCCGTGCACCGCGGCGATCACCGGGAACGGACACTCCCGTACGGCCCGTACGACCTGCCCGGTCATCCGGTTGAAGTCGAGCAGTTGGGCGGTGTCCAGGGCGAGGGTCGCGCCGATGATCTCGTCGACGTCCCCGCCGGAGCAGAAGCCCCGCCCCTCGCCCGCCAGGACCAACGCGCGCACGGACCGCTCCCGGGACAGTTCGGCGAGCAGATCGCGCAGGTCGGCGTAGGCGCCGAAGGTGAGGGCGTTGAGCTTCTCGGGGCGGGCGAGGGTGACGGTGGCGACGCCGTCGGCCCGGGTGACCCGGAGGTGGCGCCAGTCGGAGGTGCGGGCGGCGGAGCCGGTGAAGGGACTCATGAGGGCGGCCTCCTCGACGAGTGGTCTCCTCGAAATTATCACTCTTGCGTGACTGTCGTCAGGAGTGCGCGATAACCGGAGAGGGTATGCCACGGACGTGTCACTGCGTGACCGGGCCACGTCACATGCGTCACCGCTCGTCAATAGGGCGGTAACAAGGGGAGCAGGGGTGCGAGGGAAGGCGTTGTGCCGGGTAGGCCGCCGACGACGGGGTCGACGACCCCGGGCGGCGACCCTCGTGCGACTGAGCCGGAGGCCGCCGTACCATTCCTGGAAGCTGAGAGCAGGACTGCCTGATGTCGAGCACGGGAACCTGCGCCATGAACGGAATCGCCTTGCACGAACGTCCTGCCTCGCCCGCCTCCTGGCGCATCGCGCTGCCGCACTCCGCCGCGGCCGTGCCGGTGGCCCGCGCCCTGATCCGCACCGCGCTGGCCGAGCTGGAGCACGGGGCGGACAGCGACACGGCGGAACTGCTGACCGCCGAGCTGGTGGCGAACGCCGTTGAGCACACCTGCGGGGACGCCCCGATAGAGCTGGTCGTGGAGTTGCAGCCGACCGGCTGCCAGGTGGAGGTGCACGACCCCGACCCCACCCCGCCGGGCGACCTGACCCGCCCGCCCGTCGTCGAGCCCGACCCGTGGCAGGAGCACGGGCGCGGGCTGCTGCTGATCCGCGCCCTCAGCTCGTCCTGCGGGCACCGGCCTACGGAGACCGGCAAGGCGGTGTGGTTCAGGCTGGCTGCCGTTCCCCGGCAGTGGCGTCCTCACCCGGCGTGACAGCCTCGGCCTCGTCGGCAGCCGCCAGCCGGGAGTTGCGGCGGCCGTACACCCCGTACAGCACGAGTCCGGCGGCGAGGAACACGGCGAACTGGAGCCAGGTCGCCCACCCGGTCTCGTACATCAGGTAGAGGCAGAAGGCGACGCCGAGCAGCGGAACGGCGGGGTAGAGCGGGACGCGGAAGGTGCGGGCCAGGGACGGCTCGCGGCGGCGCAGGGCGATCACCGCGAGGTTGACGACGGCCATGATCGCGAGGGTGCCGATGGTGCACAGGTTCATCACGGCGTCCAGGGAGGCGAAGGCCGCCGGGAGCGCGAAGACGATCGCCACGATCAGGGTGCCCGCGACGGGCGTGGCGGTGCGGGGCGAGACCTTCTCGAAGACGCGCGGGACGAGTCCGTCGCGTGCCATCGACATCAGGATGCGGGTCTGCCCGTACATCACCGCGAGGACGACCGAGGCGATCGCGACGACCGCGCCGAAGGCGACGATCCCGCCGCCGACCGAGGAGCCGGTGACCTGGTTGACGACGTGGGACAGGGCGGCGGGACGGCCCCCGACCTCGTCGCCGCCGACGGCGCCGATCGCGGCGAGCGCGACCGCGCAGTACAGCAGGGTGACCAGGCCCATGCAGACGAGGATCGCGACGGGTACGTCCCGGCGCGGGTTGCGGGCCTCCTCGCCGGCCGTGGTGATCGCGTCGAAGCCGATGTAGGAGAAGAAGGCGGCGGTGGTGCCGGCGCCGATGCCGCCGAGGCCGGCCGGGGTGAAGGGGGTGAGGTTGCCGTCCTTGAAGGCGCTGAAGCCGATCGCGCAGAACGCGACGAGGACGGCGAGCTTGAGGACGGCCATCGCGGCGGTGGCCCGGGCGCTCTCGCGGATGCCGCGGACCAGCAGCACGGCGGCCATGGCGATCACGAGCACGGCCGGGAGGTTGACCATCCCGCCCTCGCCGGGCCCCGCGGACAGCGCGGCGGGCAGGTGCAGACCGGTGAGGCTGTCGAGGAGTTCGTTGACGTACTGGCTCCAGCCGACGGCGACGGCGCTCACCGACACGCCGTACTCCAGGAGCAGGCACCAGCCGACGAGGAATGCGGTGCGCTCGCCGAGGCTCGCGTAGGCGAAGGAGTACGAGGAGCCGGAGACGGGGATCGCGCCGGCCAGCTCGGCGAACGCGAACGCGGTGAACACGCAGGTGATCGCGGCGAGGACGAAGGAGACGACGACGGCCGGGCCGGCCTGGGCGACCGAGTCGGAGAGTCCGACGAAGATGCCGGTGCCGACGATCGCGCCGAGACCGAAGCAGACCAGTTGGAAGAGGCCCATGGTGCGGCGCAGGCCGTGGCCCTCGCGGTCGGCGCCTGACTCGGCCACCAGGCTGGCGGGGGACTTGATGCGGTGAGCGGGCATGCGGGTGGTGCTCGTTTCCGGTGGTGCGGGGCGACGGGGTGTCGTCGCCGGACGGTCACGGAAGGGGTGGTTCCGGACCGCCCGACAGCATAAGGGCAGGTCGGTCAGCCGAGTGTGGCGACGAGCACAGCCTTGATGGTGTGCAGCCGGTTCTCCGCCTCGTCGAAGACGACGGAGTGGGCCGACTCGAACACCTCGTCGGTCACTTCGAGGGAGTCCAGGCCGTACGTCTCGTGGATCTCGCGGCCGACCTTGGTCCCGAGGTCGTGGAAGGCCGGCAGGCAGTGCAGGAACTTCACGTGCGGGTCGCCGGTGGCACGCAGGACGTCCATGGTCACGGCGTACGGGGCGAGGGCGGCGATGCGCTCCTCCCAGACCTCCTTGGGCTCGCCCATCGAGACCCACACGTCGGTGGCGACGAAGCCGGCGCCGCGCACGCCGTCGGCCACGGACTCGGTGAGGGTGATGCGCGCCCCGCTGGTCTCGGCGAGCTCGCGGGCCCGGTCGACGACCTCCTGGGCGGGCCAGTAGCTCTTGGGGGCGACGATGCGCACGTCCATGCCGAGCAGGGCACCGGTGACCAGGTAGGAGTTGCCCATGTTGAAGCGGGCGTCGCCCAGGTAGGCGAAGGCGATCTCGCGCAGCGGCCGGTCGGAGTGCTCGGTCATGGTGAGCACGTCGGCGAGCATCTGGGTGGGGTGCCAGTCGTCGGTGAGTCCGTTGTAGACGGGCACGCCGGCGTACGCGGCGAGCTCCTCCACCTTCTGCTGGCTGTCGCCGCGGTACTCGATCGCGTCGTACATCCGGCCCAGCACCCGCGCGGTGTCCTTCACGGACTCCTTGTGCCCGATCTGGGAGCCGGAGGGGTCGAGGTAGGTGGTGGAGGCGCCCTGGTCGGCGGCGGCGACCTCGAACGCGCAGCGGGTGCGGGTGGAGGTCTTCTCGAAGATCAGCGCGATGTTCCTGCCCTGCAGCCGCCTGTCCTCGGTCCCGGCCTTCTTCGCGGCCTTCAGCTCGGCGGCCAGCTCGATCAGGCCGCGGAACTCCTCGGCCGTGAAGTCGAGCTCCTTGAGGAAGTGGCGGCCGGCGAGGGCGCTCGGGGACGTCGCCATGGGGGCGCTCCATAGGTACGAGAACAGGACCGTGGAAGTATATACGACAACTGGAATTTCTATACAGCCCCCGTGTCCGTTCCGTTCTATCCCGCGCTCCCTTCTACACAGCCCCGCGTTCGACCGGGCAGCTCATGCAGCGCGGTCCGCCCCTCCCCCGGCCCAGCTCGCTGCCCGGGATCTCTATCACCTCGATGCCCTGCTTGCGCAGGTGCGTGTTGGTGGTGGCGTTGCGCTCGTAGGCGATGACGACGCCGGGCTCGACGGCGAGGACGTTGCAGCCGTCGTCCCACTGCTCCCGCTCGGCGGCGTGCACGTCCTGGGTGGCGGTGAGCACCCGGATCTCGCTCAGCCCGAGGGCGGCGGCGATCGCACGGTGCATGTGCTCCGGCGGATGGTCGGTGACCTTGAGCTCCTTCTCGCCGACGCCCGGCTCGATGGTGTACGAGCGGAGCATGCCGAGGCCCGCGTACTGGGTGAAGGTGTCGCCGTCGACCATGGTCATCACGGTGTCGAGGTGCATGAGGGCGCGGCGCTTGGGCAGGTCGAGGGCCACGATGGTCTGCGCCGAGCCGGCGTCGAAGAGTTTGTGGGCGAGCATCTCGACGGCCTGGGGCGTGGTGCGTTCGCTCATGCCGATCAGGACCGCGCCGTTGCCGATGACGAGGACGTCCCCGCCCTCGATGGTGGAGGGGTAGTCGGCCTGCCCCTCCGACCAGAGGTGGAAGGTCTCGGCGCGGAAGAGCGGGTGGTGCCGGTAGATCGCCTCGAAGTGCACGGTCTCGCGCTGCCGGGCCGGCCAGCGCATCGCGTTGATGGAGACGCCGTCGTAGATCCAGGCGGAGGTGTCGCGGGTGAAGAGGTGGTTGGGCAGGGGGCGCAGGAGGAAGTCGTCGAGTTCCATGACGTGGAAGCGCACGGACGTCGGCTCCGCGTGCTCCTCCAGGAACTCCCGTTTGGTCATGCCGCCGACGAGGGCCTCGGCGAGTTCGGGGGCGGGCAGGGTCTCGAAGGCGGCGCGGAGGTGGTCGGTGGCCAGCACTCCGTACTCCTTCTCGTCGAAGACCCGGTCCAGGACGAGCCTCCTGGCCGCCGGGATGTCCAGGGCCTCGGTGAGCAGGTCACCGAAGAGGTGGACGGCGACGCCTCTGTCCCGCAGGACGTCCGCGAAGCCGTCGTGCTCGGCGCGCGCCCGGCGCACCCACAGCACGTCGTCGAAGAGGAGGGCGTCCTTGTTGCTGGGGGTGAGCCTTTTGAGCTCGAGATCCGGCCGGTGCAGGATGACGCGGCGCAGTGGCCCGGCTTCGGAGTCGACATGGAATCCCATGCCTCCATCCTGGCCGCCGGGGACCGCCTTCACCCGCTTGTGGACAGATTCCGGCCGAGCTTGTTCTCGTCTGCTTGACGACAAGCGGATCGACTGATTATCGTCGCACTGACGAAAAATCGGGTCGCGTGAGTTCGAACGAGGGGGACTTCCATGGCCGACATCACCCGGCGCCTGGGCTGGCGCCATCTGCGGGGCGCGCCCACGGCGCACATCCGTCACCACCGCTCCGGCAAGCTGGCGCACGACGGCCCCGGACTCAGCTTCTGGTTCCGCCCGCTGAGCGCCGCGCTCTCCGAAGTGCCGGTCGACGACCGCGAGTTGGCCATGACCTTCCGGGCCCGCACGGCCGACTTCCAGGACGTGGCGGTGCAGGCGACGGTCACGTACCGCGTCAGCGACCCGGCCGTGGCGGCCGCCCGCCTCGACTTCTCCATCGACCCGGACACGGGCGTCTGGCGGGGCGCGCCCCTGGAGCAGCTCGGCACCCTGCTGACGGAGACGGCGCAGCAGCATGCGCTGGACGTCCTGGCGCGTACGCCGCTGTCGGCGGCGCTGGTGGACGGGGTGAGCTCGGTGCGCGAGCGGGTCGCGGCCGGGCTGGCGGCGGAGCCGCGGCTGCCCGCCACCGGCATCGAGATCGTGGCCGTGCGTGTCGTCGCGCTGCGTCCGGAGCCGGAAGTGGAGCGGGCACTGCGTACGCCGGCCCGGGAGCAGATCCAGCAGGAGGCCGACCGGGCGACGTACGAGCGGCGGGCGGTCGCGGTCGAGCGGGAGCGCACGATCGCCGAGAACGAACTCGCCAGCAAGATCGAACTCGCCCGCCGCGAGGAGCAGTTGGTGGAGCAGCGCGGCACCAACGCCCGTCGGGAGGCGGAGGAGAGCGCTGCGGCGGACAAGGTGCGGGCCGAGGCGGAGGCGACGCGCACGGTGCGGCTCGCGGAGGCGGAGGCGGCGCGGGCGGTGAAGCTGTCCGAGGCGGAGGCGGCCAGGTCGGTCAAGCTCGCCGAGGCGGAGGCCGAGCGGGCGGTGAAGCTGTCGGAGGCGGAGGCGGCCAAGCAGCTCCGGCTCGCCGACGCCGAGGCGCAGAGCACGCAGCGCCTGTCCCGGGCGGAGGCGGCCCGCACGGTGACCCTCGCCGACGCGGAGGCGGCCCGTTCCGTACGGCTCGCCCGCGCGGAGGCGGAGGCGGCGCGCGAGGTGGGCGAGGCGCGGGCGCAGGCCCAGGCGGCCTGGCTGCGGGTGCACGCGGACGCCGGGATCGACGGCGTGGACACCCTGCACGCCCACGCGGCCACGCGTCTCGCGGAGAACCTGCCGCAGATCGACAGCGTGACCATCTCGCCGGACGTGCTGACCGGCCTGCTGGCCAGGCTCGGCGGCGGGGACCGGGCGTGAGCCTCGCCCCGCGTGCCGTCCTGGTCCACCGGAGAACGGAGTACGAGGAGCTGGTGGCCCGGCACGGCACGCACGGCCAAGCCGCCTTCTTCCTCGCCTCGCGGGGCCGGGACATCGAGGAGGTCGCCGAACGCCACCGGCGCACCCGCCGGGCACTGGCCGAGGTGACGGCGGCGGTTCCCCTGACCTGGCGTCAGATGCTGCTGGAGCGGTCCGATCTGGACCGTTTCCTCTTCGGCCCCGAGGACGTGGTCGTGGTCGTCGGCCAGGACGGTCTGGTGGCGAACGTCGCCAAGTACCTCGCGGGGCAGCCGGTGGTGGGCATCGACACGGACCCCGGACGCAACCCGGGCGTCCTGGTCCGGCATCGACCGCGGGACGCCGGCGCCCTGCTGGCGTCGGTTCACGCGGCCGGCACGGGGGTGTCGGAGTTGACCATGGTCGAGGCGGTCGCCGACGACACCCAGCGGCTGGTGGCCCTCAACGAGATCTATCTCGGCGCGGCCGGCCATCAGACCGCCCGCTACCGCCTGGGCCTCGACGACGACGGGGGTGCCGTCGAGGCCCAGGCCTCCTCCGGGGTGCTGGTCGGCACCGGCACGGGGGCGACCGGCTGGATCCGCTCGGTCTGGCAGGAACGGGGCGGCGACGGCCCGGCCCTGCCGCAGCCCTCGGAGCCGCGCCTCCTGTGGTTCGTCCGCGAGGCCTGGCCGTCCCCGGCGACGGGAACGTCCCTGGTCGCGGGCGAGTTGTCGGCAGCGCGACGACTGACCCTGACCGTCGAGTCGGAACGGCTGATCGCCTTCGGCGACGGCATGGAGACCGACGCGCTGGAACTGACCTGGGGACAGCGCGTACGGGTGGGGGTGTGCGAGGAGAGGCTACGACTGGTGGGGTGACGCCGCGGGACGCCCGCCGGGGGCGTTCACGCTGCGGGGCGGAGCGGGGGACGCCCGGGAGGGTGTCCCAGGGCGACGCCTCCGCCTCGCGTCAGAGCCGGGGGTCGACCGGTTCTGACTCCAGGGCCAGGACTCCGAAGACCGCCTCGTGGACGCGCCACAGGGGTTCGCCCTCCCCCAGTCGGTCCAGCGCCTCCAGGCCGAGGGCGTACTCCCGGATCGCCAGGGAGCGCTTGTGGTTGAGGAAGCGCCGGCGCAGCCGGTCGAGGTTGTCGGGCCGGGTGTACTCCGGGCCGTAGATGATCCGCAGGTACTCCCGGCCCCGGCACTTGACGCCCGGCTGGACGAGACGCCCCTCGCCGTCGCGGACCACCGCGCCGACCGGCTTGACGACCATGCCCTCGCCGCCGCGGCCGGTCATCTCCAGCCACCAGTCGACGCCGGCCCGCACCGACCCGGGGTCGGCCGTGTCGACGTACAGACGTCGGGTGGTCTGCAGCAGCCCCGTCACGTCGTGCTCCACCAGCCGGTCCAGCAGGGCGAGTTGCTCGTCGTGGGGTATGCCGGCGAGGCTGCGTCCCTGGACCGCGAGGATCTGGAACGGCGCCAGACGGACGCCGTCCAGGCCATCCGTGGTCCAGCAGTAACGCCGGTAGGCCTGTGTGAACGCGGCGGCGTCAGCGGCGCGTTCACGCTGCCGGGCCAGCAGGTCCGACACGTCGACGCCGCGCGCTGCGGCGCCCTCCAGGGCGTTCAGCGCGGCCGGGAGGACCGCTCCGGACGCGGCGCCGACCGCCGCGTACTGCGAGCGCAGCAGACCGGACGCCTTCAGCGACCACGGCATCAACTCGGCGTCGAGCAGCAGCCAGTCCGTGTCCAGCTCGGTCCACAGGCCCGCCTCCCCGACGGCCGCGCGCAGCCGCCCGAGGATCTCCTCGGTCATCGACGCGTCGTCGAAGAACGGACGGCCGGTGCGCGTGTAGAGGGAGCCCGTCACGCCGTCCACACCGAACCGCCGGCGCGCCGCCTCCGCATCCCTGCACACCAGGGCGACGGCTCGCGAGCCCATGTGCTTCTCCTCGCACACGACCCGCGCGACGCCGTCCCGCGCGTACTGCGCGAAGGCCTCCGCCGGGTGCTCCAGGTAGCCGTCCACGTCGCTGGTCGGCGTGGGCGCCATGGTCGGCGGGAGGTACGGCAGCAGCCGGGGGTCGACGGCGAACCGGCTCATGACCTCGAGCGCGGCGGCCGCGTTCTCCTCCCGGATCAAGATACGGCCCTGGTGGCGGGTCTCGACGACCCGCCGGCCGTGCACGTCCGCGAGGTCCAGCGGCCGCCCGTCCCGTCCGCCGGGCGCCTCTGCCCGCAGCGGCTTCGCCGGCTCGTACCAGACCCGCTCGGCCGGTACGTCGACCAGTTCCCGCTCGGGCCAGCGCAGCGCCGTCAACTTGCCGCCGAACACGGCGCCCGTGTCCAGGCAGATGGTGTTGTTGAGCCAGGTCGCCTCCGGGACGGGCGTGTGACCGTAGACGACGGCCGCCCGGCCCCGGTAGTCCTCCGCCCACGGGTAGCGCACCGGCAGCCCGAACTCGTCGGTCTCACCGGTTGTTTCGCCGTACAGCGCGTGGGAGCGGACCCGGCCTGAGGTGCGGCCGTGGTACTTCTCCGGCAGACCGGCGTGGCAGACGACCAGCCTGCCACCGTCCAGCACGTAGTGGCTGACCAGTCCGTCGAGGAACTCCCGCACCTCGGCGATGAACTCCTCGCTCTCGCCCTCCATCTGCGCGATCGTCTCGGCGAGCCCGTGCGTGTGCTGCACCTTGCGGCCGCGCAGGTGACGGCCGTACTTGTTCTCGTGGTTGCCCGGCACGCACAGGGCGTTGCCCGACTTCACCATCGACATCACGCGGCGCAGCACCCCCGGGCTGTCCGGGCCGCGGTCGACGAGGTCGCCGACGAAGACGGCGGTGCGCCCCTCGGGGTGGATACCATCGACGTATCCCAACTTGCCCAGCAGCGACTCCAGTTCGGCTGCGCAGCCGTGGATGTCGCCGACGATGTCGAAGGGGCCGGTGAGGTGCGTCAGGTCGTTGAAGCGCTTCTCGGTGACGACGGTCGCGTGCTCGACCTCCTCGACGCCGCGCAGCACGTGCACCTTGCGGAAGCCCTCCCGCTCCAAGTGCCTCAAGGAGCGCCGCAGTTCCCGGGTGTGACGCTGGACGACCCGGCGGGGCAGGTCGATGCGGTCGGCGCGGCCCGCGTTGCGTTCGGCGCACACCGACTCCGGCACGTCCAGGACGATCGCGATGGGCAGCACGTCGTACTGCTTGGCCAGCTCGATCAGCTGCCGTCGGGACTCCTGCTGCACGCTGGTCGCGTCGACGACCGTGCGCCGGCCCGCCGCGAGCCGCTTGCCGGCGATGTAGTGCAGGACGTCGAAGGCGTCCCGCGTGGCGCTCTGGTCGTTCTCGTCGTCGGAGACCAGCCCGCGGCAGAAGTCGGACGAGATGATCTCGGTCGGCTTGAAGTGCCGCCGCGCGAAGGTGGACTTGCCCGAGCCGGACGCGCCGACCAGCACGACGAGGGAGAGGTCGGTGACGGGCAGGACACGGCCCTGCTTCACGGGAACCTCGACGTCGGTGTCGGTCATGCCGCCTTCGCCTCCTTCTCGTTGCCGGCGCTCAGAGTGAACACGACCATCTGGGTGGGGGGTCCGACCTCGGGGTCGTCGGGTCCGACCGGCACGAACTCGGTCTCGTAGCCGTGCCGTTCGGCCACGGAGCGCGCCCAGGCGCGGAACTCCTCGCGGGTCCACTCGAAACGGTGGTCGCCGTGCCGGACGTGCCCGGCCGGGAGGGACTCCCAGCGGACGTTGTACTCGACGTTCGGGGTGGTCACCAGGACCGTGCGCGGGCGGGCCGCACCGAACACCGCGTACTCCAGGGCGGGCAGCCTGGGCAGGTCGAGGTGCTCGATCACCTCGCTGAGCACGGCCGCGTCGTAGCCCTTGAGCCGGTTGTCGGTGTAGGCCAGGGAGCCCTGCATCAGCTTGACGCGGGATGCCTGCCGCTCGCCCATGCGGTCCAGCTTCAGCCGGCGCGAGGCGATGGTCAGCGCGCGCATCGACACATCGACGCCGACGATCTCGGTGAACTTCGGGTCCTTGAGCAGCGCCTGCACCAACTGGCCCTGCCCGCAGCCGAGGTCGAGCACCCGGGCGGCGCCGGACGCGCCGAGCGCGGAGAGGATCGCCTCCCGGCGCTGCACGGCGAGCGGCGTCGGCTTCTCCTCCGCCTCGGTCTCCGCCGCGACCGCGTTGTCGATCTCCTCGACCTCGCTGTCGTCTGCCTCGGCGAGCCGCACCAGCTCCAGCCGCTCCATCGCCTGCCGGGTCAGCGACCAACGGCGCGAGAGGTAGCGGCTGGTGATCAGCTTCTGCTCGGGGTGCTCGGGAAGCCAGCCCTCACCGGCCCGCAGCAGCTTGTCGACCTCGTCGGAGGCGACCCAGTAGTGCTTGGCGTCGTCGAGGACCGGCAGCAGCACGTACAGGTGCCGCAGGGATTCGGCGAGGGTCAGCGTCTGCGACTCCAGGACGAGACGGACGTACCGCGAGTCGCCCCACTCGGGGAACTCGGCGTCCAGGGCGA
This sequence comes from Streptomyces sp. NPDC088254, assembly GCF_044740925.1. Lineage (NCBI taxonomy): Bacteria > Bacillati > Actinomycetota > Actinomycetes > Kitasatosporales > Streptomycetaceae > Streptomyces > Streptomyces sp. NPDC088254. The sequence continues at coordinate 221,643 of NZ_JBIURQ010000007.1, read as the reverse complement.
CCGGTTCGACGTCCACCGCCCAGCCGAGCGGCTCGAACAGACGCCGTACGAGCCCGGGGCCGCCGCGCGCGGGCAGCACCGGCACCTCGATCCGCAACGGCCGCGGCTGCGAGGGCAGTTCGGGCTTGGCGTTGCACACGCCCCGCATGGCGCTGGAGAACACCGCGCTCAACGCGACCGCGAGCAGTGAAGAGGCCGCGTACGGGCGGTCGTTGACGTACTGCGCGAGCGCGGCGTCGGGAGCGCCACCGCGCCCCTTGCCCTTGCCGCGCCTGACCAGCGCCACGGCGTCCACCTCCAGCAGCAGCGCCGCCGTGCAGCGCCGATCGTCCGCCTCGGGGTAGAGGACGGACGCCCGGCCGTAGGAGGTGGAGAACGCCTGCGAGTTGTCGGGATGCTTGTGCAGCAGGAAGCCGAGATCGGTGGCGGGGCGTTCGGGGGTGCCGGTGGTGCTGATCGTCAGGAACACGTGAGTCGCCTCGAAAGGGTTCGGAAAGGAGCGAAAGCGCTGGTAGTGCGCTTGTGCACGGCCAACGTACCGAGAGACGGCACGACGGCACCCCGTATTTTCCGGGACCGCTACCCGGGCCGCTGCCAGGGCGTGACGGCGAGCTTGCCGGTCGTCCCGAGGTCGAGGCGGGGCGTCACCGTCACGGCTGCGGCGCCGTCCTTGGCGCGGACCCGGACGTAGGGGACGTTCACGGGGGTGCCGAACCCGGTGGTGTTGCGCCACACCAGGCGCGCGACCGCTGTCTCGCCGGACTTGAGGGTGACCGGCCGGGGCGTCTCGTCGCCGAGGCCGGTGGTGATCTCCTTGCTGCCCTTGAGGATCTTCACGCCGTCCACCGGTTCGCGGTCGTCGTCCAGCAGCTCCAGCAGCGGGTAGCCGTCGACGGTGTACTCGCCCTTCCCGCAGTACTCCACATGCAGTCCGACGACACGCAGGCCCATGGCGGCGTCGCCCTCGTCGGCCCACAGGCGGGTCCCGGAGGCGGGGCAGTCGCCGGTCCCGCCGGGCGCCTCGGCCGCGGGGACCTTGGTGACGCCGGCGACCTTCACCCGGGTCACGCGGGACGCGCCGGGCGCGAGGGCGCCCAGCTCCACCTGCGAGCGCACGGTCTTGCCGGGGGCGACCGCGCTCACGGTCTCCCGCCTGGTCTCCATCACCTCGCCCGTGCTGGTCATGAAGGCGAAGGCGATCGTGTACGTGAGCGCCTCGGGGCCCTCGTTGGCGACCGTGTAGACGGCGTACCCGCGTGAGGCGCGGGAGTCTGTGGGGCGGTCGAGCCGGTCGGGTGTGACCCGGAAGTCGCTCGGGTCGGAGGGCGAAGGGGTTGGCGAGGCGGATTCGGCGGGAGAGGAGGAGTGCGACGGGAGCGCCAGCGCGACGATCCGCACACCGTCGACGGCGGGCTCGGTGACCTGGGTCAGGGACGGCTGTGAGGCCGCGCGGGAGCCGCTGTTCCGGTCGTCGGCGCGTTCCGATCCACACGCCGAGAGCAACAGGACGACGGCGAGGACCGGAACGAGGAGGGGGGCGGGTCTGCGCATCCGGCCACCTCATCAGGGCGGTGCCTCGGCGACTGTGGTGGAGGCCACAGTTCCGGTCACAGGAGTGTCACAGACGGGGGTGGGGTGGGGGTGCGCGGCGTTCGGGGTGCCGGAAGGAGGGGTCCCGGACGGAAGGGGATCCCGTGTTCCGGACGGAGGGGTTCCGGACGGGAGGTTCGGCACCCCGAACGCGGGGCCTGCGGGCGGCGAGCGCGGCGGCGGTGCGCCGGAGGCGTTACGGCAGCTGCGCCTGCACCTCGGCGGAGATCAGCTCCAGGTGGTCCAGATCGTGCACGTCGAGGATCTGGAGGTACATCCGCCGCGAGCCGACTTCCATGTAGCGGCCGATATTGTCGACGACCTCGGCCGGGCTGCCGGCCAGACCGTTGGCCTTCAGCTCGTCCACCTCGCGACCGATCGCGGCGGCGCGGCGGGCGACCTCCGCGTCGTCCTTGCCGACGCAGGCCACGAGGACGTTGGAGTAGGTGATCGCGTCCGCCGGGCGGCCCGCGGCCTCGGCGGCGGCCCGGACGCGGCCGAACTGCCGCTCGGTGTCCTCGACCGAGCCGAACGGCATGTTGAACTCGTCGGCGTACTGGGCGGCCAGCCGAGGCGTACGGCTCGCGCCGTGGCCGCCGACCAGCACGGGGATCTTCGACTGGGCGGGCTTGGGCAGCGCCGGCGAGTCCTTGAGCTGGTAGTACTCACCCTGGAAGTCGAAGGTCCGGCCGGCCTCCGTGCCCCACAGGCCGGTGAGGATCGCCAGCTGCTCCTCCAGGCGGGCGAACTTCTCCTTGGGGAACGGGATGCCGTACGCCACGTGCTCCTCCTCGAACCAACCGGCGCCCAGGCCCAGTTCGACCCGGCCGCCGGACATCTGGTCCACCTGCGCGACCTGGATGGCGAGGACGCCGGGGAGGCGGAAGGTGGCGGCGGTCATCAGCGTGCCGAGGCGGATGCGGCTGGTCTCCCGGGCTAGGCCGGCGAGGGTGATCCAGGCGTCGGTGGGGCCGGGGAGGCCGTCCACGTCGCCCATTTTCAGATAGTGGTCGCTGCGGAAGAAGGCGTCGAAGCCGAGATCCTCGGTGGCCTTCGCCGCGGCGAGGAGGGTGTCGTAGGTAGCGCCCTGCTGGGGCTCGGTGAAGATACGCAGATCCATGGTCTCCATCCTGCACCCGACGCCTCCGGAGCCACCGGGCGACCCGTCGGCCCCACCACGCTCGGCGACCCCGGCGGGCCCACGGGCAGCGGAGTGCGGGGCGGCGAGGCGAGCGGGCCGGGCCGGAGGCCCCGCACCCACCGCCCCTCCGGGCCTCGCCCCGCCGACGCCTGGACCCGCTGCCGCCGCTCCACCGGGCCCCAGCCCAGCCACCCCTCCGAACCCCGTGACCGCCGCTCCACCGGGCCCCAGCCCAGCCACCCCTCCGAACCCCGTGACCGCCACTCCACCGGGCCCCGGCCCCGCCACCGAACCCCGTGACGGCCGCCCCTCCGGGCCACGGCCCCGCCGCCCCCCTCCGGGCCCCCAACCCGCCGCCCCTTGGAGCCGCAACCGCCGTTTCGCTCTCCCCCCTCGCCCCCGACTCCTCCGGGCCCCGCCCCCGCGCCCTCACCGCTCCCGCAGCGCGCCTTCCCGCGCCGCCAGCTTGCGCAGCATCTCCCGGACCCGGTCCCGGGACTCGTCCGCCGCGTCGATGGCCTCCATGCACTGCCAGTACGTGCCCTCGTCGGCCGCCGCGCTGGCCAGACCGACGAGAGCGATGCCGACGTCGGTCAGCAGCACGCCCAGGCAGAGCAACGCCTCGCGGGCGTCGTCCAGTTCCGTGAGCTGGGCGGCCCGCAGGTCACCGGGATCGAGGTCCGGGGCGTCCAGCACCCCGCAGCCCCGGCCCGCCAGCTCTGTCAACCCCAGTGCCTCGCCACGCAGTTCGGGCGGGCCCGAGACCGCGAGCCGACTGCCGATCGCCTGGGCCAGCGCCTGCGCCTGCCATACCTCCTCGAGTGTCCGAGACCCGTCGTCGCCGCCTGAGAGAGCACGTCTGCTCATCAGGATGAGCCGCACCGCGTCCATGGGCCGCCCCCGTCTGTCCGGACGCGCCTCTCGCACGTCCGCCCGAACTCTGTCGTCCACTACCCAGAGTGAAGGCGTGTGGGGCGAAAAGCCAGAGGAAGGCGGAAATCTGCGGACAACAAATCGGTTTCGACTCGTCGAACAACTCCGGAGAGTGACATCGGGGTGCTGCGTCGCCCGACGACACGGCCAACCGGCAGTCGTTCGGAACGCGTCGACCCGCCACCGGCTCACGGCGCAGGAAACCGCCGCTCGTTGCGGTCGATCTTCGCGTCGAGCGCCGCCAGCGGGTCGATGCCGAGCACCTCGCACAGTTGCAGCAGGTACGCGAGCACATCGGCGACCTCGTCGGTCACCCGGTGCGCGGTGTCCGGCTCCTCCATCACGCGGGCCGACTCCTCCGGGGTCAACCACTGGAAGATCTCGACCAGTTCGGACGCCTCGACGCTCAGCGCGGAGACGAGGTTCTTGGGGGTGTGGTACGGCTGCCAGTTCCGCGCGGCCGCGAACTCGGCCAGCCTGCGCTGCAGCGTCGCCACGTCGAGGTGTTCAGTCACGGCTCCAGGTGTACCACCGTGACAACGAGGCACAGGCAGACCCCTGCCCGCCCTCCCGGTCGCCCCCGGGGGCCGCAGGGCGGCCCGCTCACACGCCCGGAACCCCGGCCTCGCCCATGAGCCCGCTCACCTCCGTGCCCGCCGGGGTCAGCAGGAACACGTTCCGGTCGACCCGGTGCATCCCGCTGGCCAGGCCGAAGACGACGCCGGTGGAGAAGTCCAGGACGCGCTTGGCGACCTCCGTCTCCGCGCCGGTCAGGTCGAGCAGCACCGGGATGCCCGCCATCAGCGTCTCGGCGACGTCCCGGGCGTCCGCGAAGACGTTGACCCGCAGCACGACGAACCGCCGCCGGGTCTCCGTCGCCGCCTCCGGCAGCGAGCGGTGGTTCACCGCCGACGGCCAGGCGTCCCGGCCGCGCAACGGAACGACCTGAGCGAGCCCCTCCCACTGTTCATCGGTGACGTCGTACCGGTTCACCGGGACCCCCAGAACTGACTCGCACTCATTGCCTGCACCAGCCAATTCTTACGCCAAGTCACCCGTCCGGCCCAACAGCGACACGGACCGCGACCGCGCGGCCCTGTTCAGGCGGGTTGTGAGTCCCGTACGCGGGGGCGCTCCTGGCGTCGGCCGGCGGGGTTTCAGGACGCGGTGTAGCCGAGCTGACGTCGCATGTACGGGGTCATGAGGGTCCTCGCCTTGGCCAGGACGGACGTACGGCCGCCGAGGACCGCGGTCTCGCCGCCCGGCACCGGCAGCATCGTCAGCCCGTCGGCCGGCCCGAACGGCACGATCACCGGGGTGCGGTGGACGGGCCGGTAGAGGCGGGGCTCCCTGCGATGGCGGCCGGCGCTGTTCAGGTAGGTGCGGATGTTCCAGGCGGCGAGGTCGGCCTGGGCGAGCGCGGCCGGGGTGATCTTGAGCTCGGTCGCGTCGTTGACGTCGCCGACGGCGAACACGTCGAGCCGCCCCTCGACCCGCAACGCCCGGTCGACCTTGATGTGCCCGGAGGGGTTGAGCCAGTCACCGTGTCCGGCCAGCCGAAGCCACAGGGTGTTGGGGGTGGTGCCGGTGGCCCAGAACGACAGGTCGGCCTCGATCACACCGCCGCGGGCGTCCCGGTAGGTGCCGAATTCGTGACCCGGGGACATGAAGGAGTCGAGCCGCACCTCCACTCCGTGGTCCTCCAGCCAGGCCTGCGTCTTGCGCGAGGCCTTCTCGCACCCGGTGTTGCCGAGCAGCGCCGGCCCGGAGTGGGCCAGCGTGACACGCACGTCGGGCCGGGCGAGACGGATCTCCGCGCTGAGCTCGACGCCGGAGGGCCCACCGCCGACGACGAGGACGTGCTCGGCGGCGGCGATGCTCTGCTGGTGCGCGGCGAACGCCTTGACCGCCTCCTCCGTGGTGGTGCCGAGGAAGCGGGCCGGCTCCGGGTAGTCGGCCCCGGTGGCGATCACCACCACGTCGTAAGGGAGCCGCTCGCCGGTGGCCAGCACCACCTGCCGTTCGACGGTGTCGACACGGACCGCCTTGCCGAGCACCACACGGCCGTTGCGCAGCAGCCGGTCGTACGGGATGAAGGGGGTCACCGTCCACTCGGGGCGCACGCCGGCGCGCAGGGAGGCGATGCGGTGGAAGAAGATCTCCTTGCGGTCCACCAGGGTGACCCGCGCCGTCGCGTCCAGCCGCTTCGCCAGCCGAACGCCCGCGTAACCGCCACCGATCACCACTACGTCGCCGTCGCGCACATGACTCTCCTGTGCCTCGTGGGGGAGGATGCGAGTGCCGGGAGGCGTGGGTTTCCCCCGGCACTCGACCGGGACGAGCGTAGCGCTTGAAGATTAAAGTTCGAGTGGTGGTTCGTGTGCGTTCTGTGAAGTGATGGCCGGAAACAGCGGCCCGGACCGTACACCTGCCGGACCTCCGGCCCCAAGACCAGCTGACACGGGGGCATGGTCGGCACGATCATCTACTCGACGGACCGGGAGACACGCGAGAAGCTACGCTCGCTCGTCCGCCCCGGGACAGGGGTGCGGGAGACCGCGTTCACGTAGAGCCGACGCCCTCGCCCGTTCGTCGTCCTCCCCCACCGGACCGTGCAGCCCGCCCGCCCACGACCCCAGGGAGACCGGACCCATGCCGCCCCGGACGCTCACCCTGCTCCTGGCCACCGCCCTGATCACCGTGGGCCTGACCGGTTGCTCCACCTTCTCCCCGTTCAACACCTGCGAGGACACCGCGTCACGGTTGCGGGACCTGCGCTCCCAGCCCGTCCTCGGCTTCACCCCCGAGGGCGCGACAGTCCCGAAGGGGCTCGACCAGGTCGACGCACGCTGCGTCGACGACAGCGGCGACGCCTGGCTGTACGCCGCGCGCGTCTACGCGTTCCCCGGCCCCCGGCAGAAGGTCGTCGACTTCTACCGCACCACCGCCGAGGCGGACGGCTGGCACCTGTCGTCCGCCCCTCCGGACCTGGGCGCCCCCGAAACGGTGGCGGGACAGTGCTTCACCAAGGGCGGCGACGGCGACGCCCTCATGCTGACCCTGCGGTTCACCACGGCCGGCCAGCTGAAGGTCGAGTACGGCTATGACGCCGGGCCGGAGTTCGACTCGGGCTCCGGGTTCGAGATAGAGGTCGGCTCCGAGACGGACGGCGCGGAGACCGGCTGCTGGGACTGACGCCCCGGGGCCGTCCGAACCGGCGGACCGGCGGGAGCGTGGGCCACACTGGATGGCGTGCTGGAAACGGATCGGCAGCTCGCCAGGCAGCTGGAGCAGGTCATCATGGACCTGCTGGAGCGACGTGCGGCCACTGCTTCGATCTGTCCGTCCGACGCCGCGCGCGAGGCCTACGAAGGCGACGACGAAGGCTGGCGAGCCCTGATGGAACCGACCCGCCGAGCGGCCTGGCGCCTGGTGGCGGCCGGCAAGGCCGAGATCACCCAGTCCGGCCGCCCCGTCACGGAAACAGAGGCCCACGGCCCCATCCGCATCCGCCGCACACGGTGACACGAACGAGGGCCGACCGGGTCAGGGGCAGGCACCTGTTCGCCCGTTCCGGCGAACCTCGTCGGCGCCGACGCCCGCCCGCAGGAGCACGCGCACCACCGGCAGAGGCGTCACGAGTGCGCGCTTCACGCGTTCGGGTCCCACTCCGCGAGCTGGTCCATCGGCTCGGTGTCGCCGGTGGTCTCCAGGCGGTCCAGCGGGCCGCGCTCGTAGAAGTAGAGGACCATGTCGCTCGCCGCGCCTCGCAGCGCCATGTCGCCCGGCTCCGCGTCGGCGGCGAGGTCGTCGCAGCGGACGCCGTCGGCGTCGAGCGTCAGGCGCCAGGAGCGGCCCTCGGTCGTGTGCAGGTCGATGGTCGCCGGCTTGAAAGGCCAGGGCACGGTCGTCGCCGAGACCGTCGTCAGGAACTCGTCGACGCCCTCGACCGCGACGTCCGTCGGCAGCGGCTGTGCGGCGCCCTGGGTGAGCTGGACGTCGTAGGTGTGGACGGCGATCTCCTGGATCTGGTGCCGGGCCACGGCTCCGCTGGTCTCCGGTGCCTGCGAGCGGCCCCACCAGGTCCAGCAGCCGCGGTCCGGACCGGCCTCGCGCAGCGCGTCGAGCATGAGCTCGGTCGACTCGGCGAGCCAGGCGTCCAGGGCTTCGCGGTCGCGGGGCGCGGTCGGGGCGCCCTTCGGGTCCGTCCTCGCCGGGGGCTGAGCGCCCGGGCCCGCCGCGACGATGGCGGCCTGGCGACGGCGGCCGTCCCCGAGGTGCTGCGCCAGTTCGCGCAGCGTCCAGCCCGGGCAGGTCGGGACCTGGACGTCGAGGTCGGGGGCGGAGGCGATCGCGGCCCGGAACGCGTCCGAGCGGTCCTCGATCAGCCGCAGGACCTCGGGAAACTCCAAGATGTTTGACACGTCGGGTTGTGTATCACGACACTCCGGCCGCCGGACAACGAATTTGTCGGACGAACGCGTCAACGGCCCGACGGACCACCGACGCTGACCGACGTGAAGCCTCTGGATCGAGCGGACAGGAGATGTGCAGTCCAGTCCCACCAGGGCTTCACGCCTGCCCGGCCTCGCGGCACTCGGAGATCACTTCGCTGGGGAAGCCTCAGCGGGTGAGAGTCACACTGAACTCAGCCCCAGGTCCGGCCGGCCGGTTCCTTGATGGTGCGGTTGATCCCGTTGAAGAAGTTGGTCGAGAAGGAGTGATGTCGGGCGACGCCGCTCAACGGCGGCGCGACGGTGGAGATCATGTGCAACTGCTCTTCAGCGACCGGTTCGAACGGCCGTGGCGGGCCACGATGGACGTGGCCCGCCACGCGGGTTGCTCGACTCCGGGTTGGTCACGGTATGAAGCCGTAGTCCAACTGCTCGGTGAACTCGGTCTTGTCGCCCTTCAGCGTCGGTCCTGCCTGCGGACTACCGGCGGACCAGGCCGGCCCCAACCCGCCATGGCAGCACCGGTTGGCGCAGTTGACGACCGCCGGTGGTGCCCGACAGGCGGGCGGTCCGCGTCGGCCGATTCCGCCTGAACCGTTGACGCGCTGACGGGATCCCGCGCATCATCGGGCGATGTCATCGCTGACACAAGTCAACGATGACACTCCTGGTCGGCTACGTGGACGTCGACGCCGATCAGGGCGTCACTTCCGGTCGGTCCGCGCCGAGTTCCAGGCTCGGCCCAGTGGAGCCGCAGCACAGGAGACAACATGAGCGCTGCACGTGTATCCCGGGAAGCCCGCGTGCGGATGATGGCGGCGGTGGCGATCGTCTGCACCCTGTCCGCCGCTCCGCTCACCCCTCGGGACCTCGTCGCCGACACCCCGCCGTACTCCGAGACCTACCGGCCCCAGTTCCACTTCACCGCGGAGAGGAACTGGATGAACGACCCCAACGGCCTCGTGTACTACGAGGGCGAGTATCACCTCTTCTACCAGTACAACCCCAACGGCAACTCCTGGGGCGACATGTCCTGGGGCCACGCGGTGAGCGCGGACCTTGTGCACTGGAAGCAACTGCCGCTCGCCCTGTCGTACGACGACAACGAGATGGTGTTCTCCGGCAGCGCGGTTGTCGATTGGGACAACACCACCGGGTTCGGCACGAAGAAGAACCCGCCCATGGTCGCGATCTACACCAGTCACAACAAGAGCACAGGCATCCAGGCACAGTCGATCGGCTACAGCACCGACCGCGGCCGTACCTGGACCAAGTACCAGGGCAATACCGTCATCGACATCGGTTCCAAGGACTTCCGCGACCCCAAGGTCCAGTGGTACGAGCCGACGAAGAGCTGGCTCATGACGGTGTCGCTGTCCGCCGAGCACAAGGTGCAGTTCTACTCGTCGAAGAACCTCAAGGACTGGAAGTTGCAGAGCGAGTTCGGGCCGGCCGGCGCGACGGGCGGCGTGTGGGAGTGCCCCGACCTGTTCCCCCTCGCGGTCGACGGGGACCCGAAGAAGACCAAGTGGGTCCTGGTCGTCAACATCAACCCCGGTGGCATAGCGGGCGGTTCGGCCACCCAGTACTTCGTCGGCGACTACGACGGCAAGAGGTTCACCGCCGAGGACAAGGGCACCTACACCCCGCCCACCGGCACGGTGGTGCAGGACTTCGAGAGCACGGACTTCGGATCGTGGACGACCACGGGCACCGCCTTCGGCACGGCTCCGGCAGCCGGGGCGGTGGACGGACAGGGGGCCGTCTCCGGCTACGACGGCAAGGGCCTCGCCAACAGCTTCCACTCGGGTGACGGCACCACCGGCGTCCTCGCCTCGCCCTCCTTCACCGTCGACAGCAAGTACCTGAACTTCAAGGTCGGCGGTGGTCGGCACCCGCACGTGGACGGAACCGTCATGGAGCAGGGCCCGCCACCCGCGGGTACGATCCTCGCCGACTTCGAGGGCGGCGCCTACGGTGGTTGGACGGCCACCGGGGACGCCTTCGGCGCCGCACCGGCCACCGGCACCCTTCCCAACCAGCAGGAAGTCTCCGGCTTCCTGGGAAGCGGCCTGGTCAACAGCTACCGGAACGGCGACTCCACCACCGGCACCCTCACCTCACCCGAGTTCACCATCGACAAGAACTACGTCAACTTCCTGGTCGGCGGCGGCAACCACCCCGTCGGCTCCGAGAACCCGACCGCCGTCGAACTCCTCGTCGACGGCCAGGTGGTCCGCAGCACCACCGGGCAGGACGGCGAGGCACTCGACTGGGCCTCCTGGGACGTCAAGGACCTCGCCGGCAAGAAGGCCCAGATCAAGATCGTCGACATGAACACCACCGGCTGGGGCCACATCAACGTCGACCACATCATGCTCTCGGACGCCCAGGCCCAGCCCGTCTCCCAGGAGACGTCCGTCAACCTGATCGTCGACGGCAAGGTCGTCCGCAGCGCCACCGGCGCCGACAGCGAGATCCTGGACTGGGCCTCCTTCGACATGCGCCCCTACGCCGGCAAGGAGGCGCAGATCCAGATCGTCGACATGAACACCGCCGGCTGGGGCCACATCCTCGCCGACCGGTTCACCGAAGCCGACGCTCCCGCGAAGTCCGTCGTCCAGCGCGCCGGCTGGGCCGACCACGGCAAGGACTATTACGCGGCCGTCTCCTGGGAGAACGCGCCGGGCGGCAAGCGGTACATGATCGGCTGGATGAACAACTGGGACTACAGCGGCGCCATCCCCACCTCACCCTGGCGCGGCGCCCAGAGCATCCCCCGGGAGATGGCCCTGCGCACCGTCGACGGCCGCATCCGGCTGACCAGCCAGCCGGTGAACAGCGTGACGTCCCTGCGGCAGGGACACCCTGCGTCCGCGGCTGGCACCACCGTCAAGGACACCTCCAAGACCCTGATCGGCTCAGCGGCCAAGGGCAAGGCCCTCGACATCGAGGCGACCTTCTCCCTCAGGGACGCCGAGCGCTTCGGCCTGAAGGTGCGCACGGGTGCGAACGGCGAGGAGACCGTCATCGGCTACGACACCACGACACAGGAGCTGTACGTCGACCGCAGCCACTCCGGCGCAGTCGACTTCGACAGCACCTTCCCCGGCGTCCAGACCGCACCGCTGAGGGCGAAGGGCGGCAAGGTGCATCTTCGGATCCTCGTCGACTGGTCGTCCGTCGAGGTCTTCGGCGGCAGTGGCGAGGCCGTGATCACCGATCAGATCTTCCCCGACCCCGCCAGCCAGGGCGTGCAGGTCTTCGCCGAGAACGGCTCGGTGAAGCTGGACAAGGCCGTCGTCTGGCGCCTCGACTCCGCCCACAAGTGATCCCCACAACCGACAAGGACACGGGCCCGTGAAGACGGCCCTGCTCGCCGTCTCGATCCTTGCAGATCCTCCACTGCGGGGCGGCCGGCGTGGTGCCGGGCTTCACGAGGCCGTCAGGCGCCCCACCGCGTGATGTCCGCCCCCCGGCCGCTGACCGGCCCGGGGGCGGCACCCACGGTGTGCTGCGCCCGGACGGGCACGTGCGGGTCAGTGCAGGACCTTCTCCTTGGCCCGGCGGTACTCGTCGTCGGTGATGTCGCCCCTGGCGCGGATCTCGGAGAGCTTGGCGAGTTCGTCCGCCTCGCTGGTGCCCGCGCCGCCCGCAGTCTCGCGGATGTACCGCTGCGCCTGTTCCTCCTTGGCCTGGGCGTGGCGCTGTTCGCGCTTGCCCATGTCCTTGCCCCGGGCGACGACGTAGACGAAGACGCCCAGGAAGGGGAGGACAAGGGTGAAGACGAGCCATCCGGTCTTGGCCCATCCGCTCAGGTCGTCGTCACGGAAGATGTCGACGATGACGCGGAAGAGCAGGACGAGCCATATGATCCACAGGAAGAACCACATGATCGCCCAGAAGGCCCCCAGAACGGGAAAGTCGTAGGCCAGGTTCACGCTGCTGCTCATTGCTTCTCCTCTGGGTGTCGCCCGCCAGGGCCCCGGCGGGACCCGGCGGGCCTACCCGTGCGCCCCGTCGAGCGGGCGGAACGCACGGGCGGCCCCGGTCGCCCTGCCGCCGTTCGTCCTCGGTGCTGATGTCGATCCCGAAGGCTCCGCCGATGGCGCGGGCCGCGGACACCACCCGGGCGCTCCCCACCACGGGGGCGATCGCCACGAGGCTTCCCTGGACCTTCTCCAGCGGCACGCCGACTTCCGCGGCCGTGCCGATGTTGAGGAGATAGGAGGGTGCGGAGGCGTCCATGGCCACCAGGGCCGCGATGCGTGCCAGCAGGTACGTCTCCTGGTCCAGCCCGGAACGTTCGAACGTGTCGAGGGTCATCTGGACGAGCGTCTCGAAGACGGGGGCGTCCGCCTCGGCGAGGGCGGCGACGCCTTCGGCGCCCGTCTCTTTCTGAGCCGTGGTTCACGTTCCCTTCCTGGACGTTGGTGTGCTGCACCTCCCATGAAAGGCGGGTCTGCCGCATACAGCCTCACCCGGAGGGGGTGATCGCCACTCTCCTGTCACCGGCAGTCGGTGCTGCGGTGACTCGGAGGCTGCGGGGCGGGGCGGCCAGGGTTCCCCGAGGTGCTCGTCCTCTGGCCGCGGGCCGCGATGACGGGACGTCCTGCCGCGGGCGAACGACCTCTGATCCCGGGCGAGCCGCCTCCTGAACGGCCCCTCCCGGCCACCGGTTCGCGCGAGGACCGTTCGGCCCGGTTCAGGACGGCTCGCCTCGTGCCGGAGGGCTCCGTCCGGGGAATCCCCCGAAGCGGGTGATGTCGGTCCGGGTGCAGGCACGGTGGCATGGACCGAGCGCATCCCATCTGTGGGAGGTCGACATGCCCGGTAGCCGGTCCACGCTTGCTCCACGATGGGCCGCACGCGTGGCTGTGGCCGCGGGCATCGGCGCGATCACCGTGCTGCTGCTGTTCGCCGGGCTCCACAGTCTGCTGCTCGTCCTCGTGGGGGCCGCCGGGCTGGCGGTGACGGCGGCGGGCGTGTGGTGGGCGCTCGTCCACACCGGCCTGGTCCGGGTGCTGGCCGCGGTGCTGGCCTTCGCCGCCCCCGCCGCCGTCATCGTGCTCTACGTGGCGTCCGGGCTGCTGTGGGTGGTGCTCGTCTCGCTCGCGCTGTGGATACTGGCCGTCTTCTGCGGTCGGGCCGCGCTGGCAGGCGCTGAGACCACCCCGGTAGGGACCCCGCACCGCACACTGGCACCGCCGCGGCACCCCTACCTGATCATGAACCCGCGTTCGGGCGGCGGCAAGGTCGGCAGATTCCGGCTGCGGGAGAAGGCCGAGGCATTGGGCGCCGAGGTCTGCGTCCTGGACGTGACGCACCCGCAGGACGTGGCCGCGCTCGCCCGCCGGGCCGCCGACGCGGGCGCCGACCTGCTCGGCGTCGCGGGAGGCGACGGCACCCAGGCCCTCGTCGCGGCCGTGGCCGCGGAGCGCGACCTGCCGTTCGTGGTCATCTCCGCCGGCACCCGCAACCACTTCGCCCTGGACCTCGGACTGGACAGGGACGACCCGTCGACATGTCTCGACGCCCTCACCGACGGCGTCGAACTCCGCATCGACCTGGGCGTCGTCAACGACCGTGTGTTCGTCAACAACGCGTCGTTCGGCGCCTACGCGGCCGTGGTGCAGAGCCCCGCCTACCGCGACGACAAGACCCGAACCACCCTGCAGATGCTGCCCGACCTGCTCACCCACCACCGAGGACCACGGCTCGCCGTGCACGCCGAAAGCACGACCATCGAGCAGCCGCAGGCCGTCCTGGTCAGCAACAACCCGTACCGGACGGACGACCCGGCGGGGCTGGGCCGTCGGGAACGGCTGGACTCGGGCGTCCTCGGCGTACTCGGCGTCAAGGTCGACAACGCGACGCAGGCGGCGGGGATGCTCCGCGGCCACCGGGCACCCGGACTCGCGCAACTGACCGCCCGCGAGGTCGTCGTCGACGCCGACACCGACACGATCCCGGTCGGCGTGGACGGCGAGGCCCTCACCCTGCCGACCCCCGTCCGGTGCCGCACCCTGCCGCGCGTCCTGCGTGTGCGGGTCCCCCGCGACCGCCCCGGCGTGCCCCGCGCCAGACCCGCGATGGACTGGCACGGGGTGCGACGGCTTGCCCTGACATCGATGAGGAGGACGGCGGGACATGACGGATGACCTCCCACGCCCCGGCCACCGCGCGACCCTGTCGGCGGTGGCGCGGTCGATCCTCGTGTGTTCGTGCTGCTCTTCACCACCTCGTATGTTCGTCGCCTCTGTTCTTCGCCCACATCCGGGCCTCGACCGGTACCCCGGTGCAGCAGTCCAACTGCCACCCGTTCCGTCACGGCCGCTGGATGTGGATGCACAGCGGTGGGATCACCGACTTCCACCAGGTGGGGCGTGATCTCGCCCTGGCGGTCGATCCGGAACTCTTCCTCGACATCGAGGGATCGACGGACTCCGAGATGATGTTCTACCTGGCCCTCGCCTTCGGTCTGGAGCAGGACCCGCCGGGCGCCGTCGCCCGCATGGTCGGCATGGTGGAACGGACCGGTCATGAGCACGGGGTGGAGTTCCCTCTGCAGATGACGGTCGCCGTGACCGACGGCCGGCAGGTGTGGGCCTTCCGCTACTCCACTCAGGGAGCCTCCCGCTCGCTGTACTGCAGCACCCGGGTGGAGGCGCTACGCGAACTCCACCCCGACGTTGGAATTCCTGCAGGAGGTTTCCGACGAGACCCGCCTCATTGTGTCCGAGCCACCGGGCGATCTGCCCGGCGTCTGGAACGAGGTCCCCGAGAGCGGCTACGGCGTCGTACAACCCGGAGGGGACAACCTGATCCCTTTCGCCCCGCAACTCGTGTAGGGTGCCGGCACTCTCCGTCGACCGGCATCCTG
Source organism: Streptomyces sp. NPDC088254 (assembly GCF_044740925.1). Taxonomy (NCBI): domain Bacteria; kingdom Bacillati; phylum Actinomycetota; class Actinomycetes; order Kitasatosporales; family Streptomycetaceae; genus Streptomyces; species Streptomyces sp. NPDC088254. The sequence goes on along the minus strand of NZ_JBIURQ010000007.1, from coordinate 206,642 downwards.
ACGCCCAACCTGCCGCCGGTCCGGCGGGGTTGGCCGCGCGCGACGCCCCGGTCCCGCGTTGCGGACGTGCCGTTTGGTCGGGATCGGAGGCCGTGCAGGCCAAGGCTACGATTCCGTCGACCCTGGCTGGACCTTCGGGATCCGTGAGGTGAAGAACATCGCGACGAGCGCGGCGAAGGCGAGGATGGCCACCGCGGCGCGCAGACCGTCGATCCTGGCGTCTTCGTTCGCGTCGAGTGCCGCTTGAGTCACCTTCTCGCTCGTGCCCGCTTCGTCGAGCGCGGTCTCGAGTTCGGCGTCCGACAGGAACGGTACGCCGCTTTCGAGTTCGACGGTCGCCTGGCTCTTGACCGCGGCCGGGATATCCGGATTCTGCTCCACGCTGGTGAGGAAGGACGTCGTCATCGCGGCGATCAGGATCGACCCGGCGAGCGCCGTGCCGATCGACGCGCCCAGGTTGGTGACGGAGTTCTGGACGCCCCCGACTTCCGCGCTCTTTGATTCCGGCACCGCGGACACGGTGACCGACCCGAGCTGCGACGCCAGCGCCCCCATGCCCAGCCCGATCAGCAGCAGGGGGATCGTGACGATCTCCGCACCCGCGTCCACGTCGAGCGCGGCCATCAGGACCACCGCCCCCGCGAGCAACGCGAGAACCCCAAGACGCACCACCCGCCGGGGCGAGACGTCCGGGAGGAAGCGGGGGATCAGGACGGCGGCCGCCAGCAGCGTCACGGAGAGCGGCAGGAGGCGAGCGCCCGTCTTGAGCGCGGACAGGCCCAGGGCGACCGACAGATAGAGCGGTACGACGAAGAAGACGCCCATCTGGACGAGGTACTGGAAGAAGAACATCGTGAGCCCGCCGGTGAGCTGCTTGTTCTGCAGCAGGGCCGGATCGACGAGCGGCTCCCCGCGCCGCTTCACCGTGCGCGCCTCCCAGCGGAGGAAGAGCCAGATCAGCAGAAGACCGGCCAGCATCAGCCACACGACCAGCGAGACCCCGAGCCATGAGGGCGCGTCGGGCTTCGGCTGGAACCAGCCCCACTCGTCGGAGCGGAGCACCCCGTAGACGAAGGCCCCGAGCCCGAGTGCGGACAGCACGGCACCGACGACATCGATGCGAGCGCCTTCGCCGACCGGCGCGTCGCCGATGCGGCGGGCGAGCACCAGGATGCCGAGCACGACCAGGACCTCACCGGCGAACACCCACCGCCAGGAGAAGTACGTTGTCGCGACACCCCCGATCAGCGGCCCGACCGCGATCGCCACGGCCCCCGCGGCCGCGACGAGACCGTAGGCGGCAGGACGGCGTTCGGTGGCGAAGTTGCCGGCCACGAGCGCCACGATCGCGGGCATGATGAGCGCCGCCCCGATCCCCTCGAGGAACGACCAGCCGATCAGCAGCACCGTCAGGTTGGGTGCGAGCGCCGTGGTGAAGGAGCCGCAGCCGTAGATGACGCAGCCGATCAGGAACGCGCGTTTGCGGCCGATCAGCGCCCCCACCTTGCCACCGGGAATCATGAACATCGCCATCACGAGGGTGTAGGCCGTGATGGCGCCCTGGATGCCCGTCACCGTCGTGCCCACGTCCTCGGCCACCGTCGCGATCGAGACGTTCATGACCGAACTGTCGAGCGCCATCAGGAACTGACCGGCCGCGAGTGTCAGCAGAACGGTTCGCCCCCTTGCAGGGCTTTCGACGGTGTCTGTCCTGGATGCCATGCGCGCATCGTCCCAGCCGCCCCGCGGAGCGGAACCCGACGCACCCCGGAGGTCGACCGATCGGCGGAGTCGCTTGCAGACGGGCCGTGAGCCGCTCGTCGAGCCCTGGCGGTCGGACGCCCTGAGGTGAGAAGCGATCTCAAGGGCGGTCCGCCGAGCCCGACGCCAGCGTGACTGTGCGGACTCGCACGACAACGACTGGGCAGCAGCTGATACTGGATCTCGGCTGCCACCGTGGGAGGCCGGGAGCGCTTGCCCCAGGTGTAGAGGTCGGTGAAGCGTCCGTCGGCGATCACTACGCGAGCCAGGATGTGGGCGGACTCCCCGGGCCACGGACGGCGGGCTCAGTCGCCGACGTGGATACCGGGGCGGCGGTCGGGGTCGGGTTCGTTGCTGCGGATGATCTCGCGGGTGACGGGGGCGGTGTCGCCGCGGCCGAGGAGGAAGTAGCGGAACATGTGGACCAGAGGGCTGCCTTCGGCCCAGGCGAAGTAGCAGTGCGGCCGCACTCCGGTGGCGTCGCGCAGGGCCAGCAGGATGGCGGCTATGGCGTTGGGCGCTGCCGGGGCCTGGGCACGCAGGATGCGGTGGCCGTCGACTTCGACGCCGCGGACGGTGAGGGTGTCGCTGAAGTCGGACGGGTCGACGACGTCGATCTCGAGGAAGAGCACGTCGGCCGGGCCCGGTACCGGGTTGGTGCCGCGCTGTTCGTGTTCCTTGGCGCTGTACTCGGCGGCGTCGCCGGCCTCGCGGCGGTTGGCGATGATGTTGATGGACTCGTCATGGGCCAGGGTGTCGGTGATGAACCGGCGGGCGGCTTCGTCGAAGACGATGCGGTCGGCGCGCAGTTCGGTGGTGCGGGAGATCCGGGAGATGAGCGACACGGTGACGATGCCGACGATGAAGAAGCCGGAGATGGCGATGCCGTCGGGCTTGTCGACGATGTTGGCGATCAGTGCGTAGAGCAGGACCGCGGTGAGCAGGGTGAAGCCGACGGCGGCCGCGCGGCGGTGGTTGCGGGCGACGAAGACGGTGACGGCGAAGGCTCCGGAGACCATCATCGCCAGGATGCCGGTGGCGTATGCGCCGGCCTGCTTGTCGACGTCGGCGTCGAAGGCGATGGTGATGATGATGCACAGGGCGGTGTACACGAGGACGACCGGGCGTACTGCGCGGCCCCACTCGGGGGCCATGCCGTAGTCGGGCAGGTAGCGGGGAACGATGTTGATGAGTCCCGCCATGGCGGAGGCGCCGGCGAACCACAGGATGAGGATGGTGCTGATGTCGTAGACGGTGCCGAACGCCTCACCGACGTGCTCGTGCGCGAGCCAGGCCAGGGCACGGCCGTTGGCGGCGCCTCCGGCCTTGAACTCTTCCTCGGGGATGAGGACGGTGGTGACGAAGCTGGCGGCCAGCAGGTAGACACTCATGATGAGCGCCGCGGCGGTGAGCAGCTTGCGGGTGTTGCGGATGCGGGCCTGCAGGCGCTGTTCCTCGTCCGCCCCGTCGGCCGCCACCAGCGGCATCATGCTCACACCGGTTTCGAAGCCGGACAGGCCCAGCACCAGCAGAGGGAACGCCAGCAGCGCCGGGCCCGCGAGATCCCCGAAGCCGCCGAGGTCGGTGAGGGATCCGGTCCACGCAGACCAGGCGTCGGCATCGGTGAGCACATGGGCCACGCCGACACCGATGACGACGGCGTTGAGGACCAGGAAGGCAGCCACCAGAGGGATGGCCACCTTGACCGCTTCGCTGAAGCCCAGCAGGAACACTCCGCCGAGGATCAGCAGCAGCGCCACCGTCAGGGCCACCTCATGGCCGTGCAGCGCCGAGGGGAAGAAGGGGTTCTCCACCACGTGCACCGAGGCGTCCGCCGTGGACAGGGTGATGGTGATGATCCACGATGTGGCCACGAAGCCGAGCAGGACCAGCACGAACAACTTGCCCCACCAGAACGGCAGCAGGTCCTCCAGCATCGCCACCGACCCCGCACCGTGCGGGCTCTGCCTGGCCACCCGGCGATACATCGGCAGCATCCCCAGCAGCGTCAGCGCCACGATCAGCAACGTCGCCAAGGGCGATACGGCCCCCGCCGCGAGGGCAGCGATCGCCGGGACGTAGGCCAGGCTGGAGAAGTAGTCCACGCCGGTCAGGCACATCACCTTCCACCAGGCATGCGGCTCGGCATGACTCTCACCGGCCGCCGGCCCCACCGGCTGCACCCGGTGACGCAACAGCCACCGCGCCGCCGCACCGGTCGGCTGCGCCCGCAGCGCGGGGCTGTCCACCGTCTCCGGCATCACGAGTCGGCTCACCTCGCTCATATCCCCCATGCCCTCTTCCTGACAGTCGGAATGATCGCCGCAAGCCACCGCTCTGGCGCCGGCGCGACGATCACCGAGTATGCGCCCTGCCGACTCCCAACCCGATACCGAGGCCCCGGGAGTGGATCGAGCTTCGGTGGGCTGCCAGGAGTGGGGGCCGATCGGGGCCCTTGCTGCGCCGCCTCGCCCGACACCCACGCTGCGGCGCCGCCCCTGACTTGTGCCCGCCGAACTTCGACCACATGCCCGAACTCACCTGGCGTTACGGCTACCCCGCCGTAGCGGCCCAGCACGGTTGAGCGTTCTGCCCGACGGCTGTCCACCCGTCCGCTCAGTGACGAGCCATCAGAACGGATCGGCGCCCGCCGCACTCGCGAAATGCGCCTCAGCGGACCCCCGTCCAAGGTCCGTGAGCAAGTCGTCCAGCACCGTTTCCTCCTCGACCCGGACACTGCACTCGGCGAGAGCGACGGCCAGGGCAGGGTCCCAGGGAGTTGCGGCCGGCGGGCCCGTCAGGTTCGGGGCTTCGGCCGCTGCGGTCACTGCTGCTCGGTAATCGGCGGCCGTGTAGCGCCACGGCCGCCAAGGGACGCTTCGCGCCAGTGCTGCGGCGATGCGCACACCGCCCCAGTCGAAGTCGCCGTGGTAGAGAAGGCGGGCTCCTCGCACGGACAGGTCGCGCAGCAAGGTGAGCGCGGCGGCCGAAGGTTGCCCTTGGAGGCACACCATGGGCGGGCATGCCGGGCCGAGAGTGTCGGCGGCGGCGGACAGCACGGCCGGGTTCTCGCAGATGTGAACCGCTCCCGTCGTTGGAACGGAGGCAACCGGTGCGCTACGGGTGAGGGAGCGGAGGGTCAGCACCGCCGGCTCCCCGGCGTCGGCCGTCCAGTCGAGGAACGGTGCCCCGCGCAGGTTGAGAGTGAGGACGGTCGACGACAGGTCGTCCTTGAGCAAGCCCGCGGAGGCCCACGCCTCCCGCCGCCACTGTGCACCTGCGCCGTCGGGGAAGCCGGTGAGGCAACGGATGCCGGACAGGACGAGAGTGGCGAGCGGCGTCCCCTCGTCCAGGGCGTGGGCGCCCGAAAGGTTCCGTGCCGCGAACGTCGCCCGCGATGTCGGGGGTGACGCGGGCAGCGCGCGCAAGGCGCGCACGGCGGCCTCCACCAGGGGGCCCGCGGCCTCCGGTGTGCGGGCGAGGCGCCGTACGAGACCGTCACTGCGGATCCGCTCGGCCCAGCGGGCCAGCTCCCCGTCGAGGATGCCGAGCGGGGCGTACGCCTCGTCCCAGGCCCGTTCCTCCCTGTTCCGTGTCTCGGCGTGAAGTGTGACCGGGCCGGTGAGGGCGACGACGGCCGCCGCCAGTCCGTCGGGGCTGACACCGGAGCGACGCAGGATCTCATCCACGGTGACGAGGCGGATGCTGAGGGAGCCACTGGATCGTGGTGCCCGTCCCAGCAGGCGATCGGCGGTCCGCCGTTGGGATTCATCGGGGTCGGACAAGGTGACGGAGCCGGTGAGCGGCCGGCCGCGGGCCATGCGCTGTCGCACGCGGTGGACGAACCAGGCAAGGCCGGGATCGCCGAGCAGGCGCCCGAGGCGCTCGGTGTCGACGTCGGTCCGGGCTTCTGCCGGTGGCGGCACGGCCGGCACCACGTCCGCGGTGGCGGCCGGCGGCGTCGTGCGCCCGGCCGCCACCCGGCCTCCGGCGCGGTCAGGCGGGGTCGCCGGACGGGTCACGTCCACAGGGCCTGTCCGCCGACGCTGTCGACCACGGGAGTCCGTCCGGGCTCGCCCAGAGGACTCACCGGCCCGGCGGGCCTTTCGCCGGAGTCGCCGGCACCGGCAGCCGCCCCGAGCGTGTCCGGCCGGGCACCGGGCTCCGTGCCGCGCCGCCGTTCGCTGCCGTCCCATTCCCACCGTGTCACCAGTACGGCGTCGATGTCGTCGACGCGGGAGAGCTGGGCGATGGCGATGCCCGGCACCTGGGGGTAGCAGGCCCATTCGCGTTCGCTGGTCATGACGACGTCGAGGTCGAAGGCGCGCAGCAGACCGAGGCACTTGGCGCGCGAGTCGTCGTCGACGCCGGCGAACGCCTCGTCCAGGGTGACCAGGCGCGGGGCGTGCGCGCCGCCCGCGCTGGCGTAGTGGGAGGACGCGGCGGCGAACAAGGGCACAGAGGCGGCCAGTACGCGCTCCCCGCCCGAGGCGGGGCCGGTGGCCGGCACCCACCTGCCGTGCTGGTGGCGTTCGACGCCGAACTCGTGCCAGGACCGGTAGTCGAGGGCAGCGGTGAGGTCCTCCAGCCAACTGCCGGCGCTGTCGTCGGCCTGCCGGTGGGCGATCTGCTCCTGGAGGAACGCGCCGACCGCGGCCCGGTCCTCGGGCGACCACGCGTCGGCCGACTGACGCAGCCGTTCACGGGCCTGGGCCAGTCCCTGCGGGGCCCGGCGGGACGCTCTCCACACCAGCCGCAGCTTCATGCCCGTGGAGGTCGGACGTTCCTCCAGCTCCCTGTTCATGGCGGCCACGTGTCGTTCGGCCGCCCCGATCAGTTCCTGGAGCGTCCCGGCGACCTCGGTGATCAGATGGGTCTGGAGGATCTCGCGCTCGCGTGCGGACAGGATGCGGGTCAGTTCCGCGACCTCCACGGCCAGCGCCTCGGCGAGTTCGGGCACGCCCCGTTCCCGGCCCTGGTAGACGATGTCGACCCGCATGCCGTCCTCGCTCGGGCGGGCGGTGGCGGTGTGGCCGTGCCGTGACAGGGCGTCCTGGAGCCTGCCGAACTCCTCGCTCAGCCGCTTCTGCACGCGCTCCCAGGCCGCGTCGGTGTCGTCGACGGAGGAGAGCCGGGACTCCACGGCCCGCGCGAGGGCGATGGCGGGGGTCGCCGCCCATGTCCCTCCGCCGTCGTCCGGTACGTCGATGTCGGGCAACGCCACGGCGAGCAGCCCCGTCGCGGCGAACCGCTGGAGCGCGGCGACGGCTTCCTCCCGCGCGGCGGTCGCCTCGGTGACGTCCTCGGCGAGCCGCTCGATGCGTCCCTCGGCGCGGCTGGCCCGCCGGTCGGCGTCACCGTACTCCGCCCGGACCTGCCGCTGTTCCTGCTCACAGGCCCGGGCCGCCTCGGCCGTCTCCTCCAATTGCCGCTGAAGCTCGGCGACGGCCGCTCCGACGGTGGAGCGGAGCGTCGTGAGGTGTTCGTCCGCCGCCGCGGCCGCCCGAGCCGCCTCCGTGGCGCGCTCGGCGAGTTCGGACACGAGGAGGTCGGCCCGGCTGGTCTCCTCCCGCTCACCGGTCACCGCGCGCTCGGCCTCCGCGCGTTCGCGCAATGCGGGCCACAGGGCCGCCAGGAGGGCGGTGTGGTCGGCGAGCGCCTGGCGAACGGCACCCAGTGCCGTCTGGTCGGTGGGAAGCTTCAGGTCGGCCGCGGTGTCGGCGAGTTCGGCCGTCGCACGGTCGGCGCGCTCCGCCGCCGGAGCCAGTTCCGCGGCTCTTTCGTCCCGCCGGGCGCGGGCGCGACGGACGGCTTCGGCCGCGGCGGTGACGCGTGCGTGGGCGTGCCGCAGGTCGTCGTCGCCGGGCAGTGCGGCGAGTTCGGCGTCCAGCACGGCACGGCGCCCGGCCACGGCGCGGGACTCCTCGGCCAGCCGCTCCCGCTCCGCCGTCAGGCCGTCGATCTCGGCGCGCAGTTCTGCGATCCGGACGCGACGTGCCTGCTCCCGCGCTCCTTCCCCCACGTACTGGGCGTTGTCCTTGGCCCAGCTGCCGGTGAGCGCCCCGACGCGGAAGCGACCGTCCGCACAGACCCAGGTGTCGTGGCCACCGGCTTCCCAGGAGGCCTCGCCAGGCCCGTCATCGCCGACTGCGGCCAGCCCGATCGAGGCGAGCAGACGCGCGACTGTCTCCTCCCCCACGGCTGCGGCCCCCGCGTCCGCGGGGTCGACCGCCGGGCACAGCGCGCGGTCGAGGCCGGTCCCGCCGAGCAGACCGACCGGGTCGAGCAACACGTCGTGGCCGTCCGCCACGACCGCGGAGCCGTCCGGCCGCACCCAGGCGTCGAGAAGCCCCGACGCCTCCAGCGCGGCTTCCAGTCCCGCGCGGTCGGCCTCGGTGAGGTGCGGGCGGAAGTCGACGAGCCGCCACAGAGGAGCGCCGAGGCCCCGGTCCCGCACGCCGGGTGTGCGCGTGGGGGGAGCCGCGGGGCCTCGCTCCCCACCGGTTCCGAGAGTGGTCAGGTCCTCTGCCGCCAGCCGCAGCCGCTCCGCCGTCGCCGCCTCGCGGTGGGCCAGTTCGGCCGCACGGTCGGCCAGGCGGGAGGCGGCGGCGCGATGCGCCTCGCTCGCCGCCGTACGGGCCGGCAGCGGACCGTCCAAAGAGCTCGCCCAGTCCTGCACGGCGTCCAGGACACCGGGCAGCCCGGGCACCCGCAGCTCCACGCACCCGGAAAGGTGCTCCCGTACGGCTGTGACCAGCGCCTGCCCCGCCCGTGCGACGTCCTCCTCCGCCCCGGCCAGCCGTTCCTCGGCGTGCACGGCCTCCTCGTCGGCCTCGTCGGCACGCAGCCGGGCGGCCCGGCGTCGCTCCTCGGCCTGCTCGGCGCGCGTCGCGAGTTCCGCCACGTGCTCGACGGCGCGCCGCCTGCTCGCGGTCGCCTCGTCCGCCTCCCGGCGCAGAACCGCGTCGGGGGCTCCCTCCGTCCTGGGGATGTCGAGCCGGGCGGCCGCGGCGCTCTCGGCCACCCGGTCCCGGATGCCGTCCAGCGCCTCCCGGGCGGCCGTGAGCCGGTTGTCCGCGGTGGCGAGCCGGCCCAGGGCCCGGGTGTGCGCCTCGGCCGCCGTACGCCGGTCCGCCTCGGCCCGCTTCAGCTCCGCGGCCGTGCGGGAGGCGTCGTCCGCCGCCCGGTCGAGCGCGCGGGCATCGCGCATCTCGGGCCGGGACCGCAGCGTGGCGTCCTGGGCGGCCAGCCGCGCGGCCCGCTCGTCGAGGGCGGCGCCCCTCTCCCCGGCCTCCTCTCGGTCCGCCATGGCCCGGTCCCGGTCCGTCTGCGCCCGGGCGAGTTCCCGTTGCAGGTTCTCGTACCGGGCGTGTTCACGGCGGGGCAGACGGGCGCGGCGCCGGGAGGCGAGGCGGGCGTAGCGGCGGTAGTGGTCGAGGAACGCCGAGGACGCCTGTTCGGCCTCGCGGGCCGCCCGCAGTTCCTCCTTCTCCTCGTCCAGCGACCGGAACGCCTCCGCCGCGTCGGCGACGACCGCCTGGTCCATCGGCGGCAGCGCCTCGGTCAGTGCCCGGGACAGGGCGGCCTCGCTGGGGCGCTTGGACAGCTGGGGCTGGCGCAGCTGGATCAGGAGGTCGACGAGGGCGCCGTAGCGCCGCTCCCCCAGCCCGAAGAGGGTTTCGTCGACCGCCCTGCGGTAGGCCTTGGCGGTGTCGTACACCATGCCGTGGCTGCCTACGGCCTCGGCGAGCCGGTCCCGGGACAGTGCCGTCCCGGTCGCGTCCAGCAGGTCGAGGCCGGCACCGATCCGCTGGTCGGTGACCGCGAACCAGTGGCGGGCGATACCGCGGCCGGCGACCGCCTTGAGCCCGCACAGCAGCGTGCGGAAGTGCGCCTCGCCCGTGGTGTCGTCGAGTCGTCCGAACTCGATCCAGGTGTAGCCGAGTCGTTCGGGGTGCGGGTGCGCGCCGCCGAGGAGCAGGTTCCACTCCATGCGCTTGCCCGGGTCGCCGTCGGGTTCGACGCGGCGGGCCGACAGGTCGCCGTCCAGGAGGAACGGCAGGGTGAGGGCGAGCACCTTCGACTTGCCGGTGCCGTTGTTGCCCCGCAGCAGCAGCCGGCCGTCGCGGAACCAGAACTCCTCGACGTCGTAGTGGAAGAGATCGACGAGCCCGATGCGCAAGGGCCGCCACCGGCCGGGCGCGGGAGCGGGAAGCGCGGGGCCGGGCGGCTGGGGGCCGGGGAGCGCGGTCACGGGGCGGTTCACCTTTCATCCTGCACGGGCTGCACGGGCTGCACAGGCTGCAGGGTCTGCTCGGTCGTGGCGGGCCGGCGGGCCCGTCCGGGTTCCTTGACGACGGGCTCACCGACCGCGTACCGCGCGAGGGCGGGCCGCGGTACGACGCCCCGTTCGGAGCGCTCGGCGAGTCCCAGCGCCACCAGCCTGGCCAGCGCCCGCTCGACGAGTTCGGGCTCCGCGCCCGGTTCCCTCGCCGACCTGGACCAGAACCCGCCGTGTTCCACGGCCAGTTCCCGTACGCGGGCCGCGAGCTCCGCCGGCTCGACGGGCCCGGCCGCCCGCGCCAGGTGCCCCGCCAGCAGCAGGGTGATGTGACCGTGGGTGCCCTGTTCCGGCATGCGCGTGTCGGTGAGGTCGTCCATCGGGTCGACCATGGCGATGCCCTCGGCCCGGACCTCCGGGACGAGTCCCGTCAGTTCGTTGATGCGGGCGGTGATGAAGCCGCGCTGCCGGGTGAGGTAGGCCAGTTCTTCGTCGGTCAGGTCGTCGTAGTACAGGACCGGGTCGTCCAGGAGGATGCGGGTCAGTTTCCAGCGGACCGCCCGGAACCTGAGCTCGTCGCTGTCGAGCGCGGTCCACGCGGTCATCTCCACCAGGCGCTCCTCGAAGCCCTCGGCCTCGACCATGGAGGGACCCCGCCGGGACGCGGGCATCCCGGCCAGCACGCGCCGCCGCACGTCGTACAGCACGTCGCCCGATCCGCTGACGTAGGCGTCCTCGTCGCCGGCCACCCGCCGCAGCACCCCGAGCCGCAGCAGCACGCGGACGACCGCCGCGAGGTCGAGGCGCTCGTCGCGCCGCTCCAGGGTGAACGTGATCCCGGCGGCGACGAGTTCGGGATCGGCGGCGGCCAGGACGACTTGCTCGGCGAGACGTCCGAGCGCCACCTGCGACTCGCCCCGTTCCAGTGCGGCCAGGGCCAGGCAGAGCAGGACGTAGCGGCGGCGGGTGAAGGGCAGGGCACTGCGGGCGGCCTCACGCGCCGGGTGCGTGGCGTCGGTGAGGGTGCCCGGCGTCTTGCGCAGCCGTGCGGCGTCGGCGTCCGTGCGCAGCGTCCAGCCGACGTTGCGTTCGAACCACTCCCGCAGTTCGGCGGCATGCCGGCGCACCAGCCGGAACTCGTCGGCGTACGGTCCGTCGGCGGTGAGCAGCGGCTCCTTCAGCAGGGCGCGTGCGGCCTTCTGGAGGTCGGCCTGCCGCTGGCCGTCGAGGACCTCGGCAAGGGGGCCGCTCATCGGTTCTCCGCGAGCTGGGGAGCGGCGTCCCGTCGGGGGACGGGGACGGGAACCGGTGCCGATGCCGGTGTGGCGGCGCGGTCGCCCTGCCCCACCGTGAGGTCGACGATGTCGATCAGGTGGTCGGGACCGCTGAACACACCGTCGGGGGTGTGCACTTCGGCCGTCGATCCGTCGTCGAGGGCGGTCAGCCGGATCTCCATCGAGCCGTCCCCGCTGGTGGCCGCGGTGGTGGTCGTGCCCGGCCGCCAGGTGGCGAGCGCGTCGCCGAGCAGCCGCAGGAACAACTGGAAGGCGAGCGGGTCGAGTTCGCCGAGCCGCGAGAGCCGCATCGGTCCGCCCGTCACGAGACTGTCCCGGGCCCGCCTGGTCTCCTCCGTCTGCCGGGCGGCGATCTCGGCGAGCCGGCGCTTCGCCTCGCCCCGGTCGGCGACCCGGCGCGGCTTCCCGCGCCGTTCGTAGCTGCCGGTGCGGCGCAGCTGGGGGCTGATCCGCAGCGGTCGGGCCTCACTCCACGGGGTGGCGGCCGGCTCCGGGGAGGCCGTCCGTTCGGCGAGGGTGTCGGCGTCGACGGTGAGGTGCCGGGAGGAGTGCAGCCCGAACGCCACGCGCCACAGCCGGTGCCGTGCCGCGTCGTCCGGGGCCTGGGCGAACCAGCGCGCGAGGGTGCGGAAGTCGGCCGAGCGGTCCGAGCGTCCGGCCCGCCGCTCGTTGAGCTGCCGTACGACGGCCAGGAGCTGCGGGATCGAACCGAGCGCCCGCCCGCGCAGCAGCCTGGCCTGCGACTCCCGTCCCTCTTCCGAAACGAACCACTCGGCGAGCCCGGACCACCGCGCGGCCCACCGCTCGTACGCCACCGCCTCCGCCCGATCGGCGTCCTCGGGAGCGGCGTCGGCGGCTTCGCGGGCGGCGGCCAGCCGCAGCAGCGGACCGACCCGTTCCTGTTCCTCCAGCTCCCCGATCAGCAGGGCGATGCGCCCGCCCAGGGTGATGAGGTCCTGGATGAACCGCTCCAGGTACTGGATCAGCCGGTCCTTGTAGGCGAGGAACGCCTCGACCTCGATGTCGTGCAGGTCGATGGTGCGCTGGAGCGAGCCCATGAAGGCGCGGGCGTTGTCGGCGAGGTCGGTGAACCGCGCAGTCAGCACGGACAGGGCGACGTATGTCTTGGCCGGGTCGGGCTCGTCCTCCGCGGCGATCACCAGCAGCGCCCGCAGCTGCGTGACGATGTCGTGCAGTGCGACCGCCTGGAGTTCGCCGCGCCGCCCCAGCACCTCGTCGTACGTCCCCAGCGCCGCCTCGACCGCCTCACCGGCCCGGGTGAGCTGGTAGATGAACCGTCTGCGGTAGAAGTCCTCGACCGCCGTCACCCGCGCGTGGTCCGGATCGGCCCGCAGATTGCCCCACTCCACGAGTTTGTCCAGCGCCTGCGTCACCGCCTCGGGGTCGGCGGGCCTGCCGTCCGCGTCCAGGGCCGCGTACACGTCCTCCGGCCGCAGATGCACCGCGAACCGCTCCTTGGCGGCGAGGAAGGTCCGCATCACCTGGCGGTAGAGGGGGGCGTTGGGGGCGGTGAGGTGAGCGAACGGGGTGTAGTCGCTGGAGGTCATCTCGGCACATTCTTCCACCCCGGTCACGGGCTCACGTGGGGGTTGCGAACACGCACTCCGCCCAGACCCCCTTCGAGTCGCTCTCGTACGACACACTGGTGGTCAAGGGCCGCTTCAGGCCGAGGAGTACCGCGATCGAAGTCCTCCCGAGCCGACCACCGAGGCGGACCGTCTGCCTATTGCCCTTGATCAACCGGTTTCGGTCAATGCTGCGTGCGCTGCGGCGAGGATCTCCCCGGAGAGCGGAGAGCCCTTGGTGGCCCGGGACAGGACCAGCGCACCGAACAGCGTGCAGAGCCGGACGATGCCGTCCTGGTCGTCACCGGCCAGGAAATCGGCGAAGTCGGCCACCCCCTCGGCGTAGACGCGACGGGCCTCGCGCCCCCCGCCCTCCCGCGCGATGTCGGTGGCGAGCGCGGCGACCGGGCAGCCGTCCGCCGGGTCATCGCGGTGCTCGACGGAGAGGTAGGCGTCGATCAGCGCCTGCTGGGCGGCGGCGCGCTGCCCGTCGTACCGCTCGAGCCCGGCGCTGTAGCGATGGGCGAGCTCGGCGAAGGCGTGGGCGGTCGCCTCGTCGACGAGCGCCTCCTTGGAGGCGAACTGCTTGTAGAAGGCGCCGTGAGTCAGACCGGCCGCCTTCATCAGGTCGGCGACGCTGACCTGCGTGCCCTGCTCTCGGAACAGCCGGGAAGCGGTGTCCACCACCCGCCTGCGATTTTCCTCCGCCTGCGCCTGCGATACGCGGCCCATGACCACCTCCCATTTGGATGTCGACTGGCATCTATCATAGTCCCGTGTTTAGATTATGCCTGTAATCTAATTCAGGCGGGTCGACGGCATCCGCGGGCACATGGAGCGAGCATGGAACTGAAGAACGCAGTCGCGGTCGTCACCGGCGCCAACCGGGGGCTCGGGCGGCACCTGGCCGCCCAGCTCGTCGAGCGCGGCGCGAAGGTGTACGGCGCGGCCCGACGCCCCGAGACGGTCGACGTGCCGGGCGTCCTCCCGCTGCGGCTGGACGTCACGGACGAGGCGTCGATACAAGAGGCCGCGCGCCTGGCGCCCGACGCGACACTGCTGATCAACAACGCGGGCATCTCCACCGGCGCGACGCTGATGGGAGGCGACGTGACCGAGGTGCGCCGGGAGATGGAGACCAACTTCTTCGGCCCGCTCGCCGCGACCCGCGCCTTCGCCCCCGTGATCGAGGGCAACGGCGGCGGCGCCGTGCTCAACGTCCTGTCCGTCCTGTCCTGGTTCCACCCGGCAGGACTCGGCTCCTACGCCGCGTCCAAGGCCGCCGCCTGGGCGCTGAGCGACGCGACCCGTGAGGAACTGGCACCGCGCGGGATCACCGTCTCGGCGCTGCACGTCGGCTACATGGACACCGACATGGCCGCCGGCGTACCCGCCGATCAGAAAGTCGCCGCCGCCGACGTCGCGGCCCAGGCCCTGCAGGGCATCGAGGCGGGCCTGCCCGAGATTCTCGCCGACGAGGCCAGCCGGTACGTCAAGCAGAGCCTGTCCGCGACACCCCAGCCGAACGCGGACTGACGCTCACCCCTCCATCCCGACGCGACCACTTCCACCTCCCTTCGTTCAAGGACATCTCATGCGATACACGACCTTCGGCCACCGGACCGGACTGCGCGTCTCCGAGTACGCGCTCGGCACCGCGAACTTCGGCACCGGCTGGGGCGCGGGCGCCGAGCCGGACGAGGCACGCCGGATCTTCGACCGGTTCGCCGAGGCCGGCGGCACCTTTCTCGACAGCGCGGACGGCTACCAATTCGGCGAGTCGGAGGAACTGACCGGGAAGCTGATCTCCGCCGACCGCGACCATTTCGTCCTGGCCACGAAGTTCGCCCTCGGCGCCGCCGCACAGCCGGACATCTCCAGGACCGGCAACAGCCGCAAGAACATGGTCGCCTCGGTCGAGGCCAGTCTGAAGCGCCTGAACACCGACTACATCGACCTGCTGTGGGTGCACTTCCCCGACGAGCTCACGCCCATGGAGGAGCTCCTGCGCGGACTCGACGACCTGGTGAGCGCCGGCAAGATCCACCACGCCGCGCTGTCCAACTTCCCCGCCTGGCGCGTGTCGCGCGCGGTGACCCTCGCGGACCTGAAGAACTGGGCCCCGATCGTGGGCATCCAGCACGAGTACAGCCTCGTCGAGCGCACCGCCGACCGTGAGCTCCTGCCCATGGCCGAGAGCCTGGGCCTGGGTGCCGCCCTGTGGTCCCCGCTCGGCGGCGGATTGCTCACCGGCAAATACCGCCGCTCCCCCGAGGGGCGCCTGAGCGACCTGGGGGTGGTCATCCACACCGAGAGCACCGGCCAGAAGACCGCCGTCGTCGACACCGTCCTGGCGATCGCCGAGGAGACCGGCGTGACGCCCGCCCAGGTGGCGGTGGCCTGGGTGCGCGAGCGCGCCGCCCGCTCCGTTGCCACGCTCGTCCCGATCATCGGCCCGCGCAGTCTCTCCCAGCTCGACAGCTACCTCGGTGCCCTCGACGTCCAGCTGACCGCCGAGCAGTACACCCGCCTGGCCGAGGTCAGCGCGGTGCCGCTCGGCGCACCCCACGAGGGAACCGCCGCCTCACTGGACCGCCTCCAGGGAGGCGCCGCCGACCGCGTCACCGCCCCGGTCGTGCCGGTCGCCTGAAGGGTGAGCGCGGCCGAGTGCCCAGCACGCCCGAGCCGCAGCCAGAGAAACAACCCGAACTGTCTCGTACCGGTCGACGGCCGGGCGAGCGGAGACCCCGCCCTCTCAGGGACGGAACAGAACGGAGACGACGATGAGGGCCTTCATGGTCGAGAAGTACGGCGACCGAGCCGGGATGCGCGCCGCCGAGCTCCCCGACCCGCAGGTAGGTGCCCACGACGTCCTGGTGAAGATCCACGCGGCGGGCGTCAACCCGCTGGACCTCAGGATCCGCAACGGGGACTTCAAGGCGTTCATGCCCTACCGTCTCCCGCTCGTTCTGGGCAACGACCTCGCCGGGACGGTGGTCCGCGTCGGCCCGTCCGTCACCCGCTTCGCGGTGGGCGACGAGGTCTACGCCCGGCCCGACAAGGACCGCATCGGTACCTTCGCCGAGCTCATCGCCGTCCACCAGGACGACCTGGCGCCCAAGCCGGCCACCCTCACCATGGCCGAGGCCGCCTCCCTCCCCCTGGTCGCCCTGACCGCATGGCAGGCACTGGTCGAGCGGGCCCGCGTGCAGCCGGGCCAGAAGGTCCTCGTCCACGCGGGCGCCGGCGGCCTCGGCTCCATCGCCGTCCAGCTGGCCAAGGCGCTGGGCGCGCACGTGGCCACCAGCGTGAGCACCGCCAAGGTCGGTCTGGCCAGGGACCTCGGCGCGGACGTCGTCATCGACTACCGCACCCAGGACTTCGAAGAGGCCCTCGACGGCTACGACGTCGTCCTCGACAGCATCGGCGGCGAGAACCTCGCCAAGTCCCTGCGCGTTCTCAAGCCCGGCGGCATGGCCATCAGCGTCGCGGGCCCGCCCGACCCGGCCTTCGCCCGCGAACTGGGCGCGAACCCGATCCTCCGCCTGGCCATGACCGCCCTCAGCTTCAAGACCCGGCGCAGCGCCAAGCGCCACGGCGTGACGTTCACGTTCCTGTTCATGAAGGCCAGTGGCGACCAACTGCGCGAACTCACCGCACTCATCGACACCGGGAAGATCCGCCCCGTCGTCGACCGCGTCTTCCCGTTCGAAGAAACCCTCCAGGCCATGGAATACGTCGAGAGGGGACGGGCAAAGGCCGGCAAAGTCGTCGTCGCGATGACGCAAGGGTGAAAACGAGTACCAGGCGCCAGTCACCTCCCACAGTGACACGACCCTGCACACCCCACTCCCCCGCCACACCACCTCAGGACCCGGCCATGAGCACACCGCCCAGTTCACCCGCCCCGATGTCGTACAAGAACACGCCGAACCGCTCCGTGTCCGTGCGTGGCGTGACCTTCGCCTACCGGCGGCTCGGTCCGGACGACGGCGTGCCCCTGATCCTCCTCAACCACCTGTCCGCAGTCCTGGACAACTGGGACCCCCGCGTCGTCGACGGACTCGCCGCCCTGCGCCCCGTGATCACCTTCGACAACCGCGGCGTCGGCGCGTCCGGAGGCTCCACACCCGACACGATCGAGGCGATGGCTCGCGACACCGTGCTGTTCATCCGGGCCCTCGGGTACGACAGGGTCGACCTGCTCGGCCTGTCGATGGGCGGCTTCATCGCCCAGGTCATCGCGGCGGAAGAACCCGATCTTGTACGCAAGCTCATCCTCGCGGGCACGGGGCCCGCCGGCGGCCCCGGCATCGACAAGGTCACAAGCCTCACCGTCAAGGACACCATCAAGGCCGTCCTGACCCGCAAGGACCCCAAGCAGTACCTGTTCTTCACCGACACCGCCGGTGGCCGCCGGGCGGCCCACGCCTTCCTGGACCGGCTGAAGGAACGTACGAACGACCGCGACAAAGCCATCTCGCTCTCATCGTTCCGCGCCCAGCTGAAGGCCATCCACCACTGGGGCCGCCAGGCACCGGCCGATCTGTCGCGCATTCACCAACCGGTCCTGGTGGCCAACGGCGAGAGCGATCGCATGGTCCCGAGCGTCAACACAGTCGACCTGGCGGCCCGGTTGCCCCAAGGCCAACTCGAACCCCTCTACCCCGACGCCGGACACGGCGGGATCTTCCAATACCACGACAGATTCGTCCCGCGGGCGCTCGAATTCCTGGAACCGTAGCCAGCCGCCGGGCAGGTCCAGGCCCCTGCTTATGCGCTCAGCGAGACCGGCACCAGGAAATCCGCACTGGGCCGGCGCATCGAGGGCCGGGTCACCGCAGTCCACGCCCAGGGTTGGGCGGAGCGGTACGCCTACGACGACGCCGGAAACCAGACCGCGGCATCCTGGCCGTCCCGCCACCCCGGCAGGGAGGCTGCCGGACCGCGCGTATGCACCGGCACTACCTCACCCGCGCCGGAGACGTCCGCTTCGAGTACGACGCCCTCGGCCGGGTCACCCTGCGGCAGAAGACCCGCCTCACCTCCGTGACCACCCCCGACGGGACCAGGTGGAGGTACCGCTACGACCCCGCTCGGCCGCCGCACCGCGAAACAGCGCCTGGCGGCCGACGGCGAGAGTGTGGTCGAGGAGGTCCGCTTCACCTGGGACGGCGTCCCCCTGTGCGAACAGACCAGCCACCAGCCGGACGCCCCGAACACGGTCGCCCTCACCTGGGACCATCGGGACGTCGTCCCCCTGGCCCAGACCGAGCGCATCCTCACGGCCGACGACCGACGACCGCCAGGAGGAGATCGACCGCCGCTTCTTCGCCATCGCCACCGAACACGCGCCGCTGGGGAGGTGCAGCGGCACGCCCGTACCGGAGTCCATCCGTCATCCTGCGTCAGGAAACGGGGAACCAGGCCGAGAGGCGCTTGGCGATGACCGGGACGTCGATGTTGTCCTGCGCGACGTCCTCGACGAACGGTCCGGCAATGGAGACGGGCGGCGGGGGGATACGAGCACTGACGCCGTTGAACCGCAGGAAGACACGCATGGCGAGCCAGGCGGTGCGCTTGTTACCGTCGATCAACGCGTGATTGCGGGCAACGGAGTGCAGCAGCGCCGCCGCCTTCTCGTGCAGCGTGGGATAAAGCTCGGCCCCGAACACGTTGGTCCGGGGCCGTTCGATCGCGGACACCAGAAGCCCCATGTCACGCACACTGTGCTCCGTGCCGTTGACCTTACGAGCAATGACGAGGATCTCGTCGATCTGGATGTAGCGCACCTCGGTCACTTCAGGTAGTCCAAGATCTCCGCATCGCTGTCCATCAGCTCGGCCAGAACGTCATCGACCTTCAGCTCGGCCCGGTTCTGGGCGTCACGGATGGCCTCGATGGCAAGTTCCTGCTTGCTACGGCCCTCCCGACGAGCCCGCTCGGTGAGCTTCGCATCAAGGTCATCGGGGAGTCGGAGTGTCATCGCCATGCAGCCATGATACCTGACTGGTATCATGGCGGCGAGGTAATAGCAGCGATGCAGCTCCACCGGCTGACGGCAGAGCCGTCCCAGAAACCCGGACCGCGGTGCTGTGGCGGCATGGCCGCCTCCAGCGGCTGTGGAACCACCCCGCCGGGCCGTGTTCCCCGATGTGACGAGGGTGGCTCCCGCAGGTCGCAGCCCGAGATCACTCGAGACTGCGGGCGCAGCTCAGGGCCAGTGTCTGCGGCGCAGCGCCTCAGCAGATGTGACTCAAAGGCCGGCGTCCCGGCCGTCACGATCGCCGGTGAGCCGGCTTTCCAGACCCGTGATCAGCGTGTCCATCACAAGGCGGAACATGTGGTCCTGATCGGGGCCTTCAGAGGCTGTGTCCGCGGAGTCAGGGGCCGCGTCCCCGTCACCGACTTCAGCATCGTCAGAGCCGGCGGGCTTGAGGGTCGACCACTGGCGGAGCGAGCCGTTGAGTTCGGCGGCGAGGACGCCGATGACGACGGCGACCATCAGCGCCGCGATCTCCGAGACCTCTGACTGCGGAACCCCGGCAGCCTCCACGATCGCCGTGAGCGCGATCCAGAACGGGTCGTCCGACTGGATGAAGTCGGGCTGGTGGCTGAACGAGTAGGCCATCAGTTCGGGGTGACGATGCGCCAGGGTCCGGAAGTCCGTTGCGAGCAGGCGGATGCGCTCCTGCCAGGGAGCGTCCTCAAGCGTCACGGTGCGGAACTGGGCGCCGACCATTCTTGTCACGCCGCGCAGCACCGCTTCCTTGTTCGGCACGTGGTGGTACAGCGACATCGGGTTCGCGTCGAGCTCGGTGGCGAGCTTGCGCATGGTGAGCGCCTCGACCCCGTCCTCGTCGATGAGCCGCAGGGCGGCGACGTAGATCCCGGCCTCGGTCAGAGGCACGTCCCTCTTCCTCGTTCCCCGAGGGGGACGCCTCACCTTCTTTTCCATACCTCGTACGGTATCAGTTTCGTACACCGTATGGAAATGACCTGAATCACAGCAGCCGCCAAGGTGACCGGGCTTGCCTCGCATTTCCATACGCCGTACGGTACTAATTCCATACGGCGTATGTTTCCGTCCGGCGCCACGGCATCGACCTGCGCAGCGCGCCCTTGCCCATCTCCCTCCACGCAGAGGAGCAAGCCATGACCATGCACTCCGCGAACGACCTTCGCCCCATCCGGTCCCCGCGTGGGATCCCTCTCCTCGGCAACACGCCGCAGATCCCCGACACCAATCCGGTGGAGTACTTCGGTGAGCTGTCCAAGCAGTTCCCCGAGGGCATCTACGGCATGGACATCGCCGGCATCGAGCAGGTCTTCGTCTACGACCCGGACCTGGTGGCCGAGGTCTGCGACGAGACGCGGTTCTTCAAGCAGATCGACAAGACGCCGCTGCAGCACGTCCGGGACTTCGCGGGGGCGGGCCTGTTCACCGCCCACCAGCACGAAGAGGAATGGGGCATGGCACACCGTGTCCTGCTGCCGGCGTTCAGCCAGCGGGCCATGAAGGCGTACTTCGGGCAGATGCTGGAGATCGCCCAGAACCTGGCGGGCAAGTGGGAGCGCCGGGAAGGGCAGCCGGTCAACATCACCGACGACTACACCCGCCTGACGCTGGACACCATCGCCCTGTCGGGGTTCGGCTACCGGTTCCGGTCCTTCGACAAGGAGGAGCTGCACCCCTTCCTCAACGCACTGCTGGAGGCGCTGATCGAGTCGTTGCGGCGCTCGCAGGAGCTGCCGATGATGACCAAGCTGCGCAAGGCGGACGACCGTAAGTACCGCGACAACATCCGGCTGATGCAGGACCTGGTCGAGAGCGTGATCAAGGAGCGCCGCGAGGGGAAGGGAACCGGTGAGGAGGACCTGCTGGGCCTGATGCTGGAGGCCACGGACCCGGACACCGGCAAGCTGCTGGCCGACGACAACGTCCGCGACCAGGTGCTGACGTTCCTGATCGCCGGTCATGAGACCACCAGTGGTCTGCTGTCGTTCGCCACGTACTCACTGATGCGCAACCCGCACGTCCTGGCCCAGGCGTATGCCGAGGTGGACCGGCTGATGCCCGGTGACACCGTCCCGGACTACGACACGATCATGCAGCTGGACGTCATCCCGCGGATCCTGGACGAGACCCTGCGCCTGTGGGCTCCGATCCCGGCGTTCGGCAAGGCCCCGCTGGAGGACACCGTCATAGGTGGCCACTACCTTCTCAGGAAGGGCACGCGGGTCAACATCCTCGAGGGTCCCCTGCACACCCACCCCAAGGCGTGGGAGCGGCCCGACGAGTTCGACATCGACCGGTGGCTGCCGGAGAACCGCGCCCGGCAGCACCCGCACGCCTACAAGCCGTTCGGCAACGGCGTACGCGCCTGCATCGGCCGCCAGTTCGCGCTCACCGAGGCCCGCCTGGCGCTGGCGCTGGTGCTGCAGAAGTTCAAGCTCTCGGACACCAGCGACTACAAGATGGACGTCAAGGAGGCACTGACCCGCAAGCCCGG
Source organism: Streptomyces sp. NPDC088254 (assembly GCF_044740925.1). Classification (NCBI taxonomy): domain Bacteria; kingdom Bacillati; phylum Actinomycetota; class Actinomycetes; order Kitasatosporales; family Streptomycetaceae; genus Streptomyces; species Streptomyces sp. NPDC088254. Next base: position 185,206 of record NZ_JBIURQ010000007.1, on the reverse strand, counting down.
CAACTTCGAGCTGATCGTCCGCCGTCGTCAGGAACACGAGCGGACCGTCTTCGGCGCCGCGGATGTGCAGACCGGCGACACGCAGGCGCAGGCAGCGGTCAGCGGTGTCGGGGTGAACCTGACCGTCGCCTACGGCTCCAGCCTGGGTTCGTGCGAGGACCTGGCGCGCACGATCGCCGACCGAGGCGAGCGCTCCGGGTTCGGCACCACGCTGGTGAGCCTGGACGAGCTGGGTGACAACCTGCCCACCGAGGGCCTGCTCGCCGTGGTGGCCGCCAGCTACAACGGCAAGGCCCCCGACAACGCCCAGCGCTTCGACGACCTGCTCGCCGCCGGGCTGCCCGAGGGTGCGCTGGCGAACGTGCGGTACGCGCTGCTGGGCGCCGGCAACACCCAATGGGTGGCCACCTACCAGGCCTTCCCCAAGCGGATCGAGGCAGGTCTGCTGGCGGCCGGCGCCACCCCGGTCGTCGAGCGCGGCATCGCGGACGCCGCCGGTGACTTCGACGGCATGGCCACGCGGTGGATGGACACGCTGTGGGCCACCCTGGCCGAGGAGTACGCCGCCGACACCTCCCAGGCCAGCGGCCCCCGCTACCAGGTCCAGCTGCTCACCGAGTCCGACGTGCGCCCCGCCATCGTCTCCGAGCAGGCGTACCCGCTCACCGTGGTGACCAACGACGAGCTCGTGGCCGACGCGACCGGCCTGTGGGACTTCCAGATCGAGCCGCCGCGCCCGTCCGCGAAGTCCATCACCTTCGAGCTGCCCGAGGGCGTCTCCTACGACACCGGCAACCACCTGGCCGTCTTCGCCAAGAACGAACTCGCCCTGGTGGAGCGCGCGCTGAGGCGGCTCGGCGTCGACTACGACCAGGTGCTCCGGCTCGACCAGCCGGCCGGTGGCCGCACGCACCTGCCGGTCGGCACCCCGGTCACCGCCGGCATCCTGCTCACCGAGTTCCTGGAGCTGCAGGACGTGGCCACCCGGTCCCAGATCCAGACGCTCGCCGAGTACACCCAGTGCCCGTGGACCCGGCCGCAGCTCCAGGCGTACACCGCTGAAACGGAGGAGGCCGAGGAGCGCTACCAGAAGGAGATCCTCGGCAAGCGCATCTCGGTGTTGGGCCTGCTGGAGCGCTTCCCCGCGGTCGAGCTGCCGCTGGCGGTGTTCCTGGAGATGACGGGCCCCATCCGCCCCCGCTTCTACTCCATCTCCTCCGCCCCGTCGGCCAACCCGCGCCACGTGCGCCTGACCGTCGGCCTGCTGGAGGGCCCCGCCCTGTCCGGTGACGGCCGGTACCGCGGCACCTGCACCTCCTACATCGCCGGCCTCGAACCCGGCGACGTCGTATACGGCTACGTCCGCGTGCCCTCCCCGACGTTCGCACCGCCCGCCGACCCCGCCACGCCGCTGATCCTCATCGGCCCCGGCACCGGCATCGCGCCGCTGCGCGGCTTCCTGGAGGAGCGGGCGACACAGCACGCGAACGGCACCCGGGTGGGCGTGTCGCAGGTGTTCGTCGGCTGCCGCCACCCGGAGCACGACTACTTCTACCGCCAGGAGATGCAGGACTGGGAGCAGACCGGGATCGCACAGATCCACACCGCCTTCTCCGCGGTGACCGGCCACCCGGCACGGTTCGTGCAGAACGCCATCGCCCATGCCGCCGACACGGTGTGGCAGGCCATCGAGGACGGCGCGTACGTCTACGTCTGCGGTGACGGCCGCCGCATGGCCCCCGCCGTCCGCGAGGCACTCGCCGCCATCCACCGCCAGAAGACCGGCAGCGACGACGAGACCGCCCAGCAGTGGCTCGCCCAGCTCGAAGCGGACGAGCGCTACCAGCAGGACGTCTTCGCCTGACCGTCGCACGCCGCAGGGCGCGCGCCCCCCAGCCGCCGGGAGGCGTGCGGCATCCCCCGCTGCCGCCGCACGCCTCCGGCCACCACAGAACCCCGCTCAGACACCCGCGGCACCCCTGGATCCCCGCGGCCGGTGCCGCTCACAGAAAGCAGATCCTCATGGACACCATGCTCGCCGGACGCTTCCACCTGGAGAGCAAGAAGTTCGCCGTGGAAGAGGTCCCGATCCCCGTGCCGGGCCCGGGTGAGGTCCTCATCGAGGTCAAGGCCGCCGGCGTCTGCCTCTCCGACGTCCACCTCCTCGACGGCTCTCTCGTCCCCCTGTTCGCCACCTCCGACACGGTCACCGTCGGCCATGAGGTCTCGGGCGTCATCCACACCCTCGGCCCCGACCTCAAGCGCGGCCTGCCCGTCGGCACCCGCGTCACCCTGGAGGCCGGCAAGACCTGCGGTGAGTGCGCCGGATGCGTCCGCCACGGCCCCTGCACCCGGATGCTCACCGCAGGCATCGACTACGACGGCGGCTGGGCCGAGTACGTGATCGCCCGCGAGGACACCCTCGTCCCCATCCCCGGCGGCCTCCCCTTCGACCAGGCCGCGATCATCCCCGACGCGGTCTCCACCCCGTACGCCGCCGTCGTCGCCACCGCGGGCGTTCGTCCCGCTCAGTCCGTCGGCGTCTGGGGCGTGGGCGGAGTCGGCGCGCACAACGTACGCCTCGCCCGCCTGGTCGGCGCCGCCCCGATCATCGCCGTCGACCCGCTGCCCGGCGCCCGCGAGCGCGCCCTGGTCTTCGGCGCGGACCTCGCACTCGACCCGGCAACCCCCGACTTCGCCGACCAGGTCCGCGCAGCCACCGGCGGACGCGGCCTGGACTTCGCGTTCGACTGCGCCGGCGTCCCCGCCGTCCGCGACCAGGCCGCCTCCGTGCTCGGCCTGGGCGGCTCCCTCATCCTGGTGGGCATCACCCCCCGGCCGCTCACCATCACCGAGGGCCTGACCTTCAACTACCTGCAGAAGCAGGTGCGCGGCCACTACGGAGGCTTCCCCGAGTCCGTCTCCGAGCTGGTGCGGCTGACCGCGGCAGGCCGCCTTGACCTGGCCCCCTCCATCACCGACCACATCCCGCTCAAGGAGGCCGCCGACGCCGTCCACCGACTGGAGAACAAGATCGGCGACCCGATCCGCCTCATCCTCGTCCCCTGACACCCGTCAGCAGGACGACAAGCCACCCTGGGCAGGGGTGAGTGGGCGCCGGTGCGTGAGGGAGCACCGGCGCCCACGGCTTTCCGGCAAACGTGGAGAGAAAGAATCATGCAGACGACCGACACCCCGGGCCGTACTGTGCAGCGCAGGGATGCTCACTCCAACCGCCGACGCATCCTCGCGACCGCCCGGCGGAAACTGCGGGAGGACCCGGACGCGAGTCTCGACAGCATCTCTCAGGCGGCCGGCGTCGCCCGGCGCACCCTCTACGGACACTTCCCCAGCCGGGAGGCGCTGGTCGCCGAGCTGGTGCAGGAAGCGGGCCGTGAACTCCGGCAGGCGTTCGCCGGAGCGCGCACCGCGGATGCCGACCCGGTCGAGGCGATGACACGGAAGGTGCTGGCGGCATGGACGGTGGGCGACCACTACCGCCTGCTCATCGCCTTGGGACGGCGCCGTCCGGGATACGACGAGATCCGCACCACTCTGGCGCCGGCCCGCGCTGAGGCCGTCGCAACCCTGCGGAGAGGTCAGCGCCAGGGCGTCTTCGCGGACCACCTTCCAGCACCCGTCCTCGCCCGAGCGCTGGAGGCACTCCTGCTGGTCCTCGCCGAGGACAACGCCGTAGGCCCGGGGGCGGATCCCACTGGTGAGGCCGCGGCAACCGCGTTCCTCGTCGCCGCCGGCGTAGCACCACCAAGGGCCGCGCTTCAGGTGCAGGAGGTCATCGGACGAGTTCGGGCAGCGGGCGGCGGGTGACCTCGTGGGCGTCGTCCGCAGCGAGGCCGAGCATGCGCAGGACCATCTCGGCCAGGTCGGAGGCGGCCTCGTCGCCGTCGAGGTCCGGGCGGTCCAGCCGGAGAGCCACCAGGGACAGCAGGGTGCCGCCCAGGGCGGACAGGGCGGTGGTCGCGTTGGCGCAGGTGAAGCGGCCTGACGCGATGCCGGTCTCCAGGTCGCGCAGGGCGCGTGGGGCGAGGCCGCGGTCGGAGTGGATGTGGGACAGGCCCCGGTCGCGCAGGATCCGCAGGAGTTCCGGGTGGGAGTCGGCCATCCGGGCCGTGAGCCGGAAGCCGACGGCGACCAGCTCGGCCGGGTCGTCGACGCCTTCCACGCGCGCGTCGACGACCTGCCCGAACTCCTCCAGGGCGTCCGTCACCGCCGCGTCGAACAGCTCCGTCTTCGACTCGAAGTGGTTGTAGAAGGACCCGAAGCCGACATCGGCGCGCTCGGCGATGGCCTGGATGCTGACGCTGGTGTCCCCGGTCTCCGCGAGGATCTGCCGGGCCGCGCGGACGAGCGCCTGGCGGGTCTCGGCACGGCGTCGCTCGAAGCGGTTCTTGGGCGGGGCTGACGTCGGCATGCGGCCCAGTGTAACGGTCGCAGCGATGACACTGCCATTACTGATGAGATCCTCAATTATTTGGACTGCACCTATTGACGATGAGAATCGACAGAGTTGATGATTTCCTCATTACGGCAGTGTTGCTTGGAGGACACCATGTCCCACATCCCCGTCAACAAGGGCGGCCCTCTGACGCCCCACCAAGACCTCCACAGTGAGCAGGGCGCCCTGCGCGGTGAACACCCCGGACGAGCCCGGAACCCCGTGATCAAGGTGGCGGATCTGGCCTGGCTTGAGTTCGAGAAGCCGGACCTGGACCGGGCCGAGGTGTTCGCCCGTGACTTCGGCTTCGCGATCGCCGCCCGCACCGATCACGAGCTGTGGCTGCGCGGCACGTTCGCGGGCTCCCCCTGCATGGTCATCCGGCGCGGTCACGCCTCCCGCTTCCTCGGGCCGGCGTTCCGGGCGGCCGAGCGGACCGATGTGGACCGGCTCGCCGCCGCCGTCGGACACACCGTCCGGGACATCGACGTCCCCGGCGGCGGCCGGTCGGTCGCCCTGTTCGATCCCTCGGGACTCCCGGTCAGGGTGGTGCACTGCGCCGAACCGCTGCCCGCGCTGCCCGGGCAGCAGCCGCTGATCCTCAACACCGGCATCGACGGCCGCCGTACGAACACCACCCAGCGCCCGCCCCGTGAGCCGTCCCGCATCCAGCGCCTCGGCCATGTGGTGCTGGAAACGCGGACGTTCACCCGCACGCTGGACTGGTACCTGGACACCCTTGGCATGATCGTGTCCGACTTCCTGTTCCTGGACGGGCAGCGCCGGCGCGGGCCGACCATGGCGTTCATCCGCTGCGACCAGGGCAGCGTGCCCGTCGACCACCACACTCTCGCCCTGCACCTGGGGCCCGGTACCGGTTACGTCCACTCCGCGTACCAGGTCACCGACCTCGACGCGATCGCCGCCGGCGGGGAGTACCTGGCCGAGCGCGGCTACCGGCGCAGCTGGGGCATCGGCCGGCACATCCAGGGCAGCCAGCTCTTCGACTACTGGCGCGACCCCGACCGCTTCATGCTGGAGCACTTCGCCGACGGCGACCTGTTCTCCTGCGACCTCGAACCCGGCTGGGCACCGATGTCGGCGAGCGGCCTGGCCCAGTGGGGCCCGCCCGTGACCCGCGACTTCCTCGGCACCAACCCCTCTCCCGCCAAGCTCCGCGAGGTCATGACGGCCCTGCACGACGACAACGAACTCGACCCCGCACGCCTGCTGGGCCTGATGAAAGCGATGAGCTCATGAGCACCAATGTGCTGCGCACCCCCGACGGCTGGTGGGCCGTCCGGAACGAGCGCGCCGTCCGCATCGAGACCAAGGCGGTCACCACCGCCGAGCTGCTCACCGACCGAGCCGCCGTGGAGAAGGCCGCCGCCTCCGGCGAGAACGGCACGCCCATCGCCGACCTGGTGGCGCTGCCCCCGGTCACCACCCCCTGCCGGGTGGTGGCCCAGATGGTCAACTACCGCAGCCACGCCAAGGACTCCGGGTTCACCGGCGACATCCCGCCCACCTTCTTCCGCAAGGCGTCCGGCTCGGTCAGCGGCCCGCACGACACGATCGTCCGCCCGGCACACGTGAACTTCCTCGACTACGAAGTGGAACTCGGCCTCGTCATGGGCGCGACTATCCCGGTGGGCACGGTTGTCGAGGAGCAGGATCTTCCTTCGTACGTCGCCGGGCTCGTCCTCACCAACGATGTCAGCGCCCGCGACGTGCAGCTGACCAAGACCCAGTTCTACGAGAGCAAGTCCTACCCCACCTTCACGCCCACCGGGCCGTACCTGTCCCTGCTGGAGCCGGAGGACTTCGACCATCTGATCGACCTGCGGCTGCGGCTGTCGGTGAACGGTGTGACGCGTCAGGACCGCACCCTGGCCGACATGATCGTGCGGCCCGCTCAGGCGCTCACCCTGCTCGCCCGCTTCCAGGCCCTCGACCCGGGCGACCTACTGCTCACCGGCACGCCCGGCGGCACCGCCCTGAAGGCCCCGCCCAAGCCGGTCGAGAAGATCGCAGCCCTGTTGCCACCCGCGCTGAAGTGGAAGGCGTTCTTCAACGGCCAGGCCAAGAACCCCCTGTACCTGCGCGACGGTGACCTCGTCACCGCCACGATCGCCACCCCGGACGGGCGGATCCACCTGGGCGAGCAGCGGACCGCTGTGGAGGCCGCGAAGTGAGCGCCACAGCCCGCAGGCCGGTGGTGATCATCGGGGCGGGGCCCGTGGGAGTCACTGCCGCGCTGCTGCTGGCCCGTTACGGAGTGCGCAGCCTCCTCCTCGAACGCCACCCCGATGTCTACCCCCTGCCGCGCGCCGTCGTGGTGGACGACGAAATCCGCAGGGTTCTGCAGAGCGTCGGCGTCCACGAGGAGTTCGCCGCCATCGCCCGTCCGGCGCCCGGGCTACGGCTGCTGGATGCCCGACGCCGCGTGATCGGCGAGTTCCCGCGGTCCCTGCACGGACTCCACGGCTTCCCGCAGCTGAGCATGTTCAACCAGCCCGAGCTGGAACGCCTGCTGCGGGGCGCCTTGGCGCGCCGCCCGGAATGCGAGCTCTGGAGCGGGGTGGAGGTCGTCTCCGTCACCGAGTCCGACGCGCCGGACACCGACGCACCCGACAGTCCAGCGGGTCCCGTCCGGGTCACCTTCCGGCGCGGCGGCAGTGCCGAGGAGGAGCACCTGTGGGCCGATGCCGTCCTCGGCTGCGACGGAGCGGGCAGCCTCACCCGTGACGCCATCGGTGCCGCCTGGGAGGACCTGCACTTCCAGGAGAGCTGGCGGGTCATCGACGTGCGCACCAGCCGCCCGGTGCGGACCTGGGAAGGCGCCGAGCAGATCTGCTGCCCCACCCGGCCGGCCACCTTCATGCGCATCAGCGAGGACCGCTACCGCTGGGAGTTCCGGCTGGCCGACGACGAGAACCTGGGGGGCCCGGACGGATGGGAGCGCCTGCGCGGGCTGGTCGCCCCCTGGGTGGACCTGCCGGCCTCGCAGAGCGACGACTTCGAGGTGGTACGGCAGGCGCAGTACACCTTCCAGGCCCGTCTCGCCGACCGGTGGCGCAGGGGGCGCGTCTTCCTGCTGGGCGACGCCGCCCACCTGACCCCGCCCTTCGTCGGGCAGGGTCTGTGCTCCGGCCTGCGCGACGCCAACAACCTCACCTGGAAACTCGCCCGGGTCCTCCGGCAAGGCGCGCCAGAGGAACTTCTGGATACCTACGAACGCGAGCGCAAGCCGCACGCCCGCCACATGATCCGCGTGGCGGTGGCCGTCGGCTGGGCCATGACCGGCGGACAGGACCGCGGTGCGGCCTTCCGCCGGGCCGTCGTGGGCACGGTCTGCCGCATCCCCGGCGTGACCGAGGCGGTGAGCCGTGACCTCAGCCCCGCTCTGGCCGCCGGCCCACTGGTACGGCGCCGGCCCAGGCAGGCCGGCCGTGCGCTGGCCGGCACCTTCTGCCCGCAACCCTGGATACGGCACGACGGCAGGCGAGCACGTCTCGACGACGTCGTCCGGGACGCCTTCGTCGTCCTGACCGCCGTACCGGCCACGGCGCAGATGACGGCAGTGGCCACGGCGCTGGGCGCCCCGACGATCCACGTCGACGACCTGGACGACGACGGCACGCTCGCCGCCTGGCTGGCACGCGGCCGGGCGGACGCCGTCCTGCTGCGCCCCGACCGCGTGGTGATGGACACCGTCCCCGCCGGAACCGGCCACTTCACGGACCCCACGTCCTGGGCCTCCCTGCTCCACACGGCCCGCCGTGGCACCGATGACCGATCCGTCTCCCTGCCGAGGAGCACTGCACCGTGACCGTCCCGCATCCGGCACCGTTCCTGCCGCCCGACAAGAAGACGGCCGCCGGCAGCCGCATCGCGGACTTCGCCCGCTGGGCCGCCCGGCACCAGGGCGCCGAAGGGATCCCGGACCCCACCGAATACCAGGCCCTGCACCACTGGTCCGTCACGGACCTGGAAGGATTCTGGGCGGCGGTGTGGGAGTACTTCGGCATCGACGCCACCACTCCGTACGAGCGAGTGCTGGCCGAGGAAGCCATGCCCGGCGCCCGCTGGTTCCCCGGCGCCACCCTCAACTACGTCCACCACGCACTGCGCAACCTGCACCCGGACTCCCCCGCGATCACCGCCCTGGACGAGACCGGAGCCGCCTACGAGATCACGGGCCGGCAGCTGCGCGCCCAGGTCGCCTCCGTCGCCGCCACCCTGCGCGACCTGGGCGTCGGGCCGGGCGACCGGGTGGTCGGCTACCTGCCCAACACCCCCCACGCCGTCATCGCCTTCCTCGCCACGGCCAGCCTGGGAGCGGTGTGGTCCGTGTGCGGCCAGGACTACGCACCCGAGGCCGCCGCCGACCGCTTCGCCCAGCTCGAACCCGCGGTCCTCATCACCGCGGACGGCTACCTCTTCAATGGCACCGCTCACGACCGCCGGGCCGCTTCCCTCGACCTGGCCGGTGCCCTGCCCACGGTGAAGGCCACGGTGCTCGTGGAGCATCTGGGCCTCGGTTGGCCCGCGACCTGGGCCGTGAGGCCGTCCGTTCCCTGGGAGGACGCGGCCGGCCGCACCGAGTACCTCACCATCACGCCGGTGCCGTTCGACCACCCGCTGTGGATCGTCTTCTCCTCCGGCACCACCGGGCTGCCCAAGGGCATCGTCCACGGGCACGGCGGCGTTCTGCTGGAGCACCTCAAGATCCTGGGCCTGCACTGCGACCTGGGCGTCGGTGACCGCCTGCTGTGGTACACCACCACACACTGGATGATGTGGAACCTGGTCGTCTCCACTCTGCTGACCGGTGCCGCCACCTGCACCTACGACGGCAGCCCCGCGCCGGTGGCGCGCCCGGACGTCCTGTGGGAGCTGGCGGCCCGCCACAAGGTCACCGTCTTCGGCACCAGCCCCCAGTACCTGCTGGCCATGGCCAAGCTCGGCGTCGACCCCGCCGTGCACGACCTGTCGGCGATCCGCATCGTCGGCTGCACCGGCTCAGCCCTGCCCGCCTCCGCATACCCCTGGGTCCGTGACCACGTCGGCGCAGGCGTCCAGCTGGCCTCCACCAGCGGCGGCACGGACGTCGTCTCCGGTTTCGCCGGCAGCGCCCCCACCACCCCGGTGTGGGCGGGTGAGCTGTCGGCTCCCAACCTCGGCGTGGCGCTCGCGGCGTACGACGCCGCGGGTCTGCCGGTCATCGACCAGGTCGGCGAACTCGTCGTCACGCGGCCGATGCCGTCGATGCCGCTGTACTTCTGGAACGACCCTGACGGCAGCCGCTATCGCGACGCCTACTTCAGCGCCTATCCGGGCGTGTGGCGGCACGGCGACTGGATCACCCACACCTCCCACGGCTCGGTGATCGTGCACGGCCGCTCCGACGCCACGCTCAACCGCAACGGCGTACGCCTGGGCAGCGCCGACATCCACGACATCGTCGAACGCCTCCCCGAGATCACCGAGGCCCTCGTCATCGGCGCGGAGGAACCCGACGGCGGTTACTGGATGCCGCTCTTCGTGGTCCTCGCCGACGGGACCGTCCTGGACGAGTCCCTGTGCGAGAAGATCCGCGACGCGATCCGCACCGGCGCCTCACCCCGCCATGTCCCCGACGAGATCCTCGCCGTGCCGGCCATCCCGCACACGAAGACCGGCAAGAAGCTCGAGGTCCCGGTCAAGCGCCTCCTTCAGGGCGCCCCCGCCGAACAGATCCTCAATCCCTCCGCGGTCGACAACCCCGCCCTGATCGCCTACTTCGCCGGCCTGGGGGCCGAACGCCGCCATGCCCGCCGCCCGCACACCCCCAAGGACGTCCCGTGATCCTCCCCGCCTCGCTGGCCTGTCTCATCGCGTTGATCTTCGCCTTGCTGGGCGCGGCCAAGGTTCTGGCCCTGGGCCCGATGCCCGAGCTGGCCGCCCACGCCGGCTTCACCACCGCGGCCTACCGGGTCATCGGCGGGCTGGAGCTGATGGGCGCCATAGGCGTTGCCCTCGGCCCGGTCGTACCGCTGTGCGGCGGCCTGGCCGGCTTCGGGCTGCTGATCCTGCTCGCCGGTGCCGTGATCACGCACGTACGCAAGGGCGACGGGCTGACCAAGCTCCTCCCCGCGGTGACATGCGCGGCCCTGGTCGCCTGGTATCTCGTGCTGCTCCCCGGCCTCTGACCGCTCCGGGGGCGCCGGAGGAAGCGCTGCACGCGCCGGCCCAGGTGCGCGGTCTCGTCGTCGATGGGGTGCTGAGCATCCCGCAGGGCGGGCGTTCCCCTCGTAGCCTTCGCAGAAGCGGGCAGGACCGATTCAGAGCGCCAGGCGCTGCCGGACCAAGGCGCAGAAGATCACTCCATGCGTCCGGTCGCAAGTCCACGTGCGACGTCATCGGAAAGATGTCACCACGGCCCGATGCGAAAGAACGTGCTGGTCAGGGCCAGCTTTCAGGTCCGGCCAGTCGGCTCCCCGACGCCCGGAGCGTCAAATGAGCGTCACGGGTGCTGCCGCAGCCCTGGCCTGATGTCGTTTCCGCCGGTCGGCGAGCGCAGTGGTCAGGTCGCCGAGGCGGCCGGGGTGAACATCCAGACCCTGCGCTACTACGAGCGGCGGGGCCTGCTTGCCGAGCCGAAACGCAGCGACGGCGGCCACCGCTTGTACGGCGAGGACGCGGTGACCGCGCTGCGGGTGATCAAGGCCGCCCAACGCCTCGGGTTCACGCTGGACGAGGTCGCCGAGCTTCTGGGGACCGTCCGCCACCGGCACGGCCGTCCCGTCGCGAGGCTCCAGGAGCGGGCCGCTGCCAAGCTCGCCGAGGTCGACGCGAAGATCGCCGACCTCACCACCATCCGCACCGCCCCGGCAGCGGCGGTCGAAGCCGGGTGCGACGACCTGACCGTATGCGCCGGAAGTACCTGCTGTCCCATCCCCTTCACCGCCCTCGCCGAGGAGAACCGCCATGCCGGCCCCTGCTGCTGACCCCGCCCTCCCCCACCGCGCCCCCAAGGCCCTGGGGGCCTGGCCGCCCTTGCGGGTGTTGTCGGGGCCGGGGCGGGGGTGGTGGTGGGCTGGCTGCCCGCCGCCGTCGTGCTGGCCGTGCCCGCCGCCGTCGTGCTGGCCGTGCTCGCCGCCGGGACCCGGTGGCTCGGCCGACGCCGCCACTCATGCTCCTGCGCGCCGAAGGCCGATGGTGAGAGCGGGTGCGGCTGCAAGGCGTCCGGAGACCCGCTGAAGATCGCGGGCGCGGGCCGCCGGTAGGGTCCGGCGGTATGACTGTCGCTCGTTCCGTTGCCCTGTTCGTCGTCGCCGCCCTCTTCGAGATCGGTGGCGCTTGGCTGGTGTGGCAGGGCATCCGCGAGCACAAGGGCTGGATCTGGATCGGCGCCGGTGTCCTCGCCCTGGGCCTGTACGGGGTGGTGGCCACCTTCCAGTCCGACGACAACTTCGGCCGCATCCTCGCCGCGTACGGCGGGATCTTCGTCGCCGGGTCGATCGCCTGGGGCATGATCGCCGACGGCTACCGCCCCGACCGGTACGACGTCGTCGGCGCCCTGGTCTGCCTCGCCGGCATGGCCGTGATCATGTACGCGCCCCGCAGCCACTGACCCGCGCCACGGACCCGGACCCCGACAGCGTGAGCCGCACCGTGCAACTTCCCACTCTGTCGCACTCCGGACGCAGCGGGGAGGCGAGCACCCTGGCCGTTCCAGGAATCCCCATCAGCCTGGCCCTCGTCGCGCACTTCGATCCGCTCCACCGGCACGTCGCGGCCGGCCGGTGCAGTGGTCACCCGCTCGCGGGCAAGTGGGGCGTTCGGGCAGTCGGGAAGCGTCAGCAACGTGATCCGCACTCTGCTGTCCTCCGAGCTCACCGCCTGTGGTCAGCACGTCGGACCTTCCAGTGCACTGGAAGGTCCAGGAGCCAAGACGGTGTACGCCAGCATGGGCTTCAGGCCGCTCGCCGCGTCCGGACCGAGATCGCGGCGGACGAGCCCTCAGGAACCTGGTCGGCGGTCCGGCCCTGCCCGTCTTCGGCTGCACGCCGCTCGCCTTCCGGAGGGCACGCGCCGCGCCCCTCCTCGGTAAGGCCGCGCCCCAAGGCAGTTCGTCGTCTGACGCCCCCAACGCTGCCCCTCGCAGTTGTGGCCGGTCCCACAAAAGTGGGTCTGGCGGGGCCGTAGCCGGTTCTGCGATGCTTCGGTCCGTCAAGCGACGGCGGAACGAGGAAGCCGGTGAGATTCCGGCACGGTACCGCCACTGTGTAGGGGGAGCGACTCCACCCATGGCCACCGCCCCGTCCGGGGCGGGAAGGCCGGAGAAGCTGTGATCCCGAGTCAGGAGACTCACGCCGTCGCACCTCGAAGTACGGGGCGGATTTCCCCAGGAGAGGCGGTGGCACCCATGTGCCTGCGTATGTGTGGTGGCAGCTTCGCGCTGCCTGTGGCCCTTCGGAGTCGGCCTGCCCGGCTTGACGCACGAGTCGGTTCTCTCAGCTTCTGACGACCTCCTCCCTCAGCGGGTTCCTTCCCATGCGCCGCACCACGCGCCCCGCCATGCCGGTGCGCACTGCCTACGCACGCCACCAGGAGTCACCGTGTCCGTACGTTCCGCCATGCCCGGCCACCGTCAGGTCGCCGCTGCGGCATTCCTCGCCGCCGCCTTCACGCTGACCGCGTGCGGCGGCGACTCCGGCCCACCCGCCGACGCCAAGGCCCAAGCCGCCGGCGAGGGCTGCATCAAGGACTTCGACCCGGCCAAGGACTACTTCCCGGTCAAGTCGACGGTGAAGCACGCCGAGAACTTCACGCTCCGGTACGAAAAGAGCTACCAGGTCCTCACCGTCAAAGAGCCCTTCCCCAAGGGGAAGCCCGAGTCGTACGTACTGGTCAAGTGCGGTGCTCCGAAGCCGAAGCTGACCGGCGAACTGGCGTCCGCACAGCAGGTCACCGTGCCCGTCAAGAGCCTGTACTCCGCCTCGACGACCCACCTGCCGCTGCTGACCGAGACCGGCACCCTGGACGTGCTGACCGGTGTCGCGAGCGCCACGGCCATCTCCTCCGCCGAGGTGATCGAGCGGGTGAAGGCCGGCAAGGTCACCGAGTACGCCAAGGACCGCACGCTCAACGCCGAGACGGTCATCGGCGCCAAGCCCGACGTGCTGATGACCCAGGGCACCGACGACCCTCAGTACCCGAAGCTGCGTCAGGCGGGCATCGCCGTGGTCGCCAACGCCGAGTGGCTGGAGGCCAGTCCGCTCGGGCGTGCCGAGTGGGTCAAGGCGATGGCCGCGCTCACCGGGGCGGAGAAGCGTGCGGGTGAGGTGTTCGACACCATCGAGGGCGATTACCGGAAGGTCGCAGAGAAGGGCGCGCAGGCGGTCAAGGCAGGCAAGGCCGTCGAGGTCCTGCCCGGCACGATGTACCAGGGCACGTGGTCCATGCCCGCCGGCGGTAGCTACGCCGCCCAGCTGATCAAGGACGCGGGCGGCACCTACCCGTGGGCCGGCGACGAGGGCACCGGCGGCCTCCAGCTCAACTTCGAGGCCGTGTACGCCAAGGGCGGCCAGGCTCCGGTATGGATCGCTGACCAGCAGTGGAAGTCCACCGCAGACGCCGTGAAGGCCGACAGCCGGTACGGGCAGCTGAAGGCGCTGTCCGGCGGTGCGGTCTGGACGAACACGAAGGCGCTCGGCCCCGGAGGGGGCAACGACTACTTCGAGCGCGGCGTGCTGCGCCCGGACCTGGTACTCGCCGACCTCTTCGCGCTGATGCACCCGGACCAAGCGAAGGGCCACACCTTCACCTTCTACCAGCCGGTGCCCAAGGCGTGACGACACACCCGGCAACCAAGGCGACCCCCGCTTCGGACGTCCCGCGGGCGATAGGCCCGGGACGACGGCGCCTAGCCGTCGTCCTCGCCCTCGCGGCCGGTACCGCCACACTGTTCATCCTCGCCGTCGCGACCGGCTCCCATCCTGTGCCGGTCGCGGAGGTGGTGCGGGTCCTGTTCGGCGGCACCGCCGAGGACCCGCGGTGGACCGTGATCGTCGAGCAGGTCAGACTGCCGCGCGCGCTGACCGCAACCGCAGTCGGTGCCGCCCTCGCGGTGGCCGGCGTACAGATGCAGACGCTGTTCCGCAACGCGCTGGCCGACCCGTTCTCCCTCGGGGTGAGTTCGGGCGCCAGCATGGGTGTGGCCGCCGTGGTGGTCGGCACAGGCGGCGTCACTGGCAGCTTCACCGGCGACCTGGCCGGGCTGGGGCGCGTGGGCGTCGTCATCGCGGCCTCGCTCGGCGCCGCCGCCGTCCTGGCCCTCGTCCTGCTGCTCTCCCGATGGGTGCGGTCGGCCGTCACCCTGCTCGTGATCGGAGTCATGATCGGCTCGGCCGCCACCGCGGTGGTCGGCGTGATGCTTGTCTACGCCCGGCCCGAGCGCGCCCAGCAGTTCGTCGTGTGGGGCCTGGGCAGCTTCGGCGCCACGACCTGGCCCGACCTCCACGTCATGCTGCCCGTCGTCGGCGCCGGCCTGCTGACCGCGCTGCTGACCGCCAAACGCCTCAACGCCCTGCTGCTCGGCGAGGACTACGCCCGCACCATGGGCCTGAACGTGCGGCGCAGCCGCGACCTCGCCCTGTTCGGCACAGCGCTGCTGGCGGGCGCGGCAACAGCGTTCTGCGGGCCGATCGCCTTCCTGGGCCTGGCCGTCCCACATCTGACGCGGGTGGCGCTGGGGACCTCGGACCACCGGGCACTGATCCCGGCGTCGATGCTCGCCGGGGCGTTCCTCGCGCTGGCGTGCGCGCTGCTGAGCCAGCCCCCGGGAACGGATTCCGTGCTGCCGCTCAATGCCGTCACCTCACTGTTCGGCGCCCCCATCGTCATCGCGTTCCTGATCCGCAGCCGTCGCGGCGTACAAGGAGTGGCCTCGTGACCGACACGATGACCGAACCCCTCACGGACGCGGCCGCTGTACCGGGCCGCCACGGCGGCCTCACCACCCAAGGGCTCGCTGTCGGCTATCGCACCCGGTCACCGCGCGGGCGCACAGCCGGCCGGTCCGTGCTGTCGGGACTGGACCTTCAGGCGCGGGCCGGTGAGCTGACCGTACTCCTCGGGCCCAACGGCGCGGGCAAGTCCACGCTGCTGCGGACCCTGTGCGGGCTCCTACCGCCGCTCGACGGCCGGATCCGGATCGGCGGCTGCGACCTCGCACAGACGTCGCCGACCGCGCTCGCCCGTCGGCTGGCGGTCGTCCTCACGGACCGGGTGGACCCCGGGCTGCTGTCCGTACGCGAACTGGCCGGCCTCGGCCGCCACCCGCACACCGGGTTCACCGGCCGCCTCACGGCCGCGGACGACGCGGTTGTCGAGTGGTCGCTGGAAGCAGTGGGCGCTGGACACCTGGCCGAACGGCCGGCTGCCGAACTCTCCGACGGCGAACGTCAACGCGTCCTGACCGCGCGCGCCCTCGCCCAGGAGCCCGACGTCGTCCTTCTCGACGAGCCGACCGCCTTCCTCGACGTCCCCTCACGAGTGGGTCTCACCGTACTGCTGCGCGACCTCGCCCGGAACAAGGGACTGACCGTCGTGGTCAGCACCCACGACCTGGAACTGGCCCTGCGGGTGGCCGACGCCGTTTGGCTCGTCGACCGCGAATCCCGCGTTCACTCCGGGGCGCCCGAGGACGTGATCCGCAGTGGTGCCGTCGCGGGGGCTTTCGACGCCGACCACCTCGCATTCGACCCGGTCTCCGGCACCTTCGGACTGCGCCGCACAGCACGCGCCGCAGTGACGGTGGACGCGCCGATCGATGTGCGCCCGCTCCTCGAACGCGCCCTCGCCCGGGAAGGACTGGCCGTCGCCGGGCCGGGCAGTTCGGCCGCAGCTCCCCGGCTGAGCTGGGACGGAGCAGACCGCCTCACCCTCACAGGACCGGACGGCCAGGTCGTCCGCGTCTGCGGCTTCCACGAGTTGACGCGGACGGTGCGGACGTGGTGACCGCGGCCCTCACCCCCGACACCTTGGCGTGGATCTCCACAATTGGCCCCTACTTCGCGGTGGCCACCGGCCCCCGCCCCGAGGCCCCCGGCTTTCGGCCGCTGACCGACCTGTACGCAGACCCGCATGCCCTGGAGGAATGCGTCCGGACCGTCTCCGGGCGGCTGGGCACCGACCAGCCCAGGGTGGCCGCGTCCACGCTGCACCTGGGCACCGCATCCCGGCTCTGGTCGATCGCCCTGGCCTGCGCCGCACTCTCCGGCCGCGTCCCCGATCTGGGGCCCGACCGGCTGTGGTGGCGCCTGCCCTCCTCCGGCCCCCTGGACCTTTGGCTGCCCGACCTGCAGGAACTGGACCAGGAACCGCATCCGGCCCTGCACCACACCGTCGCCGTCCAGAACCTCGTCCCCTGGGCCGACGCCGTACGACGCGTATCCGGCGTCTCCCCGCACACCCTGCGCGGCAACGCCGCTTCGGCGCTCATCGGAGCCCACCGCGTCCTGCTCGCCAGGGCAACGCACCCTCTCGTCCCCGTGGTGCCCCTCGTCCGCGCGCTGCTGGATCAACCGCCACTGGCAAGGGCCGGCCGGCTTCGCGTCACTCCCGCCGGGTCGCTCGCCTTCCGACGCCGTAGCTGCTGTCTCTACTACCGCGTGCCGGGCGCGGGTACCTGCGGCGACTGCGTCCTCAACCCCAAGGAGAAGACCACCTCATGACCACCACCGAGCCGACCGTCGTCGAATCCCCCGGCGGCGGCACCCAGCACGTCTGGCCCCTCCCGGTCGACGAGGCCGCCCTCCTCGACCTCGTCACCACCGTCTTCACCGACCACTGGCAGCACATCCACTTCGGACCAATCATCGAAGGCGCCGCCTGGGAGGTCGGCGCCCCGAACGCCCCGACCGCTATCACCATGAACGACGGCTACGCCACCGTCGACTTCGGCGCCTGGCACTTCCACCTGTGCATCGGCGAGCACACCGCCTCCGGCCCGGAACTGGGCCGCATCCGACGCTGCTCCCGCGCCGAGCTGTACCGCAGCCTCGGCTCTGACGGCTCTCCCGTCAGCTGGGGAGTCCGCCTGTTCAACGGCCGCGACGAGCAGATGATGACCGTCCTCCTGCCCAACCCGTTCCTCACCGACCGTCAAGAGATCCTCGATGCCCCCGACTTCACCCGCCTCGCCGCGTGGGACGCCCTCCGCGACCGCTTCCTGAGCCTGTCGCCCGACCCTCTCGACCGCTCAGGCAAGGGGTTCCGGCACAGCGGCTGACAGGCACCCCGCTTCTGCCCCTCTCGGCAGAACAGCCGCCGAACTCGCACTTGACACATCATCAGAATCAGCGTCAGCCAAACATGCAGAGCCACGGACCATGATCGCGTCCTCCGTGGCCGACGAGGCGTGGGCCGCCGAGGTGACCTCGGGTACGGACGGGCCCTACCTGTTCGTCGCCGAGGCCGCACTTCTCTACCTGGATGAGGCCGCTGTCCACCAGGTCGTCGATCTGCTCACCGACCGTTTCCCCGGCTGCCTGCTCGCCCTCGACACCGCAGGCCCGGGCTTCTTCGACACCCAGGAGCAGCACGACGCGCTCAGCCGGGTCGAGGCCCGCATGCGTTGGCACTGCCCCGACGTAGGGACCCAGCTGGCTCACTGGAGTCCCGGCACCGAGACGGTGGCTTCGCACACCCTCACCAGCCTGCCCGCGCCTCTGCCGGCCCAGCTGCCACTCCCCTATCGGCAGATGGTGTCGGCGCTGGCATCCCAGAAGCTCCCCCAGGCCGAGGGTTACCGGCTCGGCCTCATGCGCCTGCCCTCAGATCCGCCACGCCTTCGGTGACGCCGATGCCGGCTGTGACCCCGCCGAGTCGCAGCCGGCATCCACGCCCGCGTCGCGGGCGCCGGCATCACCAGGAGGACTTGGTGACCCCCGGCAGGAAGCCGGCGTGCGCCTGCTGGCGCATGTTGACCCGCGACAGTCCGAACTTCCGCAGGTGTCCGCGGGGCCGGCCGTCCACGCTGTCCCGGTTGCGCACCCGGGTCGCACTGGCGTCGCGGGGCTGGCGCCGGAGTTCGGCCACGGCCGCCTCGCGTTCGGCGTCGGTGGAGGACGGCCGGCGGATGATGTCCTTCAGCTCCGCGCGGCGGGCCGCGTAGCGCTCGACGGTCGCCTTGCGCTTCTCGTTCTGGGCGATCTTGCTCTTCTTGGCCATCAGACCTTCCCCCCTCGGGCGCGGATGCGGGCCACGGCGGCTTCGATGCCGATGCTGTCGACGGTCTTGATCGCCTTCGCACTCAGTGTCAGTCGGACGTGCCGCCCCTCGCTGGGCAGCCAGTAGCGCTTTCGCTGGATGTTGGGGTCGAAACGGCGCGAGGTGCGCCGGTGCGAGTGGGAGATGGTGTTGCCGAAGCCCGGCTTGGCACCGGTCAGTTGGCAGTGGGCGGACAAGGCGCTGCTTCCTCTCGTCGAACGGTCACTTTTTGGTAATGGAAACCATTCCCATACAGTACCCTTCGTGGCCCGCAAGCAGGTACGCCCGATCATCAGGCTCCGCTCCACCGCCGGAACCGGCTGCACGTACGTCACCCGCAAGAACCGCCGCAACGACCCCGACCGCCTGGTCCTGCGCACGTAAGACTCCATCGCTCGGCGCACGTCGACTTCCGCGAGGAACGCCGACCCACCGCCACTCCACCACTGCGACCCCAGACCCCGAGGAAACCCCCATGAAGCCCGGAATCCACCCCGCGTACGGCCCCGTCGTCTTCCGCGACCGCGCCGCGAACTACGCGTTCCTCACCCGTTCCACCATGACCAGTGACAAGACCATCGACTGGGAGGACGGCAACACGTACCCGGTCGTCGACGTCGAGATCTCGAACGTCAGCCACCCCTTCTACACGGGTACCGCCCGCGTACTGGACACTGCCGGGCGGGTCGAGCGCTTCGAGCGTCGCTTCGGACGACGCGAAGCCAAGTGACGCAGGACGAGGCCCGACTGCCCGTCGTCATAGTCGGCGGGCTGCACTCGGAGGCACGCCAACAGGTCGTGGACCACCTTCTGGGCTCCGCTCCGTCCCCCGCAGCGTCGCCCTGCACCACGACCTGTCCACGGCCACAGAGCACGGCACCGTCCTGCGCCAAGTGCGCGACGCCTCGGGCGAGGTGTCCCGCGGCGAGGCCCCGTCGGCGAACGACTGCGCGTGCTGCGCGCTGCGCGAAGATCTGCTTCCCGAACTGGAACAGCTCGCCGACGCCGGTCTGACCCGCCTGGCCATCGTCGAGTTGTGGGACTCCGTCGAGCCCAGGGGGATGGCCGAGGTCGTCGTCCACCACGGCGGCGACGCGATCCGGCTCACCGACGTGATCACGGCGGTGGACCCGGCGCTCGTTCTCCCCTGCCTCGGCAACGGCGACGACCTGGCCGAGGTGGGTCTCGCGGCCGCTGCCGGCGACCAGCGCACCGTTGGTGACACCTGGGCCAGACAACTGGAGTACGCCCCCGTGCTCGCCATCGTGGAGAGCCCTGACGCCGACGACGAGGATCGCGCCCTCCTCACCCAGCTCCACCCCACCGCACGCCAGGTCCATGCGAACTCCCCGGAACTCGCGGAGCCGGCCTTCACACGTTTCGACGCCGAGGCGGCCGCGGCAGCCCAGCACCCGGCCTGCGCCCTCCTTCCCCAGGAGGCGGAGGAAGCGGGCGTCACCACCTTCGTGTGGCGACGCCACCGGCCGTTCCACCCCGAGCGCCTCTTCCAGGCGCTGGAGCATCTCTGCTGCGCCGCCGCCCGCAGCCGCGGACGGGTTCTGGCTCGCCGACCGCCCCGACACCCTGTTGGACTGGGACGCCGCCGGCGGGGCCCTGTGCGTCGAGAGCGCCGGGCCGTGGCTCGCCTCTCTACCCGACGCCGCCTGGGAGATGGAGCCGCCCGTCCGCCGGGCAGCCGCAGCTCTCGACTGGCACCCCGAGCACGGTGACCGCTGCCAGCACCTCGTCTTCACCTCACCCGGGCTCGACCACGACGGACTCGAGCGCGTCCTTGAGTCCTGCCTGCTCACCGACGCCGAGTACGCAGCGGGACCCGAGGCGTGGAAGCACCTCCCGGCAGCGTTCGACGCCCTCCTCGACCCCGTCTCGTGACGCGGCCCGTCCACCCCGCGCAGAAGGAGCGCACATGCCCTCCCGCCAAGGCCCCCACAAGCCCCTGAAGTCCCGTCCCAACCCGCTCGACGCGGCCGGGATCACCTACATCGACTACAAGGACACCGACCTGCTGCGAAAATTCATCTCCGACCGCGGCAAGATCCGCAGCCGTCGCGTCACCCGCGTCACCGCCCAGCAGCAGCGGCAGATCACGACGGCGATCAAGAATGCCCGGGAAATGGCGCTGCTTCCTTATTCAAGCCGGTGAGCAGGTAAGCAGGTCCAGGAGAGCGCAGAAAGCAGAAATGCACCCCCGTTTCCGAGGGTGCATTTCTCGTCGCACGAATTCGGAGGCGCCGAGAGCTCAGTGGTCGTCCCAGTGGCCGCTGTGCGCCGCGTGCCGGTGGCCGTCGTGGACGTAGTCCATGTGGTCGCCGTGCGGGACCGCTACGTGCCCACAGCCCGCGCCGTGCTCATGGTCGTGACCGGCGTGCTCCTGATGGCCGCCGACCTCGCACTCGTCCGCGTGACCGTCGTGCTCCCGGTGCAGATGACCATCGTGCACATAGTCGACATGACCGCCGTGGGGGACCGCCACGTGCCCGCAGCCCTCGCCGTGCGTGTGATCGTGTCCGGGGTGCGGCTGGTGCTGCACTGATGTTGCCACGCCATTCATCTCCAGCGGCTCAGGCCATCGCCCCTACAGGACGACGGCGCGCAATTGCATCGCATTTTCCACTGCCACCGCCAGGCTGCCACAGAGGACACATGGGAGCAAAAAATAACCGGCGACAGCCGCTGAATTCGATAACGATTTTCACTGCGAGAAATTAATTCATCATTGCATCAGAATTCGCGCTTGCCGCGAAGGCGGGGGACGACTTTCCGAGCTGCACCGGCAGCCAGACATGGCCGCCACCCAAGGCCGACAGGCGATGTCGCGGCTGCCAGGGCGCCACTCCCCCCGCACCTCCACGAAGCCATTGTCCACTCGCGCCTTCGCCGGTGACACCGTGCCCTGCTCGATTTTCCCTGCATGGAGATCGCCTTCCTCTTCCGCTTCGACCTGGTCCCCGGCGGAGCCGCGGCCAGTCTGCTCACCACCTGGCCGCCGCGGTTGTTCTCACAGTCGAAAACATGGCAGTGAGGGCCGGCACCGTCGACATCGGCGGAGTGAGCCGGGTGCGGCACATGTTGGCCCGCGCCGGCGCAGGCCGGCTGCGCCTGGGTGGCGGGTGGCCCCTTCCTGACGCGACCGGGGACTTCCGCTTACCGCATCGACCCGTACTGCCGCAGACCTCGCCCACCGACAGCGCCGCCATCCACCCCGTCCCCACCAGCTCCACGTCAGAGGGCCGTGCCGACAACAGGGAGCGCCAGCACCGCCGTTGAGCAGCAGACGGTTGCCAGAATTACATGAACATGATTATCGTTCGCATTATTGGTGCCAGCTCGGGCACCCCTGAAGGGAGTTGCTGTGCGCAACACTTCTCTCCGCATGCTTGCCGGGGCCACCGCCGTGACGGGCGTCCTGATAGCCGGCGGACCCGCCCAGGCGGCCAGCCTCGTGACGCTGGAGACCGGTCACGTGGACGTCGTGGGCCTCGCCTACGAGGAGGGTGAACTGGAGATAGCCGTCCACGCCGAAAACGGCGAGGACGAGGTCGAGTACGCGCCCGAGGACACGCTGCTGCGCGTCCTGCCCGCCGCGAAGACGACCATTCCCGACGGCGACGAGTACGCCTTCCTCGGTACTGCGGGGTGCCCCGTGTGGATCCTGCCGGAGGTACAGAACCCCGACCTGCTGTTCGCCGGTTTCGGCGCCGAGGAGCTGGAGTCCGGCGTCCTGCAGGGCGACGAGGTCGACGTGTCCTTCCTGTCGGTGAAGGGCCCGGGCAAGCTCGCCGTGTACACCGACGGCGTCTTCGGTCAGCCCGAGTCGATCCTCGTGAACAGCGGCGACGGCCTGCCCGACACCGTGGGGCTGCAGGCGGGCGAGCACACGCACGCCAACTGGGCGTTCACCAAGCCCGGCACGTACACGGTGAAGGTCAAGGCCGCTGCCCACCTCGCCGCCGACGGGACGCCGGTCACCTCCGACGTCGCGACCTACACCTTTGAGGTGAAGAAGTGAGCACGGTGTCCCTCTCCCCCCGCCGCCGGGCCGCCGGCGTCCTCGCGGGCGCCGCTGCCTTCCTCCTGACGGTCGCCGGGCCCGCAGAGGCCGCGCCCGTCACCCTCACCAAGGGCCACGTCGACGTTCTGGACGTGGACTACGCCTCCGGCACCCTCACCCTCGACCTGCTGGACCAGACCACCGGCACCGCCGTGGAACGCGACCCCGCCGAGGTCACCCTGAGCGTGCCCAAGGGCGCCAAGATCACCAATGTGCCGACCACGGCGCCCTGGCAGTTCCTCGGTACCGGGGGCACTGCCTGGATCCTGCCGCAGAGCAACGTCAGCGGCCTGCTGTACGCCGGCTGGAGCACCGAGGGCATCCCGAGCGGAACCTTCACCGACAACAAGCTGACCTTCACGCTCTCCGGGGTCACCGGCCCGGCCGGCTTCAGCGTCTACACCGCCGCAGCCGGCACTCCCACCGTCCTCTTCGACAGCGGTAACGGGCTCCCCGACACCCTCTCGGTGAATACGAGCACCCACACCCACGCCAACTGGGGCTTCGACGCGGCGGGAACCTACAAGGTCACCTTCAGCGTCAGCGGCGTCCTGGCCTCGACCGGTCAGACCGTGAGCACCGGCGCAAAGACGTACACCTTCCAAGTCACCGACTGATCCCCGGGCGGCGCCGCGTCGGGTCCCGCGGCGCCGCCCCGTCCCGCGTGGCGTCCCCCACTCGACCGACCTTCGCCCCTCTGCGCGACAGCCGCAGAGCAGTAGTCGTTTCCCGTTACACACGGCGCCAAGCCACGCAGAAGGGCCGATTCCCCTGCGAGGTCGGGAGAGGTCACACCAGCCGCTTATTGATAATGATTACCGTATCTATTAACTTTGTCGTGGCCACGCTGAGATCTGATGGTGACGCTGTCATCGTCATGTGGAGCCGCGCGAGCGCGCCCGGGGAACTCCCGGACGAGGGGGCCGCGCACGGAACGGGGGAGTTCCCCACCCATGCCGCCCTTCCCAGCGGATGGTGACAACAGCAGATGAGGGGCGATGACATCAAGTAGGCGTTCTGTGCGTGTGGTGGGGGCACTTGCACTGTCCATGGCCGGGCTGGTCTCCGTGGGCGCGGCGTCCGGCACGGACCCGGTGGCCAACGCCGCCCCCGCGGCGTACGCGGCACCGCTCGCGGCCGATCCCGCGGCGAGCGACGTGGTCGACGAGCGGATCGTCATCGACACCGGACACGTCGACGCAATCGCGCCGCGCATGGTCAACGGGGAGTTCCGCACCCTGTTCAAGGACAGCAGAACCACCGAGGTCGTGTGGCGCGAGCCGCGCTCGGTGATCATGCACCTCACCACCGCAGGCGAACTGACCATTCCGGACGCGGGTTTCGATTTCCTCGGAGCACCGGGTGACGTCATCTACATGATCCCGCAGACCCAGAACCCCGAGGTGCTGTGGGCGGGCTGGAGCACCGAGGCGTTCCGGGACTCGGACATCCAGGGGACGTTCGAACTGAGCCTGAACACCCTGGAGGGGCCGGGGCAGCTGCTCATGTTCGACTGGGACATGTTCGGCCAAGCGGTGATGAAGTTCGACAGCACGGACGGCATCGGCGATACCTACCCGGTGGCGGCCCAGACGCACGAGCACTCCAACTGGGCCTTCACCGAACCGGGCGTCTACCGCCTCGGGTTCACCTTCTCGGCCACCCTCGCCTCTGGTGAGGTGGTCTCCGACACTCAGATCTTCACCATGGCGGTCGGCGACGTCGACACCGACTCCATCGCTCTGCCAGGCGACAACGGCGACGGCGGAACGACCGACGGGGGGACGACCGGCGGCACCACCAACGGCGGCACCACCGACGGCGGAACAACCGGCGGCACCACCAACGGCGGCACCACCGACGGCGGAACAACCGGCGGCACCACCAACGGCGGCACCACCGACGGCGGAACAACCGGCGGCACCC
>NZ_JBIURQ010000007.1:0-160393 GCF_044740925.1 Streptomyces sp. NPDC088254 | reverse complement strand
CCACCAACGGCGGCACCACCAACGGCGGAACAACCGGCGGCGGCCGAACCGGCGGCATCGGCACGACTGGCGCCGTGACCGGCGGGGCCACCGGCGGCGGAAGCACCAGCGGTGGCACCTCGCCCAACGGCGGGCTTGCCCAGACCGGCGCGGGTGTCGCACTGCCTCTCGGCGCCTCGGGTGCGGCTCTCCTGGTGGTGGGTGCGGGCACGGCCGTGTACCTGCACCGGCGCAAGCAGCAGAGCGGGACGGCAGACAGCACGGATCTGCCGACGGCCTCCTCCTGACGGCGGTGGACGGCCCGCCCGGCCCACACCGTCCGGGCGGGCCGTCCGCCCGCGCCCCACCACCACGACGTGGCGACGTGCCGGAGGGCCGTCGCTGGAGAAGGATCACCCATCCCATGACTTCACATCAGAGTGCACGGTGGGCCATAGTCGGAGCCGTCGGTTCCGTGGCCCTCGCCGCGAGCCTGTCCCCCGTGGCCTTCGCCGACGCCGGCGACATCGGTGTCCAGCGAGAGCCCGCCCGGCCGACCGCGACGGCCGGCGTGGTGGTGAGCCTTGAGAACGGACAGGTCGGGCTCGACCTGCGCCAGGAGACGGAGGACGGCGCGCCCCTCCAGGACCGCGCAGGGGCAGACCTCGTCGTCGGCACCGACACCGCGGTCACCGTCCCCGAAGGGGCCGATCACGCCTTCCTCGGCGAGCCGGGGAGCAAGGTCTGGATCCTGGACGGGCAGCAGGCGGGCGCGGCGGCACCGCATTGGGACACCACCGGAGTTCCGGCGGAACAGCTCGCCGAGGACTCCGTCGAATGGGCCCTCACCGGAATCGAGGGCCCGGGCGACCTCAAGGTCTTCCGGACGCCCCAGGACGGCACCGCGACGGAGGCCGGGGTGCACGCCCCCGAGGTGCTCTTCGACAGCACCGACGGACTCCCCGACGCCCAGGCCCTGCGTGCCGCCGACAGAGGTGAGGTCGCCTGGGCCTTCACCCGGCCGGGTGAGTACCGGATCACCTCCAGGGCCACCGCCCACCTTGCGACGGGCCGGACCACCACAGCCGACACCGAGTGGACCGTACGCGTGGAGGACTCCGCACCGCGGGATACCGTCGCGCCGCCGCCTGTCTCCCAGCCGCCCGTCGCCGCCTCTCCCGAGGAGCCGGACGGGGCCGCGGTGACCACCAGCACGCCGAAGGCCCCGCTTCAGGTCCCCGCGGCCAAGGCGGCGGACGCCATCCAGACCCAGAAGGTCGTCATCGACGACGGCCATGTGGACGCCGTCGCCGGAAAGATGGTCGACGGCAAGCTGCGCACCCTCTTCAAGGACAGCCGCAACCCGGCGGACATCGTCTGGCGCGAGCCCTCCTCCGTTGTCCTCCACGTCGACCAGGACGCGAAGGAGAAGGTCCCCGCCAACAGCGCCTACTCCTTCCTCGGGCAGGCCGGAAGCGACTTCTGGCTGATTCCCCAGGTCCAGAAGCAGAGCGTGGTGTGGGCCGGCTGGAACACCGAGGAGCTGGACTCCGGTGACCTCAAGGGCCCCCTCGGCATGAAGCTGACCGAGGTCAGCGGGCCCGGTTCGCTGGCCATCTGGGAGACCGCGGGCCTGGGCAGTGCGAAGGTCTTGTACAACACGAAGGACGGCCTGCCGGACACCCAGAAGGTCAACCTGGGCGTGCACGCCCACGGCAACTGGGGGTTCAGCAAGGAAGGCGTCTACAAGGTGACCTTCCAGTTCAGTGGGACCCTGGCGAACGGGCAGGCCGCCTCGGACACCCGGACCTACACGTTCGCGGTCGGTGACGTCGACCCGAACGACGTGAACCCTGGGGGCGGCACCGGCGACGGCGGCTCAACCGGAGACAGCGGCTCCGGCGGCAGTGGCTCCGGCGGCAGCGGCGGAACCGGCGGTTCAACCGGCGGCAGCGGCTCCGGCGGCACGACGGGCGGTGAATCCGCGACCGACGGGACGTCCGGGGGCGGCAGCCTCGCCCACACCGGCAGCGGGTCGGCGCTGCCGCTGGCCGCCGGCGCCGGGGCTCTGGTGGTCGCGGGCGGCGGCGCTCTCGCCGTGGGCCGCACCAGGCGCCGCCCGGTGCCGGTGCGGACGGACACCGACCCGAAGCAGTAAAGCCGGGTCGGCGCGGCCGAGAGTCCGCACGCCCTTCCTCCGGCCGGCGCCGGTCATCTCCTTGCCCGGCGCCGGCCCCGTGCCTGTTGGGAGTTGCTCCATCATGCGTGTGTCCAGATCCGTCATGCGGACGCTGGCCGCGGCCGCCGTCCTCGGGATGACCGTCACCGGCTGCGAAGGCCATGCCCGGCCCGCCGCCGACTCCGAGAACCCGGACGCGGCGCTGCGGGTGGTGACCACCACCGAGATCCTGGCCGACCTGGTCCGCGAGGTCGGCGGCGACCGCGTCCAGGTGGACTCGATCGTGCCGCCCGGCGGCGACCCCCACTCCTACGAACCCACACCGAAGGACGCCGACGCGGTGTCCAAGGCCGATGTCACCTTCACCAACCACATGCTCCTGGAGGAGCACGCCCTCATCAAGACGGTCGACGCCAACGCCCGCAAGGACACGCCCAACGTCTCCCTGGCCGAGGCGTCGGAGACCTACGGCGCCAATGTCATCCCTCTGGTGGAGGACATCGGTCTGGACGTCCTCTGGCTCGGTCTGCGGGTGCGGGGAGAGGGCGAGGAACGGGGCGCGACCCGCTCCTCGGACATCCTGCTCTCCGCGACCGACGTGGAGGGGCCCGGCGAGCTGATCGCGTATCTCACGGAGTCACTGGGCCAGCCGAACATCTACTTCAACTCGGCGGACGGCTTCTCGGACAAGGACACCGCCAGCCTCCCGCCCGCCGCTCACACCCACCTGAACTGGGCCTTCACCAAGCCGGGCGTCTACAGGCTCAGCCTTGAGGCCAAGCTGAAGAACGGCGACGCCGCCCCGAAGCCGGTGGGCACGGGCACCTTCACCTTCGCGGTGGGCGTAGACCCGCACACCGTCGCCGGCCCCGGCGACACGATCCTCGACGACGGGCACACCGACCTGACCGTCAATATCGACTCGGGCAGGATGTCGGCCTTCACCGACCTGCGCACCAAGGGCAAGGAGCAGGAGGAGATCCCGCCGGGCGACGTCGTCATCGACGTACCCAACCGGGCTCTGGAGAAGGTGCCACAGGAGAAGCGGTTCTCCTTCCTCGGCAAGCCGGGCGCCGACATCCACCAGCTGCCGCAGGCCGTCCTGGGCAAGCACGTCCACGGGGAGATCGACCCGCACCTGTGGCAGGACGTGCAGAACGCCAAAGCCTACGTGCAGTTGATCCGCGACACCCTCAAGAAGGCAGACCCCGAGGGCGCGAAGTCCTACGACGCCTCCAGCCGGACGTACGAGAACGAACTCGACGAGGTGGACAGGTACGTCCGCGAGAAGATCGCGGAGATTCCGGACGACAGGCGTCAGTTGATCACCACCCACGACGCCTTCGGATATCTGGCCGACGCCTACGGCATGACCGTCGCCGGGTTCGTCGTGCCCAACCCCGCGCAGGAACCCAGCGCTGACGACGTCGAGAAGCTCTCGCGCACCATCCAGAACCTGAAGGTCCCGGCCGTCTTCATGGAACCCAACCTGGTACAGCGGGCCACCGTGCTCAACCAGGTCGCCGTGGACCAGGGCGTGAAGGTCTGCATGCTCTACGGCGACGCCTTCGACGAGAAGACCCGGCACTACACCGACATGATGCGGCACAACGCCGACGAGCTCCGCTCCTGCCTCGGAGGCACGAAGTGAACAGCAGACTCCTGCGCGGGGCGGCGACGATCCTCGCCGCCCTCCTTCTCTCCACGGCACCCCCGCTGTCGGCGACGGCCGACGAGTCACCGGCTCCGGGCGCGGAAGCCGAGGCCGCGGCGGAGACCGGAACGGGCCGCACGGTCATCGGTGACGGTCACATCGACATCGGCCCCCGCTTCGACCAGGGCCGCTGGACCGTGCAGATCCGCGACGACACCAGTCATCCCGCCGTCTGGCGGAACACCCGCGACGTCGTGCTGCAGGTGAAGGACTCCGCGAAGATCGAGGTGCCGACGGGCGAGGAGTTCGGCTTCCTCGGCAAACCCGGCGACCGGGTGTGGCTTCTGCCCCAGGTCCAGCAGGAAGGCGTGCTGTGGCCGGGATGGAACAGCCAGGAGCCCAGGATCGCCGCCGAGGTCGAGCGGGAGGTGACCTGGAAGCTCACGGGGGCCGAAGGGCCGGGCGACTTCGTCCTGTTCCTCAACGGAAGCTTCGGCACCCCCACCGTGCTCTTCGACGGACGGAAGAAGCTTCCGCAGGAGACCGGCATCGAGGTCAACACCCACGTCCACGGCAACTGGGCGTTCACCAAGCCCGGCACCTACCTCCTCGACGTGTCGATGAGCGCCAGAACGAAGGACGGCAAGAGCCACGACAGCAAGCGGACCCTCCAGTTCTCCGTCGGCTCCCAGGACCCGGCGAAGGCGTTCGCCGCCAAGACCTCCGCCGATCCCTCCCCGGCGCCGGACGCCGGGGAGCCGACAGCGAGCGAGCCGCCGTCGGACGAGTCATCCGCTCCGCTGTGGTGGGGCATCGGTGCCGCCGCGGCGGTGGCCGCCCTCGCCGTAACCGTCGTGTGGCGACGAGGACGACGTGAGAGGGGCGGCACCACACCCGCCTCCCGTGGGCAAGGAGAGGGCCAGTGACCGACCACCCCACCAGCGGCACCCTTGAGGAGCCCGCGCTCGACGTACGGGGCATCGCCGTGGAGCTGGGCGGCCGGCTCGCCCTGGACGGCGTCGACCTCACCGTGCGCACCGGCGAACTCGTCGGGCTGATCGGACCCAACGGCGCCGGCAAGACCACCCTGCTGCGTGCCGTCCTCGGCCTGCTCACCCCGCACAACGGCAGCGTCCGGCTGAACGGGAAGCCGGCCGAGCGGACCAGGGGCACCGTCGGTTATGTTCCCCAGCGGCACGAGTTCGCCTGGGACTTCCCTCTCTCGGTGGAGAAGGCCGTACTGACCGGGCGGACCCACCGGATCGGCTGGTTGCGGCGCCCCGGCGCCGATGACCGCGCGGCGGTCGAGGAGGCACTGGAGCTGGTCGCCATGACCGGTCTGCGCCACCGCCCCATCGGAGAGCTGTCCGGCGGGCAGCGCCAGCGTGTCCTGGTTGCCCGAGCCCTGGCGCTGCGACCGCGGCTGCTGCTGCTCGACGAACCGTTCACGGGACTCGACGTGCCCACCCAGGAACTCCTCACCGCGCTCTTCCTGCGGCTCCGAGCGCAGGACAAAGCGCTGCTCATGACGACACACGACCTTCCCGCGGCCGCCGACATGGCCACCCGGCTCTGCCTGCTGAACAGGACCGTGATCGCCGACGGTCCGCCCGAGACCCTCAGGGACCCCGCCGTGTGGCTGCGGGCCTTCGGTGTGGCGAAGTCCGACCAGTTGCTGACGTCCCTGGGAGTGACCCGATGAGCGCGATTCTCGACTTCGTCACCGGGCCCTGGGAGCACCTCTTCATGCGCCGGGCGTTCGCGGTGGCCGTGATGTGCGGCATCGTCTCCGGGGTGGTCGGGGCCCACGTCGTGCTGCGCGGCATGGCGTTCATCGGCGACGCCGTGTCCCACTCGGTCTTCCCCGGGGTGGCGATCGCCTTCGTCTTCCAGTTCAACCTGGTCCTCGGCGGGGCCGTGGCCGGTCTGCTCACCGCGCTCGCCGTGGCCGTGTTCTCGCAGAACCGCCGGCTCAAGGAGGACACTGTCATCGGCGTGTTCTTCGCCGCCGCGTTCGGCCTGGGCATCGTGATCCTGAGCACCGCCCCCGGCTACAGCGGATCACTCGAATCGTTCCTGTTCGGACAGATCCTCGGCATCAGTGATCGCGACGTCGTCACCGTGGCGGTGATGGGGCTGATACTGCTCCTCGTGGCCGGCGCCGTGCACAAGGAACTGGTCACCGTCAGCCTGGACCGCGAGACCGCCAAGGCTGTCGGCCTGCCCGTCTTCGTCCTGGACATCGTCCTGTACGCGCTGGTCACCGTCACCGTGGTCATCTCGCTCCAGGCCGTCGGCAACATCCTCGTCCTCGCCCTGCTGATCACCCCCGCAGCATGTGCCCGGCTGCTCACCGACCGGATCGGCGTCATGATGCTGCTCGCCCCGGCCGTCGGCGCCGGCGGCGCGGTGGTGGGCCTCTACCTCTCCTACGCCTACAACCTCGCCGCCGGCGGCCTGGTCGTCCTGGTGGTCACCGGCGTGTTCGTCCTGTGCTGGCTCTTCGCCCCCCGGCACGGTCTGCTGACGGCACGACGTGGCACGAGAGGACCGGGCGGCAGTCCTGCGCCGGTTCCCGAGGACCGGCACGCCGGAGAGGACACCCCGCTGGTCGAGCAGACACCGGCCCGGTGAGACCGGTGCGCCGTATCGTGCAGGGCCTCAGCGACACGGCGATGACATTCGGCGCGCTGATGCTGCTGTTCGCCGTCTACTTGTTGTGGTGGACCAATCACACGGCACAGGCGCAGGCACATGAGGAGGTGCGGCGACTCGAACAGGAGTGGCGCCGGCCTACCGGGGTGGACGGGAGCGGCGGCGGGGCGGCCCCGTCGGCGCCCGGCAAGGGGGCGGGAGCGGTGGCGGACCGGGCTGGAAGCGACGGCGTGAGCCATGCGGACGACACACGGGGTCTGCCCGACGGGCGCCGTGCCCCGGCCCGGTCGCAGACCTTCGGGGTCCTGCGTATCCCGGCCATAGGACTGACTGTCCCCGTCGCCGAAGGCGTCGACAAACACCGCGTCCTCGACCGCGGCTTCGTCGGTCACTACGTCGGCACGGCCCTGCCCGGTCAGCAGGGCAACGTCGCCCTCGCCGCTCACCGCAACACCCACGGCGAACCCTTCCGGCACCTCGACGACGTACGTCCCGGGGACACCGTCACGCTGTCCACCGTGGACGGGGACTTCCAGTACCGGATCGAATCCGTACTGCCCAGCACCAGTCCCGACGACGGCGCGGTCATCCAGCCCCTCCCGAGCAGTGCGGCAAGCCGCCGGGCCGGCTACGACGAGCCCGGCCACTACCTGACCCTCACCACATGTACTCCCGAGTTCAGCTCGCGATACCGGCTGGTGGTGTGGGGCCGCCTCCTCGAAGGCAGTCGAGGGTGAGCGGCCCTCCGGACGCGGAACGCCGGGCGTCGGCCGCAACGGGTGACGGAGCCGAGGCGAATCCTCGGCCCGGCTCCGCGCTGACCGCGCGAAGCGCCGTGGTACTCGCCGAACTCCGGTGCCTCGGCGGCTTCGCCGGCGTTCAGCAACTGCACGCGGCACTCCAGGCCCGCGGCGACCGTGTACCGCACCCTCTCGGCCGCCGAGACCGAGGATCTGGTCGAGGCCGTGCGTGGCACCGCTCGCCTCCACCGGTACCAGCCGCTCCATCACATGCACCACCTGCGGCGCACCGTGTGCGGCGGGGGTGCGTCCTTCGTCTCGCCGGTACTGGAGGAGTGGATCGAGGGCTTGGGACCCCGCTACGGCTTCGTCCATGGGCGTCACGGAGTGAGCGCGACCGGGGTCTGCTCCGAGTGCGTCGGCGACGGACAGCTCTGCCGGGCCCACAGCTTGTCGGCGCCGAAGGGCGCGCACGGCGCTCGTCTCGAGCCGTGCCCCCGGTCGGATGAGTTGCCCGGCAAACGTGATATATAAATGACAACCGTTTTCATTAGAGGGGGTGGGGCATGGCAGAGGTCGTCGACCGGGCAGGATCATCTCCTCCC
This sequence comes from Streptomyces sp. NPDC088254, assembly GCF_044740925.1. NCBI lineage: Bacteria > Bacillati > Actinomycetota > Actinomycetes > Kitasatosporales > Streptomycetaceae > Streptomyces > Streptomyces sp. NPDC088254. Next base: position 152,581 of record NZ_JBIURQ010000007.1, on the reverse strand, counting down.
GGGAGGTCGCACCCCACGGTGCCCCGTGGACGTCCCACGCGATGGAGGACACCGTGACCAAAGGCGTGCTCTGTGTCGTCAGCGGCAACGCTCCGGGCGTCCGTGGCACCGTGGTGGATCAGCTTCTGCACCTGCGTCCGAGCTCGATGGTCCTGGCGGCGTCCCTCGATGACCTCGGCGGCCGGTACCCGGTGGTCCAGCGCTTCGTGACCGACGCCCAGGCGCAGACGGGTGACATCGCCGCCCGCGGCGGGTCGGGCGACCCCGCGGTGATCCTTCGGCAGGATCTGCTGTCACTCCTGCCGACGCTGCGAGGAAGGGCGGAGAGGCCGCACGTCGTCCTCACCCTGCCCGGTGAGCTCGACCTGCTGCCTTTCCTGGTGGAGTTGTGGAGGCCCCGGCTGGGTGGCAGCTCACTCGCCGACCACTTCGAGCCGGGTCCGGTCGTGGTCGGTCTGGAAGCAGCCCCGTTCCTCAAGCAAATGGGCTGTGTACACCGCACGGTACGGCTCTGGGCCGGAGACGGACGTGCCGCCTCCGTGACCCTCGCCGAGGCCGCCGCACGCCAGGTGGAGGCGGCCGACACCCTGTTGATCCCAGCCCTCACCGGCACGCACACCCAACTCCGCAGCGGCGTCGCCGCGCTCGCGGGGCACCTCAACGGTCGTGCGCCGCTGTCGGCTTCGACGGAGCCCGTCACAGCCGTCCCCGTCCATGGCGGCGGGTGGGAGGAGTGGCGTGCACGGCTGGAGCCCGTGAGTGTGCCGCTCATCCGCAGCGGCCGGCACGAGGGCGTGGAATCCGTGCTGTGGCGGTCCCGGAGACCACTGCATCCGGGACGCCTGGCGGACGCGCTGGCGCCGGTGATGAACGGAGTCGTGCGCAGCCGCGGACATCTGTGGCTGTCCTGCCGCCCGAACGCCGTGATCACCTGGCGTTCGGCGGGAGCGCACCTGACGCTGCAGGAATGCGGCGAGTGGCTGCGAGCCGAAGCACCTGACGATTGGACGGCGGCGTCAGCTCAACGGCGCGCCCTCGCTTCCTGGTTCTGGCACGACTACTACGGTGAACGCCGGAACGAGATCGTCTTCACCGGAGTCGACCTGGACGCCCTGGGCATCCGCTCGGCACTGAACACCGCTCTGCTCACCGACGCCGAACTGGCACTGGGGGAAGAGGGCTGGGCCACCTTCCCCGACCCCTTGCTGAGCACCGACGGCACGGCGTGACCGCGGAGCTGTCCGGGACGGGCTCCAGGAGTTGCGGGCGTCACCAGGTCGGCAGCGGATCTCAGTTCCCCACGCGGCGGACGACGAGGATGTGGTCGGTGACCGTGGCAGTCCGCCCACCCGGCCCGGTCGCCCGACGGTCACGAGCCTCCGCCCGTTCGACGGTCCAGCCGGCGTCCGGGAGCTCCATCTCGGCGTAGACCTCGTCCGGCGTGGGGAAGAGGGGGGTGCGGTCCAGCCGCCAGGACCCGGTGCCAGCCCGGCCGCGACCTCTGCCGGCGCCGGGTCGACCCTGCGGTCGACGAGTTGCAAAGTCGATCCGCCCGCTCGAGCCGCTACACGCAGGGAAACAGGTCGAGCAACCCACCCGAACACCGAAACCGCAGGTCAGGCCCCCTTGTTAGCAGGCTCGAGAATCGCCACGCACTCGACATGCGAGGTCATCGGAAAGGTGTCGGCCTGAGTGAGTCATGGAAAGGCCAGGTCAGAGGCGCTTTCCCGGCTCGCTGTGCAGCTTGAAGGCGCCCAGAGCGTCAAACGAGCGTCACGGCGGGCTGGGGCAGGCCTCCTCCGCCCGCTGTCACGGCGAGCTTCCTCGTACCGTGCCGGGTCCGGCACTCCACGTTCTCGGCGGAGGAGGTGGTCCGCGGCTGCGGCCCGGCAAGATGACGAGTCGCGAACGCATCCCCTCGGCGGCGTCGGACCGATGAGCGTCCGGCGAACCACCGGCAGCTGCGCACACGTCCTGACCTACAGTGCCATCAGGCACCAAAAGCGAGGGAGGGGCTGTGGAGGTCAGGACGGCGCTTGCCAAGCGGATCGCCGAGCAGAGAGCGGGTGTTGGTGATCCTCGTGCGCTGGTCGGTGAGATGCGGCGTTCGGTTCTTCTCGTACCGACGGCTGGTGGCGGCCTGTGGTCGTCACGGTCGGGCGGGGTCCGGTGGATCTGTGGATTCACCGACGAAACCGCGCTGGCCCGGTTCGCGTTGCAGCACGGGCCGGATGATCAGCCCATGGACTACGCGGCGTTGCTGGGCGCGCGGATCGTCGACGAGGTCGTGCCGTCCTTGGACGAGCCTGCCGGGCTGGCCGTCGACATCGCCACCGAGGACGGGTCGATGTTCTTCCCGCCGGTCGTCGGCATCGTGCCGGACGCGGTCGCCGTCGACGCCGACGTGAGGGAAGGGCGCGGTCATGGGCGATGAGGGAATGGACATCCGGCTCGGCAGGGAAGCCGTCGCCAAGTTCACGCAGGGCGTCGGCGCGACCATCGACGAGCTCGGTGAACTCGGCGGCGCCACCGGTTCGGTGACGGGCAAGGGCTTCTCGGGACTGTCGATGACCGGGATGGAAGCCGGACATCACGGCCTCTCGGTCGACTTCGAGGACTTCTGCGAGCGCTGGGAGTGGGGTGTGCGTGCCCTGGTCGGCGATGCCGGCGCGCTCGCCAACCTCCTCGGCCTGGCGGCGGGCACCCAGTGGGAACACGACCAGTACGTCGCCGGCGCGCTGAAGGTGGGTGTCAACTCCGTGATGGGCGGCAACCCGCACGCCACCGAGGAGGAGATCACCCGGCAGAACTGGGGCGACGTCTTCACTCCGGACGCCCTGGACCCGGACTGGAGCGCCGAGTCGTGGGACCGGGCCGGTCAGGAGATGGAGCAGACGTGGAAGGACACCGGCCGCACCGTCCTCACCGAGGGACAGGGCGGCCGGCGGTCCGAGATGCTCAACGATGCGCTCGGCATCTCCGACGACGAGTGGAACCAGGCGCTGGACGACACCTTCGGACCGTCGCCCGAGGAGCGCTCCCAGCAGGCGCAGCAGGGTGAGTCCGGGGGGAACTGAAGGTGGGTATAGGCGACTTCATCAGCGACATCACGCCCGACTCGGTCGAGGAAGCGGTCGAGGACGGCGTCGAGTGGGCGGGCAACCGGGTCGAGGACGCCGGGAACTGGACCGCCGACCGGTTGGAGGACGTCGGATGGGATTCCGGTGCGGACTGGGTGCGCGAGAAGTCCCGTTCGGTCGCCAACCGGATGGGCGCCGAGGCCGACGAGATGGACCTCGGGCAGACCGAGGACAAGACCAAGCTGATCTACGGCAGCGCCGACAAGCTCAACGCCACCGCCACGAAACTGCGGGCGTTCCAGAAGGCGTTCGACGACGCCGGCGAGGGGCTCAGGGGCCTGGACTCCTCGCGGCTCAAGGGCGAGACGGCTGAGGCGCTGCGCACGGCCGTGGCCACCCAGCCACCCAAGTGGTTCACCGGTTCCGATGCCTGTGAGAAGGCGGCCGCCGCGCTGGAGGCGTTCGCCTCCACGGTGACCTGGGCGCAGGGGCAGGCGCAGACAGCGATCGACAAGTGGAAGCAGGGCGTCAAAGCCTCCGAGGAAGCCGCCGACGCCCACCGCAAGAAGGTCGACGACTACAACGGCGCCGTCGACCGCTACAACGCGCAGCCCGCCGACAAGCGTGACCCGGCCTCGCTCCCGCCCAGGCCCGCGGCGACGTTCGACGACCCGGGCAAGCAACTGAGGCAGGAGGCGCAGGACATCCTCGCCGAGGCCCGCAAGCAGCGGAACTCGGCGGCGGAGACCGCACGCTCCGCGGTCTCCGCCGCCCGCGACCTGGCCCCCCAGAAGCCTTCCTACGCCGAGCAGTTGGGCGACGGCGTCCAGGAGCTGCAGATCATGGGCGACCATGTCGGCGGCGGCATCATCAAGGGCACGGCCGGCATCCTGAACTTCGTCCGCTCGGTCAACCCCATGGACCCGTACAACATCACCCACCCGGCCGAGTACGCCACATCCCTCAACAGCCTGGCCGCGGGTCTGGTGGTGGCCGCCAACGACCCCGTCGGCACCGGCAAGCAGATGGTCAGCGACTTCATGAAGGACCCGGCCGAGGGCTTCGGCCGGCTGATCCCCGACCTGGCGCTGACGGCCGCCACCGGCGGAGGCGGCGCCGCGGTCAAGGGCATACGCATCGCCGAGGAGGCGTCCGACCTCGCGAAGGCGCGCCGACTGCTGGACGACGCCCCGGAGGGCACCCACAACCGCCCCGACGGCGAGCGCACCACCGGCGGCACCGACCCGGTGGACCTGGCCACGGGCCGGATGTTCCTGCCCCAGACCGACGTCGAACTCCCCGGCATTCTGCCCCTGGTCTTCACCCGGCGAACCGAGTCCGGCTGCGCGGTCGGCCGCTTCTTCGGACCCGCCTGGACCTCCACCGTCGACGAGCGGCTGCAGATCGACGCCGTCGGCGTCGTCCACGTCACCGGCGACGGACTCCTGATCCCGTACCCGCACCCGGTCCCCGGTGCGCCCACCACCCCGGCATCGGGCAGAGCCCGCACCCTGCTGGCCCGCGACGCCGACGGCGACTACACGGTCACCGACCCCGACAGCGGCCTGATCTTCCACTTCACCACCCCGTCCGGCAGCGAACCGGGCGGCGACGGCGTCGCCTGGCTGTCGGGCGTCACCGAACGCAACGGCCACACCATCACCATCGACCGCGGCGAGGACGGCCTGCCACTGGCCCTCGTCCACTCGGCGGGCCACCGGGTGAAGCTGTCCGTCACCGACGGCCTGCTCACCGCCCTGTCCCTGGCCGGCGCGGGCGAAGGCGGCGCGGACCTGCCCCTGATGAGCTACGGCTACCAGGACGGCAACCTCACCACCGTCACCAAGCCCTCCGGCGCCACCACCACCTTCGTCTACGACGACCGCCGCCGCGTCATCGCCTGGATCGACTCCAACAACAGCCGTTACGACTACATCTACGACGACCGCGACCGCGTCGTCGCCGAGGGCGGCGAGGCCGGCCACATCCAGATCACCCTGACCTACACCGAACCCGACCCCGAGACGGGCCACCGCACCACCACCCTCACCACCGCCGACGGGCACGCGACCCGCCACCTCATCGACAACCACTGCCGGGTGATCGCCACCACCGACCCCCTCGGCCACACCACCCGCTCCACCTACGACACCCACGGCAACCTCCTCACACGCACCGACCCACTGGGCCGCACCACCGCCTACACCTACGACGAGGAGGGCCGAGTGGTGTCCGCCACCCGGCCCGACGGGAGCGTGCTGCGCACCGTGCGCGGCCCGTTCGGCCTGCCGGTGGAGGTCATCGGCCCGGACGGCACCCGCACGGTCCACGAGTTCGACGACCGCGGCAACCGCACGGCGGTCACCGACCCGGCCGGCTCCACCACCCGCTACACCTACGACCACGCCGGCCGGCTCACCTCGCTCACCGACGCCCTCGGCGCCACCACCATGGTCCGCTGCGATGCCGCCGGTCTGCCGGTGGAGGTCACCGACCCAGTCAACGGCACCACCCTCGTGGAACGCGACGCCCTCGGCAGACTCGTGCGAAGCACCAACCCGGCAGGCGGAGTCACGAGTTTCGTGTGGGACGCCGACGGCAATCTCGCCCAACGTGTCGAACCGGGCGGTGCCACAACGTCGTGGACGTACGACGGCGAGGGCAACCGTCTCACTCACACCGACGCGGCCGGAGGGGTGACCCGCTTCGAGTACACCCACTTCGACCTGCTCGCTGCCCGTACCTACCCGGACGGCGCCCGCTACACGTTCGAGCACGATGCCGCCCTGCGTCTCACCAAGGTCACCGATCCGCACGGACGCCAATGGACCTACACGTACGACGCGGCTGGGCGACTCATCGCCGAGACCGACTTCGGCGGCCGCGCTCTCATCTACCACCGGGACCCGACAGGTCAGTTGACGGCTCGTGTCGACGCTCTCGGCGGAGTCATCTCCCTCACCCACGATCCACTGGGTCGGCTGATCCGCAAGGACGTCGGAGGTCAGGTCACCGAGTACGCCTACGACCTGGCTGGTCGACTCGTTCACGCTTCTGATCCGGGCACCGAACTCATACGCCGCTACGACCGCTGCGGCCGACTCAAAACGGAACTCGTCGACGGCCGCGCCACCACTTACACGTACGACGCGCTCGGTCGCCGGTCCCAGCGGGTAACACCCACCGGCCACGTCACCGCGTACGCCTATGACGAGGCCGGCCGCCCCGACCACCTGACCGCCGGTGGCCACCACATCTCCTTCACCTACGACGCCGCAGGCCGTGAACTGTCCCGGTCCTTCGGCGACTTCTTTTCTGTGCACTCCGCCTGGGACGAGTCGGGACGGCTGGCCGCCCAGCACCTGACTGCACACGGCCACACCCTCAACAGCCGCGCTTACTCCTACCGCGCCGACGGCCACCTCATCGCACTCGCTGACCGACTCTCGGGCACCCGTGCCTTCGACCTCGACCCGGTCGGCCGCGTCACCGTCGTCACCGCTGACGGCTGGAGCGAGCGTTACGCCTACGACGCGATCGGCAATCAGACCGAGGCGTACTGGCCAGTTTCCCACCCAGGTCACGAGGCCACCGGTCACCGGACGTACGAGGGCACCGCCCTCACTCGCGCCGGAAGCGTCCGCTTTGAGTACGACCTCCTTGGCCGAGTGACTCTGCGCCAGAGGACCCGCTTGTCCCGCAAGGCGGACACCTGGCGCTACACATGGGACACCGAAGGGCGCATGACCTCCGTCGTCACGCCCGACGGGACGCGGTGGCGGTACCTTTACGACGCGTTGGGCCGCCGCACTGCCAAGCAGCGCCTCGCCGCCCACGGCACGACGACCGTTGAGGAGGTTATCTACACCTGGGACGGTGCGGCACTGTGCGAACAGACCATGGCATCTCAGGACATGCCCCATCAAGTGGCCCTCACGTGGGATCACCGCGGCCTGGCGCCGCTGGCTCAAACCGAACGCATCCTCACACCGGGTGCCCGGCGGGAGGAGATCGACCGCCGTTTCTTCGCCATCGCCACCGACCTCGTCGGCACTCCCACCGAACTGGTCGACGAGAACGGTGACATAGCCTGGCGCACCCGGACCACGCTATGGGGCGCCACCGCATGGACCAACGCCGGGACCACCTATACACCGCTCCGATTTCCAGGTCAGTACTACGACCCTGAGACCGGCCTTCACTACAACGTCTTCCGCCACTACGATCCCGCGACGGCCAGTTACCTCACCCCGGATCCTCTTGGTTTGGAACCGGCTCCAAATCCGACGGCATATGTGGTCAACCCACACCTGTGGGCCGACCCGCTGGGACTGTCCCCCTATCCCTCCCGGGTTGAGGGAGGCGGCTGGGACGTGCGCGGCCGCAATCCGCTCGACATCGTTCCCGACGATGCCCAGATGCGGATACTCAAACCGGACCCCAATGGCGGTGCGCAGAAGGGGGTGGAATACAAATGGGAAGACCCCGAGACAGGCAACATGGTTCGCTTGCGTGTGCACGACAAGGACGGCACCGCCCCCGCCGGCTCCAACGCGGCAAACGGAGATATCTACCGAATATCCATCGGGGGCAAATATCAGGACGAGGCAGGGAACCTGTACCACCGACAGGTCCACAACCCGAACAGCCCGCACCACAACTCTGATGCGGCTCACGCCACACATATACCCTGGCCAGCCCAGTTTCCGCTTCCGTACTAGTAACGAACGGGTGTTTCACATTGAAGTCCCACGACTTCATCACCATTGCGCGATCGATCCTGGAAGCCGATGCGCGCGCACGAGAACGCGCGGCCGACGAAGCATCCGATCACGTGGGGACATATACGTCCGCTCAGACCTCGGCTCTGGCGACGCTGCTGGCGGCAACTGCTGCCGCCGAAAAGGACAATTCTGCTTTGGAGGCTGAATTGCACGCCATCAACGAACTCACATCCACCGGCCACGTCGACCTCAACCACCTTTCACCTCTGCATGAGATCGTCCTGAACGACATTCCTTCCCAGCTCCGCGAATACGTCAGCGATCTACTGGAAGGCTGAAGGCCAGAGACGGAAAGACAGCGCCGTCCGGTCATAGAATATTTTATTCAATAAGGAGTGACCCGGCGTAGCACTTGGCGGATCTCGCCGGACGGCGGACATGTAAGCATTCGCGGCAGTCCGGACCGCTGGCCGCCGTACAGTGGAAAGTGAAAGTGGGCGTTCACTGAGAGTTCCATCCCCGACGACGAAGAAAACTACTGGACGAGCCGACCAACCACCTGAACTTGCGTCACCAGCTGGACGTCCTGAACACACACGCTGCGCCGCCTGCCGGCCACAGCGCTCGTCGCCCTGCACGACCTGAACCTCGCCGCCTACTACTGCGACCGCCTCTACTTGCTCGACCACGGCTGGCTTGCCGCCGGCGGCCCGCCCGTGGAGATCCTCACGTCCCGGCTGCCGGCCGAGGTCTACGGCGTGCCAAGCGAGGTGGCCACTCACCCCCGTACGGGCGCGCCGCAGGTGACCTTCCTCTCCGGAGAGCCGCACCCGGCCGAAGCGGCGCAGGCACCAGCTCACACCTCTTCGTCCTGCGGCTAAACGCACAGAGGCGGGGCCGGGCGGGGCGTCTGACCGTCCCCCTTTGACACAACATCAGGTGCAGCGTCAGCCGAGCGTCAAGACAATGCACCACGAGCTGCTCCTGGCGTGCCCGATCCAGGAGAGCCAACTGCTGGACGTGACGAAACCGCAGGTCACCGATGCCGCGAGCTGGAAGCGCCAGCTCCGTGTGATGTATTCCGGGAAACAGGTCGAGCCCACCTGGCAGTGCCTGGCAACTCAGAAGAATCGCAGGTCAGAGCCCTTTCTTAGCGGGCTCCAGGATCGCCACGCACTCCACGTGATGCGTCATCGGGAACAGATCGAACGCCCGCAGCGTCCGCACCCGGTAGCCGCCCTCGCGGAAGTACGCCAGGTCTCGGGACAGGGCCGCCGGGTCGCAGGCGACGTAGGCGATCCTGCGGGCGCCGAGGGAGGCGAGGTGGGTCACCGTCGTGCGCCCCGCGCCGGCGCGGGGCGGGTCCAGGACGATGAGGTCGACGTCGGTGATGCCCGTGCGCGGGAGGACGGTCTCGACCTTGCCCTGTTCCACGCGGACGCGGGGGAAGTCGGCGAGGTTGTGGCGGGCGTCCTCGACCGCGCGCTTGCCGGACTCGATGCCGAGGACCGCGCCCGCCTCGCCCAGGCGGTCGGCGAGGGCGCCGGCGAACAGGCCCACGCCGCAGTAGAGGTCGAGAGCCATCTCGCCCTTGCGGGGCAGCAGGCCCTGCATGACCGCCGTCACCAGCGTGTCCGCCGCCTTCGGGTGCACCTGCCAGAAGCCGCCACTGCCGACGCGGTGCGTCCGGCCGTCGGCGCGTTCGCGGACGAAGGGGCGGCCGTGGACGCGGTGGACGCCGCCGTCCTTCTCCCCGACCCGCATGACCGACACCGGCCGGTCCAGTTCGACGATCGGCAGGCGTGCGCCCGGCCGGGGCGTCAGGATGACCTGGCGGTCCTGGGACCCGGTCGCCGCGATCGCCTCGACCGACTCCATGCCGGTCCACGTGCGCTTCTCGATGCCCAGCTCGTCCACGCCCGGCGCCGCGATCATGCAGTGGTCGATCCGCTCCACCTCGTGGGAGCGATGCTTGCGCAGACCGGCGTGGCCCTCGGCGTCGACGGCGTACTGCACGCGCGTCCGCCACGCGGGCACCTCACCGGGCGGCAGCTTGTCGCCCTCGGCCGGCATCACGGTGCCGTCCCAGCCGGCCTCCTCAGGAGTGAGGCCGGCGAGCCGCTGGAGCTGCTCGGCGATGACCTCGCCCTTCATCCGGCGCTGCGCGCCCGGCTTGGCGTGCTGCCAGTCGCAGCCGCCGCAGCGGCCGGGGCCGGAGAACGGGCAGGGCGCCTCCACCCGGTCCTTGGACGCCTCCAGGATTTGCACGGCGTCCGCACGCAGGAAGCGGGCGCCCTCCTCGCCCTCCGTCACCCGGGCCACGACCCGCTCACCGGGAAGGGTGTGCCGGACGAACAGCACCTGGCCCTCCTCGGTGCGGGCGATGCAGTGGCCGCCGTGCGCGACAGGGCCGATCTCGACCTCGTACTCGGTCCCCACCAGCGTCTTCTTCGGTTCTTCCTGCATGGCGGGGTGACTCCAGGGACGAGGGTGGACGAACGGCCGGACAACAGCCCACCAGTCTACGTGGGCGCCGTCCGGCCGTTGACCGGGGTGCTGTGCGCGGGGGCGGTCAGCTCTTGGTGTCCGACGACTCCTTCGCCCGCCCCGCGTCCGCCGGACCGCGCCGGACCGATCCCGGCGCGCTCCAGTCCTGCTGCCTGCGGGCCCGCTTCTTGGCCGCCTCGGAGGACTGCAGCTGGTACGGGACGGACGTGACCATGACGCCCGGCGTGAACAGCAGCCGGCCCTTGAGCCGCAGGGCGCTCTGGTTGTGCAGGAAGTGCTCGTACCAGTGGCCGACCACGTACTCGGGGATGATCACGGACACCGCGTCACGCGGCGACTCCCGGCGCAGGCTCTTGACGTACTCGATGACCGGCCGCGTGACCTCCCGGTACGGGGAGTCGAGGACCTTCAGCGGTACGTCGATGCCGCGCCGTTCCCATTCCTCGCGCAGCGCCTTCGTCTCGGCCGGGTCGACGTTGACGGTGAGCGCCTCCAGGGTGTCGGAGCGCATCAGCTTGGCGTAGGCGAGGGCGCGCAGCGTCGGGCGGTGGATCTTTGAGATGAGCAGCACCGAGTGGACGCGGGAGGGGCGGACGCTGTCGTCGCTCGGGCCCTCGGGCGCGGCGAGTTCCGCGGAGACGCCGTCGTAGTGCCGGCGGATCGCGGTCATCGTGCCGTAGAAGATCACCATGCCGAGCAGGGCGACCCAGGCGCCGTGGGTGAACTTGGTGACGAGGACGACGACGAGGACCAGGCCGGTGAAGAAGGCGCCGAACGTGTTGATCGCACGGGAGCGGATCATGTGGCGGCGCTTGTCGGGGTCGGTCTCGGTCGTCAGGTGGCGGTTCCAGTGCCGGACCATGCCGGTCTGGCTGAGGGTGAACGACACGAACACGCCGACGATGTACAGCTGGATGAGGCGGGTGGAGTCGGCGCCGTAGATGCAGATCAGCAGCACCGCCGCGCCGGCCAGCAGCACGATGCCGTTGGAGAAGGCGAGCCGGTCGCCGCGGGTGTGCAGCTGGCGGGGCAGGTAGCGGTCCTGGGCGAGGATCGAGCCGAGGACGGGGAAGCCGTTGTAGGCGGTGTTCGCCGCCAGGAACAGCACCAGGGCGGTGGCCGCCGCGAGCACGATGAAGAAGAAGCTGCCCTTGCCGAAGACCGCCTCGGCGACCTGTGTGATCACCGGGTTCTGCACGTAGTCGGCACCGACCGCGACACCGTTCCTCAGCAGGTCGGCGGCCGGGTTCTCGGCCATGCGGACGTCGGTGACCAGGGCCAGGGCGATGATCCCGCAGAACATGGTGACGGCCAGCAGGCCCATCGCCGCGAGCGTGGCCGCCGCGTTCTTCGACTTGGGCTTGCGGAACGCCGGGACACCGTTGGAGATCGCCTCGACGCCGGTGAGCGCGGCGCAGCCGGAGGAGAAGGCGCGCAGCAGCAGGAAGACCAGCGCGAAGCCGGCGAGGCCCTGATGCTCGGCCTTGATGGTGTACTGAGCTGTCGGCGCCCGCATCGTGTCGTCGAGGACGAGCCCCCGGAAGGCCCCCCAGGCGATCATGATGAAGACGCCGGCGACGAACACGTACGTGGGGATGGCGAAGAGCTTGCCGGACTCCTTGACGCCCCGCAGGTTCATCAGGGTCAGCAGCACCACGACGGCGACGGCGCAGGCCACCTTGTGCTCGACGACGAAGGGGATCGCGGAGCCGAGGTTCTCGATGCCGGAGGAGATGGAGACGGCGACGGTCAGGACGTAGTCGACGAGAAGCGCGCTCGCGACGGTCAGGCCGGCCTTGGGGCCGAGGTTGGTGTTGGCCACCTCGTAGTCGCCGCCCCCGCTGGGGTAGGCGTGGACGTTCTGCCGGTAGGAGGCGACCACCGTGAACATCAGCACGACGACCGCGAGCGCGATCCACGGGCTGAAGTGGTAGGCCGACACGCCCGCGATGGACAGGACCAGCAGCACCTCGCCGGGGGCGTACGCCACGGAGGAGAGCGGGTCGGAGGCGAAGACGGGCAGGGCGATGCGCTTCGGCAGGAGCGTTTCCCCGAGCCGATCACTGCGCAGTGCGCGCCCGATCAGGATCCGTTTGGGCACGTCGGTCAGTTTGGACACAACAGAGCATCGTAGGCCTTCGAACACGGGGCCGCCCACCCTCCCCCGGCCTCGGCCGGGTGATGCCGTGTCACGTCTGCCTCACGGGTGAAATCGGCCACGGCGCGACGGGGGATTCTGCAGGCGCACCAATCGTCATGCCTATATGACAATCCCCGCTCGCCGTAACCCTTCGGAGGTTCCATGCACACGACCGCGGAGTTGATCGGTGCCGCCGGCAGCGTCGTCGGCCTCGGAATCCTCACCTTCCTCAGTGTCTGGAGCATCAGCCGCCGCTGACCGTGCGCCGGTGGCCCGGCCGTCGCCCGTAGCCCGACGACGCGGCCCGCACTCGGAGTGCCCCGCGCGTGCATAGCCCGGGCGGCGGTCTGAGACCCTGTGAGGGGGTCCTCGGACGCTCACCGTGCGCGGACCCCCCAAGCCACCCCAGCGATTTCTGACCTCGGAAGGACGGTCGTGCACATCGTCATCATGGGCTGCGGCAGAGTGGGTTCCGCTCTCGCCCAGACCCTGGAGCAGCAGGGGCACACGGTCGCCGTGATCGACCAGGACCCCACCGCCTTCCGACGTCTCGGCTCCTCGTTCGGCGGCCGCCGGGTCACCGGTGTCGGCTTCGACCAGGACACCCTGCGTGAGGCGGGCATCGAGGAGGCCGGCGCCTTCGCCGCGGTCTCCAGCGGCGACAACTCCAACATCATCGCCGCGCGCGTCGCCCGCGAGATGTTCGGCATCGAGAACGTCGCCGCACGTATCTACGACCCTCGCCGCGCCGAGGTCTACCAGCGTTTGGGCATCCCGACCGTGGCCACCGTCCGCTGGACGGCCGACCAGATGCTGCGCAGGCTGCTGCCCTCGGGGTCGGAGCCGCTGTGGCGCGACCCCACCGGCGGCGTCCAGCTCGCCGAGGTGCACGCCTCCGCCGCCTGGGTCGGCCACAAGATCAGCAAGCTGCAGGAGGAGACGGGCGTGCGCGTGGCGTTCCTGACCCGCCTCGGCGAGGCCGTCCTGCCCACCTCGCAGACCGTGCTGCAGGAGGGCGACCTGGTGCATGTGATGATGCGCAGCGACGAGGTCGAGAAGATCGAGGCGTCGTTCGCCGAGGGCCCGAAGGAGGGCGGTCACTGATGAGGGTCGCCATTGCCGGAGCCGGCGCCGTCGGCCGCTCGATCGCGGGCGAACTGCTGGAGAACGGCCACGAGGTCCTGCTCGTCGACAAGGCGCCGACCGCCATCTCGGTCGAGCGCGTCCCGCAGGCGGAGTGGCTGCTCGCAGACGCCTGCGAGATCACGTCCCTGGACGAGGCGGCCCTCCAGCGCTGCAACGTCGTGATCGCCGCGACGGGCGACGACAAGGTCAACCTGGTCGTCTCGCTGCTCGCCAAGACGGAGTACGGCGTCCCGCGCGTCGTCGCCCGCGTCAACAACCCCAAGAACGAGTGGCTCTTCAACGAGTCCTGGGGCGTGGACGTCGCCGTCTCCACCCCGCGTCTGATGTCGGCCCTCGTCGAGGAGGCGGTCAGCGTCGGCGACCTGGTCCGCTTGCTGCGCTTCAGCCACGGCGACGCCAACCTCGTGGAGCTGACTCTCCCCGAGGAGTCGGCCCTGGCCGGCACCCAGGTCGGCGATGTGGAGTGGCCCGAGGACACCTCGCTGGTCACCATCATCCGCGGCACCCGGGTGCTGACCCCGACCCGCGAGGACTCCCTGGAAGCGGGCGACGAGTTGCTCTTCGTCGCCGCTCAGGCCAGGGAGGAGCAGTTGGAGGACCTGCTGTCGGTCCGCCGCGAGGACACGGTGGGCTGAGCCGCGCCCGCCCACGGCGACGCCGAGCCGCCCCGGCCGACGTGACGGGGGGCGCCCGGAGATCTCCGGGCGCCCCCCGTCACGTGTGCTCGCGGCTGCGCGCGTCGTTCGGCCGGGCCGGCGACTATCCGTCGCGGCGGTGCCGCCCGCCGGCCTCCGAGGAGGCCGTCTCCGTGTCGGTCTCCGTCCGCGCGGCAGCGGCCTTCTCCTCCGCCTCCATCTCCGCGAAGACGTCGATCGGCGCCGGCGCCTTCGCCAGGAACACCCACGTCAGCCATACCGCCAGCAGGAACGGCGGAATCTTCAGCGCGACCAGCACCCAGCCGAGCTGCGTGGTGTCGGCCCACCAGTACAGCGGGAAGAGGATCGCGCACTTGCCGAGCAGGATCAGGCCCCAGGCGTAGCTGGCCTTGGCGTACGCCTTCTTGCGGCCGGGGTTGCGGGTCCGCCAGGAGAGGTTCTCCTTGAACACCGGCCCGAGGATCAGGCCGAGCAGCGGCACCCCGCACAACGTCGTGATGATGTAGGCCAGCGCCAGGCCCAGCGTGTAGAGCATGCCGGGGAGGTAGAAGTCCTTGGCGTTGCCGGTCATCATCGCGAACACGACGCCGAAGGCGACGCCGAAGACACCGCTGAAGGCGTGCTTCACGGTGTCCTTCTTGACGAGGCGCACCACGACCAGGACGAGCGACACCGCGAGCGCGGCGATCGCCGACATGTGCAGATCTTTGTTGATCGTGTAGATCGTGACGAACAGCAGGCCGGGCAGCACCGTCTCGACCATGCCGCGCACTCCGCCGAACGCCTCGAACAGCGCGGCCTCGGTCACCGCCCGGGCGTCGTCCTGCTGAGTGTCTTCGGTCGGCTTGTCGAGCGACGTCACCGGCTACTCCCTACCGAGGGGTCTCAGTTCGTACTTGGGATTGAACAGCACCCGGCGGCCCCGGCTCATCGAGATCCGGCCCGATGCGATGAGTCTGCGCCCCGGCTCTATGCCGACTATGGAGCGCCGGCCCAGCCACACCACGTCCAGCGCGGCGGAACCGTCGAACAGCTCCGCCTCAAGGGCCGGGACTCCGGCGCGCGGTCGCAGAGTGACCGTGCGCAAGGTACCAGTAACCGTCACGATCTGGCGGTCGTGGCAGTCTCCGATCCGTGTGCAGCCGGCCGTCTGCGCGTCCTCCCGCAGCTCCTCGGACTCCAGGTCCTCCTGCGACGAGGAGAGCCGATCGAGCATGCGCCGGAACCGGCCCACCGGCTTCTCGGAACGAGGAAGAGCACTCATATCTGAAGCGTACCGGGGCCCGGCGTCCACCCCGCACCCGCGGGACGCGCCCGCGCCCGGCCCACTTCCACGCCCCGCGCGGCCCGCGGCTCACTTCTCGAACCGGTATCCCATCCCCGGTTCGGTGATGAAGTGCCGGGGATGCGACGGGTCCGCCTCCAGCTTTCTGCGCAGCTGGGCCATGTACACGCGCAGATAGTTGGTCTCCGTGCCGTACGACGGACCCCACACCTCCTGGAGCAGCTGTCTCTGACTGACCAGCCGGCCGGTGTTGCGCACCAGCACCTCCAGCAGATGCCATTCGGTGGGCGTCAGCCGCACGTCCCTGCCGCCCCGGTCGACCTTCTTGGCGGCGAGGTCGACGGTGAACGCGTCGGTCTCCACCAGGACGTCGTCCTCTCCGCCCCCGGCGGGTTCGGCACGGCGGACGGCGGCCCGCAGCCGGGCCAGGAGTTCGTCCATGCCGAAGGGCTTGGTGACATAGTCGTCTGCGCCGGCGTCGAGCGCCTCGACCTTCTCGTCGGAGGAGTGCCGGGCGGACAGCACCAGGATCGGCACCCTGGTCCAGCCGCGCAGGCCCTTGATCACTTCGACGCCGTCCATGTCGGGCAGCCCCAGGTCGAGGACGACCACGTCCGGGTGGCGGGCGGCGGCGAGCTGGAGGGCGGTGGTCCCGTCGTGGGCCGCGTCCACCTCGTACTTGCGCGCTCTGAGGTTGATCACCAGGGCGCGCACGATCTGCGGCTCGTCGTCGATCACGAGCACCCGGGTCATGAGGCCCGCCCTTCCGGTCGTACGGGAACAGGTTCCGCTGGGACGCCGCCCGGGACGTCCGTGTCGAGGGGGCCCGCGCGTGATCCTGCCGCACACAGGGCGAGGACCATGGTGAGGCCACCGCCCGGTGTGTCCTCGGCGGTCAGGGTGCCGCCCATCGCCTCGGCGAAGCCACGCGCCACCGCCAGACCGAGGCCCACGCCGGTGCCGCGCGGGGCGTCGCCGTAGCGCTGGAAGGGCGCGAAGATCCGCTCCTTGGCCTCGTCGGGCACTCCGCGCCCGCGGTCCACGACCCGTACCTCGACGCGCTCGGCCATGGCGCTCGCCGAGACGAGGGCCCGCTCGCCGTCCGGGCTGTACTTGACGGCGTTCTCCACCAGGTTGGCCACCGACCGCTCCAGCAGTCCGGCGTCGACGGCCACCATGGGCAGCGTCTCGGGGATGTCGAGCTCCACGCTGTCCTCGGGGACCCCGCCGAGCGCCATCGGGACCACCTCGTCGAGGTCGATCTCCCTCACGATCGGCGTGACCGTGCCGGTCTGGAGGCGGGACATGTCGAGCAGGTTCCCGACCAGATGGTCCAGCCGGTCGGCGCCCTGCTCGATCGACTCCAGCAGCTCCGCCTCGTCCTCCTCGGACCACTCCACATCGTCCGAGCGCAGCGAGGAGACCGCCGCCTTGATCCCGGCCAGCGGGGTGCGCAGGTCGTGGCTGACGGCGGCCAGCAGGGCGGTGCGGATCCGGTTGCCCTCGGCGAGCGTGCGGGCCCGGTCGGCCTCCCCCTGAAGCCGCCGCCGGTCCCGGACCACGACGGCCTGCGCCGCGAACGCGGCCAGCACCCGGCGGTCCTCCGCCGGCAGCACCCGCCCGGTGAGCGCCAGCGCCACGCGGTCGCCGACCGGCACGTCCACGTCCGCCTCCTCCGGGCGCTCCACCGGCTTCCCGGCGCCGGCCCGGCCGACGCATGTCCAGGGCGCGACGTCGCTCTCCCGCTCCAGCAGGGCCGCCGAGTCCATGCCGAAGGTCTCTCGGACCCGCTCAAGGAGCGCCTCCAGGCTGGTCTCGCCGTGCAGGACGTCGCCCGCGAGGAAGGAGAGGATCTCGGACTCGGCGCGCAGCCGGGCCGCCTGCTGGGTGCGTCGGGCCGCGAGGTCCACCACGGAGGCCACCGACACCCCGACCCCCACGAAGATCACTATGGCGACGATGTTCTTCGGGTCGGCGATGCTCCAGTGGTGCAGGGGCGGTGTGTAGAAGTAGTTCAGCAGCAGGGAGCCCAGCGCCGCCGAGGCCAGGGCCGGCAGCAGCCCGCCGAGCAGCGCCGCCGCGACGGTCACCGTCAGGAACAGCAGCATGTCGTTGGCGAAACCGAGGTCGACGGTGGTCAGCAGCACCGTCAATGTCACCGGACCGGCGAGACCGACCAGCCAGCCCCACAGAAGCCGGGCCCGCCCCAGCCGCGCTCCCCGGGCCACCGGCAGTCCCCGCCCCTTGGCGACCTCCTCGTGCGTGACGATGTGCACGTCGAGGTCGGGACCCGACTCCCGGGCGACCGTGGCGCCGACACCGGGGCCGAAGACGTACTGCCAGGCCTTGCGGCGGGAGGAGCCCAGGACGATCTGGGTGGCGTTCGCCCCGCGGGCGAAGTCGAGCAGCGCGGCCGCTATGTCGTCGCCGATCACGTGGTGGAAGGTGCCGCCCAGGTCCTCCACAAGCGTGCGCTGCAGGGCGAGTTCCTTCGGGGAGGCTGCCGTCAGCCCGTCGCTTCGCGCTATGTAGACCGCCAACACCTCGCCCCCGGCGCCCTTCTCCGCCAGCCGCACCGCCCGCCGGATGAGCGTCCGCCCCTCCGGGCCGCCCGTGAGCCCCACGACGATCCGCTCCCGCGATCCCCAGATCGCCGACACCCGGTGCTCGCTGCGGTACTCCTGCAGATACTCGTCGACCCGGTCGGCCACCCACAGCAGCGCCAGCTCGCGCAGGGCGGTGAGGTTGCCGGGGCGGAAGTAGTTCGACAGGGCCGCGTCGACCTTGTCCGGCTGGTAGACGTTGCCGTGCGCCATCCGCCTGCGCAGGGCCTCGGGCGACATGTCGACCAGCTCGATCTGGTCGGTCCGCCGCACGAACTCGTCCGGAACCGTCTCCTGCTGCCGGACGCCCGTGATCGACTCCACCACGTCGCCCAGGGACTCCAGGTGCTGGATGTTCACTGTGGAGACGACGTCCACGCCGGCGGCGAGCAGTTCCTCCACGTCCTGCCAGCGCTTGGCGTTGCGCGAGCCGGGAACGTTGGTGTGGGCGAGTTCGTCCACCAGGGCGACCTGGGGACGCCGGGCGAGCACGGCGTCCACGTCCATCTCCGTGAAGAGGGTGCCCCGGTAGCTCAGCTCCCGGCGCGGCACCTGCTCCAGGCCGTGCAGCATCACTTCGGTGCGCGGCCTGTCGTGGAGCTCGACGAACGCCACGACGCAGTCCGTGCCCCGCTCCACACGGCGGTGCGCCTCCGACAGCATGGCGTAGGTCTTGCCCACGCCCGGTGCGGCACCGAGGTAGATCCGAAGCTTGCCGCGTCCCATGGCCCCATTGTCTTCCCGTAACCACTGCCTACGCAGCGTCGACCTTACGGCCAAGGACTCGGACAATCGGGGCGAGAAGCAGGCCGCGGGACGCCTTTGACGCAACCCTGACGCGCTGGGCACCCTCCTGGTCGACACGATCATGACCCGCTCCCCCTCACCGCTCCGCTGTCCGGCCTTCACCGCTTCATCGGATGAGACCCCCCGATCGGTTCGCGCCGACGGAAGCCGCCCCGGATCGGGCCCGGAGGACGAGCCACGGCGACGGCGCGCCGGCACAGACAGGCGACAGGCAAGCAGGCCGCCAGCCGGCCGGCCAGAGAGCCAGTCAGCGAGTCAGCGAGTCAGCCAGAACAGCGAAGGGCCGCACCCCTTCCGGGATGCGGCCCCATCTGCTCTGGGTCGGCTCGCGCCGCGTCCTAGCGGACCTCGGTGATCTCCGGCCCGCGCTGCAGCTGGCCCATGCCGCCGGAGAACCGGGAGCCGGCCTCTTCCTGCTGGACTCCCTCGGGCACCATCTGGGCGTCGTTCGGCAGCTTCAGGACGATCGGGTCCCTGGGGGCCATCGGGCCCTCGCCGCGGACCACGACCGTGTCGCGGAAGATCTGCTCGAGCAGGCCGGCGGCCTGCGGCTGCACCGCGCCCTGGCCCGAGATGACGCCGCGCAGGAACCAGCGGGGTCCGTCGACGCCGACGAACCGCACGACGTGGAACCCGCCCGTGCCGTCGGGCAGCTGCACCGGCACCTGGGCGCGCAGCTCCCAGCCCAGCGGGCCCTCGACCTCGTCGATGATGCCGCCCTGCTGGGTGATGCCGGAGGCGATCTCCTCACGGACCTCGCCCCAGATGCCCTCCCGCTTGGGCGCGGCGAAGGCCTGCAACTGGATGGCGCTGTCACGCAGTACGACGGTGGCCGCGACGATCGCGTCACCGGCGACCTCGACCCGCAGCTCCATGCCGTCGACGCCGGGCACGAAGATGCCGCCCAGATCCACGCGCCCCTCGCCGGGGTCGCGCACCTCCGAGCTGTCCCAGGGCCCGTCGGGCCGCGGTTCGGGCTCGAGCCGCACTCGCTCGCGCTCTACCTCGTCCGCCTCAGTGTCGACACTGTCGACGACCTGCTCGGCCTCGCCGGCCGCGTCCTCGGCGGCACCCTTCTTGTTGCGACGTCCGAACACGTCACTGTCCTTCCCGGTCGGATACGACCGAAGCGTATCGATTCCCACCCGTCGGACCGCCTGCGGCGGCCTGACCACTTGTGCCGCTTCCGCCGTCCACGGCGGCGTGACCACCGGTGGACCCGAAGCCCCCCTCGGCCCGCGCCGAGTCGGGAAGTTCCGCCACCTCGTGGAAGCGGACCCTCTCGACCTGCTGGACGACCAGTTGGGCAATCCGGTCGAAGCGCTCGAACCGCACGGACTCGCGCGGGTCGAGATTCACCACGATCACCTTGATCTCCCCACGGTACCCGGCATCAACCGTCCCCGGGGCATTCACGAGGGCGACGCCGCACCGGGCGGCGAGCCCTGAACGAGGGTGCACGAAGGCCGCGTACCCCTCGGGCAGCGCGATGGACACCCCCGTCGGCAGTACGGCCCGCTCCCCCGGCGCGAGTTCACGGGCCTCGGTGGTCCGCAGATCGGCGCCCGCGTCACCGGGGTGCGCGTACGTCGGAAGCGGTACGTCGGGGTCGACGCGCCGAAGGAGGACCTGCACGGGAGAGTGACTCACGGGTTCACCTCGAAGGCACGGGCGCGCCGGGCCTGGTCCGGGTCGCTCATGGCGGCCTGGATCTCCTCCTCGCGGCCGTGGTCGACGAAGTGGTCGACCTCGACCTCGATGAACAGGGCGTCGGCGCGGAGGGCGACGGGGCCGTCGGGGCCGCCGATCCGCCCGGTGGCGGTCGAGTAGATCTTCCGGCCGGCCACCGCCGTCACCTCGGCCTCCAGGTGCAGCGTGGCGCCGACGGGCACGGGCCGTACGAAGTCGGTCTCCAGCCGTCCGGTGACCGCGATGGTGCGCAGCAGCCAGTTCAGTGAGCCGAGCGTCTCGTCGAGCGCGGAGGCCAGGACGCCGCCGTGGGCCAGCCCCGGCGCCCCCTGATGGGCGGGCTGCACGGTGAACTCGGCGGTGACGGTGACGCCTTCCCCGGCCCGCGCCTCCAGGTGCAGCCCGTGGGGCTGCCCCCCGCCGCATCCGAAACACTGTTCGTAGTGGGCACCGAGAAGCTCCCCGGGCACGGGGGCATCGGGGTGCCGAACGGGTTTCACCGCGTCGGCCGGAGGTTGAAGAACCGGGGAAGTACCACTCACAGCCGCAGACCTTACCCGCGCGTCGGAGGGATGCGGACACCGTGCCAAGCTTGGCTTCATGCAGCTCTCCGCCACCCCGTACGAAGAACGCCTCACCGCCCCCCGTTCGTGGTGGTTCGTCTCGTTCCTCGTCGGGGTCTCCTTCGCACTGATCCTGCTGCCGTTCGGCACCCTGCCGCTGCTCGGCGGCCTGGTCGGCGGGACCGCGGCGGCGGCGGTCGTGGCGAGCTCGTACGGGTCCGTCCGGATCCGGATCGTGGGCGACTCGCTCGTCGCGGGCGACGCCAAGATCCCGGTGTCGGCGCTGGGCGAGGCAGAGGTCCTCGACGCCGAGGAGGCGCGCGCCTGGCGCACGTACAAGGCGGACACCCGCGCCTTCCTCCTGCTGCGCGCCTACATCCCCACCGCCCTGCGGGTGGAGGTCACCGACCCGGACGACCCGACGCCCTACCTGTACCTGTCGACGCGCGAGCCGGAGCGGCTGGCGCAGGCGCTGCGGGCGGCACGGGAGACGCCGGCTTAGAGCGCGGCGACGGCCCCGGAGGAGCTGCGCCAGGGCTCGGCGATCAGCCGACACCGGACGGCGCCGAGGACGCGGGACGGCTGAGCGGCTCGGAACGCGAGGCGGTGAACGGCAGCGCCTGACACACGGCACCGGGCAGCGCTCAGGCCGCGGGCGGCGGCGAGGGCATAGGTTTCGCCCGTGCCGCGCAATGACCTGGCGGCCTCTGCGCGGGAGCCGCTCCACCGGCCCGCCGGCCCACGGGGTTCAGGGCTTCTCGGGCTGCTCCCGCGGCCCGCGCAAAAGCTCCCTGGGGTCGCCTGTGAGGGGCAGCGGATGCTCCGGTGTCTCCAGGGGCGGCAGTTCGGGCAGCGCGTCCCAGGGCACCTGGCGCTTGCGCAGGTCGGCGCGGATCTTGGCCGCCAGCCTCTTGGTGTCCCGCCGGTTCATCATCGCGCCGACGGCCGCGCCCACCAGGAAGGGCATCAGGTTGGGCAGGTCGCGGACCATGCGCTTCATGATCTGCTGCCGCAGCTCGCGCTTCATCTGACCGCCGAGGGCGAAGTTGAGGGAGCTGGGCTTGAGCGGGTCCACCCCGCGCTCACCCGACCACACGCGCAGATACGTGGTGCTGCGGTCCTTGAGGTTCCCGGGCGGTCGTACTCCGTACACCTCGTGCAGTTCGGCGATCAGCTTGAGCTCGATCGCGGCAACGCCCGTGATCTCCGCGGCGATCTCGGCCGGCATCGCGGGCGGCACGGGGAGCATCGCGGCCGCACCCACGCCCGCGCCGACGGTGGACGTGGCCTTCGCCGCGCCCGAGACGAGCTTGTCGGCGAGCTGCTCCGGGCCGAGGCCGGGGAAGTGCCCGCGCAGTGTCCGCAGGTCCCGTACGGGAACCCGCGGCGCGATGTCGATGATCCGGTCGGCGAGATGGGCCAGGCCGGCCCGGGCACGGCTGCCGCTCTTGCGGACGCCGTCCTTGGCCAGGTCCACGGCCTTGTCCCGGATCGCCGCCGCCCGTCGTCTGGCGACGGGCGCGGCGTCTTGAGCGGTGGCCGGGAGGTCACCCCGGTCGTCCGCCGATGCGAGCGAGGCCGATCCCGCGGGAAGCACTCCCGCGCCGGATGAGCCTCGCTCGTCGTCACGCACGCCGTGAGGGCCGTCGGACGGCCCCTTGTCCGCTCCCGGGCGAAGGAAGCGGCGCTTCCGAGGAGGGGTCGAGCCAGTCACGGCCGACCCGCCCTCAGTCGCAGTCGCGGCAGATCGGCTGACCGTTCTTCTCCCGGGCCAGCTGGCTGCGGTGGTGCACCAGGAAGCAGCTCATGCAGGTGAACTCGTCCTGCTGCTTGGGCAGCACCCGGACGGCCAGCTCCTCATTGGAGAGGTCCGCGCCGGGCAGTTCCAGGCCCTCCGCGGCCTCGAACTCATCGACGTCCACTGCGGAAGCGGACTTGTCGTTCCGTCGTGCCTTCAGCTCTTCAAGGCTGTCGGAGTCGACATCGTCATCGGTCTTGCGTGGGGTGTCGTAATCGGTTGCCATTTCGCCTCTCCCCCTCTGGGTGTCTGCGGTGTCTCCAGCGCACGTAACGCGTGAGAGGCCGGACTTGTGCCCGCCTCGAGGCGGAGATTTTGCCTCACATCAAGGTCTGTTACTCAATCGACACCCAACCGGACTCCTCACGGGTGATCGGGTTGGATGGCGATCGGGACCGTACACGGTCCGAATGTCGCACCTCAAAGGCGCCTCACCGTGTACTTCCCGTGATCAGGACCCCCGAAAACCCGGAGTTTCCGGGCTTTCCGAAGGCATTCATGATCACGGAGAGTAGATGGCCAGAAAATCGCCCTTGTGATCGATCACACACGGCGAGCTCGGATCGCAGTCTTGAAAATTCCGCGCAAAGCGAACATCCCCGCGTGTGTCGGCGACATGATCTCAGACGGGAAGGGTGACTCGCATCACGAGGCCTCCTCCCTCGCGTGGTTGAGCCGCGATATGACCGCCGTGCGCACGGGCCACGGACCGCACGATGGACAGTCCCAGCCCGACTCCCTTGTCACTTCCGGTGCGTTCCGTGCGCAGCCGCCGGAAGGGCTCGAAAAGATTGTCTATCTCGTACGCGGGAACGACCGGCCCTGTGTTCGACACCACGAGGACCGCCTGGCCGTGCTGGATGTCGGTGGTCACCTCGACCCAGCCGTCCGCCGGGACGTTGTACCGCACGGCGTTCTGCACGAGGTTGAGCGCGATCCGCTCCAGCAGCACGCCGTTGCCCTGGACGACGGCCTTCTGGCGTGTGCTGCGGATCTCCACGCCCTTGGCCTTCGCCTCGCTGAGCACCTGGTCGATGGCCTGTCCGGCGACCTCGGCCAGATCGACGGGCTTGCGCTCGACGATCTGGTTGTCGCTGCGGGCGAGCAGCAGCAGGCCCTCCACGAGCTGTTCGCTGCGTTCGTTCGTCGCCAGCAGCGTCTTGCCGAGTTGCTGGAGCTCCACAGGCGCGTTCGGGTCGGAGAGGTGCACCTCGAGCAGCGTGCGGTTGATCGCCAGCGGCGTCCTCAGCTCGTGCGAGGCGTTGCCGACGAAGCGCTGCTGAGCGGTGAAGGCGCGCTGGAGCCGCTCCAGCATGTCGTCGAAGGTGTCGGCCAGCTCCTTCAGCTCGTCGTCGGGCCCGTCCAGCTCGATTCGGCGGGACAGGTCCGAGCCGGCGACCGAACGCGCTGTGCGCAGGATCCGGCCCAACGGCGACAGGACGCGGCCGGCCATGGCGTAGCCGAAGGCGAAGGCGATCACCGCGAGGCCCAGCAGGGCCAGCAGGGACCGGCTGAGCAGGTCGTCCAGGGCGTGCCGGCGCTGTTCGTTGACGCAGTCGTTCAGCGCCTGGTTGAGCTCCGCCGCGGGCAGCCTGTCGCTGCGCAGCTGGCAGATGTCGCTGCTCACCCCGCCGGAAACGATCTTGAACGGGAGGTCGCTGCCCACGTTCAGCGCGTTCGCGGCCAGCAGGTAGATGATCGACAGCAGCAGGATGCCTGCGATCAGGAACATGCCGCCGTACAGCAGGGTGAGCCTTATCCGGATGGTCGGGCGCAGCCAGGGGAAGGGCGCCTGCGGCCTTCTCGGGTCCCACGTGGGCTTCGGGGGCGCCTGGGGAGGCGCGGGTGTCGTGGCCACGGTGCGTCAGATCCGGTAGCCGGAGCCGGGCACGGTGACGATCACCGGGGGTTCGCCGAGCTTGCGGCGCAGGGTCATGACGGTCACGCGCACGACGTTGGTGAACGGGTCGGTGTTCTCGTCCCAGGCCTTCTCCAGGAGCTGCTCGGCGGAGACGACGGCGCCCTCGCTGCGCATCAGCACCTCCAGGACGGCGAACTCCTTGGGGGCGAGCTGGACCTCCTTGCCGTCGCGGAAGACCTCGCGGCGGTTGGGGTCGAGCTTGATCCCGGCGCGCTCCAGGACGGGCGGCAGCGGCACGCTGGTGCGCCGGCCGAGGGCACGCACACGTGCGATGAGCTCGCTGAAGGCGAAGGGCTTGGGGAGGTAGTCGTCGGCGCCGATCTCCAGCCCCTCGACGCGGTCGCTGACGTCGCCGGAGGCCGTGAGCATCAGCACGCGCGTGGCCATGCCGAGTTCGACGATCTTGCGGCAGACGTCGTCGCCGTGCACGAGCGGTAGATCGCGGTCGAGGACGACCACGTCGTAGTCGTTCACGCCGATGCGCTCCAGAGCGGCCGCACCGTCGTACACGACGTCGACGGCCATGGCCTCCCGGCGCAGACCGGTGGCCACCGCATCGGCGAGCAGTTGCTCGTCCTCGACGACGAGTACGCGCACGTCGCTTGTCCTTCCTGTGTCCACCCGCGCAGCGCTCAGTGGGCGCACGCGGGCAGGGGTCTTGGTGGGTGTGTGCTTCCATCCTGCCCTTTTGGTCCATAAGTCGGCGGTAAGGCGGGTGAGTGAGCCATGAAGGACCGGTGTGAAGCCGGGGAGTGCCGTGGATTTTCTCGTTCGGTCGAGGTTTCCGGCGGAGGGAGCGGGGGGAGGACGGCTTTACACCCCGCGATCACGCTCTGCATGTGCCGCAGCACCATGCGGCACTCCGCGGTCTGCTCCTCCGCAGAGCGGCGTGGGTGTCCGGCACCGTGGCCGCCCGGCAGGGCGGCGCCGGGCACTCACGGGAGACGTGATCGTCTCTTCCCATCCCCGGCACACCCCCGTGCCATCGACCCACGACCCAAGGACGAGGGGGCGCAGCATGGACGCATTCACCGCAGGACTTCTGCAGCGCATAGAGGCGACCGAGTCCGACCTGACCCGGGCTCGCGACGAGGGCGACGACTTCCTCGTCGAGGTGGAGCTGGCCGAGCTCGACGACTTGCGCCGCCTCGCCGCCAACCACGGCGTGGAGGTCGCGACGAGCGTCTGAGCGGTTCGCGCGTAAGCACGACGGAGGGGCCCCGGCGAATCCAGCGCCGGGGCCCCTCCTCGTCGTCCGGCGGGAGCGGCCGGCGACGGATCAGTCGTGCCAGGCCCCGAAGTCCTCCAGGAGTCGCTGGAGCGGCTCGAAGACGGCCGGGGTGGCGGCGATCGCCAGTTCGCGTGAGGGGCGCTGTGAGGGGCGTCCAGAGGTCAGCGCGCCCGCCTCCCGGGCGATCAGGTCGCCCGCGGCGAGGTCCCAGGGGTGCAGGCCGCGCTCGTAGTAGCCGTCGAGGCGGCCGGCGGCCACGTCGCACAGGTCGATGGCGGCCGATCCGCCGCGGCGGATGTCGCGCACCAGGGGGATGAGCCGCCGGGCGACCTCGGCCTGGTGGGCGCGTACCTCGGTGACGTAATTGAAGCCGGTGGAGACCAGGGCCTGGTCGAGGGGGGCCGCCGGACGGCAGGCGAGGACGCGCTCGCCCTCCCAGGCGCCGGTCGCCCGGGCCCCGGCGCCGCGCACCGCGTGGTACGTCTCGCCGCGCATCGGCACCGCTACGACGCCGACGACGGTCTCGCCGTCCTGTTCGGCCGCGATGGACACGGCCCAGGTGGGCAGCCCGTAGAGGTAGTTCACGGTGCCGTCGAGCGGGTCGATCACCCAGCGGACGCCGCTGCGGCCCTCGCTGGAGGAGCCCTCCTCGCCGAGGAAGCCGTCGTCGGGGCGGCGGTCGGCGATGAGGCCGGTGATCAGCTTCTCGGCCGCGATGTCCATCTCGGTGACGACGTCGATGGGACTCGACTTGGTGGCGGCGACCGCGAGGTCGGCGGGGCGACCGTCGCGCAGGAGTGCGCCGGCCTTGCGGGCGGCCTCCTGTGCCAGGTCGAGCAGTTCCGTGTGCAGGGGGTCGGTCACGGCGCTCCTCACGCGTAGGGGCTGTCAGCGCCCGCGGCGGCGGGCCGGGGGGCGCGGGCCGGGCAGCAGCCGACCGGGCAAAGGTCGTGGGAGGCGCCGAGCGATCCCAGGGCGCACGGGGTGGCGGCCTTGCCGTTCTCGGCCGCGGCGCGCTCCAGGACGAGCTCGCGGACTGCGGCGGCGAAGCGCGGGTCGGCGCCGACGGTGGCCGAGCGGCGCACGGGCAGGCCGAGCTCGCCGGCCTTGGCCTCGGCCTCGGTGTCGAGGTCGTAGAGGACCTCCATGTGGTCGGAGACGAAGCCGATGGGCGCCATCACCACGGCCGGGACGCCGGCGGCGTGCCGCTCCTCCAGGTGGTCGCAGATGTCGGGCTCCAGCCACGGGATGTGCGGGGCTCCGGAGCGGGACTGGTAGACGAGCTGCCAGGGGTGGTCGACGCCGGTGCGCTCGCGGACGGCGTCGGCGACGAGCCGGGCGACGTCCAGGTGCTGGGCGACGTACGCCCCTCCGTCGCCGTGGTCCTCCACGGGGCCGGAGGTGTCGGCGGCAGCGACGGGGATCGAGTGGGTGGTGAAGGCGATGTGGGCGCCGTCGCGGACGTCTTCGGGGAGTTCGGCCAGGGACCGGACCACGCCGTCGATCACGGGCTCCAGGAAGCCGGGGTGGTTGAAGTAGTGCCGCAGCTTGTCGATCTTCGGCAGGGGCAGGCCCTCGGCCTCCAGGGCGGCCAGCGAGTCGGCCAGGTTCTCGCGGTACTGGCGGCAGCCGGAGTAGGAGGCGTAGGCGCTGGTGGCGAGGACCAGGATGCGGCGGCGGCCGTCGGCGACCATCTCGCGCAGGGTGTCGGTCAGGTACGGGGCCCAGTTGCGGTTGCCCCAGTAGACCGGCAGGTCGAGGCCGTGGCCGGCGAAGTCCTTGCGCAAGGCGTCCAGCAGGGCGCGGTTCTGGTCGTTGATGGGGCTGACCCCGCCGAACAGGAAGTAGTGCTGCCCCACCTCCTTGAGGCGTTCCTTGGGGATGCCGCGCCCGCGGGTCACGTTCTCCAGGAACGGGACCACGTCGTCCGGGCCTTCGGGGCCGCCGAAGGAGAGCAGGAGCAGGGCGTCGTACGGGGTGGCATCGAGCGCGTCTGGCATGCCTTCGATCCTGCCACCCACGACTGACAGCGGGGAAACGGCGGGTGCCGGACGGCCGCGCGGACCGTGGCCAGGGTCGGGTGCGCCCTTGCCGGAAAGCCGGTCCGGAACCTGACCGAGAACAGACGTGCGAGGCGTGCGTTAGGGTTGCCTAACTTCGTAAGCTGTATGAGCGGAATTCGCGCCTTACGGCCCCTGTCGCGCTCTTCACCGGAGACCCCCGTGCCCAGCCCCTACCGCGCCCTGTTCGCCGCCCCCGGCTCCAAGGGCTTCTGCGCCGCGGGGTTCGTCGGCCGGATGCCGCTGTCGATGATGGGCATCGGCGTCGTCACGATGATCTCCCAGCTCACCGGGCGCTACGGCCTCGCGGGCGCGCTGTCGGCCACCATCGCACTGTCGGCCGCCGTCCTCGGGCCGCAGATCTCGCGCCTGGTGGACCGGCACGGCCAGCGCAGGGTGCTGCGCCCGGCGACGCTGCTCGCGCTCGCCGCGGCGGCCGGGCTGCTGCTGGCCGCGCACTTCGACGGGCCGGAATGGCTGCTGTTCGTGTGCTCCGCCGGAATCGGCGCCGTACCGAGTCTCGGCGCGATGATCCGGGCCCGCTGGGCGGCCCTGTACCGGGGGACTCCGCAGCTGCACACCGCGTACTCCTTCGAGTCCGTGGTGGACGAGGTGTGCTTCATCTTCGGGCCGATCGTCTCCATCGGGCTGTCCACGACCTGGTTCCCGGAGGCGGGGCCGCTGTTGGCGGCCTGCTTCCTCGCCGTCGGCGTCTTCTGGCTGACCGCGCAGCGGGCCACCGAGCCGGCGCCGCACCCGCGCGCGCGGCGCGGCGGCGGTTCGGCGCTGCGCTCGCCGGGACTGCAGATCCTGGTGGCCACCTTCGTGGCGACCGGAACGATCTTCGGGGCGGTCGACGTGGTCACCGTCGCCTTCGCCGAGGAGGAGGGCCACAAGAGGGCCGCCAGCGTCGTCCTGGCGCTCTACGCGGCGGGGTCCTGCGTCGCCGGGCTGGTCTTCGGCCTGCTGCGGCCGCAGGGGCCGCCCGAGCGCCGCTGGCTGTTGGGCGTGTTCATGATGGCCGTGAGTATGATCCCCCTCCTACTGGTCGGAAACTTGCCGTTTCTGGCCGTGGCGCTGTTCGTAGCGGGCCTGGCCATCGCTCCCACGATGATCACCACCATGTCCCTCATCGAAGAGCACGTACCACGCGCGCAACTGACCGAGGGCATGACCTGGGTGAGCACCGGGCTCGCGGTCGGGGTCGCGCTCGGCTCCTCCATCGCCGGCTGGGTCATCGACGCGGCCGGCGCGCGGGCCGGGTACGGGGTCCCTGCGGTGTCCGGGGCCGTCGCGGTCGCGGTCGGTTTCCTGGGGTACCGCCGGCTCAGCAGGCCGGCGCCGGGTCGGGGAGGCACCGTTGAGCAGCACAGCGAGCGCGAAGAACGGAACGTGGCGTAACTGGGGCGGCAACGTCGTCGCCCGGCCCGCGCGGGAGGTCGCGCCCGCCTCCGTCGACGAGCTGGCCGCCGCCGTGCGCCGCGCCGCGGAGGACGGGCTCAAGGTCAAGGCGGTCGGCACCGGCCACTCCTTCACGTCGATCGCGGCGACCGACGGCGTGCTGATCCGCCCTCAGCTGCTGACCGGCATCCGCGACATCGACCGGGCGGCCATGACCGTCACGGTCGAGGCCGGCACGCCCCTCAAGAGGCTCAACATGGCCCTCGCGCGCGAGGGGCTCTCGCTCACCAACATGGGCGACATCATGGAGCAGACGGTCTCGGGCGCCACCAGCACCGGCACCCACGGCACGGGCCGCGAGTCGGCCTCGATCGCCGCGCAGATCAAGGGGCTGGAGCTGGTCACGGCGGACGGCTCGGTGCTCGTCTGCTCCGAGAAGGAGAATCCGGAGGTCTTCGCGGCGGCCCGGATCGGCCTGGGAGCCCTCGGCGTGGTCACCGCCATCACCTTCGCGGTGGAGCCGATCTTCCTGCTCACCGCGCGCGAGGAGCCGATGCCCGTCGACAAGGTGCTCGCCGAGTTCGACCAACTGTGCGCCGAGAACGAGCACTTCGAGTTCTACTGGTTCCCGCACACCGGCAGCACCAACACCAAGCGCAACAACCGCAGCGCCGGTCCGCGCCGGCCGGTGAGCCAGGTCTCGGGGTGGATCGAGGACGAGTTCCTGTCCAACGGCGTCTTCCAGGTGGCCCAGTGGGTCGGCCGCGCGGCGCCCGCGACGATCCCGTCGATCGCCCGCATCTCCAGCAAGGCCCTTTCGGCGCGCACCTACACCGACATCCCGTACAAGGTGTTCACCTCCCCGCGCCGGGTGCGGTTCGTGGAGATGGAGTACGCCGTCCCGCGCGAGGCGGTGACCGAGACGCTGCGGGAGCTGAAGGCGATGGTCGACCGCTCGGGCCTGCGCGTCAGCTTCCCGGTGGAGGTGCGCACGGCCCCCGCCGACGACATCACCCTGTCCACCGCCTCCGGCCGCGACAGCGCGTACATCGCCGTCCACATGGTCAAGGGCACGCCGTACCAGGGGTACTTCACCGCCGCCGAACGGATCTTCACCGCACACGAGGGCCGGCCGCACTGGGGCAAGGTGCACACGCGCGACGCGGAGTACTTCGCCTCGGTCTATCCGCGCTTCGCGGAGTTCACCGCGCTGCGGGACCGGCTCGATCCCGAACGCCGTTTCCAGAACGACTACTTGCGGAGGGTTCTGGGGGCGTAACGGGCACGGTGGGCACCTGGTCCCGTTTCCGTCGTTCGCGTGAAACGCACCACGTTCAAGATCGCGGAAATCGGGCATCAGGGAGTCAAGTCCCGTCCGCCGTCAGAAGTTGCGCGGCGCGCCGATCCACGCAGGTGGCCCGAATGGAGTACTGTTGCGAGCCCTGGGTCCGGTCTCCCGCCAGGGCGTCCGGGGCCTCGCCGGACCGCCAGGAGGGGGACAGGTTGCACAGGGTGACGGAGTTGGTCACTTAGCGTGGCGAAAAGGTAACCGTGCCATAACGGCGCGTCAGGGCGCGTGCCCGACACGCCGGGCAACTCGGCAAGGTTGTGGCAGGCTGCACCCGGGCAGGCCACACTCGACTAGCGGAAGCAGCGACGCACGTGACGTCGGCAGGCACCACCCGGGAGGTCCCCATGCCCGAACTGCGTGTCGTGGCCGTCTCGAATGACGGCACACGGCTGGTGCTGAAGGCTGCGGACAGCACGGAGTACACGCTTCCCATCGACGAGCGTCTGCGCGCCGCAGTCCGCGGCGACCGTCCCCGCCTCGGCCAGATCGAGATCGAGGTGGAGAGCCATCTCCGCCCCCGTGACATCCAGGCGCGTATACGAGCCGGTGCGACCGCGGAAGAGGTCGCCCAGATGGCGGGCATCCCCGTCGACCGCGTACGCCGCTTCGAGGGGCCCGTGCTGGCCGAGCGCGCCTTCATGGCCGAGCGGGCCCGCAAGACGCCCGTGCGCCGGCCCGGCGAGAACGCCGGCCCTCAGCTCGGCGAGGCCGTGCAGGAACGGCTGCTGCTGCGCGGCGCCGACAAGGACACCGTCCAGTGGGACTCCTGGCGCCGCGACGACGGCACCTGGGAGGTCATGCTGGTCTACCGGGTCGCGGGCGAACCTCACTCGGCGAGCTGGACCTACGACCCGCCGCGGCGGCTCGTCCAGGCCGTCGACGACGAGGCGCGCTCGCTGATCGGCGAGTCCGACGACCTCGCCGCGCCGGAGCCCAGCTTTCCGTTCGTCCCGCGTATCGCGCGGCTGCCGCGCGAGCGGACGATGGACCGCGCCCTGGAGCGGCCGAGCCTGCCCGCGTCGGCCCCCGAGCCGCCCGAGGAGAGCAGCGCCGAACGGGAGCGCGACTCGCTGACCAGCCTGCTGGAGGCGGTGCCGAGCTTCCGCGGCGACCTGATCGTCCCCGACCTCCCGTCGGAGGAGCCGGACGAACCGGCCGAGGAAGAGGACGTCGAGGAACCTCCGGCGACCGCCGCGTCCGCCGGCTCCGCCTACGCGGACGTCCTGATGCCGCGTTCGGTCAGCAGTCACCGGGACCGTCTCGTCGGCGCCACCGACCGCCAGGCCGAGGCGGACGGCGTCCGCCCGGGCCGCCGCGCGGCGGTGCCGAGCTGGGACGAGATCGTGTTCGGCACCCGGCGCAAGAAGCAGGAGTAGGGCGTTCTCTCACCGGCCCCGGGCGGCGACCCGCCCGGGGGCCGCCTGTTCGGCGGTTTGACGCGCCGTCGGCCGGCCTCGGCTGGATCGCACACGGGTTCATGCCTTCGGGAGGGCCGCGCCTGTTCGGTGCGGCCCTCACCCATGTGCCCGCGGAGCAGGGCTCACTGAGGGTCAGGGCCCACCGCGACCGGGCGGGACGGGTCCGAGGACCACTCCGACCAGGAGCCGACGTACAGGGCCGCCGGAACGCCCGCCACGGCCAGTGCCAGGACCTCGTGCGCGCCGGAGACGCCCGAGCCGCAGTACACGCCCACCCGCGTGCCCTCGGTGGCTCCCAGCGCCTTGAAACGGTCCCTCAGGTCCCCGGCGGGCAGGAAGCGGCCGTCCGGCCCGACGTTGTCGGTGGTGGGCGCGGAAATCGCGCCCGGGATGTGCCCGCCCACCCTGTCGATCGGCTCCACCTCGCCCCGGTACCGCTCCCCCGCGCGCGCGTCGAGCAGCACACCGGAGCGGGCCAGCGCGGCGGCCCCGTCCGCGTCGAGGAGCTCTGCGGCAACCGGCGCCGGCTCGAAGTCGCCCTCGCCGGGCACGGGCACGTCGGTCTGCAACTCGCCCTGCCAGGACGGCAGACCGCCGTCGAGGACCCTCACGTCGGGATGGCCCGTCCAGCGCAGCAGCCACCACGCGCGTGCCGCCGCCCAGCCCTGCCCGCCGTCGTACACGACGACCGGGCGGGCTGCCGACACGCCCGCCCTGCGCACGGCGGCGCCGAACTCCGCCAGGTCCGGCAGGGGATGGCGTCCGCGCGTGCCGGGTGTCCCGGCCAGCTCGCGGTCCAGGTCGACGTAGACGGCGCCGGGCACATGTCCCGAGGCGTACGCGGCCCGGCCGTCGAAGGCCGGCTCGCCCGCCGCCTTCGCCAGGGTGAGCTGCCAGCGGACGTCGAGAACGACCGGAGGGGCGTCGCCTGCCAGGCCGCCGGCGAGTTCGGATGCGGAGATGATGGCGTTCATGGCCCCCATCCTTGCGCACAGGGTGGTCCGTTCGTCCCCGTCCGGCTACTGTGCTCGGCCGGACGACCCCGGTCACGAGGCGTACGGAACCGGGCACAGGGCGTAGGACCGGTCGTCGCCCGGCGGCCGTCGCGCGCGGCCGGGAAGGGGTGAAGATGACCGAAGGGCTGGGCTTGCACCCCGAGGACCTGCCGGTCCGAGCGGCGGGGCGTCCGCCCGGCCGCTCTCGGCATCCCCCGCTGGGTGAGTCTGATGGTGCGCGGACCGACCGCCGCCCAGGAGTTCTACGGCGAGCTGTTCGGCTGGGAGTTCCGGGCCGGTCCGCGGCAACTCGGCCCCCATGTGCGGGCGCTGCCGGACGGCCGTGAGGTGGCCGGCATCGGACGGCTCCCTGCGGACCGGCATCTCACCGTCGCCTGCACGCCCCACCTCGCTTCCGACCGTGTGGACGCCACGGCCGACGCGGTGCGTCTGTGCGGCGGCACTGTGGGGGTCGGCCCGCGCGACGCCGGTGACGCCGGGCGCCTGGCCATCGGCTCAGACCCCTCCGGCGCCTTCTTCGGCGTCTGGGAGGCGGCGACCCACCTCGGCACCGCAGTCACCGGCGTGCACGGCACGCCCGCGTGGCATGAACTGGTGACCTACGAGGCCGCCGGCGTCGCCACGTTCTACGAGACGGTGTTCGACTACGGGCTGCAGGCGGCGGAGCCGGCCGGCACGGATCACGTCACCTTGCTCGTCGGCGGCCGGCCGGTGGCGGGCGTGCGGGGCTTGGGCGGCGCGTTGCCCCGGTACCGGGGGCCGCACTGGGTGACGTACTTCGAGGTGGACGACGCGGACGTGGCGCTCGCACGGGTCGTCGGCCTGGGCGGGCGTGTCCTGCGTCCGGCGCGTGACAGTGCGCACGGGCGCATGGCGGACGTGGCCGACCCGGAGGGGGCCCGCTTCGCGCTGATCCAGCGCTCTCGCTGAGCCGGTGCCCCGACTGGTCCCTCAGACCTGCTGCACCGGCAGCACGTCCGGCGACAGCGCCGCCGCCCGGGCCGTGGCCGCCGTCATACGACGCCGGTGGTGCCGGCGGCACAGGACCTCGTAGCCGATGGTGTTCGCCTGGTTGACGTCGCCGATGACGACCTGGGCACCCTCGACGACCATCACGCCGCCGACGGTGCGGGCGTTGTGCGTGGCCCGCGCGCCGCACCAGCACAGGGCCTCGACCTGGAGCACCTCCACACGGTCGGCAAGTTCGACGAGCCTCTGGGAACCGGGGAACAGCTTGGAGCGGAAGTCGGTGGTGATGCCGAAGGCGTAGACGTCGATGCCGAGGTCGTCGACCACGCGCGCGAGCTGGTCGATCTGCTCCTCGGCGAGGAACTGCGCCTCGTCCGCGATCACGTAGTCGGCGCGGCCGCCCTGCGAGAGGTGGTCGACCAGGTAGGCGTACAGGTCGCGTCCGTCCTCGACCTCGACCGCGTCGGTGACCAGGCCGAGACGGGAGGACAGCTTGCCCTCGCCCGCGCGGTCGTCGCGGGTGAAGATCATGCCCTGGAGCCCGCGCGCGGAGCGGTTGTGCTCGATCTGGAGAGCCAGCGTCGACTTCCCGCAGTCCATGGTTCCGGAGAAGAACACCAGCTCGGGCATGGGGGGTTGCGCACCTTTCGGCGGGGTCGATGGCGTGTCGGTGAGGGGGAGGCCGGGGCCGTCAGGAGCGTACTTCGAGGAGCGGGACGAGTTGTTCGGCGGGGGTCATGGAGCCGTGGTTGCCGACCATCGCCGACTCCTTCGGCTCCCGCTCGGAGGCGATGATCAGGACGTCGTCCCGGGCGGCCGCGATCACGTCGCCGAGGCGGGCGTGGACACGTTCGTCGACGTGCGGGCCGAACCAGCCCGCCGCGACGGCCTCTTCGCGCGAGGCCACCCAGAACTGCTCGCCGAGGACCTCGCGCCAGCAGGTCAGGACGTCGCCCTCGGCGCCCGGTACGGCGTAGACGTGACGGGCGCGGCCCTCGCCGCCCAGCAGGGCGACTCCGGCGCTCAGCTCCCAGTCCTCGTCGAAGTCGATGCGGTGCTGCTCGTCGAAGGGCACGTCGAGCATGCCGTGGTCGGCAGTGACGTAGAGCGCGCTGCGCGGCGGGAGTTGCTCGGCCAGGCGCTGGACGAGCCGGTCGACGTACATCAGCTGGCCGCGCCAGGTGTCGGAGGCGACGCCGTAGCGGTGCCCCGCGCCGTCGAGTTCGGCGTAATAGGTGTACACCAGGGAGCGGTCGCCGGCGGCGAGTTGCTCCGCCGCGAAGTCGACGCGCTCCTCGCCGGTGAGACGGCCGTGGAACCTGCCGCCGCTGAGCGCCACCTTGGTCAGCGGGGTGGTCTCGAAGTGGGGCGAGGACACCTGCGCGGCGTGTACCCCGGCGGCGTCGGCGAGCTGGAAGACCGTGGGGTACGGCTGCCAGGTGTGCGGCGGCGTCCACGGCTGCCAGCGGAGCTGGTTCATCAGCTCGCCGGTGCCCGGGTCGCGCACGGCGTAGCCGGGCAGGCCGTGCGCTCCGGGCGGGAGGCCGGTGCCGACGGACGCGAGGGAGGTCGCGGTGGTCGCGGGGAAGCCGGCGGTGATCGGGCGTCCGGTGCCGCCGCGGGAGCTGCCGAGGAGGGCGTGCAGGTAGGGGGCCTCGTCCGGGTGGGACCGGATCTGCTCCCAGCCGAGGCCGTCGATCAGGAAGACGCAGTTGCGGTCGGCCGGGGTGAGTTCCGTGATCGACGCGGTCATGCCGGGGACGCCCATGCCGGCGGCCAGGGTGGGCAGCAGGTCGGCGAGGGAGCCGGAGCCGTACTCGGGGACGGGCGCGGAGGAGACGGCGAGGGGCTCCGGGTCGTCCCAGGCGGCGGGCGCGGCCATCAGCGGGTGACGTCCGTGGTCGCCTCGGAGAGGGACTGCGCGAAGGCGAGCGCCTGGCGCACCGTCTCCGGGCCGTCGCCGGCCTCGCTGACACGCAGGCTGAGGTCGTCCGCCGTGGAGTTGCCGGTGTAGCCGTGGTCGGCGTCGCAGTTGGGGTCGCCGCAGGCGGCGGGTTCCAGGTCGATGCGGGAGACGGCGCCCCAGCCGATGGTCAGGACGACCTCGCGCGGGACGCTGCCCGCGGTGTACGACTCCGGGTTGGCGACCACACGGCTGACGACGACCGACGAGATCCGGCCGATCTTCACGGACTCCGTGGACGTCGTGGCGTAGGGCGTCGGGGAGGTGCTGTCGGCGGCCTGCTCGTCGGTGTGGCTGACGATGAAGCGGTTGCCGGTGAGGACCAGCACGGTCACATGCCGGCGGACCTCGTTCTGGTCGAAGGTGGTCTCCTGGTGGACCAGGTACGACCGGATGGGCTCGCCGCCCACGGCGGCCTCCACCGCCTCGGCCACGAGGGCCGGGTAGTAGCCGCTGCGCTCGATCGCCGCACGCAGCCCCTGGGTCGTCGTACTGGTCTTGGCCATGCGGTCCATCCTACGGGGACCCACTGACTGCGCGGGAACGCTCGCGTTCAGTAGACCGGGAGGGTGCGCGGGCCGAGGTCGTCGCGGGCGGGCGGGGGCGCGAGGCGGACGGAGGCGCCGAGCACGCTGAGGCCGTGCGGGGCGACGACGACCGGTTCCAGGGTCACCGCGACGACCTCGGGATGATCGTCGACCAGGCGGGAGACCCGCAGCAGGAGTTCCTCCAGGGCGGGGGTGTCGACGGCGGCGGATCCGCGCCAGCCGAACAGGAGCGGAGCGGTCCGGATGGAGCGGACCAGGGAGGCCGCGTCGCGGTCGGTGACGGGAACCAGGCGGTGGGCCATGTCCCCGAGCAGTTGGGAGGCGGCTCCGGCGAGACCGAAGGAGAGCACCGCGCCGGCCGCCGGGTCGATCACCGCGCGGACGACCGTGTCGACTCCGCGCGGCGCCATCGCCTGGACGACCGGGCGCAGTTCCTCGGCGCTGCCGAACATCTCCGTCAACTCGGCGTAGCTACGCCGCAGTTGCTCCTCGTCGGCGAGGTCGAGGCGGACACCGCCCAGGTCGGCGCGGTGACGGAGGTGGGGGGCGGTGGCCTTGAGGGCGACGGGGTAGCCGAGGGCGCCGGCGGCTCGCGCGGCCTCGTCGGGGGTGGGCGAGGGGACGGCCGGGCGCAGGTGGACCCCGTAGCGGCCGAGGAGCTCACGGGTCTCGTCGGCGCCGAGGGTGAGGCCCTGCCCGCGCGCGAGGAGCCCGTCGATCAGCTCGGCGGCTCCCCTCTCGTCGATGTCGTCGTACTCGGGCACCTTGCCGGGGTCGGCGGCCTCGCGGCGCCAGTGCGCGTACTTCACCGCTTCGGAGAGGGCGCGGACCGCGCGTTCGGCGGCGGGATAGGCGGGGATGAGGTGAGCGCCCTCGGAGGCGCCGGCCGGGGAGGGCACGGAGCCCGGCGGCTGGGGCGCGGGGGGCACCGGCGTGTCGGGAGCGGCCGCGTCGGGAGCGGGCGCGTCGGCTGTGTGCGCGTCGGCTGTGTGCGCGTCGGCTGTGTGACTTTCGGCTGCGCGGGGCGGGTCTGAGTGGGCCTGTGGGTCCGTGGCCGCGGCGGCACGCGCGCGGGGGGCCGTGCTGGAGGCCGCCGACAGGGCCTCCGCGAGGCCGCCGATCTCCACGTGCACGACGAGCACCGGCTTGGCGGGGCCGGCGGCCGCGGCCGTGCGCAGCGCCTCGGCCAGTTCCGCGTCCCCGGGCGAAGCCTCGCCGATCGCGGGGATCGCCGTGACCACCACCGCGTCGCAGGTGTCGTCGGCCAGGGCGCGGGCCAGTGCCGCGTGGAAGTCCTCCGCCGTGGCCTGGGTGGTCAGGTCCTGCGGCCGCAGCGGGCGCAGTCCCTGGGAGAGGCATGCGTCATACGTCAGCAGGCCGAGCGACTCGGAGTTGCCGAGGATGGCCACTCGGGGGCCGTTCGGCAGCGGCTGGCGGGCGAGCAGCAGGCCGGTGTCGACGAGTTCGGTGATGGTCTCCACCCGGATCACCCCTGCCTGCCGCAGCAGCGCGGACACGGTCGCGGGCGGCAGCCGGGTGGCCCGTACCGCGTGGCCCTGCGGTGCGGATCCGGCGCCCTGCACGACCACGAGGGGCTTCGCCGCCGCCGTGCGGCGTGCGAGGCGGGTGAACTTGCGGGGGTTGCCGATGGACTCCAGGTACATCAGGACGACGTCGGTGTCGGGGTCGTCGTACCAGTACTGGAGGACGTCGTTGCCGGAGACGTCGGCGCGGTTGCCGGAGGAGACGAACGTGGACACTCCGGTGACGCCGGTGACGCCTCCGCCGCGCCGGTGCAGACGGGACAGGAGGGCGACGCCGATGGCGCCGGACTGGGCGAACAGGCCGATGCGGCCGGGCCGCGGCATCTCCGGCGCCAGTGAGGCGTTGAGTCGCACCGTCGGCGCGGTGTTGACGATCCCGAAGGCGTTGGGGCCGATGATCCGCATTCCGTACGCGCGCGCGTGGCGGACGAGTGCGCGCTGGCGCTCGCGTCCTTCGGGGCCGCTCTCGGCGTAGCCGGCGGCGAGCACGACGAGTCCCTGCACGCCGTGCTCACCGCACTCGGCGACGACCTCGGGCACGTGTTCGGCGGGGACGGCGACGACCGCCAGGTCGACGTGCCCGGCGATCTCCCCCACGGAGCGGTGGGCGGGTGCCCCGTCGATCTCCTTGAGGTCCTCGGGGAACGCCTTGTTCACCGCGTAGAGGCGCCCGGTGAAGCCCGCGTCCCGCAGGTTGCCGAGGACGCCGCGGCCGACGCCGCCGGGCACGCGTCCGACGCCGACGACGGCGACCGAGCCGGGGGCCAGGAGCCGTCGCACGGAACGGGCCTCGGCGCGCTGCTCACGCGCGCGCTGCACCGCCAGGGAGCGCTCGGTGGGTTCGAGGTCGAACTCCAGACGGACGACGCCGTCCTCGAAGCTGCGCTTCTGGGTGTACCCGGCGTCCGTGAACACCTTGATCATCTTGCTGTTGGCGGGGAGCACCTCGGCGGCGAACCGGCGGATCCCGCGCTCGCGGGCGACGGCCCCGATGTGCTCCAGCAGCGCCGAGGCGACGCCCCTGCCCTGGTGGGCGTCCTGCACGAGGAAGGCGACCTCGGCCTCGTCGGCGGGTGCGGAGGCGGGCATGCCGTCGGCGCCGATGCGGTCATAGCGTACGGTGGCGATGAACTCGCCGCCGACCGTGGCCGCGAGTCCCACCCGGTCCACAAAGTCGTGGTGCGTGAAGCGGTGGACGTCCTTGGCGGACAGACGCGGGTAGGGCGCGAAGAAGCGGTAGTACTTCGACTCGTCCGAGACCTGCTCGTAGAAGTTGACCAGGCGCTCGGCGTCATCGACGGTGATGGGGCGGATGCGCGCGGTGCCGCCGTCGCGCAGCACCACGTCGGCTTCCCAGTGGGCGGGGTACTCGTGCCGGTCCGGCGCGCTCTGCATGGGGCCCAGAGTACGGCTCGCGTACGACAACGGCGCGAGGCAGTCTGTGAGGACGAAACCGTGGGGTCGAGGCCGCGATCCCACGTCCACCGGCAGAACGGGGCGACCCCGTTCCAAGGTGCTTCACGTGTGGAACACTGGTCTAGACAACCCTGAACAGCGAAGGGCAGCATCACATGGCTGAGCGCCGCGTCAACGTCGGCTGGGCCGAGGGCCTCCACGCCCGCCCCGCCTCCATCTTCGTCCGAGCCGCCACGGCCGCAGGCGTCCCGGTGACGATCGCCAAGGCGGGTGGCACCCCCGTCAACGCGGCGTCCATGCTGGCCGTCCTCGGTCTGGGCGCCCAGGGCGGCGAGGAGATCGTCCTCGCCTCCGACGCCGAGGGCGCGGACGCCGCCCTGGACCGGCTGGCCAAGCTGGTCTCCGAGGGCCTCGAGGAGCTTCCCGAGACCGTCTGAGCCACGCTCGCGGCGCCCTTGGAGCCGCGTCGCCCCACCCGGGCGGCGCGGCTTCGCCGTCTCGGCCCCGTACCGGTCACTCGCCGGCCAGCCACAATTTCGGCAATTTCGGCGAGGGGGGGAATCCCGTTCCTCCGAGAGGTGCAGAAAAGGCCGGCGGGCGGGTTCGCGGACGCACGGAAAGCGCGACCGGTCAATTCCGGGCGCGCGCCATGAAAAGGCAGCGGAAATATGGCCCGCCGAATATCCCCTCTTTGTATACGGCTCCCGTGTTAATGCCGGCGGCCTGACATGTTGACGGCGTGTTGCGAAGTCCTCACACGCTCCGCCCCGTCCCCGCCGGTGAAGCGCAGCCGGTGCACGGCGGAGGCGCGCTCGGTGTGCAGCGCCGTGATCGCCCGCGCGCGCTCTCCGTCGCCGCGCGCCACCGCGTCCACGATCGCGCCGTGCTCCGCCCAGGACTCCACCGGGTCGGCCGGCGTCTCCACCGCGTACATCCAGACGATCTTGTGACGCAGCCCGGTCAGCGTGGAGGACAGGGCGTGGCTGCCGCAGGCCTGGGCGAGCGTCTCGTGGAACCAGCCGCCCAGGGAGCGCAGGTCCTCGCTGCCTCCCCGCCTGGCGCGCTCCTGGCCCAGCCGGACCAGGCCGCGCAGCACCTTCAGATGCGCCTCGGTGCGCCGCTGGGCGGCCCGGGACGCGCCGAGCGGCTCCAGCAGCAGTCGCATCTCGAGCAGGTCGGCGGCCTCCTGCTCGGTCGGTTCCGCCACGCACGCGCCCGCATGCCGTCGGGTGACGACGAAGCCCTCCGCCTCCAGCGTGCGCAGCGCCTCGCGGACGGGGACGCGCGAGACTCCGTAGCGGCGGGCGAGCAGTTCCTCGGTGAGGCGGCTGCCGCGCTCGTAGACACCCGCGACGATGTCGTCCCGGATGGCCGTGCACACCGAGTGCGCCGGAATACGCATGACCGACCTCCGCCTTTGTCCCCGCGAAACGTCGACGAGTGACGTCCGTTCCGTGACTCTATTGCAATGTGCGGGAATTTCCGATGGCGGGCCGG
Organism: Streptomyces sp. NPDC088254; assembly: GCF_044740925.1. Lineage (NCBI taxonomy): Bacteria > Bacillati > Actinomycetota > Actinomycetes > Kitasatosporales > Streptomycetaceae > Streptomyces > Streptomyces sp. NPDC088254. Next base: position 111,247 of record NZ_JBIURQ010000007.1, on the reverse strand, counting down.
AATCCATGGATATTTTTTGGACAGCGGAGGCGATGAAGCGGGGAAAACGGCAAAAGCCCGGCCCCCGGAGGACGCTGTCGGTGCGTGCGTCCCCCGGGGGCCGGGGCTGTGGGTTCGGTGCGCCGTGCGGCGTCAGACGTTCAGGCCGTGCTTGCGGAGATAGGCGACGGGGTCGATGTCCGAGCCGTACTCCGGGCTGGTGCGGGCCTCGAAGTGCAGGTGCGGGCCGGTGACGTTGCCGGTGGCGCCCGACAGGCCGATCTGCCGGCCCGGGGTGACCTGCTCGCCCACCGAGACGCTGATGGACGACAGGTGGCCGTACTGGGTGTACGTGCCGTCGCTCATCCGGATCACGACCTGGTTGCCGTAGGCGCCGCCCCAGCCGGCCTCGACAACGGTGCCGAGCCCGACGGCGTGCACGGTGGTGCCGCTGGAGGCGTGGAAGTCGATGCCGGTGTGGCTGCCGGAGGACCACAGGGAGCCGCCGGACTTGTAGCTCGTGGAGACGTACGAGCCGCTGATCGGCGGGACGAAGGTGTTCAGGCGCTTGCGCTCGGCGGCGCGGGCGGCACGCGCCCTGGCCGCGCGCTCCTCCCTGACCTTCATGGCTGCCATGACGGCGGCCTTCTTCACCTCGGCGGCCTCCTGGGCCGCCTGCTGCTGGGCGGCGGCCTGGTCGTCGACCTGCTGGGCGACGGAGTCGCCGACGTTGACGACCGGGACGAGGCCGGTCTGCTCGACGGAGGGCGTGGGCTCGGCGGCGACGGCGGAGCCGGAGGCGACGGTGGCGATGACGCCCGTGGTGGTCAGTGCGGCGATGCTCGCCGCGCGCGCGGAGGTGCGCCGCATCCGACCGGGACGACGGTGCTTCCCGGTGGCGCAGGTGAACGCCATGAAGTTGAGCGGTCCTTTCCTTCCCTCTCGCCTACCGGGTTAGCTGACGGGTTCGGAGCAGGAAGGTCTCCTACGGACCCCCTCGCGACTCGCGCGGGCGTCCGATTCACCCCAGGGACTTCACAGTTGGGTCCCCGGCTCCCCTGGCTCGCGCCGTACGGGGACTCGGCGATGACTGTCCGGTGCCGCGGGTGCGGCGCAGTGCCCGACGGACAGCCCGGACGAACCTAGACGGGGCCGCTGTCAATTCCCAAACAGAAGCCGCCTTTTGTAGCGCATCCCACAGGGCAGACGGGCAGTCACTCCCGCAATTCGGACATCATCCGGACAACAGGGAGTCCCGGTGACACATACGTCACCGGGACTCCAAGCGCGCGTGCGGGTGGGTCAGTCGGCCGTGACGACCTTCACCTCGCCGATGCCGAGAGCCTCGACCGGCGCCTTGATCTGCGCCGCGTCACCGACGAGCACGGTCACCAGACGGTCCACCGGGAAGGCGCTCACGGCGGCCGCGGTGGCCTCCACGGTGCCGGTGGCGGCGAGCTGCTGATAGAGCGTCGCCTGGAAGTCGTCCGGCAGGTGCTGCTCGACCTGGTCGGCGAGCGTGGCGGCGACGGCCGCGGCGGTCTCGTACTTCAGCGGCGCCACGCCGACGAGGTTCTGCACGGCGACGTCGCGCTCGGCGTCGGTCAGCCCGCCCTCGGCCAGGGTGCGCAGCACCTTCCACAGGTCGTCCAGCGCGGGGCCGGTGTTCGGGGTGTCGACCGAGCCACTGATCGCGAGCATGGCGGCGCCCGAGCCGTCCGGAGCGGACCGCAGGACCTGCCCGAAGGCGCGCACGCCGTAGGTGTAGCCCTTCTCCTCGCGCAGGACGCGGTCCAGACGGGAGGTGAGGGTGCCGCCGAGGCAGTACGTGCCGAGCACCTGCGCGGGCCACACGCGTGCGTGCCGGTCGGGTCCGATACGGCCGATCAGCAGCTGCGTCTGGACGGCGCCGGGGCGGTCCACGATGACGACCCGGCCGTTGTCGTCGGCGGTGACCGGCGGCACCGGGCGCGGCTGCGCGGCGGAACCCGTCCACGTGCCCAGGGTGTCGCCGAGGAGCGCCGCCAGGTCGACGTCGGTGAGGTCGCCGACGATCACGGCGGTGGCCGTGGAGGGGCGGACGTGCTTCTCGTAGAAGGCGCGCACGGCCGCGGAGTCGATGTTCTCGACCGTCTCCGCGGTGCCCTGACGGGGGCGCGACATGCGCGCGTCGGCCGGGAACAGCTCCTTGGAGAGCTCCTTGGCCGCACGCCGGGAGGGGTTGGCCAGCTCGTGCGGGATCTCGTCCAGGCGGTTGCGGACGAGGCGCTCGACCTCGCTGTCGGCGAACGCGGGCGCCCTGAGGGCATCGGCGACCAGGCCGAGGGCCTTGGCCAGCCGGGAGGCGGGCACCTCCAGGCTCACGCGGACGCCGGGGTGGTCGGCGTGGGCGTCGAGGGTGGCGCCGCAGCGCTCCAGCTCGGCGGCGAACTCCTCGGCGGAGTGCTTGTCGGTGCCCTCGGAGAAGGCGCGCGCCATGATCGTGGCGACGCCGTCCAGGCCGGCCGGCTCGGCGTCCAGGGGCGCGTCGAGGAGGACTTCGACGGCGACGACCTGCTGGCCGGGGCGATGGCAGTGCAGGACGGTCAGCCCGTTGTCGAGGTTTCCGCGCTCGGGCGCCGGGAACGCCCACGGCTTGGCGTCGCCCGCCTGCGGCTGGGGGTGGAAGTCCATCGTGGCGAGCTCGGTCACTTGGTCGCCTCCTCGTCGTGGTCGTCGGCGGTGGTCGCGGCGCCGTCGGCGCTCTCCGTGCCCTCGGTGGGCTCCGTGGGCTCGGTGGGCTCCGTGGGCTCGGTGGGCTCCGTGGGCTCCGTGGGCTCGTACACCAGCACCGCGCGGTTGTCGGGGCGCAGCCGGGCCTTCGCGACCTCGCGAACCTCCTGCGCCGTCACGTCCAGCACGCGCTGGACGGCGGTCAGGGCGAGCTGCGGGTCGCCGAACAGCACCGCGAACCGGCACAGTTCGTCGGCGCGGCCGGCGACCGTGCCCAGGCGGTCCAGCCACTCGCGCTCCAACTGCGCCTGAGCGCGCTCCATCTCCTCGTCCGTGGGGCCCTCCTCGGCGAACCGGGCGAGCTCCTCGTCGATGGCGGTCTCGATGACGGGCACCTCGACGTCGCCGGAGGTCTTCACGTCCAGCCAGCCCAGGGAGGGCGCTCCCGCGAGCCGCAGCAGGCCGAAGCTGGCCGCCACCGCCGTGCGGTCGCGGCGCACCAGACGGTTGTAGAGGCGGGATGACTCGCCGCCGCCGAGGACGGTGAGCGCCAGGTCGGCGGCGTCGCACTCGCGCGTGCCGTCCTGCGGCAGACGGTAGGCGGCCATCAGGGCGCGCGCCGGGACCTCCTCCTCGACGACCTCGCGCAGTTGCTCGCCGATGACGTCCGGCAGGGAGCCGTCCCGGGGCGCGGGCTTGCCGTCATGGCCGGGGATGGACCCGAAGTACTTCTCGATCCAGGCGAGGGTCTGCTCGGGGTCGATGTCGCCGACGACCGACAGGACGGCGTTGTTCGGCGCGTAGTACGTGCGGAAGAACGCGCGCGCGTCCTCCAGGGTCGCCGCGTCCAGATCGGCCATGGAGCCGATCGGCGTGTGGTGGTAGGGGTGGCCCTCCGGGTAGGCGAGGGCCGTGAGCTTCTCGAAGGCGGTGCCGTAGGGCACGTTGTCGTAGCGCTGACGGCGCTCGTTCTTGACGACGTCGCGCTGGTTCTCCATCGACTCGTCGTCCAGGGCGGTCAGCAGGGAGCCCATGCGGTCGGCCTCCAGCCAGAGGGCGAGCTCCAGCTGGTGCGCGGGCATGGTCTCGAAGTAGTTGGTGCGCTCGAAGCTCGTGGTGCCGTTGAGGGAGCCGCCCGCGCCCTGGACCAGCTCGAAGTGCCCGTTGCCCTTGACCTGGGCGGAGCCCTGGAACATCAGGTGCTCGAAGAGGTGGGCGAGTCCGGTGCGTCCCTTGACCTCGTGGCGCGATCCGACGTCGTACCAGAGGCACACCGCCGCGACGGGGGTCAGGTGGTCCTCTGAGAGCACCACGCGCAGGCCGTTGGCCAGGCGGTGCTCGGTCGCTGTCAGGCCCCCGGAGCCTGCCTGGGCTGTGGCCGTGTGACCCATGGGCATGTATGTCCCTTCCGATCGCGGACGCGGTCGTCGAAACCGCGGTTTTCCTGCCGGTCCTGCCACTGTATGCAAGCGCGTGGAGCGTCGGCGAAGTTCCCGGACGACGTACGCCGAGAGCGAGATCGCGTAGCCTGCGGGCAGCCGTGGAGAAGGGGCCTCCCTCACAGGGCACCGGGCCGACGCCCGGGCCCCGGCCCGCACTGTCAGTGCCACGGTCCACAATGGTCCGCGTCAGATCCCGTCACACGCCTCAGCACGCGAGCGCCCCGCAGGCGAGCGACCAGAACACAGGAGGAGCCGGCAGCGATGGCCCGCCGCAGCACGAAGACCCCGCCTCCCGACGACTCGTACGAGGAGAAGATCCTCGACATCGACGTCGTCGACGAGATGCAGGGCTCCTTCCTCGAGTACGCGTACTCGGTCATCTATTCGCGCGCCCTGCCGGACGCCCGCGACGGCCTCAAGCCCGTGCACCGCCGCATCGTCTACCAGATGAACGAGATGGGCCTGCGCCCCGACCGCGGCTATGTGAAGTGCGCCCGTGTCGTCGGCGAGGTCATGGGCAAGCTGCACCCGCACGGTGACGCGTCGATCTACGACGCGCTGGTGCGCATGGCCCAGCCCTTCTCCATGCGCGTGCCGCTGGTCGACGGCCACGGCAACTTCGGTTCGCTGGGCAACGACGACCCGCCGGCCGCCATGCGGTACACCGAGTGCCGTCAGGCAGCGGCGACGAGCCTGATGACCGAGTCGATCGACGAGGACACGGTCGACTTCACGCCCAACTACGACGGCCAGGAGCAGGAGCCGGTGGCCCTGCCGGCCGCCTTCCCCAACCTCCTGGTCAACGGCGCCTCCGGCATCGCGGTCGGCATGGCCACCAACATGCCGCCGCACAACCTGGCCGAGGTGATCGCGGCCGCCCGCCATCTGATCCGGCACCCGAACGCCGATCTGGACGCCCTGATGCGGCACGTCCCGGGTCCCGACCTGCCCACCGGCGGCCGCATCGTCGGCCTGTCCGGCATCCGCGACGCCTACGAGACGGGCCGCGGCTCCTTCAAGATCCGTGCGACGGTGTCGGTGGAGACGGTGACGGCCCGCCGCAAGGGCCTGGTGGTGACGGAACTGCCGTTCGCCGTCGGCCCCGAGAAGGTCATCGCCAAGATCAAGGACCTGGTCGGCTCGAAGAAGATCCAGGGCATCGCCGACGTCAAGGACCTCACCGACCGCGAGCACGGACTGCGCCTGGTCATCGAGATCAAGAACGGCTTCGTGCCGGAGGCGGTCCTGGAGCAGCTCTACAAGCTGACGCCGATGGAGGAGTCCTTCGGCATCAACAACGTGGCGCTGGTGGACGGCCAGCCGCTCACGCTGGGCTTGAAGGAGCTTCTGGAGGTCTACCTCGACCACCGCTTCGAGGTCGTGCGGCGGCGCAGCGAGTTCCGTCGCGGCAAGCGGCGCGACCGCCTCCACCTGGTGGAGGGCCTGCTCACGGCGCTCGTCGACATCGACGAGGTCATCCGGCTGATCCGCTCCAGCGAGAACAGCGCCGAGGCCAAGCAACGCCTGATCGAGCGCTTCTCCCTGTCCGAGGTGCAGACGCAGTACATCCTGGACACGCCGCTGCGCCGGCTCACCAGGTACGACCGCATCGAGCTGGAGGCGGAGAAGGAGAAGCTCAACGAGGAGATCGCCGAGCTGACCCGGATCCTGGAGTCGGACGCGGAGCTGCGCAAGCTGGTCTCGGCGGAACTGGCGGCGGTGACGAAGAAGTTCGGTACCGAGCGCCGTACGGTGCTGCTGGAGTCGTCGGGCACGCCGGCGGCCGTCGTGCCGCTCCAGGTGGCCGACGCCCCGTGCCGGGTGCTGCTCTCCTCGACGGGCCTGCTGGCCCGTACGGCGAACGGCGCGCCCTTCGCCGAGGAGGGGGACGTCCGGCGGACCAAGCACGATGTGATCGTCTCCGCGGTGCCTGCCACCGCGCGCGGGGAGATCGGCGCGGTCACCTCGGCGGGCCGGCTGCTGCGGATCAACGTCGTGGACCTGCCGCAGCTCCCGGACACCGCCTCGGCGCCGAACCTGTCGGGCGGCGCGCCGGTCGCGGAGTTCGTCTCCCTGGAGGGCGACGAGACGCTGATCTGCCTCACCACGCTCGACGAGTCCTCCCCCGGGCTGGCGATCGGCACCGCGCAGGGCGTGGTCAAGCGGGTGGTGCCGGACTATCCGTCCAACAAGGACGAGCTGGAGGTCATCACCCTCAAGGAGGGCGACCGGATCGTCGGCGCGGTGGAGCTGCGCACGGGCGAGGAGGACCTGGTCTTCATCACGGACGACGCCCAGTTGCTGCGTTACCAGGCCGGGCAGGTCCGTCCGCAGGGCCGTGCGGCGGGCGGCATGGCCGGCATCAAGGTCGCCGAGGGCGCCAAGGTGATCTCGTTCACCGCGGTGGACCCGGCGGCGGACGCGGTGGTCTTCACCGTCGCCGGCTCGCGCGGCACGCTGGACGACTCCGTCCAGACGACCGCCAAGCTCACCCCGTTCGACCAGTACCCGCGCAAGGGCCGCGCCACCGGCGGTGTGCGCTGCCAGCGGTTCCTCAAGGGCGAGGACTGCCTGTCCCTGGCCTGGGCGGGGCCGGCCCCGGCACGTGCGGCGCAGAAGAACGGCCTGCCGGCCGAACTGCCCGAGATGGACCCCCGCCGCGACGGCTCGGGCGTCTCCCTGGCCAAGACCGTGTCGGTGGTGGCGGGGCCGGTGTAGGGGTACCGCATCCCAGGGTTCCCTTGGGCAGGTGGCCGGCCCCGACTGGGTGGGTGCCGGCCACCGTCCGCCCGCCGTCTCAGGGCTGTGTGAGGCCGGTCTCGAGGCTTTCGACGTCCTCGAACGCCTGCGGGTCGGGATCCCGTACGTAGCGCAGGACGCCCCACATGGCGTGCTCGTCGGGTTCCCCGGCGTCGCCCACGCAGGCCTCCAGTTCGCCCGTGAGGGCGGTGGCGTCGATGCCGGCGCCGATCAGGACGAGCTGGGTGAGGCGTGGCTCGGCGGGCGGCCAGGGCTCGGGGTGGAAGCGCAGGAAGCGGCCCACAGCGTGCACGGCGTAGCGGTTGTGGGGGTCGTGCGGGCCGAAGTCGACGTACCCCTTGATCCGGTACAGGCCCTCGGGGCGACTGTCCAGGAATGACATCGTCCGGCGCGGGTCCAGGGGCGCTTCGCGGGCGAAGGAGAGGCTGTCGTAGGCAGCGTGCAGATGGTCGGCGTGGCCGGCGTCGTCCGTGTGGCGGTGCAGGTCGTCGAACGACAACTGCCCGATGCGCTCCTCGCTCGGCCGGCAGTCGAAGAGGAGCTCTGGGTCGATGCGGCCGTAGGCGGCCGGGACGACGGCGGCCCGGTCGGTGAGGGACCGGACGAGGCCGACGACCCGGTCTGCGTCGGCCGCCCGGTCCAGCTTGTTCACCACGACCAGGTCGGCGAGGGCGAGATGCCGGTCGATCTCCGGGTGCTTGGTGCGGGTCTCGTCGAACTCGACGGCGTCGACGACCTCCACGAGTCCGCCGTACACGATCGCCGGGTGCTTGCTTGCCAGCACCATCCGGACGAGTTCCTGGGGCTCGGCGAGGCCGCTGGCCTCGATGACGATGACGTCGACGCCGGTGGCGGGCCGCGCGAGCCGCTCCAGGTAGACGTCGAGTTCGCTCGCGTCGACGGCGCAGCACAGGCAGCCGTTGCCGAGGGAGACGGTGGAGTCGCCGAGCGCGCCGGCGACGGCCATGGCGTCGATCTCGATGGCGCCGAAGTCGTTGACGAGGGCGCCGATCCGGCTGCCTCCGCTGCGGTGCAGCAGGTGGTTCAAGAGAGTCGTCTTGCCGGAGCCCAGGAAGCCGGCGAGAACGACGACCGGGATCTGCTGCGGGGTTCGGCTCTGCGTCAACGTGCGACCTCTCTGACACCTGGGGGCATGCCGGGCCAGGATACGAGCCGGGGAATGCACCGCGAGACGATCGCCCGTCAGCCGCGTCCGGCCGCTTTCGGAGCGGTCCGGTTCACGCCGCGCCGGGAGTCGCCGCAGGCACCTCCACCGGCGCCGCCGGGCCCACGTACCGCGCTGCCGGGCGGATGATCTTCGAGTCCTGGGCCTGTTCCAGGATGTTCGCGCTCCAGCCCACCGTCCGGCCCGCCGCGAAGGTCGGAGTGAACATCTCGCGCGGCAGACCGCACAGTTCCATGACGACGCCGGCGTAGTACTCCACGTTGGTGTGCAGTTCCCGGCCCGGCTTCAACTCGGCGAGGATCGCCTCGACGCGTCGTTCGACCTCGACGGCGAAGTCGACGCGCGGGCCTCCGAAGCTCTGGGCGATCTCCCGGAGCATCCGTGAGCGCGGGTCCTCGGTGCGGTAGACGGCGTGCCCGAAGCCCATGATCCGCTCACCTGCGAGGACGCGGTCCCGGATCCAGGAGTCGACGCGGTCCGGCGTGCCGATCGCGTCCAGGGTGTCCAGGGCGCGGCTGGGCGCGCCGCCGTGCAGCGGCCCCGAGAGGGCGCCCACCGCTCCGACGAGACAGGCGGCGACGTCCGCGCCGGTCGAGGCGATGACCCTGGCGGTGAACGTCGACGCGTTGAAGCCGTGGTCGATGGTCGATATCAGGTACTGCTCGACGGCCCTCGCCTGCTCCGGTTCCGGCTCTGCCCCCGTCAGCATGTGGAGGTAGTCGGCCGCGTACGGCAGGTCCTCGCGCGGCTCGACGGGTTCTAGCCCCTTCCCCAGCCGGTACAGCGCGGTGAGCAGCGTCGGCACGGCCGCAGCCGCCACGACGGTGTCCTCGCGGCGCTGCTCCGCGTCGATGTCGTACACGGGGCGGAAGCCGCGTGCCGCGCCGAGGAGGGAGAGCGCCGTGCGCATACCGGCGAGGGGGTTGCCGTTCGCGGCGGCGGCGACGGCCGGCAGCGCCCGCGTCACCTCGTCGGGCAGGCGGCGAAGGCCCGCGGTCTCGGCGGCGAAGGCGTCGCCGCGCGGCCCGTCGGGCAGCTCGCCGTGGACGAGGAGGTGCCAGACGTCCTCGAAGCGGCGGGTGCGCGCGAGTTCCACGGCCGAGTACTGCCGGTAGTGGTAGAAGCCCTCGCGGCCTCGGACGTCGCCGACCTCCGTGTCGGCGACCACGACTCCGGCGAGTCCTCGCGGTACCTCGACGGGTGCGGCTTCGGACCTGTTGACGGACATGTTTTCCTCCCTGAACTTGATTCGACTGTCCATGATTGACTCAATGGTGTCAATATTGATTGAATCAATGTGTCGGCCTCCTGGATACGGTGATCCCATGCGCGATCAAGAGCACGGCCGGACCGGCGGTCCCGGCCGCCCTGAGCGGCGGCTGAGCACCAAGGAGGCCGCCGAACTGCTCGGCGTGAAACCCGAGACCGTGTACGCCTACGTCAGCCGCGGCCAGCTCAGCAGCCGGCGCGCGGCAGGCAGCCGGGGCAGCACCTTCGACGCCGACGAGGTCGAGGCGCTCGCCCGGCGCAACCGGCGGGACAGCGGTACGGGCCAGACGCCTGGCGCCGAACTGTCCGTGCGCACCCGCCTCACCCTCATCGAGGACGACCGCTACTACTTCCGCGGCGTCGACGCCGCCGAGCTCGCCGTCCGGCACTCCTACGAGGAGGTCGCCGAGTGGCTGTGGACCGGGCGGATGCACCGCGGGGCCACCTTCACCGCGCCGCCCGCCTCCATCGACGCCGCCCACCGCGCGGCCAACGCGCTGCCCGCGCACACCGGCCCCACGGACCGGCTGCGCGTCGCCGCGGTCGCCGCCGCCGTCGCCGACCCCCTGCGCTTCGACCTGTCCGAGGACGCCGTCCTGGGCACCGCGCGCACCCTCATCCCCACCCTGGTCGCTGCCCTGCAGCCCAAGAATCCCGCCCATCAGGACGGCCGGTCCATCGCGTACCGCCTGTGGGGCCGGTTGAGCAGCCTGCCTGCAACCGAGGCCTCCCTGCACGCTCTGGACACGGCCCTCGGCCTCCTCGTCGACCACGACCTGGCCGCCTCGACGCTCGCCGTGCGCGTCGCCGCGAGCGCCCGCGCGCACGCGTACGCGGCCGTGTCGGCGGGGCTCGGCGTGCTCGAGGGGCCGCTGCACGGCGCGGCCAGCGGGCTCGCCCATCGGTTGCTGCGGGAGGTGCTCGACCAGGGCTCGGCGGCGCCCGTGATCGCCGAGGAGCTGAGGGCCGGCCGCCGCATCCCGGGGCTCGGACACCGGCTCTACCCGGGCGAGGACCCACGCGCGCGCGTCCTGTTCGCCCTCCTGGAGGAGATCCCCGAGGCGGCGCCCGCACTGGCCGCGGCCCGCGACGTCGTGATCACGACCGCGCGGCACACCTCGTTGCACGCCAACGTCGACCTTGCACTCGCCGTGCTCACCGTCTCCTGCGGCATGGCGGCCTCGGCCGGCGAGGCCGTCTTCGCCGTCGCCAGGACGGCGGGCTGGATCGCCCACGCCTTGGAGGAGTACGGCGAGCAGCCCCTGCGGATGCGGCCGAGCGGCCATTACGTCGGGCCGAAACCGACCCGGGCGGTGCCGGAATAACACTCGGGGCGTCACCGGTGGGTGCGGCGAGAAGCACCGGGCAGGCGACTGCGACACGCAAGACCTGGGGTCATGTGCAGGCCGCCGGGACGGTGCGGCGCACGCGTACGTGCCGCCGCGCGAGGACACTCGGTGGACCGGGAAGTCGCTCCGCGCGAAGTCAGGTTAGGCTCACCTCTGTGAGTACGTGCACGTCTGTCGCGCGGGACCTCGACGAGCCCATGTCCGGGACCGCGCCCACAGCGAGGACCTGGCTCCTGGTGGAACAGCCCGGCCCGTGGGGCGCCAAGGCGCTCGTGTCGAGCCACCTCGACCCCGTGCTGGGCCGCGCCCTGGAGGCCGCGGCGAAGGACACGGGCGTACGCGTCGTGCTCATCCGGCGTCCCGGACCGCACGCCGATTTCGGCACGCCGCGGCTGCGCCGCGTGTACGCCGCCCACACGGTCCCCGGGCGGGTGTGGATCCGCAGCGCCACGACCAGCGACCCGAGCCGGCTGCTGGACCTCGACTTCGCCGCCCTCGGCCGGGGCGAGCCCCGCTCCTTCGAAACGGCGCTGGACGGCCGTCCGCACACCGGTGGTCCGCTGGCCCTCGTGTGCACCAACGGCAAGCGCGACCGCTGCTGCGCACTGCTGGGCCGCCCGCTCGCCGCCGAACTCGCCGCCGCGGACGTGGACGGCGTCTGGGAGGTCACCCACCTGGGCGGGCACCGTTTCTCCCCCACGGCGCTCGTGCTCCCGTACGGCTACGCGTACGGCCGCGCCGAGGCGCACGCCCTCAAGGAGGTCCTGCACGGAGCGCAGGAGGGGCGGATCGTCGTGGAGGGAAGCCGCGGCTGCTCGGCCTGGGAGCGGCCCGGCCAGGCGGCGGAACTCGCCGTGCGTACGGCGGTCGGCGAGTACGCGGCGCAGGCGCTCACCGTCGTCGCCACCCAGGGCGGGGCACCGCGCTGGGAGGTGACGGTCGCGCACGCCGACGGGCGGCACTGGCGGGTCGTCGTGGCGCAGGGCGCGTCGCTGCCGCCGCGTCCGGAGAGCTGCGGGGCGTCCGCGCTGGGCTCCCCGGCGCGGATGGACGTGGAGTCGGTGCGCGAGCTGACGCCCGCCGGGGCGCTGGCGGGCTGACGCCGTCCCGCGCATCCCCGGGCCCACGAGACGCCTCCACAGGGCTGCCTGGGGAGTCGCCGCGGCGGCCGCTCGACAGCCGCCCGTGAACCGGTCGGCGGAGACCCTCGCGAGATCCCCGCCACACACCCCTACGGCTGGACCGGCACGTCCACGTACCGTCATGGGTATGAGCCCCGCTCCCCCCGTTCGACGCCTGCGCCTCGGCATGCCCCGCCGCATGGTCTCGCAGGTGCTGCTCATGCAGCTCGCGATCGCCGCGGGCGTCGTGGTGCTCGCCACCGGGCTGTTCCTCGCCCCGCTCAGCGACCAGTTGGACGACCAGGCGATGCGCCGCGCGCTCGCCATCGCCCAGACCACCGCGGCGGTGCCCCAGCTCGCCGACGACCTCCGTGACACCCCGCCCTCGGTCCACGGGCCGGTGCAGCGGGAGGCCGAGCGCATCCGCGAGGCCAGCGGGGCCGAGTACGTCGTGATCATGGACCTTCACGGCACGCGCTGGTCGCACCCCGACCCAGCGCAGGTCGGCGGCCATGTCTCGACGGACCCCAGCGAGGCCCTCGCCGGCCGGGAGGTCATGGGGATCGACAGCGGCACCCTGGGCCGCTCGGCGCGCGGCAAGGTGCCTCTGAGGGACAGCAACGGCAGGATCGTCGGGGCGGTCTCGGTCGGCATCGAGTACGACAGCGTGCGCGCGCGGCTGATCCACGCGATACCCGGACTCTTCGCCTACGCCGGGGGCGCCCTGGCCGTGGGCGCCCTGGCCGCCTGGCTGATCTCCCGGCGGGTCCACCGGCAGACCCGTGATCTTGCCTTCTCCGACATCTCGGCGCTGCTCTCCGAACGCGAGGCGATGCTGCACGGCATCCGGGAGGGCGTCGTCGCCCTCGACCGCGCGGGCCGCGTCCGCCTCCTGAACGACGAGGCGCAGCGGCTCCTCGGCATCGGCGAGGAACGGGCCGTCGGCCGCACGCCCGACGAGGCGCTCGGCGAGGGCCGCACCGCCGACGTCCTCGCCGGCCGGGTGACGGGCACCGACCTGATCACCGTGCGCGGGCAGCGCGTCCTGATCGCCAACCGCATGCCCACCGACGACGGCGGCGCGGTGGCCACCCTGCGCGACCGGACCGAGCTGGAGCAGCTCGGCCGTGAGCTGGACTCGACGCGCGGCCTGATCGACGCGCTGCGCGCGCAGGACCACGAACACGCCAACCGGATGCACACCCTGCTCGGACTGCTCGAACTGGAGCGGTACGACGACGCGGTGGAGTTCGTCGGCGAGGTGGTCGGCGACCACCGGGCGACCGCGGAGCAGGTCACCGAGAAGATCGAGGACCCGCTGCTCGCCGCCCTCCTCGTCGGCAAGGCGACCGTCGCCGCCGAACGCGGGGTGGCGCTGCGGGTGTCGGACCGCACGCGGCTCCCGGACCGGCTGGTGGATCCCCGCGGGCTGGTCACCGTCGTCGGCAACCTCGTGGACAACGCGCTCGACGCCGTCGCCGGGACCGCGCACGCACGCGTGGAGGTCGAACTCCGCGCCGAGGGACGCACCGCCGTCCTCAGGGTGCGCGACACAGGGCCCGGAATCCCGGTGGAGCACCGCGAGTCGGTGTTCACCGAGGGCTGGTCCACGAAGAAGCCGCCCGCGCACGGCAAGCGCGGCATCGGCCTCTCCCTGGTGCGCAGGCTCGCCGAACGGCAGGGCGGCAGCGCCTGCGTCGACGAGGCGCTCGGCGGAGGCGCCGAGTTCACCGTCGTCCTTCCCGAGGCACTGGCCGAGCCCGCCCCCGCACCGGCCCTCGAACCCGCCCTGGCCGCATCCGCGAAGGGCACAGCCGAAGAGGAGTCGCGATGATCGAGGTCCTGGTCGTGGACGACGACACCAGGGTCGCCCAGGTCAACTCCGCGTATGTCGAGAAGGTGCCGGGCTTCCACGTCGCGGGCGAGGCGCACAGCGCCGCCGAGGCGCTGCGCCAACTGGAGTCGCTGCCACGGTTGGACCTGGTCCTGCTGGACCACTACCTGCCCGACGAGACGGGCCTGGACGTCGTCCAGGAGATGCGCCGGCGCGGCCACCAGGCGGACGTGATCATGGTGACGGCGGCGCGGGACGTCACGACGGTGCAGTCGGCGATGCGCCACGGCGCGCTCCAGTACCTGGTCAAACCATTCAACTTCGCCGGTCTGCGCGCCAAGCTGGAGGCGTACGCAGAGCTGCGCCGCACGCTCGACGGCGGCGGTGAGGCGGAACAGGCGGACGTGGACCGGATCTTCGGCGCGCTGTCGGCCCCTTCGGAGCCGGGACTGCCCAAGGGGCACTCCCCCACCACGGCGGAACTCGTGCGCCAGTCCCTGATGAGCGCCCAAGGAGCTCTGTCGGCCCAGGAGATCGCCGACCGCACCGGGGTGAGCCGCCAGACCGCCCAGCGCTATCTGAAGCTCCTGGAGCGCACCGGGAGAGCCCGGCTGACCCTGAAGTACGGCGACGCGGGCCGCCCGGAACACCGTTACGTGTGGGCGACCCGCGACTGAGGCTTCGCGGCGATGGAGCTAGGCCGCTCCCGCTCCCGTCAGTGAGCGGACCTCGGTCTCCGCGTGCTTGGCCTCGTCCGGCCGCTCGCCCGAGGTCAGGGTGCCGAGCCAGCCGGCGAGGAAGCCGAGCGGGATGGAGACCAGGCCGGGGTTCTGCAGTGGGAAGACCTGGAAGTCGGCGGCCGGGAAGAGCGATTCGGGGCTGCCCGACACGACGGGCGACAGCACCACGAGCGCCACGGCGGGGATGAGTCCGCCGTAGACGGCCCACACCGCGCCGCGGGTGGTGAAGTTCCGCCAGAACAGCGAGTACAGCAGGACCGGCAGGTTCGCGGACGCGGCGACGGCGAAGGCGAGGCCCACCAGGAAGGCGACGTTGAGGTCGCGGGCGAGCAGTCCGAGACCGATCGCGACCGCGCCGACTCCGACGGCGGCGAACCGCGCGACCGCGACCTCACCGCGGGGGTCGGTGTGCCGGCGCCGCAGGGAGGCGTACAGGTCGTGAGCCACGGACGCCGAGGAGGCGAGGGTGATCCCGGCGACCACCGCGAGGATGGTAGCGAACGCGACGGCTGCCACGACCGCGAACAGCACCGTGCCGCCCGTGGAACCGGCTCCGCCGCCCAGGTCGAGGGCGAGCAGCGGCACGGCGGTGTTGCCGGCCGCGTTCGACGCCCGGACGGCGTCGGGGCCGACGATCGCCGCCGCGCCGAAGCCGAGGACGATCGTCATCAGGTAGAAGCCGCCGATGAGCCCGATCGACCAGACCACGGAACGCCGGGCGGCCCGCGCGGTCGGCACGGTGTAGAAGCGGGACAGGATGTGCGGCAGACCGGCGGTGCCCAGCACCAGCGCGAGCCCGAGGCTCATGAAGTCGCACCGCGCCGTCCAGTCCCCGCCGTACTTCAACCCGGGGGCGAGGAACGCGGCGCCGTGCCCGCTGCGCTCGGCCGCCGTCAGCAGCAGCCGGTCGAAGTCGCCGTGGAAGCGCAGCAGGACGAGCACGGTGAGCGCGACGGTGCCGCCGAGCAGCAGGACCGCCTTCACGATCTGGATCCAGGTGGTGGCCCGCATCCCTCCCAACGACACGTAGATCACCATGAGCGCGCCGACGCCGATGACGGTCCAGGCCCGCGCCGCCTCGCCGTTCTGGCCGAGGAGCAGCGCCACCAGGCTGCCCGCGCCCACCATCTGCGCCACCAGATACAGAACGGACACCGTGACCGAGGAAGTTCCCGCCGCGATCCGCACCGGCCGCTCGCGCATGCGTGCCGCCACGACGTCGGCGAGCGTGAACCGCCCGCAGTTGCGCACCAGTTCGGCGACGAGGAGGAGCACCACGAGCCAGGCCACGAGGAAGCCCACCGAGTACAGCAGGCCGTCGTAGCCGAAGAGGGCGATGAGTCCGGAGATGCCGAGGAAGGAGGCGGCCGACATGTAGTCGCCGGCGATGGCGAATCCGTTCTCCATCGGCGAGAACAGCCGCCCGCCGACGTAGAACTCCTCCGCCGAGCCGTGCCGGTCGCGGCTCACCCAGGTCGTGATGCCGAGGGTGACCGCGATGAAGGCGCTGAACAGAGCCAGCGCCAGCGTCTGGTGGTTGCCGGTCACGAGGCACCGCCCCGCGCCCCGCGCGTCAGTTCCTGGGTGTCCCAGCGCAGTTCGAGGGCCGCGCGGTCCCTGCGCAGCCGTGCGTGCCGGGAGTAGGCCCAGGTGAGCAGGAAGGTCGTGAGGAACTGGCCGAGGCCGGCGAGCAGCGCGACGTTCACCGCGCCGGCGACGGGCCGCGCCATGAAGCCGGGCGCGGTGGTCGCGGCGACCACATAGGCCACGTACCAGAGGAGGAATCCGGCGGTCGCGGGGACGACGAACCGCCGGTAGCGGCCCCTCACGTCCCGGAAGGCCTCGCTGCGCTGCACTTCGAGGTAGACCTGTGCGGCCGCCTCGGCGGCGTCCTCACGCGCCCGGCGCGCGGCAGGGACACCGGTCGCGGGCGGGGGCGCGGTGGGGGCGCCCGCCTCGGCCCAGGCGGAAGCGAGCGCGTCGTACCACGGGTCGTCGTAGCGCACGTCCGCCGGCGCTTCGTCGAACGCCAGACCGTGGCCCTGCCGATGGTCGCCCGGACTTTCGGAACCGTCCCCGCTGCCGAGGGCACGTCTGTTGCTTGACTGCATGCCCAAGGATGGACAGAACGGGAAGATCCCTGACTTCTCTTCCCCGCGCTCTTCACTCCATCAGGTGACCAGGAGCCTGAGCGCCGCCCCGGGACGGCGACGAACCGGGGCGCCGCGGGCTAGGCGTCGATGCGGGAGCGGTCCAGGGTCGCCGCGGAGCTGGAGATGAACTCCTTGCGCGGCGCCACGTCGTTGCCCATCAATAGATCGAACACCTGCTCGGATGCTTCGAGGTCGGAGAGGTTGATCCGGCGCAGGGTGCGGTGACGGGGGTCCATCGTGGTCTCCGCCAGCTGGTCGGCGTCCATCTCGCCGAGGCCCTTGTAGCGCTGGATGGAGTCCTTGTAGCGGATGCCCTTGCTCTGGAACTCCATGAGCTTGTCGCGCAGTTCGCGGTCCGAGTACGTGTAGACGTACTTGTCCTGGCCGCGCTTGGGCTGGATCAGCTCGACGCGGTGCAGCGGCGGGACCGCGGCGAACACCCGGCCGGCCTCGACCATGGGCCGCATGTAGCGCTGGAACAGGGTCAGCAGCAGGCACCGGATGTGGGAGCCGTCCACGTCGGCGTCGGTCATCATGATGATCTTGCCGTAGCGGGCCGCGTCGATGTCGAACGTGCGCCCGGAGCCGGCCCCTATGACCTGGATGATCGCGCCGCACTCGGCGTTCTTCAGCATGTCGGTCACGGACGACTTCTGGACGTTGAGGATCTTGCCGCGGATCGGCAGCAGCGCCTGGAACTCGGAGTTGCGGGCGAGCTTGGCCGTGCCGAGCGCGGAGTCGCCCTCGACGATGAACAGCTCACTGCGGTCGACGTCGTCGCTGCGGCAGTCGGCGAGCTTGGCCGGCAGCGAGGACGACTCCAGGGCCGTCTTTCGGCGCTGAGCGTCCTTGTGCTGACGGGCCGCGATACGCGTGCGCGCGGCGGCGACGGCCTTCTCCATGACGACCCGCGCCTGGGCGGCGGCATCGCGCTTGGTGGAGGTCAGGAACGCCTTGAGCTCCCTGGCGATCACCGTGTTGACGATCCTGCGGGCGGCCGAGGTGCCGAGCACCTCCTTGGTCTGCCCCTCGAACTGCGGCTCGGCGAGCCGGACGGTGACGACCGCGGTCAGGCCCTCCAGTGCGTCGTCCTTGACGATGTCGTCCTCGGCGACGCGCAGCATCTTCTTGGTGCGCAGCACCTCGTTCATCGTCCTGGCGACGGCCTGCTCGAAGCCTGCGACGTGAGTGCCGCCCTTGGGCGTGGCGATGATGTTGACGAACGACCGCAGCGTCGTGTCGTAGCCGGTGCCCCAGCGCATCGCGACGTCGACGCCGAGCTCGCGGGTGACCTCGGTCGGCGTCATCTGACCGTGGTCGTCCAGGACGGGCACGGTCTCCTTGAAGGTGCCCTGCCCGGTGAAGCGCAGCACGTCGCAGACGGGCTTGTCGGTGGCGAGGTACTCGCAGAACTCGCTGATGCCGCCGTCGAAGCGGAAGGACTCTTCGCCCTTGCTGCCGCCCTCGCCGAGGCCGTACTCGTCGCGGACGACGATGGTCAGGCCGGGCACCAGGAACGCGGTCTGACGGGCCCGCTGGTGGAGCGTGTCCAGGGAGAGCTTGGCGTCCTTGAGGAAGATCTGCCGGTCGGCCCAGTAACGCACGCGCGTGCCGGTGCGGGTCTTGGGGATCCGCTTGGTCTTGCGCAGGCCGCCCGCGGCTTCGAACTTCGCCTCCGGTCCGCCCGTGGCGAACGTGCCGGGGACGCCGCGGCGGAAGCTGATCGCGTGCGTGCTGCCGCCGCGGTCGACCTCGATGTCCAGACGGGCGGAGAGGGCGTTCACCACGGAGGCGCCGACGCCGTGCAGACCGCCGGAGGCGGCGTAGGAGCCGCCTCCGAACTTGCCGCCGGCGTGCAGCTTGGTCATGACGACCTCGACGCCGGACAGGCCGGTCTTGGGTTCGACGTCGACCGGGATGCCGCGGCCATTGTCGCGCACCTCCACCGAGCCGTCGTCATGGAGGACGACCTCGATGTGGTCGCAGTAGCCGCCCAGGGCCTCGTCGACGGAGTTGTCGATGATCTCCCACAGGCAGTGCATCAGGCCACGGCTGTCGGTCGATCCGATGTACATGCCCGGGCGCTTGCGTACGGCCTCGAGCCCCTCGAGGACGAGCAGGTGCCGCGCGGTGTAGTTGGAACCGTCCCGGTCTGCTCCTGCCAGCAGCGCAGTGGACGGCACGGACGTATCGGCGGTCACGCGGTTCGCTCCTCGCTGAATTTCACGGTGGGCCCTTGTGGGTAAGGGCGCGGCTTCGGTCGCCGCCAAGAGGGTACCGAGGCCTGGTAGAGCCGTTGTAACGCCACCCTCGTCCGAAACTCACAGTAGTCCAGACTCGTATGGATGTTCGATCTCTCGATGGGGTGAAGTACATATCACGTTCCCTTCGAGGCATGAACCATTTAGGCTCCGGGCACGTCCTCATGAGCAAACCGGCAATCCAGCCGGGAGGACCGGACCATGACCGACAGCGCGAAACCGTAAGACACATCAGACACGCAATACGGCACATTCGCCGCCAAACCGGCAGCAGACGGCCGCCTCGGAAAGAATTTTCCGAGGAGAAGCCACGAGCGGGAACGTTTTGGGGCTGGTTGGATGTTGACCCTGGTACGACAGCTCGTCGAGCTAGAGAAGAGGCGACGTGACTACTGTTCTGACCCCCGCGAGCCCGCTGACGGCCGCTGACCGCTGCGACCGCTGCGGCGCACAGGCGTACGTGCGCGTCGTCCTGCTCAGCGGCGGAGAACTGCTCTTCTGCGCCCACCACGGCCGCAAGTTCGAGCCGGAACTCAAGAAGATCGCCGCTGAGATACAGGACGAGACGGAGCGGCTGACGACCGTTCCCGCATCCGCCTCCGAAGATGAGCGCTGACAACCGACGCGTTCGACGACGAGCCAGATCCGGCTAGGCCGGCACGCGGGCGGCCGCCCCTGTTCGCCAGGGGCGGCCGCCCGCACTCGTGTTCTTCCCCGCTTCAGCGGCCCGACCGGCCCACGGCTGCGCCCTCGGCGGGCGTGGAGCCGGAGCCGGCGGCCAAGGCCTCCTTCCAGGCCCGCACGACGTCGGACACGCGGGTGTAGACGCCCGGGTTCCCCGCTTCTCCGCAGCCGCTGCCCCAGGAGACGAGCCCGATCAGCCGGCCCTGCGCGATCAGCGGTCCGCCGCTGTCGCCCTGGCAGGAGTCGTGCCCGCCCTTCGCCTCCCCCGCGCACACCATCGTCTTCGCCATGTACCTGCCGTCGCGGCCGCCGGGGTAGGCGGACTCGCAGGAGCTGTCGGGCAGGACGTGCACACGGGCCGCTCTCAGGCTCTGCGGGTAGGAGCCGCCGCCCGAGGTGTCGCCCCAGCCGTAGACCAGGGCCTCCGTGCCGGGCTGGTAGGCCGGGTCGCCCGCGGCGGCCATGGCGACGACCGAGGTCTGCGGCAGAGGTTCGGCGAGCGTGAGGACGGCGAAGTCCCCGGAGTTGCTCTCGCTGTCATAGGCCGGGTTCACCCAGACGCCCTTCACGGCGATCTCCCGGCCTGCGCCGGTGGAGAGGTCGGTGCGGCCCTCGACGACCTTCAGATCGCGCGCTCTGGGCGCTCCGAGCACCTCCTGGCCCATACAGTGGGCGGCTGTCAGCACCGCGGACGTGCCGACCACCACGCCTCCGCAGAACTGCCCGGACCTCGTACCGCCGAACCGGTCACGGCTGGACAGCGCGACCGTCCACGGCGACGTGGACACATCGACCGGGAACCCACCCACGACCACCCCGTCGGCGGCCGCCGGTACGGCTGTCACCAGGGGTATGGCCATCGCCGCGGTCGCCAGGACCAGCGGCCGGGTCAGCGCCCGGACCAAAGGACGACGCATGCGCGCTCCTCACTCTGAAGTGATCGATGAACACCCAGGGTGATCCAGTGCATGCCGACGCGCACCCGCGCGCCGCGCGGCAGGCCGAAGGCCCGGCTCCCCAGGGGAACCGGGCCTTCGGCGTCAGGCTGTGACGTCGACGCCGGCCGGGCGGCGTCGGTCGCCGTCTAGTCGAGGTAGTCGCGCAGCACCTGCGAGCGCGACGGGTGGCGCAGCTTCGACATGGTCTTGGACTCGATCTGGCGGATGCGCTCACGCGTGACGCCGTACACCTTGCCGATCTCGTCGAGGGTCTTCGGCTGACCGTCGGTGAGACCGAAGCGCATGGAGACGACGCCTGCCTCGCGCTCGGAGAGGGTGTCCAGGACGGAGTGCAGCTGCTCCTGGAGCAGCGTGAAGCTGACCGCGTCGGCCGGGACGACGGCCTCGGAGTCCTCGATGAGGTCGCCGAACTCGCTGTCGCCGTCCTCGCCCAGCGGGGTGTGGAGCGAGATGGGCTCACGGCCGTACTTCTGGACCTCGATGACCTTCTCCGGGGTCATGTCGAGTTCCTTGGCCAGCTCCTCCGGAGTGGGCTCGCGGCCCAGGTCCTGGAGCATCTGGCGCTGCACGCGCGCGAGCTTGTTGATGACCTCGACCATGTGCACCGGGATGCGGATGGTGCGGGCCTGGTCGGCCATGGCGCGGGTGATCGCCTGACGGATCCACCACGTGGCGTACG
This sequence comes from Streptomyces sp. NPDC088254, assembly GCF_044740925.1. Classification (NCBI taxonomy): domain Bacteria; kingdom Bacillati; phylum Actinomycetota; class Actinomycetes; order Kitasatosporales; family Streptomycetaceae; genus Streptomyces; species Streptomyces sp. NPDC088254. The sequence goes on along the minus strand of NZ_JBIURQ010000007.1, from coordinate 90,119 downwards.
TGGAGAACTTGTAGCCCTTGGTGTAGTCGAACTTCTCGACCGCTCGGATCAGACCGAGGTTGCCCTCCTGGATGAGGTCCAGGAAGAGCATGCCGCGGCCGGTGTAGCGCTTGGCCAGGGAGACCACCAGACGGAGGTTGGCCTCCAGGAGGTGGTTCTTGGCGCGGCGGCCGTCCTCGGCGATGATCTCCAGCTCGCGCTTGAGCTTCGGGGCGAGCTTGTCGGCGTTGGCGAGCTTGTCCTCGGCGAACAGTCCGGCCTCGATGCGCTTGGCGAGCTCGACCTCCTGCTCGGCGTTGAGCAGCGGGACCTTGCCGATCTGCTTGAGGTAGTCCTTGACCGGGTCGGCGGTGGCACCGGCCGCGGCGACCTGCTGCGCGGGCGCGTCGTCCTCGTCCTCGTCGGAGAGGACGAAGCCGGCGTTCTCGGTGCCCTCGGGCTCGTCGCCGGCCTTGGGGGCGGCTTCCTCGAGGACCTCTTCCTCGATGAGCTCGACGTCGTCCTTCTTGGCGGCGGTCTTCTTGGCCGCCGTCTTCTTGGCGGGGGCGGCCTTCTTCGCGGCCGCCTTCTTGGCGGTGGTCTTCTTGGCGGCCGCCTTCCTCGCGGGGGCGGCTTCCTCGGCGGGGTCGTCCACAGCGGGCGCGGCCGGGGCGGCCGGGGCTCCGGCGGCGGCCTTCCTGGTGGTCACCGTCTTCGCCGCGACCGTCTTGGTGGCGGTGCGCTTGGCCGGACTCTTCGCTGCGACGCTCTTTCGGGTGCGCTTGGGCTCCGCGGCACTGACCATCAGCGTCACACCCTCTTCCTCGAGGATCTGGTTGAGGCTGCGCAGTACGTTCTTCCACTGAGTGGCCGGAATCTGGTCAGCTTCGAAGGCCCGACGCACATCGTCGCCGGCGATCTGCCCCTCAGCCTTTCCCCGCTCAATGAGCGCCATGACAGAGACGGACTCGGCGATCTCCGGCGGGAGCGTACGGGATGTGCTGGCCGACACGAACAACCTCTCGGAACGTTGGAAAACGACTTCCGGCCCCGTCCATTGCGGACAGGAGCCGACCACCGGCCTCGGGGACGGGCCGACGGTGCGGGCGGGGGGCCGGGAAGATGCACAGCGCCTTGTACGGCGTCCGTATTCCCTCCGCGGCTGTCACCTCTTAGGTCATCGCGTTGTTTCCATGAGCGTTACGCCTAATCTTCGTGGCCCGAGTCACACCACGTAAGCGCTCAAAAACGGTCAGACACGGGCACTTAAGGTCACCCGCGACGTCTACCCACACGACCGCCGCCCAACCGGCCTCTTCGCGCCGTCGGACCCCGCGGTCCCGGAGGCGGGCACTGCGGGGTCCGACGGACGGGGCGGGGCGCCGGCCGGGGAGAGGGGCCGGGAGACGACGGGACACGAGACCCCGACCACACCGCCCGCGGGGCGGGTGCGGTCAGTGCTCGCGCGGCGCCGGTACGACTCGCTCGACCTCGGGGTGGACGGTGAGGAGCTGGCGCATGGCCACCTCGGCACCGGTGCCGTCGCCCGCGGCGAGGGCGTCGACGATTCTGCCGTGGTGCGACAGGGACACCTCGTTCGGCCGGTCACAGCCGGTGACCGGTCCGCCGGAGACCTGGAGGGCGGCCGACACGATCCCGGAAAGGTGCTCCAGCATGCGGTTGCCCGCGATCTGGATGAGCAGGGAGTGGAACTCGGCGTCGGCACGGGAGTAGGTGAGCGCGTCACCCTGGCCCATGGCGTGCCCCATGATCTCGACCATGTCGGACAGCCGCCGCTGGACGTCCTCGCGCCCGTGCCCCGCGGCGAGGCGGGCGGCGAGCGGCTCGATCGTCCAGCGCAGCTCGGTCAGCTCGCGCCGCTGGTCGTCGCGCTGCGGACCGAAGGCCCGCCATTCGATGATGTCGGGGTCGAGGAGGTTCCAGTCGCTCACGGGACGCACGCGCGTGCCGACGTTCGGCCGGGCGCTGACCAGGCCCTTGGCCTCCAAGACGCGGAGCGACTCACGGACGACGGTGCGGGACACCTCGAAACGCTGGCCGATCTCCTCCGGCACGAGCGGGCGGTCGGCGCCCAGGTCACCGGAGACGATCATCTGGCCGAGCTGCTGGACGAGTTGGCCGTGCAGTCCGCGGCCGCGGCTGCCCGCGGCACGCCGGCCCACACGGCCCAGCTCGGGGTCCGCGCCCTCCCAGACGGGAGCTCCGACGCGCTCGGTGACGGGCGGCTCGGCATAGGGGTAGCGGTCGAGTTCGCCCGGGCCGGCCAGACCGGAGTCGGCGGAGCGGGCGGCGGTCATCATGGTGTGCGCAAGGGTACTCACGGATCCTTTGTCGGCGCTGCCTCCAACTGCCTTGAGGGCTTTGGTGAAAAGCACACGAAAGGGTGATCGCTCACCCCGTCGGAATTGACGCCTTATCGGAAAGAAATGGGCTTTCTGTGGGGAAGTTGCGCACATGTCGGGATCGGGTGCGCACGGTCCGCGGTCATCGTGCGCGGCTCCGCACGGTCGTGAGCAGGTAGGCGCCGAGCAGGCAGGTCAGCGACAACGCCAGTGCGCCGCCGAAGGGTTGACCGATCAGGCGGACCACCGCGGCGAGGTAGCGCTCGCCTCCGAAGGGCCACTGGAGCAGCAACACCTCGCGCATCCGCACCGAGAGTCCGGCCGCCGTCCGCACGGACACGCCGTGGACGACCTTGTGTACGACGGGTACGACGACCACCGGCACGGCCGCCACCGCGGCGAGCCCGGCCGTGGTGGAGCGGAAGACGCCGGCCGCCAGGACGCCGGCCCAGGCGCAGCCGACCACGAGTCCGAACCAGCTCACGCTCAACTGGGCCCAGTCCGCGGGAACCTGCGCGTGCTCCCGCCCGTAGAGGAGGTAGAGCACTTCGGCGTCGCAGCCCACGGTGAGGAAGGCCAGCGCCAGCGCGGTGAACGCGGCGACGGCCAGCTTCGCCGTGAGCATGCCCAGCCTGCGGGGGACGGTGCCGCGGTCGGCGGCCAGCGCGGGGTGGCGGAACTCGTCACCGAAGGCGAGCGCTCCGAGCAGTCCCGCGCCGAGCGCGGCGGGAGGCAGCGGCAGTTCGACGGGCCAGGCGGCCAGCAGACGCGCCTGCGAGGTGTGCCCGGCGCGCGCCAGGAACACGGCGGTGACGGCGGAGAGGAGGAGCACGACGGCACCGGTGACGAACCCCGTGCCGACGCCGGCGGCTCGGCGGAGTTCATAGCGGAGGGGGCGAAGGGGGCTGGGGGCGGGGCGCACGGAGATGGGGGGCGGCAAGGTGACACCGCGGCCGTCGGGGCGGCGGCGGGCAACGGTTCTCGGGGAGTGCTGCGCCGGGGGGTGGATGGTGCGGTGAGCGGAGTTGGGTGAGCGGCCGGTTCTGTCGGTGTCGGTCTTGATGGAGCGCATTGCGGCAGGCGGTTCGTCGGGCGACGCGCCGGATGGTCGGGTTGCCGCCGGGGCGTCGGCGGCCGGCACGGCGACCAGGGAACGGCCCTGGGCGCTCGTGGCAGCCTCGGGACGGGCGTCGGCGCGGGCGTCGCGGCTCTCGTCGGCCGGGGCGGCGGTCCCGGAGGGGGCCGAGGCACGTGCGGAAGGGGCATCGGACGACGGGCGAGCGAGGGCTTCGGCAGTCGCTGTGACGGGAGTGTCGGCGATCGAGGCGTCGGCCGGGACGCCTTCGACTGAGACGTTGGCCGGCTCGGCAGCCGAAACGCCTGAGGCTGAGGCGTCGGGTCGGGCCGCGGACTGGACGACTGTGGCCGCGGCGCCGACCGAATCGTCTGCGGGTCGGGTGCGGGCATTCGACGGAGTCGCCGGCCGGGGCACGCCCGGCAGAACTTCGGTGAGCTCCGGGTCGGCCCCTCCGGCTCCTGGGCCCATGTCGCCCACTTCGTCCGCGAGTTGATGGACGAGAACGCCGTGCCGGAAGGCGGTGTCGCCGACGGCGGCGCAAGTACTGCCGTACACCGACAGCCGGTTGCCGTCCTCCTGGACCACCTCGACGGAACGGTGTCCGGTGCGGGCCTCCTTGGTCAGGAGGGCGGCGAGACGGGCCGCGTGGGGGCTGCGTACGGCGACGCGTGGACGCAGCCGGGTACGGGCGAAGTCGCCCACCTCCTGGTCGGCGACGAGCCGGCCCTCGTCCAGCGTGACGACCCGGTCGGCGATGCGGATGGCCTCCTTGGGGTCGGTCGTGGTCGACAGGACCGTGCCGCCGTGGTCGGCGTGGGCGCGCAGCATGGCGTGCAGCCAACGGCTTTCGCGTTCGGAGAGCCCCTCGGCGGGCTCGTCGAGCACGAGGCTGTGCGGGTCGGCGAGGAGCGCGCAGGCGAGTCCGAGGCGACGGTCCATGCCCCGGGAGAGGGTGCCGAGTCGTTCCTCCCGGAGGCTGACCAGCCCGACCGCTTCCAGGACTTCGTCGGCCCGCCGGGCGGGGACGCCGGCGGCCGCGCACAGCATGCGCAGATGACCGCGGACGGTGCGGCCGGGATGCCCGGGCACGTCGCCCAGCAGGACGCCGACCTCGCGTGCGGGGTGAGCGACGCGGTGCAGAGGCCGGCCTCTGAAGTAGGTGATGCCACAGCCCTGTTGGAGTTCGAGCATGAGTCTCAGCGCCGTGGTCTTGCCGGCGCCCGGCGTGCCGAGCAGAACGGTGACGCGCCCTGAGCGCGCCTCGAAGGACACGTCGTCGAGGGCGGGCGGGAGCTCCTTGCGCGGTTCGCTGGTCAGTCCGAAAGCCTGGATCACCCGTAGCAAGATAGCGCGTTATGTCCGTTTTCTTCGGTGCGACTCCCGTTTCACACCTCGGGCCGCAGCATCGGCGGATTGAGCAGGGTCGCACCGCCGGCGCGGAAGAGTTGGGCGGGACGGCCACCCTGCCGTGTGGTGGTGCCTCCCGTCGGCACCAGGAAGCCCGGGGTGCCGGTCACCTTGCGGTGGAAGTTGCGCGGGTCCAGGGACACCCCCCACACCGCCTCGTAGACGCGGCGCAGTTCCCCGACGGTGAACTCTGGGGGACAGAACGCCGTGGCGAGCGAGGAGTATTCGATCTTGGAGCGGGCGCGTTCCACTCCGTCCGCGAGGATCCGGGCGTGGTCGAAGGCGAGCGGCGCGACCGGTTCGCCGTCCCGGCCGTGACCGCCGTGCTGGAGCAGCTCCTCGACGGGCGCCCAGCGGGCGTTGCTGGCGTCGCCGCCGGCTCTGGGAGCCGGCAGGTCGGGGGCGAGCGCGAGGTGGGCGACGCTGACGACACGCATCCGGGGGTCGCGGCCGGGGTCGCCGTAGGTGGCGAGCTGTTCCAGGTGGGCGCCGTGGTCCTGGGCGGGGGCGGAGGGATCGTGCGCATGCAGTCCGGTCTCCTCGACCAGTTCGCGCGCCGCGGCCTGGGAGAGGTCCTCGTCGGCCCGTACGAAGCCGCCGGGGAGAGCCCACCGGCCCTGGAACGGCGGCTCGCCCCTGCGGACCGCCAGAGCGCACAGGGCATGGCGGCGCACGGTCAGTACGACCAGGTCCACGGTGACGGCGAAGGGCGGGAACGCTGACGGGTCGTAGGGCATGCGGCGATCATAGTCGTCTTCCTGACGATAAACAGGCCACGCTCCCCCATTCGCAGTTCGTCGGGCGCTTCCTCGACGCGGGCGGTTCCGGCTGTCAGGGCGGGCGTGTCCCCTGGTGTGCTCCCCCGCTCACCCCCTGCCCTCCGGGCAGTTGTCGCGCCGCCGGGCGGCCTTGCCCAGGGGGCGTGTGCGGGGGCGTGCAGCGGGGCGCCCTGGGGCGGGGCGATCCGAACCCGGGCGATCCGTACCCGGGCGTTGCGCGGCTGCGCGCTCCGAGGAGGCGGGGCGGGGTCGGCGGCGTCGGTGGTCGGGTCGGGGGCCGCTCTGCGGGTCCTCCCCGTCCTCGGGGCCGTCGTCTCCCGGTGCGGACCCCTCGGCGCGGCCCTGCCGTTCGGTGCGCAGAAAGCTTCGTACGGACTCGGGGTCGAGGCCCTCGTTGCAGGCCTGGTGCAGGAGCCGGGCGAAGAGGTAGCCGGGGTCGGCGCCGAGTGCCATGGCGAGGGCCTCCCGGGCTTCGAGTTCGTCGCCGACGGACCAGGCGACCCAGCCCGCGAGGGTGAGGGGCGCCGCCGCGTGCTCGCCGTAGGGTCCGACGCAGCGGCGGGCCAGGGCACGCCAGAGACGCAGTGCGGGGGCCGCTTCGTCGCCCTCCATCCACTGGGCGGCGCGGTCCCGGGTGGTGCGGTCCTGGAGGCCCAGAATCAGCGCGGCCGCCTCGTCGGCGGAGAGCAGCCGGTCGTCCCTCCGGTCCGCTTCCGGTGCGTCCGCCACCGGAGGAGCCGCCGCCAGGCGGCGCATGATCAGCTCGGCCAGCTCGATCGTCTCGTCGGCCACGACCGCGCGGTTGTCGTCCTCGACGATCCTGGGCACCAGCGCCATGCTCGCGGTGTCGAGCGCGACCTCCTGCTCCAGCGCCGCACCCGTCTCCAGTGGGAGCAACCGGGCCCGCAGCTCGCACAGGGTGCCCCGGACCTGGATGCCGGCGTAGGTGGCCGCGGCGGCCACCACGGACGTGCCCGGGAGGCCCATCGGGGCGCCCTCGGGTGGGCAGCAGCCCTTGCCGCCGCAGCAGTACGACCAGAAGCGCCCGTCGGAGATGCACAGTGCCTCGATCACGGGGACGTCCAGGTCCCCGCACTCCTCGCGCAGCCGCTGGGCCAGCGGACGCAGCCGCTCCATGATCTCGCGCCCCGTCTCGCCGTCGCCCGGCTCCTGACAGAGGTAGGCGACCATCTGCGCGGGCCGGGTTCCACGGCGTTCGCTGCCCCGTACGAGGCCCTGCGCCAGCTGGCGGGCCGCGGCCCGCCAGTCGTCCGGGTTGGGTGGGATGCCCAGGCGGGCCCGGCCACCGAACCGGCCCCGCCCGCCCCGGTCGTGCAGGGCGACCAGGACGATGCTGTCCTCGGGCCGGTAGCCGAGCAAGTACGGGATGGCGTCGGCGAGTTCGGCCGGGGTGCGCAGGGTCACGTGGTGGGGTGCGACGGTGTCCCCGTCGCCCATCGGGCCTCCGTGGAACGGGACATGACTTCCGGTCGTTTCGCTGTGATTCGTCATGCCCAGACGATCTCGCGGATTGCGATCCTCCGCTTCGACCTGTGGATAACTCCGGTCAGGGTCACGTCACAGCGGTCCCGCACCTGCCCCTGTGCGCGACGGCATTCGGCCGGACGTTCAGTGGGCGGCGCTCCCGCTGTCGGCGGCGTCGGCGCGGGCCTGGTCGTCGATGCGCCGCTTGGCTTCCTTCCAGTCGATCGGCAGCCGCTCGACCGGCGTCTCCCAGAAGGTGAACGTCGACTCGCGCATCGTGGAGCGCAGCCCGGCCATGATGCTCATGTGGGGTTCCGCCCGCGCGTACGCGTACAGGGCGTCGCGGTCCTCCCACGCCGACAGCGTGAAGAACACACCCCTGGTCAGCTGGGCCTCCAGCGAGGCGCCGAGGGCGCCGGGCGCCTTGCGGACCTGACCCCAGGCCGACAGGGACTTGAGGAAGAAGCGCGGCACGTCCTTCAGGGATCGCACCTCGAACCGAGAGGCCATCACGAAGGCAGTGGTGTGGGGCTGGGCCGGGTTCGGCTTCACCCAGGGAAGAGTGGGCACGGTAGTCTCGCCTCCACAGTTGGGGAGTGACACTATCCATATTAGAGAGTGGCGCTTCCCAATGACAGGGGAAGGAACGGAAAACCTGTGCGCATCTCAGAGCTGAGTCGTCGCAGCGGTGTGCCCACCGCGACGATCAAGTACTACCTGCGAGAGGGCCTGCTGCCGCCCGGTCGTGCGACCGCCGCCACGCAGGCGGAGTACGACGAGCACCATGTGCGCAGACTGCGGCTGATCCGCGCCCTGATCGGCGTGCGGGGACTGTCCGTCAGCGCGGCCCGCCATGTGCTGGACGCCGTCTCCGGGGGTCCGACCGACATGCACTCGCTGCTCGGCCTCGTCTTCGGCCTGTCACCCACCGGGAAACCCGGCGAGGAGAGCGCCGAAAAGAGCGTCGACGAGGACTCCACCGACCCGGGCGGCTCCGAAGCCGGCTCGCTGCTGTCCGAGTTGGGCTGGGACGTCACCGAGCACAACCCGGCCCGGCACGTCATCGACCAGACACTGGAGACGCTGCGCTCCCTGGGCGTGGACTACCACTGGCAGTCGCTCCTGCCCTACGCACGGCTCGCGGAGCAGACCGCCGTCCTCGATCTGGACCAGCTGCAGGAGCCGTCGGACCCGCTCGAGAAGGCCGAGCGCGCGGTGCTCCTGACCTTCCTCCTGGAACCCGCGCTGCTCGCACTGCGCCGGCTCGCCCAGGAAGCCGAGTCCCACACCAGGTACGGCAAGCCCGAACCGCGTGAGTGAAAGGTACTCTACTGCAACCGCTGGCCTCCCGTGTCACCGGCGCGGACGTCGACGCTCAGGTCCCCCCACGGCACCGCCGAGGTCACTCCTGCGGCCGCTCAGCCCGCGGTGGCCAGGACCAGCGGCAGTACCGGTCCGCTGCCCGCCCGGCGCAGCAGGCGCCCGGCGACGGCGAGGGTCCAGCCCGAGTCCGTGCAGTCGTCGACGAGCAACACTGGTCCGGGGGCGAGGGTCAGCGCACGCGACAGTTCCTCGGAGACGGTGAAGGCGTCGGTCAGCGCCCGCAGCCGCTGGGCGGAGTTGCTGCGCCGCGCCGCGTGCGCGCCGTCCGGTCCGACGTGACTCAGGGCGCCCAGGAAGGGCAGGCGGCCGACCCTCGCGATGCCCTCGGCGAGGGAGCCGACGAGTTGCGGGCGGGCCAGCGACGGCACGGCGACGACGCCGACCGGCCGGGCGGGGGCGTCCGGGCCCCCCGACGCCCATCCTCCCGGGGAGCGCGCCCAGTCGGCGAGGACCGCCACCGCGGCCCGCAGGACGTCGTCGGGGACCGGTCCGTCCGGCGCGTTCTCCGCCAGCAGCGGGCGCAGCCGGTTGCCCCAGCCGATGTCGGAGAGCCGGCCCAGGGCCCGCCCGGTGGAACACTGCTCGCCCGCCGGGATGCGCCCCTTGAGGTCGACACCCAGGGCGGGCATGCCCGTGGGCCACATCCGGCGCGGCTCGACCTCCACTCCCGGACGGTCCAGTTCCTTCACCGCCCCTGTGAGCGCGTCGGCGGACACGGCGGCGTCGGCCCAGGCGCCCGCGCAGGTGTCGCACCGCCCGCACGGGGCCGCGCCCTCGTCGTCCAACTGCCGGCGCAGGAACTCCATGCGGCACCCGGTCGTGCTCACGTAGTCCCGCATGGCCTGCCGCTCGGCCGCCCGCTGTTCGGCGACCCAGGCGTAGCGCTCCGTGTCGTAGACCCACGGCTCACCGGTGGAGACCCAACCGCCCTTGACCCGCTTGACCGCACCGTCCACGTCGAGGACCTTGAGCATGGTCTCCAGGCGGGTGCGCCGCAGGTCGACCAGGGCCTCCAGGGCCGGCACGGACAGCGGGCGGCCCGCGTCGGCGAGGGCCGAGAGGGTCTGGCGGACCTGTGCCTCGGGCGGGAAGGCGGTGTCGGCGAAGTAGCGCCAGATGGCCTCGTCCTCCTTGCCCGGCAGCAGCAGCACGTCCGCATGGGCCACACCGCGCCCCGCACGCCCCACCTGCTGGTAGTAGGCGATCGGCGAGGACGGCGAGCCGAGGTGCACCACGAAGCCCAGATCCGGCTTGTCGAAGCCCATCCCGAGCGCCGACGTCGCCACCAAGGCCTTGACGCGGTTCCCCAGCAGGTCCGCCTCCGCCTGCAGCCGATCCGCGTTCTCCGTGCGCCCCGTGTACGACGCCACCCGGAAGCCGCGCTGCCGCAGGAACGCGGTGGCCTCCTCGGCCGCGGCCACCGTCAGCGCGTAGACGATTCCCGAGCCCGGCAGTTCGTCCAGGTGTTCGGCGAGCCAGGCCAGCCGGTGCGCGGCGTCCGGCAGGCGCACCACCCCGAGCCGCAGGCTCTCGCGTTCCAGCGGGCCGCGCAGCACCAGGGCCTCGCCGGCGCCGGTGCCCAACTGCTCGGCCACGTCTGCCGTGACCCGCGCGTTGGCCGTGGCCGTCGTCGCCAGCACCGGCACCCCGGGGGCCAGCTCGGCGAGCATCGCGCGCAGCCGGCGGTAGTCCGGGCGGAAGTCGTGCCCCCAGTCGGAGATGCAGTGCGCCTCGTCTACGACCAGCAGACCGGTCGTCGCCGCGAGCTTGGGCAGCATGTGGTCGCGGAAGTCCACGGAGTTCAGCCGCTCGGGACTCACAAGGAGCACGTCGGTCTCGCCCCGCTCGACCTCCTCGTGGATCGCGTCCCACTCCTCCGGATTGGCCGAGTTGATCGTCCGCGCCCGGATGCCGGCCCGCGCCGCCGACTCGACCTGGTTGCGCATCAGCGCCAGCAGCGGCGAGACGATCACGGTCGGTCCGCCACCGCGTCGGCGCAGCAGCGCTGTGGCGACGAAGTACACCGCGGACTTGCCCCAGCCGGTGCGCTGCACCACCAGGGCGCGCCGCCGCTCCCGCACCAGTGCGTCCACCGCCAGCCACTGGTCCTCCCGCAACCGCGCCTCCCCGGGGGAGGCTCCGACGAGCTCGGCGAGGATGGCATCGGCTTCGGCGCGCAGCTCCGTAACGTCCATGCCCCCATGCAACCCGACGCCACGGACAATCGGCCACTTCACCCGACTACCGTGCGCAACCGGCCGGGTGCTCTCACGGCTCCCCCGCACCACCTCCCAGCGGCCGGACCGGGGGAAACTCACCTCCCACAAAGGGTTAACAGAGCGTGTATGGCGGGCACACGCGTCACAGCGCACCTCATTGGGTAGGGATATATGACTCGCACCGCCGCATAACGGTCGGTGGCCCCAATTGCTCGTTGCCGCATCCAAGTTCGACAGGAAGAATTGAGTTCCGCTCCCCGCACGGTTCGTCCGTGGTCCGGCAGGGCCTTGCTGCGGTGTGCGCTCCCCCCGAATCCGACCCGCCCCCTGTGTGGGCCGTAGCCGAAGGGAGGCTCGTGACCTTCGGATTCGCTCCGTCCTCGGCGGCATCATCGTCATCGTCCACGTCCGCCGCTTCCGCCAACCGCTTGCTCGAGCCTGCCGAGTGGGCCGCGGCGGGGATTCCGCTGCTGCGCAACCCACGCGAGGTCGTCAGCGGGCTGCACGCACGGCACCGGCCCCGGCCGGCCACCGCGGTCGTAGCCGTGCTCGATCCGGACGAACGGTTGCTGGCCAGCGCCTCGTTCACCCGCCGCCAGGCTCCGGCCGACGGCTGGATGTTCCGCAACGCGCTGCTTTCGCAGCTGCGCCGGGTCATCCCGCACGACCTGCGCCGCCGCACACCGGTCCGCACCGCCGTGCTGCTCTACTGCCGTGACGGCGACGCGCGCTGGACGGAGGAGGACGGCGCGTGGATGTGGGGCCTGCGTGACGCCTGCACACTGCACGGTCTGCGCTGCGGCTCGTACATCACGCTGACCCGGGACGGCTGGCAGGTCCTCGGCGAGGGCCGCGGCGGCCGCCGCCCCAACGCGGACTCCTCTCCGGAGCCCTTCGCCCTGTCCGAGGCGCCGCCTCCGCTGCCCCGCACAGGCGGCGCCGCCTCCGAGGTCCTGCGCCGCGCCGCCGCCCGCTGAGCGCAGAGGCCGGCGCGATCCGCACCGATCACGGGCGCCCCGCCCCCGTACGAAGCAGCCACCCGCCCCCGGAAGGCCGACCGTTGTCACGGCTACCTTCCGGGCAGAGGGAACGGCTTGTGCAGACACGATCGCCTCGCGGCGGGACGCACACCCGTTGCCCGTGCCCGGCGCTCACCGCCACACGGCGCTGCTCATGGCAGCCCCACACGACCTACCGCCGACCCGGTGGACCGGACGGAACCACCGGGGTCACCTACGCGGCCACCCGAGTCGCCCGCGACCGGACGCCGCGCCCCGTCCACCGGCTGAAACATGATCCCCCGTCAACCGGGCGCGTCCGGTCGCGCCTTGGAGGCAGCCGCGACCGCGACGCCTCCTCCGCCCCGCTTGCGCACCCCGGTGTTCACACCCGGGGTGGTCGCAACCGGCTCGCCTCAGACGCCCGCGCCCAGCACGGCGTTGATCTGCTGCGGGTCACCGCAGACGATCAGCAGCGTGCCGGCCCGCTTGTGGGCGAGGGGCAGAGCGGTGGCGGCCACGGTGTCGGGACCGCCGTTGACGGCGACCACGACGACGGGCCGCACGGCGGCGCGGTCCACAGCGGCGGCAGCGGCGTAGAAGACGTCGTCTCCCGCGTCCTGCTGCGCCCAGTAGGACGCCTCGCCGAAGCTCAGCTCGTGGGCCGCCCAGGGGTGCTGCTCGCCGGTGGTGAGCACGAGCACCTCACCCGGGGCCCGCCCCGAGTCGAGGAGCAGGTCCACGGCCTCCTCGGCGGCGTCCAGTGCACCTTCGGCCGAGGCCGGGATGAGCTGGATCTGAGGAGTCGCCGGGGCGGCCGGCGGAGCGGCGTGGGCGGCCGGGGCCGAGGGCCCGGGCTTGGCGGCGTCACGCTGCGCGCGCTGAGCGGGCGGCGTGGGCCGGACGGGACCAGGACGTCCCGGACGCGACGGAGCCGCGGGACGGGGACCAGGTACGGGTCGAGGGGTCGGCGCGGTGCGGCCGCTGGCCGGAGTGGCGCGGGGACCCTGGGCACTCTCGTGAATCTGAGGCTCCTCGGGAATGAGAGGCATGGGCTGTTGTCTATCAAACGTTGGTGCGGCTCGCGCCAGCGGGTGGCACATCAGTGCGAGCGGAATCGTCAGAAGTCGAAGCCGAGCTGACCCTCGATCTCCGGAACGCTTCCGTCCGCCCAGCTGCGGGTCTTCTTGAGGTGCCGCCACTGGGGCAGCGCATCAAGATACGCCCACGACAACCGGTGGTACGGGGTGGGTCCCCGTTCCGCCAGTGCGGCCTTGTGCACGGGTGACGGATACCCGGCATTGTCCGCAAAGCCGAAGTCTGCATGGTCGATGCCCAGTTCGGCCATCATTTTGTCGCGCCGAACCTTGGCGATCACCGATGCCGCCGCGACCGCGACGCACGACCGGTCCCCCTTGATGACGGTGCGGACCTTCCACGGGGTGCCGAGGTAGTCGTGCTTCCCGTCGAGGATCACCGCGTCGGGGCGTATCGGCAGAGCGTCCAGTGCGCGCACCGCGGCGAGCCGCAGCGCGGCCGTCATCCCGAGGTCGTCGATCTCCTGCGGAGAGGCGTGACCCAGGGCGTAGGACGTGACCCACTCCTCCAAGGCCACGACGAGTTCGTTGCGGCGCTTGACGGAGAGGAGCTTGGAGTCGGTGAGGCCGACGGGCGGCCGGCGCAGTCCGGTGACCGCCGCGCAGACGGTGACGGGTCCGGCCCAGGCACCGCGACCCACCTCGTCGACACCGGCAATGACCTTCGCTCCGGTCGTGGCGCGAAGGGAGCGCTCGACGGTGTGAGTGGGTGGTTCGTACGGCATGGCGACCTTAGGGTACGCCGCCGGGATCCCCTCGCGACACCCCGGTTTCCCCACACGTGCGCGGAAGGCGGCGGGAGCCCTCCACAAACCACCCCAACTCCCCTCCAAGACATCACAGTTGCCCAGCCGATCACACCCCGGCCACCACCCTCGGTCCGCCCACCGACGGGACGCCGGGGAGGCAGTCGCCCTGCGTTCCCCGCAGCGATGACCCCCGCGGCGGAGCGAGTTGGCGGACCCGCCGCCGGCCGCCCGGGTTCCGCGTCGACGATCTGACCGCCTAGCCGCCGCCACCCGGAGTCCCCGAATACAACGAACATCACCGCATCCCACAGCGCCCGCACCGACCGCATGAACCGCATGAACCGCACCGACCGCATGACCATCCCCCGACGCTCCGCATCACTGCACACCGCTTCGGACATCACCGCCGGTGCGGCACTCGCATCGCACACAGCGGACACTCGAAGAACGGGCCCCGGTCACGCAGAGTTCCCGTTGAACACGGAGAGTTTTCGCCTATCCGGTCCGAGGCGTCCATCCGGGCAGTTGCTCCACCTGTTCCACCCAAGCGCCTGGCGGGGCCCCGGCCTTGTCCGACGCCAGCACACCGCCCACGATGGCGCAGGTCGTGTCCACGTCCCCGCCCACCTGGGCCGTCGTCCAGAACCCGTTCTCGTAGTCGCCGAGAGCGCGGGCGGCGGACCACAGCGCGAAGGGCACGGTGTCGTGCGCCGTCGTGCGCCGGCCGCAGCCCAGAACGGCCGCCACGGTGCTCGCGTCGCCGTAGTCGAGCATGTCGCGGGCCCGCCGCAGACCGGCACCGACGGCGCTCTTGGGGACGAGGGCGATGACTCCGTCGAGGAGGGCCTCCGGAGCGGGCGGTCCGCCCGGAGCGCCGACCAGCGCGGCCGCCGCGGCGACCGCCATGGCCCCGACCACGGCTTCCCGGTGCTGGTGCGTGGGGTAGGCGGAGATCTCCGCCTGGTGGGTGGCCTGTTCGGGATCGTCGGCGTACCAGGCGCCCAGCGGAGCGATCCGCATGGCGGCGCCGTTGCCCCAGGAGCCCTGTCCGTTGAAGAGGGCGGCGGACAGCTCACGCCAGTCGCCGCCCTCCCGGACCAGCCTGAGGAGTCGGTTGACGGCGGGGCCGTAGCCGCGGTCGAAGTCGTGGTGCTCGGCGAACGAGCGGACCAGCGCGTCCTGGTCGATACGGTGGTGGCCGGCCAGCACGGCGACCACGGAACAGGCCATCTCCGTGTCGTCCGTCCACTGCCAGGGACCGGGCGGCAGTTCCCGGCGCTTGAGCAGCGGATAGTTCACCGGGACGAAGAACTGCGAGCCCAGCGCGTCCCCCACCGCGAGCCCACGCAGGGAAGCCAGAGCGCGCTCCAGGCGCCCTTCATAAGAGAAGTCAACGGTCATCGCTCTGCCACTCTAATTCGTCACCGCACAATCGTCACCGAAGAATCCGGCACCACCAGCGCAGCTCCACTGGTCCCGGGCCCTGCCCCTCAGCCCAGGTCAGCGCAAGCCGAAACAAGATCCGAAGCGCCGCTTCGCGGGGGTCCGCGACTGCGGCGACATGTCGAGCCCGAGGGCCGCCCCGTACCCGACGACGCTGTCCTCGGGACCGTTCTTGAATCGCTTCATCAAGCGTTGCACCGGCCATATGACGGCCCCTTCGGGCAGCCGGAGCCTGACGTTGATCTCGCCTTCCGGATCGCCGTCGTCCGCCTCCCAGCTGCCGCCGGGGGCGCGCCGCACGGTCTCACCCACGTAGCAGCCCAGGGCGAACAGTCGGGACCCCAGGCCGGTCGCGAGGAGCCCGCCCTCGACCGCCGTTCCCGCCTCGCTGTGGTCGCTCATGAACTGTTCGACGTCGCGCAGACTGGCGGGCGAGAAGTCGGCGCGGCAGCCCGAACTCTTGAGCGCTCGCGCGATCCATCGCGCGCTCGCGTCCACATCCTCGAGCAGAGTGACCACCGGTGCCGTCCTCGCGCCAAGTAAAGCCGTCAGCAGGGGCCGGGCGGCGGCCCGTGGGAGTGTCTATCCGGAGATCCCGTACGGCTCCGGGTCTCGCCAGCGGTCGAACGGGCGGTTCAGGGTGTATTTGCCGTCGTCTCCGAGAACGAGCATCCGCATCTCGGCGTTCCCGGGGTTCGACAGTGACTCGAATTCGGCGACCGTCCAGTGGAACCAGCGCATGCAGAACAGGCGCATGGCGAGGCCGTGAGTCACGATCAGGACGTTCGGCGGGTGGTCGGGGTCCTCGAAGCTGCGGAACAGGCTCTCCAGGAAGCCGCCGACCCGGTCGTACACGTCGGCTCCGCTCTCCCCCTGCGCGAACCGGTAGAAGAAGTGCCCGTAGGCGTCGCGATAGGCCTTCTGCAGACGGACGTCGTCACGGTCCTGCCAGTTGCCCCAGTCCTGCTCCCGCAGCCGGGGCTCCTCACGCACCCGTATGTGGTCCGGGTCGAGGTGGAAGGCCTTGAGGGTCTCGTGCGTGCGTCTGTAGGGCGACACGTACACGCTGACGCGCTCGCGGCCGAACAGATCGCGCAGGGTCTCGCCCGTCTTCTCCGCCTGCCGCACACCCCGTTCAGTCAGGGCCAGAGCGTGGTCGGGTTCACGCTCGTACACGCTGTCATCAACATTGCCCGTTGACTCCCCGTGCCGGACAAGGACGATGCGCCGTGGTCGTGCCATGCCAAAACCCTAGATCGGATGGCGCCCGATCGAGCACTCGTAAGCCCTTCATACAGCGTAGGTCACACGAAGTCTGCACCATGTGACATCGCGGAACGCTCGTGCGGGCGGTCGGCGATCAGACCGTCCAGGCCGGTTCGAGCCGCACGATGTCGCCGGTGAGTGAGGAGATGTCCGCCTCTGTCTGGGCCCGCAGCGCGAGTCGCTCGATGCGTTCGGTCCGGTACTTGCCGTGCTCGGCCTCCGAGCGCCACATCGACAACACCAGGAACTCGTGTCCCGGCGCCTCCGCGAACAACCCGCGGATCATGCCCGGCGAACCGGCCATCGCCGGGTTCCACACCTTCTCCTGCATCAGCGTGAAGTGCTCGGCGCGCTCCTCGCGCACCCTGCACAGAGCGACCCGGAGCAGGTCGGAGTCGGTGAAGCGGGGCTCGAAGCCCGTCTTCACGTCGAAGCGGTAGTCGAAGAGCCGCACCTGGGCGTCCTTGAAGGTGCCCGCCTGGGCCGTCGCGAGCCGGTCGTGGGAGCGCGCCATGAAGGAGTCGTAGAAGGCGCGGCTCTCCCAGAAGGCGAAGACGTGCGCGACCGAGGGCCGCGCCCTGCTCCAGCCGCCGCCCTGCCCCCGGAACCCCGGTTCGCCCAGAAGCCCCGCCCACTTCCGCTGCCCTCGTTCGAAACCGCGGCGGTCCACCACGGTGCAGCGAATCCACTTGACCAGCACCGCGCCATGGTAAGGCCCCAGGACGTGGCGTCGGTCACGTTCGGATGTGAAGCGGCCGTGCGGGCGCTCGCACGCGCGTGGCAGGATGGACAACCGGCCCTGGTGATCAGGGAGTTCAGGGCGGCACACCCGCGACGGGGAGGGAAGTGACGGTGAACGGCCTCAACAAGGCGATCGGCAAGGTCGAGACGGCGGTGAGGTGGGACCCGAGTCCGGCGGGGGAGCCACCCACCGACCTGGACCTCGTCGCCGCGACCTACCTGAGCGAGGACCCTGAGGCGGAGCCCGCCTACGTGGTGCACTTCGACAGCCGCTCCCCCGACGGCACCATCTTCCTCAACCGGGACAGCAGGGACGGCAAGGGCTTCGGCTGGGACGAGGTCATGACGCTGGAGCTGGACCGGCTCGACGCGCGGTACGTGCGCGTGGTGGTCGGCGTCGTCATCCAGCAGCGCCCCGCGCACCGCACCTTCGTCAGTGTGATCAACCCCGCCGTTCGCATCCGTGAGGGTTACACGGACCTGGCGACGGACGATTTCGGCGGCGTCCTGGGTTCGACGGCCGCGACGATCGCGGAGTTCGTACGCGTGCCCCCCGTCGGCTGGACGTTCCGCCCCGGAGTCCAGGGCTACGAGGACGACCCGGCGGACTTCAGCCGCATCATGGGCCGTACGCGACGCGCCTGAGCCCGCGCAACCTCACTACCTGAACCGCGCGAGGGCGGTGGAGCCGCACATCGGCTCCACCGCCCTCCGCCAGGTCACTCACCCTGGCCGGCGTGCCCGGGATCAGCTGCAGCCGCTCGTCGAGCCGCAGCCCTCGCAGATGTAGCAGGAACCGGCGCGCTGCATCTTCGTGCCGCAGGAGAAGCACAGCGGGGCGTCGGCCTGGATGCCCAGCTGCATCTCCACCAGCTCGGCGCTGGTGTGGGCCTGCGTCGGGGCGGGCTTGGCCGCCTCGGACTCGGCCTTGGGCGTGGCGACGGCCTTCAGGTCCGTCTGGCGCGGAGCCGACTGGGCCAGACCCTCGACGTCGACGTCCTCCTCGGCCGGCTCGTACGAACCGGTCTCCAGGTGACGCTGACGCTCCTCGGCGGAGTGGATGCCGAGCGCGGAGCGCGTCTCGAAGGGCAGGAAGTCGAGCGCCAGGCGGCGGAAGATGTAGTCGACGATCGACTGGGCCATCCGCACGTCCGGGTCGTCCGTCATACCGGCCGGCTCGAAGCGCATGTTGGTGAACTTCGAGACGTACGTCTCCAGCGGCACGCCGTACTGGAGGCCGACGGAGACCGCGATGGAGAAGGCGTCCATCATGCCCGCGAGAGTCGAGCCCTGCTTGGACATCTTCAGGAAGACCTCGCCGAGACCGTCGTCCGGGTAGGAGTTGGCGGTCATGTAGCCCTCGGCACCGCCGACCGTGAAGGACGTGGTGATGCCGGGACGGCCCTTGGGGAGGCGCTTGCGGACCGGGCGGTACTCGACCACCTTCTCGACCGCGGTGCGGATCGCGTCCTCGGCCTTCTCCGTGATCTCGGCCTTCTCCTTCTCCTTGGTCTTCGCGGAGAGGGGCTGACCGACCTTGCAGTTGTCGCGGTAGATCGCGAGCGCCTTGACGCCGAGCTTCCAGGCCTCGAAGTAGATCTCCTCGACCTCCTCGACGGTCGCCGACTCCGGCATGTTGACCGTCTTGGAGATGGCGCCGGAGATCCAGGGCTGGATCGCGGCCATCATGCGCACGTGGCCCATCGGGGAGATGGCACGCTCTCCCATGGCGCAGTCGAACACCTCGTAGTGCTCCGGCTTGAGGCCCGGGGCGTCGATCACATTGCCGTGGTCGGCGATGTGGGCGACGATCGCCTCGATCTGCTCCTCCTGGTAGCCCAGGCGGCGCAGGGCCTGCGGGACGGTGCCGTTGACGATCTGCATCGAGCCGCCGCCGACCAGCTTCTTGAACTTCACCAGGGCGAGGTCGGGCTCGACGCCGGTGGTGTCGCAGGACATCGCCAGACCGATGGTGCCGGTCGGGGCGAGCACGGACGCCTGGGAGTTGCGGAAGCCGTTCTTCTCGCCGAGGCGCAGCACGTCCTGCCAGGCCTCGGTGGCGGCCGCCCACACCGGGCTGTCGAGGTCGTCCATGCGGGTGGCGGTGCCGTTGGCGTCGGCGTGCTGCTTCATGACGCGCTTGTGGGCGTCGGCGTTGCGGGCGTAGCCGTCGTAAGGGCCGACGACCGAGGCGAGTTCGGCGGAGCGCCGGTACGACGTACCGGTCATCAGGGAGGTGATGGCTCCGGCGAGGGCGCGGCCGCCGTCGGAGTCGTAGGCGTGGCCGGTCGCCATCAGCAGGGCGCCGAGGTTGGCGTAGCCGATGCCCAGCTGGCGGTACGCGCGGGTGTTCTCGCCGATCTTCTGGGTGGGGAAGTCCGCGAAGCAGATGGAGATGTCCATCGCGGTGATGACGAGCTCGACGACCTTCTGGAAGCGCTCGGCCTCGAAGGACTGGTTGCCCTTGCCGTCGTCCTTGAGGAACTTCATCAGGTTCAGCGAGGCGAGGTTGCAGGACGTGTTGTCCAGGTGCATGTACTCGCTGCAGGGGTTCGAGCCGTTGATGCGGCCGGACTCCGGGCAGGTGTGCCAGTGGTTGATCGTGTCGTCGTACTGGATGCCGGGGTCGGCGCAGGCCCACGCGGCGTCGGCCATCTTGCGGAAGAGCGACTTGGCGTCGACCTCCTCGATGACCTCGCCGGTCATGCGGGACGTCAGGCCGAACTTGCCGCCCTGCTCGACGGCCTTCATGAACGTGTCGTTCACGCGGACCGAGTTGTTGGCGTTCTGGTACTGGACGGACGTGATGTCGTCCCCGCCCAGGTCCATGTCGAAGCCCGCGTCGCGCAGGGCGCGGATCTTCTCCTCTTCCTTCACCTTGGTCTGGATGAAGTCCTCGATGTCGGGGTGGTCGACGTCGAGGATGACCATCTTGGCGGCGCGGCGGGTGGCACCGCCCGACTTGATGGTGCCGGCGGAGGCGTCCGCGCCGCGCATGAAGGAGACCGGGCCGGAGGCGTTGCCGCCGGAGGAGAGCAGTTCCTTGGAGGAACGGATCCGGGACAGGTTCAGGCCGGCGCCGGAGCCACCCTTGAAGATCATGCCCTCTTCCTTGTACCAGTCGAGGATCGACTCCATGGAGTCGTCGACGGCCAGGATGAAGCAGGCGGAGACCTGCTGGGGCTGCGGGGTGCCGACGTTGAACCAGACAGGGCTGTTGAAGCTGAAGATCTGGTGCAGGAGGGCGTAGGCCAGCTCGTGTTCGAAGATCTCGGCGTCGGCGGGCGAGGCGAAGTAGCTGTAGTCCTCGCCGGCCTTCCGGTATGTCTTCACGATCCGGTCGATCAGCTGCTTGAGGCTGACCTCGCGCTGCGGGGTGCCGACGGCGCCCCGGAAGTACTTGCTGGTGACGATGTTGACCGCGTTCACCGACCAGAAGTCGGGGAACTCGACGCCACGCTGCTCGAAGTTGACCGAGCCGTCGCGCCAGTTGGTCATGACGACGTCCCGACGCTCCCACGCGACCTCGTCGTACGGGTGTACGCCGGGCGTGGTGTGGATGCGCTCGATACGCAGCCCCTTCGTGGCCTTGGCGCCCTTCGCTCGGGAACCTCGTGCCGGACCGCTCGCCGTCTCTGTCATGCCGCCTCCCTGTACAGGCAAAAACGCCCTGAAATGCCACGATGTTCCCGTGGCACGGTGTTGTGTCTGTGATGTCGCGGGCGCCCTCGCCTGTCGCCCGTGACATGTCTTCGTCCGCCGCCGCCCGGCCGGCCCGGGGTGTCCGCCCGGTTCCGGCCCGTCGGTCAGTCGGCGGCGTGCGCGGGCTCGGGGACCTGGACGGTCCCTCCGGGTCCCGCGTCGTCTTCCCGGCTCCCCGTGACAGCGCCCTTGTCGTCCGCGCGGTCGTCGTCGTCCGCGGCGGCGCGCCCCGTCTGCCTGAGTTCCTTGATCGCGGTCTCGAAGTCCTCGAGCGAGTCGAAGGCCCGGTAGACCGAGGCGAACCGCAGATAGGCGACGAGATCGAGTTCCTGCAGCGGACCGAGTATGGCCAGGCCCACGTCGTGGGTGGTCAGCTCGGCGCTTCCGGTGGCCCGCACCGCCTCCTCGACCCGCTGCCCGAGCTGGGCGAGCGCGTCCTCGGTGACCGGCCGTCCCTGGCATGCCTTGCGGACGCCGTTGATGACCTTGGTGCGGCTGAACGGCTCGGTGACTCCGGACCGCTTGACCACCATGAGCGAACACGTCTCCACGGTCGTGAAACGACGGGAGCAGTCAGGGCACTGGCGGCGCCTGCGGATCGACGTGCCGTCGTCGGTCGTACGACTGTCGACGACGCGGCTGTCGGGGTGCCTGCAGAAGGGGCAGTGCATGGAACTCCAACCCTCCTCACAGCAGACTCAATAACCTCGCCGGGCCTCAGCAGCCCCGCGAAGCAGCTCCAGCATAGGCGATCCGCGACCATCCGAAGACCCGGGGGACCACAACACTTGGGCTGCTGCCGCAATCCAACCACTACATATGGGGCTTGCCTCATTCGACCAGGCAGTAGCGCGTGTCGCAGACATATGGCCTCACCGCACGCGTCCTCGCCGTCACGCGCAGCACCCGACGACGCACAGGCACGCGACGCGTGCACGCCCGTATCGCGGGCGCGCTTGCGGAGATAGCGTGAGCGCCACAAGGGGGAGAGGTGGGACTCTCGGGCAGAGCCAGGCCTGATCCCCGGCCCGCGGAAGGACCGATGGCAGACTGAAGCGACACCCCCGAGGAGATGTCGTCGGCCCGGCGGTGAAGAGTACAACGGCGAGCCCGCTCACACCTGCCGGGAAGCACGTCAGCTATACACCCAGACACATGATCAAGTCAGACAGTCCACACTTTTTCACTCGAACGTGTGTTTGGCGCAACCTTTCGAAAGCAACTACCGTTGTCCAGCAGGGAGACAACCGAGAGGGGCCGACGTGACCACCACCGCAGACAGTGCCACCATCACTGCCCAGGACCGCTCCCAGGGCCGAATCGATCCGGTGCACGCGATGAACGAAGCCACGAATCCCGAGGGGCACAAGCGCTCCCTGCCGGGCCGACCTCCAGGCATCCGGGCGGACAGCTCGGGACTCACCGACCGGCAGCGCCGGGTGATCGAGGTCATCAGGGATTCCGTGCAGCGGCGCGGATACCCGCCGTCCATGCGGGAGATCGGCCAGGCGGTCGGACTGTCCAGCACGTCGTCGGTCGCACACCAGCTGATGGCGCTGGAGCGCAAGGGCTTCCTGCGCCGCGACCCGCACCGCCCGCGCGCGTACGAGGTGCGCGGCTCGGACCAGGCGGCCTCCGTCCAGCCCACCGACACCGCCGGCAAGCCCGCCGCCTCCTACGTCCCGCTGGTCGGCCGGATCGCGGCCGGCGGCCCGATCCTCGCCGAGGAGTCCGTCGAGGACGTCTTCCCGCTGCCCCGGCAGCTCGTCGGCGACGGCGAGCTCTTCGTCCTGAAGGTCGTGGGCGACTCCATGATCGAGGCCGCGATCTGCGACGGCGACTGGGTCACCGTCCGCCGCCAGCCGGTCGCGGAGAACGGTGACATCGTGGCCGCCATGCTCGACGGCGAGGCGACCGTCAAGCGTTTCAAGCGCGAGGACGGCCATGTGTGGCTGCTCCCGCACAACGCGTCCTACGAGCCCATCCCCGGCGACGACGCAACCATCCTCGGCAAGGTGGTGGCCGTACTGCGCCGCGTCTGAGACGGCGGCGGACGGACCTCCTCGATCCGCCTCCCTGACTGGGCCCCGGAATCCCTGCGCCGATTCCGGGGCCCTGTGCCGTTCGGGACCCGTCCCCTGTCGACCCACGCCGTCAGCCGGGTCTCGCCCTGTTCGGGGCAGGTCGAACGCCGTCAGGCCTCCGCCTCCTTCGCCGTCGCGTCGATCGCGGCGAGCGACTTGCGAACCTGGTTGCGGTCCGTCGTGTACCAGAAGTCGGGCATGGACGCCTTCAGATAGCTGCCGTAGCGGGCCGTCGCCAGCCGCTGGTCCAGCACGGCCACCACACCACGGTCCCCCGACGCGCGCACCAGCCGCCCCGCGCCCTGAGCCATGAGCAGCGCGGCATGCGTCGCCGCGACGGCCATGAAGCCGTTGCCGCCCGCGTCCTCGACCGCCTTCTGGCGGGCGCTCATCAACGGGTCGTCCGGACGCGGGAACGGGATCTTGTCCATCACCACCAACTGACAGCTGGGACCCGGCACGTCGACTCCCTGCCAGAGCGACAGCGTCCCGAACAGACACGTCCTCGGATCCGCCGCGAAGTTCTTGATCAGCTCACCGAGGGTCTCCTCGCCCTGGAGCAGGATCGGGAACTCGGGAATGCGCGTGCGCAGTTCCTCCGCCGCCAGTTGAGCGGCCCGCATGGAGGAGAACAGCCCGAGGGTGCGCCCGCCGGCCGCCTGGATCAGCTCCGTCAGCTCGTCCAGCATGTCCCCGCGGTCACCGTCCCGCGCGGGGCGCGCCAGGTGCTTGGCGACGTACAGGATGCCCTGCTTGCGGTAGTCGAAGGGCGAGCCCACGTCGATGCCCTTCCACGGCGGCACGTCCTCGCCTTCCGTGCCCTCCGGTGCCAGACCCAGGGAGGCGCCCACACCGTTGAAGTCGCCGCCGAGCTTCAGTGTCGCGGAGGCCAGGACAACGGAGCGGTCCGCGAAGAGCTTCTCCCTCAAAAGGCCCGACACGGACATGGGGGCGACGCGCAGAGAGGCCCCGAAGCGGTCGTGCCGCTCATACCAGACGACGTCGTACTCGGAGCCGTTCACGATGCGCTCCGCCACGTCGTGCACGCTCTCCACGGAGGCGAGCGCCTGCTTGCGGACCGCGTCCTCGTCCTGGACGGACTTGTCACGGGTCGCGCCGATCGCGGAGATGACGGTGCGCGCGGCGTCGCGGAGCGCCATGAGCGCGTAGCCGAGATCCTCCGGAATCTCCTCCAGGCGGCCCGGCAGCGCCAGCTCCATCAGCCGCTCGAAGCCCTCGGCGGCCGTCTGGAGCTGGTCGGCGGCCTTCTCGTCGGCCAGTTTCGCCGCCCGGCGCACCGCACGGTTGACCTGGCCCGGGGTCAGCTCGCCGGTGGCCACTCCGGTGACCCGCGAGACCAGCTCGTGCGCCTCGTCGACGATCAGCACCTCGTGCTGCGGGAGAACCGGGGCGCCCTCGATGGCGTCGATCGCCAGCAGGGCGTGGTTGGTGACGACGACCTCGGACAGCTTGGCCCGCTCACGGGCCATCTCCGCGAAGCACTCGGCGCCGTAAGCGCACTTCGAGGCGCCCAGGCACTCCCGGGAGGACACCGACACCTGGCTCCAGGCGCGGTCGGAGACGCCCGGCGTCAGGTCGTCGCGGTCTCCGTCCTCCGTCTCGTCCGCCCAGTCGCGCAGCCGCAGCAGGTCCTGGCCCAGCTTGCTGGTGGGGGCGGCCGCCTCGAACTGGTCGAAGAGTCCCTCGTCCTCGTCCTGGGGCATGCCTTCGTGCAGGCGGTGCAGACACAGGTAGTTCGAGCGGCCCTTGAGCATCGCGAACTCCGGCCGGCGGCGCAGCAGCGGATGCAGCGCGTCGACCGTGCGCGGCAGGTCCCGCTCCACGAGCTGGCGTTGCAGAGCCAGAGTCGCGGTCGCGACGACGACGCGCTCCCCGTGCGCGAGCGCGGGCACGAGGTACCCCAGGGACTTGCCGGTGCCGGTGCCGGCTTGCACCAGCAGGTGGGTGCCGTCGTCGATCGCCTCCGCGACGGCTTCGGCCATGGTCACCTGGCCGGGGCGCTCCGTGCCGCCGACGGCGGCGACGGCGGCATGCAGGAGTTCGGGGAGTGAGGGCTTCGTCATAGCGCGACCACCCTACGGCGCGGCACTGACAAACGTGTGGTCGTGCAGGTGGGCGGAGGTGCGGGCGGGGACGGAATCAAGGTCGGGCGCTTCCCGGATCGATGGGGGCGGAGAGGACGGAGGAGGAAGGAGACAGAGAAGAGCGGGGAGGGGTGAGGGAGAGGAGGGGGGAGGGAGAAGGGGAGGGGACGGGTCGAGGGGAGACGGGAGGCCCGAAACGCTCGCTCGGGCCGCCCGGAAAAAAGTTGCGGGGCATCGGGGTCACCGGGAACCCGGCAGCACACCGGACCGTTCCACCTGTGACGGCGCAATCACTCAGCGTCACAAGTGTAGGAAGGGGGCCGGTCTCTGATCATGAGGGCCGCCCGTTTGTCGGGGAGGTCGATCTCGGTGGAGAAGCGGAAGCCGGCGTCGAGGAAGGCGGCGATGGAGGGGATGTTGCGGAGGTCCGGTTCGGCGATGACGCGTGCGCAGGCGGGCCGCCTGTCCAGTACGAGGCCGACGACGGCCCTGAGCAGACGGCCACCTAGGCCCCGCCCCCGGTCGGCGGCGCCCCCGATGAGGAGGTGGACGCCGGTGTCGTGCGGCCGGGCGCGGTAGTGCCGGGCCAAGGGGTCGAGGTCTGCCCGGTAGATCTCCCAATAGCTCATCGGTGTGCCGTCCAACACGCCGAGGCAGGGAACGCTGTGCCCGTGACCGGCCGACTGGCGGCGCAGGTGGGCCGCGGTCACGGACTCGGGTCCGGCCAGTTCCCAGAACGCGGCGACCGCGGGGTCGTTCATCCATGCGGAGATGAGGGCCAGGTCGCGCTCGGGGTGTACGGGGACGAGGCGGAAGTCACCGGCGGAGGTGACGGCAGGCCCCCAGCCGTCGATGCGGTCGACCGGGTCCGACACGTCGAGGCGGGACATCGCGCGGCTCCTCTCGTCAGCGGGTGTCGGCAGGTGCGTTCGACAGGGGTGTGTTCATACGTGCAGGGGGTTGGCGATGGTGACGTACACGGACTGGGTGTCGACCGGGCCGACGAGCTCGTCGAGACCGTGCAGCCGGGTCAGCAAATTGGCCTTGCAGCGCAGGACGGGTGAGTCGAGCAGAAGCCCGGGCAGCGAGCTGCGCAGTCGGCCGGGGCCGCAAGCCGCCCCGGTGAGGAAGTGGCGGAAGGCGGCGAGCAGCAGGCGTTCGTCGGCGAGCCGCTGGGAGCCGAACGCGCCGATGAGACCGAAGACGTTGTTGATCGCGAGGTAGTAGGCGAAGCGCTCGTCGGTGACCTCGTCGGAGACGAAGGTGTCGCTCGCCGCGCCGATGCCCGGCAGCCGGGACTCCAGGTCCCCGCGGTGGGACGCGCGGAAGTAGTAGCCCTGGTTGTCGCGGTACCGGCCGCCTCTCGGCCAACCGTCGGGGTCGAGCAGAACCAGCGTGTTCTGCTGGTGCGCCTCCAGGGCGATGCCCGCCTCTCCGTCCAGCCAGAGCACGGGGCGGACGACGTGCTCCAGGTACCTCAGGAACCATTCGACGGCGACGGCTGAGCGCGGACGAGCGGTCCTGCCCGTGAGACGTGCGATGAGTTCGGCGAGTCGGGAAGGAGGGAGGTCGCGCTCCCGGTCGGGGCCCTGTCCGACGTGTGACCGACAGGCGACGAGACCGGCGACGCAGGCGACGTCGTCGCCGGGGCTGAACGGGTTGTGCCGGATCACCGCGTCGAGTCCGGTCACCGGGAGACCGTCCGGCCCGTCCACGGCGATCCAGGCCGGGTCGCGGACGATGTCGAAGCCCGGGTGCGCCGCCTGCCACTGCCGGCCGAGGCCGGCACGCAGGAGCCGGTGCACCTCGACACCGCGGTGGAGTTCCTTGCGGAGGTTGTGACGAAGGGAGTTGGTGATGCGCAGCCCCAGCGAAAGTTTGAGCATGGCCGGGGCGTCGGAGCGGTGGACGGTGCGTACGGAGGAGGTGGGGTGCCAGGGCGAGCCGTGGGCGCCGAGGTCACGGAGGAGCCCGGCGTCGAGCAGGGTGGCGACGTCCGGCCGGTGACGGACCTCGCGCGCCTGCCAGGGGTGCAGCGGCAGGGCGGTGTGGCCGGCGGGCAGCGCGAGCCCGGCGCCGGCGAGCCGGAGGGTCAGGCGGTCAGCGCTGACGGGACGGCCGCCGCGCTCGGTCCAGGCGGAGTCGGTGGCGAGGACGGAAGGGGCGACGGCGAACCAGTGCAGGGCGAAGGAGCCGTGCGATTCGGGTGAGTACAGGAGCGCTTCGGCGTCGGAGAGGCCTTCTCGGCTCTTGGGTGTCGGGTGGAGGGGGTGGCCGAGCAGCAGCGCCTGCTCGACGGAGAGGAACAGGTGGGGCGGGTCGGCGGGGCGTTCCGTGCGCGCGGTGACGAACGCCTCGGTGCGGCGTAGGGAGTCGGCGACACGGGCGACGAGGTCGACGGCGTCGCGGGGCGTGCCCGTCGTCGGGGCCTCGCGGGTCAGCAGGGCGGCGAGGGTGACCGCGTCGACGGGCGGGGCCGGTTCCTGAGCGGCGGCCAGGCGAGGGGGGCCGAAGCGGTGCCAGCCGGTGGGTGACCAGTAGCGGACGGGGACGAGCAGCGCGGTGCCGGAGGCGGGCAGTGGAACACGCAGCACGCCGTCGACGGGGGCGGACAGGCCCGTCTCGCGAACCCAGCAGCGCAGCAGGTTCTCGACGGCAGCAGCCTGGGCCGCGGTGTGCGGGTCGGGATGGTCGAGGAGGCCGGCGGCGGCCTGGGGCAACGGTTTGTGCAGGGCGGCGAGTCCCTGCTGATGCGGGACAAGTCCCTGTTGGTGAGGGATGCGGACGGATTCGGACGAGGGTGACGGAGCGAAGGAGGTCGACGTCTGTGTGGCGGAACTGGTGGATGTCAGCGCCGGCGAAATGGCGTGCTGTGGGGGCGTGTGCAAGGTCGCTCCTCGTCGGATGGGGGGTGAGGCCGATGGTTCAGGCGGGTCGGTGGGGGCCGCCCGGGGCGTGCCTAGGGAAGCGCGCGGGCGACCGCCTCCAGAGCGTCCGCGAGCCGGTCGAGCAGGGCATCCGCCTGCTCGTCCGTGATCGTCAGGGGCGGGAGCAGGCGGACGACGCCGGAGTGGCCTGGACAGCGGTCGACGATCAGTCCGCGTTCGAGGCACTCGTGCTGGACGGCGGCGGCCAGTTCGGAGGTGGTGGCGTGAGGACGGCCGACGGATTCGGCCAGGTGCCCCGGTCCGACGGATTCCGGCAGGGCCCTCGACGCGTGCGCCGGCGGGCCGAGGTCCGGCATCGCACCGCCGATCAGCTCACTGGCCCCACGGAACCCGCTCACATCCCCGCCGGCCCGGCCGCCCAACCGTCGTGTGCTCCGATCCCGGGGGCCCGCTGGTGGAGCTGCCATCTCGACGCCGATCATGAGCCCTCGGCCGCGCACCTCGCCCACGCAAGGGAAGCGCCGGGCGAGCGCGCGCAGTCGGTCCAGCATGCGGGCGCCCAGGACGGCCGCGCGGTCCGCGAGGCCATGGGTGCGGACGTAGGCGAGGGTGGCCGTGCCGGCGGCCATGGCGAGTTGGTTGCCGCGGAAGGTGTTCGCGTGGACGCCGGGTTCCCAGACGTCGAGATCCTCATGGTGGACGATGACCGACAGGGGCAGGCTGCCGCCGATGGCCTGGGAGAGGACCATCACGTCGGGGACGATCCCGCTGTGTTCCACCGCCCAGAAGGCGCCGGTCCGCCCGACGCCCGTCTGGATTTCGTCGGCGATGAGGGGGACGGCGCGGTCGGCCGTGATCTGCCGTATGCGCCGCAGCCAGGCGTCCGATGCGGGAACGACCCCGGTATCACCCTGGACGGCTTCGAGGATCACCCCGGCCGGGGGTTGCCGGCCCGGTCCGCAGTCGTCGAGGGCGGACTCGGCCCAGCGGGCGGCGAGTTCGAGGCCGCGTTCGTCGCCCAGGCCGAAGGGACAACGGTCGTCCTGCGGACGGGGCGGTCGGGGCACCCCTACGTCGGCGCCGACTTCGGCGTGAGCCTCGGCACCTGCACCGGGCCAGGCGCCGGCATCGAGGGAGCCCGCGCTCAGATCGTGGCAGGTGTCCGTGAACCTCAGGATGCGGCTTCGGCCGGTGGCGGCGCGGACGAGTCCGAGGGCGGCGTCGACGGCGTCCGCGCCGGTCGGCCCGCAGGACCGCACCCGGGCGTGGTCGGCGAGGCCGGGCGGCAGGGTGTGGAGCAGTTCGGTGACGAAGGCGTCCCTGACGGGGGTGGCGAGGTCGGGCGCGTGCAGGGGTGCGCCGGAGTCGAGGACGTTGCGGATGGCCTGCAGCACCACGGGGTGGTTGTGTCCGAGTGCGAGGGTGCCGCCGGAGAGGCAGTCGAGGTAGCGGCGGCCGTCCACGCCCTCGATGGTCAGTCCGCGGGCCCGCACCGGCACGATCGGCAGGGCGCGTGCGTAGGTGCGAGCCGCCGACTCGCGCGGGGGCTGCCGTCGAAGCACACCGTCGCCGGCGGGCCGCCCGCTCACGCCGACGAGAGCCTCACCGTCCATGTCGGCGTGCTCAGGAGCACCGCCCGCGCCGGTGGGGCGACCTCCGGGTGCCTGCCCATCAGACGCAGGCTCGGTCACGGCCACGGCTCTCCGTCCTCCCGCTCCCCGCATCCCGTCACACCGAGGGCAGTTGGCCCCCTGGCTACCAACCCCGGACGGTGCGACGGGTTACGGGTTGCTTCAAGATCCGTGCCGTGACGGAACCGTTGCCGTCCCGTCGGAAGTCCCCCACGGCGAGCGCATATCGTGTGAGGCCGTTCCACAAGGCCGGAAGGCCCGCGTGAACCCTGGGTGACATCCCGGGAGTTCTCGAGGCGGGGACGGCCACCGCTCCAAGTTCGTTGACAGCAGGGGGAGTCAGACCATGCGATCCATACGACCGTCGTCCGGGATTCGACGGGGGAGGAACGCCCGCCGCAGAACCTCCCCCGTACTGGGCGCCGTGGCCCTCGTCTCGGCGCTCGCGCTCACCGCGACCGCCTGCGACTCGGGTGAGGCCGACGCGGGAGACCGGGCGAACGCGTCGGCGTCCGCCTCGGCCGCAGGCGACGGGAAGATCACGATCCCGGACGACATCAAAGACCGGCTGAGGGAGCATGGGATCGATCTCGACAAGTGGCGCAACGGCGCCTGGAAGGACTGGAACAGGGACGACTGGCTGCGCGAGGCCAAGGACTACGTCAACCCGATCATCAAGGGTCTGTGGGACCCGGACCGGATGCGCAGGGCCGAGGAGCCGGACCGGGCCGTCGACGACAGCGACCTCTCCGGGGACCAGGGCGTGACCGACCCGACGCCGGCGGCGGTGGAGGCCGCGGCCGTGCCGACCACGTACCACGCGAACGCGCCCGAGGCGGGCAAGCTCCTCTTCGACTCCCCCGAAGGCACGAGCGTCTGCTCGGCGACGGTCGTGGAGGACCCGGCCCACCCGGGGAAGTCCAACCTGGTGTGGACGGCGGGGCACTGTGTGCACGCCGGTAAGAAGGGCGGCTGGTACCGCAACCTCGCGTTCGTGCCCTCGTACAACGACGCGGGTATGTCGGCGAAGCAGTTGGAGACGGCTTCCAAGAAGCAGGCCGCGCCCTATGGGGTCTGGTGGGCGGACTGGGCGCAGACCTCGGACCAGTGGATCGCGCAGGGCGGGCCGACGGGCGGTGACGGCGCCTCGTACGACTTCGCGGTGATCCATGTGACGCCCGAGGAGGGCGACTCGGGCAAGTCGCTGGAGGAGACGGTCGGTTCGGCGCTGCCGGTGGACTTCGCGGCGCCGGCGGTGCCCAAGGTGCGGAGCATCACCGCCACCGGCTACCCGGCGGCCGCGCCCTACGACGGGCAGCGGCTGTACCGGTGCGAGGACAAGCCGGGGCGGCTGTCGCTCAACACCACGGATCCCACGATGTACCGCATCGGCTGCACGATGACCGGGGGCGCTTCCGGCGGCGGATGGGTGGCGACCGGCTCGGACGGCGAGCCGGCGCTGGTGTCCAACACGTCGATCGGCCCGGTGAAGGCGGGCTGGCTCGCGGGTCCGCGGCTCGGCGGGGTGGCCAAGGGCGTGTACGACTCGGTGAGCAGGAAGTTCGCCGGTCAGTGATCGCAGCACGGTAGCCACGACGAGGGCCCGCCCCTGCGGAGAGCAGGAGGCGGGCCCTTGTGCGGGGAGACGTCAGGCGAGCTGGGCGGGGGCGTACGGCGTGAGGTCCGCCGCCAGTTCCTCGTGCACCCGTGCCTTCAGCAGGGTGCCCTCCGCCGTGTGCTCCGCGGAGATCACCTCGCCTTCGGTGTGGGCACGGGCGACCAGCTTGCCGTGGGTGTACGGCACGAGCGCCTCGATCTCGACCGACGGCCGGGGCAGAAGGCCGTCGATGAGGGCGAGCAGTTCGTCGATGCCCTTGCCGGTACGGGCCGAGACGGCGATGGAACGCTTCTCGATCCGCATCAGCCGCTGGAGCGTCAGCGGGTCGGCCGCGTCCGCCTTGTTGATCACGACGACCTCGGGCACCTCGATGGCTCCGACGTCCCGGATCACCTCGCGCACGGCGGCGAGCTGCTCCTCCGGGTTGGGGTGCGAGCCGTCCACCACGTGCAGGATCAGGTCGGACTCGCCGACCTCCTCCATGGTGGAGCGGAACGCCTCGACCAGGTGGTGCGGCAGGTGCCGGACGAAGCCGACGGTGTCGGCCAGCGTGTAGAGGCGGCCGCTCGGGGTCTCGGCCCGGCGCACGGTCGGGTCGAGGGTGGCGAACAGGGCGTTCTCCACCAGGACGCCCGCGCCGGTGAGCCGGTTGAGCAGCGACGACTTGCCGGCGTTGGTGTAGCCGGCGATGGCGACCGACGGCACCCTGTGACGCTTGCGCTCCTGGCGCTTGATCTCGCGGCCGGTCTTCATCTCCGCGATCTCCCGGCGCATCTTGGCCATCTTCTCGCGGATCCGGCGCCGGTCCGTCTCGATCTTGGTCTCACCGGGACCACGGGTGGCGAGGCCGCCGCCCTTGCCGCCGCCCATCTGACGGGACAGCGACTGGCCCCAGCCTCGCAGCCTCGGCAGCATGTACTGCATCTGCGCGAGCGCCACCTGCGCCTTGCCCTCTCGGGACTTGGCATGCTGGGCGAAGATGTCGAGGATCAGGGCCGTACGGTCGATGACCTTGACCTTGACGACGTCTTCGAGGTGGATCAGCTGGCCCGGGCTGAGCTCACCGTCGCAGATGACGGTGTCGGCGCCGGTCTCGAGCACGATGTCGCGCAGCTCGTCGGCCTTGCCGGAGCCGATGTAGGTGGCCGCGTCGGGCTTGTCGCGGCGCTGGATCACGCCGTCGAGCACGAGCGCGCCCGCGGTCTCCGCGAGGGCGGCGAGCTCCGCGAGGGAGTTGTCCGCGTCCTCCGCGGTCCCCGAGGTCCAGACGCCCACGAGCACGACCCGCTCCAGGCGGAGCTGACGGTACTCGACCTCGGTGACGTCCTCGAGTTCGGTGGAGAGGCCCGCGACGCGGCGCAGCGCCGCCCGCTCGGAGCGGTCGAACTGATCGCCGTCCCGCTCTCCGTCGATCTCGTGGCTCCAGGCGACGTCCTCTTCCATCAGGGCATCGGCCCGAAAACCCTCGGGGTGGCTGTGCGCGAAGCGCTTGGTGTCCTGGGAAGGGGATGAAGAGGAGGTCATTGGGTCCTTACGTCGTTGGGGATGCCGTTGTGTCCGTATGCACGGCGGTCATTGTTGACAACGCACGAGTACCCCGGGAGATTCCCGTGTCCCGTGCCGCGCCGACCTGACGATGTTCGCACGGTACGGCCCGTCTCGTCATCGCCTTATTCCCGGGTTCAGGCGGCGGGCAGCGCGGGCTTCCAGTCGGGGTGGCCGGGCATGGGCGGAGTCTTCTCGGCGAACAGCCAGTCCTTGAAGAAGACGCCGAGGTCGCGTCCGGAGACCCGTTCGGCGAGACTCCGGAAGTCGGCCGTGCTCGCGGTGGCGTCGCGGTGCTCCTGCACCCAAGCCCGTTCCACCTGCTCGAACGCCTGCTCGCCGATCTCCTGGCGGAGGGCGTAGAGCACGAGGGCCGCGCCGTCGTAGACGTTCGGGCGGAAGATGCCGATCTTCTTGCCGGGCTCGGGCGGCTTGGGGGCTCCGGGCGGGCCGCCGGCGGCGCGCCAGCCGTCGGAGGCGCCGTAGGCCGCCTTCATACGCGCCTCGAGCGTGCGGCCGGCCTTCTCCTGCGCGTACAGCGCCTCGTACCAGGTGGCGTGTCCTTCGTTGAGCCACAGGTCGGACCAGGTGCGGGGGCTGACGCTGTTGCCGAACCACTGGTGAGCCAGCTCGTGCACCATGATCGACTCGATGTACCACTGAGGGTAGGCGGGCTCGGTGAACAACTGTTTCTCGAAGAGGGAGAGGGTCTGCGTCTCCAGTTCGAAGCCGGTGCTGGCCTCGGCCATGAGCAGGCCGTACGTCTCGAAGGGGTAGGGGCCGACCCTCTTCTCCATCCACGTGATCTGCTCGGGGGTCTTGGCGAGCCAGGGTTCGAGGAGGTCGCGGTCCCCGGCGGGGACGACGTCGCGGAGCGGCAGCGCGTGCGGTCCCTCGCGGTGCACGACGGTGGAGCGGCCGATCGAGACCTGGGCCAGTTCGGTGGCCATGGGGTGCAGTGTGCGGTACGTCCACGTGGTCGCGCCCACGGCCCTGCGCACACCGGTGGGCACGCCGTTGGCGACGGCCGTGTAGCCGTCGGGCGCGGTGACCCGGATGGTGAACAGCGCCTTGTCGGAGGGGTGGTCGTTGGACGGGAACACCAGGTGGGCGGCGTCGGCCTGGTTGGCCATCGCGAGGCCGTCGGAGGTGCGCAGCCAGCCGCCGTCCCGGCCCGCGCTCACCGGGTCGCTGGTGTGCCGCACGGTGACGCGCATCCAGTCGCCCCGGGGCAGCGGGTTCTGCGGGGTGATCACCAGGTCCTCGCCGGCGCTCGCGAAGGTGGCGGGCTTGCCGTCGACCTCGACTGAGGAGGCCTCGCCGTGGGCGAAGTCGAGGTTGATCCTCTCCAGTGCGGCGGTGGTCCAGCCGTCGATGACGGTGACCGCCTGGAGCGGCTCGCTGTTGTTGCCGGAGTACGTGAACGACAGGTCGTACGAGGCCACGTCATAGCCGGGGTTGCCTAGGTGCGGGAAGAGGCGGTCGCCGACGCCGAGCGGAGTCGCCGGGGCACTCGCGGCGACGAGGCACACGGCGACCGCCGAGGCGAGGAGGGCGGGCTTGAGCCTGCGGCGCCGGGAGGCGGCGGGGCGCGGGCCCTGTGACGCGGGGAGGCCGGTGCGGGAGCGAGGGGTGAGCAGCATGCCCCACCGCTATCAGCGCGTGCGTGCGCCTCGGCGACGGCGCGCGACCGGCCCACCCGAACGGGTTGCCCGGGTGCGATGGAGGCCACCGGGGCGGACGCCCGCCACCTCGCGCCCCTCGGAACAGCGGACGCCCGCCACCGTCCGCCCCCGGCGAAGCGTCACAGCGGACGCCGGCCACCACACGCCCCTCGGCGCGTGTCCGCCTCAAGGCGCCGGCGCGTGGTGCGGGGTGCGGCTCACGTCGTACACGCCGGCGACATTGCGCATGGCGCGCATCAGGGTCGGCAGATGCGCCGCGTCGGGCAGTTGCAGGGTGTAGGTGTGGCGTACGCGCTGCTGGCTGGGGGGTTCCACGGTCGCGGAGACGATCTCCGCGCCTTCCACGGCGATCGCCTCGGTGAGGTCGGCGAGCAGGTGCGGGCGGCCGAACGATTCGGCGACCAGGGTGACACGGCACTCGGTGGTGTCCCCCCAGCGCACGTCGACCTCCGTGCGCCCCGCCTTCGCCAGCCGGGCCACGGCGGCGCACTCGGCGCGGTGCACGGTGACCACTCCCCCGCGCACGGCGAAGCCGGTCACCTCGTCGGACGGCACGGGCGTACAGCAGCCGGCGAGCCGCACGCCGGCGTCCGGGCGGCCCACGACGGTGATCGCGGTGTCGGGCCGCGCCCCGGGCTCCCCGGAAGCCGCCCGCACGCCCGCGGGCCGTTCGGTCGCAGGACGCCCGGCGCCGCCCCCCTCGCCGTCCGTCCCGTCCGCCCCGCAGGGTGCGGGCCCGTCGGCGGGCTCCCCGGACCCGGTGTCCGCCCCGGGGTGCGCCGCCAGCCACCGCTGGATGGCGATGCGGGCGGCCGGGGTCTGGGCGTGCTCCAGCCACTGACTGGAGGGCCCTGAGGCCGGGTCCTGGCCCATCAGGAGCTGGACGGTGTCGCCGTCACGCAGGACGGTGCTCAGGGTGGCCAGGCGGCCGTTGACGCGCGCCCCCATGCAGGCGTGGGCGTCGTCGCCGTACTGCGCGTAGGCGGCGTCCACGCAGGTGGCTCCCTCCGGCAGGCCGAGGGTGCCGCCGTCGGGACGGAACACGGTGATCTCCCGGTCCTGGGCGAGGTCCTCACGCAGGGTGGACCAGAAGGTGTCGGGGTCGGGCGCGCCCTCCTGCCAGTCGAGGAGCCGGGAGAGCCAGCCCGGCCGGGTGGGATCGACGCGCTCGCCGTCGCCGACCGGGCCCCCCTCTGCCCGGGAGCCCTCGGCCGCGCCCCGCTCCGCCCGGCCGGCCTCGCCGCCCTGGTCCTCCGCGGGCTGGGCGTAGGGGTTGCCGAGCGCGACCACGCCGGCCTCGGCGACCTTGTGCATCTGGTGCGTGCGGATGAGGACTTCGGCCACCTGGCCGTCCGCGCGGGCGACCGCCGTGTGCAGCGACTGGTACAGGTTGAACTTGGGGACGGCGATGAAGTCCTTGAACTCCGAGACGACCGGCGTCATGCAGGTGTGCAGTTCGCCGAGGACCGCGTAGCAGTCGGCGTCCTCGTTGACGAGGACGAGCAGCCGGCCGAAGTCGCAGCCGCGCATGCGCCCGCGCTTGCGGGAGACGCGGTGGACGGAAAGGAAGTGCCGTGGCCGGATGAGGACTTCGGCCTGGATGCCGGCGTCGCGCAGGACCGTGCGCATGGCCTCGGCGAACTCGGTGAGGGGGTCGTCCGGGCGGGAGGCGTTGTCGGCGATCAACTCCCTGGTGTGCGCGTACTCCTCGGGGTGCAGGATCGCGAAGACCAGGTCCTCCAGCTCGGTCTTGAGGGCCTGCACGCCGAGGCGTTCGGCGAGCGGGATGAGGACCTCGTGGGTGACCTTGGCGATGCGGGCCTGTTTCTCGGGGCGCATCACGCCGAGGGTGCGCATGTTGTGCAGGCGGTCGGCGAGTTTGATCGACATCACGCGGACGTCGTTGCCGGTGGCGACGAGCATCTTGCGGAAGGTCTCGGGCTCGGCGGCGGCGCCGTAGTCGACCTTCTCCAGCTTGGTGACTCCGTCGACCAGGAAGCGGACCTCCTCGCCGAACTGCTCGCCGACCTGATCGAGGGTCACATCGGTGTCCTCGACGGTGTCGTGGAGCAGCGAGGCCGTCAAGGTGGTGGTCTCCGCGCCGAGTTCGGCGAGGATCAGCGTCACGGCGAGCGGGTGCGTGATGTACGGCTCGCCGCTCTTGCGCATCTGGCCGCGATGGGAGGACTCGGCCAGGACGTAGGCGCGGCGCAGCGGTTCGAGGTCGGCGTCGGGGTGGTGGGCGCGGTGCGCCTCCACGACGTGGCTGATGGCGTCGGGGAGGCGGCCGCGGGAGGTGGGACCGAGCAGCGCGGCCCGGCCCAGGCGGCGCAGGTCGATCCGGGGGCGGCTGCGCCTGCGGGGAGCGGCAGGCGCTACCGGGCCTGGGGTCGCGGGGTTCGTGGCCTCCGCACTCATGGGCACCTCCGGCTGCGTGGACCGGCGGACGGAGTGCCCCAGGGCGGACACGGCTCAGGGGGCTGGCGTCTCCCCCGTCCGGGCCGGTGCTTGATGCTACCGAGCCCATCACGCCCAACTGGCCGCCTCTCGCCGAGCGTGAAACGGATCACCCATTCGAGCGACGATTTCGAGGTTTACCTTTTACGCCAGTCGACTTTGAGCCTGTCGTGCTTTCCAACTCGTGACAGCGTCCCGGGCGGCGGTCCCGGTCCTCGGCGGGCTCTGCCGCCTGCGATGCCAAGCCGGCGGCCGGCTCAACGGACAGCGGTTTCCAGCCATTCGGGTTCGATCTCGCCTTCGGCGACGATGACCGCGGGTCCGGTCATCTCGATCTCGCCGTCCGGCCGCTCGGTGATCACGAGGCGTCCGCCGGGGACGTCCACGGTGTAGGTGACGGGGGATCCGGTCGCGGTCGGGTCGGCGCCGTCCCTGCGCGCGGCCGCCACTGCGACGGCGCACGCGCCCGTGCCGCACGACCGGGTCTCGCCGGAGCCCCGCTCGTGCACGCGCAGCGCGACGTGCCGCGGGCCGCGGTCGACGACGAACTCGACGTTCACGCCGTCCGGGTAGGCGGAGGCGGGGCTGAAGGGCGGCGGGGAGAACAGGTCGCCCGCGTGCGCGAGGTCGTCGACGAAGGCCACGGCGTGCGGGTTGCCCATGTTCACGTTGCGGGCGGGCCAGCTGCGCTCGCCGACGCTCACGGTGACGTCTCCCTCGGGCAGGCGCGCCCTGCCCATGCCGACGGTGACGTCACCGTCCTTGGCGATGTGCACGCTCTTCACTCCCCCGCGCGTGGCGATCGCGAGGTCGCCCTCGGGGACGAGACCCGCGTGCTGGAGGTAGCGGGCGAAGACGCGGACGCCGTTGCCGCACATCTCGGCGACGGAGCCGTCGCCGTTGCGGTAGTCCATGAACCACTCCGCCTCGGCCGCCATCTCCTTCGCCTCGGGATGGGCGGCGCAACGCACGACGTGCAGCAGCCCGTCCCCGCCGATGCCCGCACGGCGGTCGCACAGGGCGGCGACGGTGGCCGGGGGGAGGTCCAGGGCGTTCTCGGGGTCCGGGACGATCACGAAGTCGTTCTCGGTGCCGTGCCCCTTGAGGAAGGCGATCCGCGTGCTCATTCCTCGATCGTACGGGGTGGGTACGACACGGCACGCGGGACGGGCCTCAGCGCAGCCTGGCGACGCGCAGGACCGCCAGGACCACCACGACGGCGACCAGGACGACGTAGGCGAGGACGACACGCCAGTCGGGTCGACGGCCCGAGCCGCGCGGGGGGAGTCCGGGCCAGGTGTGGCCCACGCGGCGGGCGGCCGTCATGCCCCATCCGGCCGCGCAGAAGCAGATCAGCAGCCCCAGCATGGCGATCACGGCCCCGCTGTCGCCGAAGTCGAAGGCGAGCGGGAACGCGAACATCAGGGAGCCGGTGGCGGCCAGGGCCACGATGGGGGCGAGCTGCCAGATCCGCAGGCGGCGCTGCGGGCGCAGTTCGACCTCGACCTCGGGGCCGCTCGCGAACATCTCGTCGGGCTCGGGACCGTCCTCGGTCACGCCGTCCAGAGTGTCGTCCACACCGCTCCCGGCGTCGTCCGGCCCGTCGGGGCTCAGACGCACGTCCTCCGGCTCCGGTTCCACCCGCTCGGTGGTCAGGTGCTCGGTGCCTTGTGCGGTGTCACGAGGGCCGGCCTCCATCGCCACGCGCCCTCCCAGTTCGGACTCCACTTGGTCGATCGAAGCTCGATGATGGCACGCTGCCGGGGGCCCGGATGACGGCCTGAGCGTCCCGATGCCATGACGTGATCAGGCTGTGACCGGTCGTTCGAGCAACGTCAGTGCGAGCCGCGGAAGTTCCGTGCGGTCCGCGGCGGCCCCACTCAACCAGTGCACCCGCGGGTCGCGCCTGAACCACGAATCCTGACGGCGCGCGAAGCGCTTGGTGGCGCGCACGGTCTCGGCGCGCGCCTCGTCCATCGTGCACTCGCCGGCCAGCGCCGCCAGGACCTGCTGGTAGCCGAGCGCGCGCGACGCCGTGCGCCCCTGGCGCAGGCCCCGCGCCTCCAGGGCGCGCACCTCGTCCACGAGTCCCTCGTCCCACATGCGGTCGACGCGGCGGGCGATGCGCTCGTCGAGTTCGGGGCGGGCCACGTCGACACCGATCTGGACGGTGTCGTAGACGGAGTCATGGCCCGGCAGGTTGGCCGTGAAGGGCCTGCCGGTGATCTCGATCACCTCGAGGGCGCGGACGATACGGCGTCCGTTGCTGGGCAGGATCGCCTGCGCGGCCTCGGGGTCGGCGGCGGCGAGGCGGGCGTGCAGCGCGCCGGAGCCGCGCAGAGTGAGCTCCTCCTCCAGCCTGGCGCGGACCTCGGGGTCGGTGCCCGGGAACTCCAGGTTGTCCACGGCGCCGCGGATGTAGAGCCCGGAGCCGCCGACCAGGACCGGCCAGCGCCCCTCAGCGAGCAGCGCGTCGATCCGGGCGCGGGCCAGCCGCTGGTACTCGGCGACGGAGGCCGTGACGGTGACGTCCCAGATGTCCAGCAGATGGTGCGGAACCCCGGCGCGTTCCTCGGGCGTCAGCTTGGCGGTGCCGATGTCCATGCCGCGGTAGAGCTGCATGGAGTCGGCGTTGACGACCTCGCCGCCGAGCTGCTGGGCCAGGAAGACGCCCAGATCGGACTTTCCGGCCGCCGTGGGGCCGACGACCGCGACGACGCGAGGGGTGGAGGATGCGCTGCTCACCGTGACAGTCTCCCAAACCTCGCACCCTGCCCCCGAACGAGTGAGGTGACGGGGCCGGTCCGGCGTCGTTTCGGCCCGCACCGGGCGACGCGGGAAGCCGCCCGCGCGAGTACCGTATGGAGTGATTGCGGGCGGTATCGCACATCTCGTTCTGCTTCTGCGGAGAAGGTGACCCATGGGTCTTCTGCACAACTTGAAGTCCAAGCTCGCCCCGGCCAAGGACAAGGTCTCGCACCTGGCGCACCGGCACGAGAAGAAGATCCATCACGGGATCGACAAGGCCGCCAGGACCGTCGACGAGAAGACGAAGGGCAAGTACAGCGACAGGATCCACTCGGGCACCGGCAAGGCGAAGGGCGCCATGGACCGGCTCGCCCACAAAGAGGGACACCACGGGCACAAGGACGGGCCGGGAGCGGGCGACACGTTCACGCCGCCGACCACACCGCCGCCGCCGAACTCCTGAGCCCCACCCGCACGCCCCAGAAAGGCGTCAGGACCAGACGGAGACCACGTACCCCACGCCGTACGGGGCGTCCTCGTACAGCAGCGTGCCCGTGAGACCCGCGGCCTCGGCCGCGCCCGCGAGCACCTGCCACGGGGCCCGGCCGGAGGCTTTCAGCTCGCGTGCCACACGGACGTCGAGCGCCTTGAGCGCCTCGACGTCCGCCGTGCCGATCGCCCGTGCGACGGCGGCGTCGAACGGGGCGGCGCGCTCGTCGAGGTAGCCCGGCGCCTTCACGGTCCGGCAGGCGCTGGCGTCGCCCATGACCAGAAGGGCGACCCGTCCCGACCGCGCGCCGATGTCCCTGCCGACCTCGACGCAGCGCTCGGCGGCCAGGGGCTCTCCCACGCCGAGCCCCTCGACGGGGACGTCGGGCCGTCCGGCGTGCTCCAGCAGCCAGGCGCCGACGGCGAGGGACGGCGGC
The DNA here is from genome assembly GCF_044740925.1 of Streptomyces sp. NPDC088254. Lineage (NCBI taxonomy): Bacteria > Bacillati > Actinomycetota > Actinomycetes > Kitasatosporales > Streptomycetaceae > Streptomyces > Streptomyces sp. NPDC088254. Next base: position 49,743 of record NZ_JBIURQ010000007.1, on the reverse strand, counting down.
AGCTCCACCGCGGGACCCGTGTCGGCGACGGCGCGGCCCAGGCGTACGGAGATGTCCACGCCGAAGCCGCGGAAGGAGCCGTGCGCGCCCTCGGGATGCGCTCCTCGTCCGGACTCGTCGGCGGGGCCGACGATCACGAGGCGGTCCGGCCGGGCGGCGGCGAGCACGCCCACCGCTTCGGCGCACGCGGCGCGCGCGTCGTCCAGCTCGGACGCGGCGCCCGCGGCGACCTCGGGCACGAGCAGGGGCGGGCAAGGGCAGACTGCGGCGGCGACCAGCATGGTCAGTCGCAGCCGCAACCGCTGCCGGCGGCCACGGGGAGCGGCGCGGGGGCGCCGATCCCGGGCAGGCCGAGCATGACGCCGGCGGACCGGGCCGCCTTCTCGGCGTGACGCTTCTCCCAGGCGTCGCCCGCGCGCGTGCGGCGCACGTCCAGGACCGCGCCCTCGGCGAGGAGGTGGTGCGGCGCGGCGTAGGTGACCTCGACGGTCACGACGTCGCCGGGACGCACCTCCTGCTCCGGCTTGGTGAAGTGGACCAGACGGTTGTCGGGGGCGCGGCCGGAGAGGCGGTGGGTGGCGCCGTCCTTGCGGCCCTCGCCCTCCGCCACCATGAGGTCCAGCTTGCGGCCGACCTGCTTCTTGTTCTCCTGCCAGGAGATCTCCTCCTGGAGGGCGACGAGACGCTCGTAGCGCGCTTGGACGACTTCCTTGGGGATCTGGTTCTCCATGGTGGCGGCGGGGGTGCCGGGGCGCTTGGAGTACTGGAAGGTGAACGCCTGCGAGAAGCGGGCCTCGCGCACGACGTGCAAGGTCTGCTCGAAGTCCTCCTCGGTCTCGCCGGGGAAGCCCACGATGATGTCGGTGGTGATCGCCGCGTGCGGGATGGCGGCGCGCACCTTCTCGATGATCCCGAGGTAGCGCTCCTGGCGGTAGGAGCGGCGCATCGCCTTCAGGACGGTGTCCGAGCCGGACTGCAGCGGCATGTGCAGCTGCGGCATGACGTTCGGGGTCTCCGCCATGGCCGCGATGACGTCGTCGGTGAAGTCGCGCGGGTGCGGGGAGGTGAAGCGGACGCGCTCCAGACCGTCGATCTTTCCGCAGGCCCGCAGCAGCTTGCTGAACGCCTCGCGGTCGCCGATGTCGGAGCCGTAGGCGTTGACGTTCTGGCCGAGCAGGGTGATCTCGCTGACGCCCTCGCCGACCAGGGCCTCGATCTCGGCGAGGATGTCGCCGGTGCGGCGGTCCTTCTCCTTGCCGCGCAGCGCCGGGACGATGCAGAAGGTGCACGTGTTGTTGCAGCCGACGGAGATGGACACCCAGGCCGCGTAGGCGCTCTCCCGGCGGGTCGGCAGGGTCGAGGGGAACGCCTCCAGCGACTCGGCGATCTCGACCTGCGCCTCCTCCTGCACGCGCGCGCGTTCCAGCAGGACCGGCAGCTTGCCGATGTTGTGCGTGCCGAAGACGACGTCCACCCAGGGCGCCTTCTTGACGATGGTGTCGCGGTCCTTCTGGGCCAGGCAGCCGCCTACCGCGATCTGCATGCCGGGCCGGGACGCCTTCTTCGGCGCGAGCCGGCCGAGGTTGCCGTACAGCCGGTTGTCGGCGTTCTCGCGGACCGCGCAGGTGTTGAAGACGACGACGTCCGCGTCCCCGTCCGATCCCTCGGGGGCGCGCACGTATCCGGCGTCCTCGAGCAGCCCGGACAACCGCTCGGAGTCGTGGACGTTCATCTGGCACCCGTAGGTGCGGACTTCGTAAGTCTTCACGCCCTCTGCCCGGGTCCGGTCGCTGCTGCTGGTCATGGGACAAGGGTAGGCGCTCGCGAACGGTGCCCCGGATCGCCGTTCGCCCCGGGGGCCGGCGGGGCCTCACCGGTCCTCGCAAGGACCCCTCAGGGGTCGATCAGGCCGGCGCGGATCGCATAGCGGGTGAGCTCCAGGCGGTCGCGCATGCCGAGCTTCCGCAGCAGGTTGGCGCGGTGCCGTTCGGGCGAGGGCCCGCTCCGCGCCGGGGTGGATGAACGGCTCGTCGCGCATGACGGCGCGCCACGCAACAGGGCGCGTTCGCCCATGCCCCGGATGCCGCTGCGACCGACTACGTGCTGATCCCGCTACACCGAACCGCCGGCCCTGTGGTGGTCGCGGCGGGGCGGCCCGCCTTCGGTGCCCGCTCCCGCCCCCTGTGACCCTCGCCCTGGTCACCGTCGCCTCCCGCCTGGCAGGATCGCGCGCATGTCCAAGGTGTTCCCCCGTGCCGGCAGGGGCCGCGTCCTGTCGGGTGCGGCCGGCGTCGTCGTGCTCGGGCTGCTGCTGTGGTGGCTGCTGCCGCTGGGCGAGGAGCCGCCGAGCGGCGCGGTCACCCTCAGCACGGGCACCACGAGCGGCGTCTACTACGAGTACGGCAGCCGCCTGCGCAACGAGCTCGCCGAGGACATGCCGGACCTGGACGTGGACCTGACCGCGAGCAACGGCTCGCAGGAGAACGTCGCGCGCGTGGCGGCGGGCCAGGCCGACTTCGCGATCGCCGCCGCCGACGCCGTGGAGACGTACGAGGCGCAGCACGCCGACGCCACCGCCCGGCTGCGCGGCGTGGCCCGGCTGTACGACGACTATGTGCAGCTGGTCGTGCCGCGCGACTCCGCAGTCCGCTCCGTCGCGGACCTCAAGGGCAGGACGGTCGCCACGGGGCTGGCCCGGTCCGGGGTGCGGCTCATCGCGGAGCGGGTGCTGCGGGCCGCGGGGCTCGATCCCACGAAGGACATCACGGCGATGGCCGAGGGCATCGACACCGGGCCCGAGCAGCTGCGGCAGGGCAGGATCGACGCGTTCTTCTGGTCCGGCGGGGTGCCGACGGCCGGTCTGCAGGACCTCGCCAACCGTTTCACCTTCCGGTTCGTGCCGATCGGCCCCGAGCTCGTGGCCAAGATGCACGAGCAGGACGACGCCACCGGCTACTACCGGGCGACGAACATGCCCGAGTCGGCTTATCCGACCATCCAGAACGGCGCGACGGTGCCGACGATCGCCGTCTCCAACCTGCTGATCACTCGTACGGACATGGATCCGAGGCTCACCGAGTGGCTGACCCGGACGGTGATCAAGAGCCGGGACGGCATCGGCCGGCACGTCCACTCCGCGCAGCTGGTCGATCTGCGCACCGCGATCTACACCGACCCGCTGCCCCTGCACGAGGGCGCCAAGCGCTACTACAAGTCGGTCAAGCCGTAGAACGCACTCGCTGCAAACACCTCGCTCTCGCGACGTGGGAGGCCTCAGCCCGTCGGCCGTGACCTGGGCACCGACACCGTCACCCTGAGGCCGCTGGGCTCGTGGTGCTCGTAGGTCAGCGAGCCGCCGCCGGCCGCAAGAAGGGTGCGGGAGATGGACAGGCCGAGTCCGGAGCCCTTGATGTTCTGGTGACGGCCGCTGCGCCAGAAACGGTCGCCCACGCGCGTGAGTTCCTCGTCGGTCAGCCCGGGGCCGTTGTCGGTGACCACGACGGTCGTGGCATCCCCGTCGCAGGCGACCGCCACCTCGACGCTCTCGCCCTCGGGCGTGAACTTCACCGCGTTGTCGATCACCGCGTCCAGGGCGCTGGAGAGCGTGACCGGGTCGGCCCAGGCGGTGGTGGGCGGGCAGTCCCCGACCAGGCGCACACCCTTGGCCTCGGCGGTCGGCGCCCAGGCCGCGACGCGCTCGGCGGTGAGCGCACCGATGTCGGTGACCCTGAGGTCGGCCTCGGTGTGCTCGGCCAGCGCCAGGTCGAGCAGGTCGTCGAGGACCTGGGCGAGGCGCTTGCCCTCGCTCTGCACGGAAGCGATCTCCTCGTTGCCCTCGGGGAGCTCGTACGCCAGAAGTTCGATGCGCAGCAGCAGCGCCGCGAGGGGGTTGCGCAGTTGGTGCGAGGCGTCGGCGACGAAGGCGCGCTGCTGTTCCAGGACGTCCTCGACGTTGTCCGCCATCTCGTTGAAGGACCGGGCCAGCCGTCGCAGTTCCGGCGGGCCGCTGGCGACGGCGACCCGGGACTTCAGACGGCCGGTGGCGATGTCGTGGGTGGTGGCGTCCAGGACCCGGACCGGCCTGAGCACCCACCCGGTCAGCCGGAGCGCCGCGCCGATGGCGAGGAGCATCGCGGCGATCTCGCCGGCGCCGATGACGAGCCAGCCGTGCAGGATCCGTGAGCGCATCGCACCGGTGGGCGAGTCGGTGACGACGACGGCGACGACGTCGCCGTCGCGGATGACCGGTGACGCCACGACCAGCCGGTTGCGCTGCCATGGCCACACCTGTCGGGGGTCATGGCTGCGGCGGCTGAGGAGCGCCTCCTCGAAGGCGTCCCGCACCTCGCCCGACTTGGGGAGGTACCAGTCCCTCGGCGCGTGGGCCATGGGGGCGTCGGTGCCGTAGAAGACGCCGGCACGGATGCCGTAGACGTCGTAGTAGCTGGCCAGTTCGCGGACGAGCGCCTCGCGCCGTTCGTCGGGGGACGTGGGCTCGGCGGCGCTCGGCGCGGCGACGAACTGGGCGAGGGCGGCGAAGCGGGCCGTGTCGTCGATGCGGTCGACGACCACATCCTGCTGCTCGGCCCGGGCCACGCTGACGGCGAGCGGCACGCCCAGCGCGAGCAGGACGGCCGCCATCAGGACGATCAGCAGGGGGAGCAGCCGGGTCCGCACACCGTCCCCGCTAAGCGGCCGGGGCGACGAGCCGGTACCCGACGCCGCGCACGGTCTCGATCAGGGCGGGCATGCGCAGTTTGGCGCGCAGCGAGGCGACGTGCACCTCCAGGGTGCGCCCGGTCCCCTCCCAACTGGTGCGCCAGACCTCGCTGATGATCTGTTCCCGGCGGAAGACGACGCCGGGGCGCTGGGCGAGCAGCGCGAGCAGGTCGAACTCCTTGCGGGTGAGCTGGATCACCGAGCCGTCGACGGTGACGCGTCGGGTGGGCAGTTCGATGTGGACGGGGCCGAGGCGCAGTTCGTCCTCGCCGGCCTCGGCCGGGTCCTCGGGCGCGGTGCGCCGGCTGACGGCGTGGATGCGGGCGAGGAGTTCGCCGGTGTCGTACGGCTTCACCACGTAGTCGTCGGCGCCGAGGTTGAGGCCGTGGATGCGGGAGCGCACGTCGGAACGGGCGGTCACCATGATGACCGGGGTCGAGGTGCGCTTGCGGATCTTGCCGCAGACCTCGTAGCCGTCCTGGTCGGGCAGCCCCAGGTCGAGCAGGACGACACCGAAGCCGGGGCCTTCCGGGACGAGCGCCTGGAGCGCCTCCTCGCCGCTGCGCGCGTGGGTGACGTCGAACCCGTGCCGCTTGAGGACCGCTGACAGCGCGGCGGCGACGTGGTTGTCGTCCTCGACGAGCAGCAGTCTCACCCCGGCCTCCTTCGGTTCATCGGGCGTACGATCTGACTCTGTAGAAAGTCGTACGAACTGGACGTGTGGTTTCAGCACACCACCGGCGCGGCGCACACGCGCGCACGGTGGAAGTCACGCTGATGGACGAGGACGCCGTCAAGTGGGTTCCGGTTGCGCGGAGCTTCCGTTATCCGCCCGATACGCGCCCAGGTCACAAGTGCTACGACACGTGTCCGATTGCTATCGGATCGTGATGCTCAGATTCCCCTCAGATGTAATGACGCTGGTCGCGAGTGGTTACTACTGTCCTCCGAAACCGAGGAGGACGGAGCCTTAGAGCGATGACCGAAGTATCGGTGGCCAAGGAAGACGCGGCCGCGCCCGGCGAACTGGTCGTCCTGAAGAGCGTCAACAAGCACTTCGGCGCGTTGCACGTTCTCCAGGACATCGATCTGACGATCGAGCGCGGTGAAGTCGTCGTCGTCATCGGACCCTCCGGGTCCGGCAAGTCCACCCTGTGCCGCACCATCAACCGCCTGGAGACGATCGACGCGGGAACGATCACGATCGACGGGAAGCCGCTGCCCCAGGAGGGCAAGGAGCTGGCCCGGCTGCGCGCCGACGTCGGCATGGTCTTCCAGTCGTTCAACCTGTTCGCGCACAAGACCGTGCTGCAGAACGTGATGCTGGGCCAGATCAAGGTCCGCAAGGCGGACAAGAAGAAGGCGGAGGAGAGGGCCCGCGAGCTCCTCGACCGGGTCGGTGTGGGCACCCAGGCCGACAAGTACCCGGCCCAGCTCTCCGGCGGTCAGCAGCAGCGCGTCGCCATCGCGCGGGCCCTGGCCATGAACCCGAAGGTCATGCTCTTCGACGAGCCGACCTCGGCCCTCGACCCGGAGATGATCAACGAGGTGCTGGAGGTCATGCAGCAGCTCGCCCGGGACGGAATGACCATGATCGTCGTCACCCACGAGATGGGCTTCGCGCGATCGGCCGCGAACCGCGTCGTCTTCATGGCGGACGGCCGGATCGTCGAGCAGGCCACGCCCGACCAGTTCTTCAGCAACCCGCGCAGCGACCGCGCCAAGGACTTCCTGTCGAAGATCCTGCACCACTGACGGCGCGCCGCCCGGCGCACCGCCCCGGCGCATCCCGCGCCGCCCCGACGACGATCCGCGCCACAGCACCTGGAACACCGGTCCACGTCACCCGGCCCGGATCACAGACCCTCGTCATCCGCCTTTCGACGGCCCGCATTCCTTCGTCTCGCGAAGGCATCATCCAAAGGAAGTTCATAATGAAGCTTCGCAAGGTCACCGCCGCCTCGGCCGCCGTCCTCGCCCTCACCCTGAGCGCCACCGCGTGCGGCGGCGACAAGGACTCAGGGTCCGGTGGCGACAAGGTCAAGATCGGCATCAAGTACGACCAGCCCGGCATCGGCCTGAAGGAGCCGAACGGCTCCTTCTCCGGCTTCGACGTGGACGTGGCGACCTACGTGGCCAAGGAGCTCGGCTACGAGCCGAAGCAGATCGAGTTCGTCGAGACCAAGAGCGCCGACCGCGAGAACGCCCTCTCGCGGGGCGACGTGAAGTTCATCGTGGCCTCGTACTCGATCAACGACAAGCGCAAGGCCAAGGTCGACTTCGCCGGCCCCTACCTGCTGGCCCACCAGGATCTGCTGGTCAAGTCCGACTCCAAGATCGCCAAGGGCGCGGACCTCAACGGCAAGAACCTGTGCTCGGTCACCGGATCGACCTCGGCGCAGAACATCAAGGACAAGATCGCCCCCAGCGCCAACCTGCGGCAGAACCCGGGCTACTCGGAGTGCCTCGCCGCCCTCCAGAGCGGTTCGGTCGACGCGGTGACCACCGACGACTCGATCCTCGCGGGCTACGCCGCGCAGGACAAGTTCAAGGGCAAGTTCAAGCTGGTGGGCGAGAAGCTCAGCAACGAGAACTACGGCGTCGGCGTGAAGAAGGGCGACAAGGCGACGGTCGACAAGATCAACGCCGCGCTGAAGAAGATGGTCGACGACAAGTCGTGGCAGAAGGCCGTCGACGAGAACTTCGGCCCGGCCAGCTACAAGAACGAGCCCGCCCCGAAGATCGGCGTCATCGTCAAGTAACCCGGCGCCCGCCGCCTCAGGAATCCCGCGCCCGACGTGGGGTTCCGCGGGCGGGCCGCCCGCCGTCGCGATCACGGCGGGCGGCCCGCCACGCCCTCCACGTACGCCACCCACCCGGAAGCGCGGGAGATCGTGTTCGACTTTCTTGAAGGCTATGACGTCCTCGGGGCGTTCTGGGTGACGGTCAAACTGACCGTCTTCTCCGCCGTCGGCTCCCTGGTCTGGGGCACCCTGCTGGCCGCCATGCGGGTCAGCCCCGTACCGATGATGCGCGGGTTCGGCACCGCCTACGTCCACATCGTCCGGAACATCCCTCTGACCGTCATCATCGTCTTCACCTCGCTCGGCCTCGCCGACATCTTCGGTATGACGATGGGCGCCGCGAACAACTTCGAGCTCCAGGGCTTCCGGCTCGCGGTGCTCGGACTGATCGCCTACACCGCGGCGTTCGTCTGCGAGGCGATCCGCTCCGGCATCAACACTGTGCCCCTCGGGCAGGCCGAGGCGGCGCGCGCGATCGGGCTGGGCTTCAGCCAGACGCTCACGCTCGTCGTGCTGCCGCAGGCGTTCCGCGCGGTCATCGGCCCGCTGACCAACGTTCTGATCGCCCTCACCAAGAACACCACCGTGGCGGCCGCGATCAGCGTGCCCGAGGCGGCGTTCCTGATGAAGGAGATGATCGAGAACGAGGCCCAGACCCTGGCCATCGGCGCGGTCTTCGCGTTCGGCTTCGTGGTCCTGACCCTTCCCACCGGCCTGCTGCTCGGCTGGCTCGGCAAGCGACTGGCGGTGAAGCGATGAGTTCCGTCCTTTACGACTCCCCCGGCCCCCGCGCCAAACAGCGCAACGTCATCCTCTCCGTTCTCTTCGTCGCCCTGCTCGCGGTGGCCCTGTGGTGGGTCTGGACGAAGATGGACGACAAGAAGCAACTCGAATGGGCGCTGTGGGAGCCGTTCACCACCTCCGAGGCGTGGACGACGTACCTGCTGCCCGGCCTCGCCGACACCCTTAAGGCCGCGGCCCTCGCCATGGTCATCGCCCTCCCGCTGGGCGCGTTCTTCGGCATCGCCAGGATGTCCGACCACCGCTGGGTGAGCGTCCCGGCCGGCGCGGTGGTCGAGTTCTTCCGCGCCATCCCGGTGCTGCTGCTGATGCTGTTCGCCAACGAGTTCTTCGTCCGCTCGACGAACGTCAGCAGCGAGGACCGGCCCCTGTACGCGGTCGTCACCGGCCTGGTGCTCTACAACGCCTCGGTCCTCGCCGAGATCGTGCGGGCCGGCATCCTCGCCCTGCCCCGCGGGCAGACGGAGGCCGCGTACGCCGTCGGTCTGCGCAAGGGGCAGACGATGAGCAGCATCCTGCTGCCGCAGGCCGTCACCGCGATGCTGCCGGCCATCGTCAGCCAGCTGGTCGTCATCGTGAAGGACACCGCGCTGGGCGGCGTGATGCTCGGCTTCACCGAGCTGCTCAGCGCGCGCAGCACGCTGGCGGCCAACTACGCCAACGTGGTGCCCAGCTTCATCGTGGTCGCGATCATCTACATCGTGCTGAACTGGCTGCTGACCTCCTTCGCCTCCTGGCTGGAGGGGCGGCTGCGGCAGAGCAAGCGGGGCACGGGCGCGGTGCTGGCCGCGGACGACGTCGAGGACAACCCGGCCGCGGTCCCGGGCGACGCGGGCACGGGCGCGGGCGGCGGCGGCTGACGCCGGCTCACTCCGTGTGACCTGTGCGGCCCTCTGGGCCCTATGGAGGCAGTGGCGTGCGCGCCGCTGCCTCCTTCGCTTGACGCGGGAACCGGCAATAGGTTGCATACGTTCTGTGATCGTGCACCCTGCTCCTACCTCTTGTTCGCTTACGTCCCCGAGGACACCGTCGCAGGCAGGGGGCATCGCACCGTGGACCCGGTGATCATCGTCGGAGCGGGGCCGGTCGGGCTCACGCTGGCCCTGGCGCTGGCGCGTCAGGAGGTGCCGTCGATCGTCCTGGACGAGGGCCCCGGCAAGGATGAGCCGCGGCTGGCGCGCACGGTTGTGCTGCGCGAGGACACCACCGCCCTGGTGGAGCGGCTCACCGGCGTGTCCCTTGCGGGGGCCGGCGTCCGCTGGTCCGGATGGCGGGCGATGCGGCGCAAGCAGGTGACGCGCGAGATCGTCTTCGGCGACGGGGAGCCGGCCCCCCTGCACCTGGCCCAGCACGTGCTGACAGGCGTCCTGCGCACGGCCCTCGCGGACGAACCACTGGTGCGGATCGCCGTGGACAGCCGCCTCGACACCGTCGAGCAGGAGCCCTCCGGGGTCAGCGCCCACACCCGCGGTCCGGGCGGCACCTGGTGGCGCGGCAGCTACCTGGTCGGCTGCGACGGCCCCCGCTCCACGGTCCGCAAGCTCCAGGACATCCGCTTCCCCGGGCGCACGGCGGTCGAGCGGCACGCCGTCGCCGCGCTGCGCACCGAACTGCCGTGGGGAGATGAGGCGCTGCTGCACCGGGCTCCGCCGTGGCGCACGTCGGGCCCCTCCGCCGGAGAGATCCTCGGACGTCCGCTGCCGGACGGCGTCTGGCGGCTGGACTGGCTGCTGCCGCCCGGCAACGACCTCGTCACACCCGAACTGCTGGTGGCGCGGGTCCGCGAGACCCTGGCGGGCTGGAGCGGCGGCTCGACCCCGGCCTACGAACTGCTCGACACCGGCGTCCACACCGTCCACCACCGGCTGGCGCGCCGCTGGCGCGCGGGACGGGTCTTCCTCGCCGGGGACGCGGCGCGCCTGCTCGGCGCGCTGGGCGCCCAGGGCCTGGACGAGGGGCTGCGCGACGCCGACAACCTCGCCTGGAAGCTGGCGCTGGCCTGGCACCACGGGCCGCGCGAGGCACTGCTCGACAGCTACCAGACGGAGCGGCGGGCGGTGGTCGCCGCCCGGCTGCGCGCCGCCGACCAGGCGCTGCCGCTGCTGCGTGGCGGCAAGGGCATAAGGGCGTACGTGCCGGGCGCGGCGCGGGGTCACGAGGCACTGCTCACGGAAGGCCACGTGGGGCGCGGCGCGCTGGGCGCTCCGGGCACGTACGCCGACTCCCCGCTCTCGCCCCGCCGGCTGGAGGGCGAGACGCCGGTGGACACTCCGGCGGGGTCACCGGTCGAGGACGTGCGGGTGACCGCGGAGGACGGTTCCTTCGTACGGCTGCGGGACCGGCTCGGGCGTGGCGCCCTGCTCGTGGTACTGGTCGCGCCGGGCACGGGCGTCTGGGAACGCAAGCACTGGGTGGGCGCGGGCGTCATGCCCCGTCTCGCCGCTGCGGTGACGGCTCTGCCGAGCCCGGCCGAACTGCTGGTGGCCGAGAGCTACCCGGGGGCGGCCGCGCACACCGTGCTGCTGGTCCGCCCCGACGGGCACCTGGTCACCGCGCTGAGCGGGGTCCGCCCCGCCGACCTGCACGCGGCCGCGGAGGCGGCCGTGGGCGGGGCGGTCGGCGCGGAGACGACGGGGCAGGGGGAAGCGGAGGCTCGGAGCGAGGCGGGGGCGGGAGCGAAGTGAGGGCGGGAGCGAAGTGAGGGCACTCACCGTCACCCTGGGGTCCACATCGTGACAGTGAGTTGACCGGTGTGCACCGGCGTGCTCTACTCCGACTCGTGACCGACACCGATGTGCGCCTGTGGCGGAGGGTCCATATGGACTTCGTCCGCTATGCGGGCTGCGTGTGTCGCCCGTCCTGCTGACTTCGCATCCCCTTCTTCACCGGCGCGCGCCGTCGAGCGCTCCCGCGCTGCCGCGCGCCGTCCGCGAACGCTTTCAGGACGGTACTCGTGTCTGCCTCTCTGTCTCCCGCTGTCTCCTCCACCCCGCTGTCTTCCGCCGTGTCCGCCTCCGTCTCGTCTTCCGCGTCCACCGCCGGCGCGGGAACCGGGCCGACGCAGGCGGAACTCCTCGACTTCGTCCGCAGGACGGCCGCCGACGCCGAGCTGATCGCCTCACTCCCCCTCGATCCCGAAGGCCGCACCTGGGTGCGCCTGGAGGGGCCCGGTGGCAGTGAGGCCTGGCTGATCGGCTGGCCGCCCGGCACCGGCACCGGCTGGCACGACCACGCCGACTCGGTGGGCGCGTTCCTCACCGCTCGCGGCGAGCTGCGGGAACACGCGCTGGCCGTGCGGCTGCCCACGGACGGCTGGCAGAGCCTGGAGCTGTCCGAGGGCGTGGACCGCGAGCGCCGGCTCGGAGCGGGCCAGGGCCGCGCCTTCGGACGCCACCACGTCCATGAGGTGCTCAACGCCTCGGCCGACGAGCACGCGGTCTCCGTCCACGCCTACTACCCGCCGCTCCCCCGCATCCGCCGCTACAGCCGCACCGGCCAGGTGCTGCACCTGGAGCAGGTGGAGCGCCCGGAGGACTGGCAGTAGGCGCGCCGGGCGAACGGCCACCCGCGTCGGCGAGTTCGACGGCATGGCTACGAGGCCGCCCCGCGTGGGACTCTCGTCAGAACTCCCCGTCCTCGCCCAGGAACTCCGTGTCCTCCCCCTCCTCCTCGAGCGCCTGCCGGACCACGCGCAGGGCCATCCCCTGCGAGTAGCCCTTGCGCGCGAGCATCCCGGCCAGGCGGCGGATCCGTTTGTCGCGGTCGAGGCCGCGGGTGGCCCGCAGTTTGCGGTCGACGAGTTCGCGCGCGGTCGTCTCCTCCTGCTCGGTGTCGAGCTGGGCGACGGCCTCGTCGATCAGTGCGGGGTCGACGCCCTTGGTGCGCAGTTCCTGCGCGAGCGCCCGCCGGGCCAGCCCCCGGCCGTGATGGCGGGACTCCACCCAGGCGGCCGCGAAGGCGCTGTCGTCGATCAGTCTGACCTCCTCGAACCGCGACAGCACCTCCTCGGCCACGTCGTCCGGGATCTCCCGCTTGCGCAGGGCGTCGGCGAGTTGCTTGCGCGTGCGCGGGGTCCCGGTGAGCAGGCGCAGGCAGATCGCCCGCGCCCGCTCAGCCGGGTCCCCTGAAGACGCCTCCCGCTCGGCCCTCGACGAGGAGGGAGCGCCTTCGTCCTCGGCGGACGGTTCCCCGAAGCCGCGCCGACGGCGTCCGCGCCCGCCGCGCGGACGGGAACCGCCCTCGTCGCCACCCCCCGCTCGGCGGCCGTCGAAGGAACGGCCCTCGCCGTCCTCGCGCCCGCCCCCGTGCGGGCCGTCCCATGAACCGCCGTCCGGCCAGGTCTCACCGACCCCGGCGGGTCCGACCCCGGCGGATCCGCCGGGGTGCGCGTCGCTCTCGGCCCAGTCCGTTCGTCGTGTCACGGATCAGCTCTTGGCAGCCGCGGCCTTGTTCCGGGTGGTTTTGGCTGTGGGAGCGGTGACGGCCTTGGCGGCGTCGTCCGCCGGCGCGCCCGTGGCGGCCGCGGTGTCCGCGCCCGGCTCGGCGGCGGGATCCTGCGGGCGCACGCCGACGCCCAGCTTCTCCTTGATCTTCTTCTCGATCTCGTTGGCGAGGTCGGGGTTGTCCTTCAGGAAGTTGCGGGCGTTCTCCTTGCCCTGGCCCAGCTGGTCGCCCTCGTACGTGTACCAGGCGCCGGCCTTGCGGACGAACCCGTGCTCCACGCCCATGTCGATCAGACCGCCCTCGCGGCTGATGCCCTGGCCGTAGAGGATGTCGAACTCGGCCTGCTTGAAGGGCGGCGCGACCTTGTTCTTGACGACCTTGCAGCGGGTGCGGTTGCCGACCGCCTCGGTGCCGTCCTTCAGGGTCTCGATGCGGCGGATGTCGATGCGCACCGAGGCGTAGAACTTCAGCGCCCGGCCACCGGTCGTGGTCTCCGGCGAGCCGAACATGACGCCGATCTTCTCGCGGAGCTGGTTGATGAAGATGGCGGTGGTCTTGGACTGGTTGAGCGCGCTGGTGATCTTCCGCAGGGCCTGGCTCATCAGGCGGGCCTGCAGACCGACATGGCTGTCGCCCATCTCGCCCTCGATCTCCGCGCGCGGGACGAGCGCGGCGACGGAGTCGATGACGATGAGGTCGAGGGCGCCGGAGCGGACCAGCATGTCCACGATCTCCAGGGCCTGCTCGCCGTTGTCGGGCTGCGAGAGGATCAGGTTGTCGATGTCGACGCCGAGCTTCTTCGCGTACTCGGGGTCGAGGGCGTGCTCCGCGTCCACGAAGGCGACCTGGCCGCCGGCCTTCTGGGCGTTGGCGACGGCGTGCAGGGTCAGCGTGGTCTTACCGGAGGACTCCGGTCCGTAGATCTCCACGACGCGGCCGCGCGGCAGGCCGCCGACGCCGAGAGCCACGTCGAGGGCGGTCGAACCGGTCGAGATGACCTCGATGGGCTCCATCGACCGCTCGCCCATGCGCATGACCGCGCCCTTGCCGAATTGCCGTTCAATCTGTGCGAGAGCGGCGTCCAGGGCCTTCTCGCGGTCGGTTCCTGCCATGGGTTCCACCCGGTTTGCTTGAGTCGATCGCTTCACGTCAAAGACGCTAACGCCTGCCACTGACAATGCGCCCCGACACTGGTCCGGCCTGTGGATAACTCGGGCACTTATCCCCTTGAACCGGGACGAAGTCCCCGTCGAGAGGCTTGCCGGAGCCTCCATCAGAATAGATGTTCGATTTTCGTGTCAAGCGCGCCCCATGACCCGACGCCCCCGGCGCCCGGCCGCCTCGGGAGGCTCTCGCCCCCGTCGGCCTCCCCCGCCGCGGTCAGCCGGACCGTTCCCTCCGGCGGCCCGCGCGTTCCCTCGTCGCCGCCCACGCCTTCCGCGCCCGGTCGAGCAGCCCCGGCCCTTCGCCCCGGCGGCGGTGCCCGTGGACACGCGGGTCGTCCGTCACGTCGTACCGCTTCACATAGGCGCCCAGGAAGGCCTGGAGCGTGGCGACGGCCGGGATGGAGATCAGCGCTCCGACCGCGCCGAGAAGCGCGGTGCCGGCGATGACCGAGCCGAAGGCGACGGCGGGGTGGATGTCGACGGTCTTCGACGTCAGCTTGGGTTGCAGCATGTAGTTCTCGAACTGCTGGTAGACCACGACGAACACCAGCACCCACAGCGCGTACCAGGGGTCGACCGTGAAGGCGATCAGCATGGGCAGCGCGCCCGCGAGATACGTGCCGATGGTGGGGATGAACTGGGAGACCACGCCCACCCACACCGCGAGCACGGGCGCGTACGGGATGCCCAGGGCCTCCAGGAGGATGTAGTGCGCGATGCCCGAGATCAGCGCCATCAGCCCGCGTGAGTACAGGTAGCCGCCGGTCTTGTCGACGGCGATCTCCCACGCGCGCAGCACCTCCGTCTGCCGGGCGGGCGGCAGCACCGAGCACAGGGCGCGCCGCAGCCGGGGCCCGTCGGCGGCGAAGTAGAACGAGAACAGCGCGATCGTCAGCAGCTGGAAGAGACCGCCGAGGACCTGGGTGGAGACGTCCAGGACGCCGGCGGCGCTGTTCTGGGCGTACTTCCGCAGCCACTCGGAGTGGAGCAGGCCCTCCTGGATGTCCACGCGCCGCAGTTCGGTGTGGAACGTGGTGTTGATCCAGCTGATCACGGAGTCCAGGTAGTCCGGGAAGTCCTCGATCATCTTGATGATCTGCCCGGCGAGCATCGAGCCGAGCAGCGTGAAGAAGCCCGCGAACGCGACCAGCAGGCCGAGGAAGACCAGGAAGGCCGCGAGGCCCCGGCGGACGCCGCGGGCGGCCATCCGGCTCACCGCCGGTTCCATGGCGAGGGCCAGGAAGAACGCGATGAGGATGTTGATCAGCAGGCCGATGAGCTGGTGGAAGGCCCAGGTTCCCAACTGGAACAGGGCGACCAGGGCGAGCGCGAGCACCATCGCACGCGGGAGCCAGCGCGGCATGCGCGCGCCCGGCGCGGTGTCGGTGCCGGCGCCGGGCCCAGGCCCGGCGGGCGGCGTGGTGTCCGACAGGGTCGCGGGTGGGGCGACCTGCCCGTTCTCGTCAGTGGGTGCCACGGCTCAAGTCTCGCCCACGGCACCGACAACCGGGGACCCCGGTGCGATCTTCACCTCGGATTCGGCGCAACCGGCACGGCCGGCAGGGATCAGCGCTTCTCCTGCGGCACGTTCATCACCGTGCACACCACGCGCCACACGGCCTTGGCGTCCCAGCCGGCCGCCAGCGCCTCGTGCACGGTGCGCCCGCCGAGCTCCGTCATCACGTGATCGCGCGCGAAGGTGTCGGCGTACCCCGCGCCGAAGTGCTCGTCCATCCGCTGCCAGAAGACCGTCAACCGCATGATTTGCGCTCCGCACCTGCCATGACCTGCATGTTTCCCACTCTTCGCGCCTCCGCACCCCGTCAGGGGGTGTCCGGGGAGTCGCCTCCCCACCGAACCAAGCATCCATGGCGGCGCGACCTCGCGTGCCGGCGTCGGGCATGAAATGCGTGTATGTACGCAGAGTAAAGCCCTCACCCGTTCACCTTCGAGGCGTCGCCTCCCGGGGCGATCAGTCCCGTTTCGTAGGCGAAGACAACGGCCTGGACCCGATCGCGCAGATCCAGCTTCGACAGGACGCGGCCGACGTGGCTCTTGATCGTGGTCTGGCTGAGATGGAGACGGGAGGCGAGTTCGGCGTTGCTGAGGCCCGTGGCGAGCAGACGGAGCACCTCCAGTTCACGCGGGGTCAGGGTGGACAGATCACGGTGAGGGGCGATGGCCTGTGGTTCGTCGTGCTTGGCGAAGCGTTCGATCAGGCGGCGGGTGATCGTGGGTGCGAGGAGAGCATCGCCGGACTGCGCCAGACGCAGCGCGGCCACCAGGTGCTCCGGGGAGACGTCCTTGAGCAGGAATCCGCTGGCACCGGACGTGAGGGCTGCGTAGACATAGTGGTCGAGGTCGTATGTCGTGAGGATGATGACCCTGGTCCCCTGCAGACCCTCACTGCCCAGGATGCGCCGGGTGGCCTCGATGCCGTCCATCTGCGGCATCCGGATGTCCATGAGAACGACGTCGGGCCGCGTGCGACGGACTGCTGCGACGGCCTCGGCCCCATCAGCCGCCTCAGCGGCCACCTGGATGCCGTCCGCGGCCAGAATCATCTTGAAGCCGGTGCGCACGAGGGCCTGGTCGTCCGCGATGACCACGCGCAGCGGTGTGGCCGCCGTCATGCCGCGTTCCGCGGGATACGGGCCGTGACCCTGTAGCCGCCGGCGTCTGTCGGTCCGACCGTCAGCCGGCCTTTGTAGACGGCCAGCCGCTCACGCAGACCCAGGTGGCCACGGCCGTTGCTCTCCGCTGGCGAGAAGCCCTTCTCGCCGCCCGTGTCCGTGACCTCGATCTGCAGACCGGTGTCGGTGTAACCGATGGAAAGCGTCGCCTCCGCGCCGCGTGCGTGTTTGACGGTGTTGGTCAGCGCCTCCTGCACGACGCGGTACGCCGCGAGGTCCACGCCCGGCGGCAGCGGTTCCGGCGGCAGCGACAGCTCGACGCTCACGGGCGTCCCGGCAGCGCGTACCCGCGCGACCAGCGCGTCGAGCTGCGCGAGCCCGGGTTGGGGCTCCAGGCCGTCGGGCTCGTCCTGATCGGCGGCTGCCAACAGGCCCATCACGTGCCGGAGTTCTGCCATGGCGGCCCGGCCTCCCGCCTCGACGGCCAGCAAAGCCTCCTTGGACTGCTCCGGCATCACGTCCATCACCTTGCGTGCCGCGCCCGCCTGGATCACCATCACGCTCACATTGTGAGTGACGACGTCATGCAGCTCGGCAGCGATACGGGAACGTTCCTCCTCGACGGCCCGGCGCGCGGCCTGCTCCTGAGCCTCCTGCAGTTCGGCCACCCGGAGCCTGCTGGACGCCAGACGCAGGTGCAGGAAACGAACGAGGCTGGCCAGCATCCCGGCCACCAGCAGCACGAAACCCGGGCTGGACCATCCCGGGACCACTGGCTCCGCATTCCGGAAGGCGAAACCGGACAACACGGCGGCGATCACCAGTATGGCGATCGACAAGATCCGGTATCGGCTGTGGACGACGGCGCTGTAAGCGGCGATGACACAGGCCAGGATGGTGATCCAAGAGGCCGAGCTGCCGATGGCCAGGCTTGCGCCCAGCACTGTTATGAAGACGGCCAGCGGGTAGCGGCGCCGCAGGGCGAGCGGCAGCGTCGACATGAGGACCAGGGCCCAGGGCACAGGAGAAAGGCCTTCCTCCACAGGCGCCTGATCGGGGCCGGGCGGCGGCGGGGCCGGGATGCCGGTGCCGACGTCGATCTTGGGCGGGTCGATGGACACCGGTCCGTTCCCGGGATAGCGCACCGCGACGAACACAGCGACGGCACTCAGGACGATCGCCAGCACCACATCGGCGCGCGCTGCTCGCCCGGACGGCGTGGCCTTCGCCTCGGGGCGTAACGCGTCCACGAGCTGTCGCTGCCGGCCGCGCCAGTCATCCGTCTCCATCCGCACATTGTGCTGGGTTCTGCACTCGTCCCACGTCCGTCCGACTGACCACGGCCCCCTCCTCGGGTCCTCATCCTCAAGGAGGAGTCCGCGACCGGATCGTCCGAAGGAACGGGCGGGTATCGGTTCCGCGGCCGACGCGCACCGCCGTTACCGCCCCCTAGGTTCACAGGGCCGGCAACAGCACGCGCCTCTCGCGACCGTAAGGACGGGCCTCTCCCATGAACCAAGTGATCGAACTGGAGGGCGTGGCCAAGCGCTACGACAGCGCCGGCGCGACCGCGCTCGGACCGCTCTCACTGAGCGTCGCCAGGGGCGAGGCCCTCGCTGTGACAGGTCCTTCCGGCAGCGGCAAGTCCACGCTGCTGAACCTCGTCGCCGGCTTGGACAAGCCGACGGACGGCGCTGTGATCGTGACGGGCCGACGGATCGACCAGCTGAGCGAGCACGCCCTCGCCAGGTTCCGGCGCGCGCACATCGGCATGGCCTTTCAGTTCTTCAACCTCCTCGACGACCTCACCGTCGCCGACAACATCCAACTCCCGGCACAGCTGACCGGCACCAGCCGTCGCGAAACCGCGTCCCGCGCAGGCGAACTCATGGAGATGCTCGGCATTCAGAAGCATGCCCGCGCCTACCCGGGCCGGCTGTCCGGAGGCGAACGCCAGCGAGTCGGTGTAGCCAGGGCGCTGATCAACCGGCCCGAGCTGCTGCTCGCCGACGAGCCGACCGGTGCGCTCGACACCGCGTCGGGCCACGACGTCCGCGACCTGCTGATGGACCTGCACCGCGGGGGCCAGACCATCGTGCTGGTGACACACGACCTGTCACTGGCGGAGGCGATCGCGAGCCGCGCCATCCACCTCGTGGACGGTCGCCTCGCCCGCGACACGTATGCGAAGGCCGTCCGATGAGCGTGTTCGGTAACGGCGCGCTGAGCCGGGTCGTTCGCTGCGGGGTGAGCCGGCGGCGTGTGCAGTCCGTGGTGATCGCCATCGCCACGATGATGGCCGTGGCTTCGGCCGTGGTTGCCGGGTCGCTGATGGTGGCCGCGGCCGCGCCCTTCGACCATGCCTTCCACAAGCAGCGAGGCGCCCACATCACCGCGCAGTTCGATCCGGCCAGGGTGAGCACGGCGAAGCTGGCGGAGACGGGGAGGCTGGACGGCGTCACCGCGAGCGCGGGGCCGTACTCCTCCACGGCGTTCCGCCCGGTGGATCAGACGGGCTTCCGGCTTCCGACTCTTACCCTTGTCGGGCGGTCCGGTACGGACGACGCCGTGGACCGGGTGGAGCTGAAGTCCGGTCAGTGGGTGCAGAGGCCGGGCGAGATCGTGCTCAACACGTCCTTCGAAGGGCCAGGCGTCGAGATCGGCTCCACCCTCAGGACGTCGGACGCCACGAACTCCCCGGCCTTCAAGGTGGTCGGCTTCGCCCTGTCGGCCAGCAAGACCGCCGACTCCTGGGCGACGCCGGCGCAGGTTGACGCGGTGGCGTCGCAGGGGCACCCCGTCATGCGGCAGATGCTCTACCGCTTCGACTCCGCGGACACCATGGCGCAGCTCCTCGCCCACCGGGCGGTCCTCGCCTCCGCCACGGGCTCCGGAGCGCTGCTCGGTACGCAGTCCTGGCTGGACACCAAGCGCGCCGCCGATCAGGCTGCGGCGGCGACCGTTCCGTTCGTGATGGCGTTCGGTGTGCTCGGCATCGTGATGTCGGTGATCACCGTGAGCAGCGTCATCAGCGGTGCGGTCGGCACCGGTCTGCGCAGGATCGGCATCCTCAAGGCCATCGGCTTCACTCCGCGCGAGGTCGTCCGCGCCTACGTGGCCCAGGCGATGATCCCGGCCGTCGTCGGCATCGTTCTGGGCGTCCTGCTGGGCAACCTCCTGGCCGTGCCGATGCTGGCGGATACGCAGTCGGTGTACGGCACCGTCTCGCTCGCGGTGACCTGGTGGGTGGACGTCACGGTGCCGGCCGCCGCCCTGCTCGTCGTGGGGCTCGCGGCTCTGATTCCCGCACGGCGAGCCGGAAAGCTGCACACGGTCGAAGCCATCGCGGTCGGCCGGGCGCCGCGCAGGGGGCGCGGGCAGCGGGCCCACCGGGCGCTGGGCCGGCTGCCGTTGCCACGACCGGTGACCTACGGTCTCGCAACCCCCTTCACTCATCCGGTCCGCGCCCTCGCGATGCTGCTCGCGGTGGCGTTCGGCACCATCGCGGTGACCTTCGCGGTGGGGCTGACCTCGTCGCTGGGCGCGATCAGCGCGTCGCAGGATCCCGAGAGCCGTGCCTCGGTCACGGTGACGACGGTCAAGATGAACACCCTTGCTCCCCCGCCGCCTCCCCCCGCAGGCGGCGAGGCGAGCCCGCCTCCCGTGGCCGACGGCCGGCCGGACCCGTCCAAAGCCAAGCCCGCTGACCCGGCGAAGGTGAGATCCGCCATCACGTCCCAAGCGGGCCTGGACTCGTACTACGGCAAGCTCCAGACCGAGGTCGTCGTGGCCGGCGTCTCCGGGTCGGTTCAGGCCCGCCTCTACGAAGGCGATTCCCGCGACGGCAGCTACGAGATGCTCTCGGGACACTGGCTCACCGGCAAGGGGCAGGTCGTCGTGCCCTCCCGCTTCCTGGAGCGGACCAGCACCAAGATCGGCGACACCGTGCGGGTGACCTACGAGCAGCAGAGCGCCGACCTGAAGATCGTGGGCGAGTCCTTCGACACTTCGGGCAACCAACTGGAGATCCACGCGACCATGTCGGACTTCCCGGCGGCCGCGCCCAGCACGTTCCTCGTCAAGGTGCTGGCCGATGTCTCGGCGGACGACTACGCCCGCAAGCTCGCGTCGGTGGTGCGGCCACTGGGGGGCGACGCCACGACCATCCCCCCGGACGAGCAGGAGGGGGTCATCCTCATCATGAAAGCGATGGCAGTGCTGCTCACCCTCATGCTGGTCGCCGTGGCGGGCCTCGGCGTGCTCAACTCCGTCATCCTCGACACCCGGGAACGCGTTCACGACCTGGGCGTCTGCAAGGCGATCGGGATGACGCCCCGGCAGACCGTCAGCCTCGTGCTCGCCTCGGTGACGGCGATCGGTGCACTCGGCGGGCTGCTGGGCGTGCCTGTGGGATACGTCCTGCACGGATTCGTCATGCCGGTGATGGCACGCGCCGTGGGCACCACCATGCCGTCGTCCGTGCTCGATGTGTACGGGCCGGCTCGGCTGCTCATGCCGGGACTCGGCGGCGTCGTGCTCGCCGTGCTGGGTGCGCTGGTCCCGGCGGGCTGGGCAGCCAGGACCCTGACGGCCACCGCGCTGCACACCGAGTAGCACCCGCGGTCGGTCGGGCGAAGACACAGCTCTCCGTGCAGCCGGGACGGTTCTCACGGGCCGGTTTCACTCCTCTCGTCTGGCCGGCGCGGCCGGCGCCGCATCAGGGGTGGGATCACGGCGACGACGTCCCCGACGCCGATGGTGCCCGGCGCGGTCACGATCGGGTATCGCCAGATCCGCCCGAGGCCATCCGCTGCCGGAAGACCGTCAACCGCATGACATCCGTGTCCCGCGCGCGGGGGTGGCCCCGGCCGGGACCGCCTGCCGGGACCGCTTCGCGGCCTACGGTCTGATCCATGGCCGACTCCGGAGCATCCCCACTCCCCCCGACGACCCAGGCGCGCTCCCCGCTCTCCCGCGCCGAGCACTTCGTCTGGCTCACCGCGCGCGTGCTCGAACAGCGCCTCTTCGCCTACCACTTCCTGCACGGCGGCGCCGATCCCGTGGAGACCGCGCTCGACGCCTACCGCAACGAGGACGGCGGTTACGGCCACGCGCTCGAACCCGATCTGCGCGGCCCCGTCAGCCAGCCCCTGCACACCGCGCGGGCGCTGCGCGTCCTGGACCGTCTCGGGCGCTGCGACGGCCGGCGCGTGGAACACGTGTGCCGCTATCTCACCGCCGTGTCGACCCCCGACGGGGCCCTGCCCGCGGTCCACCCCAGTCAGCGCGGGTATCCCGCCGCCCCGTTCGTCCCGATCGTGGACGACCCGCCCAGCGCACTCCTGGCCACCGGCCCGGTGGTGGGCCTGCTGCACCGCAACGAGGTGTGGCACGCATGGCTCTTCAGAGCCACGGACTTCTGCTGGCACGCGGTGGACTCCCTGGAGACGTCCCACCCCTACGGGATCGAGGCGGCCGTGGCCTTCCTGGATTCCGCCCCCGACCGGCCGCGCGCCGAGGCGGCTGCGGACCGGCTGGGCCGCCTGGTCCGCGAACGTCGGCTCGCCGTGCTGGACCCGGACCGCGCGGACGCCTACCCGGTGGCGCCCGGCTACGCCCCCGGCGAGCACCACTTCCCTCACGACTACGCCCGTACGCCGGGCTCCCTCGCGCGCGCGTGGTTCACCGACGACGAGATGGCCCGCTCCCTGGACTTCCTCGCCGGCGACCAGCGGGAGGACGGCGGCTGGCCGATCCGCTGGCGCGCGTGGGCGCCGGGCACCGCCCTGGAGGCCCGCCCCATGGTGACGATCGACGCCCTGCACACGCTGCGGGCGCACGGCCGCACGATCGACTGACAGGCGGACGATCGGCCGGCATCCGGACGCACGGATCACCACACGCGCACGATCACCTCGCGCGGCCGCCGGCGACCCCGGCGACCGCTCAGCCGCCCAGTGCCCGGACCCCCGCCGTCACCGCCACGGCCGCCGCGACGACCAGCAGGAACGGTGCGCGCAGGACGAGCGCCACGGCGGCCGCGGCGAGCCCCGCCGCCCTCGCGTCGAGCACGAGCGCCTGCCCGTCGGCGAAGGTCTGCTGGGCTGTGAGGGCGGCCAGGAGAGCGACCGGGAGCAGTGCGGCGAGCCTCCGGACCAGGGGCCGTTCCAGAGCGCCCGCCGGGACGAGCAGCCCGGCGAGCTTGACGGCGTAACAGGCGACGGCGGTCACCCCGATGGCGATCCAGACGTTCACCGCTCCCCCTCCGCGTCGCGCTCAGCGGCGGCGCGCTCCGACGTGTCACGGCCCTGCGGCGCGCCGCGGCGGCCCTCGGCCCACAGGGCGACCGGCGCGGCGAGCGCGGCCACCAGGACGGGCACTCCGGCGGGCAGCAGGGGCAGCAGGCCGAGCCCCAGCACGACCGCGAGAGCGGCGGTGAAGCGCTCGGTGGCGGTCTTCAGCATCGGCGCGAGCAGCGCCAGGAAGACGGCGGGACCGGCCGCGTCGAGCCCCCACGCGTCCGTGTCGCCGATGGCCTCGGCGCCCAGGGCGCCCAGCAGTGTGGTGAGGTTCCACAGCACGTAGAGGCTGATGCCGGTGACGGCGAACCCGAGGCGCGCCCCGCGCCGGTCGCGCTGCGCCAGCGAGACGGCGGTCGTCTCGTCGATCACCCACTGTGCGGCGAACGGGCGCACCGCGCGCGGAAGGGCCAGCACCTGCGACAGCCGCAGGCCGTAGAAGGCGTTGCGCACGCCGAGGAAGAAGGCGCCCGCGGCCGCCGTGAAGGGGTTGCCGCCGGCCGCCAGCGCACCGACGAGCGCGAACTGGGACGCGCCGGTGAACACCAGCAGGCTGAGCGCACAGGTCTGCCATGCCGTGAGCCCGCTGCCCGCCGAGGTCACCCCGAAGGCGAATCCGGAGAGTCCGACGGCGATGCCGACGCCGAGGGCGTCCCGTACGACAGCGGCGTCCGGTCTGCCTCCCCCGCCGGGTCCTGTGCTCGCGCGCGCCGTCCGGGCCACTTGTCCTGTCCGAGCTGTCTGTTCTGCCACCCGTCGGACGGTAGGAGCAGCCGGCGCCGCACGTCTTGTACGTTCTTGCGCTCGCGTACGTCCTCGGGCTCGCGTACGTCCCTGTGCTGCCGAGCATCCTCGCGGCCGCGCTGGTACGCGCCCGGAGGCACGCCCACGATCCGCGTGAAGTGCCGGTTGAGGTGGGGCTGGTCGGTGAACCCGACGGCCACGGCCGCCTCCGCGGGCGGGATGCCGGTGTCCAGCAGCCGCCGCGCCCGACGGACCCGGGCGTCCGTCAGCCAGGTGTGGGGCGGCATCCCGTAGGCGTCCCGGAACGCCCTCAGCAGGGCGAAGGGGCTGGTCCCGAGATCCTGCGCGAGGTGCTCCAGGGTGGGCGGGCCGGTCATCCGCTCCTCCAGTACCGCACGCGCGCGTGCGGCGATCCGCCCTCCGGCCGTGCGCACCGCTCGCTGGGGCGCCGGTCCGCCGTTGAGCCGCAGCAGCCGGGTCACGGCCACTCGCAGCAGCGTGTCGGCGGCCAGTGCGTCGCCCTCGTCGGCGGCCCGCAGCACCCGGTGCACCAGCGCCGCGGCGTACGGGTCGTCGAGCACCGGGCTGACGAACCCCGGTGCCCCCTTCAGCGTGGTCGTCTCGGCCGCGATCGCCGCCACCACCTCCGGTGACGGATACACCGCCCCGTACCGCCAGCCCTCGGGCACACCGGCCCGCCCGGTGTGCGGGGTGTCGGGGTTGACCAGCGCGAGCGCGCCGGCCCCGGCGTACTGGTCGCTCCCCCGGTGGTGGAACACCTCGACCCCGTCGGCGATGGCGGCGATGACGAAGTGCTCGTGGGTGTGCCGGACGAACGTCTTGCGGACATATCGGGCACGGAGCAGGTCCACCTCCGGCAACTCCGCGTACCGCCAGTGCCGCGCCATCTCTCCGGAACCCGCCATACCCCCATTCTGCGCGACCGCCCGCCCCGCGACGGGATCCGGGCGGCGGGACGGGCCGCAGGTCAGCGCCGTTGTCAGTGCTCGGGTGCAGGATGGACGCATGGTCAGCGACGCACACCGAGCCATGGACGGCTTCTCCCCCGCGACCCGCGGCTGGTTCACGGGTGCCTTCTCCGCGCCCACCGCGGCCCAGGCGGGCGCGTGGCAGGCCATCGGCGAGGGCTCGGACGTGCTGGTGGTGGCTCCGACCGGGTCCGGCAAGACCCTGGCGGCGTTCCTCGCGGCCCTGGACCAGCTGGCCTCGACGCCCCCGCCGGCCGATCCGAAAAAGCGCTGCCGCGTCCTGTACGTGTCACCGCTCAAGGCCCTCGCGGTCGACGTCGAACGCAATCTGCGCAGCCCGCTGACCGGAATCCGCCAGGAGTCGGTGCGGCTGGGCCTGCCGGAGCCGGAGATCAAGGTCGGCATCCGCTCCGGGGACACGCCCGCCGCCGAGCGCCGCGCGCTGTCCACCCGCCCGCCGGACATCCTGATCACCACTCCGGAGTCGTTGTTCTTGATGCTGACGTCGGCCACGCGAGACGCGCTGACCGGCGTGGAGACGGTCATCCTGGACGAGGTCCACGCAGTGGCCGGCACCAAGCGCGGCGCCCACCTCGCCCTCTCCCTGGAGCGCCTCGACGAGCTCCTGCCGGCGCCGGCCCGCCGGATCGGCCTCTCGGCGACGGTCCGCCCGGTCGACGAGGTGGCCCGCTATCTGTCCCCGCGCCGCAAGGTGGAGATCGTCCAGCCCGAGTCGGGCAAGGAGTTCGACCTGTCCGTGGTGGTCCCGGTCGAGGACCTGGGCGAGCTGGGCGGCTCCCCGGTCGCCGACGGCTCCGAGGGCGCGGAACGCCCGTCGATCTGGCCGCACGTCGAGGAGCGCATCGCCGATCTCGTCCAGGCCCACCGCTCCACGATCGTGTTCGCGAACTCCCGCCGGCTCGCCGAGCGCCTGTGCAACCGCCTCAACGAGATCGCCTACGAACGGGCCACCGGCGAACCGCTGGACGAGCACCACGCGCCGGCCGAGCTGATGGGCGGCTCGGGTGCGGCGCAGGGCGCGCCGCCCGTCCTCGCGCGCGCCCACCACGGCTCGGTGTCCAAGGAGCAGCGCGCGCTCGTCGAGGAGGACCTGAAAGCCGGCCGTCTGCCCGCCGTGGTCGCCACCTCCAGCCTGGAACTCGGCATCGACATGGGCGCCGTCGACCTGGTCGTCCAGGTGGAGTCCCCGCCCTCGGTGGCCTCCGGGCTGCAGCGCGTGGGCCGCGCGGGCCACCAGGTCGGGGCCGTGTCGACCGGTGTGGTCTTCCCCAAGTACCGCGGCGACCTGGTCCAGGCGGCGGTCGTCACCGAGCGGATGCGCACGGGCGGCATCGAGTCCCTCAAGGTCCCGGCGAACCCCCTGGACGTGCTCGCCCAGCAGCTCGTCGCGATGACTTCCATGGACACCTGGCAGTTCGACGACCTGCTCACCCTGGTCCGCAGGGCCGCGCCCTTCGCCTCCCTCCCGGAGTCCGCCTTCACGGCAGTCCTCGACATGCTCGCCGGCCGCTACCCGTCCGACGCGTTCGCCGAGCTGCGCCCGCGCGTGGTGTGGGACCGGGTCGCCGGCACGATCACCGGCCGCCCCGGCGCCCAGCGCCTGGCCGTGACCTCCGGGGGCACGATCCCCGACCGGGGCCTGTTCGGCGTCTTCCTGGCCGGGGCCGACCCCAAGAAGGGCGGCGGCCGCGTCGGGGAGCTCGACGAGGAGATGGTCTACGAGTCCCGGGTGGGCGATGTCTTCACACTCGGCACGAGCTCCTGGCGCATCGAGGACATCACCCGCGACCGCGTCCTGGTCTCGCCCGCGCCCGGTGTCCCGGGCCGGCTCCCGTTCTGGAAGGGCGACCAGCTGGGCCGGCCGCTCGAACTCGGCCGCGCGGTGGGCGCGTTCCTGCGCGAGGTCGGCTCCCTGCCCGAGGAGGACGCCCGGCTCCGTCTGCTCACCGCGGGCCTGGACGCCTGGGCGGCGGACAACGTGCTGTCCTACCTCGACGAACAACGCCAGGCCTGCGGCCATGTGCCGGACGACCGGACCATCGTCGTCGAACGCTTCCGCGACGAACTCGGCGACTGGCGCGTCGTCGTGCACTCGCCCTTCGGCGCCCAGGTGCACGCCCCCTGGGCGCTCGCACTCGGCGCCAAGCTGTCCGAGCGGTACGGCATCGACGCCCAGGTGATGCACGCCGACGACGGCATCGTGCTGCGCCTGCCGGACGCCGACCTGATGAGCCTGGACCTCCTCGACCGTGAGCCCACGAGGGCCGGCTCCGAATACGACGCCGAGCAGGCGCCCGTCGGCGCGGCGGACGTCGTCTTCGACAAGGGCGAGGTCGACCAGATCGTCACCGACCAGGTCGGCGGCTCGGCGCTGTTCGCCGCCCGGTTCCGTGAGTGCGCCGCCCGCGCGCTGCTGCTGCCGCGCCGCAACCCGGGCAAGCGCACACCGCTGTGGCAGCAGCGTCAGCGAGCCGCCCAACTGCTCCAGGTGGCAAGCGAGTTCGGCTCGTTCCCGATCGTCCTGGAGGCGGTCCGCGAGTGCCTCCAGGACGTCTTCGACGTCCCCGGCCTCGTGGAGCTGATGGGCGACCTGGAGTCGCGCAAAGTGCGCCTGGTCGAGGTCACCACCCCCGAGCCGTCCCCCTTCGCCCGCTCCCTGCTCTTCGGCTACGTCGCCCAGTTCCTCTACGAGGGCGACTCCCCGCTCGCCGAGCGCCGCGCCGCCGCGCTCTCCCTGGACTCGCGTCTGCTGGCCGAACTGCTCGGCCAGGCCGAGCTGCGCGAACTGCTCGACGCGGAAGTCCTCACCGAGCTGGAGCGGGAGCTGCAGTGGCTCACCGAGGACCGCCGCGTGAAGGACGCCGAAGGCGTCGCGGACATCCTGCGCCTGCTCGGCCCGCTCACCGGAGCCGAACTCGTCGAGCGCGGCGCCGAACCCGCGTGGGCCGCGGAACTGGCGTCCGCCCGCCGGGCGATCAGGGTCCGCATCGCCGGCGCGGACCACTGGGCGACCATCGAGGACGCGGGCCGGCTGCGCGACGCGCTGGGCACGGCCCTTCCGGTCGGCGTCCCGGAAGCCTTCACCGAACCGGTGAAGGACCCCCTCGGCGACCTCCTCGCCCGCTACGCCCGCACCCACGGCCCGTTCACCTCGGCCACGGCCGCCGCCCGCTTCGGTCTGGGCGTGGCGGTCACCGAGGGCGCGCTCCAGCGGCTCGCGGCGGGCGGACGCGTCGTCCAGGGCGAGTTCCATCCCGCGGGCATCGGCCAGGAGTGGTGCGACGCGACCGTGCTGCGCAGGCTTCGCCGGCGCTCCCTGGCCGCCCTGCGGCACGAGCTGGAACCGGTCCCGCCCCCGGCCTTCGCCCAGTTCCTGCCCCAGTGGCAGCACATCGGCAAGGGCCACGCACTGCGCGGCGTGGACGGTCTGGTCCGCGCGGTCGAACAGCTCCAGGGCGCGTCAGTGCCCGCGTCCGCGCTGGAGAAGCTGGTGCTGCCCTCCCGGGTGACGGACTACACCCCGGCGATGCTCGACGAACTCACCGCCTCCGGCGAGGTGGTGTGGGCCGGGGCCGGCTCCCTGCCCGGCAAGGACGGCTGGGTCTCGCTGTATCTGACGGACGCGGCCCCGCTGCTCCTGCCGCCGCCCCACCCGCTGGAGCTGACGGAGCTGCACCGCCGTGTCCTGGACGCCCTCTCGGGCGGCTACGGCCTGTTCTTCCGTCAGATCGCCGACCAGGTCCGCGCGAGCGGCCATCCCGAGGCCACCGACCCCCAACTCGCCGACGCCCTCTGGGATCTCGCCTGGTCCGGCCGGCTCACCAACGACACGCTGGCGCCGATGCGCGCCCTCCTGGGCTCGGGCCGCACCGCCGGCTCCACGGCGCACCGCGCCAAACGCGCCGTCCCCCGCGGACGATACGGCTCGCTGACGGCCGCCGCGCGTGCCGCGTCCCGCAGCGGCCCGCCGACCGTCGGAGGCCGCTGGTCGCTCCTCCCGGCGCAGGAGGAGGACCCCACGGTCCGCGCCCACGCCCTCGCCCGCACGCTCCTCGACCGGCACGGAGTGGTCACTCGTGGCGCGGTCGCCGCCGAGGGCGTCGAGGGCGGCTTCTCGGCGACGTACCGGGTCCTGTCCGCCTTCGAGGACAGCGGCCAGGCCCGGCGTGGGTACGTCGTGGAAGGCCTGGGCGCCGCGCAGTTCGCCATGGACGGCGCCGTGGACCGCGTCCGCGCGGTGGCCAACGCCCGCGACCGCGGCGAGACCCTGCCCGGCCCCACGCTCGGGTCCGGCGCTTCCGGCGGCACCGCCGGGACGAAAGACGGCTTCGTCTTCCCCGACGCCTCCCCGTCCGACGATCCCGGCTGGGAGCTTTTCGGTTCCGACGATTCCTCCGGACCCCAGGTCACGTCCACCTCGCCGGACGACCTGCTCTCGCCGCACGACTTCGACTCCCCCGGCGCGGGCGGCCCGAGAGGCGGCTCCGGGCCCTCGTACGGCGCGCCCTACGCGTCCGGCTCCCGCCACGCCGCCCCGCGGGCCTCCGGCTTCGCCGACCGCGGTCGGCGTGCGCCCTCGCCCGCTTCCCGCGCGGTGGTCCTCGCGGCGGCCGACCCCGCGAACGCCTACGGCGCCGCCCTGTCCTGGCCCGAGCCGCCGACCGGCGCCGGGCACAAACCGGGGCGCAAGGCGGGCTCCCTGGTGGTGCTCGTCGAGGGCGAGCTGACCCTCTACATGGAGCGCGGCGGCAAGACCCTGCTGGCCTGGCCGACCACCGCCGAAGGCCAGGACTCCCCGGCCGACGACCCCCGTCTGCAGGCGGCGGCGCAAGCCCTGGCCGAGGCCGCCCGCGCGGGCTCCCTCGGCACGGTCACAGTGGAGCGCGTCAACGGCGCCTCGGCCCTGACCTCCCCCCTGGGCGCCCTCCTGGAGCAAGCGGGCTTCATCGCGACCCCCCGGGGACTGCGGCTGCGAGCATGACGAACAGCCCCGCAGCTCCGCTCCCCGTGCCACCCTTGACCCATGCCCGAAGGTGACACGGTCTGGCAGGCCGCGCGGCGACTGCACGGCGCCCTCGCCGGCAAGACGCTGACCCGCTCCG
Organism: Streptomyces sp. NPDC088254; assembly: GCF_044740925.1. Taxonomy (NCBI): domain Bacteria; kingdom Bacillati; phylum Actinomycetota; class Actinomycetes; order Kitasatosporales; family Streptomycetaceae; genus Streptomyces; species Streptomyces sp. NPDC088254. The sequence goes on along the minus strand of NZ_JBIURQ010000007.1, from coordinate 20,022 downwards.
ACCTGCGGGTGCCGAAGCACGCCACCGCCGACCTCACCGGACGCGCCGTCCTGGACGTCACCGCGCGCGGCAAGCACCTCCTCACCCGCGTCGAGGGCGGCCTGACGCTCCACTCGCACCTGCGGATGGACGGCTCCTGGCGGGTGTACACGAACGACCAGCGCTGGACCGGCGGCCCGGGGCATCAGATCCGCGCGATCCTCGGCACCGAGGACCGGACAGCCGTCGGCTACCGCCTCCCCGTCCTGGAACTCCTGCGCACCGCCGACGAGGAGCGGGCGGTGGGGCACCTCGGCCCGGACCTGCTGGGCCCCGACTGGGACCCCGAGCGGGCGCTCGCCAACGTTCTCGCCGACCCCGACCGCCCCCTCGGTGAGGCCCTCCTCGACCAGCGCAACCTCGCCGGCATCGGCAATGTCTACAAGTGCGAGCTCTGCTTCCTCCTCGGCGTCAGCCCCTGGCTCCCCGCTGGCGCGCTCCCCGCCGACCGCGCCGCGAAGCTGCCCGCCCTGGCCAAGCGGCTCCTGGAGGTCAACCGTGACCGCCTCGTCCGCGCCACGACCGGCCGGCGCGGCCAGGACCTCTTCGTCTACGGCCGCGCGCACCGCCCCTGCCTGCGCTGCGGAACTCCCGTCCGCCTCGCCGACCAGGGCGACGGCTCCCGCGAGCGTCCGACGTACTGGTGCCCCGCCTGCCAGCCCGGGCCCGCCCCGGCCCCGGGATCCCCGGCCGCCCGCCGAATCCGCCCCCGCACCGGTAATTGACGACCCGTCAGAAACTCTCGTACGGTCCCCTCATGGCCGTGAAGGCGTACGACCTCACCGGACGCACCGCATTCGTCACCGGCGCCGCCGGCGGCATCGGCCGGGCCTGTGCCGTGCTGCTCGCCGAGGCCGGCGCGTTCGTCCACGGCGCGGACCGCGACGCCACGGGCCTGCACGATACGGCGGCCCTCATCAAGGACCGGGGCGGCGTCGCCCACACCCACCTCCTCGACGTCACCGAGCACGCCCAGGTCCGGCAGGCGGTGGAGTCCTGCGAGCGCCTGGACGTCATGGCCGCCGTCGCCGGGATCATGCACAGCAGTCCCGTCCTGGACACCCGCGAGGAGGACCTCGACCGGGTGCTCGACGTCAACTTCAAGGGCGTGCTGTACGCCTGCCAGGAAGCCGCCCGTCTGATGATCTCGACCGGCACGAGGGGCAGCATCGTCACCATGGCCTCGGGCGCCGTGGACACCGGCGGCCCCGGGCTCCTGTGCTACGGCGTCGCCAAGGCCGCCGTGGTCCAGCTCACCAAGACCCTGGCGACCGAGGTCGGCCGGCACGGCATCCGCGTCAACGCCGTCGCCCCGGGGTGGATCCGCACACCCATGACCGACCGCCGTGACCCCGGCGCACAGGAGCGCACGGAGGCGCTCATGTCGCGTATGTCACCGCTGGGCCGGGTCGGCGAACCCGACGAGATCGCTCACGCCGTACTGCACCTGGCCTCGGACGCGTCGTCCTTCACGACGGGCCAGATCCTCCGCCCGAACGGCGGGGTCGCGATGCCCTGGTAGCCGCCCGCACGACGGATGCCCGAGGCCGGGTCGCGAGCGGAACTCCGCGACACCGCCTCCCCTGCCCGCACCCACCTCACCGCACCCCCCGCCAGGCAGCCTTCCACCGCCCCACAGCCACCGCGCCCACGACCCGCCCCTTGGCCGCGCAGTGCACCGGGAGCAGGCTCAGCCCCCACCCGCCCGCGACGACGGCCCCTTCGACCACTCCCGCGTCCGGGCTGACCGCGAGCCTCAGCACGGCCCACCACCACAACGCGCCCAGACCCAGCGCGACCCCGCGCCGGGCTATCACGCAGACTCCGCCCGGCAGGGACGGGAACACTTCACGACGTCGCTCATCGGCACCTCCGGTGGTCAGGCCCGCACAGCCACTCCCCCGTCCAGCCCCTCCACGATGACCGCCGCGCCAGACCCCGGCAAACGGACCCGTCCCCCCGCACACCGCACGGTGGACCGCCCCCGGGCATGCAAAAACCCCGACCGCACTCCCCGGGTCACCCCCGGAGCACCCCGGCCGGGGCCTCCACAATGTCGTCGTCCTGTGCCTCGCTGGTCGTGCACCCCGCCGCCCGGACGGACAGGTCAGGCGGCGACCACGTCCACCGCTTCGGCGGGCGCCTTGATGGTCACCCGCTCCGGTGGCACACCGGTCACCGACACGGAACCCAGCATCGGGCGAACCGGCGAGGGCACGGACTCGCTGGGGGTGGCGGCGGCAGACTGAGCCAACTCGGCGAGGGCGAGCTCATCGCTCACTTCCCGCATGAGCTCGGACATCCGTACGTCCAACGCGTCGCAGATGGCGGAGAGCAGCTCGGAGGAAGCCTCCTTCTGCCCCCGCTCCACCTCGGAGAGATAGCCGAGTGAGACTCGGGCGGACGAGGAGACTTCGCGCAGAGTACGGCCCTGGCGCTGGCGCTGCCGACGCAGCACGTCACCCAGCAGGCGACGGAGCAGAATCATCGGTGGCTCCCTCCTCGGACCGCGTAGCCGCATCCTTCACGCCCCACCGTACCGCCTCGCGCTGCGGCCGTGCGGGGAGCGATGTCGTGTTCACTCAGGGCTGCAAACATCAAAACCCCCCGTTCTGTTCCGTATCCTGTGCCCGCTCATTCCCGGTCTGTTCGTCCGCAAGCGCCCTCAGAAGCACTGTGAGTACGCTCCGTACACTCTCTCTACGAATTTCCGCACGGCTGCCGTTCAACCGCAGCGCCTCCACTTTTCCGCCACAGGCAGAAACAGCTCCCGCCCCGAACGGCCCGTCCACCGCCACGAAGACCATGCCGACGGGTTGGCCGTCCTGGGGGTCGGGGCCGGCCACGCCGGTGGTGGCGATGCCCCAGTCGGCGCCCAGCGCCTTGCGCACCCCGGCCGCCATCTGGGCCGCGACCTGCGGGTCCACAGCTCCGCGGGCGGCCAGCAGGCCGGCGTCGACGCCGAGCAGTTCCTGCTTGAGACCGGTCGCGTACGCGGTGACCGATCCACGGAAGACCCGGGAGGCGCCGGGGACGTCAGTGATCTCCGCCGCGACCAGTCCACCGGTGAGCGATTCGGCCACGGCGAGCGTCTCACCCCTCACGGTGAGTAGTCGCACGACTTCGGGGGCCGGGGAACTCAACGCGGTGTCTCCTCCAGTGCCCCCTTGCGCTCGGCGATGCCCTGCCGGCGCAGCACGACGGCCTGCCGCACGTAGTCGAGCCCGGTCACCACGGTCAGCACGACAGCGGCGCCCATCACCCAGAATCTGAGGGTCGCCAGCCATCCCGTCAGCGCCAGCACGTACATCCCGACGGCCACGCCCTGGGTGAGCGTCTTGAGCTTGCCGCCCCGGCTGGCCGGGATCACGCCGTACCGGATGACGAGGAAACGCATCAGGGTGATGCCGAGTTCCCGGCCGAGGATCACGCCCGTCACCCACCAGGGCAGGTCGCCGAGGGCGGACAGACAGATCAGGGCCGCCCCCATGATGGCCTTGTCGGCGATGGGGTCGGCGATCTTCCCGAAGTCGGTGACGAGGTTGTAGGTCCGCGCCAGGTGCCCGTCGAACAGGTCGGTGATCATGGCGATGGCGAAGGCGGCCCAGGCGAGAGACCGCCAGGCCGGGTCGTAGCCGCCGTCGGCGAGCATCAGGGCGACGAAGCCGGGCACCAGGAGCAGCCGGAGCATCGTCAGCATGTTGGCGATGTTCCAGACGCTCGCCTGGTTGACGGCCGCGGCGGCCAGTTTGCCCCCGCGCGCGGGCCGCAGGGTGCCCTGCTCGTCGGGGGCGGCACCGGTCACGTCGGCGCCGATCTCCGCGACCGGGCCGTCCGCGCCCGTGGCGACGGGCGCGGAGGCGGGCCTCGCGGCCGGCCCCTTCGCCTGCGAGGAGCCTCCTGCCGCCGACGCCGGGACACCCGTCATCTGGCTGCCTCCTCACTACACCCGATCGAGCCCGCGAGGGGCTCGGCCACCAGGTCGACGCCTTCCGTGCCGACCACCTTCGCCTCGACCATACGGCCGACGGCCAGTCCCTCGCCCGACGTGAGCAGCACCTGGCCGTCGGTCTCGGGCGCCTGGTGCTCGCCCCGGCCGTGGACGCCCTCGTCGTCCAGCGACTCCACGAGCACGCGCACGGTCTCCCCGACGCGCTCCTCGGCCCGCTGCGAGACGAGTTCCTCGGCGAGCCGGGACACCCGGGCGAGCCGCTCGGCGACGACGTCCTCGTCGAGCTTGTTCTCGTACGTGGCGGCCTCGGTGCCTTCCTCGTCGGAGTAGCCGAAGACGCCGATGGCGTCCAGCCGCGCGTGGTTCAGGAACCGCTCCAGCTCCGCCAGGTCGGCCTCGGACTCGCCGGGGAAGCCGACGATGAAGTTGGAGCGCACACCGGCCTGGGGCGCCTTGGCGCGGATGGTATCGAGCAGTTCCAGGAAGCGGTCGGTGTCGCCGAAGCGGCGCATCGCGCGCAGCACGCCGGGCGCGGAGTGCTGGAAGGACAGGTCGAAGTACGGGGCGACCTTCGGCGTGGAGGTCAGCACGTCGATCAGGCCGGGCCGCATCTCGGCGGGCTGGAGGTAGCTGACCCGCACCCGCTCGATGCCGTCGACGTCGGCGAGCTCGGGCAGCAGGGACTCCAGCAGGCGGATGTCGCCGAGGTCCTTGCCGTAGGAGGTGTTGTTCTCGGAGACCAGCATGATCTCCTTGACGCCCTGCTCGGCCAGCCAGCGCGTCTCGTTCAGCACGTCGCTCGGGCGGCGCGAGATGAAGGAGCCACGGAAGGACGGGATGGCGCAGAAGGTGCAGCGCCGGTCGCAGCCGGAGGCGAGCTTGACCGAGGCGACCGGGGTGCCGTCGAGACGGCGGCGCAGGGGCGCGCGCGGCCCGGAGACCGGGGCGACGCCCTCGGGCAGGTCGGCCGGTGCGCCGTGGCCGGGCAGGGCGACGTCCGGGGCGGACTGCCGCTCGGCCGGGCTGATCGGCAGCAGCTTGCGCCGGTCGCGCGGGGTGTGGGCGGCGTGGACGCCGCCGCTCAGGATGGTCTGGAGGCGATCGGAGATGTCGGCGTAGTCGTCGAATCCGAGCACGCCGTCGGCCTCGGGCAGGGCCTCGGCGAGGTCCTTGCCGTACCGCTCGGCCATGCAGCCCACGGCCACGACGGCCTGGGTTCTGCCGTGCCCCTTGAGGTCGTTGGCCTCCAGCAGGGCGTCGACGGAGTCCTTCTTGGCGGCGTCGACGAAGCCGCAGGTGTTGACGACGGCGACGTCCGCGTCCTCGGCGTCCTCCACGAGCTGCCAGCCGTCCGCCTCCAAACGGCCTGCGAGCTCCTCCGAGTCCACCTCGTTACGGGCGCAGCCAAGGGTGACGAGTGCGACGGTACGGCGTTCAGGCATGGGCTCAAGACTACTTCGTCCGGCTGACAGCCCCGGCCGACGGGGTTGGCGATGTACGCCGACCCCGTACGCGCGCGTGCCACCGCTCAGCCGGCCTGCGGATCGCCCTTGGTGTACGTGAGCCGCTCCACCGCGCCGGGCTGGAAGTCGTCCTCGATCTTCTTGCCGTTGACGTACAGCTGGATCGCGCCGGCGTCGCCGAGGACCAGGTTGATCTTCTCGCTGTCCTGGAAGGTCTTGGACTGGCCCTTCTTGAGCAGCCCGTCGAACAGCATCCGGCCGTTGTGGTCCTTGGCGTAGATCCAGCTCTTGCCGTCGGTGGCGCTGACCTGGACGGTCACCTTGTCCTGGGGCGCGGCGGCGATGGCGCTGTCGGAGGGGGCGGGCTTGACGGGGGCGGGCTTGTCCGACTTGGTGGTGGGGGTGGCGGGGGCGCTGCTGGAGGGGGCGGTGCCGTCGGCGACGTCCTTGGTCCCGTCGTCGCCGCCCTTGAACGCGGTGAAGCCGACGAAGCCGATCACCGCGACGATCGCGGCGACCATGGCGGCGGTCCAGTTCGGGCCGCGTCGCTCGGGGCGGATGCGTTCCGCCTCGAACAGGGGGGCGGCCGGGGTGGGCGCCGGACGGCCGCCGTGCAGGGCGTCGAACTGATTCATCAGCGGGGCGGGATCCAGGCGCACGGCGCGCGCGAGGCTGCGGATGTGCCCGCGCGCGTAGACGTCACCCCCGCAGGGGGCGAAGTCGTCCGCCTCGATGGCGCGCACGATGGCGATCCGGACCCGGGTGGCGGTGCTGACGTCGTCGACGGTCAGGCCGGCGGCGACGCGGGCCTGTCGCAGGGTTCGACCGATGGAGGGGCGGGCTTCCTCGGAGACGTCTTCGAACGGACGCTCGTCTTCAGGGGAGTTGCCGATGGACACGGGGGCGCCTTTCGAGCGTGTAGCCGCCTGTGCTGGAGGTTCAGTGTAGGGGGGTTGCGAAAGGGAGGGGCAACCGGGCGGTAGCACTTTGTACGCCATCGGAATGGCCGGACACGCCGATGACGGGCCAGACGTGAACCCCGAGGTCGGAACCCTCGTCTGTCTCGCTCAACTTGACGTACCCCGAAGGGAAACGGTTGCGCGTCGCTCGCTAACGGCTCAGTCACGGACGGCCTCCCTCCCCGCGGGGAAACGCCTACCCTTCAGACTCCCCACGGATCACCGCGAGCACGCCGTCCAACTCGTCGGGTTTCACAAGAACGTCACGTGCTTTCGATCCTTCGCTCGGTCCGACGATGTTGCGCGACTCCATCAGGTCCATCAGCCGGCCGGCCTTGGCGAAGCCGACGCGCAGCTTGCGCTGGAGCATGGACGTCGATCCGAACTGCGTGGACACCACCAGCTCGGCGGCCTGGCACAGGAGGTCCAAGTCGTCGCCGATGTCCTCGTCGATCTCCTTCTTCTGCTTGGAGCCGACGGTGACGTCGTCCCGGAAGACCGGCGCCATCTGGTCCTTGCAGTGCTGCACGACGGCCGCGACCTCGGCCTCGGTGACGAACGCACCCTGCATTCGGGTCGGCTTGCTGGCCCCCATCGGCAGGAACAGCCCGTCGCCCTTGCCGATGAGCTTCTCCGCGCCGGGCTGGTCGAGGATGACCCGCGAGTCGGCGAGCGAGGAGGTGGCGAAGGCGAGCCGGGAGGGCACGTTCGCCTTGATCAGACCGGTGACGACGTCGACGGAGGGCCGCTGGGTGGCGAGCACCAGGTGGATGCCGGCCGCGCGCGCGAGCTGGGTGATCCGCACGATCGCGTCCTCGACGTCGCGTGGTGCGACCATCATCAGGTCCGCGAGCTCGTCGACGATCACCAGCAGGTAGGGGTACGGCTGGAGCTCGCGCTCGCTGCCCTCGGGCGGCTTGACCTTGCCCTCGCGCACGGCGCGGTTGAAGTCGTCGATGTGCCGGAAGCCGTACGCCGCCAGGTCGTCGTACCGGAGGTCCATCTCGCGTACGACCCACTGGAGCGCCTCTGCGGCCCGCTTGGGGTTGGTGATGATCGGCGTGATCAGGTGCGGGATGCCCTCGTAGGCGGTCAGTTCGACCCGCTTGGGGTCGACGAGGATCATCCGGACGTCCTCCGGGGTGGCCCGCATCATGATCGACGTGATCAGGCAGTTGATGCAGGACGACTTGCCGGACCCGGTGGCGCCGGCGACCAGCATGTGCGGCATCTTCGCCAGCGAGTGCATGACGTAGCCGCCCTCGACGTCCTTGCCGAAGGCGACGAGCATCGGGTCGTCGTCCTCCGCGGACTCCGCGAGCCGCAGCACGTCGCCCAGGTTGACCATCTCGCGGTCGGTGTTGGGGATCTCGATGCCGACGGCGGACTTGCCGGGGATCGGCGAGATGATCCGCACGTCGGGGCTGGCGACGGCGTACGCGATGTTCTTCGTCAGCGCGGTGATCCGCTCGACCTTGACGGCGGGCCCGAGCTCGACCTCGTAGCGCGTGACCGTCGGGCCGCGGGTGAAGCCGGTGACGGCCGCGTCGACCTTGAACTCGGTGAACACGGTCGTCAACGCGGCCACTATGGCGTCGTTGGCCGCGCTGCGCGCCTTGCCGGGCCCCCCGCGCGTGAGGAGGTCGAGCGTCGGCAGCGCGTAGGTGATGTCCCCGGACAGCTGGAGCTGCTCGGCGCGCGAGGGCAGGTCGCGCGGCGGCTCGGGAGCCGCCTTGGTCAGGTCGGGGACCGGCCCCGACGTTTCCTTGCCGCCCCGCTCGGCGCGCGCGACCGGCGCGGGGACGGGCGTCGGCGTGGTGGGTTCACGCTCGCCCGTCCGCACGCCCTGCGTGAGGTCGGCGACGGTCCGGGAGGGCGGCATGCCGTGCAGGACGGCCCCGTCGAGGTCGGCCGCCGCGGCCGCGGCGATGTCCACGGCGTCGAGCTGCCGGTCCATCGCCGGCTGCGGCACCGCCGAACGCCGGGGCCGGCCCCGCCGCCGGCCGAGCGCCTCCTCCTCGGCTGCGTCGGCGTCGTACGCCTGCGGGGCGCCCGCGCGGCCGCGGGATCGCGCGGGAAGCGCCTCGCGCCACTGGTCGTCGTAGCGCTCGTCGTCGTCCGTGAGGTCGCCGTACTCGTCGTAGCCCGCGGGGTCGTGCAGCACGCCCAGGCGCACGCCGAGCTGCCGCAGCCGCTGTGGGATGGCGTTGACGGGCGTGGCGGTGACCACCAGCAGCCCGAAGACGGTGAGCAGCACGAGCAGCGGTACGGCGAGGACGTCGCCCATGGCGTACGTCAGCGGGGTGGCCGCGCCCCAGCCGATGAGGCCGCCGGAGTCCCTTATGGCCTGCATGCCGTCGCTGCGGGCGGGCGCGCCGCACGCGATGTGGACCTGGCCGAGCACGCCGATGACCAGCGCGGACAGGCCGATGACGATGCGGCCGTTGGCCTCGGGCTGCTCCGGGTGCCGGATGAGCCGGACCGCGATGCCCGCGAACAGGATCGGCGCGAGCAGGTCCAGACGCCCGAAGGAGCCGGTCACCAGGATCTCGACGAGGTCGCCGACCGGGCCGCGCAGATCCGCCCAGGTGCCCGCGGCGACGATCAGCGCGACGCCGAGCAGCAGCAGCGCGACGCCGTCCTTGCGGTGGGCCGGGTCGAGGTTCCTGGCGCCGGTCCCTATCCCGCGGAACACCGCGCCCACGGCGTGCGCCAGGCCCAACCACAGGGCGCGCACCAGCCGGTACACGCCCCCCGTGGGGCTGGGCGCCGGCTTGGGCGCCGGCTTCTTCGCCACGGCCTTCCTGGCGGGCGCCTTCTTCGCGGGCGCCCGCTTGGCCGGAGGCTTCTTCGCGGCGGCCTTCTTCGCCGGAGCCTTCGCGGGAGCGGCCGCCTTCCTGGCGGGCTGCTTCTTGGCTGCGGAGGGACGTGAGGCCATGGTGTGAGATTACCGGTGGAGACGGAAGGCGACACGTGTGCCCACCGCTTCACCCGTTCGTGTCGCCCCGGCGAAGGCGGGAAACTGACGCCCGCTCACGCGCAACTCCCGGCGCGGCACACGTCAATTCCGGTCAGGTCTGCGACGGCACCGACGCCGTGCCGCTGCCCGTGCCCGGCTCCAGCGCGTCCAGCGCCCGCCGCAGGCCGGTGAGTTTGCGCTCCAGGTGCGCCGCCGTGGCCACCGCCGCCGCGTCCGCCGACTCGTCGTCGAGCTGCTTGGACAACGCCTCGGCCTGCTCCTCGACCGCCGCGAGCCGCGCGGACAGCTCGGCGAGCAGCCCCGCCGACTCCTTGCCGCCCACGGCCGGCTTGCCGCCGCCCTCCAACTGGAGCCGCAGCAGCGCCGCCTGCTCACGCAGCTGGCAGTTCTTCATGTACAGCTCGACGAACACGGACACCTTCGCCCGCAGCACCCACGGGTCGAACGGCTTGGAGATGTAGTCCACCGCGCCCGCCGCGTACCCGCGGAAGGTGTGATGGGGGCCGTGGTTGATCGCCGTGAGGAAGATGATCGGGATGTCCCGCGTCCGCTCTCGGCGTTTGATGTGCGCGGCCGTCTCGAAACCGTCCATTCCCGGCATCTGCACGTCCAGCAGGATGACCGCGAAGTCGTCCGTCAGCAGCGCTTTGAGCGCCTCTTCCCCGGACGATGCCCGCACCAGCGTCTGATCGAGCGCCGAGAGGATAGCCTCCAGCGCCAGCAGATTCTCCGGCCGGTCATCGACCAGGAGGATCTTGGCCTTCTGCACCATGGCCCGCCCTCCTCGCCCCGGCAGTGCACCGGGCGCCGCCCCTGGGGACGACTCCTTTGCGCCGCCCTTCCTTGTGCCGGTCATGGTAGCTGCACCCCGACCGTCGCCACACCCTGTCACCGTGATGTCACTCAGCACGTAGCAGGAACGCGGCACGAGACCAGAAGGTTCCCCGAATCCCGCCCCGCTACACGACTTCGGACACCCTGAGTCAACAACTTCTCGCGCCGCCGCATGGTTCCCGTCACTCCTCCCGCATCCACTGCTCCATCACCGACAGCAGGTGATCGGGATCGACCGGCTTGGTGACGTAGTCCGAGGCGCCCGACTCGATCGCCTTCTCCCGGTCGCCCTTCATCGCCTTCGCGGTCAGCGCGACGATCGGCAGCCCGGAGAACTGCGGCATCCGCCGGATCGCCGTGGTCGTCGCGTACCCGTCCATCTCCGGCATCATGATGTCCATCAGCACGACCGCCACATCGTCGTGCTGTTCCAGCACCTCGATGCCCTCACGGCCGTTCTCCGCGTACAGCACCGACAGACCGTGCTGCTCCAGCACACTGGTCAGCGCGAACACGTTGCGGATGTCGTCGTCGACGATCAGCACCTTCTCACCGCCGAACCGGATGCCCCGGTGCGTGTGCCGCGTCGCCTCCTGCCCCACGGGCGCCCACTGCTCGGGCCGCCCGACCTGCGGCTCGCCCCCCGCCACCGTCCGACGCCGGCGCCGGAACAGCGCCGCCGCGCCGTTCTGCGTCTCCTGGTACGACTTCACCTCCGCCGGCGTCTCGACCTCCACGTCGGACAGCTCCGCGGGCTCCGTCGGCCGGTTCTCCGACGCCACCAGGTCGCCCGCCTCCAGCGCGGGCACCACCTGCTGGTAGCCCTGCGGCGGCAACTCGCTCGGGTGCAGCGGCAGGTACAGCGTGAACGTCGACCCACGGCCGGGCTCACTCTGGGCGTAGATCTCACCGCCGAGCAGCTGCGCGATCTCCCGCGAGATGGACAGCCCCAGACCCGTACCGCCGTACTTGCGGCTGGTCGTGCCGTCCGCCTGCTTGAACGCCTCGAAGATCACCCGCATCTTGCCGCCGGCGATCCCGATGCCGGTGTCCGTCACCGAGAACGCGATCAGCGGCGCGTCCGCGTCGGTCAGCGACCCCGCCTCCAGCAACTGCTCCCGGATCGCCATCGGCACATCCCCGCCGGCCGGCCGGATGACCAGCTCCACCGACCCGGAGTCGGTGAACTTCACCGCGTTCGACAACAGGTTGCGCAGCACCTGCAACAGCCGCTGCTCGTCCGTGTGCAGCGTCGCCGGCAGCTCCGGCGACACCCGAACCGACAGGTCCAGGCCCTTCTCCGCCGTCAGCGGACGGAAGGTCGCCTCCACGTAGTCGACGAGCTGGACCAGCGCGATCCGCGTCGGGGAGACGTCCATCTTGCCCGCCTCCACCTTCGACAGGTCGAGGATGTCGTTGATCAGCTGCAGCAGGTCCGAGCCCGCCCCGTGGATCGTCTCGGCGAACTCGACCTGCTTCGGCGTCAGGTTGGTGTCCGCGTTGTCCGCGAGCAGCTTGGCCAGGATCAGCAGCGAGTTGAGCGGCGTGCGCAGCTCGTGCGACATGTTGGCGAGGAACTCGCTCTTGTAGCGCATCGACACCGCGAGCTGCTCGGCGCGCTCCTCCAGAACCTGACGCGCCTCCTCGATCTCGGTGTTCTTCACCTCGATGTCCCGGTTCTGCCGGGCCAGCAGCTCGGCCTTCTCCTCCAGTTCGGCGTTGGACGCCTGCAGGGCCTTCTGCCGCTGCTCCAACTCCGCCGACCGCTCCCGAAGTTGCTCGGTCAGCTCCTGCGACTGCTTCAGCAGCTGCTCCGTCTTGGTGTTGACGGAGATGGTGTTGACGCTGGTCGCGATCATCTCGGCGAGCTGGTTGAGGAAGTCCTTCTGGATCTGCGTGAACGGCGTGAACGACGCCAGCTCGATCACACCGAGCACCTGGCCCTCGAACAGCACCGGAAGCACGATCACCTGCGCGGGCGGCGCCTCGCCGAGCCCGGAGGAGATCTTCAGATAGCCACTCGGGGCGTTCTCGACGAGAATCGTCCGCTTCTCCTCGGCGGCCGTCCCCACCAGCGCCTCACCCGGCCGGAACGAACTCGGCATGGAGCCCATCGAGTACCCGTACGAACCCAGCATCCGCAGCTCGTACTGGTCGCCACCGCCGTCGCCCGCCGGCATCGCCAGGAAGAACGCGCCGTGCTGCGCGGCCACCAGCGGCGGCAGCTCACTCATGATCAGCGAAGCCACGTCCTCCAGATCGCGCCGCCCCTGCATCAGGGCCGACACGCGCGCGAGGTTGCCCTTGAGCCAGTCCTGCTCCTTGTTGGCGATCGTGGTGTCACGCAGATTGGCGATCATCTTGTTGATGTAGTCCTGAAGCTCCTGGATCTCCCCGGACGCGTCCACGTCGATCTTCAGGTTCAGGTCACCACGGGTCACCGCGGTCGCCACGCGCGCGATGGCACGCACCTGCCGGGTCAGGTTCCCGGCCATCTCGTTCACCGACTCGGTGAGGTCGCGCCACGTCCCGTCGACGTCCCGCACGCGTGCCTGCCCGCCGAGCTGTCCCTCGGTGCCCACCTCGCGGGCCACCCTCGTGACCTCCTCCGCGAAGGACGACAGCTGGTCGACCATCGTGTTGATGGTCGTCTTCAGCTCAAGGATCTCCCCGCGCGCGTCGATGTCGATCTTCTTCGTCAGGTCGCCCTTGGCGATGGCCGTCGTCACCATCGCGATGTTGCGCACCTGACCCGTCAGGTTGGACGCCATCCCGTTCACCGAGTCGGTGAGGTCCTTCCACGTGCCCGCCACACCCGGCACGTGCGCCTGACCGCCCAGGATGCCGTCCGTGCCCACCTCACGGGCCACCTTGGTGACCTGCTCGGCGAACGAGCTCAGCGTCTTCACCATCGTGTTGAAGGTGTCGGCGAGCTGCTGCACCTCACCGCGCGCCTCGATCGTCACCGTCCGCGTCAGATCGCCGTTGGCGACGGCCGCCGCGACCTGGGAGATGTTGCGCACCTGCATGGTCAGGTTCTTCGCCATCAGGTTGACGTTGTCGCTCAGGTCCTTCCAGATGCCCACCACGCCGGGCACATGCGCCTGACCGCCCAGGATGCCCTCGGTGCCCACCTCACGGGCCACCCGCGTCACCTGCTCGGCGAACGACGACAGCTGGTCCACCATCGTGTTGACGGTCGTCACCAGCTCGAGGATCTCGCCCTTGGCGTCGACAGTGATCTTCTTCGACAGGTCGCCCTTGGCGACCGCCGTGGTGACCTCCGCGATGTTGCGCACCTGGATCGTCAGGTTGTTCGCCATGAAGTTCACCGACTGTGTGAGGTCCTTCCAGGTGCCGGAGACACCCTGCACCTCGGCCTGACCGCCGAGGATGCCCTCGGTGCCCACCTCACGGGCCACCCGCGTGACCTCCTCGGCGAACGACGACAGCTGGTCCACCATCGTGTTCAGCGTGTTCTTCAGCTCGAGGATCTCCCCGCGCGCGTCCACGGTGATCTTCTGAGACAGGTCACCCCGGGCCACCGCCGTGGCCACCTGGGCGATGTTGCGCACCTGACCCGTCAGGTTGGACGCCATCCCGTTCACGGAGTCCGTCAGGTCACGCCACACCCCGGCCACACCGGGCACCTGAGCCTGACCGCCGAGGCGGCCCTCCGTGCCCACCTCGCGCGCCACCCGGGTCACCTGGTCGGCGAAGGCCGACAGCTGGTCCACCATCGTGTTGATGGTGTTCTTCAGCTCGAGGATCTCCCCACGCGCGTCCACGTCGATCTTCTGCGACAGGTCACCCCGGGCCACCGCCGTCGTCACCTGGGCGATCTGCCGCACCTGGGAGGTGAGGTTGCCGGCCATGAAGTTGACGGAGTCCGTGAGCTCCTTCCATGTCCCCGACACCCCGTCCACCCGGGCCTGACCGCCGAGCCGTCCCTCCGTGCCCACGTCCCGGGCCATCCGCGTCACCTGGTCGGCGAACGACGACAACTGGTCCACCATCGTGTTCACGGTGTTCTTCAGCTGAGCCATCTCACCGGACACGTCCACGGTGACCTTCTGCGACAGGTCGCCGTTGGCCACCGCCGTCGTCACCTGGGCGATGTTCCTCACCTGCCCGGTGAGATTGCGGAACGCCGTGTTGACGGAGTCCGTCAGGTCCTTCCACGTCCCCGCCGCACCCGACACCTGCGCCTGGCCGCCCAGCTCGCCCTCGACACCGATCTCCCGCGCCACGCGCGTCACCTCGGCGCCGAACGCCGACAGCTGGTCCACCATCCCGTTGACGGTGTTCTTCAGCTCCAGCATCTCGCCGGCCACGTCCACCGTGACCTTCTGCGACAGGTCACCGTTGGCCACCGCCGTCGTCACCGCGGCGATGTCCCTCACCTGTGTGGTCAGATTCCGGAACACCGTGTTGACGGAGTCCGTCAGGTCCTTCCACGTCCCCGCCGCGCCCGGCACGTTCGCCTGACCGCCCAGCTGCCCCGCAGCACCGACCTCGTTGGCCACCCGTGTGACCTCGTCCGCGAAGATCCGCAGCGTCTCGGTCATCTGGTTGATCGTGTCGGCGAGCTGCGCGACCTCACCGCGCGCCGGCACCGTCACCTTCCGCGACAGGTCACCGTTCGCGACCGCCGTCGTCACCTCGGCGATCCCCCGCACCTGGGCCGTGAGATTGCCGGCCATGGTGTTCACGGAATCCGTCAGTTCTTTCCACACACCGTCGACGCCGGACACCTGCGCCTGACCGCCCAGGATGCCCTCGGTGCCCACCTCACGCGCCACCCGCGTCACCTCGGACGAGAAAGCGGACAGCTGGTCGACCATCGTGTTGACGGTCTTCTTCAGCTCCAGCATCTCGCCTTCGACGTGCACGGTGACCTTGCGTGACAGGTCGCCCTTGGCCACCGCCGTCGTCACCAGCGCGATGTCCCGCACCTGCGCCGTCAGCCGCTCCGCCATCGTGTTGACGGACTCCGTGAGGTCCTTCCACGAACCGGACATACCGCGCACCTGGGCCTGACCGCCCAGCTTGCCCTCGGTGCCCACCTCACTGGCCACCCGGGTGACCTCGTCGGTGAACGTCGACAACTGGTCCACCAGGTTGTTGACGGTCCGCCCGACCTTCAGGAACTCACCCCGCAACGGATGCCCGGCGCCCTCAGAGGTGTGCGCCCGCAGCTCCATACGCGGCGACAGATCACCCTCGGCCACCGCCGACAGCACCCGCCCGACCTCCGAGACAGGCCGCACCAGGTCGTCCACCAGCGCGTTCGAGTTGTCGATGGCCGTCGCCCAGGACCCCTCGGAGGCACCTGTCTCCAACCGCTCCGTGAGCTTTCCCTCACGTCCCACCACGCGCCGCACCCGCGCCAGCTCACCCGTGAGGTGGAGATTGCGGTCGGCCACCTCGTTGAAGACCGCCGCGATCTCCGACATCACGCCGTCCCCGGACACCGTGAGCCGCTTGCGGAAGTTCCCGTCCCGCATGGACACCAACGCCCCCAGCAACTTGTGCAGGGCCGCCGTGTCCACCTCGGTGGTACCCGTCCGCGGTGTGCGCTGCCTGTTCAGGGACTGTCCGCCTTTCGCGCGCGCTTTCGTGCCCCGCGTCGCTGCGCCAGACTCCACTTGTCCCTCCCGCAGGGATCGACCGTCTTACTGCCCGATGTAACCAGGCAGGCCCGAGGGGGCTGCTGCCCGCCGTACACACAAGACACCCAGTCTGCCCGGACCTTCACAAGAAGCTTGCCCAGTGTTTCACCCTCACCGAACCAGGCCATAACAGTTCGGCAGCTTCGCACACGGTCCGCACACGCCGGAGGCGGAAACACCGGCGACCGGCATCCGTACGGACGGGGAAGGTAAGTAACCTTGCATGCGGCTGTCCAGCCGCACCGGTCCGTCCGGTCTGGGCGGTGGCACGGAGATCGAGCGGGCATCGGAGGGGCGGCCGCACACATGACCACCGGACTGATCCCGGGGGCTCAGCCCCCGGACCCCCGGCCGACGGGCACGCTGCCGCAGCAGCGGCACGAGCCGGACACCCGGGCAGCCCTGCACGTCGACAACCGGCCGAGGAGTTCTGTGATCACCGCGCGCGCGGCCGCCAGTTTCGAGCCCGTCGGGCGATCCGTCGCCACCGCCCGCTCGTTCGTCCGCGACACCCTCCAGGGCTGGGGATTCGCCGACATCGTCGACGACGCGGTGGTCCTCACCAGCGAACTGGTGACCAACGCCGTCGTCCACGCGGGCACCCACGCCGACGTCCTGTGCCTGCGCACCGAGGACGGCATCCGCGTGGAGGTCTCCGACCGCTATCCCGAGCGCGAGATCCCCCTCCAGGGCTCCCCCGCCACCATGGGCAGCCCCGACCGCGAAGGCGGCCGAGGCCTCCAGCTGTGCGCGGCGATCGCCGGCCGCTGGGGCGTCGAGTACACACCGACCCACAAGCAGGTCTGGTTCCAGCTCGATCTTCCCGATCGCCCCGTGGGGACCCGCGCCGCAGGCCCCTGCCTGCCCTCCGAACTCCTCCCCCTCACCGACAGCCGGGTCCGCGTCGCCGTCGTCCAGATCGACCGCACAGGCGCCATCTCCGCCTGGAACGAGGACGCGGAGGAACTCTTCGGCTACCCGGCCGACCAGGTCACCGGCAAACCCCTCACCGACCTCGCCGCCTGGCCCCACACCCCCGGCACCAGCACCGGCATCGTCGAGGCGCTGCAACTCTCCCGCTGGGAGGGCAGCTACGGCATCCGCGCCGCCGACGGCCGCGTCACCCCCGTCTACGCATCGCACCTGCGCGTCCGCGACACCGACGGCGACCCCTCCACCGTCTGCCTCCTCGTCCGCGACCACGAACGCGCGGTACTGCAGACCCCCTTGCGCCTCCCCGCCTCCGACGCGACGTCCAACGCCGACGGGTCGAGCTCCGACCCCTTCGAGGTGTTCATCGGCTCCCCGGCCCCGGACGACCTCGACGGCCTCCTCCAGCGCACGGTCGAACGCGCCCGCGACATGCTCGACGGCGACTCCGCCTTCCTCCTGCTCGCCACCGACGACGAGACGGAGTTGGAGGTCCGCGCCTCCACCGGCCTGCCCTCCGCCCGCCAGCGCTTCGCGCGCGTGCCCGTCGAAGCGGGCCCCGGCCGCTACGGCTCCGCCCGCATGCCGGCCGTTCACGAGGACCTCCTCTCCGTCCCCGGAGCCGTGCCCCTGCTCAGCGGCACGGGCATGCGCTCGGTGGTCACGGTCCCGCTGAAGGTCGAGGGCCGCCTCACCGGCTCCCTCGGCGTCGCCGCCGAAGGCCCCGGCAGATACTCCAACGAGGAGGCCCTGCGGCTGCAGTTCGCCGCGGACCGCATCGCGCTGGCCGTCGAGTCGGCCCGCCTCGGCGAACTGGAACGCCTGCGCCGAGGCTCACTCAGCTTCCTCGTCGAGGCCTCCGACCTCCTGGCCGGCACCCTCGACCGCGACCAGACCCTTGCCCTGATGGCCCAGATGACGGTCCCGACCCTGGCCACCTGGTGCGCCGTCTACACGATCGCCGACCAGGCCTCCGACCCCTACCTGTCCTACGTCCTGCACGAGGACGAGGAACTCATCGACGGCATCAAGTCGTTGCTCTCGAAGGTCTCCCCGCCGGATCCCGTCCCCACCCCCGGCGCCCGGGTCTGGTCCGCACCCGGCGAGGCCGCGCACGAGGCGGCGCTGCGCAGCTCCATGCGCAGTCTCGGCCTGTCCGGCGGCCCGGCCCACCAGCAGGTCACGTCGGGCATCGGCCCCACGCTGGCCACGGCGTCGGCGGTCGGCGGCGAGACCGTCGTCCTCCCTCTCGTCGCCCGCAACCGCGTCATCGGCATGCTCACCCTCGGCAAGCCCACCGACGAGCACTTCCGCCAGGAGATCCTCGAACTGGCGGAGGACCTGAGCCGCCGCGCCGCCCTCGCCCTCGACAACGCCCGCCTCTACTCCGAGCGCACCGCCATCAGCCAGGCCCTCCAGCGCAGCCTGCTCCCCCCGGAGCTCCCGGAGATCGACGGCGTCGAGGTGGAGGTCATCTACCGCGCGGCCGGCGAGGGCAACGAGGTCGGCGGCGACTTCTACGACCTCTTCCCGATCAGCGACGGCGCGTACGGCTTCGCGATCGGCGACGTCTGCGGCACCGGCCCCAACGCGGCGGCGGTGACCGGCCTGGCCCGCCACGCCCTGCGTCTGCTGGCCCGGGAGGGTCTCAGCGGCCCGGCGGTCCTGGAGCGCCTGAACTCGGCGATCCTCGACGAGGGGGCCCGCAGCCGCTTCCTCACCCTCCTCTACGGCGAGATGCGCCCGCAGGACGACGGCAGCGCCGAGCTGAAGGTGGTCTGCGCCGGACACCCCCTCCCCCTGCGTCTGCGCCAGGACGGCACCGTCGAGCCGGCCGCCGAACCGCAGCCCCTGCTCGGCGTCATGGAGGACCTGGAACTCTACGAGCAGACGGTGACCCTCGATCCGGGCGACGTCCTGCTCTGTGTCACGGACGGCGTCACCGAGCGACGCGAGGGCACCCGCATGCTGGGCGACGACGGCCTCGCCGACGTTCTCACCACCTGCACGGGCCTGACGGCCGGCGCGGTCGCGGCCCGCATCATGCGCGCGGTGGAACGCTTCGCTTCGGACGCCCCGTCCGACGACATGGCGATTCTCGCGATGCGCGTGGCCTGAGAAAAGGCACGCAGAACAAGAAGAAGGCCCCCGCCCAAAAGGGCGGAGGCCTTCTTCTGTGGAGCCCCCTAACGGAATCGAACCGTTGACCTTCTCCTTACCATGGAGACGCTCTGCCGACTGAGCTAAGGGGGCTGGTCACTTTTCGAGGTTTCCCTCGCGGCAACAGAACAGATCGTACCCCGAACTTGCCGGTGTTCCCAAACTCGTTCAGAAGGCGGGTTGAAGCAGTCCACCGAGCGCATTGCAGGCGGACACCACGCGCTGCATGTCCCTTCTGGTGAGCGAGGCGTCAACGGGCAGAGCGAGGGTCTCGTCGGCGGCCAGCTCGGTCTGAGGCAGTGTGACGCAGCGCCGGAACTCGGGCAGTCGGTGCAGAGGAGTCTTCACCGGCACACGACAGTCCACTCCCCGTGCCCGCAGGGCCCTGGCGAAGGCGTCCCGGTCGGGCCGACCGTTGCCCGGCACCCGCACCACGTACTGCTGGTAGGTGTGCCCGTCCGCGTGGTCCGGCGTCCGCACCCCCCGCAGCCGTGCGTCGAGGTAGGCGGCCCGCTCCCTGCGCTGCGCCACCTCGTCGTACGACGTCTCGGTCTCTCCTCTTTCGAGCACCAACATCTCGTGCCTGCGCCCCAGTTCGTGCAACCGCACGAGATCGGCCGGCCGCCCGAAGCGGTGCACCACCACGACGGCCGTGGTCCGCGCGGTCATGACCGCTTCGACGGCGGCCGGGTCCAGGCAGTACGTCCTGGGATCGATGTCCGCGAAGACGGGCAGCGCACCCGCCCGGGTCACCGCTTCGGCTATGTCGACGTTCCCGAAGGCCGGCACGATGACCTCGTCACCGACTCCGACGCCCGCGGCCCTGAGGAGTGCAGCAGTTCCCATGTGCTGGAGCCTGGCCGCGCAGCGTGAACGTCAAGTGACGGAAAACAAAAAAGGGTTGGGCCCTGAACCGAAGTTCAGGGCCCAACCCTTTGAATGATTGTTCGGCGGCGTCCTACTCTCCCACAGGGTCCCCCCTGCAGTACCATCGGCGCTGTGAGGCTTAGCTTCCGGGTTCGGAATGTAACCG
>NZ_JBIURQ010000006.1:0-522813 GCF_044740925.1 Streptomyces sp. NPDC088254 | reverse complement strand
CCTCCACGGCTACAACTACCATCGCTGCCACACCGCACTCGGAGGCCAGCCACCCATCAGCCGTGTGAACAACGCTGCGGGTCAATACAACTAGGTCACCGATGCCGCCCGGTGATATTGTCCGGACAAGGTCGGGTGCGATTCGCGTCACGGTCCGAAAGCCGGCCCGGCCGCGTGAGGGGGCACGACGAGGCACGACGCCCGCGCGCCCGGCGCACTCCGCGCGCCCCTTCGGTCCCCAGCACGGCACCCGCCCCGCGGGTGAGGCAGAATCGGGGCCGATGAGCACCTACGGCACCTTCACCGCCCCCATCGGCTCCCGTCGCGCCCCCGCCCTGCGCACCGTGGGCACCCGCGAGCGCCGCTCACACCTGACAGCGCCCCGTGTGCCCACCGTGGGCATCGACATCGGCGGCACCAAGGTCATGGCGGGCGTCGTGGACGCCGACGGCAACATCCTGGAGAAGGTCCGCACGGAGACCCCGGACAAGTCCAAGAGCCCGAAGGTCGTCGAGGACACGATCGCCGAGCTGGTCCTGGACCTGTCCGACCGGCACGACGTGCACGCCGTCGGCATCGGCGCGGCCGGCTGGGTCGACGCCGACCGCAACCGTGTCCTGTTCGCGCCCCACCTGTCCTGGCGCAACGAGCCGCTGCGGGACCGCCTCTCCGGCCGGCTGTCGGTCCCCGTCCTCGTCGACAACGACGCCAACACCGCCGCCTGGGCCGAGTGGCGCTTCGGCGCGGGGCGCGGCGAGGACCACCTCGTCATGATCACGCTGGGCACCGGCATCGGCGGCGCGATCCTGGAGGACGGCCAGGTCAAGCGCGGCAAGTACGGCGTCGCCGGCGAGTTCGGCCATATGCAGGTCGTGCCCGGCGGCCACCGCTGCCCGTGCGGCAACCGCGGCTGCTGGGAGCAGTACAGCTCGGGCAACGCGCTGGTCAGGGAGGCCCGCGAGCTGGCCGCGGCGGACTCCCCGGTGGCGTACGGGATCATCGAGCACGTCAAGGGCAGCATCGGCGACATCACCGGCCCGATGATCACCGAGCTGGCCCGCGAGGGCGACGCGATGTGCATCGAGCTGCTCCAGGACATCGGCCAGTGGCTCGGCGTCGGCATCGCCAACCTCGCCGCCGCCCTCGACCCGTCCTGCTTCGTGATCGGCGGCGGCGTCTCGGCCGCCGACGACCTCCTGATCGGCCCCGCGCGCGACGCCTTCAAACGGCACCTCACCGGCCGCGGCTACCGCCCCGAGGCCCGGATCGTGCGCGCCCAGCTCGGCCCCGAGGCCGGCATGGTCGGCGCGGCCGACCTCGCCCGGCTGGTCGCCCGCCGCTTCCGCCGCGCCAAGCGCCGCCGGGTGGAGCGGCACGAGCGCATCGAGCGGTTCGCGGAGGCGGCCCGCAGGGCGGCCCGGGACACCGCATGACGGCCTCCCTGCCCCACCAGGCCCCGCCGGCCGACGGGCCCGCCACGTCCTCCCGCCCGCCGGAGCCCAGGGGGCGCATGATCCGGCGCAGGGCGCTCACCCTGCTGATCATCGTGCTCCTCATCGGCGTCCCGGCCGGCTACCTGGTGATCTCCGCGAACCAGAGCCGCGACAGCGGCAAGGACAAGGAGGCCAAGTACTCGGCCACCGGCCTGACCAAGGGCTGGCCGTCCGGCATCCAGCTCCGCCTCTACCAGGTGCCGGTGCCGGACCCCTCGAACAACGTCGCGTACTACGAGACGAACAACTGGAAGACCAGCCGCCTCTACGTGCAGTTCCAGACCACGCAGGCCGGTCTGGACACCTTCCTGAAGGACCTGGGCGTGAACCGGTCCGTCCTGGCGAAGGGCGACATCACGATCAGCGAGCGGGACCAGGGCGTCAGCGGCTGGAAGTTCTCCGGCCCGGGCTCCCGCCCCGGGAACTACTTCGGCTTCGTCCACGAGCAGAAGAACCCGCGGCCCACCCTGGACGTCGTGGTCAACACCGGGAACCCCGACTACCCCCTGGTGTACGTCGTCTCCCGCACGGTTCCTTAGTGGTCAGCTCCTGAAGTCCTTCGGGGGCTGACGTGGGGCCGGCGATGCGTGTCGCATCGTCGGATGTCCAGGGCGGTGTGGTGGAGGCTGCCTCGGGTGCCCGCAGAAGGGGGGCCTGGGAGACCCGGGTTGATCTGGACCTGGTTGGCCCGAAGGGTGGTGGCGGAGGCTGTGGTCATGACCGACAGCAACAGTGATGTGACCGGCTTCCACGACCGTGTCGTCCTGATCACCGGCGGAACCAGCGGGATGGGCCTGGCCACCGCGCGTCTGCTCCTGGAAGCCGGCGCCGATATCGTCATCACCGGCCGCGACGATGCCCGCCTCGACCGCGCGGCCGAACAATTGGACAAGGTGTCCGACCAGGGTGCCCGTCTGTTCACGGTCCGGGCCGACTCCGCCGGCCTCACCGATCTCGACCGCTTGGCTGCCCTGATCCGTGAACGCCACGGACGTCTGGACGGGGTGTTCGCCAATGCCGGGGTCGGAGTGTTCCAGCGCAGTGGCGAGGTCACTGAGCAGGACTTCGATCGCAGCGTCGACGTCAACTTCAAGGGGGTGTTCTTCACGGTCCAGAAGGTGCTGCCGCTGCTCGACGCGGCAGGTGGCGGTTCCATCGTGATCAACGCCTCGTGGACAGTGCACCGGGGCCTGGCCGTCGCACCGGTGTATGCGGCCACCAAGGCTGCCGTCCACAATCTGGCCCGCACGCTGGGCAGTGATCTCGCCGAGCGCGGCATCCGGGTCAACTCGATCAGCCCGGGCTACATCGTCACTGGGATGTTCGATGCCGCCAACCCGGACCCTGCCTCGCACGATGCCATCCGCTCCCAGGTGCCTCTGAGGCGTCTCGGCCAGGCCCAGGACATCGCCGAGACCGTGGCGTTCCTCCTTTCCCCGCGGTCGTCGTACATCACCGCCCAGGACATCGCTGTCGACGGGGGTCTGGTGACGGCCATCCCCGCCTCCTGACGGCGGTGGGGGGGGGGGGGGGGGCCGGCCCGGGCCCCCCCCCCCCCCCCCCCCCCCCCCCCCCCCCCCCCCCCCCCCCCCCCCCCCCCCCCGGGGGCCCCCCCCCCCCCCCCCGGCCCGGGGGGGGGGGGGGGGGGGGGGCCCCCCCCCCCCCGGGCCGCGGGGGGGGGGGGGGGGGGGCCCCCCGGGCGGGCCCCCCCCCCCCCCCCCCGCGACCGGCCACAATCGTCGTATGAGCACAGCGATCAACCTGGGCGAGTTCCTCCGCACCCGCCGCTCCCTCCTGCATCCCGAAGACGTCGCCCTGCCGGATTTCGGAGGGCAACGCCGGGTCGCGGGCCTGCGCCGCGAGGAGATCGCCCAGCTCGCAGGAGTGAGCGTCGACTACTACACCCGCATGGAACAGGGCCGAGTGCCTAACCCCTCGGGCGCGGTACTCGACGCCCTCGCCCGCGCACTGCGGCTGGACGGGGACGCCGTCCGGCACCTGCACCGCCTCGCCCGACCGCAGTCCGCCGCCCGGCACGTTCCCCCGGGCCAAGCCCGGCCGCAACGCGCGCGCCCGATGCTCCAGCGGCTGCTGGACGATCTGGTGGGCACACCGGCAATAGTGATGGGCCGACGTATGGACGTCCTGGCCTGGAATACGGCAGCGTGCGCCCTGTTCGGCGACTACGCGGCCCTAGACCGAGCCGAGCGCAACATCGCCCGCATCACCTTCCTCGACGAGACGTCCCGCGAGCTGTATGCGGACTGGAGCTCCTGCGCCCGCGAGAACGTGGCCTACCTCCACCTGGACGCAGGACGGCACCCCGAGGACCCTCGATTGGCGAGCCTGATCGGCGAACTGTCGATGAAGAGCGAAGACTTCCGCCGCTGGTGGGCCGAACACCCGGTGCAGGACAAAACCTCGGGAACCAAGCGATTCCACCATCCGGTGGTCGGCGATCTGGAACTGGCCTACGAGACCCTGCGCCCAACGGATGACCCCGAGCAGGCGCTGATCACGTATGCCGCCGAGCCTGGCAGCCCATCGCACGACGCCCTGCAGATGCTGCTGGCCTGGGCCACTGAGGCCCCTTCCCCCATGCCGCCCGACGACCGCGCGCGCTGACCTTCCGGGCAGTACCTGCCTCCCGGCATGGCGACCCGCACCTGCGTCAGACGCGTCATCGGTCAATGTCCTGACCGGCAGATCGACAAATAGAGCACCGCAGACCGGCAGGCCCGGTCCCGGCGAATATCCGCGCACCCATCCGTGCCGCGTGGCGAGCCTTGCCCGCCGAGGCGGGTGCAGCAGACGACAGGGTGGAGTGATCCACTTCTCCCGATCGGCTTGCCTGCCTTGCCTGTTGCTGCTGCCTGCCCGATAGCCCTGCGCGCCGGCGAGCGCGAGCGGCTGAAGAAGATGGCCTACGGTCACAAGACCGGGCATCGGCTGCGGATGCGTGCGCAGGTGGTGCTGCACGCCGCCCGCGGAGGCTCCAACGCGCGCATCGCCCGGGAGACGGGCCTGCATCTGGACACCGTCCGCTGCTGGCGCGGCCGGTTCGCTGAGCGGGGCCTGGGCGGCCTGAGCGACCGCGAGCGGTCGGGGCGGCCGCCGTCCTACACCGCGCTGCAGGTGGCCGAGGCCAAGGCTCTGGCGTGCCGCCTGCCCGCCGAGACCGGGGTGCCGCTGGCACGCTGGTCATGCCCGGAGCCGGCCGCCGAACTCGCCGCGCGCGGCATCGCCGGCCCCGTCTCCGCCTCCACCGTGCGCCGCTGGCTGGCCCAGGACGCGCTCAAGCCCTGGCAGCACCGCTCCTGGATCTTCATCACCGACCCCCGCTTCCGCGCCAAGGCCCAGCGTGTGCTGGACCTGTACGCCCGCACCTGGCAGGGCATCCCGCTCGGCGCGGACGAGTACGTCATCAGCGAGGAAGAGAAGACCTCCATCCAGGCCCGATGCCGCTGCCACCCCACCCTCGCCCAGGCCCGTGCCATGCGCGTCAACCACACCTACGGACGCGGCGGCGCCCTGGCCTACCTCGCCGCCTACGACGTCCACGCCGCACGGGTGTCCGGCCGCACCGAACCCAGGTCCGGCATCGACCCGTTCATGAACCTCGTCGCCCAGGTCATGACCCAGGAGCCCCACGCCAGCGCGAAACGCGTGTTCTGGATCGTCGACAACGGCTCATCCCACCGCGGGCAGAAGGCCGCTGACCGGCTGTCGGCCGCGTTTCCGAACGCGGTCATGGTTCACACCCCGGTACACGCATCCTGGTTGAACCAGGTGGAGATCTTCTTCTCCGTCGTCCAGCGCAAGGTCGTCTCGCCCAACGACTTCACCGACCTCACCCAGGTCAGGGTCCGGCTCCGAGCCTTCGAAGACCGCTACAACGCCACGGCACAGCCGTTCCAGTGGAAGTTCACCACCTCCGACCTGGACGACCTGCCGGCCAGGCTCGACCGGCACACCACCGATCACCAGGAAGAATTCTCTGCCCGACCCGCAACTTGATCAACCCCCGAAGGATTTCCGAACTCGACCACTTAGTGGTCGCTGTTGGAAGTTCTTCGGGGGTTGACGTGACGGTTGGTTATGTGATCCGGGGGGCTCAGGCGCTAAAGGGCCGCGATCACTATGGTTTTAGCGGGGGAGCCCCAGCTCGCCTGCTCGCAGCCCGGCCTGGAAACGAGAGTCGGCCTCGAGTTTGGCCATCAGCTCGGCCACACGCCGCCGGTAGGTGCGCAGTGAGACGCCGAGCCGTTTTGCCGCCGATTCGTCGGTGAGGCCCGAACCGAGGGCTTTGAGGATCATGCGGCCTTCGGCATCGAGGTGCGGTACGTCGCTGCGCAGATAGGTTTCGAGATCGACGGCGGCGTCCCAGATCGCCCGGAACAGCGAGTGAACGCCGTCAACCAGGATCTGTGACGTCGTCACGGTGTACTCGCGGCCGGTGGGGGTCTCCTGACCGGCAAGGATCATCACCCGCCGGTCTATGAGGATGGTCTCGTGCGGCAATGGCGAACGGCTGATCCGGACGAGAGCGCCCTTACTCCGCACCAGCCGCAGGTGCGCGCGGGCCTCCTCGTCGGCGAGTGCCACCGGGCTGAGCAGCTTCCGAGGGATGAAGCCAGCGGGATCCGCAGCGCGCATCCGATTCCGGACCGCCGCCCTGGCCCCCGGTTGCGACCAGGTCTTGAGATCCCGGGCGGCGCACAGGAACTCGGTCCGCGCGGACTCGAAGAGATGACCTGCGCGCGTGATCAGCTCTGCGTCTCCGCGCACTGAGAACACCTCTTCGTTCCGCATCCCGCCAGTCTGGCAGCAAGCTGCCACGAGCTCGCTGGGCCTCGTGGCGGCGGACACCATGAACGTCATGACGATCAAGACTTTCTCCCTCGGCGGAGAGCTGACGATCAACCGGCTCGGCTTCGGCGCGATGCGCCTGGCGAGGGGCACCTTCGCCGGTCCGGCACGAGATCCCGAGACCGGAATCGCGGTGCTCCGTCGGGCCGTGGAGCTGGGCGTGAACCACATCGACACGGCCGGCTTCTACGGCAGGGACGCGGTGTGGGCCAACGAGCTGATCCGTACGGCATTGGCCCCATACCATGACGACCTGGTGATCGCGACGAAGGTCGGGCCGTTGCCCGGACCGAACGGTGTGCCGAGCGGGCAGGCGACGCCTGATCAGCTGCGCGGCCTGGTCGAGGCAGATCTGCGCTCTCTGGGTCTCAACCGGCTCGACCTGGTCTATCTGCGGGTCGGCGGGATGACCGGACCGGGTGACGAGTCGATCGCCGAACGGTTCGCGGTCCTGGCCGAGCTCCGCGCGGAAGGACTGATCCGGAACCTGGGGGTCAGTAACGTCGACGCCGCCCAGCTGGCAGAGGCCCGGACGATCGCGCCCGTCGCGGCGGTGCAGAACCGGCACAGCGGTGACTCGGTCCTGCTGGCGGAAAGCGAGGAAGCGGGCATCGCGTATGTGCCGTACTTTCCGCTCGGCGGCGGCGTCGGCAGCGGCCCGCTCGACACCGAACGGCTCGGCAAGGTCGCGGCACGCCTGGGCGCGACCACCGCGCAGGTCGCGATCGCCTCGCTGCTGGCGAAGTCGCCGTCGGTGCTGGCGATTCCGGGCACCGGCTCTCTCGATCATCTGGAGGAGAACCTCGCGGCGAACGACCTCAGTCTCCGTGACGAGGACTTGTCTGACCTGCGAGGCTAACTGGTCGGCTCCGGAGGTCAGTTTGGCTGCCATGCCCATTGCCGCCGCCCGCCCGATATCCCCGACCGCCACCGAGCGGCACCGTTTGGAGAAGGCAGCCTGGGGCCACAAGACCGAGCACCGGCTGCGGGTGCGCGCGCAGATCGTGCTGCACGCGGCCCGCGGGCTGCCGAACGTGCGGATCGCCGGGCGAGTCGGCGTGCATGTGGACACCGTGCGCACCTGGCGGAACCGCTTCGCCGAACTGGGCATGGCTGGCCTGGCTGACCGGAAGCGCACCGGACGTCCGCCCTCTTTCACCCCGCCACAGACCGCGCAGGTCAAGGCCCTCGCCTGCCAATTGCCCGCCGAGACGGGCGCCCGCTGTCCCGCTGGACCAGTCCCGAACTGGCTCGCGAGGCCGTCGAGCGTGGCATCGCGCCCTTCCTGTCGGCCTCCACCGTGCGCCGCTGGCTCGCGCGGGACGCCCTCAAGCCCTGGCAGCACCGCTCCTGGATCTTCATCACCGACCCCCGCTTCCGCTCCAAGGCTGCGCGCGTCCTGGATCTGTACGCCCGCACCTGGAACGGCGAGCCGCTCGGCGCGGACGAATTCGTCGTCAGCGCCGACGAGAAGACTTCCATCCAGGCCCGCTGCCGCTGCCATCCCACCCTGGCCCCCGGCCAGGCCCGCGCGATGCGCGTGAACCACACCTACGGGCGCGGCGGCGCGCTGGCCTGCCTGGCCGCCTACGACGTCCACTGCGCGAAGGTGTTCGGCCGCTGCGATGCTGCCACGGGCATCGACCCGTTCATGGCCCTGGTCGCCCAGGTCATGAGCCAGGAGCCGCTTCGGGGGTTGATCATGCCGCCAGGGCGGCGGAGGATTCTTCTGGGTGGTCGGCGGTGTGCCGGTCTAGCCTGGCCAGCAGATCGTCCAGGTCGGAGGTGGTGAACTTCCACTGGAAGGGCTGTGCCGTGGCGTTGTAGCGGTCTTCGAAGGCTCGGAGCCGGTCCCCGACCTGGGCAAGGTCGGTGAAGTCGTTGGGCGTCACGACCTTGCGCTGCATACGCGAGCGCGAAGCGGGTGTTCTGGGTCATGGACATCGGCTCCTCGCACCGCGGCAAGAAGGCCGCCGACCGGCCCACCTGGGTCAACCCAGGAGGCGTGCACCGGGGTGTGCACAAGCACCGCATTCGGGAACGCCGCGGCCAGGTGCGGTGCATCGCAAGGCGGAGCATCGCCCGCGTACTGGACGTACTCGGGTGATGCGACAACGCGGCGAGGTGCCGTGCCGGGCGTCGCGAGCCGGTGAACCTTTCCGGTCGCAGCACTAGCGACCGCGCCCGCCGTCCCGCCCCGCGCCCGCCCGTCCCGACGGCTGCCGGAGCCGATTGTCAGACCCCGCCCGTAGAGTCGAAGACGACTGATCGACGACCGGGTCCGCACGCGGGCGGGAGGTGAACAGGCGGGATGAACGACATGGCCACGACGGGGGTGACCTCGGTGACAGGGGCCGCGGCGGAGGCGACCTCGACGGGGGCTTCCGCGAGGCGGACGACGGGGGTGACGTCGGCTGGAGTTGTCGCGGGGCGAGCGGGACAGGTGACCTCGGCGGTGCCCGCCGGGCGGTCCCCGGAGCCGCTCGGCCCGGGCCTCGCCGCCGTCTTCCTGCCCGCGCCCCTCCCGCGCGACGGCCGCGTCGCCTTCTGGGACCCGGACGGCGGCCCGCTGCCCGCCCCGCCGCATGCCGACCTCACCGACCTGACCGTCGTACGCCGGCACGGGGCCTCCGTCCGCCGACGGCAGGTCCCCGCGCTGACGCTGACCCTGGACACCGCGCTCCCGCTCCTGGTGCGCGCCCGCCGCGACCCCGCCGCCCACCTCGCGACGGCCTGCTGGGGCGCGGCTGCGCTGCACGCGCTGCGGCTCACCGCCCGCGGCCGTCTGCTGCCCGGCCTCACCCCCGACGGCCACGACGCCTGGCGTGCCGGGCCGCTCGACCCGGAGGACATCGCCCACCTGCGCGCCGTCGCCGCCGCCCTGCCGTACGAGGGCCACGCGGTGCCCCTCCCCGGCTCCGGCCCGATCCGGCTGCCCCGCCCCGAGGCCCTGATGCGGTCCTTCCTGGACGCCGTCGCGGACACCCTGCCCCGCACGCCCGCCGCGCCCCACGCCTCCGGGAAGCCCTTCGCCGACCGCCGGCCGCAGCGGCTCCCCGACGCCCACGACTGGGCCGCCGAGGTCGCCGCCGGCATGGACGCGGGCGTGCGGATCTCGCTCCGGCTCGACCTGTCGGCGTCCGACCTGTTCGACGACGGCGGGGACGCGCGCCGCGCCGGCGCCGCCGTCGTGCAGGTGCACAGCCTCGCCGACCCGACCCTGGTGACGGACGCGGCGGTCCTGTGGGCGGGCGAGGCGGACACCGCCTTCGGCGCACGCGCCCGCGTGGACGCGGCCCTCGCCGTACGCCGCGCGGCCCGCGTCTGGCCGCCGCTCGCCCGGCTCGGTGAGCAGGAGACGCCCGACGTCCTGGCCCTGTCCGAGGACGAGGTGAACGATCTGCTCGGCGTGGCCGCGACCCGCCTCGCGGCGGCCGGCGTCGCCGTCCACTGGCCCCGCGACCTCGCTCAGGACCTCGGCGCCACCGCCGTCGTCCGGCCCGCGCCGGGCTCCGCGACCGACGGCACCGGCTTCTTCGAGAGCGAGCAACTGCTCAGTTTCCGCTGGCAGTTGGCGCTCGGCGGCGATCCGCTCAGCGAGGCCGAGATGG
Organism: Streptomyces sp. NPDC088254; assembly: GCF_044740925.1. NCBI lineage: Bacteria > Bacillati > Actinomycetota > Actinomycetes > Kitasatosporales > Streptomycetaceae > Streptomyces > Streptomyces sp. NPDC088254. The sequence goes on along the minus strand of NZ_JBIURQ010000006.1, from coordinate 512,840 downwards.
ACACGCTGGCCGAGGCCCACCGGCCCGTCGTCCGCCTGCGCGACCAGTGGGTGCTCGTCGACCCCGCCCTCGTCCGCAAGGCCCGCAAACGCGAACTGGGGCTGCTGGACCCGGTGGACGCCCTGTCCGTCGCCCTCACCGGCACCGCGGACGTCGACGGCGAGACCGTCGAAGCCGTCCCCGTCGGCGCCCTGGCCGTCCTGCGCGACCGTCTCACCGCGGGCGTACGACCCGCCGATCCGCCCCCCGGCCTGCGCGCCACCCTCCGGGACTACCAGCTGCGCGGCCTGGCCTGGCTCGACCTCATGACCTCGCTCGGCCTCGGCGGCTGCCTCGCCGACGACATGGGCCTCGGCAAGACGATCACCCTCATCGCCCTGCACCTGAAGCGTGCCCGCAGCGAACCGACCCTGGTGGTCTGCCCGGCCTCCCTCCTGGGCAACTGGCAGCGCGAGATCACCCGCTTCGCCCCCGGCGTCCCCGTCCGCCGCTTCCACGGCCCCGACCGCACCCTGGACGACCTCGCCGGCGGCTTCGTCCTCACCACGTACGGCACGATGCGCTCGGCCGCCGCCGACCTGGCCCGGCAGACCTGGGGCATGGTCGTCGCGGACGAGGCCCAGCACGTCAAGAATCCCTTCTCGGCCACCGCGAAGGCCCTGCGCACCATCCCCACCCCCGCGCGCGTGGCCCTCACCGGGACACCCGTCGAGAACAACCTCTCCGAGCTGTGGGCCCTGCTCGACTGGACCACCCCCGGCCTCCTCGGCCCGCTGAAGGCCTTCCGCGCCCGGCACGCGCGCGCGGTGGAGAACGGCGAGGACGAGGAGGCCGTGGAGCGGCTGGCGCGCCTGGTCCGCCCGTTCCTCCTGCGCCGCAAGAAGTCCGACCCCGGCATCGTGCCCGAACTGCCGCCCAAGACCGAGACCGACCACCCCGTGCCCCTCACCCGTGAACAGGCCGCCCTGTACGAGGCGGTGGTGCGCGAGTCGATGCTCGCCATCGAGACCTCGCAGGGCATCGCACGCCGCGGGCTGGTCCTCAAGCTCCTGGGCGCGCTCAAGCAGATCTGCGACCACCCCGCGCTCTACCTCAAGGAGGCGGCCCCCGGCGCCGGCGACGGCCTCGCCTCCCGCTCCGGCAAACTCGCCCTCCTGGACGAACTGCTCGACACCCTGCTAGCCGAGGACGGCTCCGCCCTCGTCTTCACCCAGTACGTCGGCATGGCCCGCCTGATCACCGCCCACCTCGCCGACCGCGCGGTCCCCGTCGACCTCCTGCACGGCGGGACCCCGGTGCCCGAGCGCGAGCGCATGGTCGACCGCTTCCAGAGCGGGGCGACGCCTGTCCTCGTCCTCTCCCTCAAGGCCGCCGGCACCGGCCTGAACCTCACCCGCGCGGGCCACGTCGTCCACTTCGACCGCTGGTGGAACCCGGCCGTCGAGGAGCAGGCCACCGACCGCGCCTACCGCATCGGCCAGACCCAGCCGGTGCAGGTCCACCGCCTCATCACGGAGGGCACGGTCGAAGACCGCATCGCCGAGATGCTCCAGAGCAAACGAGCCCTCGCCGAAGCCATCCTGGGCTCCGGCGAATCGTCCCTCACCGAACTGACCAACACCGAACTCGCCGACCTGGTCAGCCTCCGAAGGGAGGCGTGATGCGACACCAACCACTCCCTGAGCCCATCCCTTCGCCGGACGACGCCCCGACCGGGGCGGCGGAGAGCGAGGCTCCCGAGCCGCCGGACACCGCCGCCCGGCCACCGGCGGAGCCGACGCCCCCGCGTGATCAGTCCGGATCCCGTCCCGCCGACGAGGCCCGCCGCGCCCTGCGTGCCGCCCGGGCACGGGCGACGCCTGTCGAGGGCGAGGCGGCACGGCCTGCGACGGCCGAGGGGCCGCGGAGGACTCAGGGCACGTCGTCCGGCGAGCGTCCGGCCGACGCCGCCCGCGCGGCGCTGCGCCGCCCCGGGGCCGCTCAGCCACCGGCCTCGGCCCCGGCTGCCCCGGCCGGCTCGCCCCATGCAGGGCAGATTCCGACGGAGGCCGACGCCCCGACGGCCCCCTCTCCTGCGGCACATACAGCTGAGGTACGCCGTGAGGCGCACGGCGCGGTCGGCGCACGGCCCGGGGACATCGCGCGTGAGGCCCTCCGCGCGGCACGGGCGAAGTCGCGGCAGGAGGAGGCCGACGCGGCCGATGAGACCGGCGCGCCCGCCCGCAGGCTGCCGCCTTCCGTCGCCGGGTCGCCGGGCCGCGAGGCCGCTCCTCGGGGTGCTCGCGGGGGTGCCGAACCCTTCGCCGGTGCCTCCTCGCGCCGGGGCGCCCAGGCCGACGTCGAGGAAACTGCTGGTGAGCCGGGCCCCGAGGCCGGCCGTCCGGACGCCGGGGCACCGGGTGACGAGCCTGTCGACAGGCCTCGTACCGCAGCCGGGACGCCAGGCGACGAGCCCGCGCGCAGGCTTTCGCCTACCGCCGCCGGTACGCCGGGCCGCGAGCCCGCTCCCCGGGGCGTTCACGGGGACATCGACGCCTTCACCGATGCCTCCCTCCGCCGGGCCGCTCGCGCAGACGTCAGGAAAGTTGCCGGGGAGCCGGGCCTCGAAGCCGAAAGTCACCCCGACACGCGCGAACGCGGCGACGCGCCCGCCCCCGGAGTCAGCCGCTCCGCCGCGCGGAAACCCGGCAGCGACCCCGCTTCCGGCGACGCGCCCGCCCCCCGTGTCAGCACCCCCGACGTAGGGAAAGCCGGCACCGGGACCGCTGCCGGAGTCGGTCGTCCGGAGACGCGTGAACCCGGCAACTGGCCCGCTGCCGGCGTCGCGCCGGCTCCCGGATCCGGTCGTCCCGACACGGGGGAAGCCGGCACCGGGACCGCTCCCGGAGTCGGTCGTCCCGCCGCGCGGAATCCCGGCAGTGAGGCCGCTGCCGGCGACGCGTCCGCTCCCCGAGCCGCCCGTTCCGCCGTGCGGGAACTCCGCGCCGACCCCGTCCCGCACCCCATCCCGAGCAACCCCCGGCCCCCCTCCCCGCCCCGCTCCATGGCCGCCCCGAACCGGGACAGTGAGCACCGTCGTACCTTTCCCGCCCTGCCGCCGAGGCTCGATCGTGGCGAACCCACCGTCGTAGCGGACGAGTTCGCCGCGAGCTGGTGGGGGAACGCCTGGGTGAGCGCGCTCGAAGAAGGTGCGCTGGACGTCAACCGGCTGGCGCGCGGACGGGGTTACGCCGAGCAGGGGCATGTGGACGCCATCACGGTCACTCCCGGCCTCGTCCTCGCCTACGTGCAGGGCAGCCGCCCTCGCCCCTACCGCGTGCAGGTCAGACTGCGCACCCTCGGCGACGAGGACTGGGAGCGGTTCCTGGAGGCCGCCGTGGAGAGCCCCGCGCACATCGCGGCGCTGCTGGACAAGGAGATGCCCGAGTCCCTCGCCGACTGCGGGGTGCCGTTGCTGCCCGAGCCCGGCGACCTCGCCCCGCAGTGCAGTTGCCCCGACCACGGCCACCCCTGCAAGCACGCCGCCGCCCTCTGTTACCAGACGGCACGCCTGCTGGACGCCGACCCCTTCGTCCTGCTCCTCCTTCGCGGCCGGGGGGAACGCGAACTGCTCGACGCGCTGTCCCGCCGCAACGCCACCCGCGCGGCCCGCGCCGCCCAGGAGCGCGAACCGGAACCCTTGCCCGGCATCCGGGCCACGGACGCCCTGGTCGCACGCCGCCTACCGCCGATCCCGCCGCCGTTGCCCGTTCCACCGCACCCCGGGCAGCCCCCGGCATACCCTTCCCTCCCCGACGGCGGCCCTGACTCCTTCGCGCTGGACCAGCTCGCCACCGACGCCGCCACCCGCGCGCACGCCCTGCTCGCCACCGGCCGCGACGAGGTCGGTGAACTGACGCTCTGGCAGGACGCCGTACGGCTCGCCGCCGCCCGCCCCGGCTCCGGCCTCACCGCCACCACCCGCTCCCTGTACTCCGCCCTGGCGGCCGCCGCCGGACGCACTCCGGCCGAACTGGCCCGCGCGGTCGCCGCCTGGCGCCAGGGTGGCATCGACGGCCTCGCCGTCCTCGAGGAGCCCTGGGACCCGCCGGCCGGCCGTTTCGACCGGGCCCGCCCCCTCCTCCTCGCCGCGGACCTCCCCGCCTTCCGACCCTGGCGCAACCGCCTCACCCACCCTCGCGGCCATGTACAGCTCCGCTTCGGCCGCGAAGGCCTCTGGTACGCCTACGAGTCCGAGCCGGGCCACGACGACTGGTGGCCGCGCGGCACCCCCGACCCCGACCCGGTCGGCGCCCTGACCGGCCTCGACGGCGCCGACGACTTCTGAGAAGGAACGGCCCGACCACGCAAAGAAGTGGACTCCCCCGGCCGGAGGAGCCCACTTCAGGAAGCGCGCGGAGCTACTCCGTGCGCAGGCCCGTCGGGCGCATCATCCGCAGCAGCGGCGGCAGGCTGAGCAGCGTGACCACGCCGACCACGGCCGCGCCCACGCCGGTCATGGTGAGGACGCTCGCCCAGTCCATGGTCACCGGGGTGTCGGTCATCTTCAGCAGCAACGAGCCGAGGGTGACGCCAACCGAGGTGGCCAGTGCGAGGCCGAGGCCGACCGGCAGCGCCGTCTGCCACAGCACCGACAGGCTCAGTGTGCGGCGCCGGGTACCGAAGGCGACCAGCGCGGAGAGCAGCTTCTTGCGTTCGCGCAGCTGTTCCAGCTGGGAGACCAGCAGGCTCGCCCCGATCAGCGCCAGCACGAAGGCGGAGCCCACGAACAGGCCGGTGCGTATGGAGGTGTACTTGGCGTTCTGCTCGGACGCCGACCAGCCGTAGGTCTGCGCCAGCGGGTCGAGGCGGGCGGCGACGTTACGGACGTACTCGCGTGCATCCGGCACCGAGGGGTCCAGCCGCAGGTAGACGCCGTCCGAGATCACCGCGGGCGCGGCCGCGCGGGGCAGGGCGCCAGGGGTGGCCAGCACGCTGTCGTAGTCCTGCAGCGAGTCCTTGCGCGCGTCCACCGCCCGAACGTTCGCCGGAACGGTCCAGGGCACCTCGATGCCGTGGTCGCCGCCGTCGTACGACGGGTCGATCCAGAGCTGCCGGCCGGGCTTCAGCAGGGCGAGTTCCGAGGAGTTGTCGGGGTCCGCGTAGCCGCTGCGCGTTCGCGTGACGAACACGTCGCCGTCCTCGCAGGAGGGCAGGGTGGCGAGCTCGCGCAGTGCGGCGCAGGTGGCCACGGTGATGCTGTTGCCGTACTCGGGGTCGCGGCGAGCGTCCCCGTACCCGGCGCGGGCCAGGGTCACCGCGGCCCGTACGCCCTTGGCGCCGGCGAACTCGCTGTCGACGCCGGACAGTTGTATGGGGTCGCTGAACTCGACCTGCATCTGGACCCGGCTCGGGTCCTGGCCGGTGCTCTTGGTGTACTGGCTCTGCGTCCCCGTGAAGAGCATCTGCAGCGCGATCGCCCCGGCCACCGCCACGGCGATGCCGTTGACCATACGGGCGGCGGTGCCGCTGCTCAGCTGCAGGCGGCGTACGGCCAGTTGCCATGACAGCGAGCCCTTCCCGAGCCGGACGACGACCGCCTCCACCACCCAGGGCAGCAGGGCGGTGATGCCGATGAGCAGCATCAGGACGCCGCCGATGACGAGGTACTGGTTGAACTCCCCGTTCTCGTGGCCCTGGCCGATCATCGGGTAGAGCATCCCGAGGCCGGCCAGCGGCGGCAGCAGCCGCCACCACAGCCGGCGGCGGCGCTGTTTGGCCGCACGCACGACACCGAGGGGTTCGACGACCACGCCGCGCATCGCGAGCAGCGTGACGAGCACGGCGGCGACCGGCACCGCCACCGCGACCAGCGCGACGAGCGCGGGAGCGGGGTCGAGGTAGCTGGGCCAGACGCTCATGCCCAGCAACTCGCCGGAGCCCAGCTTCTGACGGCTGAGCAGGAAGAAGCCGGTGCCCACGACCAGGCCGAGCAGTGCCCCGGCCAGCGCCTCGCCCGCCGCGATCCGCCGGGTCATGCCCCGGTCGGAGCCGACCAGGCGCAGCGCGGCGAGCCGGCGGTCGCGGCGTTCGCCGCCGAAGCGGACGGCGGCGGCGATGAACACGGCAACCGGCGTCAGCAGCGCCACGAACACGACCAGGACCATGAGCAGCAGCACCGGGTCGGTCTTCTCGGGCACTGTCAGATCCTCCGGTTTGCCGAACCGGTTGAGCCGCGTCACCTGGGTGGAATCCGTGAGCTTCAGCCCCGAGCCGCCCGCGTAGTAGACCAGTTCGTGCGAGCCGACCAGCCCGCTCTCGCCGATCGTGCCGGTGATCTTGTAGGGCAGCCGCTCCCGCAGCAGTTTCGCGTCGTCCGACTCCAGCAGGTCCTTGAGCGCGGGGGAGACCAGCATCTCGCCCTTGCCGGGGAAGCGGTCGACACCCGGGGGCAGCGGCGCCCGCCCGCCCTCGGGTTCGATCAGCCGGCCCATGACGTCGTCGTCGCGCCAGGTGGTGTCGGCGCTCGCGACCAGGAGGGTGTCGTCGCCCCTGGGCGGGATCTTCTGGGCGAACATGCTGACGTAGCGGGCGTCGTTCACCTCGCTGCGGGAGGCGAGGACGTTGGGCACCGCGCTGCACAGCAGGAGCAGCGCCACACCGAAGCCGACGCCGACGGCCGTCAGCGAAGTGCGGACCCAGCCCTCCCGGCCGCCGGTGACGGCGAACCGGGCCCCCATGGCCAGGTCCACGGCCCACTGTCGCGGACTCATACGGCGCGCTCCATGTCCCGGGACTTGCCGTCGCGCACGACGACCTCGCGGTCGGAGAACGCGGCCACCCGTGCCTCGTGGGTGACGAGGACGACGGCGGCGTTGGTGGAGCGGGCCGCCTGGGTGAGCAGTTCCATCACGCGCTCGCCGTTGTAGGAGTCGAGTGCGCCGGTCGGCTCGTCGGCGAACACCACCCGGGGGTTCGTGACCAGCGCGCGGGCCACGGCGACGCGCTGGCCCTGGCCGCCGGACACCTCGCCGGGCCGTTTGCCGCTCAGGTCGTCGACCTCCAGGCGTTCCATCCAGCCGAGCGCCGCCCGCTCGGCTTCCTTGCGGGAGGAGCCGTTGAGCCTGAGCGGCAGGGCGACGTTCTCCACGCAGGTCAGCTCCGGCACCAGCTGCCCGAACTGGAACACGAACCCGAACTCCGAGCGTCTGAGGGCGCTGCGCCGGCCGTCGCTCATCGTCGTCACCTCACGCCCGTTGTAGGTGATCGACCCGGAGTCGGGCGGCAGGATGCCCGCGAGGCAGTGCAGCAGCGTCGACTTGCCGGACCCGGAGGGGCCCATGATGGCGACGATCTCGCCGGGGTGGATGGAGAATTCGGCGCCGTCGAGGGCGTGGGTCCGCCCGTACGTCTTGCGCAGGTCCCGCGCGGTGAGCAGGGAACCGGGGGGAGGAGTCGTCATCGGGCTATGACCTCACGGAGTTTGTCGAGTCGGGCGGCGGTCAGCTCCAGCCAGCGCAGGTCCGCCTCCAGGTGGTACAGGGCGTGGTCGCAGATCAGCTGGTCCGCGAGGTCGCCCTTGCGCTTGCGTTCGGTCAGGATGCGCATGCTGCGCAGATGCTCGGAGCGCTGGGTGTCCAGGACGTCGGCGGCGTTCCGGTGGGTCAGCAGCGCGAGGACGACCTTGGTGTAGAGGGTCGACTGGAGGTACTCCTCCGGCTTCTGCGGGGTCCCGAGCCACTGCTCCACATCGGTGACGCCGGCGTGGGTGATCGCGTAACGTTTGCGCTCCGGGCCGCCGCCGGCCTCGACCCCGTCGACCTCGACGAGACCGTTCCTCAGCAGCCGGGACATCGTCGAGTAGACCTGGCCGTAGTGCAGCGGCCGATCGTGACCGAACGTCTCGTCGAAGGCCCGTTTCAGCTCGTAACCGTGCCGCGGACCGGACTCCAGGAGCCCCAGAAGGGTGTGACCGATGGACATGGGCTCACTATACGCATCGTGTATACGCGATATGTATACACACGGTGTGTAGCTCATGGCGATGGGTGCGCCCGCGCAGGTGAGGGAGCGGACCCGCCACTTGTCACGATTCCGCAACGGCCCGACCCGGCCGCCCCGCCCATCGGCGCGCCGCTGCACCCTCGCGCGCCGGGCCCCGGCCAACCGCCAGTGCTGCAACCGCTGGTAATCGACCCCGAGTCGCGCCCCCGGGCGACAGATGCCCACCCTGATCAGTCGTCAGGGACGTTTGGGGGGAGGTGTGGGGGTGTTCCCGGATGGCACGGCGGGCGCGTGACGAAATCATGATCGTCATGACTTCGACCTTCCTGTCCCGTCGGGCCCTCGTGGGCGCGGCTCTGACCGCCACCCTCCTCACGGCCGCCGCGGCCCCTGCCGCGATGGCCGCCACACCGTCGCCCGCGGCGTCGCCCGCGTCCACCACGCTCCCGCCGCTCGACACTGCGGCACTCCGCGCCGCGATCTCCGATCTGGACCACCCGCAGGCGACGGCCGCTCAACTGCTGGTCAGCGGCAAGGCGGGACATTGGTACGGCACGGCAGGTGTGGCGGACAGAAGGACGGGCGCACCGGTCGGCCAGGACGACACTTTCCGGGCGGGCAGCATCACGAAGGTCTTCGTGGCGACGGCCGTGCTGCAACTGTCGGCGGAGGGCCGGTTGGACCTGGACAAGCCGGTTCAGGACTACCTGCCCGGCCTGCTCCCCGACGGCTACGCCCCGATCAAGGTCTCCCAACTCCTGGACCACACCAGCGGGTTGCCGGACGAGCACATCCCGGACTCCCAGCGGACCGACACCCCGGAGCAGATACTCGAGCACCGCTTCGACCAGTGGACGCCGATGCAACTGGTGGCCACTCTCCCCGAGGGCGCCCCGATGAAGTTCACGCCGGGCACGAAGCAGGAGTACCGGGGCATGAACTACGTCCTGGCGGCCATGCTGCTCGAAAAGGTGACGGGCAAGCCGTACGGCAAGGTGATCGGCGACCGCATCCTGCGCCCACTGGGCCTGTGTCACACGTCCTTCCCGGGCAACGACCCGAAGATCCACCGCCCGCACGTCCACGGCTACCTGGCGATGTCGGACGGCACCCTGCAGGACGTGACGGAATACAACCAGTCCGAGGCGTGGGGCGAGGGCGAGATCATCTCGACCACACGCGACCTGGACCGCTTCATCACGGCCCTGTTCACGCCGGGCAAGGTGCTGCCGAGGACGACGCTGGACAAGATGTTCGAGTTGCCGGCGCCGGAAGTGCGGATGGTGGACGGTTCCCCGGCCCGCTACAGCGTGGGCCTCCAGACGGTCACGGTCAACGGCGTGGTCCTGTGGGGTAAGACGGGTGAGCAGTACGGCTACAACTCGGCGATGATGGCGACGCGGGACCTCGGCCGCAGGGCGGTGTTCTCGTGGACGCCGACGCACCGGGACGCCAGTCAGGTGCAGATGGCGCTGCGGATGGCGGATGCGGTCACGAAGCCGGCGGCTTCGCGGTAGAGCGGTCAGACGCATCCAGTCGCCGTCGCGCCCGGCGACCGTTCCGAAGAGCCCGTCCGGACGGAACTCCACCCAACGGCCACCCGCTCGTGTCGCGTCCCCATCCAGGTCGGGACCAGGGCACTCCCCGGTGCGAGATACTTCCCCGATGAGTTCACGCACTTCCCCGATCGGCCCATCGATCACGATACGGAGGGCCGCCGCGCGGGATGCCAAACGGCTCACGCGGCTCGTGCGTGGTTCGAGCGCCTACGAGGGCAAGTACGCGGCCGCAGTCGCGGGCTACCGGGTCGGTCCTGATTACATCGAGGCACATCGCGCCTTCGTGGCCGTCGGCGCCGACGAGCAGGGAGGCCGGGTCCTCGGGTTCTACTCGCTGATCCTCTCCCCACCGGAGCTCGACCTGCTGTTCGTCGCTGACGAAGCGCAAGGGCGGGGTGTCGGTCGGCTGCTCGTCGCGCACATGCAGTCCGAGGCCCGTGCCGCCGGGCTCCACAGTGTCAAGGTCGTGTCGCATCCTCCCGCCGAGGGCTTCTACCACCGCGCCGGTGCGGTGCGGATCGGGACCACGCTCGCGAACCCGCCCGCCGTGCTGTGGGACCGTCCCGAATTCGAGTTTCGCGTTCCTCCGGAATGACGCGGTGTGCCGAGACCGCTCTTCGTGAAACGTGGCACTCCGGGTGGATCAAAATCTGTGCTTGCGAAGTGAGGCTTTGACGGACCGCGCGGTGAGAGTTTTTGCCGCGCCGAGCGGAGCGGAATTGCATACTGCGCACAGGCCGTTCCAGCGTGCTACCGTCGACCTCGGTTGCAGTCGTGGTTCCCGAAACTTCGAGTGCCCCACCCGGTTCTGTCCGTTGGGGGCGCTTTTGTATTTCCGGTCATTTCCGGGCGGGGTGATCATTGCGGCGACAGGGCGTCCGCGCAGTGCGGAGCCCGATGTACTGCCCCGAAGGAGATATGACATGGCTACTGGTACCGTCAAGTGGTTCAACGCGGAAAAGGGCTTCGGCTTCATCGAGCAGGAGGGCGGCGGCGCCGACGTGTTCGCCCACTACTCGAACATCGCCGCGCAGGGCTTCCGTGAGCTCCTCGAAGGCCAGAAGGTGACCTTCGACATCGCGCAGGGCCAGAAGGGCCCGACGGCCGAGAACATCGTTCCGGCCTGACGCTCACCCACATTCTGCAGCTGGGGCCCGCATCCTTCGGGGTGCGGGCCCCAGCTGCGCACATCCCTTTTCTGGTTTTGCCATCGGTCCATACTCGTGATTCTCCATGCTGTTCATTGCTGCGGGAATTCCTTGATATGTGCCACATCGAGGAAGGTTCCGCATGAACCGCACGTACACGAACGACCGCCCCGCCCGCACCCGTGACCGCCGTGCCGACGCCGGAAGGGGCGGCAGCGGCTACGGCTCGCAGGCACCGCGCCGTTCCGGCGGCCCTGGCCGTTCCGGCGGTCACGGCCGCCGGCCGGCCGCAGTGCAAGGTGAGTTCGCGCTGCCCAGGACGATCACCCCCGCGCTGCCCCCCGTCGAAGGCTTCGCCGAACTCGACATGCCCGAGCCCCTGCTGACCGAACTCGGCAAGCAAGGTATGACCGCACCTTTCCCCATCCAGGGAGCGACGCTGCCGAACTCCCTGGCGGGCCGTGACGTACTGGGCCGCGGGCGCACCGGTTCCGGCAAGACCCTCGCCTTCGGCCTCGCCCTGCTCGCCCGTACCGCCGGACAGCGTGCCGAACCCCGCCGGCCGCTCGGGCTGATCCTCGTGCCGACGCGTGAGCTGGCGCAGCAGGTGACCGACGCGCTCACACCGTACGCCCGTTCCCTCAGGCTGCGGCTGGCCACCGTGGTGGGCGGGATGTCGATCGGCCGGCAGGCCGGCGCGCTGCGCGGCGGGGCCGAGATCGTCGTCGCGACGCCCGGACGGCTCAAGGACCTCATCGACCGTGGAGACTGCAGGCTGAACCACGTGGGCATCACAGTGCTGGACGAGGCCGACCAGATGGCCGACATGGGTTTCATGCCGCAGGTCACCGCGCTGCTCGACCAGGTGCGTCCGGAGGGGCAGCGGATGCTGTTCTCCGCCACCTTGGACCGCAACGTCGACCTGCTGGTCCGCCGCTACCTGACCGACCCCGTCGTGCACTCGGTCGACCCGTCGGCCGGCACGGTCACGACGATGGAGCACCACGTCCTGCACGTCCATGGCGCCGACAAGCACGCCGCCACCACCGAGATCGCCGCCCGCGACGGCCGCGTGATCATGTTCCTGGACACCAAGCACGCCGTCGACCGGCTGACCCAGGACCTGCTCGACAGCGGGGTGCGCGCCGCCGCGCTGCACGGCGGCAAGTCGCAGCCGCAACGCACCCGCACGCTGGCGCAGTTCAAGACGGGGCACGTCACCGTGCTGGTGGCGACCAATGTCGCGGCGCGCGGCATCCACGTCGACAACCTCGACCTGGTCGTCAACGTCGATCCGCCGACCGACCACAAGGACTACCTCCACCGCAGCGGCCGTACCGCCCGCGCCGGCGAGTCCGGCAGTGTCGTCACGCTCGTCACACCGAACCAGCGTCGCGGCATGGTCCGCCTCATGTCGGACGCCGGAATCCGGCCGCAGACCACCCAGATCCGCTCGGGAGACGAGGCCCTGAGCCGGATCACCGGCGCCCAGGCCCCGTCCGGCATCCCGGTCGTCATCACCGCACCGGTGGCCGAACGCCCCAAGCGCGGCGCCTCCTCCCGAGGCCGACGCCGCCCTTCCTCGGCGACCCGGCGCGCCCCCGTAGGCCGGCCCGTCCTCGACACGGTGGCCTAGAACCTTCGTGGTCGACAGAATCGACCCATCCCTGCAGGAGGCACTCTTTGACGTTGATTCAGACGCAGCCCCGCTCGGCGGACGCCTACCCCGTGCACAGGACGGCGGTGGAGGTCATGGACGCGACCGGACCGCAGGTCTGTGACGACATGAGCGTCGAGGTGGCGCTGGCCGTCATGGCCGCCGCACGCACGGGCCGACTGGTCGTCTGCGACCAGGACGAGCAGCGGATCGGGCTGGTGACCCGAACCGCGCTCACCGCCGTCCGCGACAGCGGCGCTCGCACGGACCGCGTCCGCCTGCGTGACGTCCTCGCCGCCCGCTGAAATCGCCTGCCCCGGTCGGACCGTCTTCCCTCTCCCTGTGAGGCCCCATGCGCTGCGTCATCGCCCGCTTCCCCTTCGAGCTCACCAAGGACGGAGTGCTGGAATCGATGAAGGGCGTCAAGCCCGAACCGGTCACCGGAGAATCGGTGATCATCGGCCGCCGCCACTACCCCGTCAAGCAAGTCGGCCAAGTCGTCACCCGCCAGGACCGCCGTGACTTCACCGCCACCGAAGTCCTCCGGGCCATGACCCGGCTCGGCTTCACCTGCCGCGCCCTCCCCGAAGCCGCGCCTTCGGGCGCCCCCGGCTCGCTGCAGTACGCCTCCGCGATGCTCGGCACCCCCGTGACGGTCTGACCGGCGAACAGGCACGAACCGACATCTGACAAGCCTTGTGGGCCCGACCGGTACGCCGGTCGGGCCCACAACGCGTGCAGCGTCGCCGTCGCTCAGTGATCGGGACGGCCGAGACCACCTGTGGACCGGTCGAGGCGGGTTACCTCATCTTCGAGCACGCGAAAATCTATCCTGGCAAGAGTAGACATTGGGTCGTGGCGTGGTTATGGTTTCTCTCGTAGCCGAGATCGACAGAGGCCCGGCAGAGGTGAACTGCCGGGAGTGGAAGGAAGTTCGCAGGACGGTGCGGTGGTGGAGTTCCGAAGCCAAGGCGGTTGCAGGACGGCGACGGGACTGACGGCCGCACCGGGCGGCCCGCGGTGATCAGGGGCCGCCGACAGTTCGCAGTTTCCGCCAGTGAGTAGTTGATCAAGAGGGAAGAACGGAGGAGCCGAACGCCATCAGGATCGCCCGGGCGAACGCATGGGGCCCGGGTACCGTAGGACATCGATAGTGAGGTGGTCTCCGGTCAAGCAACCGCGATCCCCGCGCCCCCGACAGCGTGTCGGTCGGGTCTGCGGAAACAGAGGGCCGGTGCAGTGTCAGGGCCGGCAGATGGTGTAGTAGTTCCTTCGGGGCCCTGGTGCCGGGACGGCGCCAGGGCCCCTCGACGCGTTCCACAAAGAGGTGCAATGACAGCAGACGACACGTTCGGCCGTCTCGACGACGACGATTACCCCGCCTACACGATGGGCCGGGCCGCCGAGATGCTCGGCACCACCCCTGCCTTCCTCCGCGCCCTCGGCGAAGCCCGCCTGATCACACCCCTGCGCTCCGAAGGCGGCCACCGCCGCTACTCCCGCTACCAACTGCGGATCGCCGCCCGCGCCCGGGAACTCGTCGATCGGGGCACCCCCATCGAGGCTGCCTGCCGGATCGTCATCCTCGAAGACCAACTCGAGGAAGCCCAGCGCATCAACGCCGAATACCGCCGCGCCGCCGAGTCGGCGAACCCCGCGCCGGTGGAGTGAGATGAGCCGTGCCCGTCAGCGGCGGCGGGCGTCGCACGCATGGTTTCGGTGTGTGGCGTGATCTTTCCTGTGGTGACGCGGTGTGCGGGCGTGTAACGTCTGCGTCAGCTGTCGTGGTTCGGAATTCCCCCCTTGCCCACGCCTGGTGTGTGGGCGTTTTGCTGTGCTGTGCCGCAGGGACCAGGGCGATCACCTCCGTCTGCCACATGGTGTGGGAGGCGTTCATCGACTGGAGGGCTTCAGACATGGCAACGGGAACAGTGAAGTGGTTCAACGCCGAGAAGGGTTTCGGCTTCATCGCGCAGGACGGCGGCGGTCCGGATGTCTTCGCGCACTACTCCGCGATCAACTCCACCGGCTTTCGTGAGCTCCAGGAGGGCCAGGCCGTGACGTTCGACGTCACCCAGGGCCAGAAGGGTCCGCAGGCCGAGAACATCAACCTGGCCTGACCTCGCAGACGTGAGGGGCCGCGCAGCCATCGCTGCGCGGCCCTGCCGTTGCGGCGCCATCGCTGCGCGGCCCTGCCGTTGCGGCGCCGAGGCCGACGCGACCGCGGCTCAGGCGTCGATGATGACGGGGATGATGAGGGGCTTGCGGCGGTAGGTGCGGAACGCCCAGTTCGCCACGGCGCGGGCGATGAGTTGTTCGAGCTGGCGCGCGTCCCCGACGCCTTCCTGGGCCGCGGTCGCCAAGGTCTTCTCGATGACGGGGATGACCGCCTCGAAGGTGGTGTCGTCGTGGACGAAGCCCCGAGCCAGGAAGTCGGGGGCCTCGGCGAGCGCGCCGGTGTCCGCGTCGACGATCGCCACCACCGTGACCACGCCTTCGGCCGCGAGGGTGAGACGGTCCTTGAGGGACGCTTCGGTGGCGCCGCCGACTTCCATGCCGTCCACATAGACGTTGCCTGCGGGGACCTTGCCGGTGATGGACGCGCGCCCGTCGACGAGGTCGACGACGACGCCGTCCTCGGCGATCACGACCCGCTCGGGGTCGACACCGGTACGGATGGCGAGGTCGGCGTTGGCCCGCAGGTGGCGCCATTCCCCGTGCACGGGCATGACGTTGCGGGGTTTGACGATGTTGTAGCAGTAGACGAGTTCGCCGGCGCTGGCATGCCCGGAGACGTGCACCTTGGCGTTGCCCTTGTGGACCACGTGGGCGCCCCACCGCGTGAGTCCGTTGATCACCCGGTAGATGGCGTTCTCGTTGCCGGGGATGAGGGAGCTGGCGAGCAGGACGGTGTCCCCCTTGCCGATGCGGATCACGTGGTCCCGGTTGGCCATCCGGGACAGCGCGGCCATCGGTTCGCCCTGGGAGCCGGTGCACACCAGAGTGATCTTGTGGTCCGGGAGCTTCTCCAGTTCCTTCGTGCTCACGACCAGGCCGGAGGGGACCTTCAGATAGCCCAGGTCACGGGCGATGCCCATGTTGCGCACCATCGACCGGCCGACGAAGGCGACCTTGCGGCCGTGCTGGTGGGCGGCGTCCAAGACCTGCTGGATGCGGTGCACGTGGCTGGCGAAGCTGGAGACGATGACCCGGCGCGGCGCGGTGCGCATCACCTGCTCGATGGCCGGGTTCAGCTCCAGCTCGGAGGTGGTGAATCCGGGTACTTCGGCGTTGGTGGAGTCGGTGAGGAACAGGTCCACGCCCTCCTCGCCGAGGCGGGCGAAGGCGCGCAGATCGGTGATGCGGTCGTCGAGAGGGAACTGGTCCATCTTGAAGTCGCCGGTGTGCAGCACCATCCCGGCCCGGGTGCGGATCGCGACGGCGAGGCTGTCGGGGATGGAGTGGTTCACCGCCACGAACTCGCAGTCGAAGGGCCCGAAGCCACGCCGGTCGCCCTCCCGCACCCGCACCGTGCGAGGCCGAATGCCGTGCTCCTTGAGCTTGGCCTCCAGGAACGCCAGCGTCAGCTTGGAGCCGACGACGGGAATGTCGGACCGCTCGCGCAGCAGGTACGGCACGCCGCCGATGTGGTCCTCGTGGCCGTGGGTGAGCACCACGGCCACGATGTCGTCCAGCCGGTCCCGGATCGAGGTGAAGTCCGGCAGGATCACGTCCACGCCGGGCTGTGTCTCCTCGGGGAACAGCACTCCGCAGTCGACGATGAGCAGCTTGCCGGCGTGCTCGAAGACGGTCATGTTGCGGCCGATCTCGCCCAGGCCGCCCAGGGCGATGACCCGCAGGCCTCCTTCGGGAAGAGGAGGGGCGGCTTTCAGCGCGGGGTGCGGATGACTCATGCCCTGACGGTACCCGCAGAGCGGGACAAGGTGATCCTGCCAGTGCGATCTTCTGTCTCGTCGGAGGGGCGCCCGCGAGAGACAAGAGGGTCTGACGGGTGAGCGAGACAAGATGCGGCCCGGGGCCCTTGGTCACCAAGAGGTCATAGCATTCGCTTCCGCAAAGTCGAACGCCTCCGGCGGTGGCCCGCCGGTGCCCGCCGCGCCGCTACCCGTCCGCAGGCGCCATGCATCACCCGGATTTGCTTGGGAACCCGGGTGGCGCCCGGAGCAAGAACCGCCAGCAAGAGGAGGCACGGCGCATGCCCAACCCACAGCAGCCTGAAATACGGCGCAACGACAAGGGCGCCGCCACCCCCGAAGACAGCCGGCAGCTGAAGGCAGGCCAGACAGGCGGCGGGGCGAGCGGTCACCCGCACGGCACGGACAAGGGCGACAAGGGCGGCGGAGAGGGCGGCGGAGTGCCTCCGGCACAGCAGCCCGATCACCCCTGAGTGCCACACGACACCTGCCGAACGGCCCCGTGGTGGGCCGTTCGGTGTATCCGGGGCCGATCGAACGGTCCACCGGCTCATCATGGACGTGGGCGGCCTACGCCTGCGTGAGCAGCGGCGTGGCACGGTTCCGGCCTCATAGCCAGTTGCCTGTTCCGTACGGAGTCCTGTGGCCGAAAGTGATTGCCGAGGCGCTCTGGGTGACAGCGGTCGGCGATCGGGGTGAGCTGTCTCCAAGTGTTTGAGACAACCTCGGTACTGGCACTCGCAGAACTGAGCTGGAACCACAGCGGCCTGTGGGACGGAGCGACCTTCCATGCGCATCCTTGGCGTCAATGCCCTGTTCCACGACCCGGCCGCCGCCCTCGTCGTCGACGGCCGCACGGTAGCGGCGGCCGGAGAGGAGCGCTTGAGCCGCCGCAAGCACGGCGTGGCACGGTGAGGGAAGGAGCCCGATGACGACACGTCCGCGTCTGCTCGTCCTGCGTGCCCTGGGCCTGGGCGACTTCCTGGCCGGTGTACCCGCCCTGCGCGCGCTGCGCCGGGGCTTCCCGGACCACGAACTG
Organism: Streptomyces sp. NPDC088254; assembly: GCF_044740925.1. Taxonomy (NCBI): domain Bacteria; kingdom Bacillati; phylum Actinomycetota; class Actinomycetes; order Kitasatosporales; family Streptomycetaceae; genus Streptomyces; species Streptomyces sp. NPDC088254. The sequence continues at coordinate 495,519 of NZ_JBIURQ010000006.1, read as the reverse complement.
GTGCTGGCCGCCCCGCAGGAACTCGCCCCGGTGGCCGCGGCCACGGGAGCGGTCGACCGGCTGCTGACCGCCTCCGCTCCCGGCCGGGCCGTACCGCGCCGCCTGGACTGGACCGGCCCGCCGCCCGACGTCGCCGTCGACCTGCACGGCAACGGCCCGCCCAGCCACCGGCTCCTGCAGTCCCTGCACCCGCGCCGACTCCTGGCCTTCGCGCACCCCGACACACCCGAGATCGACGGACCGCCCTGGTACGCCGAGGAACACGAACGGGACCGCTGGTGCCGTTTCCTGGAGGCCTACGGCATCCGCGCCGACGCGAGCGACCTGCGGCTGCCGCGCCCGACGGACCCGTCCCCGGCCCCCGGCGCGATCGTCCTGCACCCCGGCGCCGGAGCGCCCTCACGCTGCTGGCCCGTCGACCGGTACGCCACCGTGGCCACCGCCCTCCGCGAGCGCGGCCACCGGGTCGTGGTCACCGGAGGACCGGACGAGGAGGACCTCGTGGCGCGGCTGGCCAAAGAGGCCCGTCTGCCCGACACCGACGTGTTCGGCGGCGGCCTCCCCTTCGGACGGCTCTCCGCCCTCGTCGCCGACGCCCGCGCCGTCATCAGCGGCGACACCGGCATCGCCCACCTCGCCGTCGCCCACGCCACCCCTTCCGTCACCATGTTCGGCCCGGTGCCGCCCAGCCGCTGGGGCCCGCCCGCACATCCGCGCCACCAGGTCCTGTGGCGCCGGGGGCCGGCCGGCGACCCGCACGGGCGCCGCACCGACCCGGTCCTCCTCCGCATCCGCTCCGAGGACGTCCTGGACGCCCTCGACCGACTCCCCGAGGCGTCATGAGACAAGTCTCCGTCGGCGCCGTCATCGCCACCCGTGACCGCGCGCCCACCCTCGCCCGCATCGCCTGAGCTCCGGACCATCGGCACATCGAAAGCGTCAGGTGCGCAGTCGTGGCGCACGGTTACCGGTGTCTCCGAAGCTGGTGCAGCCGGGTGCCCACCCATGAGACGCCATGCGGCGCTGGTGTCCGGGCAGCACGGGCAGCCTTGGGCGCCACGCGGTTGCATCCCGGCCACGCCCCGTCACGTCGGGGAGGCGTCCTCAACGGCATGGCCTGTCCGCTCCGAACCATCATGCCGTGCAGGGTTTTCGGACGGAGGTGTTGAAGGTCCAGTATGCGGGTGGCCAGCGGGTTTCAGCCCCCTGGAGAGAATGATGACGCACTCAGGACAGCACACGTCGGCCACCAGAGCGGTGCGCCACCTCTGCAGCAGATCACGTGCCTTCATGGCGTCGGCCGCCCTTCCGTAGCCGGGGTATGCGCATCAGATCGTTCCGTTCGCGGTGTCGGCTCGGCCTGGGCCTTCCCGGAGGGCGAAACCTGAGGTGTGATGGCGTGTCGGGACAGCAGCCGGCAGCGGCAAGAGTACCGGTGGCCGCGCAGCCCAGCCACAGGGTGTCAGCACCGAACCCTTGGTGGCGCCCACGTGCGTCCACCGGTGAAAGTGCGGCCATCAGGGCCGTACACGTTGGTGAGTTGAGGATTTCACCGAGCGTCCACACGACGACGGTCAGTATGTACACGGGAGCAGGAACTGCTCGCCCGTTCCGTTCGGCGGCCGACGTGGCGTCCGCGGCCGGCGAACCCGGTGCGGACGCCACGTCCAGCCCGCGGACGCAAAGGGGCAGGACCGCCGCGGGGTGGAACGGCGGTACCACGGCCGCTGCCGCGGCTTTTGAGCCCGGGCACGCGGCGGCAGGGGCCGACGCGATGCCGTCCCGGCCTCCGCCGGATCATTCCCTCCGGGCCGTTCCCGCCGGCACGTTCCGGCCTGTCGTGCCCGTCAGTTCACCTGGCGGTCGCGGCCTGCCCAGAAACGCGCCCTGAGTTCCCGGCGGAGGATCTTCCCGCTGGGATTGCGCGGGATGCTCTCGACGAACTCGTACCCTGACGGTGTCTTGAAGTCCGCGACAAGTCCTTGGAGATGGAGTTTCAGTTCGCGCGGCTTCACCGTCGTTCCGGGGCGCAGCACGACGAAGGCCCGGACGGCCTCGCCCCAGCGCTCGTCGGGGACGCCGATCACTGCCGCCTCGACCACCCCCGGGTGCTTGCAGAGCGCGTTCTCCACCTCCGCCGGGTACACGTTCTCGCCGGCGACGATGACGGTGTCCTTCATGCGGTCACAGACGTAGACATAGCCGTCCTCGTCGACGTACCCGGCGTCGCCGGTGTGCAGCCAGCCGCGGGCCAGGGTCTCGTCGGTGGCCTCCTTCATGCCCCAGTACTCGACCATCACCGCGGGTGTCCTCAGACAGATTTCGCCGATCTCCCCGGCCGGCAGCCGGGTCCCGTCGTCGCCGGCGATCATCACCTCGACGCCGGGCCACGGTCGTCCGGCGGACCGCAGTCGGCCGCTGCCCGGCAGGTGGTCGGCCGGTGGCAGGCACAGGGCGGCGTTGCCGCTCTCGGTGAGCCCGTACAGCTGGCCCACCTCGCAGCCGAGTACCTCCACGCACTGCAGCATCAGCCTCTCGGAGATCGGCGAGCCGCCGTAGGTGACCTTGCGCAGCGAGGTGAAGTCGTCGCGTCCGACGCCCGGTTCGGACAGCATCATCTGGAGCATGGCGGGGACGGCGCAGGTGGTGGTGACACCGTGCTCTCGGATGAGACGGACGGCGTCGTGCGCGGCGAACATCCGCATGGCGACACTGGTGACCCCGGCGTTGAACGCCTGCATGGCCCACCAGAGGCCGGCGACGTGGAAGCCGGGGATACTGATCAGGCTGACGTCACCGGGTCGCCAGTCGATCCAGTCGAGGCCGTGCTCGGCGCCCAGGTCACGGATCGCGAAGAAACTGCGGTGGGCGAGTACGACGCCCTTGGGCAGTCCGGTGGTACCACTGGTGTAGATCTGCGCGATCGGGTCGTCGGGCGTGGCGGAGACGTGGAGGTCGTCGTCCGGTTGCCCGGACTTCCAGTCGCGGAAGCCGGTGCCCCGTTCCTCGCGGCCGTCCAGCTCGACGACCGCGGGAAGGGCGGGTGGCTCGGCCCGGAGTCGCTCCGCGGTACCGGCGAACTCGCGCTCCACGAAGAGCAGTTCGGCGCCGGAGTCGCGCAGTATATGCTCCACCTCGGCGGGGCTGAGCCGCCAGTTGATGGGGACGAGCACGGCGCCGGTCTTGGCGCAGGCGAAGAAGATCTCGTAGTAGTCCTCGGACTCCTTGCCGAGGTAGGCGACGCGGGAGCCCCGCTCGATCCCGGCGGACGCGAGCGCGTGGGCGGTCCGGTTGCTCTCTTGGTGCAGCGCCGCGTACGTGACCTCGCGGCCCTCGCAGACCAGGGCGGTCCGGTCCGCGTGGTGGGCGGCGTGGAACGTCACCGTGTCGACGGCGGTCCTCAGACCGGGGTGATACATGAGGAGATGTCCAATCGGTAGGAGTCAGCGCCAGTCGTGGTGGTCGGGCCAGTGCCGCCGACCGGTCAGGAACGGGCCGGGCAACCGGAGCAGCGGGGGGCGCGGCGCGTCGGCGGGCCAGAGAGCGGCGGCGTCCGGGGCCGATCCGGCGAGGTATGCCGCGGCCTGCGCGGCGAACGGACCGGCCGCCGCGGGTGCCGGGGGCCCGGCGCCCTTCGCCGCCCGGGCCAGGACGTCGAGGAGTCCGTCCCGGTCGCGGACCTCGGCCGCGTAACGGACGGCGCGGTGGTCACGGCCCTCGGCGAGGGTCCGGCAGACCCCGGCCGGGGTCCAGTCGGCGGTGTCCCGCAGGTGCCGGTGGAGCCGGCCGGCGGCGCCGGCCAGCGCCGGCGGGTTGTGCCCGGAGAGCAGCAGCAGCCACGGGCCGGTGGACTCCACGGGTCCGGCGGGCCGTTCGGGAACGCTCTCCAGGATCACGTGGGCGTTGGTGCCGCAGAATCCGAAGCCGCTGACTCCGGCCCGCCCGGGGCCCGCGCCGGGCCACGGCAGCGGCTTGGCGGCGAGCTTCAGGGCGGTGCGGTCCCACGGGATCTCGGGGTCCGGCTCGTCCTCCCCCGGCTGCGGCGGGATTTCCGCGTGGGCGAGTGCCAGCACCGTCTTGATCAGGCCGGGGCCGCCGGAGGCGGTCTCCAGGTAGCCGATGTTGGCCTTGACCGAGCCGAGGTACAGCGGGGCGGCGTCCGGCGAGCGACGGTCGTACGCGGCGGCCAGCGACTCGGCCTCGATCTGGCCGCCCAGCCGGGAGCCGTTGGCCTGTGCCTCGACGTAGTGGACGTCGGCCGGGGTCACGCCCGCGTCGCGCAGCGCCCGTTCGATCACCGCCTTCTGTCCTCGGGCGGAGGCGACCGACAGACCGGGCCGGTCACCCTGGGCGTGGACGGCGCTGCCGCGGACCAGGGCGTACGGAAGGTCCCCGTCGGCGACGGCGTCGCCGTACCTCTTGAGGACGAGGATCCCGCAGCCCTCGCCACGGACGTGCCCGTCGGCCCGCCGCGTGAAGGGGCGGCTGCGGCCGCTCGGCGACAGCATCCCGGCCCGGTCGAGGATGCCGGTGCTGAACGGGGAGAGCACCAGGTTGGCGGTCCCCACCAGCGCGACGTCGCACTCGCGCAGCCGCAGGGCCCGCACCGCCAGATGCAGGGCGGTCAGCATCGACGACGACGCGGTGTCGACGGTGACCGCGGGGCCGCTCAGGCCGAGGGCGTGCGCGATCCGCCCGGAGAAGGCGCTGGGCGAACTGCCGGTGCTCATGTGCGCCGACAGGCCGTCGTGGGGGAGCCCGCCGCGCAGCCACGCGTAGGGGTACTCCACCGGCCCGCCGACCGCGTAGACACCGACGTCGCGTCCGCGCAGCCGCTCCTGGGACAGGTTGGCGTCCGCGAGTGCCTGGACGGCGACCTCCAGGAGGAGCCGTTGCTGCGGGTCGATGTGCACGGCCTCCTGCTCGGGGATGCCGAAGTACTCGGCGTCGAACAGGTCCACGCCGGGCAGGTAGGCGCCCTGGCGCAGCCGGTCCGCCAGTGGTGCCAGGTCGGGCGCTTCCACGTTCCAGCGCGGCCGGCCACGGCTGTCGAGGGGGATCCCGTCGTCCTCGGTGACGACCACCCGTCCCCCGCGCACGGCGGTCCACAGGGCGTGCGGGTCGTCGATGCCGCCGGGCAGCCGGCAGCCCAGGCCGACGACCGCGATGGGCTGGGTCTGCTCGTGGTGCCGGCGGGCCAGCATCACCATGAGCTGCTTCCTGGACAGGGTCTCGAGTTCGTCGATGTAGCTCAAAGCGCTCGTCCTCCCGTCACTGGAGCATCTCGCGCAGCGCGGCGAGTTCCTCGTCCGCCTCGGCATCGGTCAGCCCGCTGACGTCCTCCTCGTCGGTCCCTGTCACCTCGGCGGTCTGCGCCTCCTCGGCTCGGTGCGGTACGAGCTGCTGGTCGATGAACGCGGCGAGCGGGCGGACGGCGGGGTGGTCGAACAGGGTGGACGCGGGCAGCGGGATGCCGAGCGCGGCCTCCAGGGCGTTCTTCAGCTCCACCGAGCCGAGCGAGTCGAGCCCGAGGTCGAGGAACCGGGCGTCGACGTCGACGTCCTCGGGCGCGTCGTAGCGCAGTACCTCGGCGATCCGCTCGCGCAGCAGCTCGCGCAGAGCGGCCTCGCGGTCGGCCCGGGGCCGGGTGAGCAGTGTGTCGACGTCGCACACGGTACGGGTCCTGGCCGTGCCGTCACCGGAACGGAGCTCCTTGAACAGGGCGTTGGCGAAAGGCTGCCCGTCGGTGTAGGCGTCCCAGTCGAACTCGCCGACGACGGTCTGGGCGTACGGCCCGGCCAGCGCGGCGAACAGGGTTCGCAGGGCGGTGGCGGGTTTGACGAACTTCAGGCCGCGGGCCTCGATGCCGTCGATCTGCCGCTGGGTGAGGCCCGCGGCCATGCCGATCTCGGCCCACGGACCCCAGTTGACGCTGAGGCCGGGCAGTCCGGCGGCATGACGCCACTGCATGAGGACGTCCATGTAGGCGTTGCCGGCCGCATAGTTGGCCTGTCCGGCCGCACCGAGCACCGCTGCGATCGACGAGTATGCGACGAAGAACCTCACCGTGGGGACGGCGGCGACCGCGCGGTGCAGCAGCCAGGTGCCGTGCACCTTCGCCCGGAACACGGTGTCCATGCTCTCCCAGGTCTGGGCGTTCAACGGGGCGTCGGCCAGGACGCCGGCGGCGTGCAGGACGCCGCCCAGCGGAGCCCCGGACTCGGAGATCGCGGCGACGATCCGCTCGACGTCGGCGGCGTCGGCGATGTCACCCTGGTGGACGGTGACCTCGACGCCCTCGCCGAGTCCGGCGGCGATCCGAGCCGTCTCCTGCGGGTCGACGGCCCGTCGGCTGACGAGCGCGATCCGGCGGGCGCCCTCCTGTACCAGTTTGCGCGCGGAGGCCAGGCCGAGCGCGCCGAGACCACCCGTGACCAGGTACGTCTCTTCTGCCGTGACACGGACCGGCCTGTCGGGCAGGTCGCGCTCGTCGCGGAACTCGATGACGATCTTGCCGACGTTGGCGCCCCGGCTGAGGACGCCGAAGGCCTCCTCGACCTCGTCGAGGCTGTAGCCGACGGTGGGCAGGGCGGCCAGCCGACCGGCCTCGACGTGCTCCGCGACGGTGTGCAGGATGTCGTGGTTGAGGCGGTTGAGCTCATCGGCGGGCAGCTCGCTGAGGTCGAAGTTGTGGTAGTCCACGTCGGGGCGCTCTGCCCGCATCTCCTCCGGGGTCCAGACGCCGATCTTGCCGAGCTCGACGAACCGGCCGTGCCGGCCGAGGCAGCGCAGCCCGGCGGGGATGTAGTCCTTGTTGAGGCTGTTGAGGACGATGTCGACCCCCTTGCCGCCGGTCGCGGCGAGCACCTCGTCGGCGAAGTCGAGGGTGCGGGAGTTCATCACGTGCTCGACGCCCTGGGAGCGCAGCAGCGGCCACTTGCGGGGGCTGGCGGTGGCGTACACCTCGGCTCCGGCGAGTTTGGCGAGTTGCACGGCCGCCTGACCGACGCCGCCCGCGGCGGCGTGGACCAGGACCCGGTCGCCCGCCCTGATGCCGGCGAGACCGTGCAGCGCGTGGTGGGCGGTGATGTACGCGGCGGGCAGTCCGGCGGCCTCGGTGAAACCGAGGTTGGAGGGCTTGCGCACGACGACCCCGGAAGGAACGGTGACCCGGCGGCGCATGCAGCCGATCCGGCTGAGCACGACCTCTTCGCCGGGCGTGAAGGCGGCTTCGGGGCCGGCCTCGACGACCACGCCGGATGCCTCGAAACCGAGCGGCAACGGCTCGTACGGCACCCCCGTGTCGAGCGCGTACTGCCTGAGCATGCCGAGTGCGTTGAGGACGTCCTTGAAGTTGAGGCCGGCGGCGTACACCTGCACGGTCACCTCGTCGCCGACCGGGGCACGGTCCTGGACCGGGACCGGCTTCACGGCGGAGAACTGGCCGTACTCGGTGATCCGCAGTTCGGTGTTGCCGTCGTCGGCGGGGCCTGCGGGCCGGGACAGCCTCTTGACGTGCCGGATGCCGGAGCGGTGGGCGATCTGGTGCTCGCCGCCCGCCGCGTCGCCGGCGAGCCATTCGTCGACGAGCGGCTGGAGGTCGTCGCCGTCGAGGTCGACCAGGGTGGTGCGCAGGGCCGGGTACTCGTTGAGCAGCACCGCACCGAAGCCCCACAGGGAGGCCGGGGCGAGGGCGTGCGCGTCCAGGGTGTCGGTCCGGTCGCCGGGCAGCCACTGGGCGCGCTCGGTGACCAGCCAGATCCGCAGGTCGCGGCCGGACCCGAACTCCTCGGCGGCAGCGGTCAGGGTGAGCAGGTCCCGGTAGTTGCGCTCGGTCTCGACGCGCAGCCGCTCCTCACCCCTGAGGCCCTCCTCGGCGTTCCAGAACCAGGCCAGGTCGGTGACGGAGGGGCCCTCGGCGAGCAGCCGTACGGCGGCGCGCGCATCGGGGGCGTGGCAGGCCTCGATGCCCGTGCCGGTGAGCCGCTCGGCCAGGTCGGCGGGCAGGCCGTCACCGGGGTGGACGACGAGGACGCGCCGGCCGTCGCCGCCGGTACGGGCGGAGGGCAGCGAGCGCTTGAGCCAGCGGGGCCGCAGCAGCATCCGCCCGGCAGGGTCGCCCGGCGCGTCGGCGACCTTCTTGAGGCGGACCCCGTGGACGACGAAGACCGGGCGCTCGCTCTCCAGGGCGACGATGTCGGCGGCGAGTTCGCCGGCTGCCGGGTCGAGGTCGACGTGGATGAGGATCCGCAGGTCCCCCTTGGGGCGCTTGAGCAGTTCGACGGAGTCGAAGCCGACGGGCAGGTAGGTGCCGTCGAGGTCGACGGCCGCGCCGAGGGTCTGCATGGCGCAGTCGAGGACGGATGCGCGCAGGTGCTCGCCGACGGGCGTGTCGAGGCCGCGCAGCTCGCCCACGGCGAAACCGTCGGCGTGGCGGTCGACGCCGAGGACACGCCGGAACTCAGGGCCGTACGGCAGTCCCAGCTCGGCGTAGCGTTCGTACAGGTCTGGGCCGTGGTGCCGGGCCTCGGGCGGGCCGGCGGTGGCGGCCGCCTTCCGGAGCCGGTCGACGACCTCGGAGAGGGCGGCCCGGCCGGTCGGCGGCTCGCCGAGGACCGCGGTGGCGTGGACGCGTTCGATGGCGCCGTCGCGTCCCTGGACACGGCTGACGATCTCGATGTCGGCGGTGTCCTCGTCGGCGCGCGGGTGCAGTCGGACACGGACCTCGACGGGTTCGCCGTCGCGCAGGAACAGCGGCTCGTGGATGCGCAGGTCCTGAAGGAGCCGGCCGGTCTCGCCGTGGACGGCGTCCTGGAGGGCGAGCGCGATCTCGACGTGGCCTGCGCCGGGGAAGACGGCCTGCCCCGTGACGACGTGGTCGGCGAGGTAGGCCGGCGCGTCCGGGGCCAGCCGGGTCGCGAACTCCCGCTCACCGTGGGCCCGTTGCGCGTCGGTGGTGATCTCGACGCCGAGCAGCGGGTGGTGGACGGGGCCGTTGCCGCGGCCTGCGGGGATTCGCACGACCCGGGTGGAGGGCAGCGGGTAGCGCTTCTTCGTGAAGACGTAGCCGGGCAGGTCGATGAGCCGGCCGCCGCCCCCGGCGTGGTAGCCGGTCCAGGAGACGGGCAGTCCGGTTTCGTAGACACGGGCGAGAGCGGTACGGATCACGGAGCCGTCGGTGTCGGACCGGGACATGCTGGCGACCCACGCGTGACCGTCCGGATCGGCGCTCTGCCGACCCATGTTCACGAGCGCGGCGGAAGGACCGACCTCGACGAGAACCTGTGCTCCACGGGCCTGGAGGCAGCGCACGCCGGCGGCGAAGTCGACGGGCTCGGCGATGTGCCTGACCCAGTAGTCGGGCGTGCCGACCTCGGCGAAGGAGGCGATCCGGCCAGTGAGGTTGGAGACGAAGCTGATCTTCGGCTCGTGGAAGGCGATGCCGGCGACGGCCTCCCGGAAGGTGTCGAAGACCTCGGACATCAGCGGGGAGTGGAAAGCGTGCGAGACAGGCAGGTCCCGGACGTCGACGCCGCGTTCGCGCAGGATGGTGACGAGTTCGGCGAGCGATTCGCGGCCGCCGGATATCACGCACTGGCGGGGCGCGTTGAGGGCTCCGAAGCTGACGTCGGGGTACTTCTCCAGGAGCGGGGCGACGTCCTCGGCGGGAGCGAAGACGGCGGCCATCCCGCCGGGCGCGGAGACGGACTGCATGAGGCGCGCGCGCACGGAGACCAGCCGGACGGCGTCCTCCAGCGAGAACAGGCCGGCGACGGCGGCCGCGGCGATCTCGCCGACACTGTGCCCGAGCAGGATGCCGGGCTGCACACCCCAGGACATCCACAGCCGCGCGGTGGCGTACTCCAGGGAGAAGAGTGCGGGCTGGGTGTACAGGGTGCGGTTGATGTCCTGCGCGCTGTCCGGCGCCTCGCCGAACATGACGTCCTTGACGGAGCGGCCGAGGTGTCCGGCGAACAGCCGGTCGCAGTCGTCGAGGTGGCGACGGAATTCGGGGTGGCGGGCGTACAGCCCGCGGCCCATACCGGTGTACTGCGTCCCCTGCCCGGAGAAGAGGAAACCGGCCTCGGCGGGCCGTGGTTCGCTGCCCTCGCTGTCGGCGGCGGCGAGGGCCCGGTCGAGCAGCCGCACCAGGTCCTCGCGGGAGGAGACCGGACCGGCGAGCCGGGCGGGCAGGTGGGCGCGGCCCGTGTTGGAGGTGTAACAGAGGTCGGCGACGGAGACGTCCGGGTGGGCGTCGATGAAGTCGCGGTACGCCTGGGCCTGGGCGCGCAGCGCGATCCGGTCCTTCGCGGAGAGGGTGAGGACCGCCCCGCCGTCCTCGGGCGCGGCGGGCGACTGCCGGGCGGGCGGGGCCTGTTCGAGGACGACGGAGGCAATGGTGCCGGCGAAGCCGAAGGAGTTGACCAGCGCGCGGCGCGGTCCGTCCGCTTTCCACTCGCGCAGCTCGGTGGGGACGGTGACCCGGTAGCGGTCCCACGGAATGTGGCGGGACGGGTTCTTCAGGTTGATGTGCGGGTAGATCACGCCTTCCTGGAGCTGACGGATCACCTTGGCGACGCCGCCGATGCCGGCGGCGGCCTCCATGTGGCCGATGTTGGTCTTGACCGAGCCGACGACGAGCGGGGAGTCGTCGGTGCGGGAGTCGGCGAAGACGCTGTTGATGGAGCCCATCTCGATGGGGTCGCCGAGGGAGGTGCCGGTGCCGTGTGCCTCGACGTACTGGATGTCCCCGGGCTCCAGGTTCGCGGCGGCGAGCGCATCGCGCATGAGGGCGGTCTGCGCGGTGCCGTTCGGGACGGTGAGGCCGCCGCTCTCGCCGTCCTGACGGACCGACGAGCCACGGATCAGTGCGAGCACCGTGTCGCCGTCGCGGCGGGCGTCGGAGAGCCGCTTGAGGACGACCATGCCCGAGCCCTCGCTGCGGGCGTAGCCGTCGGCGGAGTCGTCGAACGTCTTGCACTTCCCGTCGGGCGAGAGCATCCCGGCGCGCGAGTACACGATGTGGTTGCGCGGGTGGTGGTTGACGTTGACGCCGCCGGCGAGGGCGATGTCGCACTCCCCTCGGCGCAGCCCCTGGGCGGCCAGGTGCAGGGCGACCAGGGAGGCGGAGCAGGCGGTGTCGACACTGAGGCACGGGCCTCGCCAGCCGAGGAAGTACGACAGCCGTCCGGCGGCGGCGCTGTGCGCGGTGCCGGCGGCGACGTGGGCGTCGAGGTCCTCGTTGTCCAGGGCCTCGACGTCGATGACGAAGTCCATCTGGCCGACGCCCAGATACACTCCGCCCTTTCCGCCGCGGAGCGTCGCCGGATCGATGTGCGCGGATTCCAGCGCCCGCCAGGCCGATTCCAGCGCCCACCGGTGCTGGGGGTCGACGAATTCGGCTTCCTTCGGGGATATGTTGAAGAACTTCGGGTCGAATTCGTCCATGCCGGAAACGAAGCCGCCGCCGGCTGCGAGGGGCCGCCGGCCGGCCTCCTTCTCGGCTGCCTGGAGGGCGTCCATGTCCCAGCGGTCGGCGGGAACGGGGCCGGTTCCGGAACGGCCTTCACGGAGGAACGCGGAGAACGCCTCGGGGGTGTCGTTGTCCCCCGGGAACCGGATGCCCATACCGATGACGGCGATCGGCTCGTACTTCTCCAGAAGCAGTTCGCGGAGCAGGACGTCGTTGCGCGACGCAGCCGTGTCGGTCACTGGTAGAGCTCCTTGAGAACGTCGTCGACCAGGTTCTTCGTGGAGGCTCCCGAGTCCTGCGGGGCCGCTGCGGCGGCGGGCCGCTCGCCGACTGCGAAGAGTTCAGGGATCACGTCGGTGGTCAGGAAGTCGACGAGGTGGCCGACCGTCGGGTGGTTGAACAGGAACGCGGAGTCCAGTGGGCGGCCGAGCCCGCGCTCCAGGCGCTGCCGGGTGTCGGTGGCGCCGAGCGAGGTCAGCCCGAGTTCGAAGTAGCTGACGTGAGAGGGCAGCACATCGGTCTCGTCCATCATCAGTTCGCGCTTGAACTCGGCGACCACGAGCGACTCCAACCGGGCCCTGCGCTCGGCCGGCGGGGTTTCGGACAATTCCTGAAGCCAGGGTGTGGGAGAAGTCACGCTGCTCCTCGGTATGGATTTTCACTGCTTGTTGACCGCCGATCATTCCGGACGGAATGATCGGGGCTTCGCATGCTCGGAAGACGAAAGGATGCGGGGGAGTTGCCATGACGGGGACGGTCGGGGAACGCGACCCGGAACTCGCGGCCCGGAGACGGGCCGAGGAGCTGTACGCGACGGACCGCACGTGTGAACTGCTCGGCATCGCGCTGAAGGACGTCGGCCCCGGCCGGGCGACGGTGTCGATGCGGGTCGCGGAGACCATGGTGAACGGCCACGGCACGGGGCACGGCGGGTTCCTCTTCCTGCTGGCCGACGCGGCCTTCGCGTTCGCCTGCAACACGCATGGTCCGGCGACCGTCGCCCAGGGTGCGCAGATCACCTTCCTGCGTCCGGCCGAGGTGGGCGACGAGCTGGTCGCCGAGGCCGTGGAGCGGACCCGGTTCGGCCGGAGCGGGGTGTATGACGCGACGGTGCGCCGCGCGGACGGTGTGGTGATCGCGGAGTTCCGGGGACAGAGCCACATGCTCGGCGGCCGGCCGGTGCGGCCGACCGCCGAGGTGACCGGGGGGTGATCCGCTCACTGGGGTGACCAGCGCGGGTCGCGGCCCAGGAACGCCAGCAGGCGGTCCTCGGCGCCGGAGGGGCCGGTCAGTTCGACCGGCGGCCGGAACGAGGCGCCGGGCCGCTCCCGCGAGGGGCCCACGGGTACTTCGCGGACACTCACCTCGAACGCACCGGCGACGAGATCGTCGTCGTAGCCCGCCGGGGTTCCGAGGGCCGCGGCGACGTCCCAGCCGTGCACCACGTAGTCGACGAAGTGGAAGCTCATGGCCCGCGGAGCGCTGAACGCCATCGTCGGGTGAATCTCCGGCAGGACGAAGGAGCGGTCCAGCACCCCGTCGGCGGCGAACGCGGCGAGCACCCGTTCGACGGAGTCGGCATAGGCGCGGCCGGGGTCGTCGAGCGGGTCCTCACGCCACACCGCCGGGTCGGCGGGACCGCCGGCGGCGGCCGCGGCGAAGCCGAGGTGGTGGGCGGTCATGTGGGCGAGCAGCCGGCGCAGCGTCCAGTCGCCGCAGGGCGTGGGGAGGTCCCACTGATCGTCCCCCACCTGCGCCACGATCTCGGCGCTGCGCAGCACAGCCCGGCGGTCCAGCTCCCGCACCGTGTCCTTGGTGACGAGAGCCGTCGTGTCCGTGGTGTTCTCGATACCTCGGTCGGTCATGTCATTCCTTCCTGTGCCCGTTCTCCCGCCACCAGCGTCTGCCCGACTCCGGAAGGGTGGAGATGGGGTCGTGGAACGGATAGCGGCGTGTGAGCGCGTCCGGATCGTCCAGCTCGATTGCGGTCCGGTAGTTCTTCGTCCACCAGGAGATGCCCCGTTCCCGTTCGTAGTCGGCGAGTTGGTGGACCCAGCGCTTGCCGACGTACGGTACGTCGCAGACGATCCGCGGGGTGGCGTAGCCGGGGAGGTAGCCCATGATGGCGTGCTGGAGCTCCTGGGCTTCCCAGACGGCGACGCGCCAGTGCTCGGCGTTCGGGATCATGTCGCACATGTAGAAGTAGTAGGGCAGGATGTTCGCCTCGCCCTGGAGGACCATGCAGAGGTCGAGCAGCGCCTTGGGGGTGGTGTTGACCCCGCGCATCAGGACGCCCTGGTTGCGGATGTCCCGAACGCCGGCGTCCAACATTGCGCGCGCCGCCTCAGACACCAGCGGGGTGACCGACTGGACGTGGTTGACATGGGTGTGCACGGCCAGGTTGACCGAGCGCCGGGCGGCGGTGCGCGCCACCCGCTCCATTCCCTCGAGCACGGTGGGCTGCAGCCAGTGCTGCGGCAGCCCGGCCAGCGCCTTGGTGGCGAGACGGATGTCCCGGACGCTGTCCAGGTCGAGCAGCCGCATCAGGAACGACTCCAGGCGCGGCCACGGCACGTTGGCCACGTCGCCGCCGGACACCACCACGTCACGCACGCCCGGCGTCCGCTTGAGGTAGTCGATCATGAGGTCCTGGCGGTCGGCCGGCTTGAGCGTCAGCTTCAGCTTCTCCACCTGGGGTGTGGAGCCGCCCACCAGGTCCATGCGGGTGCAGTGCCCGCAGTACTGCGGGCAGGTGGACACCAGTTCGGCGAGTACCTTGGTCGGATAACGGTGGGTGAGTCCCTCGACCACCCACATCTCCGCCTCGTGCAGCGAGTCCCGCTCCGCGTACGGATGGCTGGGCCACTCGGGGTCGCGGTCCGACGCCACCGGCAGCAGGTAGCGGCGGACCGGATCGGCGAGGAACGCCTCGGTGTAGGCCACCGGTTCGGTGGGCGCGCCGGGGGCCATGGTGTTGAGCATCTGCGGGGGCACCAGCATCGACATGCCGGCGAAGTTCTTGCGATCGGCCTCCAGGTCGTCGAAGAACCGGTCCTGGAGGAGAGGGCCGACGACGGCCTTGAGCTGCTTGGGCGTCTTGACGCAGTGGGCGCGCTGCCACTGGGCGTCGCGCCACTGGGCGGCGGTGACGTCGCGCCAGCCGGGAAGGCGGCGCCAGTCCGGCTCCACCGGGACGACGCGCTCGTACTCGTAGGGCTGCTGGGCGGGTAGGACGGACGGCGATAAGCGCGAGGCTTCCATCACATTTCCTGACTGATCGCGGGTGCCGGTGGGAAGTCAGGCCCGGCCGGCACCGGTGAGGAGGGTGGCCCAGCGGGTGCGCAGCTCCCGCTTGAGGACCTTGCCGGTGACGCCGGTCGGGAAGTCGGCCGTGCCGTGGGCGACGATGACGGCGGCCAGCGGGCTGAGACCGGCGGCGGCGAGCTCCTTGCATGCCTGATCGCGCAGTTCGTCGGCGGAGGGCTCGGCGATGCCCGGTTGGAGCCGTACGACGGCGACGGGGCGCTGCCCCAGGCCGTTCTCGGCGGGGACGCCGAAGACGGCACAGTCCTGCACGACGTGGCCGCAGTCGGCGAGCAGCACCTCCTCGATCGGGAGGCTGTGGACCGGCCCGTCCTCGGTGTCGATGACGTCCACGGTCCGGTCGAGGTGGTAGAAGTTCCCCTCCTCGTCCTTGCGGGCGACGTCGCCGGTCAGCCAGTAACCGTCGAGCTCGAAACTACGCGTGAGTTGGGGGTCGTTCCAGTAACCCGGGGTCCGTGAGGGCGTCTTGACGGCCAGCAGGCCGACCGTGCCGACAGGCACCTCCTGGCCGTCAGGGTCGAGGACCGCAGCGGCCGTGACGACCTCGGTCGGCTTGCCGACGCAGCGGTCGTTGCGCTGCGACTCAGGGGTCGTGACCTGTCCGAACAGGGCCATGCCCATCTCCGAGGAGCCGAGACCGTCGATGAACTGCGAGCCCGGCATGGCTGTTTCGGCCTCGTGGTCGCGCGGTAGCAGCCACGGCTTGATCAGTCCGACGGGCCGCTCGCCGAGCTGCACGAGGCGACGGACGTGCCCGTAGTGGGCGCTGTCACCGGTGTTGAACCAGCTGTGCACCTTAGCGGCGCCCTTGACCGGCAACTCGCCGGTGGCCAGTTCGACGAAGGTACGCGGGAAGGAGGCCACCATCGTCGGCTGGAAGGCCTCCATCACCGGCTCCACGGCAGTGCGCCGCCAGTCGGACATGACCACGGTGGGCAGGCCGAGCAAGGTGGCGGTGAGGAAGTAGCTGAGGCCCCCGGCATGGGTGTGCGGCATCAGGGACATCAGCCGGTCGTCGGGCGAGGCCGGGAAGCGCTCCATCCGGGGCTGCTTGCCCTCCCAGAACTGACGGTGCGCGAGCATCGTCGACTTAGGGGTTCCGGTGGTGCCGGAGGAATGGATGAGCGCGACGACCTCGTCGGCGGCGTGCTGGTACGGATAGCCGGCGGGCAGTGCACCAGCGGTGTCGTCCTGGGGGTCGTACGCCTTGATCTCGGCGGCCGGGACGATGAAGCGGGGCCGGCGACGGTTGCCGTCGGCCCGGTACGCGGCCACCAGCCGGGTCGGGTCGTCGGCGACCAGGCCCACCGCGCCGACGTGATCGATGTACCGGATCGCGCTGCGCTCCGGCATGGCGTCGTTGATCAGCGCCGGGACGGCGCCGAGGGCTGTGAGCGCCAGGAAGTGCAGGATCGGCTCCAGGCCCTCGCCGACGAGGACGGCGACCGGCTCGCCCGCCTCCACGCCGTTGGCCCGATACCAGCGGGCGTACCGGTCGCGCAGCGCGGCGAGATCGCGCAGGCTGTGGCCGCGCAGGACGACCTCGCCGCGGTGGTCGGTGGTGTGGCTGAAGGCAAACGGGACGGTGTTGTGCGGGTTGGCCTCCAGGGCCTTCTGCAGGAAGTTGCCCGCCCCGAGGGCGAGATCGGTCATGAACTGCTTCCGGACGTCGAGTGGTGCGATGGGGCTGACGGTCACAGTGCTCTCCTGAGGAGGTGAGGATCGGGCCGACGGTCTACCGGCCGGCTGGTGCCGAGCGTGTGCGGTCGCGTACCAGGGGGTGTCTTCCGGATCAGGTCGCCGGGAAGCGGCGGTGCCTTCCGGCCGGCCTGAGCGGGGGCATGGGGTGCCCCCTGCTCGAGCGAAGCCGAGAGCTTGGGGAGCGTGCCAGGCCACGCGTCGTCGGCAGGATCCAGAAGACACCCCTAGAGGCGGGCGGCCGCCTCGGCGGAGGCCCGGTGGCCCGAGCGGATCGCGCCTTCCATGAGGCCGAAGAACTCGGTACTGGTCTCGGTGCCGGCCCAGTGCACCCGGCCGTGCGGGGCGGTGAGCCCGGGGCCGAGCGAGAGCCAGTCACCGGGGCCGAACAGGGCGGCGTAACACCCCTTGCTGTACGGGTCGTTGACCCAGTCGGTGACATGGAACCCGATCGGTTCCGGCAGGCCGGGGAAGAGCCGGGCCGCATGCCCGACGGCGGCGGCGCGCTGCTCCTCGTGACTCAGCGTGGCGAAGCGGTGGGCCTCCTCACCGGTGACGAAGCCGGTCAGAATGCCCGCGCCGCCGTCGGCGGGCGAGTCGTCGACGGTGGACAGAAGCGGGCCGTCGTTGCTGACCGACCAGCCGGACAGGCCCTGTTCGCGCCAGAGCGGCGAGGGGTGGATCAGATGCACCTTGACCGCGCAGCCGGGCGCGGTACGCGGACCGGATCGCGGCGCGGGCAGGCCGGGCCTGAAGTCGATCCGGTCGGCGAGCACCGGAGGCAGGGCGACCACGACCGCCCGGGCGCGGGTGCCGCCCCCGGTGGACCGTACGACGACCCCCTCGTCGTCCTGCTCCACGGCGGTGACCGGCTCGGACAGCCGGACCCGGTCTCCGAGCCCCGCGGCAAGTGCCTGGCACAGCCGGTGCGCGCCGCCGTCGATCCGCCACTCCTGGGCACCGCCGGCAAAGGCGTTGAGGTAGCGCAGGCCACCGCCGGAACGGAGGTAGAAGGCCATGTGCAGGACCGAGACGTCGGCGGGGGCGGCGGCCATCATCTCGCCGAGGAACAGCGGGAAGAACTGCCGACTGTCCTCGTGCTTCAGGTTGGCGTCGGCCCACTCCGCGGCCGTCATCGCGTCGAGGTGCGCGGCGTCGGGGGTGAGCCACGGCGCGTCCGGGCGGACGGACCGGGTGACCTCGTCGAGCAGATCGAACATCTCGCCGAGCGCGACGCCGCTCAGCGGCGGGAAGCGGCCCGGGACGCTCCGCGCGGGGGCGCCGCCGAGCGCGAAGCGGCTCTCGCCGTCCATGGTGGTCGGAACGGTCTTCAGGCCGGACTCGGCCATCAGTGACAGGAGCTCGGTGTGCCGTTCGCCGAGGTACGCGGCGCCGGCGTCGGCCCACCTGCCCGGGACGACCTCGATGCCGTGCATCCGCCCCCCGACCCGGTCCCGGGCCTCCAGGACGGTCACCTCGATGCCGCGCGCGGCCAGGTCGGCGGCTGCGGTGAGACCGGCGAGGCCGGCTCCCACGACGACGACGGTCATCGGGTCACGCTCGCGAGGCGGTCGGCGAGGGCGGCCGGGGTGGGCGCGTCGACGATGTCGGCGAAAGTCAGCTCCACGCCCTGGGCGCGGGCAATTGCGCTGAGGACGCGGGTGCCAAGCAGGGAGTCGCCGCCGAGGTCGAAGAAGTCGGAGTCCACGGAGACGCTGTCCGTCTCCAGCACACGCCGGAAGATGCCGACGATGTCGTCGGGGCTCATCGTTGGTCCTTTTCTGCGAGGGGGCCGTGTGGTGCGGCGGGCTGGGGCGGCACAGCGGCGGGTGTGTGGCGCCGGTGGGTGCCGAGCCGGTCGATCTTTCCGCCGGCGGTGTGGACGAGTTCGCCGACGACGGCGACCTTGTGCGGGACGAGGTGGCCGGGCACGGTCCTTCGCAGATGACGCAGGACTTCCCGGGCCAGGACGTCCGCGTCGGCGCTGTCGGCGCGCTGGGGCACCAGGTAGGCGGTGACAGTGGTGCGGTCGCCGGTCTTCGTGCCGATGACGGCAGCGGCGCCGACCTGCGGGTGGGCGGTCAGGTGGGCCTCGATCTCGCCGGGGTCGACGCGGATGCCGCGTACCTTGATCTCCGCGTCGAGCCGGCCTTCGTGCACGAGATGGCCGTCGGGGCGGCGGGAGACCCGGTCGCCGGTGCGGAACCAGCGGGTCCGGCCCGTCCCGTCGGCACGGGTCACGAAACGTTCGGCGGTTGCCTCCGGAAGGCCCCGATAGCCGAGCGCCAAGGCCGGCCCGGCAACGAGGAGTTCGCCGTCGGGACCGATGTCCTCGGTGACGTGCGGCAGTGGCCGGCCGATGGGGACGCGGTCGTGCTCGTCCCACCGGACGCCGGGTGCCCCGGGGCCGTCGAGGTCCACCGCGTGCGTGATCAGCGTCGTCTCGGTGCAGCCGTACGTGTTGATCAGTCTGACCCTGCCGGTGCCGAGGGCGCGCCACTCAGCGAGCCGGGCAGGGCTGACGGCCTCGCCTCCGATGACAACGGTCCGCACGCAATCGGGCAGCCACTCGTCGTTCTCGACGAGGTGACGCACGAGTTCGTGCCAGAAGGCGGTCGGCAGATCGAGCAGGGTTGCGCGGGCGGCGGCCGCGGCCCGGAGCAGCCTGGGCAGCGAGCCGGTGTACGCCTCGTCGTGGAAGACGAGGGTCGCGCCGGCGGTGAGCGTGGGGAGGATCTCCTCGAAGCAGGTGTCCCAGTTGAGCGAGGCGAACTGCAGGACGCGGTCCGAGGAACTCAGGCCGAACAGTTCGCGGAGCGAGGCGACCGAGACGGTGATGGCCCGCCGGGGTGTCACGACCGGCTTGGGCCGGCCGGTGGACCCCGAGGTGAACAGCGTGTACGCCGGACGGCCGGGATCCGCGGGCGCCGGAAGGTCCGGGAGGCCCGTGGCGTGGGCGGTGTCGGGGACCGGCAGGTGGACGGCCTCCACCCCCTCGGGTACCCGAGCGCCGGCTCGGGCGACGATCACCCGGGTGCATCCTGCGGATTGGAGGAGCGCCTTCTGGCGGGCGGCGGGGAAGACGGGGTCGACCGGGCAGTAGACGCCGCCCGCGGCGAGGATGCCGAACAGAGCGATGACGGTGGCCGGCGAGCGGTCCGTCAGGACTCCGACCGGGCCGGGACTCGGCCCCAGTCGGTCGGCCGTCGCCCGGACCTGGCGGAGCAGCTCCGCATAGGTCAGTTCCTGGTCTCCGTGGGCGACGGCGGTGTTCTCGGGAAAGGCGCGGGCTGCTGCGACGAGAGCGGCGACGACGTCCGCCATCAGAGTCGTTCCGCATTCTCGGAAACGGCGGGTAAAACGGCTGGAACGGTCGGGCCGGATAAGAGTCGGGAGTGAAGTTTTACAGAAACGATCACCCAGCAAGACATGGTGGCGAACGTAACACTCCCGTACGTCGGAGGGTCAAGAAGGTCAGTGCGTGATCCACATCACATTTCATATTGTGGAGCGGGTTGCTCCGTACGATCACATCGGGTAAGAATTCCAGGAATCGACAAAAGAGAGGCCGGCTGAGCATGACGGAACCGTTTCAGTTACGACTCGTCGTCCGGGGCTATGAACTCGACACACAGGGGCACCTCAACCAGGCCGTCTACCTGCAGTATTTCGAGCATCTGCGGTGGGAGAGCCTGCGAGCGGCCGGGATCTCCCAGGACAAACTGATCGACAGCGGAGTCGGCCCGGCGGTGCTGGAGAACACTATGCGGTTCCGGCACGAGCTGCGCGGCGGCGATGAAGTCGACGTTACGTGCGCGTGGATCTGGGGCGAAGGAAAGACATTCCGGGTGGAACAGGAGATCCGGCGCGCCGACGGTGTGCTGGCCTGCGAAATCACCAGCATCGCCGGGCTCATCGACCTCGAAAAGCGGAAGCTCGTCTCGGATCCGGCCGAATGTTTCGCCAAGCTCGCCGAGCATCCGGAAATCATGGGGCTCTGAGCAAACGGAATCAGGGAAACCGGAAGCGCCCGAAGGGATTCACCGACTGCCCGTCCGGAAGCTCCGAAGGCGCCTTCCGTTTCCCCTTTCCGCACCCGTCCTGGTCAGTCGTTTTCCTGATGCCATGCCTGATCCGGATGAGGACGGGCACAGCCCGTCCGATCTCCGCACTCCTCCGCCGGTCGGACTCCGCCGCGGACCGGCGGAGCATCCCGTTCTCCCGGGCCGGTTCCGATGCCGGGCGAGGGCGTCATGCCCTCCGGCGCGGTCTGCCTCGCCTCGGACGACCCGGCCGTCATCGAGGCGAACACGGAACCCGCTCCACCTGCGCGCGCTGGAGTCCACCCTGCCTTTCAGCCAACTCTGCCCTTCAGCAACGCCACGACCGCCTCAGCAATCCGCGCCGCGAAGGGATCCTTGACCGCCGCGAAGTGGTCGGCATCCACCTCGACCAGCACCATGCCGGGGCCGAGTAGGGATTTCCAGTGGGCGACAGCCTCCTCGGGCAGCTCGGCGGCCACCAGGACCGACGGAACGTCGATCGGTTCGTCGGAGACGTACTCACCCGCGGCCGTCCAGTGCCTGCGGATCGCGTCGAAGCGCTCCCGCAGAACGTCGATCGACATCGCGGAACCCGAGGCATTCACCAGTGCCTCCAACACGCTCAGGCCGTGCTCGGTGTCGCCGGGCGACAGCAGCAACTCGGTCGGCATCAGCGCTGGCGCGTCCACGGCACGCAGGATGGTGTAAATGAACGCGTCGAGCTCGCTGTGCGCTTCGTTCGCCGCACTGCCGTCCGGGGCGGGCGGGTCGATGAGCAACAGCGGGGGCGGCGTGACGCCGTCCGCACGCATCCGTACGGCCATGACGTAGCCGATCAGGCCACCGAGCGACCAACCGCCCAGCACGTCCGGCGTCCGGCCGGCGTCCATGTTCTCCCGGTGGTGGTCCGCCAGCTCCTCAAGGGTTTCCTGATCCCCGTCAGGGGTCATGGTCACCCGCCATCCATCCGGCAGCGCACTCGTCAGATCCTTGTAGGTGGTCTGGTCGGCACCGCCTGCCGGATGAATGAGGTGCAGGTGCGGCCCGCCACGATCGCCCTGCCTCAGCAGCACGCTGTGCTCGATCGGCTGCTCGGTCGTGACCGACCGCTCTGTGAGGTGGATCAGCTTGCCCAGGGTGGGGGTGTCGAGCCAGTCGATCATGTCTATCTGGCAGCCTGTGGCCTCCTGGAGCTTCGCGAAGAGGACGAACACACGCAGGGAATGCCCGCCGACCGCGAAGAAGTCACTCTCCGGATCCGCCTGAGTCAGCCCCAACGTCTCGCACCAGATGGCGCGTACCGACCCTCGCAGGCCCTCGCCGCCCTCCGCCCCTGCCTCCGCGATCGAAGAACTCCGCACCGTGTCGACGGCATCGGCTCGCGTGACCGTCCGGGCCGTGGTGGAGCGCGTTCGGACGTGCAGCGTAGTGATCGGAACCTCGGCTCGTACTCCCACCTCCAGTACCTGTTCGAGATCCGAAAGCAGGGCGCGCACCGTGGATTCATCGAAACGGCTGGTGTCGTACCCCGCCTCGATCACCGTCGCTTCGGGTTCTTCGAAGATGCCCAGCGTGATGTGGTTGACAGCACTTGAATTGGGGCTCGCCTTCAGTTCGGTCTCCCGCTCGCCGAGCAGGACACCGGCACCGATTTTCCCGTGATACGTCAGCAGCACACTCGGAGTCGCACCCAGGCGGTTCCTGTCCTCGACGGACAGCGCATTGTGCACCAATGAGAACGGGACCTGCTGGTGGGGCAGGCTGTCCCAGAAATCGTCGCGCGCCCTTGCGACCACATCATCCAGAGTGTCGCCCTCGAACAACTCCCCGGTGGCGACAACGACATTGGTCAGATATCCGACACAAGCGGCGTCGCGCTCGGTGAGTCGATTGGCCACCCCGACCCCTACGGCGAACCGCCCGTGGACGCCGCCGAGTCCGAGCACGGTGTACAAGGCGGCCAGATAGCAGGCGAACGGGGTCATGCCGCCGCGGTCGGTCAACGCGGCCACGCCCTCGGACGCCTTGGAGCTGAGCGAGTGACGCACCACGGCGCCCGGCGCGCCGGGAACTTGTTGCGGCCGCACACGGTCGGGTTTCACCGTGGCGCTGTCGACACCGGACAGCGTGCGCACCCAGTAGTCCGTACCCTCCTGCCAACTGCCGTCGGATTCGGCCTTTCTGGCCCTCACCGCATAGTCGGCGAACTGCACCGGAGGTTCGGCGATATGCGCGCTTCCGGGGTGAGCCAGTTCGGCGTGATAAACCTCGGCCAGTTCACGGACCACTCGCTGCATCGACCAGCCGTCCAGCATCGAGTGGTGCGCGGTCAACAACAACTCGTCGCTCTGCCCCACGGTGACCAGAGAGAGGCGGGCGAGTGGGGGGACGCTCAATTCAAACGGCGTTTTGTGCAGGTTTTTGGCCAGTTCGTCCAGCAGATCATGCCGCGGCGCCACGGCGTCCTGGGCTTCTTGTGGCCATTTCAGCACGTTGAGGGCGGCCGGCGCCCGTGCGTGGATGTCCTGCCAGACGGCACCGTCCTCGTGAACAAGCGCTGTTCGCAGGACCTCGTACCGGTCCACCAAGGCCTGCCAGGCTCGTTCGAGCGCCGGCACGTCCAGACGGCCGACGGACATCCGCCACGTCAGGTTGTAAAGATCCTTGTGAGATGACCGCTGCTGGATCCACCACAGCGCTTCCTGCTGCGGTGCTGAGACCTGACGGATCATGACATTCCTCCGTTGACGGTGCTATTGATGCCGTCGGCTGACCGCACACCTTGCCCATTCGGATACCACCAACAGCGCTTGGCCGGGGTTCAGTCGGGGGTCGCAGTATGTCGTGTACCGCTCTCCCACCAGATCAAATTGCCCCGCCTCGTACACGCACTCGGTGACCTGATCCGGAGTGGTTTCTATATGCAGACCCCCGACCACTCCGCCGGCATCGCGAATGGCCTCCGTCGCCTGCCACACTTCCGAGACGACATGCTGTATCAACCGGGTCTTCAGGGCGCCGGGGGTATTCACCGTGTTTCCGTGCATGGGGTCTATCAGCCAAATCACCGGGTGCTCGGCGACACGAGTCGCCTTGGCCAGGCTCGCCAGCTTCTCCGTGGCGCTGCCTGCGCCCATACGCGCGACAAGGGTCAATCGGCCGGGCACGCGATCAGGATCCAGGCGCTCGCACAGGGACAGCAGTTCGTTCTCGGCGATCCCAGGGCCGATCTTGCATGCCACCGGATTGACAACCCGCGCGAGCAGCGCGACATGAGGGCCATCGATGCTGCGGGTCCGGTTGCCGATCCACGGCCAGTGGGTCGAGCCGAGGAACTGATGGCCCAGCTCATCGCGCCGTACCATCGGTAGCTCGTAATCGAGCAACAACGCTTCATGGCTCGTCCACACCTGAGTGTCCCGGTTCAGGTGGGCCATGATTTCGCGCGCCGCGTGGTCACCCTCCAGTATGCGTCGCGGCTGCGGTCGTCGAAGCAGCGGATCCGGTACGGGGCTGTTCACCATGTGCCCGCGGAACACGGGCAGTTCCCGGCCATCGATCCACTCGGTCGGCCGGGATCGCGGCTTGGTGAACTGTCCGGCGATGCGACCCACACGGAGGGCGTGCAGTCCCGTGATGTCCGTGGCGCGCTCGGCGAGTTGATCGAGCAGCGCCACCTTGCTGCGCACATGTGCGGCTGTCCGCTCCGCCGGGTCCTCGGCGCAGTCGCCCGCCTGTATCACCAGTTTGTTGCCCAAGGCTACGTTCGCGAGGGAAGTCCGTAACTCTCGTACGTCCTTCGCCTGCACCAGAGGAGGACTGACCGCCAGCCTGGCGGTCACCTGGGCGAGGGCCGCCCGATCGGACCACTTCGGCTGCTGAGAGTCGGCTCCAGAGCTCACTGAGCTTCTCCTGCCGTCACCTTCGCGGCATCCAGACGGAGCTCTCCCCACCGCACGGCCGGAACCATGAGAAAGCTGGCCGCGACGAAGAGCGCGCCGAGCAGAATCCAGCCGAACGATCCCCAATAGACGAGCAGGCCGGTCAGCACCAGCGGGCCGATGAGCTCCGCCACGGTGAGGCCGGATCCGAAGAACGCCTGGTACTGACCGTGCCGGCCCTCGGGCGTGAGACCGAAGCTGATCTCCCAAGTAGCGGGCGACTGCATCATCTCACCGAGGGTCTGGATCGCGGTGGCGGTCAGGAGCAGCACCACCGCCGACCATGTCGAGCCACCACTCCCGGAATAGGCGAAGACCACACAGCTCGCGCCGAGCAGCAGGCCGCCCTTCACCACGTACCGTCCCGCACTCGCCATGTCGGTGACCCGGCGCGCGACGCGTACCTGGAAGAAGACGACTGCCAAGGTATTGAGGACGAACATGGCCGCCACGATCCACTTGGGAGACTCGGTGTGCCTCACGATCCACAAGGGCAGGGCCACGTCGATCAGCGGACCGTGCAGTACCAGGATCACGTTCAGCAGGCTGATGACGACGTAAGGGCGGTCCTTCAGCACCGTCTGAGATTTCTCGCCCTTTTCCTTGGCCGGAGTCCGGGCGACGCGCGGCACCTTCAGCAGCACCAGTGATGCTGCCAGGAATGCACACGCGTCAAGGGCGAACGCGATGAGATACGCCTCTCGCGTGTCGAAGAACAGCACCATGCCACCCAGCGCGGCCCCGATCGCCAGCCCGGCGTTGAACCCGGCCTGAAGAAAGGCGCGCACCGTGGTGATCTGGTCCTTGGGCACGACCCCGGCCAGCAGCGCCTGTTGAGCCGCGGAACCGCTGCGCTGCCCGACGGCGTAGAGCGTGGCCGCCAGCAGGAACAGCGGGAAGGAGCGAATGAAGAGGTAGGAGCCTACGGCAAGGGCGGCGCAGCCGTAGAAGAAGACCGCGGTTTCCCGCGCGCCAAGGCGGTCCGTGACGTGTCCGAGGGGTAGACCCAATGCCAACGCCACGGACCAGGCGACGGTCAGTCCGAGACCGAGCTGGGCCGGTGACAGCCCGACGATCTGCGTGAAGAACAGTGCCGACGTCACGTAGTACGCGCCGTCACCGGTTCTGCTGATCAGCTGAACCACGGCGAGGGTGCGGGCCGGACCACGCAGGTCGGTCACTTTCATCGTTCTACTCCCATGATTTTCCGTTACCTTCTCGTCTGCCACTGACCGGTGCCAGACTCAAGGGTGGACTCGCTCCGCTCGGCGAAGACGAGCGAGGCGCTTGCGAACATGTGGGCGCACATGTCTTCCAGGGGCCGGCGTCGCTCGCCGAGAACGCCGGCGGCGTCACTCAGCAGACCTTCGAAACCGGCGGCGTGGCCGCGTGCCACGACGTCTCGCAGGTGCTCCACCCCGCGGGCGAGCGCCTCGTGAACGTCCGCTGTCAGCGGGTTTCCGGACTGGACGTCCCAGTACACCTCGGGAGCACCGGAGCTGATACGGGCCAGCAGGGCCAGCAGGGTGGCGTGAGGGGGCGGCGCGACGGCGATCAGCTCCTCGACGTTCGCGTCGAGGGTATGCAGTGCGTGCCCGAAGGCCAGTACCGTCGCGTGCGTCAGCGCCTGCGAGACGGCAGCCAGCCGGTCGTGCCGCGCTGCGTCCATGCGCACGACCCGTCCGCCGTGCGCCTCGACCAGGGCCAGCAACTCATCGACCAGAGGCCCGTCATGGAGCGCCACGGCCGCCACCGGCCGCCCCCGCATCCCCAGTGCCGGAGCGAACATCGGGTTGAGCGACACGGCTTGACGACCGTGGTAGCCGCGCACCGTGGTTGCCATGCGCGTTTTCACGGAAAGGGTGTCGGCCAGCAACGCCCGTGCGGGGAGCACGTCCATCAAGGCCGGCACCGCCGCGACAGCCACCGGCTCCGGCACGGCGAGGAGCAGCAGATCCACGCGTGCCAACTCAGCGCCCACGTCCTCGCCGGGTGAGCTGATGTCCCCGGCGATCCAGCGCACACCCGGATGCGTCGACGCCGGAGGCTGGGGATCCACCACGCACACCGAGAGGCCGGATCCGACGAGCAGCGCGGTGAACATCTGGCCGATCGCGCCGGACCCGCCGGCCACGACAGCGCGCCGGATGCCTCCCGGGGGCGTCGCGATTGCGGCATCACTCATGCCGGCCCTCGCCTTCTTCGGCGCGCCGCACGGAGCCGGTGAGTGCCAGCGCCATCGCGCGGGACTTCACCAAAGTCTCCTCGAACTCCGCGGCAGGGTCGGAAAGGCTGATCACCGCGCCGCCGACTCCGAAGGAGGCTTGCTCAGGCGTCGCCACGATCGTGCGGATGACGATGCTGAGATCCGCGGCGCCGCTCAACGAGAACCAGCCGAGCGAACCCGAGTACACCCCGCGCGGCCCCCCTTCCAACCGATCGATGATCTCCATGGTGCGGAGTTTCGGCGCACCGGTCATGGAGCCGCCGGGGAAACAGGCCCGGACACATTCCACTGCCGACACCCCCGGACGCAGCCGGCCACGGACGGTGCTCACGAGCTGGTGCACGGGAGCGTACGTCTCGACGTCGAACAGCTTCGGCACATGAACGGAACCCACGGTGCAGACGGTGTTCAGGTCATTGCGCAGCAGGTCGACGATCATCAGGTTCTCGGCGCGGTCCTTCTCGCTGTTCAGCAGGTTCTCGCGCAACGCCAGATCCTCTGCGGGTGTCGCCCCACGCGGCCGCGTGCCTTTGATCGGCTTGCTTTCCGCTACGCCGTTCGCGTCGATGGCGAGGAAGCGTTCCGGGGACGCGCTGAGCACGGCGATATCCGGGAACTCGAACAGGGCGCCGTACGGGACGGGGCTGATGTCCCGGAACAGCCGGTACGTGGACGACGGGTCAGGAATCGCGTCGGTGCTGAAAATGTTGGTGAGGCATATCTCGTACGACTCACCGTTCTTGATCTCCTCAAGGCATTCGTGTATCCGCGCCAGGTACTGTGCGCGGTCGTGGCGCGGAACGAAGGTGTCCCCGAGCGTCGCGGAGGTGACCGGTGGACGCCGCGGGTGGGTCTCGGGCGAGGGCAGCAATTCGAGGCGGGCCGCGGTTTTGTCGAGCCACTTCGCGGCGTCGGGGTCGTGGGCCGTCGTGCCCAGAGCCAGCAGGTACGTGCACTGATCGGCGTGGTCCACGACGACCGCCCGGTCGGTGAACAGCAGTGCGGCGTCGGGCGTGGGCGAGGTGTGTGCGGCGTGCGCCCCGATCTCGGCCTTGAGTTCGTATCCCAGATAGCCCACGTAGCCGAGGTTGAAGTCGAAGGGGAGATCACGCGAAGCGGGTGATTCCCGGGAGCGGAGTTGCGCGTCCAGGTACTCGAAGATGCCCTGATCGTGGTGCTCGATCAGCCCGTCGGCCTTTTCCACCCGTACCGAGCGCGTGGCCACCCGGTAGGTCACGTACTCGGCAAGCGGGCCCGTGCCGTCGCCCAGGATGGAGAAGCGGGAGTTTCCCTCGGCGTGCGAACTGCTGTCCAGCCAGAAGCCGCCCCGCTTCCCGGCGAAGAGTTCGGCGTGCACGGTGGCGGTGTCGGGGTAGCAGGCCAGGCGCCGAACGTGCAGTGGTGTGGGGGAGGACGGCCCGGTGACGCGCGCACGGTCGCGCCGGCGCAGGGTGAGTGCCCGGAAGTTCCCGAGCAGTTCGCGGCCGCACTCACTGGAGATGGACTCCGGATGGAACTGCACTCCCCAGATCGGCTTGCTGCGGTGTCGCAGCCCCATCAGGACTCCGTCCTGCGTCCATGCGGTGCGGCTCAGCTCGTCCGGAAGTCCGGTGACCGCGAGCGAGTGGTAGCGCACCGCGGAGAACGGTGACGGTAGTCCGGCGAAGAGCCCTTCGCCGGTGTGGTGTATGTGCGAGATTCTTCCGTGCATCGGCTCGGGCGCGTGCTGGACAGAGCCGCCGAACAGTTCCGCCATGCCCTGGTGTCCCAGACAGATGCCGAGCACCGGTAGGCGCGAGTCCAGGATCGCGGCGGCGCTGACGCCGAAGTCCCGCTGCCGGCCGGGGTGTCCGGGCCCCGGCGAGATCACTATGTTGTCGTAGTCCCGAGGGCTGAGCGCGGACCAGTCGACGTCATTGCGCACCACCGTGGGCGGTTGCCCGTTCACCTCGCCGAGCAGCTGGTAGAGGTTGTACGTGAAGGAGTCGTAGTTGTCGATGAGGAGTGTGCGGACCGGTTCGCTCACCGCGGGCCCTCCGCGACGGTCTCCCCGCCCTGGCGCCCCTCGTCGATCACCAAGGTCTCGACCCGGCAAGTCTCCCCGATGATCAAATCGTAGAGCTGGGACAAGAATGCCTGGCTGACCCCGTTCTCGGCGCCGTACTTCGCGGCACGCTGCTGGACCGCGTCTATGCGGTGCGGCTGCATCATCGGCACCGCGTGCTCCCGCTTGTAGTGTGCGATCCGTACGCAGACCTCGATACGGTCGCGCACGGCGTCCAGTAACCGGTTGTCGATACCGTCGAGTTCGGCGCGCATGCGGGCCAGGCCGTTGTGGTCGTCGTTTTCCGTTGCAGCCATGGTCACTTCCTGAAGGAGGTGGTGTAGCGGGGGCGGTCCTCCTGATCGCGGTGGCCCTCACCATCGCTGAAGAGGCCGGAGGCCGCCAGCAGACCCGGCACGACATCGATCTGCGGGTCGTCATGCTCGATCGCCAGTGCGCCACCCCTCCGCAGCAGTCGCCCGGCGCGGGAGATCACATGGCGGATCACGTCGAGCCCGTCGGCGCCGGAGAAGATGGCTCGTTCCGGGTGGTACTTCCCGAACTCCGGCGAGATCTCGGTGCCGACAGGAACATAGGGAGGGTTGGCCAGCACCAGATCGACCTTGCCGTCAAGGAACGCCAGCAGCTCCTCGTCGGCGACATCGCCCGCGTGCACGGTGATCGGCGTGTCACCCGCCGCCACCCGCGCAGCCGCGTTTCCGCGTGCGCACTCCAGCGCCGCCTCGTCCAGGTCGACTGCGTGAACCTGGGCATCCGGGCGGGCGTGGGCCACGGCCAGCGCCACCGCAGCGGAGCCCGTGCAGAGGTCGACCACCACAGGATTCCGGATGTCGGAGATGGCCGACAGACCCCATTCCAGGAGTCGTTCGGTCGGGAACAGGGGCGCGAACACGCCCTCGGTGACCGTTACCTCCACACCACCCAGCCGAGCGCGCCCGAGGATGTGGCCGAGCGGTATCAGTTCGGCTCGCCTGGCCGCGAGCGCACGCACCTCGTGTGCGGCCTCCTCGGGCACCTGGTCCTTGGGCCCGGGTGAGCCCAGGACATGGGCCAGCAGCGCGTCGGCGTCCCGTCGCGGGCGCGGCACGCCGCCGCTCGTCAACGTGCGAACGACTTCCTCAGCGAGGTCGTCGACCGTCAGCTGCCCGGGGCTCGGGCTCTGGGCCGCCGGGGAGGAGTCGCCGACCTTCACGCCGCCTCGGCTGGCCGCGTAGTAGTCCAGCAGGGCTTGCGTGAGTGGCGGGTTCAGGCGCGAGGCCGCGAGCAGCTCCGGTGGCGGCGTGAAGATCGGATCCAGCTCCTGCGCCCGCTGGGTGTAGGCGACGTGCAGGTAGTGCTCCATGGCGGCGGGCCAGTAGATGGGGACGGCCCAGTCTGACTCGTAGCCGGTCGCCAGCATGTGGGTGACGGTGGCGTCCACCACCTCCTCGCGGCTTGCGGGCTGGATGGGCGGGCGGACCGGCCTGAAGGGTTCCAGGTCGATGGAGGACGCCTCTTCGAGCAGGAGCGCAGTCATCTCCCGGGCCAGCAGCGGCGACAGGGTCAGACCGTCCCGGTAGGTACCGGTCATCATCCACAGGCCGCTGAGCCCCGTCTCACCCAACAGTGGCATCCCGTCGAGCGACACGGGCCGGTTTCCGACCTGGATCCTGCGCAGTCCGCTGTCGGCCAG
The DNA here is from genome assembly GCF_044740925.1 of Streptomyces sp. NPDC088254. Lineage (NCBI taxonomy): Bacteria > Bacillati > Actinomycetota > Actinomycetes > Kitasatosporales > Streptomycetaceae > Streptomyces > Streptomyces sp. NPDC088254. The sequence goes on along the minus strand of NZ_JBIURQ010000006.1, from coordinate 465,076 downwards.
GTCCTTGCGGACCTGGCGATGGGCGCAGTTGAGCAGAAAGAGGACATCCGAGATGAGCGCGGTCTCGCGCGGCTCGACCGAGACGATGTTCGTCGCCCCCACATAGAGCCGGCCGCCGGGGCGCGGAACGACGTGCAGGCCGCAGGCGAAGGCGCGGTTGGGCGTGCGTATCACGCTGGGCGGGCAGGTGCCGTCCGCGGTGTCCACCACGGCGGAGACGCCGTAGCCGCTGATGAGCCGGGGGATCTGGACGGCCTGTTCAGGCACGCTGTCCAGGACGACTTGGGAGTAGGCCCCGGCGGCCAGCACGGTCTTGCCGGTCCGCAGTGTCGTGCCCGACTCCAGCGAGATCCCGCGCACTCGTCCATGGGCATGGTCGACTCGCGTCGCGCGCTCCGCGATCAGCATTCCGCCGGCGGCCACGAACGCCTTCTCCAGGCGCATCAGTAACTCGGTGGCGTTCACCGCGTGTTCGTTCGGCAGGAACATCGCCTGGAGCGGACGTGCCGAGGGCTCGGCGTCCAACCAGTCGATGTCCTCGGGGTCCACGTCCTCGAACTTCTCGCCGTACGTGATGAGCGATTCACGGATGGCTTTGTAGTTCCGGGTGTCGATCCCGGGCACGCCGACGGTGTTCAGCATGACGACGGTTCCCTTGGCCGTCAGCAGATCCGTGTCGGTGGAGTCGAGGCGAAGCCGGCTCAGCCACTCGGGCCACAGTTTGCTCGCCTGGTGGGCCCAGTCGAGCTTGATCCGGCCGTGTTCGCTGGTCAGGTGGTCGGCCGTCACCTCACCGAAGGCGCCGAGCATGGCTCCCGCGGCCGCGGACGCGGCGCCCGGCCGGTGCGGTTGACCCAGCACGGCCACGCGGACCTTGCGCCGGGCGAGTTCCAGGCCGAGTGAGAGTCCCAACGCGCCATTGCCGACCACAACGACGTCGTACGAGTGGTTTCCCTCAGACATCACTATGTTCCCTTTCCGAGCCGGATCTTCCAACTGGGTGGGCTCAACTGGACAGTTCATCGGCCAACCGTCGCCGGTCGACCTTTCCGTTGGCATTGAGCGGAAAATCTTCGAACGCTGTCAGCGAGGCAGGAACCATGTAGGAGGGAAGCCTCTCCTGGAGCGTTTGGAGCAGGACTTCGGTGCTGCCGATGCGGCCCGTGCACGCAGCGGCCAGTTCGGCGTCGCCGCCGGGTGCCGATCGGGCGACCACGACGGCGTCCCGCACCCCGGGCTGTTCCCGCAGTACTGCTTCGATCTCGCCCAGTTCGATGCGGTATCCGCGCACCTTGACCTGATGGTCCAGACGCTCACAGTAGATGTAGCCGTCGGCACTGACGCGAACCCGGTCGCCGGTTCGGTACCAATGCCGGTCGGTCAGCGGGGTCCCCGGATCGTACGGTGTGGCTTTGTCCCCTTCGTAGGTCAGGAACCGGTTCTCGTTGTTCGCCGGGTCGAGGTATCCGGCGAAGCGTTGCGGACCCCTGACGCACAGCTCACCCTCCTCCGCCTGCCTTCCGTCGGCGTCCAGAACAACGCATTCCAGTGAGCTGAGGCCGTGCCCGATGGGAACTGTTCCGTTGTAGGTACGCGGCCATCGCGCCACCTCCCTGGGCAACACGTACTCCGTGGTGATGATGGTGAGTTCGGTCGGCCCGTAGGCGTTCTCCACCACCCCGTTCGGTGCTGCCGCGTGCCAGGCTTCGGCCTGCTGGAGGGTGAGCGGCTCGCCGGCGAACATGCTGTGGCGCAGCGTGGGCATCGACCCCGGCCGCAGGGGTTCCACCCGCTGGGTCAAGGAGATCACCGAGGGGACCGAGAACCAGTGCGTCAGTTTTTGGCGCCGCACGAAGCGGGCCGCCGCCAGCAGATCGTTGCGACCGGGGACCACCACCGTGGCGCCGGAGCCGAACGCTGCGAACATCGCCAGCACCGACAGATCGAAGGTCAGGTCGAACGGTTGAAGCACGCGGCACCCGGGCGCAAGCTCGTAATGCCCGATGCAGTGGCTCAGATACGCCGATATATTGCGGTGCGCGACAGGCACCCCTTTGGGCTCACCGGTGGAGCCCGAGGTGAACAATATATAGGCCAGGTCTTCCGGCCGGACGACGATTTCAGGAAGGTCACCCGCACCCGAATTCCCGCCGCGGTCCGCGGCGAGTATTCGGACGGGCAGGTCGGCGCCGTCCCTTTCCTGGTCGACTTCCGGGTCGACCAGCACCAGGTCGAGCCCGGCGGCTCGACCGATGACCGCGTTACGAGCGGCCGGGGACGACGGGTTGAGCGGCACGACCGCGGCACCGAGCCGCTGGACGGCGAGGTACCCGGCGTACGCGGACAGCGTGCCCGCTGCAGTCAGCAGACCGACACGCCTGGGCACGATGCCGTCATGTGCTTCGAGCAGCCGGACGGCAATGCTCTGCGCCATGCCTTCAAGTTCCGCGTAGCTGACGACCTGACCCGCTGTCTGCAGCGCGGGCCGATCCGGGCAGCGCTTCGCCGAGGCGGCGAACCACTCATACAGAGGCGTGGTTTTCGAGTTCATTCCAGTCTGGCCCGCTCCGTCGTGACTACGGCAGGCGGTCGAGCGGCGTCGATCCGCTGACCACCATGACGATCCGGTCGTCGGGCGCCAGCCGGCCGGCCTGCGCGGCCTGCCGCAGCCCGCCCCAGCAGATGAAGGCGGACTTCTCCGTCTCGTACGCCAGCGGGATGTCCAGCTCGGCGCAGGCGTCGATCAGCAGCGGCGCCTCCGCTTCCACCCGTGACGGCTCGACGGGGTCGACGTGCGCGCCGGTCTCCGCCACCAGCTGACGGACCAACGGCAGCGTGCGGTTCGGGTTCGTCGACTGGAGTGTGGGTTCGAAGGCCTTCTCCGGCGGCACCATGTCACCCAGGTCGATCTCGTCACGGCCGTCCCGCAGCGCCTCGCCCAGCACTCCGGCGTCCGATGCCTGGAACAGGCGATATGTGTGCTCGCCCACGGTCGGCAGTCCTGCCTCCCCGGCGCGGCGGATGCCGCGCTCGATGCCGAGCGGGCCGTAGCCGCTGGCGATCGTCACCGCGATGACCGTGGCGTCGGCGCACCGCTCCGCGATCGCCAGCCCCAGCGGTGCCTTGCCCTCGATCTTCCACTGGCTCGGTGTCAGCCGCAGTGCGCCGTGTTCCTTGCTGAACGCGATGGCCGCCTCGGCCGCGTCGGCCATGTTGCCCGGCACAGCCACCACGCACGACTTGCCGATCGACCTGGTCGGGCACTTGTAGGCGGAGGCCTGCGGCACGAACGCCGTGCACGTGATGCCCAGCCTGTCCGTGTAGTACTGGTAGGCCCGTGCGGTGTTGCCGGAGCTGTGCATCGACACCGACGACAGCCCCCACTCAAGGCACTTGGCCGCTATGAGCACTCCCTCGTTGTCCTTGAACGTGCCGGTGTCGTTCCAGGTCTGCGGCAGCAGCCGCACGGACGCGACACCGAGCGATAAAGCCAGCTGCGGGCTCTCCACGGGGACCAGAGCCTTCTCGTTGCTGCGCAGGTTGTCCGGCTCGGACACCGGGAGGAGCGCGGCGTAGCGGCCGACCCCCGGGATGTCGGTGACCGCGTCCGCCCAGCTCCCGACGTCGGGGAGGGACGGCGCCAGTGCTTCGCCGCAGCGGGTGCACAGCCATTCGTTGGGGCCGTCCACCGCGCCGGCGCCGGGCGCGCTGGAACATGTGGTGCAGATGAGCTTCATTCTCTCGCTCCCTCGGAGGAAATTCAGGACGCGTCGGACGACGCCTGCCGGCAAAGCCGCATGGTCTCGGAGACGCGCTTGGTCACCGAGGCCGGATCGTCGTGCCTGTCCGCGAGCGCGGCGCCGCCCATGGTGAAGCCCCAGGCGCCCGCGGCGGCGATGTCGGTGATCTGCGCCGCATCGCGCACGCCTCCCGCGATCAGCAAGGGCACGCTCGCCGCGGACGCCGTGCGCTTCATCAGCAGCACAGGGTCGTAGGAGGTCTGCCGGTACGGCATGAGGACCACGCCCGCTACACCGTCCGTCGCGCTCAGCTGCTGCGCCTCCGCGGCCAGCTCGTCGGGCGAGCTGTCCAGCACCAGCGGGCTTCCGGACATGGCCCCGGCGAACGGCCAGTACTCGATCGAGTCGTTGCCCGCGAAGGCCGCTGCCGCGCTCGGCCGCCACGTACCGACCACCCGGTCGACGCCGAGGTCCAGCGCCAGTTGACATCCGATCTCCTGGCCGGCGTCGCTCGTGTCGGCCAGCTCCAGCAGGACCGACCGGCCGTCCGCGTGCGCGGCCTCGGTCAGATCCCTGGCCATGTGCGGATCGGTGCCTACGTCCTTGAAGGCTATGAGCCGGAGCTCGTCGACCAACAGTTTTTCGTACACGTCGACCGCGTCCGGAATGGTCCGGTCCTGTTCGGTCAGCATCAGAACGAAGTTCAACGCCACGTGCGCAGCTCCTTTGCCATGTCGTGGGGTGTCGGGTTGCGGAACAGCACCTGCAAGGGCAGGTCGACCGCGAATGCCTTGTTGATCCGCGCGATCAGCTGTATGGCCAGCAGCGAGTGGCCGCCGCTCTTGAAGAAGTGGCTGTGGACGCCCAGGCTCCGGTCGTCCAACAGTTCCGACCACAGGCCGGTCAGCAGGGTTTCCGTTTCGTCGCCCGGGGGTGCGGCGTCCCCTTCGACCGTGGCGACGGACGTCGGCTCAGGCATCGCGGACCGGTCGACCTTCCCGTTCCTGGTCATCGGGAAGCTGTCGAGCCGGAGGAGGGCCGACGGGATCATGTACTCCGGCAGCCGGCTCTCCAGCGCCCGCAGGACGTGCGCTTCCGTCGTCGTCGGCGGGGCCACGTAGTACGCGATGATGCGCGTGTCCCCGGCGGGCCCGTCCCGCAGCATCACCGCGCTGGCGGTGACGCCCGGCTCGCGCAGGACCGCCGCCTCGATCTCACCGAGCTCGATCCGGTAGCCCCGGACCTTGACCTGGTTGTCGCGGCGGCCGATGAACTCCAGGTCCCCGGTCGAGGTCCGCCGCACGATGTCGCCGGTCCGGTACAGCCGGCGCCCGGCGCGACCGGTGAACGAGTCGGGCACGAAACGCTCGGCGGTGAGGGCCGGCCGGTTGTGGTAGCCGCGTGCGATGCGGCCGCCGCCGACGAGCAGTTCCCCGGCCACGCCCTGGGGCACGAGCTCACCGTGCGCGTCGACGACGAAGGCGTCGTACCCCGGGAGCGGGACACCGATGCTCAGCGGCTCGTCCGGTTCGATGACCGTCATCGTGGCGGCATGGGTCTCGGTCGGGCCGTACAGGTTGTACGCCTGCCAGGGGCCCGCACCCAGCGTGCGCCAGAGCTTCTCGCTGACCGCCTCTCCGATGACCAGCATCTTCGTGGTGGCCGGGATGTCGCCCAGCACGCCGAAGCTCGTCGCCATGTCCAGTTGGGACGGCGTGCAGTCCATGAGGTCGATCTCGTGGCGGATCAGGAGGTCCACCAGCCGATGAGGATCGCGCCTGACGTCCTCGGGGACGATCACCATCGTCGATCCGCCGGCCATCCAGGAGAACTGGATGACGTGGCCGTCGAAGAAGACCGGGGAGTTGAGCGCCACCGCCTTCGGATGCGGTCCGTCGCCGATGATCTCGCCCGCCAGGGACACCGCCAGCCAGTGGATGCCCCGGTGGCTCATCGTCACGGCCTTGGGCAGACCGGTGGAGCCGGAGGTGTAGATGAGGTAGGCGAGATGGTCGTGGTGCACGCTGACAGCCGGGCGGTCCGTCGGGTAAGGGGCCCAGGCGTCCTCGTCGTCGAGGAGGAGCACCTCCCCCCGGTCTTCGACGCGGGGGAGCGTGTCGTGGTCGGTCAGTAGCGTGGTGCTGGCCGCGTCGTCGAGCATGTAGTGGATGCGAGCGGGCGGAAGCGCGGGGTCGATGGGCAGGTAGGCGGCGCCCGCCTTGAGGATGCCGAGCACCCCGGCGACCATGTGCGGGGACCGCTGGGTGCACAGCGCCACCACGTCCTCGCAGCCGATGCCCTGGCCGCGCAGTCGCCAGGCGATGCGGTTGGCCCGTTCGTCCAGTTGACGGTATGTCCACGCCTGGTCGGCGCAGCGGACCGCGATGGCGTCCGGGGTCCGGTCCGCCTGCCGGGCGAACTCTTCGTGCAGGCCGACGTGGTCCGGCCACGTGGTCTCGGGTGCGGTGCCGGCCGCGATGAGCTCGGCTCGCTCGGCGGCCGGCAGCAGCTCCACCCGTGACGTCCGCAGCGTCGCCGTATCGTGTCGCGTCATCGAGTCGAGGATGGTGAGGTAGTGGCCTGCCATGCGGCGGATGGTCGTGGCGTCGAAGAGGTCCGTCGCGTAGGTGAAGCCGCCGGTCACTCCGTGCGGGCCGTCCACGAGGTCGAGGATCACGTCGCAGACGGCGAAGCCGTTCTCGAGCCTGGTGAAGTCCAGACTCAGGCCGTCCCGCAGCGAGTCCTCCCGCGCCGGCGCGACGTCGAATCCGAACATGACCTGGACCACCGGCGACCTGCTCAGGTCCCGCGTGGGCCGCAGGGCTTCCACGACCTGCTCGAAGGGCACGTCCTGATGGGCGTACGCGCCGAGGCACGTCTCCCGGATGCGGCCCAGCAGCTCGGAGAGGGCGGGATCGCCGCTCAGGTCGGTGCGCAGCGGCAGGGTGTTGACGAGGAACCCGATCAGCTGCTCCAGCTCGACCCTGTTGCGGTTCGCGACGGGGGTGCCCACGACGATGTCCGTGCCGGCGGTGTGGCGAGCGAGAAGGATCTTGAACCCGGCCAGCAGGGTCATGAAGAGGGTGACGCCTTCGCGCTTGCCGAGGTCCCGGAGCCGCTCCACGAGCTCCGGCGGGATCAGCACCGACTCGAACGCGCCTCGGTGCGACTGGACGGCCGGGCGAGGCCGGTCCGTCGGCAGGTTCAGCGCGGCCGGCGCGTCCGCCAGACGGTCCCGCCAGTACTCGAGCTGTTCGGCGGCCGGTCCGCTGGACAGCCAGTCCCGTTGCCAGTCCGCGAAGTCGATGTACTGCAGCGACATCTGCGGCAGGTCGGGGGCGGTGCGGTCCACCCGGGCCCGGTAGCACTGCCCGAGTTCGCGGGTCAGAACGTTGAAGGACCAGCCGTCGAAGACGATGTGGTGGACGGTCAGCACCAAAAGGTGCTCCTTGGCGCCGATGCGCAGGAGCTGGGCCCGGAGCAGCGGGCCCGCGGTCAGGTCGAACGGTTCGCGCACGATGTCGTTCACGCGTGCCCGTACCGCGGCCGCGTCCCGCCCTCGAAGGTCGTGGAAGTCCCACGGCAGGTCGATCCGCTCCAGGACGATCTGTTCCGGCCGCTCCCCGCTGGAGGAAAAGACGGTCCGCAGGGCATCGTGGCGGTCGACCACGTCGGACAGGGCCGCACGCAGCGCCGCCGCGTCCAGCACGCCGAGGAAGCGGTACTCCACGGCGGCCGTGTACGTGGTGGTTCCCGGTTGCAGCTGCTCCAGGAACCACAGCCGTTCCTGAGCCGGTGACAGGGGTGGCCGGCCGCCGCGTCCGGTGGGGCGGATGGGCTGGACCGGTGCTGTGCTCCGGGCCTGGCGCAGTCGCCCGGCCAGCTTCGCGACGGTCCGGTCCTGGAACACGTCCCGCGCTGACAGCGAGGCGGTGAGGGCGGCCCCGACCCGCGCGATCAGCCGGGTGACCAGGAGCGAGTGCCCGCCCAGCTCGAAGAAGTCGTCGTGGACGCCGACGCGGGCCGGGTCGATGCCCAGGACTTCGGCGACGAGGTCCGTGAGGAGCTGCTCCGTGGGGTCGCGCGGGCTGACGTAGTCCTCACCGGAGCCTACGGGGTCCGGCTCGGGAAGGGCGGCACGGTCGAGCTTGCCGCTGGACGTCAGGGGGAGCGCGTCCAGGCGGGTGAGCGTGGACGGCACCATGTAGTCCGGCAGCCGGGCACTCAGCTCGGCGCGCAGCACCCTGGTGTCCGCGCTTCCCGTGACGTAGCCGGCCAGCCGGGTCCCGTGGACTGGGTGGTGGATCGCCGTCACCACGGCGTCCTTGACCCCTTCGAGCCCTGCCAGGACCGCTTCGATCTCGCCCAGTTCGATGCGGAAGCCGCGCAGCTTGACCTGCTGGTCGATCCGGCCGAGGAACTCCAGTTGTCCCGTCGTTCCCCAGCGGACGAGGTCGCCCGTGCGGTAGAGGCGGGCGCCCGGGGGGCCGAAGGGATCCGGGATGAAGCGTTCCGCGGTCAGGTCCGGGCGGCCGTGGTAGCCGCGCGTGACTCCGGCGCCGCCGATCAGCAGCTCCCCGGCCTCGCCGTCCGGGACCGGGTTCAATGCCTCGTCCACGACGTACACGCTGGTGTCGCGGATCGGCGAACCGATGGGCAACGGCCCCGGACCCTGGTGCAGGCGGGCGGGCAGGTAGGTCGCGTTGACGCAGGTCTCGGTCGGCCCGTAGAAGTTGACCACCTCGATGCCGGGGACCTGCGCCGCGCACTCGGCGACCAGGTCGAGCTCCAGCGCCTCTCCGCCGCACATCAGCCAGCGCAGGCCCGTCCCGGCCAGGGCACGCACGGCGAGGGCTTCGCGCAGCACGGGTGGCGTCACCCCGAGTACGTCGATCCGCCCGCCGATGACCAGCTCCCGCAGTTCGTCCATGTCGATCCCGGCCTGGCTCGGGGTGAGCACGACCGTGCCGCCGGAGGTCAGCGGACCGTAGATCTCCAGGTTCGAGGCGTCGAAACTGAGTGACATGCGGTGCAGGAATCGCAGCGGCTTGCCGTGCCAGACGTCCGAGACGACCCAGACGGTGTGGTTGACGATGGCGCTGTGCGGGACCATGACGGCCTTGGGCCGGCCCGTGGAGCCCGAGGTGTAGATGAGGTAGGCGAGATGGCCGGGGTCGACGGTGACGTTCGGGCGGCTGCGGGAGTGTCGCGTCCAGGTCTCCGCGTCCTCCAGGACGAGGGTGTCCAGGTGGCTGCCCGTCCGGGCGGTGGCACGGTCGGCGAGCAGGAGCGTGGCGCCGGAGTCCTCCAGCATGTAGGCGATGCGGGCGGCGGGAAGTGCCGGGTCGACGGGGAGGTAGCAGGCACCGGCCTTGAGAACACCGAGCAGTCCGGCGATCGTCGAGAAGGAGCGGCGGGTGTGCAGGGCGACGATGTGCCCCGGTCCGACACCCTGTGCGAGCAGGCCCCAGGCGATCTGGTTGGCTCGCTCGTCGAGCTGCCGGTAGGTCCACTCCTGGTCCTCGAAGACCAGGGCGGCGCCTTCGGGGGTGCGGTCCACCTGGGCTTCGAACAGTTCGTGGAGAGAAGTCTGATCCACTGGAGTCCGGAATAACTCGTGGTGGGTGGAATCCTCGATGCTGCTCAAGTCTGCTCCTGCCGGATAACGGTACGAGACGTCTGAACGGCGGATTTTTGATGGTCTGGCAGAGGGGACATCAAGGCGCAGATCCCTGCACGCCGAATATCGATCAGCGTGCGCCAGGTGCGGGCTCCGACAGGGCCGCTCCGCGGCGCAGGCTCGCCGGGCGCATATCAGTCCAGACTTCTTCTATGTACGCGAGGCAGTCGGCTTTTGGGGCGGCTTCCCGTACTGCTCGCCAGCCCGCGGGGACCTCCCTGTCCGCGGGCCATATGCTGTATTGATCCTCGTCATTGACGACCACGCGGTAGGGAACGGTCAGGTCGGCGTTCTCATCTGCCATGGCGATTCCTTTCACGCGAGTAATGCGTCGAGGAGCCTGGCCCGTTGCTCCAGATCGGCGACCGGAAGCGGATCGGCAAGGCCGGGGGCGAAATCGGCGACCGCGTTGCGGGCCTCCGGGGTGAAATGAACGGTGCCTTCGTTTTCGATGTGCTCCACGCCGTCACCGCGCGCCTGCTTCTCGTTGAACGCGATCGATTCCGCTCGATCGACCCCGGGCGGCAGATCAAGGCTGACGGTGCCGCCGTCGATCCGTACGGGATAGCCGCCCGGAAGTCCGCCGGGTGCGGCAGCCGAGCAGCGCAGGGGTGCCGCGCCGGGCAGGAGAGCGTGCAGCGTGGGGATCGTCGCTGCTGCCGTGACCTCGTTGTAGCGCTGGGTCCGCATGATCGGTGGCGCCTGGTAGGCGAGCTTGTCGGCGCGTCGTCCGTCCTCGCCCAGGAAGACCCTGCAACGGTCGGCGGGATCGGCCGGTTCACGGGACAGCATGGTGCCGAGCAGCTGAGAGTGGTGACCGATGACGCGGATGCGCGGCACCTCGGCATCCGGCTGGGCGGCGCGCAGCGCGGCGCGGCAGCGCAGCTGGATCATCGTGGCATTGCCGAGTCCGAGGGTGGGGGCCAGTCCGAGCCGGGCGAGGATCGGTCCGGTCACGTCAGGAAACGAGAGGTTCGCGACCGGTCCGGTGTAGCCGGCGTCTCGGGTCGCTCGCATAACGGTCAGCAACACCGGTAGCTGGTACGGAAGTTGCAGTGCCAGACCGGCGCCGAGCAGGGCCGAAGCCGCCGGGTCCGTGCGCCCTGCCAGCGACCAGGGCCCCCGCACAGCCGCGCACTGCACGACCAAGTCGGGACGCGTACGGGTGAGCAGGTCGGCGACGTCGTCTTGCCGGGTCGCGTTCACCGTGACCGGTTCGACCGCGCCGTCGGAGATGGTTGCGGCGGTGCCGGCGATGGCCTCGACGGCCTCGGTGGACCGTCCGGCCAGCACCAGGCGCCGCACGCGCCCGCCTTCCGCCAGGCGGTAGGCGAGCCGCTCTCCCATGTCGCCCATGCCGATGACCAGCACGGTGCTCGTACGCGTAGGGCTCGGGAGTCCCGGCGATGCCGTGGCGTACTCATCGTTCTCCGCACGGGGATGCATGCCTCACCTCCTCGCCGCGTCGGTGGAAGCCGCGGGATCAGCGAGAAGGTGGGTGATGCTCTCACCGATGTAGGTGGGGCGGACGTCGGAGTCGGCCAGCATGTCGGGGGTCGTCACGCCGGTCAGAACCAGCAGTGTGTCGAACCCGGCCCGGCACCCGCCTTCGATGTCGGTGTCGAGCCGGTCACCTGCCACCAGCGGGCGTCGGGCGTCGAGGGCCTTGGCCTGCTGCTGGAACAGGGTGGGCTCGGGTTTGCCGACGGAGAGGTCCGGCTCGCGGCCCGTGGCGGCGGTGAGAGCCGCAATGAAGGCCCCGTTTCCGGGGACCGGACCGCGCTCGGAGGGCCAGGTCTCGTCCAGGTTCGTCGCCAACCACAGTGTTTCCGGACGCTGCAGGGTGAGGGCGGCTTCGGCGAGGATGGGCCAGCTGGTGGTGGGGTCGAAGCCCTGCACCACGGCTTGTGGCCTGTCGTCGGCGGAGCTGACGGGCTTGAGCCCGACGGCTGCCACCTCGTCGCGTAACGCTTCGGGGCCGACGACAAGGACCGCCGCGCTGGATGGAAGGCGCTGAGCCAGGGCTGCGGCGGCGATACTGGTAGGCGTCAGCACTTCGTCGGCAGTGGCGCCGATGCCGGCCTTGCGTAACATCTCCGCCGTCTCGCCGGGGCGGCGGCGGGGGCTGTTGGTGATGAAGCGCAGCGGCACGCCCTTGGCGCGGATGGCTGTGACTGTCTCCGCCGCGCCCGGGATGGGCTGTTGGCCGAGGACGAGGACGCCGTCGACGTCCAGCAGAATCAGATCGTAATGGTCGATGAGGGGCCTCAATGCGGCCCACCTAACGTACGTCGGCAGCTACCCACCATGAAAAGTGAAATAATTGGAACGCGCTTCATGTCACCCTCTTCAGGTTCGCAGTCTCTAACGCGTTGACCCGGACGGGCCGAGGGCATTCATCGGCCTGCTGCCGGTTGTTCACGTGGTGCCGGACTAGACCTGCGGATTGTCCGTACTGTACGAGTGGTGCATCGAATTACCGAAAGACGGGAGAAGCTCTTATCGAAGTTCACTGCACTGGCCACAGGGCCCGGACCTGCCGGAGCTGAAATCAACGAACGCGTCGATGATAATTGAACTTACTTAAATCATCGGTCATTTATGCGACAACGACTCCGGAAGGCTAACACTAGGTTTGGTGGGCCTGTCAAGATCGATCCCCTCATACCGGCCGCCCGCATCGCCGCAGAGGCCGAGGACGGACTGTTCACCGGCCACATTCTCCGCGCCCTCGCCCACCGGGCCTGTGGATCTGGGCCACCCCCGACAAGCCCTGGAACAGGCCGACGCCTCCATGTCCCCCGACCGCTACGGCTGGGCTACCGCATGTCGTGGGTGCTCTTCAGCAGCACGGCGACCTCGTGGGCGACGACTGCCCCCATACTGTGGCCGAAAAGGGCGAGGGGGATCTCACGGCCCAGTCCCGCCGGCGATGGCGGCCGCGATGCGCTGTGCTTGGTGGGACTGGGCATCCGCCACGGTGTGTCCGTCGGCCTCGGCAGCGGTGATCAGTGCCTGGATGCGTCGGAGAGAGCGTGCGCCGCGCGGCACGGCCACGTGTCCGCAGCCCTCGCCGTGCTGGTGGTCGTGGCCCTCGTGGACTGCAGGGGCGTCCTGGAGGGGAGAACGGCAGAGGCTGTGGCGCTTCGGATCGTTTCGGTGGAGGCTTCCGTGCCGTTCGCCGGCGGGTGCACTGGGTCAGGGTGACGGGCGACCGCCGTACGGACAGGCGGCCGGCCTTGCGTTCCCGGAGGCCGGCAAGGGGCCGCGGGCGTGCGGCTGACCGGCCCGCGGTCAGCGGATCGCGACGACGACGTGGCTGTCGCCGTACTGCCAGACCGTGCCGGCCTGGGCGAAGCCCGCCCGCCGCAGCAGCCGGACATGGGAGGCGAGGGAAAGGGGGGCGGGGATGGTGGTCGGGGGCGTGGGCTCGCGCTCGCGGCGTTCGGCGAGCAGGTCGGCCAGTTCAGGGTCTTGTGCGACGGCCGTCCACCAGGAGGACCAGTCTTCGTGGGCGAAGGCTCGCTGTCGCTCGGCTCGGCGACGTCCGACGCACCCGGCGACCTCGGCGATGCGGGGGTCGTCGTGCGGGAGGTGGTCGCCGTTGACGAGGACGCCGCCGGGCCGCAGGAGCGCGGCGAGCCGGCGGTAGGTGCGGTGCAGTGCGTCGGGGCTCAGGTAGTGCAGTGCGGTCGTCGATACGGCGGCGTCCAGCGGTCGGTCGAGGCCCAGGGTCTCGGTCCAGCCGGGCTCGCCGATCTCCGTGTCGACGTAGCGGGCCGCGTCCGCGTGATGGGTGCGGGCAAGCTCCAGCAGCAGCGGGTCCCGGTCCACGGCGACGATGTCCGCCCTGGGGAGCCTCTGGGCCAGCCGGGCCGCCAGGGAGCCGGGGCCGCAGCCGAGGTCGACAACGAGGGGCCTGCCGGGGCGGCCCGCCGTGACGTGCTCGACGATGTCGGCGATGACCGTGAAGCGCTCCTCGCGGTCGGTGGCGTACCGCTGCTGCTGGCGCTCCCACCGTTCCACCCATCGTTCTGCCGTCGCCAGGCTGAGTCCCACGGTCGTGCCACCTTGCCGTCTCGCACTTGCTGTCTCTGCTTTGCGTCCGAGCCTACAGGTGGAAACGGTTTCCATTCCGCCTTTCGTCGGGGGCGCGTGAGCATGGGCTCATACGAGTGAGGCGAGGACGGACAGCAGCCGGTCGATCTCCTCGACGCTGTTGTACACGTGCAGGCTCACACGTACGGAGCTGGTCTGCTCGCCCGCGCTGCCTTGGCAGTGGTTGTCGGAGCGGACCATGAAGCCGTGACTGAAGAGGATGAACCCGAGGTCGCCGGAGTCGATGGCGCGGTGCCGGAACGTGACGATGCCGCACCGTTGCTGGACGGGGGAATCGACGGCCAGGCTGGTCTGGCAGCCGAGGATCTCGTAGGCGTCCAGATGGCGCAGCCCGTCGGTGAGCCGGGCCGTCAGTGCCACCGTCCAGCGGTCGATCCGGTCGGTGCCGGCAGTGTCCAGCCAGTCCAGGGCCGCGGTAAGGGAGGCGATACCGACGGTGTTGGGGGTGCCCGACCAGCCACCGGGCGTGAACCCCGGTCCGCGCGCCTGGCGGGCCCAGATGGCGCCTGTGCCGGGCAGGGCCATGGCCTTGTGCCCGGAGAAGACGGCGAAGTCGACGTCCAGATCGGTCACGGACACCGGCAGGTGGCCCACGCTCTGGGCGGCGTCCAGACAGAGGACCGCATCGGGGCCGACCGCCTCACGGATGCGGTGGATGTTCATGTTCCCGCCGTACACGTGGTGGACGTGGGTGACGGCGACGAACCGGGTGCGCGGCCCGGCCAGGTCCGCGAGGGCGGTGTGGTCGTAGTCGCCGGAAGCTTGCTGGTAGGGCATCTGGCGGACGCGAATGTGGACGCCCTGGCGGGCCAGCGCTTGCTGGGCGTCCAGCCAGGGCACGATGTTGGCCTGGTGGTCGCCGGCAGGGACGATGATCTCGTCGCCGTCGGCGAGAAACGCCGGGAGCCAGTCGCGGGCGATGGTGCGCAGCCCCTCGGTGGCGCCACTGGTGAAGTGGACAGCCGACTGTTCCGCGTCCGGGTCGCCGAGGAACCGTCGGACCCTGTCGCGGGTCTCCTCGACCAGATCCGTGGTCAGGTTGGCCCAGGTGTAGGTTCCGCGTCCGGCGTTGGCGTTGGCGGTGGTGAGGTAGGTCTGGACGGCGTCGAGGACGGCCTGCGGCTTCTGCGCGGTGGCCGCGCTGTCCAGGTAGGCCAGGTCCGGATGCGTGGCGATGATCGGGAACTGGGCGCGCAGCGCACGCTGCCACTCCGCCAACTCCTCGAACGCGGAGAGACGTTCGGTACGTATGCCGGGTGCGGTCATGGCGATCAGTCCCGTACCAGGGGTGCGCCGGCGTCGCGCCAGGCGATGATGCCGCCGGCCAGGCTGCGGACGTCGGGGTGGCCCATCCGGGTCAGCAGGGCGGCGTAGCGGGCGGACTTCTCGCCGACCGGGCAGGCCAGCAGGACCGGCCGGCTGCGGCTGAAGGGCAGGCCGCTGCGCAGGAGTTCCTCGAAGACCTCGTCGACGATGTTGACCGAGCCGTCGATGTGCAGCGCGGCGTAGGCGAAGGGGCTGCGCAGGTCGACCACGAGTGGCCGCCCGGTGGCGATCCATGTCCGGGCGTCGGCCACGCCCACGCTCGGGGCCGTGTGTATCTCGCCGTCGGTCACGTCGGAGGGGGAGTTCGTGCGGCTGGGGCGCCCGAACAGGTCGGGACGCCGCTGCCGGACGTAGCTCAGGTAGCTCTCGACCCGGTCGCAGACGATGAACACCGCTGACTGGCGCTCGGTCAGCTCGCTGTCGACGGAGCGCAGATGGCGGACGGCGCCGAAGAAGGCGGCCCCGCCGGTGGGGCCGGCCAGGATGCCGCACCGGCGGTTGAGGGTCAGCATCCCCTCGATCGCCTCGTCGGCGCTGACCGCCTCCATCGTGTCGTACGTACCGGGGTCGAACAGGCCCACCTCCTGCGCCTCGTCGATGGTGCGGATGCCGGGGATGAAGTCCGACTTGGCCGCGACCAGCCCGACGACCCGCACCGCGGGATCGTTCTCGCGCAGGACGCGAGCGACGCCCGTGGAGGAGCCTGCGGTGCCGACGCAGGCGATGAACCAGTCCGGGGCCCGGCCGTCCAGGTCCTTGACGATCTCGGGGCCGGTGCCGGTGAGGTGGGCCTCGGTGTTGCGCGGGTTGAAGTACTGGTCGGTGTGCAGGTAGGCGCTGCCCTGCTCGGAGATCGTCCGGTGGAAGAGGGTCAGCGGATCGTCGGTGGCGGTCGGGTCCAGGCATTCGCTCTGTCCCGGCAGTTCCTCGATCTCCGCGCCGAGCAACAGCAGCAGGTCCTTGATCTCCGGGACGCGCATGCGGTTGGTGACGCTCTTGAAGGTCAGGCCGTGCATGCCCGCGATCACGGCGAGGGCCTTGGCGGTGTTGCCGCTGGACAACTCGACGAGCTGGCTGCCGCGCTCGGCCGCGTCGGCCAGGTCGGGGCGTGCCATGTTCCAGGCGGCCCGGTCCTTGACCGACCCGAACGGGTTCAGCAGCTCCAGCTTGGCGTACAGGTCGATCTGCGTCAGACCGTGCACGGCAGGGTCGATGCGCACCAGCGGGGTGTTGCCGATGGCCTCGGTGATGCTGTCGTACCTCACTCTGCCCTCACTCTGCTTCTCCCACCGGGATGGTCGGCCAGTACTGATCGTCCAGGCACCAGCGCCATGAGCCGCCGTCCTGCCAGGCGGCGACCTTCCGTGCGCCGGGCTGCCGCTGAGCGCGGGTGGTGTGGAAATCCATGCAGTAGGCGGCGGTGTTCGGGAAGGCCAGCAGGTCGCCCGGCTCGGGTCGACGGGGCAGGAAGACCGTGCGGCGCGTGATGAGATCGGTCTCCAGGCACAGGCTGCCGAAGAGGTGGACGGCGACCGGCCGGCCGTCGGTCCCGGAGTCCGCGCCGCTCCGGGGGACGACCACGGGGTCCATCAGCACACCGTGCTCCTCCAGCGCAATATCGTCGGCCTTCGCCGCCACCCGCACGAGGAGCTCACCGCCGGCTTCCTGGTCGCGCACCTCCAGCACCTTCGCCAGGGTCAGCCCGCACTGGTCCAGCAGCGCTCGCCCGGGTTCCGTATGCACGTCGTACAGGTGCTCCACCAGCAACGCCCCCAGCGGACGATCGCCCAGGGACGCGGCCGGGTGGGAAAGCAACTGGTCGAGGTACCGGGCTCCGGCGACCGGCCGGTGGGCCGGGTAGAGCCCAAGACTGCCGCGCAGCGTACCGCTCTCGTTGCGCAGGCCGTAGCCGTGTCCGCCCCAGGTCAGGGACGGGCGGTTGCCCAGGACGGCGCCGGTGAGCTCCGTCGTGTACTGCTCCCACTGTTCGCCGTTCGCGAGGTATTTGACCCCGAATCCGCCACCGATGTCCACGGCCCGGGGCTGCAGTCCCCGGCTGCGGCACTCCTCCAGAGCCCGCAGACAGCCTTCGAGCGCGACGGCCTTCTCATCGAGGCTCGTCGTGTCCAGGTGATACGCCACCCCCACCAGGTCGACCGCATCGTTGTGCCGCCCGACGGCATCCAGCAGAGGCCCCAGCTCTCCTGCTGGAGTACCGAAACGGCTGCGCCGGCTCAGCACCCGGACGCCGGGCGTCTCGAAGCCCGACAGGCGCAGCAGGACCCGGATCTTGGACAGTGCGTACGTGCGTATCAGCCCGGCCAGTTGCTCCAGCTCACCGCACGAGTCGACGCTGACGGTGACCGACGTGCGGGCGGCCAGCCACAGGAACTCCGGGTTCTTCGGGCCGGTGGCGAGGATCCGGTCAGGAGTGAAGCCGGCGCCGAGCGCGTGCTGCAGCTCACCCAGCGATGCGACGTCCACGCCGGCGTCCGTGGCAGCCAGCCGCCGCAGCAGGGCACTGGACCGGCTGGCCTTGTGAGCGAAGAACACCTGGCCGGACAGGTGATGGCTGCCGTATACCGACCGGAACTCCTCCAGGTTCGCGGCGATCTGGTCGGGGACCACGACGTGCAGGGGAGACCCGAGGGCATCGGTGAGCATGTGCAGCACCTCGGGAGATCCCAGCAATGAGCCGAGCCGCGGGCCCAGCCGCGGCTCGAGATACAAGGGACGCCCGCCCATGCCCAGCCCCCTCCGCTCGCATGTCAGACCCGGCGGCCCCGGGTTACGCCCGACCGATCCCGAGTTCGCCGTATAGCCCCTTTCCAATCCTCGGTCGCTTTACGCCCGGTAGCGCCTCTCCTGCGCCGCGACAGCGCTTTGGACCGACCACGCAAGGGGCTGAGTGGCCGGGGCCTGCCTCGGGGAGATCGCTCTCAACGCTTGCGCCGGCGCCCGCCCCGGCCCGCGGTCGCTCCGTCCGCCGCCACCGCGCCCGCTGTCGCCGTCTGCCTCTGCGGACCGGGCCGGTCCGCCGAGACGACCAGAGCCGCAAGGGCTGTGGTGATCGGCACCGAGGCGACCAGGCCGATCGAGCCGACCAGCGTGCGGACGATCTCCTCGGCGACCAGTTCACTGTTGGCGACCGTGCCGACGCTGCTCTGCGCGATGGAGAAGAGCAGCAGCAGCGGCAGTGCGGCGCCGGCGTAGGCGAGGACGAGCGTGTTCACCACGGAGGCGATGTGGTCGCGACCGATGCGGATGCCCGCCCGGTAGAGCCCGCGCCAGCCCATGGTCGGGTTGGCCTCGTGCAGCTCCCAGACAGCCGACGTCTGCGTCACCGTGACGTCGTCGAGGACGCCGAGGGAGCCGATGATGATGCCGGCGAGCAGCAGGCCGCTCATGTCGATCGACGGATACAGGCCGTGGATGAGGCCGGTGTTGTCGTCCGTGTTGCCCGTCAGCGCCGCCCACCCGATGAACTCCGAGCCCAGGACGCCGATCAGCAGGAGCGAGACCAGTGTGCCGAGCACCGCCACGGACGTTCGGGCCGACAGGCCGTGGCACATGTACAGGGCGATCAGCATGATGGCGCTCGACCCGACCACGGCGACAAGCAGCGGGTTCGAGCCCTGCAGGATGGCCGGAAGGATGAAGAAGTTCAGCATCCCGAAGCTGATGGCCAGAGCGACCAGCGCCATCACGCCGCGTAGTCGGCCGACCACCACAACGACGAGCGCGAAGATGCCGGCCAGCAGGCCCATCGGGAATCGGCGGTCCACGTCGGCGACCGAGTACTGCAGGTCCTCGGGCGCGGAAGGCTCGTAGGTGGCGACGACCTTCTCGCCCTGGTGCAGCTGCCGTGACTGATCCGGCTGTACGATCTCGGTGAACGTACGGCCCTTGTCCTTGCCGGTGTCCACGCGGATCGTGGCCTTCTTGCAGGTGCCGCCCGCCTCCTGTTGCGCCGATGAGCCCTCGGCTGTGGAGGTGTCGCCGGTCGGGGTCTCGCCCGAGGCGTTCACCGACGCGCAGCTCACCTCGACGACCATGGTGACCGTCGCTTGTTGTGTCTGACGATCGAAGCCGACCCCTGTGCGCTTGTGCGGCGGCGCCCCGCCCGGCCACAGCACCACGAGCCCCACGACGACGGCGACGGTGAAGGGGATGAGGATCGCCGCGATGACTTTGCGCAGGTGCCGGGAGACCGGCGCGGCGGGGGCGTGGCTGTGGCTGTGTCCGTGGCCGCCGACAGACACCGGGGGGCCGTGGTCGGGGCCATGTCCGGTGCCGGTCGCTGTGGCGCGACCGTTGCCCGTCACGAGGCCGTCGCCCATGGCCGGAGAGGGGGGATGGCCTCGGCCCGCATCGGGTTCGCAGCCGGGTTGAGGTGCCGGCTCGGGAGGATCCCCGTACGCGTGGTCGTGGCCGTACTCGCTCGCACGACCACCTCTGGTGGGCGGCCGGTCGCCGACCCCGTCCCAGTGTCCGGCACCCTGCCGGTCAGCGGCTCCCATGCCGTCTCCCTCGCGGTTGTCCCTGCCCCCTCTCGAGCCGGACCTGCGCGGCCGCTCTGAGGAAGAGTACGGGAACGGCCGGGCCTGGTCTCAGCCCGCACGGGAACAGGGGCCCCGCGTCCACCGGGCGTGGACCATGGGCCTCTTGATCAGGCCGCGTGATCCAGGCGCTCCCGCCCTACAGCTCCCGGTGACCCATACAGCCGTACGGACAACGTCGGCGACTGCACCCATGGGTCCCCTGGACGGGACCAGGCCGCGTCGATCCGGTCAACGCTTTTCGTACGGGTTCGACGGCTCTTCGACCTGCCTGACCGTCCTCGCGTCCAGCACCGGAGGCCAGGCCGCCGATGAGCCCAGCCTGCCCCCGGGGTGCCAGGTGCCCGTGACCGTCACCCACGTGTCCACCGCCGGGGCGCCCGCGCCGCGGACCTGCACCTTGCTCGTCGTCGCGTCGGCCGCGCAGCACGACACCAGCAGCCGGGTGACGTACCAGGTGCCGCCGTCCCCGTGCGTGACGAAGCCGGTCAGCCGGACCGTACGGCTCGTCAGTGAGCGTCCGCTGTCGTAGACCGCGCGGGAGCTGAACTGGGCCACGCTCAGGTCCACCGGGTCACCGGCGGGCAGCGCCGGGAATGTGCCGATGCCCTGCGCCGCGCGCCGCGCGTCCTCCCGTGCCGCGCTGTAGGAGCCGAGCGCGGGCGGCGGGAAGAGCAGCAGCGCGGTGGCGGGAAGGGCGAGCAGCGAGGCGAGGCGCGGGCCGGTCGTGTGGGTGTGACCATGCCCGTCGTCCTGCGCGTCCTCGTCCGGCGCCGCCCGAAAGGCCCTCACGCCCGCTGCCAAACCCAGCAGCACCAGCAGCGCCCCGGACGCGATCAGACACGGCCTCAGTCCGGGCTGCACGTACCGCAGACAAAGGGCACTGAACAGCGAGATCTTCAGCACCGAGGCGCCCACCAGCAGCAACAGCACGCCTGGTCCGTACCGCCTCACAGCAGCCACCACCCCACGAGCACACTGCTCACCAGTGCAACCACCCAGGTCACCGACGAGAACCGGACGGCGAAGGCCCGGCCGAACGTGCCCGCCTGAAGCGCCATCAGCTTCAGGTCGACCATCGGCCCCACCACCATGAACGCAAGCCGCGCGGTCGGTGAGAACCCGCTGAGCGATGCGGCCACGAACGCGTCGGCCTCGCTGCACACACACAGCACCACGGCGAGCAGCGCCAAAAGCGGGACGGCCAGCCAGGCCGATCCCGTGAAGACGTCGAGGACCGAGCGCGGCACCGTGATGTTGAAGGTCGCTGCAGCTGCCGAGCCGAGCACGAGGAAGCCGCCGGCGTGAAGGAAATCGTGCTGCAGCCCGCCCACGAAGGCTCCCGAGCGGGAGGTGCCGGATCCGGTCGTACGCGCCGTCGGCAGCCGCAGCCACTCCTCCCGCCCGAAGCGCGCCCACAGCCAGCCCATCACGACGGCCACGGCGAGGGAGGCCACGAGACGGGCCACCACCATCAGCGACTGCCCGGGGAACGCGATCGACGTGGCGACCAGGACGACCGGGTTGATCGCAGGCGCGGAGAGCAGAAAAGCCAAGGCGGCGGCGGGGGCCACCCCGCGCCGCATCAGGCTTCCGGCCACCGGCACGGACGCGCACTCGCACCCGGGCAGCACCACACCGGCCGCGCCCGCGATGGGCACGGCGAGTGCCGGATTGCGCGGCAGCAGCCGGCTGAAGACGCGCTCGGGCACGAAGGCACCGATAGCCGCGGAAACGACCGCGCCCAGTAGCAGGAACGGGACGCCCTGGACGACGACGGCCGTGAAGACCGTCCACCAGGCGGCGACAGGCGGCGTGTAAAGGTCGAGCGCGATCGCCGGCCCCAGGACGCTGGCGACAGTGGCGATCACGGCGAGCGCGGCAGCTCCGAGGACGACGTACAGGAGCGTCCGCACGACGAGGCGCACCACGTCGGCGAGCCCGGCCCGGCCCTCCGCGTACTCCTGATCGCTCACGCCACTCGCTTCGCTGTACGACACCATGGACGCGCCGCACACGAGCGACGGAGGCTGTGTGCCGACCGGGCCCCACCCCGCAGGAAGCTGTCAGGGTCAAGGCTGCGCCGGAGCCAGACTAGGGCACTCACCGTGTCAACAGGCGGAACTCCGTCCAAAACGACAGCACATACCACAGGAACCCCTGCGAGGCAGGACTCCCGGAGGCACGCCGTCGCTGGGCGGCTGCGTGGGGGACGGCCCCGGCAGGTGGCTGCCCACGGGGGACCTCGTGATGGGATGTCGGTCTGGGGCTGGGCGCCGCGGTGTTCGCGCTCGTACGGTGCCGCTCCAGCAGGGCTCGGACGCGGTAGAGCAGGTGCCCCGTCGGCGGCACCTGCCGTCGACGGGGCATACGCACGCAGGTCCCGGCGCGCCTGGACATCGGTCATGTGGTGCACGCCACACGCCGGCTCTGGAACTCGTCCCTCGGTGGGCCCGACTGCTGATGCGGTACGGCACGACCTGACCGACGCCGTACGAGGCGATCTGGAGACCAGGTATGGGCGAGTCCCGACGAACCACCTCCCGCGGCGCGGGTACGGCGCTGCGGAAGCCGGTGCCACCGCCCGCGCTGTGCGGCTTCCTCCTGCTGCTGGTGCTGATGTTCGCGGTGTCGTACGCCGTCGGCGCGGCTGCCGGACCGGTCGCGCCCGGCATGCAGGGCACCACGCAGAACGGTGGCGGCGGCGGGGGCACGGATATGGGAGACATGCAGGACGGGCACGACATGCCTGGGAGCGGCGGCTGATGAGCACGGAACCTGCGCTTGCTCTGGTGACCACGGACCTGACCGTCGGCGGGATGACGTGCGCGGCCTGTGTGCGGCGGGTCGAGAAGAAGCTCGCCAAGCTGGACGGCGTCACGGCGACCGTCAATCTGGCCACCGGGCGGGCCCGGGTGAGCCATCCGGGGGCGATCCGTCCCGGGGATCTCGTCGCGACGGTCGAGAAGGCCGGCTACACGGCCGCGATCCCCGAGCCTCCCGAGAAGCGGCAAAGCAAGGACGACCAGGGCGAGGGGGAGACGGGGGAGGCCCGGCAGGAGCGGGACCGGTTGGTGATCACCGCGCTGCTGGCGGTGCCGGTGCTCGTGCTGTCGATGGTGCCCGCCTGGCAGTTCCGGAACTGGCAGTGGCTGTGTTTCGTGCTCGCTGCGCCGGTCGCCGTATGGGGGGCGTGGCCGTTCCATGTGCGGGCCGCGCGGGGGCTGCGGCACTCGGCGGCGACCATGGACACCCTCGTGTCGCTGGGTGTGGTGGCGTCCTTCTCGTGGTCGGCGTACGCGTTGTTCCTCGGGGGCGCGGGCGAGCCGGGGATGCGGATGCCGTTCAGTCCGGTGCCCTCCGCCTCGGACGGCATCGCGCACATCTACCTCGAAGCGGCCGTGGGTGTGCCGCTGTTCGTGCTGGCCGGGCGGTTCCTGGAGACGCGGGCCCGGCATGGGACCGGTGCCGCGCTGCGGTCGTTGGCCCAACTCGCCACCAGAGAAGTGTCGGTGCGCGAAGGCAGCGCAGAACGGCTCGTTCCGATCGAGGAGTTGTGGGTCGGGCAGGTATTCGTCGTGCGGCCCGGTGAGCGGGTGGCCACCGACGGGGAGGTGGTGGAAGGCAGCTCAGCCGTGGACCTGTCCCTGGTCACCGGAGAGAGCGAGCCGGTCGAAGTCCAGCCGGGCTCCGCGGTGATCGGCGGGGCCGTCAACGCGGGCGGACTGCTGCTGGTGCGGGCCACGGCCGTGGGTGCGCAAACGCAGCTCGCCCGCATCACCCGGCTGGTGACCGAGGCACAGGCCGGGAAGGCGAAGGCGCAGCGGCTGGCCGACGCGGTGGCCGGGGTCTTCGTCCCGGTGGTGCTGGCACTGGCGGTGACGGTGCTCGGGTTCTGGCTCGGCGCCGGGGCCGATCCGCAGGCGGCGATCACGGCGTGCGTTGCGGTGCTGGTCGTGGCCTGCCCGTGCGCGCTGGGGCTGGCGACGCCGACCGCGTTGATGGCGGCGACCGGCCGGGGCGCCCAGCTGGGTGTGCTGGTCAGGGGGCCGCAGGCGCTGGAGGGGCTCGAGCACCTCGACACCGTGGTGCTCGACAAGACCGGCACCCTCACCTCCGGGCACATGAGCGTCGCCCGGGTCACCGCGGTGCCGGACGGCCTGGGGAAGGAAACGGCGCTGAGGCTGGCCGGGGCGGTCGAGCAGGGCTCGGAACATCCGCTGGGCCGAGCGATCGTCTCGTACGCCCGCCGGACCCTGCCCGAGCAGCCGTTGCCGGACGTGCGCGACTTCCGCGCCGCGACAGGCCGCGGAGTGCGGGGGCGTGTCGAGGGGCGTCTGGTCGAAGTGGTCGCGCCGGACGACGAGTTGCCCCCGGCGTTGGCGGAAGCACTGCCGGCGGTGGAGACCGCGGCGCACACCCCCGTCCTGGTGAAGGTCGACGGGGTGGCCGAGGCGCTGATCGAGGTCGGTGACGTCGTACGACCGGGAAGCTACCGGGCCGTGCATCGGCTGCGGCGTCTCGGCGTGCGGCCGGTGCTGGCCACCGGAGACCGTGAGGCGCCGGCCCGGGCCGTCGCCGCCGCTCTCGGCATCGACGAAAGGCACGTCCGCTGCACGCCCGAGGGCAAAGCCGAACTCGTACGCGAGCTCCGGGAGGAACAGGGCTACCGGGTCGCCGTCATCGGCGACGGGGTGAACGACGCCGCCGCACTGGCCTGCGCCGACCTGGGCATCGCCATGGGTACGGGCACGGACGCGGCGATCGGGGCCGCCGACGTGACCCTCGTGCGCGGCGACATCGAGGCCCTTGGGGACGCGGTGCTGCTGGCCAGGCGCACCCTGGGCACGATCCGCGTCAACCTGGTGTGGGCCTTCGGCTACAACGTCGTGACGGTGCCGCTCGCCATGGTGGGCCTGCTCAACCCGATGGTGGCCGCGGCGGCGATGTCGGTGAGCTCGCTGCTGGTGGTGGGCAACAGCCTGCGGTTGCGGGCATGGCAGCCCTCCACCGCGCGGAAACACCGGCCCTCGCCCGCTCGGAGCGGTGAGCGATGATCCCTTTCCTCCCGCCTGCTCGGAGGCGAGCCCTGCCGCCTCGCCATGCCGTGGCGACGACGATCCGAGGCGGCCGATGACCGTGCACCCCTGGCGCCCGACCCGCCGTCGGCTCGCCGACACCCTGCTTTCCGCGCTCGCGCCCGTCGCCGTGTGCAGTGTCGCCCTGGGCGGCCTGACCGCCTGGACCTCCTCCGGCAACGCGGGTACCCCCGCGCGGATCGCGGTCACCGACGCGCACGTCTTCATGCCGTACGGGAACACCCGGGACACCGCCGCCTTCTTCCGGATCACCAACTCCGGAGGCGCCGACGACCGGTTGCTGAAGGTGACCGTGTCCGGCGCGGACGGAGAGACCGCGCTCAGCCGTCACCGCATGACCAGTGGCCGTGCGGCGTACGCGGAGACGGTGGACTCGGCCGAGGTTCGGGCCGGCGACAGCCTTGCCATGTCCCCGACCGGTCTGGATGTGACGCTGCGTGCGAAGCCGGGGTGGCGCGAGTTCGACTTCGTGCCGTTCACGCTGTACTTCCAGCACAGCGGACCGGTCAAAGCGCTGGCGATCGTGGTCCGCCCCGGCAGGTTCGGGGTGTGACTGCGCGGCACTGCGGCCCTCACCTTGCCGTGGCGGACGAGGCGGGTCGTGGCCGTCCGGGCTCAGGCTGATCGCGGCGCTCAGCTCCGGTTCCGTGCGATGTCGGGCCCACGATGGGTGCGCCACCGAGGGGCCGGCCTGCCGCGCCCGAGGTCCACCTCGCGGTGAGGCCACGCCTTCTCTGACCGTTCCCTTTCCTCCGGTCGTCGTCCTGGTGGGGACGAGCCTGGTCGTCGCCGGACGACTCGGGCTCCTGCCCGGAGGCAGACCCGCGCAGACGACGCCGCGAGGCTTCGTGAATTCGCCCGGCTCGTCGGGAACTCACCGGCCTCCCTCTCCGACTCCTTTCGGGGAACGAGCAGGAGGTGGGATGGACGGTCTGGATGTGCGGATGCGTGAAGTCGCCTGCCGACACGGCCGCGTGGAGGCCGTACGCGGTGTGGATCTCGACATCGGGGCGGGCGAGCGGGTCGCGCTGACCGGCACCAACGGGTCGGGCAAGACCACGCTGATCCGCGCGGTGCTGGGCCTGCACCGCCAGGCCGCAGGGCAGATCCTGGTCGGAGGCCGGGGCACCGGCACGGCGGCCGAGTGGGCGTGGCGGCGCCGGGCGTGTGCCTGGATTCCGCAGAAACCCGCGGTGGGGCGATTCCCACTGCTGGCACACGAGTTGCTGGCCAGCAGCCGGGCACGGGCCGAAGCCGTTGAGGCGGCGGAGAAGCTGGGTGTCGGAGCGTTGACCGGACGGCCACTGCACACGCTGTCCGGGGGACAGTTGCAGCGCATGTATCTGGCCCGTGCGGTCGGCTGCGTCTCCGCCGGGGCGGGGGTGCTGCTGGCCGACGAGCCCACGGCGGCACTCGACTTCGCCGGGCAGGAGGAGGCCGCCGACGTCCTGCTGTCCCTGCCGGTGACCGTCGTGGTGGTCACGCACGACCGGGCGCTGGCCGACCGCTGCGACCGGGTGCTGGAGATGGCCGCCGGCCAGCTGAGGGAGGTCCGGTGAACACCCTCGCCGCCGCCGACCTCGGGCCGCTCCTCCAGCTCGTACCCGTCCAACGGGCCGGTGCCGCCCTGCTGTTGGCCGCGATCGGCCTGCCCGTGATCGGTGTCGTCATCGTCGGCCTGGACATCATGCCGGTGCGGTTCGCGATGATGCACGTCGCCCTGCTGGGCATAGCGGTCGGGTTGCTGACCGGGCTCGACCCCATGCTGTGCGCGCTGGTCGCCTGCGCTCTCGCCGGGGCCGGGGTCGCGCCGCTCGCCCGCACGCCGGACGGGCTGTCGGGCGCGATGGGCCTGCTGATGAGTCTGGCGATAGCCGCCGCGCTGCTCGTCCTGGCCGTCTCCGGAGTCAACGCACAGGGCGCCTTCGCGCTGCTGTGGGGCTCGATCCTGTCCGTGGGCACGGCCGACCTGTGGCTGCTCGGCACGCTTGCCGCCGTCGTACCGGCCCTGTTCCGGTGGCGCCGCCGCGACCTCGCCCTCCTGCTCCACGACCGAGAACTCGCCCTCTCCTCCGGGGTACGCGTCGACCTGCTCACCCTCCTTCTCCTCGTCCTGGTCGCGGTCTCCGTGGCCGGCGCCATCAAACTGACCGGCGCGCTGCTCGTCGACGCGCTGACCCTGCTGCCCGCGCTGGCCGCACGGCGGCTGGGCACCTCCCTGAAGTCCATCACCGCCTGGGCGGTCGGCATCGGCGTCGTCGTGAACCTCACCGGGTTCCTCGTCGCGCTGAAGCTCGACTGGCCGCCCGGGCCCGTGCTCGTCCTGACGGCCGGGATCGTCGTCCTGGCCGTCCACCTCATCCCCGAACGGAGAATCAGCTCATGGCGCGCATCCGCGTCCGCATCGCCCGTGTCCCTTCCGTCCTCGCATTGAGCCTGAGCACGGCGCTCGTCCTGACCGCCACCGCGTGCGATTCCGGCAAGACCGACAGCGCGGACACGAGCACGAGTGGGAAGAAGAACGACGACGCCCCTGTCGTCGTGGCCACCACCACCTGGGAGGGCGCCTTCGCCAAGGCCGCCGGCGCGAAGGACGTGAAGGTCATCGTCCCGTCGTCGGCGCAGCACGCCCCGGACTACGACCCCAAGCCGTCCGACCTCACGGCCATCGCGGGCGCCGACTTCGTGCTCTACGCGCCCTTCGAGCCGTACGCGGAGAAGATCAAGGAAGCGGCCGGGTCGGGCGCGAAGCTGGTCGAGGTCGGCCTCGACAACGACGCTGACAAGGCGAGTGCCGAAGTCGCCCGTCTGGGCAAGCTGTTCGGCACCGAGGACGCCGCCGCGAAGTGGGGCACGTCCTTCAAGAGCGAGTACGGCACGCTGCAGAAGGAGCTGAAGGAGGCGTGGCCGGACGGCAAGGCCCCGGCCGTCGTCGCCCAGGTCTTCTCCGTCTGGTCGGCGAAGATGGCGGGCGCCGAGGTCAGCGCCACGTACGGTCCTGAGGCCGTGACCGCCAAGAAGCTGTCCGACCTGGCGAAGAAGAAGCCCGCGTACGTCTTCGACAACGTGCACATGACGACGGGCAAGGTGCTGCCGGACTCGGGGGCGAAGCAGGTGGAGATCGTCAACTACCCCGGCAAGGACCTGGACCTGCTGGCGGTCTACAAGAACGCGGCGGACACGATCAAGAACGCCATGGCCTCCTAGCGAAGGGCTCCCGTCGATGCGAGTGCGGGGCCGCCGGGAGATCGCCGGCTGCCCGGCACTCGTACAGGGCCAGTAGTTTCGGCTCGGACCAGGGAGCAAGCAACTCACCGACAGGAGACGACACTGGTGCGACCGTCGGCTCCTGGCGAGGTGACATGCTTCTTCGACACCAAGGTCATCGTGCCGACGGCCTTGGGAGCCCACGGATGCCGATCCGCTGATCGTGCCGGGCGGCGGCGATCTGCTGATCAAGGAGACTCGGCGACGCCGTCGGCGTCCACGCACGCACGGAACGGCACGCCGACGGCGTCATCCGCATCATGTACGCCACCACGCCTCGCCGACGGAGAGGCTACGGCTGACCGCTCTGCGAGCACCGACACCGCAGCCCGTTGCCTGTGAGACGAGAGCCGGAGTCAACGACACGGGGCCGAAGCCGCAAGAGGTTGCTTCGGCCCCACGTCGTTGACTCCGCCGGCACACGGGACTACAGGGCCGTATGGGTCAGATGGCCTTGGCGAGGGACCCCGGCGCCTGTGCGGAGAACCGCTCACGGAGCAGGGCCCGGTCCGGCTTGCCTGCCGGTGTGAGCGGCAATTCCATGACGATCAGCAGGTGTTCGGGGTGCTTGCGGCGCTCCAGGCCGCGGGCGTCCAGATGTGCGGACAGGTCCTGCGGTGTGGGTGCCTCGCCCCGTGGGACGACGCAAGCCGCGAGCCGCTCGCCCATCAGCGGATCTGGCACCCCGACGCACACCACGTCGCGTACGAGCGGGTGGGTGGCGAGCTCGATCTCCACCTCGGCCGGGCTGATGTTCGCCCCGCCTCGGACGACGACGTCCTTCAGGCGGCCGACGACCCGCAGGTTGCCGTCCTCCTCGATGAGGCCGAGGTCGCCGGTGCGTACCCAGCCGTCGGCGGTGCGGTAGCGGGCGTCGAGGTCGGGGGCGGCGACGTAGCACAGCGGGGTCATGGGGCCGCGGGCGACGATCTCGCCGACGGAGCCCCTCGGCGCCTCCGTGAACTCCGGTGCGTCGGGGACGGCGATGCGTATGTCGGCGACGCGCGGGTCCGGGTGCCCGACGAGGATGCCGGGTCTGTCCCCGCGCAGGGGTTCGTCGCCCAGTCCGGTGTGGCAGTTGACGCCGTCGGCGGAGCCGTAGAGGTTCACGACGGGGCAGCCGAAGACGCGGCGGGCTTCCTCGGCGGTGGCCTCTTCGAGTGGTGAGCCGCCGACGATGATGGCCGTGGGCGGGCTGAACGCCGGGTGGTCGCCTTCCGCGATCCGGTCGAGCATCATCCGGATCATGGTGGGCACGCCCAGGACGTGGGTGGGCTCGTGCTCGGCGAGCGCGTCCAGGGCGGCCTCGGGTGTGAAGTGGTCGAGCAGGACGAGCGTTCCACCGTGCCGGGCGAGGGTGACGGCGGTGCCGTTGCTGCCGAAGGCGGAGGCCAGCGGGACGAGGAAGAGGCAGCGTGGCGGCTCGTCGTCGGGGATGAGGGAGGCGAGGAAGTTGCCGCGGCCGCCGGCCAGGGCGTTGTGTGAGTACGCCACCATCTTGGGCTCGGCCTCGGAGCCGGAGGAGACGAGGATGCGGGCGGCGGAGTCGGGGTCGGGGCGGGCCGCGGTGAAGGACTTCGGGTCGGTGCGCAGCAGCGCGGAGAACGCGACGGCGTCGTCCGGGGCCGTACCGGGCCCGGCGGCGATCACGGTGTGCAGCGCGGGCAGCTCACAGGTCAGTGCGAGCAGGTCGGCGGCGTGATGGTTGCCGCGGTGCTCGGTGGCGGCGATGACGGCGACCGCCTCCGCTCTGCGCAGCAGCGAGGCCGCCTCCCGTCCGCCCCGGCCGACCGGGAAGGGCAGCGCGACGGCGCCCAGCGCGGCCAGCGCGAGGTCGGCGATGACGGCGTTTCGGCCGTTGGGGAGTTGTGTGCCGACCACGTCACCGGCGCGTATGCCGAGCCCGGACAGCCCGGCGGCCAGACATCGCACCTTGCGGTCGAGGGCGGTGTAACAGAGCTTCCCCTTGGCGTCGAGGACCGCGGTGCGGTGCAGGTCGGCGATCTGGCGGGCGCGGAAGAGGCTGTACAGGTCGAGGTCGGGGCAGGTGCCGTCGAGGGCCCAGGTGCGGCGCAGCTCGGCGGGCAGCAGGTCGTGCAGGTCCACGGTCATGCGAAGCTCCAGGGGGTCGGGACGGCGGGGGCACCGTGTGCGTCGCGGCTGATCGAGCCGGAGGACAGCAGATCGGCGAGGTCGGTGACGACCGGGACGGCGGGCAGGCCGCGGTCGCGCAGCCGCTTCAGTGCCCGCTCGGTGGACAGCTCGCTCACTTCGTACGGGACGGCAGCGTGGTCCACGAGGGCGATCCAGCCGTCGGCGGTGCGCAGGGGACGGCGGAACCCGGCAGGCCGACGCGGGTCGAGTTCCTGCGCGGCCCGGGCCCGGGCGGGGGCGGTCAGCACGTCGGCGGCGCCGAGCAGGGACGAGTCCACGCGCACTCCACGGCCGGTGCGTTCGCGCAGCAGGAGGCCCGCCAGGACGGCCTCGGCGCCGAGCAGCCCGCCGAGCACGTCGAGCAGAGTCATCAGGGACGGCGCGGGCGGTTCGCCGGCGGGTCGTACGGCCTCGCCCACGCCGGTGCGGGCCTGGACCATGAAGTCGGTGCCCATGGGGGCGTCGGGCAGCCGGTCGGCCCAGCCGCTGGTGTACGCGTAGACGAGCGCAGGGTTGGCGACAGCGAGGTGCTCGTGGTCCAGGCCGAGCTGGGCGGCCTTGCCCGGCGCCCAGTTGTGCAGGAACACGTCGGCGTCGGCGGCCATCTCACGCAGCCGCTCCCGGTCGGACGGGGACTTGATGTCCACCTCGACGGCCTTCTTGCCCCGGTTCAGCGCGAGCCACCGCGCCGAGATGCCGGAACAGGCGGGCGGCATACCGCGCAACGGGTCGCCGCCCGGCGGCTCGATCCGGATCACCTCCGCCCCCAGCAGACCGAGGACGTGGGCTGCGAGAGGGGCCTGGATACGGCGGCCGGCCTCCAGGACGGTGAACCCGGCCAGCGGTCCGCCTTCGGGGGCTCCGCGTGGGACGTACGCGGCGTCGTGCGGGGTCAGCTCCCAGGGCGCGGCCCCGTCGTACTCGGCCGTCCGGTCGGCCAGTGACACCAGCGGACACACATCGGCGCCGGACGAGACCGCGGCATGACGGATCCGCTCCCAGCCGCTCGCCCGCACCGCCTCGTGCAGGACTCGGGGGAAGGGCGCGCAAGCGGTGGCGTACCGGAACTGGAAGGGCTTCCATCCCCTGCGTATCGCCTCCTCGGGAGCGTCCAGGGCCCGCCAGAACGCCGCCCACACGCCTGGGTCGAGCGTCTCCAACTCGAAGACCGTTCCGTCGGCGGACGTGAACGGCGGTCCGCCCGGGGCGAGTTCGGCCGCCTCACCCTCGTCGGCGCCCTCGGCGGCCAGGTACTGAGAGACCGTGAGCAGACCAGCCCGCTCGGCACTCACCTCCACCTGCGTGATGTGCCCGCCACCACGGGTCCGCGCCAGCAGCCCGGCCAACAGGCCCTGCACGGCGAGAACGCCGGTCGCGGTGGCGGCGTAGTCGATGGCGAGGCCCCGCGGGGTGCCGTCGCGCCGGCCGTGCACCGCCATGATGCCGGTGGCCGCCTGCGCGGTGGCCTCGTCGGTCGCGGCCTCACCCCAGATCGTGCGGGTGGAGACCTCGCCGACCTCGTTCCCGGTGACGGTGAACCGGCCCCCGACGATGCCGTCAGGCTGGGCGCCGAGCAGCTGCAGGTGCTCCGCGACCAGGGTGTCCGCTGCGCCCGGTGGTCCTGAACCCTCGAAGCGGAGCCCGTCGAGCGGTCCGGCCGTCCGCGAGGTTGCCGATATGGCTGGAGTAGTCATGCCTCCCCCTTTCCTGACGCGCGGGAACCCGGAGGCGATCGCCTCCGACCAGTTCCACGGAAGAGGGAGTCGGACGGCCGGGGGCCGGGGTTCCCGCGACTCCGGAGAAAAGTGAGGAATCTGCATGGAGGACATCACCGGTGCGCCCCAATGCCCGGCGGAGACAGCAGAGTTGAGAGATCGCGTCGCAGCGTTCGTACG
The DNA here is from genome assembly GCF_044740925.1 of Streptomyces sp. NPDC088254. Taxonomy (NCBI): domain Bacteria; kingdom Bacillati; phylum Actinomycetota; class Actinomycetes; order Kitasatosporales; family Streptomycetaceae; genus Streptomyces; species Streptomyces sp. NPDC088254. Next base: position 433,237 of record NZ_JBIURQ010000006.1, on the reverse strand, counting down.
CGACCGGGTGGTGCCCCACGAGTCGGCGCTGGACGCCGGCGGATCAGAGGCAGCCACCGTCGTGCGCGGACTGCAGGAGGAGGCCAGGGCCGAGGGGCTGTGGGCGCTGCCGCTTCCCTCCGAACTCGGCGGCCAGGGGCTGCCTCTGCGCTCGTACGCCCATGTCGCCGAAGCCGAGGGAGCCAGCGACCACGGGCCTGCCGTCCTCGGTTCGGCGCCTCTGCTCGACACGCTGATGCTCTGGCGGCACGGAAGCCCCGGCGTCCGTGACCGGTATGCCGAGCGGCTGGTCGCCGGTGGGATACGGGCCTGCTACGCGATGACCGAGCCGGAAGTACCGGGTACGGATCCCTTCCTCACTGCCGCTCGCGCGGTGCCGGGGGAGAACGGCGCCTGGAGGGTGACTGGGCGGAAGTGGTTCACCAGCGGGGCGGCCGACGCCGACCTGGTCACGGTGCTCGCCCGCACCGATGGCGAACCGGCGGATCGAGACGGCCTGTCGTTGCTCCTCGTGCCCACCGGCTCACCCGGCTTCCGCGTGGTGCGGGAGCTGCCGGTGTTCGGAGCGAGCGGGCAGTGGGAGATCGACCTGGACGAGGTCGTGGTCGACGGTGACCACCTGATCGGCGAGCGCGGCAAGGCCCTGGCCGTCGCGGGCGAACGGCTCCAACTGGGCCGCACCCTGCGGTGCCTGCGCTGGCTGGGGCAGGCACGCCGGGCCTTCGACCTGATGCGACAGCGCGCGGTGACCCGTACTCGCTCCCGAGGTCCGCTCGGTGACCTCCAGCTCGTCCAGCGCCACGTCTTCGAGTCGCTGCTCGCCCTGCGGACGACCCGTCCGCTGGTGTACGAAGCGGTGGCCCGCCTCGACGCCGGGCTGGATGCGCACGTGGAAGTGGGCCTGGCCAAGGTGGCCGCCGCGCGCGCCCTGCAGCAGGTGGCCGACGCGGCGATCCAGGTGTACGGAGCCGCGGGTCTCGGCCCGGACACCGCGCTGCCCGCCCTGTTCCGCACCGGCAGAGCGGCCCGGATCCTCGACGGCCCGGACGAGCTGCACATCACGTCGGTCGCACGCCGGGTCCTGCGCACCACCTGATACTCCATCGGGAGCCGTTCATCCTGTAGGCCGCGGCACGCCGTCCCACGTCGCGGGAGGCGACGATCGTGTGCGGTTCCAGGTCCCGGTGCCCGGGCCGGGCGGCTCAGCCACCCGCCCGGCCCGGACTCCTCAGCCGCTTCGGGAGGCAAAGGAGTTCCCACGCTGCTCGGCGTGGCGAAACTCAGTGAGCGAAGCCCGATGCGGTGCTGGCTAGGCGTCGTGAAGGGCGACGAGGCCCGCGAGTGCGGCGAGCGCATACGCGAGGTAGAAGTCACCCCAGACCAGCTCGTGTTGCGTCGCCGTCCCCGAGGCGAGGTCGTAGCAGCCGTTCAGGAGACGGCCGTCCTCCGTGACATGGGTGCTGACCAGTTCGTCGAGCAGTGCGACGGCCTGCTCGCAGCGGCCGAGCTTGAGCAGGGCCACCGCGGTGATGGCGGCGGCGGAGGTGTCGAGAGGGCCTTCGGAGTGTGCCTCGTCGGCCGGCGGCACAGTCACCTTCGGAAGCAAGCGGCTTATGGATTTCACGTGGTCGTCGGTTTCGAGACGGTGTGCGGCGTCGGCGACAGCCAGCAGCAGCCAGGCGCGGCCTCGGCTCCAGCCAGGCGGTGGATCGTCGCAGGGAGCCCAGCCGGCAGGCTGCTCGTACCGCCAGGACCAGCACGAGGGCCCTTCGCTCAGGGAGAGTTCGAGGTGGCGGCGCAGATGGGACCTTGCCGCCTGCGGGTCCACCGAGGCCAGCAGCGGAACCATGCCCGGTACGCCGTCCACACGGGCCAGGAGGCGGGGCCCGCCGAACGCCGAGCCCCAGGGAACCAGGCCGAGTTCGGTGTCGTACGCGCCCCGGCAGGCGTTGGCCGCCCGCACGCGCAGAGCGGCGGCCTCAGGCGAGTCGGCGAGCGCCGTGCCGTACCAGAAGATCAGTCCGCGCGTGGCGGTGTTGGTGTCCACCCAGCCGGTGAGCCGGGCTGTGAACCGCGCGGCGGCCTCGCGGTCGGTTTCCTGCCCTGTGTGCCGGGCGCGGAGCCACAACAGACCTGCCCAGAAGCCGCCTGTCCATGAGCCCCGCCCGGTCGTCGTCCACCGGCCGTCGCCGTGGTCCGCGAACAGCGGGAAACGGTCGCCAACTTCGGTCAGGGTGACAGCCACCCGGCCGAGGACGGACTCCAGCGCGGGGCGCACCCACTCAGGGGCGCCAGGGGACGAGTGGACCGCGCCCTTGGCCCTACGCGCCGTACTCATCGCCGTACGACCGATCGCCGCTCCCGCACCGCCCAGATCAGCGCCACCACGCCCGCGCCCACGAACTCACCGGCGACCAGCAACCACCCCGCCCCGTAGCGGTCGGCGTCGGCCAGCAGGCCGAACAGGGGCGGACCGATCGCGAACCCGGCGAAGAAGCCGGCCGAGACCAGAGCCGAGTCCTGGCCCGCCTGACCGGGCGCGGCACGCTGCATCACCAGCACCATGGAGACCGCGTTCGCGGAGACGGCGAAGATGCCCACGGTGACAGCTGCGACCCAGGCCAGTGGGTGTGCGTGCGCCGAGGCCGCGAGCAGCAGTGCCGCGCCCACCGCCCCGGCCGCCAGTCCACCCGGCAGCCACAGCGCGCGCCCCGGCTGACCGGCGACCTTCGACCAGCCCACCCGCCCGGCGATCCCCGCGACGCCCAGCACCGCCACCAGCGCGCCGGCCGCCGTCGGGCCGAGGTCGAGCCGCCGCACGCCGTACAGGGCGAGGTAGGTGTTCACGGAGGCGATGCCGCAGCCCAGAAGCAGCGAGAAGGCGGCCAGCCAGGCGATGGCGCCGCGTGGGATCCAGAAGGCGGGCGCGTACTTCGGGGGCGGATCGGCGGGCAGCGTTCGCGCCGCCCAGACCGCGGCCACCACGGCCGTCCCGGCAGCCGCCCACACCGCGCCCCGCCAGCCGACGATTCCGGCCAGCGCGGCCAGCGGGAGCCCGGCGGCGAACGCGCCCAACTGCACGCCCGACTGTTTCATCCCGGTCACCGCGCCGCGGCGCTCGGCGGGAACCGTCGCCAGGATCGTCTTGTTCGTGGCGGGGTTCGCCAGCGCCTGCGGCAGTCCGCCCAGCGCGACCGCTGCGAGGAGGAAACCGGTGCCTGGCGCTGAGCCGATCAGTGCCAGGGCCACTGCCGACACCAGCAGCAGCGCGACGAGGCAGCGGCGCGGCCCGAGGCGATCCACCACGCGCCCGCCGGCCGGTGAGAGCACGGCGGCCGCCCCGAAGCCCACCGTCGTGGTCAGCCCCAGCACGGTGGGCGACACATCCAGGTCGTCCACGAGTCGCGGTCCGAGGGCGCCGAGCAGGAACAGTTGCATCATCGAGAAGGCCATGGCGCACGTCAGCAGGGCGGTCATGGCTGTTGCCGCCCGCGCCGGGCGGACGTCGGCCGCGGCCCGGATCTCACTCTGCTCCGCCGCCACCGGCGCCCCTCCTCAACCCGCGCTCCACCCGGCGGTACTTCCCGGGTCCTCGGCAGGAGTCGGCACGAACGGCCCCTGAGTTCCCGCCCATTGCTGTGGCGTGGATCACAGCGACATGATTGAGTCGGACGCCAGGGGCATTTCCGTACCCTCTCGTGACGCGTGAGACCTGGACTGCGAGGATGAGGCGCCATGACTGTCGGGTGGTGTTCTCGCACGCTCAGGGCCGCTGTGTTCGCGGCCGTCTGTGTGCTGCTCGCCTCCCTGGGTCACGTCATGATGTCGGGGACCACGGTGTCCTGGTGGGCCATGGTTGCGGCGGCGCTGGCGACCGGCGGCACAGCGTGGTGGCTGGCCGGCCGGGAACGAGGGCCGATTCTGGTCAGCTCCGTCGTGGTGGCCACCCAGGCGGTACTCCACTCGTCGTTCGCGTTCGCCCAGGCCGTCGTACACCCGCAGACATCCAGCGGCAGTTCGCTCGTCCAGCAGTGGCTGGGCTACCTGCTGTGCGGTTCGCCGTCGGGTCCGGGCGCGGAGCACGACGCCATGTCGACGTCCATGGCTTCCATGCACCACACGATGGGCACCATGCACTCCATGGGGTCGATGGACCACATCGCCACGCACTCCGTGGACCACGGCATGGGCGGCATGTCCTCGACCGGCATGCTCGTCGTCCACCTTCTCGCCGCGTTGCTGTGCGGCCTGTGGCTCGCCCACGGCGAGCGCGCCGCGTTCCGCATCCTGCGGGCTTTCGCTGGATGGCTCGTCGCTCCGCTGCGCCTGATCCTCCGGCTGCCCGCGTCGCCGCACCGGCCACGTGTCCGCGCCTTCAGGGGCCGTTCGGATCGCAAGCCGCGGCGACTCCTCCTCACCTACGCGATCACTTCTCGGGGTCCACCCACGGGGGTCGCTGTCGCCTGACGACAGCCGGTTTCCCGAGGCCGCACACAGGGACGACGATCCGTCGGCTCCCCGCCTCGGGCGTCGGCCGCGCGCATGCGCGCCCGACCGTTCACCCCTTTCACCGGTTCCGCCGTCCCGCTCGCTGCTCTGCGCGCGCCGACCCGGACACCGCTCCCCTGGATTCCCGAGAAAGAGAGACACCAGGTGCTCACTCCTGTCCTGTCTTCAACGCGCGAAGACTCGAAAGAAGCGTCGAGAGACGAGTCGATCACGGCCTGGGCACTCGCCGCCCGCGGCGGCGACCCCGAGGCCGTCGACCTCTTCGTCCGCGCCCTGCACCGAGACGTCCGCCGGTACGTGACCTTTCTCGGTGTCGACCCCCAGAGCGCCGACGACCTGACCCAGGACACTTTCCTGCGGGCCCTGGGCAGCCTGCACCGGTTCGAAGGCCGCTCCTCGGCCCGAACTTGGCTGCTGTCCATCGCCCGCCGTGCCGTGATCGACAGCATCCGCCACAACTCCTCCCGCCCCCGCCTGTCGGATACCGACGACTGGCAGTCGGCCGCCGAACGCGCCCAGCCGCGTGACATGCCTGGCGTCGACGACAGCGTCGCCCTCGCCGCGCTGCTGGACGCGCTCCCGGACGACCGCCGCGAAGCTTTCGTCCTGACCCAGCTCGTCGGACTTCCGTACGCGGAGGCGGCCAGTGTCAGCGACTGCCCGGTGGGCACCGTGCGCTCACGGGTCGCCCGCGCCCGCACCTCGCTGATCGAGTGGCTGGACGAGGCCGAGCGCTGCACGCCGGTGGCCGTCGCGGCCTGACGGGGCCGCGTACGTGTGCGGCCGCCCGGTTCGTCCTACCCGACCGGGCGGCGGCAACGGACCCGATCCGCCTCCTCGCGGACGGAACCGGACCTGCACGACAGCCCCGACATCAACCCCGATCAGCCCTGAACACGGGGAGGTTTCGCGCCGTACCCGGTGCCGCGCGGCACCGGAACCCCGTACACCTCCCCGAAGCCACAACCGCCGGAGAACAGAGAATCAGGAGCACCCGCCATGGCTGAGAAGACCTACACCGTGTTCGGCATGAGCTGCGGCCACTGCGCCGCGAGCATCACCGAAGAGGTGGTGGAAGTACCCGGCGTGACCGAGGTCGATGTCGACGTCCCGACAGGGCGGGTGACGGTACACGGAGAGTCGGTCGACGACGACGCCGTACGGGCAGCGATCACCGAGGCGGGCTACGAGGTGACCGCAGCCGTGCACGACGCCGCGGCCTGAGCCGTACGCGCCGGCCGATCGCCTCGGCCGGCGCGTGCCCTCAGGCTGGCCGGGGAGCGCCGTCCGCGGGCCCCGCCTGGCCGCAGGGATTGCCCTGCGCTTGAATGCAGCCCCCTACACCATCGGAACGAGGGAGTTTCCCGTGCATCGCCCAACCCTGGCACGTAGCCTGCACCGACTTGGCGCCCTCACAGCAGTCGCGTTGGCGGTCACTGTTGCCACCGCGGGGCCCGCCGCGGCCCACGCCGAGGTCGAGGCGAAAGGCGCCCGGGCCCTCGACCAGAACGTCGCACTGACCTTCTCAGCGGAGTCGGAGTCCGACTCCGCCGGAATCACGAAGCTTGAAGTGATCCTGCCCAGGGGCATCACACCCGGCGACATCACCTACAAGGAAGGCCCGGACGGCTGGAAGCTCGCCCCCACCAGCCGGGGCTACACCGTTTCGGGACCCAAGCTCGCCGTGGGGGAGGACGCCGAGTACATCGTCACCGTACGGCAGCTGCCCGATGCCGAGTCCCTCGTCTTCAAGACCCTGCAGACCTACAGCGACGGCAAGGTCGACCGCTGGATCGAACTGGACGACGAGGAGAGCGGGGACGGCCACGGACACGGCCATCCCGCCCCCCGCCTTGAGCTGGGAGCCGCCGAACCCGGCGCCAAGGTGGTCAGCCCCACACCCGCCGAGGAACCCACCACCGCCTCCAGTGAGCCGACGGCCCAGTCACCCACACCGACCTCCTCGGCGAAATCTGCGGCCGACAGCAGCGAGGACGACGACGGCATGCCCCTCGCCGTGCCCGTCGGTATCGGCGCAGCCGTACTCGCCCTTGGCGGCGGGGCATGGTGGCTCAAGCGTCGCGGCACCGGGGCTTCCTGATGGGAGTTTGCCCGGCGGATGGTCAGCGTGCCGTGTCCGTGTCCCGGGTTTGGTTCGGGTGGCGCGGCACGAACGCCACCGCCAGCGCCGAAACCATGGCCAGGAGAAGCCAGGGAGCGGCGGCCGGGAGGCCCAGGTCGAGCAGGGAGCCGGTGGCTGCGCTGCCGATGAGGACGATCAAGCCGCTGACGGAGGACAGCGCGCCGGTGTAGAGGCCGATGCGGCCTTCCTCGGCGAGGTCGGGCACCCAGGAGCGGGCGGCGGGCACCACCAGCATCTGCCCGACGGTGAGCAGGACGACGAAGCCCGCCGCAGGCAGCAACCCGGCGAGGCCCGTCCAGCCGGCGGGGCGCGCGGCGGCCACGACCGCGAAACCGGCGGTGATGAGCAGCAGCCCGGCGGTCATGGAACGACGCAGGCCGAGCCGGTCGCCCGTCCAGCGGGTGACCGGAAGCTGGGCGAAGACGACCAGCAGCGAGGAGAGGGCGAACAGCCAGGACAGGGGCGCCTGGGAGCCCGCCGCGCGCTGTACCTCGTCCGGGAGGGCGAGGTACAGCTGGTTGTAGGCGAGCAGGTAGGTGCCGTAGGCGCAGCACAGGGCGAGGAAGCGGCGGTTGCGCAGCAGTACGCGCACCCCGCCGCGCTCTCGCGTCCGGACCCTGCCGGGGATGTGCTGCGGCATCAGCCACGCGTGTCCGGCCAGAACCAGGACGAAGACCCCGGCCCCGGCGAGGCAGGCGGTGCGGAAGTCCGCGGCGAGCAGCAGCGCGCCGAGCAGCGGGCCGACGAAGGCGCCTGCCTGGCCCGCCACGGTGAACAGCGCCAGGACCCGGGTGCGCGAGCCACGGCCCTCCTGCTCCCAGACCACTGCCTGGCGGGCCACCTCGGACTCCACGGCGGGTGAGAACAACGCGGCGGCGAAACCGATCACCAGCACCGCGCCGATCACCGCCCAGGTCGCCTCCGCGTACCCCAGCCAGGCGAACCCGGTGATCCGCAGCACGCAGCCGGCCAGGACGACCGGGCGCACGCCGTACCGGTCGACGAGCCAGCCGCCGACCACGAACAGGCCCTGCTGGCTGAAGGTGCGCAGACCGAGGACGAAGCCGACCAGCCAGCCCGCCATGCCGATCGCGGTGCCGAGGTGCTCGGCGAGGAACGGCAGTACGGCGTAGAAACCGATGTTGAAGGCGGCCTGGGTGAGGATCAGCAGCCGCAGCAGCGAGGAGAGTTCCTTCCAGAGTTTCCACGTCCGCTCGCGCGGGGCTTTGGGCGTGCGGCCTTCGGATGTTCCGTTCTTGGGGGTGCGGGCGGCTCGGTGGGCCAGGGCGCGGGAGATGAGATCCGTCATGAGGTTTCTGAGGGTGAGGCGGGCAGGGGCGTAAGGAGGGCGTCCGGGCGGTTCGGCTGCCGCTCCGGCTCAGGCACGGCCCTGTCGGCCTCGCCGGTTGTTCCGGACGGGTGTGCGGGCCGCTTGCGTCGCCGGGGCAGACGGATGCCGCCCGCGGCGGTCACCGCGAGGGCGCCCAGCAGGGCGAGGACGGCGGCCGGGAAGAGGACCGCCCACGGGGCGCGTTCGGCGTAGGGCTGGTTCTCGGCGAGCAGCAGGCCCCACTCGGGGGAGGGCGGCTGGGAGCCGAGACCGAGGAAGCCGAGGGCGGCCAGGGACAGGGCGGTGCCGGGCAGCCGGAGCAGGGCGTGCCGGGTGACCGGTGGCAGGACGGCGGGCAGCAGTTCGTGCCAGAGGAGGTACCAGCGTCCTGCGCCGAGAGCCCGGGTGGCGGTCAGGTGGATGGTGGCGCGCTCCTGCTGGAGGAGGGCGGAAGTGTGGGTGGCCAGCGGGGACCAGGCGACGACGGCCACCGCGAACGCCGGGGTCCACGGGCCGCTGCCCGCGATGCCGGTGACGAGGAGAGCGGCCAGCACGGCGGGTACGGCGTTGACGGTGTCGGCGAGCGGGGCGGACAGCCGGGGCAGCAGGCCCAGCAGCACGCCGGCCACGAGCGCGGCCACACTCACCGCCAGTGCGATGGCGAGGGTGTTCAGTGCCCCGTGCGCGATGCGGGCCAGCAGATCTCGGCCGAGGGCGTCGGTGCCGAAGGGGTGCACGGCGGACGGGGCCTGGAGCCGGGCGTCGGTGTCGAGGGCGAGCGGGTTGCGCGACAGGCCGAGGCCGATGACTGCGAGGAGCAGTGCCCCGTACAGCAGGGGCAGGATCCGGGCCGCGGGCGGGGTGGGCCGGTGCAGGGAGTGCAGGGCGCCGTCGCGCAGCGCCGGTCCGATCAGCCACCGGGCTGCGAGCCGGGCGAGGAACCCGGCGGCCGCAGCGAGGAGCACCAGGGCGAGCGTACCGGTCTGCAACACGGGCAGGTCCTGGGCGAGGGCGGCCTGCAGCGTGAGCCGGCCGAGCCCCGGGATGTCGAAGATCTGCTCGACGGTGACCGATCCGCCGGTCAGGCCGACCACGAACAACCCCAGGTTGGGCAGCAGTCCGGGCACACACCGGCGCAGGGCCTGCCGGGCCACGGACTTGGGCTGTACACCGCGGGCGGCGGCGGCCAGTGCCCACGGCTCGGCGAACGCGCAGGGCAGCAGGTCGTCCAGCATCCGCCCCAGCACGGCTCCGGCGGGCAGGCCGAGGGCGAGCGAGGGCAGCACCATCCACTGCGGCCCGTACCAGCCCAGCGCCGGCAGCCAGCCCAGCTGCACGCCGATCACCGAGGCCAGCACGGAGGCGAGGAGGAACTCGGGCAGCGCGGCCAGGACGGCCGTCGCGGTACCTCCGGGTGCGCGGTCGCCGAGGCGTCGGCGAGAGCCGAGCCGCAGGGTGCGCGCACACACCGCCGCGGCCGTGGCGACGGCCACCGAGAGGGCTCCGGCCATCAGCATCAGGGAGACACCGAGGGCCTGCGCGGCGGCAGGCAGCACCTCGCTGCCGGAGACCCACGACGTGCCCGCGTTCCCGTGCAGCAGTCCGCCCAGCCAGCGCCCGAGCAGCGGCAACGGGCCGTCACTCAAACCGAGTTGCGCACGGATGGCCCGCAGCGTCTCGGGCGTGGGGTCACGCTCGGCGGACCGGGCTCTGAGCACGGTCAGTGCCGGGTCGGTGCGGGACAGCCAGGGCAGCAGACCGATCCCGCACACGAGGGCGGCCGTGAGCGCGGCCCGCCACAGCAGTGCCGGGCCGCCGCCGCGCGCGAGGGCGCGCAGGGCGGCGCCGATCCCCCTGGTCAGGGTGGCGTCCGAGCTGTTCAGCGCCGGGTCCCCGTCCCGATGAGGGAGCGCTCGTACGGGTCGAGCAGCGCGCCTTGCACGGACTTGGAGATGCCCGTGACGAGCTTGAGATGCACCAGCGGGATCACCGAGTCGGTGCCGAGGACGGCGGCCTCCGCCTTCAGCGCGGCGTCCTGCCGCTTGGCGGTGTCGGACTCGGCCTGGGCGGCGGCGACCAGCTTGTCCACGTTCTTGTCACACAGGAACGACAGGTTGTTGGAGCCGTCGCAGGTGTAGTCGCCGGCCAGGACGGTGACAGGGTCGCCGGTGTCCAGCATCATGTTGCGGCCGTAGACGACGGCGTCGAACTTCCCGCCCATCATGTCGGCTTCGAGGCGTGCGTAGGTACGCACCTCCAACTTCACCTTGAAACCGGCCTTCTGCAGCTGCTGCTGGAGGATTTGGGCTACCTCCGGCATCTCGGGCCGGTCGGTGTAGGTGGCGATGGTGATGCTCTTGCCCCTGGGGTCGGTCGGCTTCGCCCGCCCGGTCGGCTCGGTCCGCTTGTCGGCTGCCCAAGGCAGGGCCGGCCCGTAGAGGCCCTGGGCCGGCACGGCGTACCCCTCGTAGGCGCCCTTGGCGATGACCGAGGTGTCGAGCGCCTCGCGTGCGGCGGCCCGCAGCCCCGCGTCCGTGAAGGCGCCGGACTTGGTGTTGAGGTACAGGCTTGTGTTGCGGGCGGTGTTGACCTCGTGGACGGTGCCCTTGTCCAGGGAGGCGATCTGGGAGACGGGGAGGGACTCGGCGATGTCGACGTCACCGGTGCGCAGGGCGTTGACGCGGGCGGTGCCGTCCGAGACGAACTTCGCGTCGATGCCGGACGCCTGGGCGCGTCCGCCCCAGTAGTCGTCGTACCGGTCCAGGGTGGCCGCCGTGTCACCGGTGAGTTTGGTGAGTTCGAAGGGGCCGGTGGCGGTACCGATCACCTTCACCGTGCCGTTCTTCCCGTACGCCTTGGGGGCGAACACCGCGAGGGACGGGTTGGACAGCCGTAGCGGCAGTACGGGGTCGGCCTCGGCGGTGTCGACACGGACACGCTTCTCGCCGACGGCCTCGGCGGTGAGCTTCACACCGGAGATCGCGGAGGGGGCAGGGTCGGCCTTGCCGACGGCGGTGAGGGCGGCGGCGACGGCCTTCGCGGTGACGGCCTCGCCGTCCTGGAACTTCGCCTCCCGCAGGGTGAACACCCAGCTCTTGCCGCCGCTCTCGCGGCTCCACGACTCGGCGAGTGCGGGGACCGCGGTGCCGTTGGCGTCCAGCTTGGTCAACCCCTCGGTGACGCCCAGCCGGGCAAGGAGCACGGCGTCCTGCCCGAACGGCGAGTAGTTCTCGGTGGGGCCGAAGGCGAGGGCGACGCGCAGGCGTGCGCCGTCGGCGGAGCCCGGGGACGAGGAGGCGTCGCCGGAGGAGGCGAAGCAGCCGGAGAGCAGGGGGGTGAGCAGCAGGCCGGCTATCAGCCGACGGCGGGGAGTTCTCATGGTCCTCGTCGTTCTGTGGTGTGGTTCTGTGTGCGGTCTTTCCCGGTCCGGCACCGAAGCGAAGTATATGAATATCATTTTCGCTTAGACAACGGGGATCTCGAAGTGCACGACGCCGCTCCCGCCGCCGGGCACTGCCTCCCGCTCGTCGAGGACGACCTTGCCCAGGGCCCGCCACAGGCCCATCGCGCCGGGTGAGTGCGGATACGTTTGGAGATACACGTGCCGGTAGCCGCCGTTCGCCCTCGCGCACTCCAGCAGGTCCTGCACAAGTGGCCGGGCCGGTCCGCGCCGCCGGTGCTCGGGCCGCAGGTGCACCCGCCGCAATTGCGCGGTCTCCCCTGAGGGATGCCGCTCGGCCAGCCACCCGCGCCCCGTCGAGGTCCGCTGCCGCGCCTCCCTGATGCAGTAGATACGCACTTGCATAGTATAGGCAGGAGTGGCCACGGCCTCGTGGGTCGGCAGCAGTGGGCCGGAGCCCTTGGCCGGCACGCTTCCATGTCCATGGCTTCGCCGATCTGGCCGAGGTTCTCGCAGACCGGTACAGCAGAACTCCTCCGCGCCTGTGTGCGGTTCACCGACGCGAGTGGACGCTCGTACGGCCCGGCTTGTGGAAGGTCATGTCCCGCAGCTGCTCGACGTGGTCGGGATCGGTCCGGACAGGGCCGTCACTTTGCCGATCACGGTGGGGGGACAACCCGGAACGGTTGGACAACCAGGCGTCCTTCGCCGCGCTGTGCAGGGTCAGTCCCGTCGAGCGTTCCTCGGGACGCCGGCAGGTCCGTCGTCTCGACCGCGGCGGCGACGCGCCGGACGGGCCGGTGGTTACAGGGGTCGGGGGGCCAGGGAACGGGCGGGGTGGCGGGGGCCGAGGAAGACGACGATGCCCTTGCCGTCGGGGGAGGGGTGGGTGGCCTGGGTCCAACCCTGGCGGCGGTAGAAGGACATGGCCCGTGGCGACTGGACGGACGTCAGCAGCCAGGAGCGGCCCTCGGGGGCGTCTGCGGTCACGGCCTTCAGGAGCTTGCCCGCGAGGCCGGTGCCCCGGGCGTCGGCGCGGACCGCGAGCTCGTCCGTCTCGCGGGCCCCGATGAGCCAGTCGGCGGTCTGGTCGGCGCCGAGACCGGCGGCCGCCTGGGGATAGCAGCGATCGGTGGGAAAGGGGGCGAGGGTCGTCCAGGCGGTGGCGAACCCGACGATCTCCCCGCTCTGTACGGCGGTCACGGCGGTGAAGCCCGGCCGACGTACGTTCGCCGGAAGTCGGTCCACGAACTCCGTTGCCTTCTCCTCGTCCTCGTCCCAGGGCGGGGCGCAGAAGGCGTCGACGTACACGGAGCGCAACTCGTCCGCGTGGGCGAGCAGTTCGGCGCCCTTGAAGGCGCGGATGGCGATGCTCATCAAGCCGCCACCGCCCCCGTCGGCGCCGCGATCGGGTGCAGGGCCGCGTACTCCAGCGGTGCCGACGGATCGACCGACACATCGAGCGGGGCGGGTTCGGCTCCGGCCCGCACCAGGAGGTCGCCGACGGCGGCGATCATGGCGCCGTTGTCCGTGCACAACCGCAGCGGCGGTACGCGCAGTCGGATGCCCGCGGCCTGGCAGCGCTCCTCGGCGAGCGACCGCACCCGCGAGTTCGCGGCAACGCCTCCGACCACGACCAGCGTGCCGACGCCGTACTCCTCACAGGCAGCGACCGCCTTGCGGGTGAGTACGTCCGCAACCGCCTCCTGGAGCGAGGCCGCCCCGTCGGCCACGGGCAGCTCCCGGCCGGCGTGACCCTCGGCCCAGCGGGCGGCGGCGGTCTTCAGGCCCGAGAAGGAGAAGGCGTACGGCTCGTCGCGCGGGCCGGTCAGCGGGCGGGGGAAAGGGACAGCGCGCGGATCCCCTGCGCGCGCTGCCAGGTCGATGGCCGGACCGCCGGGATACGGCAGCCCGAAGACCCGCGCGACCTTGTCGAAGCACTCCCCGGCGGCGTCGTCGAGGGTGTCGCCGAGATGGAGGATCGGGTCGCGGGCCAGCTCGCGGACCAACAGCAAGGACGTATGGCCACCGGAGACGATCAGCACCATGCAGGGATTCGGCAGCGGCCCGTGCTCCAGGGGGTCGGCGGCGACGTGACCGGCGAGGTGGTGGACGCCGTACAGCGGGACGCCCAGCGCGTACGCGATTCCCTTCGCCCCCGCGAGGCCCACTTGGAGTGCGCCGGACAGGCCGGGCCCGGTGGTGACGGCGACGGCGCCGATGTCGGACAGTCTCATGCCGGCCTCGTCCAACGCCCGCCGGACCACCGGGCGGACGGAGTGGACGTGTGCCCGGGCGGCGATCTCGGGGACGACCCCGCCGAAGCGGGCGTGCTCGTCCATGCTCGACGCCACCGCGTGCCCCAGCAGCCGCCCGTCCCGGACCAGGCCCGCACCGGTCTCGTCGCAGGACGACTCGATGCCGAGAACGATCGGAGAGCCCATCGCCCACCTCCAATTGCAACATGACTGCAATAACGAAACCCTTGCAAGAAGATACCGGCCTGCGCAAGACTCAAAGAGGGTGCGGGGCGCCGTCTTGCCTGACACGTCCCGTCCTCGGACGCAGCTCCGCACCCTTCCGGCTCTGCGTCACGTCCATTCGTTCAGGCGGCGCATGGCGCGCACCGGCCGTGGACGAGCAGCGATCCCGATGCGTCGGGTCGCAGCCCGGTCAGCTCCTCGATCCGCCCCGCCGTTTCCGTCAGATGTTCGCGGGCCGGCGCATGCTCGGCACGGCCGTCCTGCTCGGCGTCTGCCGGCCCCTCAACCTGCTCCTGGCGGGGGAGGAAGCCGCCGTCGCGCTCGGTCTGGACGTGCACCGTTTCCGTGCCGCGGGTGTGCCCTCGGGCGCACCCGGTGCCGAGTGCAGTCGCCGGCAGCGCTCAAGCACGTACCCGCCATCAAGAACAAGCGGTTCGCCGTGCCGCCCCTGTCGTCCACGGTGCTGGGCGTCCGGGTGCCGGCCGCGACGGCGTCGACTTCGCACACCACGGTGTCCAGCCCTGCTCGTGCGCAGACCTCGGCGATACCGGCGCCCATCTGACCGCCGCCCACGACGCCGATGCGCCGGATGCCCCCGCTCACGCCCTGGCCTCCGTCCGGCGCACGAGGCGCCGGGTGTAGGCGTCAGGGGGTGAAGAAGAGCGGCAACTCGGCTGCCGGAGCGGTTCGTTCGAACAGCGTGCGGACGCTTGGACATCTGCCCAGGGGTATGCGGCGCCGAGCGTGGCGGCCTCGTCGTCGAGCAGCCCGAGGACCGTCTCCCGGTCGATCACCCGATGGCGCGGTCACACCCAAGGAAGAAGAACGACGGTTGCGTCTCCAAGGCGCCGATGCTGCCCACCGCTCGTGGGCCGCCGGGGCGCCGGGGGAACGGGGCGGCCGGCACGGGGGGTATTGCGGTAAGAGCGCCGGGCTCGATCGCTCCTGCAGACGCCCCATGGTGACGCGTCGACGCGATCAGCTCAGGTTCGCGGAGGGGGTATGAGGGCTGTCGCAGGCCATGTGTTCCCCTTCGGCCGGCTCACCAGCTCCGCCGGCGGTGGTCACACGGTCGACGGAGCCCTGCGGCCCTGCGCCGGCGGGCTTGTCGGCGATCATGGTGGCGACTGCTTCGCTGGTGGTGGCATGCACCGGCAGGATTGTGTCGACACCGGTGAGGACGAGCATCCGCATCAGGCGGTCGGGGACGTTGGCGAGTCTGAGTGCACCGCCCACCGCCTGGGCGGCGTGCCAGAGACCGATGAGCGCGCTCAGACCGGCGGAGTCGCAAAAACTGACCTGTGACAGGTCCAGAACCAGGTGCGGACACCTCTGCTGGACGATTTCCGAGGCTTTTCGGCGCAGGGTGTCCGCGGTGTCCATGTCCACGTCACCGGCGACCGTGGCGATCGCGAGGTCGGGACGTGGGTGCTGGACGGTCAGGTGCAGCGTGTCGGTCACGTCGGTCATCACTCCTGGCCGAAGTGTTCGGGCGCGGCGGCGGTGTGTGCGGTGGCAGCGACACCGCCGTCGGGTGTGGCGTGGGGGTGCGGGACGGACAGGGCCAGCAGAGCCACGTCGTCGCCGGCTCCGTCGGGCAGTGAGGCCAACAGGGTGATGCTGTCCTCGACCAGGGAGGCGGCGGTGACGGGCGCGGTGCGCTGGTGAAGAAAACCGGTCAGGCCGTCCTCACCGAGCATGGCGCCCTCGGTGGTGCGGGCTTCGGTCAGCCCGTCCGTGTAAAGGAACAGGCTTTCCCCGGCCGTCAGGGAGAAGGTGGTCTGCGCGAAGGGCGCCTGGGAAAAGGCGCCGACGAGCATGCCGCCCTTGGGGCGTACGGCCCGCACCCAGACGGCGCCGCTGTCGTCGGGCCGCACGTGGTAGGCCGGCGGGTGGCCGCCGGCGGCGAGGGTGACGGTGAAGCCGCCTTCCTCCCGGGGCTCCAGGAGGCCGAAGACGACGGTGCAGAAGCGGCGGCCGGCGGTGACGTCGGTGAGCAGCATGGTGTTGAGCGAGCTCAGCACGGTGACGGGGTCGGCGTTGATCTGTGCCGCGGTGCGCAGGGTGTGGCGGGCCAGGGCCGTGACGGTCGCCGCCTCGGGGCCCTTGCCGCACACGTCACCGAGGAAGAACGCCCACCGGTCGCCGTCGAGGGGGAAGACGTCGTAGAAGTCGCCGCCCACGTCGTGGGCGGAGGCGGTGCGGTAGTGGCAGGCCAGTTCCAGGCCCGGCACCACGGGAAGGGCCGGGGGCAGCAGGGTGCGCTGGAGGGTGGAGGCGAACGCGGCGATGGCGGCCTTGTCCTGCTCCGCCTTCTCCCGCGCCGCCCGTTCCGCTTCGGCGTGCCGCCGCTCCGCTTCCCGGCGGGCCTGCTCGTCGCGCAGGGCGCGCAGCGCCGACAGCCGCAGCTCCATCTCGTCCAGCACGATCGCGGCGAGATCGGCCAGGGTGGCGGTGTCCTCCTCGGTGATCGAGCGCGGCCGGGTGTCGAGGACGTTGACCGTGCCCAGCTTGTGCCCGTCGGGGGTGACGATCGGCGCGGCGGCGTAGAAGCGCACGCCCATTTCTCCGGCGACCAGCGGATTGTCCGCCGCGACGGGGTCCTTGAGGGTGTCGGGGATGACCATGGTGTCATCGCGCAGGATCGCCGAGCCGCACAGGCCCGGATCACGGCCGATCTCCGCGACACCCTCCAGGCCGTGGGCGGCCTTGAACCAGATGCGGTCGGTGTCCACGATCGTGACGGTCGCCACCGGCACGTCGAAGAGCCGGGCGGCCATCGCCGCCACCCGGTCGAACGCCCCGTCGGGCGGGGTGTCGAGGATGTCGTAGCGGCGCACCGCCGCAATCCGGGCCGCCTCCGCATCCGGGTCGGGGACCAGCTCGGGGCGGCGCCCGGGAGCCGGGTCGGTGGCCGATGCCTGCTGCATCATCGGCTTGCCTCTCCGTCGATGGGCTGCCGCCGTGAACGGCACGAACCGACGCAGCCTAAATCGCCCACACGCCCGAACGCCAATGCCGTCGTCAACCGGGCTTCCGGCAGCGGCGGCCCGCGCCTGCCGCCCCCCGTCGAACGGTGGGCTTCGCGTCGAATGGGTGGTGCTGCACCTCGCGCCTCCCTTCGGGAGCCGAGGAACTGGTGCGCAGATGCGCGGCATGCCGTCGTCTCCACGATAGGCCGGGGTGCAGGTCGGCTGCCGCCTGGCGGGCCGTTACGAGAGAGGAGGAGTAAGGCGCCGCCTGGCTTCGGTTGTGTGCCGCGGGCCGGACCCGCTCACTTCGAGCGGGCGACGAGGAAGTCGGTGCTCGCGGACAGCGTGGTGAGCTGTGGGGTGTCCTCGTCGTCGATACGGACCCCGGTCCGCTCACTCAGCGTCTCGACGAAACTCAGGAAGTCCAGCGAGTCCATTTCGAGGGCGTCGCGGAACGGGTCGTCGGGCCCCAGGGCGGTGAAGTCGGCGTCAGGGATGACCCGTGTGATCGATTCCTTGACGATGTCCAGTGCTTCGGTACGCTTCACAGCTGCTCCGGGTTCTGCAGGAGGCGGTCGACCACGGTCAGGTAGTGGGCTCCGACTGCGCCGTCGGTTGCCCGGTGGTCCGCCGACAGGGTTGTGGTGACGACGGGCCGTATGCCGAGCAGGCCGTCGACGGCCCAGGGACGGTCCACGACCCGTCCGAAGCCGACCAGGGCCACCTGTGGCGGGTAGATGACACCGAAGACGGCTTCCACGCCCTGATCACCGAGATTGGTGACCGTGATGGTCGAGCCGGACACTTCCGAGCCGCGGAGCCTGCCGGTGCGGGCGCGGGCGACCAGGTCCTTCAAGTTGGTCATCAGCTGGGGGAGTTCGAGCGTGTCGGCGTCGCGCAGGGCGGGGGCGACGAGCCCGCCGCCCCGCAGCGACACAGCCACACCGAGGTGGACGCCGTCGCCTGCGGTGAAGTGGTCGTCGGTCCACAAGCCGTTGAGCTCGGGAACCTCCCGGGCCGCGAGGGCTGCGGCCTTCAGAAGCAGGGCAGCGGGAAGCAGCCGCTCGCGGACCGATGTGCGCCGGTTGTGCTCGTGCAGCCAGTCCATGGCAGTGGCCATGTCGACGGTCGTGGACAGGTAGTAGTGCGGGATGTCCCGGTTGGCGCGGGCCATCAGTTCGGCGATCGCCTGGCGCATCGCGGCTGACCGGTCATCCGAGGGACGCACCGGGGCGGTGACGTGGCGGGTGGGCGGGGCCGTGGTTGCCGGTCCCGGGGCCGCCTCGCGCACGTCGGTCGCCTGGACGGCGCCGTGCTTGCCGGTTCCCGTCACTGTCGTCAGGTCGACGTCCAGTTCGGCGGCGAGTCGGCGGGCAAGCGGGGTGG
Source organism: Streptomyces sp. NPDC088254 (assembly GCF_044740925.1). Taxonomy (NCBI): domain Bacteria; kingdom Bacillati; phylum Actinomycetota; class Actinomycetes; order Kitasatosporales; family Streptomycetaceae; genus Streptomyces; species Streptomyces sp. NPDC088254. The sequence continues at coordinate 415,014 of NZ_JBIURQ010000006.1, read as the reverse complement.
CTCGTAGGCGTGATGGCGCAGCGGCAGCCTCGGCGGCCGCGGCTGCCTGTTCGACATCGGTCCGTGTGACGCGCCCTCCCGGCCCGGATCCTTTGAGTGTCTCCAGTTCGATACCGCGGCGTTCGGCGAGGTGCCGGAGCAAGGGGCCGGCTTCGATGTGCTCGCGCTCGTGTTCGTGGGCGGCGGGCGGCTCGGGGCGGCCTGCGCTGGTTTCTGGCCGGGTGGGGGCCGGCGTGCGTTGTGGCGCCCGCCGGGTTGGTTGCTTGGCCTCAGTCTTTTCGGGCTTTCTGGGCTTCTCGCGCTTCCGGGGCTTTTCTGCTTTCTGGGACTTTCCCGCGGTCGGTCGGATCAGTGCGAGGGCCGTGCCGACGGGTACTGTCGTGCCCGGCTCGACGAGCAGCTTCCCGATCGTCCCGGTGTCGAAGCACTCCACCTCGATAGTGGACTTGGCGGTCTCGACGACCGCGACGGGATCGCCTTTGCGGACCTGGTCGCCGGGCCGGACCAGCCACTCCAGGAGCGTGCCCTCGTCCATGTCGGCGCCCAAAGACGGCATGGTGAACTCGGCCATGGTCAGCCCACCGCCCGGTGTGCCGCCGCGACGATGTCGGCGGTCTGCGGCAGAGCGGCCTCCTCGAGGCGCCGGGCGTACGGGATGGGGACTTCCGCGCTGCACACCCGCTCCACGGGGGCGTCCAGTTCGTAGAAGGACTCCTCGGCGATGCGGGCGGAGATCTCGGCGGCGAGGCTGCCGGTGCGCCAGGCTTCGTCGACGATCACCGCGCGGTGCGTGCGGGCCACGGTGGCGGTGATGGCCTCGTTGTCGAGGGGCCGGAGCGTGCGCAGGTCGACGACTTCGGCGCTCACGCCCTCGGTGGACAGTTCGTCCGCCGCCGCCAGCGCCTTGGACAGTGAACCGCCGTAGGTGATCAGGGAGATGTCGGTGCCGGGGCGGCGGACCGTGGCGTGATCGATGTCCACGGGTGCGGCGGGCGAGGAGAGTTCGCCGGAGGCGTTGTAGAGGCTTCCGTGCTCGAAGATCAGCACGGGGTCGGGGTCGGCGAGCGCCGGGGCGAGCATGTGGCGGGCGTCCTCGATGGTGGCCGGCGCGAGGACGCGGATGCCGGGGATGTGTGCGTACCAGCCCTCCAGGCTGTGGGAGTGCTGGGCGGCGAGCTGTCGTCCGGCGCCTGTGGTCATGCGGATCACCAGGGGTACGGGGAGCTGGCCGCCCGACATGTGCAGCAGGGTGGCGGCGTTGTTGAGGATCTGGTCGAGAGCGAGCAGGCTGAAGTTGACGGTCATGATCTCGACGATGGGCCGCATCCCGGCGAGGGCGGCGCCGATGCCCGCGCCCACGAAGGCGGACTCCGACAGCGGTGTGTCGCGGATTCGTTCGGGCCCGAACTCTTCCAGCAGTCCGAGGCTGACGCCGAAGCATCCGCCGTAGCGGCCCACGTCCTCGCCCATGAGGAAAACGCGGTCGTCGGCGCTCAGGGCGTCCCGCAGCGCTTCGCGCATCGCTTCCCGGTAGGTCGTCTCGGCGTCCGCCGGCTGCTCGCCCGCGCTCATGGTCACCTCACCTCCCCCGGGGCGCTGGTGACATGGAGGAGCAGGTCTTCGACCGGTTCCTCCGGTGCCTGTTCGGCCGTTTCGACGGCACGGTCGATCTCGTCGGTGGCGCGGTGTTCGATCCCGGTGAGTTCCTCGTCGCCCAGCTCATCGTCCTGGCGCATGCGGTCCATGAGCTGGCTGATGGGATCCCGGGTCTTCCAGTGCTCGATCTCCGCCTTGTCGCGGTAGCGGTCCGGGTCGTACATGGAGTGGGCGCGGAAGCGGTAGGTGCGCGCCTCGAGGAAGTGGGGGCCTGCGCCGGCCCGGATGGCTTCGGTGGCCCGGCGGGCGGCGTTCTCCACGGCCTCGACGTCCATCCCATCGACGGCCCAGGCGACCATGCCGTACGAGGCGGCGCGCATGGCCAGGTCGGTCTGTGCCTCGTGCCGTTCGAGGGCTGTGCCCATGGCGTAGAGGTTGTTCTCGCAGACGAGCAGGAGCGGCAGGTTCCACAGGACGGCGAGGTTCGCCGTCTCGTGGAACTCGCCCTCGGCGAAGGCGCCGTCGCCGAAGAAGCAGCAGGTGACGCGGGGTTGTTCGCGCATGCGGTCGGCGAGGGCGAGACCGGCGGCCAGTGGGAGACCGCCGGCGACGATCGCGTTGCCCCCGTAGAAGCGCCGGCTCGCGTCGAACAGGTGCATGGACCCGCCGTGGCCTCCGCTGCAGCCGGTCGTTCTGCCGAACATCTCGGCCATGACGGCATCGGCGGGGATGCCGCGGGCGAGTGCATGGCCGTGCTCGCGGTAGGTGGAGACCACCGCGTCCTCGGGGGTCAGCGCCTGGTTGATGCCGACGGCGACGGCCTCCTCGCCGATGTAGAGGTGGACGAAGCCGCGGATCTTCGCGGTGCTGTACAGCTCGACGCATCGTTCCTCGAAGCGCCGGATGCGCAGCATGGTCTCCAGCAGATCCATCCTGTGCGTGGTGCCCGGCCCAACAGCCGACACCTCTGGCCTTGCGCTCCTCTTGTTCGGCGTGGCCTTCTTCGCGTCCGACTTGGCGGGCTTCGGGGTTCCCGGGGCCTTCCTGGCACGGGTGTTACGGGCCACGCTCATGAGCATCCCTCCAACGTCGACAAGTCGCCGGCGGGCAGACCGAGTTCGCGCGCACGCAGCAGGCGGCGCATGACCTTGCCGCTCCGGGTTTTGGGCAGGTTCTGGTCGAAGGCGATCTCCCGGGGCGTGACGGCAGGGCCCAGTCGGCGACGGGCGAAGGCCAGCAGTTCCCGCTCCAGCTCCGGGGTCGCCTCGACGCCGGGGCGCAGTGACACGAACGCCTTGACGATGTTCCCGGCGACGGGGTCCGGTCGCCCGATCACGCCGGCCTCCGCGACCGCCGCGTGCTCCATCAGCGCGCTCTCCACCTCGAACGGGCCGATCAGATGCCCCGCCGACTTGATGACGTCGTCCGCGCGCCCCACGAACCAGTACCAGCCGTCCGCGTCCCGCCTGACCAGGTCGCCAGTCAGATACCAGTCGTCGGCGAACGCGGCTTCGTAGCGCTCCTTGTCGTGCAGATAGCCGCGGAACATGGACGGCCAGCCCGGCCGCAGCGCCAACTCGCCCTCCACGTCGGGGCCGTCCACCTCCGTGACCCTGCCGTCGGTGATCAGGGCCAGGCCGTCCTCGCCCTGCTTCAGCACGGTCGCCTCGACACCCGGCAGCGGCCGCCCCATGGAGCCGGGCCGGATCTCGCAGGCCGCGAAGTTCGCGATCATGATGCAGCCGGTCTCGGTCTGCCACCAGTTGTCGTGCACCGGCAGGCCAAGCACCTCCTGGCCCCACACCACGGCCTCGGGGTTGAGAGGCTCGCCGACGGAGGCGATGAACCGCAGGGCCGACAGGTCGTAGGAGCGCGGCAGATCGTACGGGCCTTCGCGGGGTGTGGCGCGCATCAGCATGCGCAGGGCCGTGGGCGCGGTGTACCAGACGCTGACCCGCTGCTGGCCGAGGATCCGGTACCAGCGCCGGGCGTCGTAGTCGCCCTCGTCGACGACGACTGTCACGCCGTGCACGAGCGGGGCGACGATGCCGTACGACATGCCGGTGACCCAGCCGGGGTCGGCCGTGCACCAGTACACGTCCTCGGGGTGCAGATCGAGCGCGTACGCGGCCGTGGCGTAGTGGGCGACGACCGCTTCGTGGACGTGGACGGCGCCCTTGGGGGTGCCGGTGGTTCCGCTGGTGAAGTGCAGCAGAGCCATGTCCTCCGGCGAGGTCGGCGGGATGGTGAAGCTGTCCGAGGCCGCGGACATCAGTTCGTCGAAGGAGAGCGTGCCGGGAAGCTCCTCGGCGCCGGGGCCGACGACGAGGACATGTTCGAGGACGGGTAGCGACGCCCGCCGGTCGGCGACCTTGCGCCGGTACAGAGCCGCGGTGGTCACCAGCACGCGGGCGTCGCCGAGCCGCAGCCGCTGTTCCACCGGGTCGGGGCCGAACGCGGAGAAGAGCGGGCACAAGACGCTGGTGTTCTTCAGCGTGCCGAGCACCGCGGTGTAGAGCTCGGGACAGCGGCCGAGCAGAGTGAACACCCGGTCCCCATGGCCGACGCCGAGTGACCGCAGGACGTTCGCGAAACGGGCGGTACGGCGGGCCAGCTCGCCGTATGTGACGGTCGAGACGGCGTTGTCACGGGTTACGCACCTCAGCGCGATCTTGTCCCCGAGGCCCACACTCATATGCCGGTCGACCGCCTCGTGCGCGATGTTCAGCCCGCCGCCGGACAATCCGGCCAGCTCGGTACGCGCCTGCGACCAGGTGAACACGGAACGAGCCCGGTCGTAGTCGGAGAGATTCGGCGGGACGCCCGGTGAGGTGTCCTCGGGGATTGTCTCCCAGTGCATGGGCGCGCTCCTCCCGACGCCGGCCCCTCTCCAGAGTCGCCCGGCCTTGGCCGGGCCGCACTACGAGCCACGCCGAGCGGCCCCGGACGCGACTTGGTGGGGGCGGTGATGGTTCACAGAGGTGCAGATCCGGCGGGGGAGGCCAATGGCGACTGTGCGGGCGTTCGGCACCGTAAGCCCGCCGGTCCGACCGACCGCAGCGGCCTTCCGGCATCGTGGAGCCGAGGGCTGCCCGCTTCTCGCGGACCCGGATTGCGCGGTGCGCGGTTGAACAGCCGGCTTACCGTGCATGCCGATGTTGGCGATATGCCCGCCCGGGCGTACGACCCTTGTGCACAGGATGAAGCTGTCCGGATCTCCGGCGGCTTCGATGGCCACGTCGGCGCCAGGACCCTCGGCCAGATCGGCGATCAGCCGCCCCGGCAGTTCGGCGGAGTCGGCCCCAGGCGGGTGGCGGCTTAGAGCCGGGAAGGGGACCGGTCCACGGCGATGATTCTGCGCGGCGAGTAGATCCGCGCGGTGATGGCCACGGCAAGCCCTACGGGGCCGGCGCCCACCACGACGACGGTGTCCCCGGGGCTCACGTGTCCGTTGCGCACGCCGACCTCGTAGGCGGTGGGGAGGACTTCGGCGAGCAGGACGGCGTCCTCCAGCGTCACGGCGTCGGGCAGTCGTCGGGTGGAGTGGTCGGCGAAGGGCACCCGTACGAATTCGGCCTGTGCCCCGTTGATCAGATTTCCGTGGATGTGCAGATCAATGCCGCAGATGGTCGTGGCGTCGACGCGCACGATGGCGTGGGTCGGGTCCTCGATCGCGGGATCCGTGACTGTGTCCCAGGAGGTCTGCTCGGGGCCGTGGTAGACCAGTGCTCGCATGGTCACCCGCTCCCTGGCTACCTCGGCTGCCTTCCTCCACCGTCGCCCTCGCAGCACGTCGGGGCAACTGGGACTGTCGGACTCCTCAGAACCGTCGGACAGGGCAGATCCGAGCTGCGGAATTCGCCGACGCCGAGGTGGACGTCGGGGGCGAAGCGGCGGTTGAGGACGACTTCTCGCTCGCAGGCGGCCCGCCGGGCGGTCACCGTCGTGTAGTCCAGGAACGTCAGGTCGACCGGCTTCTTCACCTTGTAGGCGCGGTCTCCGACGAAGAGCACCACCGCAGTGTGGGTCTCGCGCACCTCCGCGCGCGGGAGGTGCGGGTCGCGGGGGCGGCGGCTCGCCGCACCGGCGCCATCGGCTCCTCGTGGTGGCTCGGCTCAGTCATGGGGGACGACGGCGACAGGGCAGCGTGCGTGGTGGGCGGCGGCCTGGGCGACGGGGCCCAGGCGTGGTGCCAGGGGAGGGTGGTGCTTTCGTCGGCCGACGATCAGCAACTCGGCGCCCGCGGCGGCTCCTACGACTGCCCTGGCGGGGCTGTCGAGGCGGATGGTGTCAGCCACAACCACGCCCGGGAACTTCTCACGCCAGGGGCGGAGGGCCTGGCTCAGGCTCTTCTGCGCGTCCTGCCTTTCCTCTTGAGCCACGGTGTGGTCGACGCCCCAGGGGGCGTACGCGTGGATCGGCAGGCTGCGGCCATGGACCGCGCGGACGGGTACGCCCCGCGCCGCGGCGGTGGTGAAGGCGAATTCGAGCAGCTCGTCGCACGGGCCGTGTAGTTTCAGTGCCACCACCACATCGCCTGGTGCACCTGATTCGGAGATGTGGCCTTCTTCCCGCCGGTCGGCGCGGACCAAGACCACAGGCCGCTCGGCGCGTGCCACGACGGACATGCTGATGTCGCCGAGGAAGTAGCTCTCCACGGGAGTCAGGCCCCGCGAGCCGAGCACGAGCATCTCGGACTCCGACGCCGCTTGGAGCAACGCGTTCTGGGCGTCGTCGGCGACCAGGTTGCCGACGACGGTGAGGCCCGGGTTGCGCGCCTGAAGTTCCGCCTGGGCGTTGTGCATGAGCCGCTTCGCCCAGTAGTTCTGGTCGACTTCCGCAGGGATGCGGGTCGGTTCCGGCGCGAGCAGGGGCCACGCGTGCAGCAGGCGCAGGGTGAGATTGCGCCGCTCGGCTTCGTCGGCGGCCCAACGAGCGGCGGCGAGGCTCTCGGGTGAGCCGTCGAGACCCACGGTGAGCACTCGTTCCATGGCGACTGCCTCCATCTCGTACAAAGCTGGAAGGACGGTGAGCGTGGTCACTGTCCGGGCTGCTGCCGCCCCGTGCGTCAGTGGCCGGGCAGGCCGGCTGCGGGGCGTGCTCGATGCGACGCACGAACATCGGCGCCGACCGACAGAACACGGCGCTTCTGCATCGAGGAGTACCCCAGATCTCCTCGCGGCGCATGTGGTCCCCGGCGAGGCGGCGCTCGCACGAGCGGGAAGTCCGGAACAAAGGAGGTGGGAGCGGTGGCGGTTCCCCTGGTGGTGGGCATCGACGGGTCCGAGGCGAGCCTTGAGGCGGTGGACTGGGCTGCTGACGAGGCAGTCCGGCACGAGGTGCCGCTCCATCTCATGCACGCGGCCGCAGCGGATGACGAGGTGCCCGACCTGGTCGCCGTCGCCTCGGAGCGAGCCCGGAAGGGCGCGCCGACCGTGCGGCTCTCCAGTGAGGTGCTGCACGAGGACGCGGCGTCCGCCCTGGTCGGCAAAGGGCGCAACTCCTTCGCGCTGGTACTCGGATCCCGAGGGCTCGGAGATCTCGCCGGACTGCTCCTGGGCTCGGTCAGCCTGGCCGTGGCCGCTCATGCCGACTGCCCGGTCGCGTCGTGCGCGGTGGGGTGGAGCACCGTGCCGACCGGTCCGGGAGCGTCGTCGTCGGAGTCGAGGACGGGGAGGGCAGCGGTACGGCCGTGCGGTTCGCGTTCCGCGAGGCCCATGTGCGGCGCTGTCGGCTGGTGGCCGTGCACGCCTGGAGCCTCCCAGTCGGGACCCCGGGGCCTCCGGGGGTGTCCGGATACGCCCTCCAAGCCCTGCAGCGCCCGCCGGCCCAGGTGCTGGCTGACGCACTGCGCGACCCCGCGCAGCAGTACCAGGACGTTCCTGCGAACAGTGAGGTGGTCGAGAGCTCGGCGCGACGGGCACTCCTGGATGCCGCGTCCGGTGCTGATCTGCTCGTAGTCGGGGCCCGCAGGCGACATGGGCACGCCGGCCTGCAGCTGGGCCTGGTGAACCACGCGGTGCTGCACCACGCGCCGTGTCCGATCGCGGTCGTTCCGCAGGTATGAACCGGTGACGAGCGACGAGCAGGTGGGTCGAGTGGCCGGTCGGCAGGGACCTTCGGCCCCGTGATCGGACTCCGCCGCCGTTGGAGGGTGGTGAGGGAAGCAGACGAGGTGGGGGAACGCACCAGCAACAGCTGGAGGCCAGACCATGAGCGCACAGGATCCGCCGCACGCACCCGGTCCCCACCGACCGCACAAGGAGCAGCACCCGCCCAAGGGCGCGAACCCACTGAGGCGCACGTCCGATCGGGTCGAGACCTGGTGCTCCGGTTTCCTGCTGGCGGTCCTTGTCCTCGGAGTGCCCGTGGCTTCGGTGAGCGCGGGGCGGGCAGCCCATGAGTCGACAATGCGCACCGTTCAAGCCCAGTCCGCAGAGCGGTTCCAGGTCACCGCCCGGGTGACCTCGGCCCCCGAAGCAGCACCGGGCAGTGCCGCGGACGAGAAGCAGAAGGTACAGCTCAGGTGGACCGGCGAGGACGGCCGACAGCAGACGGGAACCGCCCCCGTACCGCTGGACAAGACCGCAGGCTCGACCGTGCGGATCTGGGTGGACCGGGAAGGAACCGTTCAGGACCCGCCGATGTCCGCGAGCAACGCGAATGCCAGCGGCTGGCTGATGGGCGGCATGACAGCGGTCGGCGTGTACGCCGGCTACGTCGTCGCGCGCAAAGGCGTGCGCTTGGCGCTGGACCACAGGAGGTACGCGCAGTGGGACGCCGAATGGGATCGGGTGGAGCCCCTCTGGTCCACGCGGTTCCGCAGATGACAGGCCCGGGCTCCGGGGCGTCGTCCAGGAGGTGACGCAGATGTCCGATGCGACGACCACCGACTTGTACGAGGTCACGATGGCGATGTCGTACCTGCGGGAGGGGATGACGCGCCCGGCGACGTTCAGCCTGTTCGTCCGCGAGATGCCGCCCGACCGCGGCTTCCTGGTGGCCGCCGGCCTGGAGTCGTCGCTGGACTTCCTGTCCGGCTTCCGGGTCGACGCCGAGGACGTCGATGCCTTCGCCTCGGCACTGCACCGGCCTCCACGCGATCTGGCCCCGCTGCTGGGCATGGAGTTCACCGGTCAGGTGCGGGCTGTGCCGGAGGGGCGGATCGTCCTCGCGGGAGAGCCGCTGCTGGAGGTGACCGCTCCGCTCCCGCAGGCCCAGCTGGTGGAGACCTACGTGCTCAACCAGGTCAACCACCAGACGACGATCGCCTCGAAGGCCGCACGATGCGTCCTGGCCGCGGCGGGACACCCGGTCGTGGACTTCTCCCTGCGACGCACCCACGGCCCCCAAGCCGGCTTGCAGGCAGCCCGGTTGAGTGCGATGGTCGGATTCGCCGGGACGAGCAATGTCGCCGCGGCCACCGCCGAAGGGCTGTCGGCCGTCGGCACGATGGCCCACTCGTACATCGAGGCGTTCGGCACGGAGGAGGCGGCCTTCCGGGCCTTCGCCCGCTCCCACCCCGGCCCGGTGACGCTCCTGGTGGACACCTACGACACCGAGGAGGGGGTCCACGTCGCGGCCCGCGTGCTGCGAGACCTCGACGACGCGGCCCGTGGGCCCGGTTCGGGCGTACGGCTGGACAGCGGCGACCTGGGAGCCCTGGCGCTGCGTGCACGCGCCCTCCTCGACGCGGCGGGACTGCCGGACGTACGGATCATCGCCAGCGGCGGTCTCGACGAGTACGCCGTGGACGAACTGGTCCGCTCCGGAGCACCGATCGACGTCTACGCCGTCGGCACCCGTGTCGGGGTGTCGGCCGACGCCCCGTTCCTGGACTCCGCCTACAAGATGGTCGAGTACGACGGCCGGCCGGTGATGAAGCTCTCCTCGGCCAAGGTGACCGCTCCCGGGCGGAAGCAGGTGTTCCGCCATCCCGGATATGCGGACGTGATCGGGCTCCGTGACGAGCAGCCGCCGGGGGCGGGCGTACCGCTGCTGGAGACGGTGATGCAGAACGGGAGGCGCACCGTCGAGCGCCCCACTCTGGACGAGAGCGGGGAGAGGTTCGCTGCCGACCTGGCCGGTCTCCCGCCCGCGGCACGCCGCATGCGGGCGCCCCTCGCACCACGGGCGACGATCTCCGGACAGCTGACCGTCCTCGCCGATCAGGTCCGGCGCCGTATCGAAGACGAGGTCCTGGCCTCATCCGCCGACCTGCGCAATCACGAGCGGAGCGCAACTGGATCACAGCGCTCTGTACCGAGATGAGGAGGACAGTGATGCCGCATACCGTGGAATGGAAGGTTCGCCTCTACCTCTTCGAGGAGGAGGGAACGACCAAGGCACGTGTGGTGCTGGACACCGGGACCACGGAGCTCACCGGGCACGGGGAAGCGCACCGGAACCCCGTGGACACGGACGTGCCGGAGATCGGTGACGAGCTGGCGGCGGGCAGGGCTCTGCACGACCTCGGCCGGCAGCTGGTGGACGTTGCTGAGCGTGACATCGAGGGCATGGGCGCGGCCTCGACCGAGCGGAGGGATCGCCCGGAGACCGGCTGGTCGTTGCGGGATCAGATGCAAGGAGGATGACCGATGACGCTGCCTGCGCACCAACACCATGGGAGGGGCGCTCTCCCGGTATGGGACCTCTCTCGCGAGCTTGAGGACCTGCACACTCGCATGGACCGGCTCATGCAGTCCGCCTTTCCTGGTGGCGCCGAACTCGGCACCGTCGGGACATGGGCGCCGCTGGCCGACATCGAGGACACCGAGGACGCGTACCTGGTGGAGCTGGAGGTTCCCGGGGTGGACAAGGACGACATCACCGTGGAGGTCACCGACTCCGAGATCGATGTCCACGGCGAGATCAAGGAGAAGGAACGCACCGGCGTGGCCCGGCGGCGCGCCCGCCACATCGGGGAGTTCGACTACCGCACGAGTCTGCCGCTGAACTCGGACACCGAGCACATCAGCGCCGAGCTGGCCAACGGGGTTCTCACCGTGCGCGTTCCGAAGGCCGAGAAGGCCGAAGCGCATCGTATCGAGATCGCCGGCTGAGTCAGGGGCGGGAACAGTCAGAGGCTGTGCGCGTTCAGGGTCTGTTCCGTAGCAGGTGCTACGGGCGCGACGGGCAGCCGGGCGATGCCGGGCACCCTCCTTGGGACGTGGTCAGGCCGGCGTGAGACCTCGTCGCTCCGAGTCCGGGGTCCTGTGCTGCCCTCACGTGCCCGTGGGGGAACTCCGGGAGCCGTCTGCTCGGTACGCGATGTGCTCGGCGACAGAGACCACGCCGTCCACGCTCCGGCACAGCCGCTCGATCACCGGGATCAGGGTTCTGACCTCGACGGATCCACCGAGGTTCACGCGTCCTTCGCGAACCTCGACCGTCACGTCCGAGGCGACAGGCCCCAGGGTCCCTCGCAGCACGTCCCCCGTGATCTCGTGGCGGATGGCATCGTCACGACGCAGGAAGATCCTCAGCAGGTCACCGCGGCTGACGATGCCCTGCAGTCGGTCCGTCTCGTCCACCACGGGCAGTCGCTTGACGTTTCCCTTCCGGGCGGAGACAGCCAGTGGCGAGGGGATGAGGCCGGCGCACTGGCCGTCCGGCTAGCCGGATCACAGGGTTCTCGTCCCCGTGCGGCGGCACGCCGCGCGTGGGACGTTGGGTTACAGCAGCATTCTGAGGAAACGGCGGCGATCATGCGAGCTCAACTCGGCGATCAACTCGTGGTCGTGAGCCCTGCCACCGGCGTCACCAGGCGCGACGGCGAGATTGTCGGACTCCACCACGAGGACGGAACGCCTCCCTACGATGTGCGCTGGTCGGACACGGATGAGGTGACCCTCGTCTTTCCCGGGCCCGACGCACACATCCATCACATCGAGCACGGTCCCGGGAGTGCACACGAGCCTTCCCGGCCACGCACGGAACAGCCAGGCGGGCAGAGAAGTGCCGAGGCCCGCGGAACCCCGCTGGGCAGGCCGGCCAATCCCGGTGACATCGGGCGCCGCGTCGCCACCGAGCGCACACGCCAAGGACTGACCCGGGAGGAGACGGCCCGCCGCGCGGGAATGGCACCGGCATATCTGGCGTATGTCGAAGAACGGCCGGCCAACCCGACCACGGCCAGTCTCATCAGCCTGGCCGACGCGCTGGGCACCACTATCGTCGCTCTGCGCGGCGGCGGCGTCGATCTGCCACCTGGTCAGGGCCAGGCGCTCCTTCATCCTCATCTGCTGGACCTCGGCCCCGACGAATGCCGTGCCCGGCTTTCCACACACGGGGTGGGGCGCGTCGCGGTGTCGACGCCGCGCGGCCCGGCGGTGGTGCCGGTGAACTACGAGGTTGTCGACGATGCGATCGCGTTCCGGACCGCGCCGGACTCGGTCCCGGCGGCGGCCGTGGGATCGGAGGTCGCCTTCGAGGTCGACCATGTGGATGAGGCCATGAGCGAGGGCTGGAGCGTGCTCGTCGTCGGACCCGCGCAGGTGGTCACCGAACCTGACGAGGTGCGGAAGCTGGTAGATCGTGCCCACACCGAGCCATGGTCAGGGGGTGGACGCGAGATGTGGGTGTCGATCCAGCCAACGCGCATCACCGGGCGCCGTATTACTCCGGCCGAGCGGTGAGGGAGGGGCACTGGTCGGTTCCTCATCTTCCGCGTGCGTGCCGGGTTCGACCTTACTGCCCGCCCCCAGGGCCGGCCGGAGTGGTGGACTCGCTGGTGAGCTGGGGATCGACGTCCACGACGCCCTCAATGGCGCGTACGAGGCGCACGGCGACGGAGATGAGCGAGGTGTCGCGGATGTGTCCGCGCAGGGTGACGACGCCTTCGTGGACGTTCACGTGGATGGCGTGGCTGAAGGCCGGGAAGAGGTAGGACACCACGGTGCGTCGGACCTCCTCCTCGATGTCCTCGTCCGACCGCAGGAAGACCTTCAGGAGATCGGCACGGCTGACGATGCCCTGGAGCATGTCCAGGTCGTCGACCACGGGCAGTCGCTTGACGTGCCTGACGGCCATGATCCTGGCCGCTTGGGCCAAGGTGGCGTCGGGGTGGACCGTGATCGCGGGGGTGCTCATGAGCTCCCCGGCTGTCACGGCCCCCGCCTTGGCGACATCGGACAGGCGCCGGCGTTGCTCGAAGAGGCTCGGGTCGCTGTCGCGGAACTCCTCCTTGGGCAGCAGATCGGCCTCGGAGACGACGCCGATGACGCGCCCTTCTCCCTCCAGCACCGGCATGGCACTGACCTTCCACTGCTCCATGGTCTGCACGATCTCCTTGAAGGGTGCGTGGCGTCCGACGGCCACGACCGTATGCGTCATCACGTCGCTCACGATGTGCGGGGTCTCAGTCACTTCGGGCCTCCTCGTCTCGCCTTGTCAGGGCACTTCGCCTGCGCCGTGGGGCGCGTACAGGTCGAGCAGTCGCACCCGGGCGGACCTGAGCCGGCCCGCGATCACTCCGGAGACATAGGTACACAGTTCGTGCTGCAGCTCCGGATATTTCCCGCACAGCTCACGGACCGCAACCGCGTCGAACTCGTAGGCGCGCACCGGGCTGCTGGCCTGGGCCCCCAGGTGCCAGTGGTGGGGAGGGACGAACCACGACCAGCCCAGCAGATCCCCCGCCCTGAGGGTTTCCACGACCGCTGCGCGGCGACCGGGCACGTGCACGTCGAGAGCGACGGTGCCCGTGTGGATGATCCAGAAGCGGTCGGCCGTGGCGCCCTCGCTGAAGATGCGCTCGTCGATCTCGAAGGACACCTCGCGAGCGAGTGACATGAGCTGCTCGCGATGCTCCTTGGTCAGGGCGCCGAAGACGCCGGTCCTCGCAACCACAATGGCCTTCCCTTCTCCATGACCTCGAATCTCGAAGCGGAGGTGGGCTCGTATCCCGTCACAGCCGTCTCACTACGCGGTGCCTGGTCTCGTCGGCGGGAGTCCCGACTCGCGTCCGGTCGACAGGACGACGGACCCAGGCCAGTGCGAAGACCGTGGCGGCGATGCCGAGTGGCACCCAGGGCTGTGTTCCCGGCGCATGACTCCACGATCGTCGCAAATCGGCACGGTGCAACCCGGGCCGAGCCCTCCCTCCGAGAGCCCGTCCACGTGTCGCGATGGATCCGGGGCGGTGCGACGGTATTCACAGGGGTTCTCGCGGTGGCCGGGCAGGAAGGCGGTGTGGACCATGGAGCTCCCGCTGGTCGTGGGTGTCGACGGATCGGATTCCAGCCTGCAGGCCGTGGACTGGGCGGTGGACGAGGCGGCGCGCCTCGGGCTGCCCTTGCGGCTCGTGTACGCCTCCCTGTGGGAGCGGTACGAGGGAAGCCGCCCGTCCTTCAGCACCGACCGTCCGGCCGAGGAGGTCATGGCCGAGCACATCGTCGCGTCCTGCGCGGAACGCGCCCTGTTGCGCAATCCAGAGGTGAAGGTGTCGAGCGAGGTGCTGCCTGACGACGCCGTGTCTGTGCTGCTGCACGCGGCACATGAATCCTCTGCCCTGGTCACGGGCTCTCGCGGCCGCGGCGAGGTCGCCGGGTTGCTGCTGGGGTCGGTCAGCCTCACTGTGGCAGCCCGCGCCGTGTGCCCGGTCATCGTGGTCCGTGGCGGGGAGCGGAACCGGCAGGGCTCCTTCGGCCGGGTGGTGGTCGGCGTCGGTGACTCCACCGAGGGCTCGGCCGCCCTGCGGTTCGCCTTCCGCGAGGCCGAGGCGCGCGGCTGCGCTCTGCATGCGGTACGGGCCTGGCGCCGACCCGCCCATAGACACGTGGACAGCCCCCTGATCGAGGACGATTCCGCCGTTGCTCACGAGGAACGGGCCTCCGCCCTCCTCACCGACGCGTTGCGTGACGCCGTGCGCAACAACCCAGAGGTGGATGTGCTGCGCCAAGCGTTTGAAGGCCCCGCCCACAAGGTCCTCCTGGACGTGTCGGCCGACGCCGACCTGGTGGTCGTGGGTGCGGTGAGGCGGTACGGTCACGTCGGTCTGCAGCTCGGCAGGGTCGCCCACGCCCTCTTGCATCACGCCGAGTGCCCGGTGGCCGTCGTCCCGCAACGGATCTGAATTCCGGCGCGCGTCGCACGCTCCTGCACATCTAGTGAGGGGAGAAGGCGAGGGCGATTGATGTCGGAGTGGACCTGGGAGTACGAGGGATACCACCCCGCTGCCGAGCGGTTGCGCGAATCGCTGTGCACGCTCGGCAACGGCTACTTCGCCACGCGCGGCGCGGTGCCAGAGAGCAGGGCGGGCCTGGTGCACTACCCGGCCACCTACGCGTCCGGGGTCTACAACCGCCTGGAGTCAACGGTGTCGGGGCGACGGGTGGTCAACGAGGACCTGGTGAATCTCCCCAACTGGCTGCTCCTGCGGTTCCGTCTCCGTTCCGCCGACGGATCGGTGGGCCCGTGGTTCTCTCCCGACGCGCGGCAACTGTTCGACTACCAGCACACCCTGGATCTGCGCCGTGCCACACTGACGCGCACGTTCCGGTACCGGGACGACGAGGCAGGCATGCTGGGCGTGGAGCAGAGTCGCCTGCTGGACATGGCAGATCCTCATCTGGCCGCGCTACGGACCGTGTTCACGTCCGAGGAGTGGGCGGGCGAGGTCGAGGTCGAGTCCGTCCTCGACGGCGACGTGACCAACAACAACGTCTACCGTTACCGGTCCCTCAACCGGAACCACCTGGGCCAGGTACGGACGGGGGAGGCGGGGACCGATACGACGTGGCTGCGTTGCCGGACGAGCAGCTCCGACATCGGTATCAGCATGGCGGCGCGTACGGTCGTCGTTGGGCAAGTGCCCACATTGTCCGAGCTTCGGCCGTCTCGCCACCGTGCCGTCCACCGGTTGGTGCTACCGATCGATCCGGGCCGGTCCGCCGTGGTGGAGAAGACCGTGGCCCTGCACACCGCACATGACCTGGCGATCGGTGACCCGCTCGGCGCGGCGCTCGACCGGGTGACCACAGCTGGGGACTTCCCGGCGCTCCTGCACTCCCACGTGGCGGCGTGGCAGCGGCTGTGGCGCCGCGCGGACATCCAGGTGCCCGGGGAAGCGGGCCGTGTCCTGCGCCTGCACCTGTTCCACCTGCTGCAGACACTGTCGCCACACACCGCGGAGCTGGACGTGGGGGTGCCGGCCCGGGGCCTGCACGGCGAGGCGTACCGGGGCCACGTCTTCTGGGACGAGCTCTTCGTACTGCCGTATCTGAACCTGCACTTCCCGGAGGTCTCGCGGGCGCTGCTGAACTACCGTCACCGCCGCCTGCCGCAGGCGTGCCGGGCGGCCGGCGCGGCTGGCCGGGCCGGGGCCATGTATCCGTGGCAGTCCGGCAGTGACGGGCGTGAGGAGACCCAGCAGCTGCATCTCAACCCCCGTTCGGGCCGCTGGCTGCCGGACAACTCCCGTCTCCAGCACCACGTGGGCTCGGCCGTCGCCTACAACGTGTGGCAGTACTGCGAGGCGACCGGCGACACCGAGTACCTTCACACCAAGGGCGCGGAGATGCTCCTGCAGATCGCCCGCTTCTGGGCGGACAGCGCCGAGTTCGCCCCCGAACACGGCCGCTACCGCATCCGCGGCGTGGTCGGCCCCGACGAATACCACGACAGCTACCCGGACGCCGCGCGGCCGGGCCTGGACGACAACGCGTACACCAACGTCACCGCCGCCTGGGTCCTCGGCCGCGCCCTCGACCTCGTACGGCGCCTGCCCGCATGGCGCCGAGAGGAACTGTTCGAGCGCATCCAGCTGGACAGCGGCGAACTTTCGGAATGGGAGGAGATCTCCCGGCGGTTGCGGGTTCCGTTCCACCAGGGCGTCATCAGCCAGTTCGACGGCTACGGCGACCTCGCCGAGCTGGACTGGGACGCCTACCGCGCACGCTACGACAGCATCCGGCGGCTGGACAGGATCCTCGAGGCCGAGGGCGACGCCGTCAACCGCTACCAAGCCTCCAAGCAAGCCGACGTGCTGATGCTCGGATACCTCTTCTCGCCCGCCGAGCTGCGGGACCTGTTCCGCCGCCTCGGCTACGACGTGGACGACGAGCTCTGGCGCAGGACCGTCGACTACTACCTCAAGCGCACCAGCCACGGTTCCACCCTCAGCGGCCTGGTCCACGCCTGGGTCCTCGCACGGGTCAGACAGGCCGAGGCGTGGACGTACTGCCAGGAAGCCCTGGAACAGGACGTCGCCGACCTCCAGGGCGGCACGACCGGTGAAGGCATCCACCTCGGAGCCATGGCCGGGACGCTGGATCTGGTGCAGCGCGGCCTGACCGGGCTGGAGACCCGCGAGGACGCTCTCCGGCTGGACCCCGTGCCGCTTCCCGCGCTGTCGGAGTACGGGTTCTCACTGCGCTACCGCGGCCACTGGGGCGTCAGCGTCCGGCTGAGCAGCGGACAGCTGGGGATCGGTGTGCCCGACTCGGAGGAGTCCCCGATCCGTGTGGTCCTGCCCGACCGGGCCGTCACCGTCGCACCGGGAGAGACCTGCACGCTCCTGCTGCCGGAGGGGTGAGCCGTCCGGCGCGCCACACGAGCCGGACGTGGAGGTCTTGTGTGAGTGGGTGCCGGGAGGTCGCCCATGACCGTCTTCACCCAGTCCCGGGAGCGCGGCGAGTCGGTGTTCTGCGGTATCGGTCTTCGGCCTAGGCTCCGAGAGCAGGGCCGACTCGGGCGGCAGGGCGGTGGCCTTCGCTCCTGGCGCCGCGCAGGCCGCTCCACGGAACAGGCCGTGGGAGACATGCATGGACTGGTTGGTCTCACTGGTAGGAGCCGGGCTGGTCATGGCCGCCCTGCGAGACCTGTTCCACACCCTCTGGCACCCCACCCGCCACGGCGGCCTGAGCCGACTCGTCATGACTGCACTGTGGAGACTGTCCCATCATCTACGGGCGCGCAGGCGCGTGGCCGGGCTCGTCGGGCCGCTCGCCATGGTGACGGTGGTCGGCATGTGGGCTGCCACGATCATCTTGGGCTGGGCCATCGTGTACTGGCCCCACATGCCGGAGGCGTTCGCCTTCACCGGCGGCTCGCAGCCATCGCAGCAGCTGGACCTGCTCGACGCCCTCTACCTGTCTCTCGTCACGGTCGCCACCCTCGGACTGGGGGACGTCGTGCCGGCCGAAGGCTGGCTCCGCATCGCTGCGCCGCTGGAAGCCCTCGTCGGTTTCGCCCTTCTGACCGCCACCGTCTCCTGGGTCCTCGAAATCTACCCGGCCCTGACGCGCAGAAGGGTCCTGGCGATCCGGCTGGCTCTCCTCCGCCAGTCGGACCCGACGACCGGGCAGCTCGACTGCGCTGTAGGGGCTCTGATGCTGGACAGCCTCGCCACCGAGGTGGTGCGGGTCCGTAGCGACTTCACCCAGTACGCCGAGGCGTACTACTTCCATGACGGGGAGGACCGCGCGTCCCTGGCGGCCACGGTCGGCTATGCCTCTGACCTCGCCCAGCGCGGGCAGGCTGCCCGGCGGCCGGATGTGCGTCTGACGGGCGACGTGCTCGCCGGCGCGCTCGACGACCTTGCCACCATCCTTGATCAGCGTTTTCTGCACACCGGCGGAACGCCGACGGAAGTCTTCGCCGCGTACGCCGCCGACCACGGGCGCAGCCTCACGCAGTGAGCAGCTTGCCGGTGCCCGTAGCTGTGCGACACCCCTCCGTCCGCTCCGGTGAGCGCGTCGGTCCGCCAGTCATCGATGGTCGGCCTTCGCGGTGGCACTCTGACAAGAGCAGACCGGTCTTCCGGGTCGGTGGTTCTGCGTACGACGGGAGTGGTTGATGGCAGACAGCGGACAAGCTCCGCTGGGCGCGTGAGCGAGCAGCGGAACAGCCGGGGGCCTGACGCGGACACCGGCGAAGTCCAGGGCACGACATGTTCCGAGACCGCGCTGTCGTCCGCCGAGGCCGCGCATCGGCTGACACGCTACGGGCCCAACGAGGTCCCACCGGAGCCGCGAGCCCCGGTGTGGCGGCGGGTTCTGCAGCAGTTGCGCGATCCGCTGATCCTGGTGCTGCTGGTGGCCGCCGCTCTGACGATCGCCACCGGTGATCTCTCCGATGCCGCCGTGATCCTGCTCGTGATCACGGTGAACACCGTGGTCGGCGTGGTGCAGGAGGTGAGGGCAGAGCAGGCGGTCCTGGCCCTGTCCGCCATGAGTGCGCCTGCGGCCAGGGTGGTGCGGGACGGAGAGGAACGCTCCATCCCGGCTGTCGATGTGGTGCCCGGTGATCTGGTCCTGGTGACCGAAGGCGACATCGTGTCCGCGGACGGAGACGTACTGGCCGCCGCGTTGCTGCTGGCGGACGAGTCCTCGCTGACGGGCGAGTCGGTTCCGGTGGAGAAGGCTCTTGACCCTGACGCGTCGCGTGGCACGGTGTCGGCCGGGACGGTCATCGTCCGGGGGCGGGGCCGCATTGTGGTCACCGGCACCGGGGCGGACAGCGCGCTCGGGCGGATCGCGTCCCTGATGGGTGCGGCGCCCGGCCTGACGCCGTTGCAGCGTCGGCTGGCGAGGTTCGGCCGGGTTCTGGCGGCCGTCATCGTGGTGCTGTGTGCCCTGGTCCTCGCACTCGGGCTGGTACGCGGGCAGCCTGTGGAGCCGATGATCGTGGCGGCTATCAGCCTTGCCGTCGCGGCCGTACCGGAGTCCCTGCCCGCCGTGGTGACGCTCGCTCTCGCACTGGGAGCACGACGGATGGCGGACCGGCACGCCATCGTCCGCCGGCTGCCCGCAGTGGAGACCCTGGGCTCCGTGACCGTGATCGCCACCGACAAGACCGGCACCCTGACCGAAGGCCGGATGGCCGCCGAACGGCTGTGGACGCCGCGCGGAGAGGCCGCCGTCCTGGGTACGGGCTACGAACCCGAGGGCCAGGTCGTCCGCGACGGTGAGCCAGTCACCGCAGGCGATGCGCCCGATCTGGCGGCGTTGCTGCGTGCCGCGATGCTGTGCAACGACGCGGCGCTGGAAACCCCGTCGGACCGCTCCACGGAGTGGCACGCGCTGGGCGATCCCACGGAGGCCGCCCTGCTCGCGGCCGGGGCCCGCCTGGGGCTGGACCGGACGACGCTGGACCGCGAACTGCCACGGATGGAGGAGATCCCGTTCGACAGCGGCCGCAAACGCATGACAACCGTGCACCGCCGACCGGAGGGCGGAGTGCGGGTCGCCTGCAAGGGAGCGCCGGAATCGCTGCTCAAGCCGTACATTCTGGCCGACGGCCCGGACCTGGTCGCCCGAGCGGCGGCTCAGGCGGAGGTGCTGGCACGCGGCGGTTACCGAGTGCTCGCTGTCGCCTCGGCCGACCATGACGCACCAGCGGAACCGCCCGGGACGTGGGAGTCGGGCCTGTCGCTGCTCGGGCTCGTCGGCATCCTCGACCCGCCCCGCAGCGCGTCGGGGACGACCATCGCCGCCTGCAAAGAGGCCGGCATCGTTCTCGTACTCATCACCGGCGACCACCCGTTGACCGCACGGGCCGTGGCCGAGCGCCTGGGCATCGCCTCCGGGGACGAGGAGGTCACCACCGGCGAGCGGATCCGGGACGGCACGGCGGGCGAGCTGACCGGCGTACGCGTCTACGCCCGCACCACGCCCGAACAGAAGCTGGACATCGTCCAGGCGTGGCGCGGTGCGGGGCACGTGGTGGCGATGACCGGGGACGGCGTCAACGACGGCCCGGCGCTGCGCCGGGCCGACATCGGTGTCGCCATGGGGCGGCGCGGCACCGAGGTGGCACGCCAGGCGGCCGATCTCGTGCTGGCCGACGACAACCCGGCCACGATCGTGTCGGCTGTGGAGGAGGGGCGCCGGGTCTACGCGAATGTGCGCCGTTTTCTGCTCTACGCACTCGCCGGGGGCACTGCCGAGATCCTGGTCATGCTCCTCGGCCCCTTCCTGGGGATGCCGCTGCCGCTGCTCCCCGCGCAGATCCTGTGGATCAACCTGCTCACGCACGGCCTGCCCGGTGTCGCGCTCGGTGCGGAGCCTGTCGCTCCGGACGCGATGCGCCACCCGCCCCGGCCTCCCGAGGAGAGCGTGCTGGGCACCGGTCTGTGGCCGCGGATCCTGTTCATGGGCGCTTTCGTCGCCACGGTGACCCTGGTGGCCGGGGTGTGGGCCCGGGAGACGGGCCGACCCTGGCAGTCCATGATCTTCCTGGTTCTCGGCGCGACCCAGCTCGGCGTGGCACTCGGTTCCCGCGCCCGCCCGGGGAGTCTGGCCAACCCGTTCCTGCTGGTCGCCGTAGGCGTGGCCCTGAGCCTGCAGGCGGCCGGTGTCTATCTGCCCGCGCTGCGGCAACTGCTGGGTACGGAACCGCTGTCGCTCGCCGACCTTGCGATCGCCTGCGCGTTGTCCGGCCTCGGCCATGTGGTAATGCGTGTCCAGACGCGCCTGTGGCCGGAGCGACAACGGCACGTCGCCTCGGTGGAACCCAGCGGCCCGGGGGGCTGATGTTCCCGCTCTGCCTGGGCGGAGCGGTTGTGCTGAGCCCCGGTCAACTCGGGCTGAGGTCGTCGACCACGTCGACCACGTCGTCGGTCTCCCGGATTGCCTCGAGCAGCTTTGGGACGAGTGTCTTGTCCAGCCTCCCGGCTACGGTTACGACGCCGTTCTCCACCGTCACCTCGATGGAGTCGACGTCGAGGAGGAATTCGCGCCGGAGGATCCGGGACTTGATCTCCTCGCGGATCTCGGCGTCGTTGCGGATGAGCGACTGGAGCAGGTCGATGCGGCTGACCGCACCCACCAGCCGACCGTGGTGGTCCGTGACGGGAAGCCGCTTGAGGCGTGAGCGAGCGGCCGTCCAAGCCGCGTCGGCGACCAGATCCCCCGGGTGGACGGTGACCGCCGGGTGGGTCATGAGGGTGGTCGCGGTCTCGCCCCGGCTCTTCTCGTGGAGGCGGTGCTCCCGGAGCCTGCCGATCGGACCGGGCCGGTGAGGGGCGGCCATGACGGCGGCCTTGGCGAGGAGGTCGGACTCGGACACCACTCCGACCACATGGTCCTCGGCGTCGACGACGGGAACGGCGCTCAGGTGCTCACGGGAGAGCGTGCGGGCGACGTCCAGGAACGGCATGTCGCCGGGGACCGAGACAGCCGGCACGCGCATGACGTCGCGCACGAGTGGCGCTTCCGTTGCCTGTTCGCGGTCCTGGCGGGGGCGAGTCGGTGCCGTGTCTGCCTCGCCTGCTGCTGGTAGACCTGCCCGTACCTCTGCCGCCGCGACGGAGGCAAGGGCACCGAGATAGCGCTGCAGCGCGTCCTGGCGGTGCTCTTCCTCCGGTGTCCAGGAGCGGCGCGGCGCGACGCGACGGGCTTCCTTCCCCGCAGCCTCATGGTCGAAGTCGCTCACGGCAACCTCCCGAAGAACACGGCCGGTCACCTACCCGGCCAGTGTCCCACCTGTCGCAGGGGGACGCCCCCGCACAGCCAATGCCGTGGCCTGGGTGGAAGAGGCCAGGTCGGTGCGACATCCACTGGATCTCCTGCCTTGAGACAGCGCTCGCCCGCGTCGAACTCGCCTTGGAGCAGAGCGAGCACGAAGACGCCGTGAGGCGCCGCTGGGCAGCCCAAACCCTGGGGGAGAGCACCAGAGGGGCCGGAAAGTGAGGGCCGAGGACTTGGCGGCGCCCCGTCGGACCGAACCCTGGTGGAGCGGCCAGCCGGATCGTCCATGTCAGGGTGCGACTGATGTCCGGCGGCGAGTGATTCCGACGAGCTCGTTCGCATCGATCACCCGAGCCCGGTCCTCTGTGCCCAGCTTGTTCAAATTAGCCGGTGTGCCGGGACGGCGGCGTGGGCCGACGGGCGGCCGCTTTCCCCGAATGCGGATCGATTGCGGGCAAACCAGACTGGTCGTAGGGGGTAGCAGTCGGGGCGGGCCCGGCTCCAAGGGGCGTCCTGGCGACTGCGACGCAGACCGCGAGGCTCGAAGGAGACGGCCATGACCACAGCACGGGAGATCATGCACACCGGTGCCACCTGCATCCAGGAGAACGAGACGCTGGAGGACGCGGCACGCCGGATGAATGAGCTGGACGTCGGAGCCCTCCCGATCTGCGGGGAGGACGACCGGCTCCACGGGATCATCACCGACCGCGACATCGTGGTGAAGTGCCTAGCCAAGGGCAAGGACCCGAAGACCATGACTGCAGGCATGCTCGAGCAGGGCAAGCCGATCACGATTGACGCCGAGGCAGACACGGACCGGGTCCTGGGGGCCATGGAGGAGCACAAGATCCGGCGGCTCCCGGTCATCGACAACCATCGGCTGGTCGGCATGATCAGCGAGGCGGACCTCGCACGCCGTCTGCCGGAGGAGAAGGTGGGCCATTTCGTCGAGGTGGTCTGCGCGTCCCGCTGACCACGTGGGCATGCCCTCGGCCGAGGCGACGGCCGTCACTGGAAGGCGGTGTGAATCTCCTGTTCGGTGGCGGCGTGGGAGACGACGAGGAGTTCGTCGCCGGGCTGGAGTCGCATCTCGGGGGCGGGGACGGTGGGTTGGCCGTCGCGGATGACGGTGGCGATGACGGAGCCTGCGGGAAGGGGGATCTCGGCGAGCGTGCGCCCCGCGGTGCGGGACTGCGGAGTGATGGCGGTTTCGATGACGTCCACGCCCGCTTTGCTCAGGCGCAGCAGGGCGACGGTGTCGGTGGCGCCGGTGGCTTCCTCGATGAGGGAGATCAGGGGGGTGGCGACGGGGACCGCGGTGTCCACTCCCCAGTTCTGGTTGAAAAGCCAGGTGTTCTCCGCGTCATTGACGCGTGCCGCGACGCGGGGAACGGTGAACTGCCGTTTGGCGAGGAGGCTGATGACGAGGTTGTCCTCGTCGTTGCCGGTGGCGGCGATGACCAGGTCGGCGGTGAGTGCGCCGGCGTGCTCCAGGAAGGCAGGTTCGCAGGCGTCCCCGGCCAGGAGGCGTACGGGGATGCGGCCTTCGAGCTCGGCGATGTGGTCCTCGTCGATGTCGAGGAGGGTGACGTCGTTGCGGGCGGCGGCCAGGACCTGGGCGATCTGGGTGCCCAGGCGTCCGGCGCGGGCGATGAGAGCCCTCATGTCCCCAGCTCCTTGTCCAGGAAGCCGCGCAGTCTGCCGAGCGCGGTGGCCGCGACGGCGAAGGTCACCAGGTCGCCGGGCTCGGCCGGGGTGCTGTGCGCGGGTACGAGTGAGTGGCCCGCGCGGGTGATCTCCACGACGCGGATCTCACCGTCGACGTCGAACTCGGTCAGGCGCCGCCCGGTGAGGTAGTCAGGCAGCTGCGAGCGGACCAGCAGGGTCTCGCCGTTGCCGAACGTGAGTTCTGCTGTGAGGTGGCGGTGCAGCAGCATCTGGTGGATCTGATGCACCGTCCAGCGGACGCTGGCGATGGTGGGGATGCCGAGCTCGCGGTAGATGTCGGCGCGGCGGGGATCGTAGATGCCGGCAAGGACGATCGGCACCCGGTAGGTCTCCTTGGCCGTCCGCGCGCTGACGATGTTGCTGTTGTCGCCCGAGGTGACGGCGACGAACGCGTCCGCGTGCTCGATCCCGGCGGCCTCGAGCACCGCGCGGCTGTATCCGTTGCCCTCGTGGAAGTGGCCCGGGAAACCGGCCGGGAGCCGCCTGCGGGTCCTGGCCGAGCGATCGATGAGCCGTACGTCGTGGCCTTCGGCGACGAGCTGGATCGCGAGCGTGGACCCCACCCGGCCGCAGCCCGCAATGATCACTCTCATCGTGCGTTTCCTTTCGGACTCGTCGGCCTGCGGCGCAGCCACCACTTGCGGGCTTCTTCCGCGGCCAGGAGCAAGGCGCCGAAGGCGGCGAGGACCGCCCAGTCGGTGGCGGCCAGCGGAGCGGTGTTGAAGAGCGCCTGGAGTGGAGGCAGGTAGCTGATCGCCGCCATCAGGGTGATGCCGAAGCAGCCGGCGGCCAGCAGCCACGGGTTGGACAGCAGCCCGATCCGGAACACGCTCTGCCGGTCGGTGCGAACTGCGAGCGCGTTGAAGAACTGGCTGACCACAATCCCGGCCTGGACCATGGTGATCGCCTCCCGGTAGGCGGTGTCGTCCTCGGTGAAGTCCCGGTACGGGATTCCGGAGGCATGGATGTGCCAGAAGAACACGGCGGTCACGCCCAGGGCCTGGATGCCGCCCAGGAAGAGGATGCGTCCCATCACGGCGGACGAGAAGAGCCGTTCGCGTCGGGAGCGCGGAGGGCGGTCCATGATGTCGGGTTCCGGCGGCTCGGCGCCGAGCGCGAGAGCGGGCAGGACGTCGGAGCCGAGGTCGATGGCGAGGATCTGCACGGCGCTGATGGGAATCAGGGGGAACCCGGCGAAGGTCGCGGCCAGGATCGGGACGAGTTCGGCGATGTTGTGGCTGAAGAGGTAGACCAGGAACTTGCGGATGTTCTGATAGACCGATCGACCAAGCCTCACCGCCGCGGCGATGGAGGCGAACGAGTCGTCCAGCAGCACCATCACCGCGGCCTCCCGGGCGACATCGGTGCCGGAGGCGCCCATCGCGACGCCGATGTCGGCGTGTTTGAGGGCCGGTGCGTCGTTGGCACCGTCGCCGGTGACCGCGACGACCTCGCCGCGTCGCTGCAGCGCGGTGACCACCCGCATCTTGTGCTCGGGGCTGACCCTGCACAGCAGCAGCTCGCCCGGCGTGGCCAGCAGCGTGTCCAGGCCCTTGTCGTCCAGGGCGTCGAGCCGGACGCCGGTCACCACGGTGGGCGCGGGCCGGGAGACGATGCCGACCCGGCGGGCGACGGCCTCAGCGGTCAGCGGATGGTCCCCGGTGAGCATGACGACACGGATACCGGCCCGTCGGCAGGCGGTGACCGCGTCGCTGACCTCGGGCCGTGGCGGGTCGAGCATGCCCGCGAGCCCCAGGAGCGTCAGCTCCGACTCGACCTCGTCCTGACCAGGGCGGGAGCCTGATATGGGCCGCCATGCCGACGCCAGCACGCGCAGCCCCTGAGAGGCCAGCTCGTCGTTCGCGGTGGTGACAGCGGAACGTAGCTCATCGGTCAGAGGCCGCCGCTCTCCCCTCCAGTCGATGCTGGTACAGCGCGCCATCAGCTCCTGCGGTGCGCCTTTGATGTACGCGTGGTAGCCGTCGGCGGTGTCACGGTGCACGGTGCTCATCAGCTTGCGGAGCGAGTCGAAGGGGTACTCCGCCACGCGCGGCGTCGCCGCTTCCTCAGCGGCAAGGTCGAGTCCGGCCTTCGCCGCAGCCACGAGCAGCGCGCCCTCAGTGGTGTCGCCGAGCACCCGCCAGCCCTGGCGATCCGACGGAGGGACCAGCCGGGCATTGCAGCACAGTGCCGCTGCCCGCAGCAGCCCGCGCACCGGCTGCGGGTCGGCCACGTCGCCCTCAGGTGCGTACCCCACCCCGGAGACGGCGTGCGGCACACCGCCGGCCCACACCTGCACGACGGTCATCTCGGCCTGGGTGAGTGTCCCGGTCTTGTCCGTGCACACGACGGTGGTGGACCCCAGCGTTTCCACGGCGAGCAGCTGTTTGACCAGGGCGTGCCGACGGGCCATGCGTCGCACGCCGATCGCCAGCGACACCGACAGGGTCGCGGGGAGGCCCTCGGGGACGAGCGCGACCATGACCCCGAGTGCGAACACGAAGGTCTCGACGAACGGCTGCCCGGTGGGCGCGCGCACCGCGAACAGAGCGGCTCCGATGGCCAGCGCCATTCCCGCCACCCTGCGGGCCATCGAGGCCACCTGACGCTGCAGCGGAGTCTTCTGCCGCGGCGCCGCGGCAGCGAGCCGGAAGATCCCTCCGAATTCGGTCGCCGCGCCGGTGGCGAACACCACCGACTTCGCGACGCCCGCCACGACATCGGTGCCCATGAACACGCAGTTGCGGGCCTGGAGCACCGGCCCGGCCGCCACCGGGTCGCCCGTACGCCCGACGGCGTCGCTCTCCCCGGTCAGCGCCGCGTTGTTGACGGAGACCTCGTGTGCCTCCACGAGGCGGCAGTCCGCCGGCACCGCGTCCCCGGCCTCCAGGACGACGACGTCCCCGGGCACCAGCTCACGCGCGGGCAACTCCCGCCGCTCGCCGTCGCGGAGCACCCGGCAGGTGTGCGGAACCATGGCCTGGAGCGACTCCGCCGTTCGCTCGGCGGAGTACTCCTGTGCGAAGCCGATGGCCGCGTTCAGCACCACCACACCGAGGATCGCCACGGCCAGTTGCAGGGTTCCCACGTCCTGTGGCTTCTGAAGCCCGTAGGCCAGGAACGTGATCGCCGATGCGACGAGCAGCACGACGGCGAAGAGGTCGGTGAACTGGCCGGCCAGGTCTCGCCACAGCCCTCGTCGCCCTGCGGGGGGCAGTTCGTTGGGACCGAACCGGTCCCGCCGCGCCGCCGCGTCCGCCGACGCCAGTCCTCGCGGCGAAGCATCCAGCGCGGCGAAGACCTCGCCCGCCGCCAGCGTCTGCACCGTGGGGCCGCGCGTCCCGACCGGAACCGCCGGCCCGGCGCCCCCGTCTCCGGGCTTCAGCACGGGAGTTCCGGTACCCATCGCCGAGTGCCTCAGACCATCGCCGTCACGGCAGGGCCACGCGGACGGCCGTGACCTTGTACTCGGGGCAGGACGTGACGGTGTCCGCGTGGGCGGAGGTGAGGCGGTTGACGCCGCTCGCGGGGAAGTGGAAGGAGCAGAAGACCTGGCCGGGAGCTGTCTGTTCGCTGACGCGGGCGATGAGCCGGGCTCGGCCGTGTCGGCTCTCCACCGTGACCTGCTCGCCGCCCCGCACCTCGTACCGGGCGGCGTCGTCCGGGTGGAGGTCGAGGAAGTCGACTGGATCGAGGGATAGGTTGCCGCCGCGCCGGGTCATGCTCCCGGAGTTGTAGTGCGCCCAGCGCCGTCCGGTGACCAGGACCAGCGGGTAGTCGTCGTCGGGCTGCTCGCCGGGCGGGAGGTAGGGGGCCGCGGCGAGGCGGGCCCGGCCGTCCGGCGTGGCGAAGCGTTCCTCGTACAGCTTGGCTTCTCCGGGGCGGTCGGGGTCCGGGCAGGGCCATGGCACGGCGCCCTCGCGGTCCAGTCGGTCATGGGAGAGCCCGGCGAAGACGGGCGCGAGCCGTCCGCACTCGGCGAGGGCGTCGGCGGGGGCCGCGCAGCCAAGGTCGGCTTTCATTGCCTGGGCGAGGGCCCGGGCGATGTCGAAATCGGTCCGGGTCTCTCCCGGCGGGGGCACGGCGGGGCGGACTCGCCCGCTCCTCCGCCTCGGAGACCAGGGGTTCCACCATCTTGCGCACACCGTCCTCGAGCGGACCCGGCGGCACATGCATCGCGGGCCAGAGGAACGCATGCACCAACCGCGACCCTGCCCCGCGCCACCGAGCCTCCTGAGCCGCCGCCTCCACCGCGGCAGACTCGACGCCGAACCGTCCACTCCCACCACAACCAGACCGCTCATCACGCCTCCCGTGGGCCGTACCTCCCAGGCTCACCCCGACGACACGCTCCTGCCACAGGGCCACTCCACGGGCCACGGTTCACGTATCGACGTTCGCCCTGATGGCTTGGTCTTCCGCCGTCGGCACCCTGAAGGCCACAGACAGTTCGGTAGACGACGCGGAGCATGGTGGTGGGTGGACCTGGTCAGGCCACAGTGATGCTGTCGTCGAGGTAGACGTCCTGGACGGCGTGGAGGAGTTCGATGCCCTCGTCGGTGGGCCGCTGGAAGGCTTTGCGGCCGGTGATGAGCCCGGTGCCGCCGGCCCGCTTGTTGATCACTGCCGTTCGTACGGCCTGCGCGAGGTCCCCTTTGCCGGCCGATGCACCGCCGCTGTTGATGAGCCCGACCCGGCCCATGTAGCAGTTGGCAACCTGCCAGCGGGTGAGGTCGATCGGGTGATCGGTGGTGAGCCTCTCGTACAGGAGCTTGTCGGTTCTGCCGAAGTCCAGTGCGGTGTAGCCGCCGTTGTTCTCCGGCTGCTTCTGCTTGACGATGTCGGCCTGGATGGTCACGCCGAGGTGGTTGGCCTGGCCGGTGAGGTCGGCCGACACCGAGTAGTCCACGCCGTCCTTCTTGAACGCCGGGTTGCGCAGGTAGCACCACAGCACGGTGAACATGCCCAGTTCATGGGCCCGCGCGAAGACTTCGCTGGCTTCCTGCAACTGGCGGTCCGACTGCTCCGAACCGAAGTAGACCGTGGCGCCGACACCGGCCGCACCGAGTTCGAAGCACTGCTCGACGTTGCCGAACATGATCTGGTCGTAATGGTTCGGGTAGGTCAGCAGCTCGTTGTGATTGAGCTTCACGATGAACGGGATCTTGTGCGCGTAGCGCCGCGACACGGCCCCCAGCACGCCGAGTGTGCTCGCGACCGCGTTGCAGCCGCCCTCGATGGCGAGTTCGACGATGTTCCGTGGGTCGAGGTAGCGGGGGTTCGCGGCGAACGCGGATGCCGCGGAGTGCTCGATGCCCTGATCGACCGGCAGGATCGACACATACCCTGTGTCGGCCAGACGGCCGTGGTCGAAGAGGGACTGCAGGTTGCGCAGCACCCGGGGCGAGCGGTCTGTTGCGGCCACGGTCCGGTCGACAAAGTCATGGCCCGGCAGTACCAGGTCTTCCTTGGGAATTCCTTGGGCGGCATGAGCCAGCAGGTACTTGGCCTCGTCGCCCAGCAAGGCTTGGATGTCGGTCATAGGCTCGCCTCTCCGGTCGTTCGGAATGCCGAGGGGCGAGGCCCGGGTTTCCCGTAACCGCCGGACCCATGTACGTCCGTTCGTACGCGCCTGTCCGACGTCTTGACGGCTTCAGCAGCGACGCGGGCACAGCCGTGATCATTCATGCCCCGTGCCATTGTCCCCTCCCCGTCGGGAGCACCAGCGGTCTTGCCCGGTAGTGGTGCCCATGCTCCCGGTTGTAGGCACAGTCCTCGACTGCGCACTCGGTCACGACGGGCATTTCCATGGCGGCAGTCTCCGGGTGTCGGTGTTTGTCCGGCTCGTCGGCGGCGAGCGGTGAGTGGCTGACGTGAGCGTGGGCCCAACAGGTCCATCGTGTTCGTCGGCGCCACCGACGGCCAGCGGGCTTCCGCCGACCGGGACTACACGCGTGAGCCGTCCTGCGGACCCTGAACGGATGTGGCTGCGATGCGCGCAGCCAGGACCTGCCTGGAACCCGCATCGGGTCCGGGCGCCTGAGTGATCCTGCC
Source organism: Streptomyces sp. NPDC088254 (assembly GCF_044740925.1). Taxonomy (NCBI): domain Bacteria; kingdom Bacillati; phylum Actinomycetota; class Actinomycetes; order Kitasatosporales; family Streptomycetaceae; genus Streptomyces; species Streptomyces sp. NPDC088254. Next base: position 385,222 of record NZ_JBIURQ010000006.1, on the reverse strand, counting down.
GTGGAACAGTGGAGTGGAGGAGACACGAGCCGTGTGACGCCCGCGGAGGTGCAGGCCGGGCGAAGGAGGACACGATGAGTCACCCTGTGCTGGCGGGCATCGACGGGTCCGAACGCAGTTCGGCGGCAGCCGACTGGGCGGCGAGGGAGGCCGCGCTGCGCGGCGTTCCCCTGCGCCTGTTCCATGCCTTCCCGCGGCTTCCTGGCCCCGCCACCGTGCCGGGTCCGGCCCTGGACAGGCTGCATCACATGGGTGCGCAGATGCTCGAGCGCGTGGCAGCAGACCTCGGCGACCGCTACCCGGATGTCGAGGTGCGGGGCGAGCAGACCGATGACGCCCCCGCCGCGGCTCTCCTCGTCGCGGCCCGCGCTGCCGGGCTCCTCGTCGTCGGCACACGGGGAACAGGCGGTTTCGACGGTCTCGCGGTCGGCTCAGTGGCCCTGCGGATGGCGGCAGCAGCCCCATGTCCTGTCGTGTTGGTCCCCCAGCGGCCCGGCGCCTTCAGTGAAGGGGTGCATGCGGCGCGCGGCGCTGCCCGGGTCGTGGTGGGGTTCGACGCGCATCGCCCGGTCGGTGAGGTGGCGGACTTCGCGTTCTCGGCCGCTGCGGCACGCGGGGCACTCCTGCGGGTGGTCCAGGCATGGGCCTTTCCTGCCGAGGCCGTCTCTCCGCGGACGCTGGTGGTGACCGGGGAGGACCGCGCCACGTGGGAGGACCAGGAGGTCTTGCAGCTCTCAGACGCGCTGCGCGTTTGGCAGGAGAAGTACCCCCGTGTGACGGTCCGTACCGATGTCGTGCTGCTCCACCCCGCGGAAGCGCTCTTGAACGCATCCAGGGATGCGGCCCTGCTTGTCGTGGGCCGCCGCACCGACCCGCAGGCGGCCGAAGGCCGACTGGGCCCGGTCATGCACGCCGTACTGCACCATGCCCGCTGCCCGGTGGCGGTCGTACCGTACGCCGGATAGCGGCCGGACCAGAGGACTGGTGGCGGATCGGCAGGTCGGCAGCGATCGGGTGAGCGCCGGGGCCGGTCAGCCGAAGAACACCTCGAACTCGTCGTACAACGACGGATCGACCAATTTGGTCTTCGCTGTGGCATCGGCCAGGGGGAGGCGGACGATCCGGGTGCCCTGCAGGGCGACCATGACGCCGAAGTCACCGTCTTTGACCGCGTCGATGGCGTGCAGCCCGAAGCGCGTGGCCAGCCACCGGTCGAAGGCGCTCGGGGTGCCGCCGCGCTGGATGTGACCCAGCACCGTGGTGCGTGCATCCTTGTCGGTACGGTCCGAGATCTCCCGGGCCAGCCATTCGCCGATGCCGGACAGCCGCACATGGCCGAACTCGTCCAGCGACCGATCCTTGAGAATCATCTGTCCCTCTTTGGGGACGGCTCCTTCGGCCACGGCGACGATCGGCGCGTAGTTGATCTTGAATCGGCTCTTCACCTGCTCACAGACCTGATCGATGTCGAACGGGCGCTCCGGGATGAGGATCACGTTGGCGCCGCCCGCGATGCCGGCGTGCAGGGCGATCCACCCGGAGTGCCGCCCCATCACCTCCACCACCAGGGCGCGCATGTGTGATTCGGCAGTGGTGTGCAGACGGTCGATGGCCTCGGTCGCGATACCGACGGCTGTGTTGAAGCCGAAGGTGTAGTCGGTGCCGGAGACGTCGTTGTCGATGGTCTTCGGTACGCCGACCAGGTGGATCCCCTGCCGGCTCAGCTCAGTGGCCACACCGAGCGTGTCCTCGCCGCCGATCACGACGAGCGCGTCCACGTCGTGCGTGGCAAGGGTGTCCTGCACGCGTCGCAGCCCGTCCTCGTGCTTGAACGGGTTGGTGCGGGAGGAGCCGAGGATGGTTCCGCCGCGAGGGAGAATCCCCCGCACGCTGGAGATGTCCAGCGGCATGACATCACCCTGGAGCAAACCGAGCCAGCCGTCCCGTACGCCGACGAAGTCGAAGGCGTATTCCTGGACACCCTTGCGGACGACACTGCGGATCACGGCGTTGAGGCCGGGACAGTCACCGCCGCCGGTCAGTACTCCGACCTTCATGGGCCTACTCCCATCCGCTGGTCACCCCGCCTGTTTGCGGCCTGCTCGGGGATCGAAAACCGCTGTCAGGGGTACGTAATCGCCTGCTACCAGCCTCCCTCCGTTCGATCCACGGTGCCCACTCGACGGACGCCGGATTCAGGCAGCTCGTTCGTAGGCGCTGTGGATGACGGAGGGCAGCGCGGGACTCTGCCGTACGCGGTCGGGGAACTCGTCGAGGACCTCCGGCACCGGCTACCGGTCGCCCAGCACGAGCAGCGCGTCGACGGCGCCCTCCCAGCCATGCCATGCCAGGCCAGTGACTCGGTGACGACGTGCCCGGGTACTGGGCGGGTTCGTCGCCGAGACGGCGCAGGGACTCGGCCCGGGCCGCCTGCGGCGCCCCGAAACAGAAGCCGCCCAGGGCGGCGGTGAGTGCCTCCAGGCGGTGCGTCTCGCCCTGCCGCAGCCGTCCCGACACCACCCGAGTCCGGCTCCGGGCCGTGCGTCACGGGCGAACGCGACGAGCGCGTCCCACTCGGTGTCGCGGTTCGAAGACCGCCTCCGGCTTCGCGAGACGGGAAACGGCCGACGGCGACACGGCTGCTCCCCTCGTTCGGCACCGCTCCTACCACCAGTACAACGTCGAATGCCGGACGCCGCGGCACGCGCGGCGCACTCGACGATTGCCGCATCATGCCGTCGGCGCAGGCCGCAGATCTTCCCCCGCGTATGCGATCCGCATGCCCTGCGCCTTGTGAATGGGCGGTGCACCGTGTAGCGCGCAGAGTTGGTGGCCGGGAGGTCTACTGGAAGGGCTGAGGCTGGTTGGGCCACCTGCAAACGGTGGCCGGTGGAGGTGGAGGAGGAGCGGTTCTGGATGGTGTGAACGGGCCACCGTGATGAGGAGCGATAGTGGAGCTGCCCCTTCTCGACCCTGTGGACGCACGACCGGGCCCGTATGCCTGCGCCTACCTGGACACCTTCCGTGACATCCCCGACCCGGAGTCGGTGATCGCGTGCCAAGGCCATCGGGCCCTGGTGGAGGAGGTGTCCGACCCGCCGGCACACGACGCGGCCCGGTTCAGCGCGTTGCCCGACGTGATGCCGCTCGCGGTCCAGCACGCGCCGGACATCCCTTACGCGGCCGTTACCGTGCACCGCGTTGCGCACCGGGAGGTGGGCGAGCCGGAGGAACTGGAGGTGGACCTCCAGGCGGGGAGGTGGCCGAGCAGCGCGGTCGCCCCTGAAAGGTGTCACCGCTGGAGCGGTCCTGCGGCGGAGTGGCCGCGTGGCGCCACCGAGATCGCCGGTGAGCTGGCCGAGTTGGTCCGCCGCTGCGGTGCCGAGGCGATCGTGCTGGGCGGGGAGGTCTGAGCGCGCAATGTGCTGGTGAACCGCCTGCCCGCGCCGTTGCGTGAGCGCGTCGTCACCGTCGCGGAAGACGGGCATGTGGCCGGTGAGGGGCGGACGCTGGCCCGTGACCCTGGGGCCGTCCCGTCGTTCGACGGCACGAGGCGGGCGGTGTCGCAGCGGGACGGCTGTCTGCCAGGTGACGGTTCGAGCAAGGGGGAGAGCTGTGCGGGCGAAGTTCGTTCTGGGACGGATCGCCGGGGTCCGGGTCGGCGTGCACTGGAGCGTCCTGTTCATCTTCGGCATCATCGCGCTCGGCCTGTCGCAGGGCCGCCTTCCGGAGACGTATCCAGGGCGTGCCTGGGCTGTGTACTGGGCGGCCGGCCTTTGCGCCGCCGTGGTCTTCTTCGCCTCCCTCCTCGCACATGAGCTGGCGCACGCCGTGGTGGCCCGGCGCAACGGGGTCGAGGTGGACGACATCGTCCTGTGGCTGTTGGGCGGAGCGGCCCGGCTCAAGTCCGAGGCGTCCAGCCCCGGCGCGGAGCTGAGGATCGCCGGCGTCGGCCCTCTCGTCAGCCTCCTCCTGGGTGGGCTGTTCACACTCTGCGCCTGGCTGCTCGACCTGGTGTCCGCGTCCGGGATCGTGGTGGAGATGGTGGCGTGGCTGGCAGGCATCAACGTCCTGCTCGCGATCTTCAACGCCGTCCCCGCCGCTCCGCTCGACGGCGGCAGGCTGCTGCGCGCGTTCCTGTGGTGGCGCACGGGAGACCGGCTGCGGGCGACAGCCGGCGCGACCGCGGCGGGGCGGATTTTCGGGTGGCTGCTCGTGGCGCTCGGGCTGATCGCGTTCATGAGGACCGGCGCGTTCGGCGGTCTGTGGCTGGCGCTGATCGGATGGTTCCTCATCACGGCGGCCACCGCCGAGGGACGGCAGGCCCAGCTGCGCGGCGTGCTCGCCGGTGTCCCGGTGCGCGACGCCATGACGCCCGAACCTCTCACGGTTCCCGCGGACACCACGGTCGCGGGCTTCATCACCGATGCGCGCTACCGCTACCGGCATTCGGCGTTCCCGGTGACCGACGACGGGGCCCCGGTCGGGCTGGTGACCCTCGACAGCGCCAGAAAGGTGCCGCAGGCCGAGGCCCACGCCGTGACGGTGAGGGAGGTGATGGTGCCGCTGTCGCAGACCACCGTGGTGGAGCCGGACAGTCCGCTGGCCGATCTGCTGCCGCGCATGGAGCCGGGCGCCGAGCACCGGGCCCTGGTCGTGGATCACGGCAGGCTCGTCGGAATCGTCTCGTTGTCGGACGTCAGCCGGACGCTGGCGTGGCTGATGAACACCGCCCCCGGGCGACGCGATGGTCTGTGAACCTGGCCCGGCACCATCGGGCGGGCCGCGTCGCAGAGGCGCGGTATCGCTCATGTGGTGCACTGCGACGATCCGCAACTGGTCGTTGATCCGGGCGTGGTAATTCGGAAGCAGCCAGTCCTGAACGAGGCCGACACGACAACTGCGTCCGCGGGCTACGCGGACCTACGGGACGGGCTGCGTCATGCACTGGCGCGCAGTGAGGCCGCGTTCGCGCGGCGTCTGGGCATCGCGGCTGCGGCCGGCCAGGGCGACGAGCTTCCCGACCCACCGATGAGGGCGGAGGCTCACAGCGGTGACCTCGCCGCGGTCGTCGTCGCGGCGCGAGTGCGAGGGCCGACGACTGCTGCTCGTCAACGGCGACCGTCGTCCCCGATCCGACGACCCCGCCCCACCCGAATCGAAACTGCTCCGAAGTCTGCGGTCTCCGGTGGGAAGACGTTGACTTGGAGAACGCCACGATCGTCATTGCCAACACGCGCACGATGATGGGCAACCGGTACGTGGTGGAGAAGGACACCAAGTCTCTTGCGGGTGAGCGGGATCTGCCGCTGCCGGCGCTGGTGCTGGGAGCCCTCAAGGCATTCCGGGCTCTCCAAGCCGAGGAGAGGCTCGCTCTGGGGGAGGCGTACACGGTGTCGGGCTACGTGCTGGCGCATGAGGCGGGCGACGCCTTCACGATCAAGCAACTTCGCCGACGCGCGTACCGGCTTATGGAGCTTCTCGGGCTCCGTCGCGTCAGGTTCTACGACGCACGCTCGTCGTGCTTCACCTTCCTGGTCAACAACGGCGTCCCGGACCACATCCTCGCGCGATGGGCCGGACATACGAACGTAAAGACGACCAAGCGGTGGTACGTCAAGCCGGATGTAGAAGATCTTCGCGGAGCCGCCACCACTTGGGATGGCCTGCACGGGGGTGCGGCAGAGAGGCAAGAGCACTCGATGCTGCTTCCTGAACCGCCGAGGCCGTGATCAAAGAGGAAAGCGTTGCTCGTTAGCGACTGAAGGAGGGCACGCGCCCGGAGGGCCCACTGCCGACACGGCCACAAATGCATGCCGGAGAATGTATACCTGGGTTCTCGTTGGCAGGACCGGAGCGGGGCAAGGCCCGCTGGGTCCACCCCGGCGATGTGACATCTCGTGACAGATGAGAGGCTCAGACGGGTGAGCGAGACACCACCGAACACCCTGCAATACCGCTTTGACGGGCCAGAAGAGGCTCCCGTCCTGATCCTGGGTCCCTCACTGGGTACCACATGGCACATGTGGGACCGGCAGGTCCCCGAGCTGGCGCGGCAGTGGCGGATCTTCCGTTACGACCTGCCCGGACACGGCGGCGCCCCCGCCCACCCCGCGGGCTCCATCGCCGACCTCGCCGCGCGGCTGCTCGCCACGCTCGACGCGCTCGGCGTGCAGCGCTTCGGCTACGCCGGCTGCGCGCTCGGCGGCGCGGTCGGCGTCGAGCTGGCGCTGCGCCACCCCGAACGCGTCGCCTCGCTCGCCCTGATCGCCGCCTCCCCGCGGTTCGGCACGGCGGACGAGTTCCGGCAGCGCGGCGTGATCGTGCGGACCAACGGCCTCGACCCCATCGCCCGCAGCTCACCCGACCGCTGGTTCACCAGCGGCTTCGCCGCCGCGCAGCCCGCCATCACCGACTGGGCGGTGCAGATGGTGCGCACCACCGACCCCGGCTGCTACATCGGCGCCTGCGAGGCGCTCGCCGCGTTCGACGTGCGCGCCGAACTCGGGCTCGTCGGCGTGCCGACGCTGGTCCTCGTCGGCTCCGACGACCAGGTCACCGGCCCCGCCGAGGCGCGCACCCTGGTCGCCGGCATCCCGGACGCCCGCCTCGCCGTCGTACCCGGCGCCTCCCACCTGGTGCCGGTGGAGCAGCCGGCGGCCGTCACCGACCTGCTGGTGCGGCACTTCTCCACCGCCTGGCAGCCCGCCCACGACCACAGCACCGGACAGACCGCCGTCCCCGGCGTCTCCCTCAAGCCGGCCGTCGCCACGCCCCCGCCGGCGACCGCCCCCGTCGCCGAGATCGCGCCCGCCGGCCTCGTCGAGCCGCCGCAGGTCATGGGCCGCCCCGACCCCTACGACGCGGGACTGAAGGTGCGCAGGGAAGTGCTCGGCGACGCCCACGTCGACCGGGCGCTGTCGCAGGCCGACGACTTCTCCGGCGACTTCCAGGACTTCGTCACCCGCTACGCCTGGGGCGAGATCTGGGACCGGCCCGGCCTCGACCGGCGCTCCCGCTCCTGCGTCACCCTCACCGCGCTCGTCGCCGGCGGCCACCTGGAGGAGCTCGCCTTCCACACCCGCGCCGCCCTGCGCAACGGCCTCACCCCCGACGAGATCAAGGAAGTTCTGCTCCAGGCCGCCGTGTACTGCGGCGTACCGGCGGCGAGCAGCGCCTTCCGGGTGGCCCAGCAGGTCATCCAGGAGGAGACCACGCCCACCGAGTGAGCGTCGTTCCCCGCGCCCCGGAAGGCAGGATGGAGGACATGACGACCACGAAGCTCACGAAGAAGTCGCACGCCTGCGTCCGTCTGGAGAAGGAGGGGCGCACGCTCGTCCTGGACCCGGGCGGGTTCAGCGAGCCCGACGCGGCCGAGGGCGCCGACGCCATCCTGGTCACGCACGAACACCCCGACCACTTCGACGAGGGGCGGCTGCGGGCCGCGCTGGACGCCGACCCGGGCACCGAACTGTGGACGCTGCGCTCGGTCGCGGAGCGGCTCTCCGCCGCCTACCCGGGCCGCGTCCACACCGTCGGCCACGGCGACGCCTTCACCGCCGCGGGATTCGACGTCCAGGTCCACGGCGAACTGCACGCCGTCATCCACCCCGACCTGCCGCGCATCACCAACGTCGGCTATCTGATCGACGGCGGCCGCGTCTTCCACCCCGGCGACGCGCTCACCGTCCCCGGCACCGCCGTGGAGACGCTGATGCTCCCCGTCATGGCTCCCTGGAGCAAGATCTCCGAAGTCATCGACTACGTCCGCGAGGTGAAGCCGCAGCGCGCCTACGACATCCACGACGCGCTCCTCACCGACCTCGCCCGCCCCATCTACGACAACCAGATCGGGGCCCTCGGCGGCGCGGAGCACCGGCGCCTGGCGCCGGGGGAGAGCACGGCTCTGTGAGTGTCGGTGCCGCCCGGTAGGTTGTGAGGCATGCGCATCGCGACCTGGAACGTCAACTCGATCACCGCCCGCCTGCCGAGGCTCCTGGCCTGGCTGGAGAGCAGCGGCACGGACGTGCTCTGCCTCCAGGAGGCCAAGGTCGCCGAGGAGCAGTTCCCGTTCGACCAGCTGCGCGAGCTGGGCTACGAGGCGGCGGTGCACGCCACCGGCCGGTGGAACGGCGTGGCGGTGATCTCCCGGGCCGGCCTGGAGGACGTCGTCAAGGGCCTGCCCGGCGACCCGGGCTATGAGGGCGCTTTCGAGCCCCGCGCGATCTCCGCGACCTGCGGCCCGGTCCGCGTCTGGTCGGTGTACGTGCCCAACGGCCGCGAGGTGGACCACCCGCACTACGCCTACAAGCTCCAGTGGTTCGAGGCCCTCAAGGCCGCGATCGCCGGGGACGCGGCCGGCGGCCGCCCCTTCGCCGTGCTGGGCGACTACAACGTGGCGCCGACCGACGACGACGTCTTCGACCCGGCCGCCTTCGAGGGCTCCACGCACGTCACTCCCGCCGAGCGCGCCGCCCTGGCCGCGCTGCGCGAGTCCGGCCTCTCCGACGTCGTCCCGCGCCCCCTGAAGTACGAGCGCCCGTTCACGTACTGGGACTACCGCCAGCTCTGCTTCCCCAAGAACCGGGGCATGCGCATCGACCTGGTCTACGGCAACGAGCCGTTCGCCAAGGCCGTGAAGGACGCCTACGTCGACCGCGAGGAGCGCAAGGGCAAGGGCGCCTCGGACCACGCGCCGGTCGTCGTCGACCTGGAGGTGTGAGCGGCGGCGCGCGGCGACGGGGGTCCCGGCCCGGCGCGGTCGCCCGCGCGCCCCTATGGTGCGCACATCGGTGTGAATGTCACTCTGAGGCCATGAACATCCCGTTCCTGGGCATCAGGCGCAAGAAGCAGGATGAGACGACACCGGCGGCCGACCCCGAGGGGATCGCCGAACTGCTCTCCGAATGCGACCTGCTGCGTTCCCTGGCGGCCCGGGAAGGCGTCCTCCTCGACGACTCCGCGCGCTCCCTCGAGGCCCTGGACCAGCTGGTGCCGCGCTGGCGCGACGACGAGGAGATCCTCCCGTGGCTCGGCAACGACGCCGGGCTCTACCTCGGCACGGTGACCGTGCGCACCGTCCCCGGCGCGCAGTGGCAGGTCTGGCCGGGCGGCCGCCCCCTCGTACGGCTGGCGTCCGGCCGTGAGTTCGACGTCGTCGCGGCCGGCCACGAATGGGCGGCGAACGGCGTCCCCGAGCTGTCCCAGCTCTACGGCGAGGTGGCGGAGGCCTGACGGCGTCAGCCGCCGGGCCTCTCTCGCGAGCGCCTCCGCCGCCCCGCCGCTCACCGCGGGTCGGCAGGTGAACTCGCCCTGTGACCACGGGCGGTGATTCGGCGTCGAGGGCCGCCGATCGGCTCCGAGCGTGCCCGCCGACTCCGTCGTCTCGACTACGATGTGTCGTTCATCCGGTCCGCGAGGACCCAGAGGCAGCAGTCCAGCCAGAGAGCTCCACCCGCCCGGCCACGGTCGGCGATCACTGCTCGCACGGCGGAACCGGCCCGCTCCACGGGTCGCCCGCCGGTGAGGAGAAGGTCAGCCGTGCGCCGGACGGGTTGTGCTCGCCGGGCAACGGGCTGGTCGTGCCGACGACGGGTCAGGCCGGACCGGGCGGGCGTCAGGACGCGCGGTGGGAGGGGCGGGCCGCGGTCGCCTGAGCGGGCAGCGGCGCCCGCGCCGCCCGCGTCACGTCCGCCACCTCCTCCACCACGTCCGGGCCGTAGGCGTGCGAGTTGACGACCTTCAGCAGCAGCACGAAGGAGCTGTTGCCGTGCTTGCGCCGCAGGCGCTCGTGATGGCGGGCGAGATAGCGGGTCGCGGCCTGGTTGGTGATGGCCGTCTGGCCGCAGAAGAGGAAGACGGGCCGGTTGTACGGGCTCGCCTCGACGGTGAGCCGCGCGAGAAGCACGTACTCCGTGATTCCCGCCTCCAGCCGGTACCGTTCGGCGCCGATCTGCAACGCCCCCCGGTCGGGCGTTGGTTCGGCGTCGACGTTCATCCGCACGCCCGGCAGCAACGAGGCGAGGTGAGCCGTCATCCGCCGATTGGACGCCGGCCCGCCGACGCAGAACTCGGTGCGCTCACCGAAGCCCTGCCGTGCCACGTCGTGCGCGACGACCTGCGCCTGCGCGCCGCAGTCCTTGATCAGCGCGGCCAGTTCGAGCAGCGCGAACACGTCGTAGCGCATCACCGCGAGCTCGGGGCCGGCCGCGCCCCGGTTCACCACGAGCAGCGACTCCGAGTTGTCCGGCAGCCCGAAGAACGCCTGCTTGCGCCGGAGTCGGCGCTTCCACAGGTAGGTGCGGGCCACCCAGCCGAGCGCGGCACTGATGCCGGCCGCGACCACGCCCAGGACGATGTTGCGCACGTCGTCGTTCATGGGCGCGCATGCTAGCGGGCGAACGTTCCCGTGACGTACCCGTGTTCGGGGTGTGGCAGTCGTATGACAGTGCCCCGAGGCGGGCTGTCGGGGCCACTCGAATGTGGTTACGCTGCGCGGACGTTCCCGGACTGGAGGTACGGATGCGTCGCCCTGTCGCGCGGAAACTGTCGGTCCTGGCGGTTTCGGCCGCCGTCGTCTCGGTGGGAGCCACGGCCCCACCCGCCGCCGCGAGAACGGCCGTTGCCAAGACCCCGGTCGCGGTCGGCTACGGCGGCGCGGTCGCCAGCGTCGACGCCGACGCCTCCGCGGCCGGCATCGAGGTGCTCAGGAACGGCGGCAACGCCGTCGACGCGGCCGTCGCCACCGCCGCCGCCCTCGGCGTCACCGAGCCCTACTCCGCCGGCATCGGCGGAGGCGGCTACTTCGTCTACTACGACGCCAAGTCCCGTACCGTGCGCACCATCGACGGACGCGAGACCGCTCCGCGGACCGCCGACTCGAACCTCTTCCAGGAGAACGGCAAACCGATCCCCTTCACCGACGCCGTCAGCAGCGGCCTCGCGGTCGGCACCCCGGGAACGCCCGCCACCTGGGCGAGCGCCCTCGACAAGTGGGGCAGCAGAAAGCTCGGCACGCTGCTGAAGCCCGCCGAACGGCTGGCCCGCGACGGCTTCACCGTCGACGACACCTTCCGCAGCCAGACCGCCGCCAACGAGACCCGCTTCCGCTACTTCCCGGACACCGCCCGGCTCTTCCTGCCCGGCGGTCGGCTCCCCGCCGTCGGCTCGACCTTCAAGAACCCCGACCTCGCCCGCACCTACAAGGAGTTGGGCAAGAAGGGGGTCCGCGCGCTTTACCGGGGCGACATCGCCGACGACATCGTCGACACCGTCAACCAACCGCCCGTCGACCCGGCCTCGGGCTGGAACGCCCGCCCGGGCAAGCTGTCGGCGAAGGACCTCGCCGGCTACCGCACCCGACTCCAGGCACCGACCAGGACGTCGTACCGTGGTCTGGGCGTCTACTCCATCGCGCCCTCCTCCTCCGGCGGCACCACCGTGGGCGAGGCGCTGAACATCCTGGAGCGCACCGACCTGTCCAAGGCGACCCAGGCCCAGTACCTGCACCGCTACATCGAGGCCAGCCGCATCGCCCTCGCCGACCGCGGACGCTGGGTCGGCGACCCCGCTTTCGAGGACGTGCCGACCAAGGAACTGCTCTCGCAGAAGTACGCGGACTCACGCGCCTGCCTCATCAAGGACGACGCCGTCCTCACCAGCCCCCTCGCTCCCGGCGACCCCCGTCACCCCGCGCCCTGCGGCGCCGGCGGCACGGCCGCGCCGACCACGTACGAGGGCGAGAACACCACGCACCTGACGGTGGCCGACAAGTGGGGCAACGTCGTCGCCTACACGCTCACCATCGAGCAGACCGGCGGCAGCGGCATCACCGTCCCCGGCCGCGGCTTCCTCCTCAACAACGAGCTGACCGACTTCTCGTTCGCCCCGGCCAACCCGGCCGTGCACGACCCGAACCTGCCGGGGCCGGGCAAGCGGCCGCGCTCCTCGATCTCGCCGACGATCGTCCTCGACCGGCACGGCAAGCCCGTCGTGGCGCTCGGCTCGCCCGGCGGCGCGACCATCATCACCACCGTGCTGCAGACCCTCACCGGCTTCCTCGACCGGAAGCTGCCGCTCGTGGACGCCATCGCCGCGCCCCGCGCCAGCCAGCGCAACGCCGCCCAGACCGAACTCGAACCCGGCCTGTACGGAAGCGACGTGGCCGAACAGTTGGAGGCCCTCGGCCACACCTTCCGGCTCAACCCCGAGATCGGCGCAGCCACCGGCGTCCAGCGGCTGCCCGACGGCAAGTGGGTGGCAGCCGCCGAGAAGACACGGCGGGGCGGCGGATCGGCGCAGGTGGTGCGCCCGGCGTCATAGCTCCGCGGCGGGGACGGGCGGCGCGGTGCGGAACGCGAGCCGTCCGTCCTCGACCTCCACCGTCAGCCGGTCGCCCTCCTCGATCTGCCCGTCGAGCAGCAGTCGCGACAGCCGGTTGTCGACCTCGCGCTGGATGGTGCGGCGCAGCGGCCGGGCGCCGTACTCCGGCTGGTACCCGCGTTCGGCCAGCCAGTCGACGGCCGCGTCGCTGAACTCGACCGCGATGTCCTGTGCGGTCAGCAGCCGGCGGGTGTCCTCCAGCAACAGGTCTGTGATCCGGCGCAGTTGCTCACCGGTCAGCTGACGGAAGACGACGATCTCGTCGATGCGGTTGAGGAACTCGGGCCGGAAGTGCTCACGCAGCGGCCGCAGGATCCGCTCCTGCCGCGCCTCCTCGTCGGCGTCCGCGCCGCCCGGCCCGAAGCCGATGCCCCCGCCGCGGGTGATCGCCTCCGAGCCCAGGTTGCTCGTCATCACGATGACCGTGTTGGTGAAGTCGACCGTGCGGCCCTGGGAGTCGGTGAGCCGGCCGTCGTCGAGAACCTGGAGCAGGATGTTGAAGACGTCGGGGTGCGCCTTCTCCACCTCGTCGAGCAGAAGCAGCGAGTACGGGTGCCTGCGCACCGCCTCGGTGAGCTGCCCGGCCTCCTCGTGGCCGACGTAGCCGGGCGGGGCGCCCACCAGCCGGCTCACGGTGTGCCGCTCCTGGTACTCGCTCATGTCCAGGCGGATCATCCGCTCCTCGCTGCTGAACAGCTGCTCCGCGAGCGCGCGCGCCAGTTCCGTCTTGCCGACGCCGGTCGGGCCCAGGAAGAGGAAGCTGCCGATCGGCCGGTCCGGGCTCGCCAGCCCCGCGCGCGAGCGCAGCACCGCGTCCGCGACGACCCGTACGGCCTCGTCCTGGCCGACGACCCGCTCGTGCAGGTGCTCCTCCAGGCCGAGCAGCCGGTCCTTCTCCTCCTGGGTGAGGCTCGCCACGGGGATCCCGGTCTGTCGCGACACCACCTCGGCGATCGCCTCGGCGGTGACCTCCAGGTGCTGGCCCTCGTCGACCTCGCCGCTGTGCGCGGCGTCCCGGATCCGCTGCTTCAACTCGACGATACGGTCCCGCAGTTGCGTCGCCTGCTCGTACTGCTCGTCGGCGACCGCCTGGTCCTTGTCCCGGGCCAGCTGCTCCGCCTCGCGCTCCATCGCGCGCACGTCGGTGCCCTTCGTGCGCGCCCCGAGCCGCACCCGCGCTCCGGCCTGGTCGATCAGGTCGATGGCCTTGTCGGGCAGCCGCCGGTCGGTCAGGTACCTGTCGGACAGCTCCACCGCAGCCGTCAGCGCCTCGTCGGTGTAGCGGACCTGGTGGTGGGCCTCGTAGCGGTCGCGCAGGCCACGCATGATCTCGATCGCGTCGGCGACCGACGGTTCGGGCACCAGGATCGGCTGGAACCGCCGGGCCAGCGCCGCGTCCTTCTCGATCCGCCGGTACTCCTCCAGCGTCGTCGCGCCGACGATGTGCAGTTCGCCGCGGGCCAGGGCCGGCTTGAGAATGTTCCCGGCGTCCATGGAGCCGCCCTCGCCGCCCCCGCCGGCGCCGACGACCGTGTGCAGTTCGTCGATGAAGACGATCAACTGGTCGGAGTGGGCGCGGATCTCGCCGACGATGTTGTTGAGGCGTTCCTCGAAGTCGCCGCGGTAGCGGGTGCCGGCGACCACGCCGGGCAGGTCCAGGGCGACGACGCGGCGGCCGCTGAGCACGTCCGGCACGTCACCGTCGGCGATGCGCTGCGCGAGGCCCTCCACGACGGCCGTCTTGCCGACGCCGGCGTCCCCGATCAGTACCGGGTTGTTCTTGCCGCGCCGGGAGAGCACCTCGATGGTCTGCTCGATCTCCTCGTCCCGCCCGATCACCGGGTCGACGCGGCCCTCGCGGGCCAGCTCGGTGAGGTCGCGGCCGTACTTGTCGAGGGTGGGCGTCTCGGTGGGCCACGGTCGCTCCGGGCGCGGCTGCGCGGCGTCCGGCGGCTCGGTCCGTGGGCCGCCCGCCGACGGGGCGAAGCGGGCCGCGTTCAGGATGTGCCCGGCCGCGGAGTCCGGGTTCGCCGCGAGGGCGCTGAGCACGTGCTCCGGGCCGATGTACCCGGCGCCACGCGAGCGGGCCAGGTCGTGCGCGTCCAGCAGGGCGCGTTTGGCGGCCGGGGTGAGCGACAGCGAGGTCGGCGGCGGCACCTCGCCCGGCGGGTGCTGGGCGGGGCCCGAGCGCTCGTCTATCTCCGTCGCCAGCGAGTCGGGGTCCGCGCCGGCCCGGCTGAGCAGCGTACGGGTCGGCTCCGTGGAGAGAGCAGCGCGCAGAAGGTGCTCGGTGTCCAGGTCACGGCTGCCGTGTTCGGCGGCGTACTGCGCCGCGCCGCGGACCAGCTCCCTGGCGGGCTGGCTCAGGAGCTGACCGATGTTGATCTGCCGAGGGCCGGGGCGGGACCCGCCGAAGTAGCGGGCCAGGAACTCACCGAAGGGGTCGCCGTAGCCCTCCGGGCTGGTGAAGCCGCTGGTCATGGCGTTCCGTTCGATCGACGTGCGGTTGCCGGTGCGGACGGGTGCCCAAGCCGTGCGGCGCTACACCCGAGGAGCCGCTGAGACCACAGACTCCACCTTGTCACGCCCAAGAACCCCCGGCACGTCGTAACGGCAGCCGAGCCAGGAACGCCCCGGCAACACCGCCAACCACCGCTGTCGTGTCAGGAACGGCCCGGCAGCACCCCCGAGGGGCGCGGGGAACTGCGCGACCAGTCACAACGGCGCCGCAGCCGACCGCCGGCACACCGACAGCCGGTGCCATGTCAGGAACGGCCCGGCAGCACCCCCGAGGGGCGCGGGGAACTGCGCGACCAGTCACAACGGCGCCGCAGCCGACCACCGGCACAGCCACAACCGCGCTGCCCCAGCCGACCTCACGTCACTGCACAGCCGGCGCGGCCACCCGCTCCGTGAGAACCCGAGGCCCCGCCTCCGTGACAGCCACCGTGTGTTCCGCATGCGCCGCCCGCGAACCGTCGTTCGTCTTGAGGGTCCAGCCGTCGGACGCCTCGTGGTACCCGTCGGTCCCGCCGCCGATCAGCATGGGCTCGATCGCCAGGACCATGCCGCGCCGCAGACGCAGCCCCCGGCCGGGACGGCCCTCGTTGGGGACGGGCGGATCCTCGTGCATACGGCGGCCGATCCCGTGGCCGCCGAAGCCGGCCGGGACCCCGTACCCGGCCGCCCGGCACACGCTGCCGATCGCGTGCGCGATGTCGCCGATGCGGTTGCCTACGACGGCCGCCTCGATGCCGGCGGCGAGAGCGCGCTCGGCGGTCTCGATCAGCCGCAGATCGGCCGGCCGCGCCGTGCCCACCGTGAAGCTGAGCGCCGAGTCGCCGGCCCACCCGTTCAGCTGGGCGCCGAAGTCGATCGAGACCAGGTCGCCGTCGCGCAGCCGGTAGGCGGTGGGGATGCCGTGCACGATCGCGTCGTTCACGGACACGCAGAGCACCGCCGGGAAGGGCGTCGGTGCGAAGGAGGGCCGGTAGCCGAGGAAGGGCGAGGTCGCGCCCGCCTCGCGCAGCACGCCGTGCGCCAGCTCGTCCAGCTCCAAGAGGGAGACGCCGACCGCCGCGGCCTCCCGTACGGCCGTCAGAGCACGGGCGACGACCTGGCCGGTCTCGTACATGGCATCGATGGATGCGTCCGTCTTCAGTTCCACCATGCCAATTACTATACCGGTATTAGAATGGCGTCATGGTGCGCACCCCGTTGACCCCCGAAGAGCGCGAGCGCGGCGAGCGCCTCGGCAGACTGCTCCGTGAAGCCCGTGGCGACCGGAGCATGGCCGAGGTCGCCGCGATCGCCGGCGTCTCCGCCGAGACCCTCCGCAAGATCGAGACCGGCCGGGCCCCGACCCCGGCCTTCTTCACGATCTCCGCCCTCGCCCGGGCCCTCGGCCTGTCGATGGACGAGCTGGCCGACCGCTGCGCGCTCGCGGGCGTCGGGCCGCTGGGGTGAGACATCGGGCGTCCGTGGTCGCGTCCGTGATGTGATTCTGGCCGTCGAGGGTGTGCCATTCGGTCAAGATCGGGCAATGAGCCCGCCGCGTCCGTCTCGAAAGGCCACCGTAGCCCCGCTGTAACACAACTGGTGTTCTCTACGGATCGGAGTTCTCCGGTCGGGCGGGAGTCGAGCGATGGCTTGGGATCAGCTCCCGCCGCAGCTGCGGGAGTTCGCGCACTACCTGGACGGTCTGCTGACGCGCCTCGACCAGGGCTCCGGCTGGTGCGCCGTCTTCTGGCAGCGCGACCCGCACGGTATGCGGGCCTGCCTCGCAGGCGCCGAGGTGCCGCCCTGGGACGTCGTCGAGGCCCTGCTCCAGGACCTCGCCGCCGAGTACGGCACCGACGTGGCCGCCCGGGACGCGGAACAGGCGCGGCCGCTGCACGCCGCCGCCGTCGCCGCCCACGACGCCCGCCCCGGCGGGCGGGACGCCCTCGGCGACCGGCTCGACGCCATGCTCCGCGAGCAGCGCCACACCGCCGAGCGGCAGGCCGAGATCAGCCGCCGACTGGCCTCCGCCGGCACCGAGGAGGAGGCCGACGGCCTCCGTCTCGACCTGGCCTGGGCCCAGGACGACCACGAACGAGCCACCGCCCGCTGCGCCGAACTCAGCCACCGCCTCGCCGAGCTGGACCGCCGCACGGCTGCCCCGCAGGACCAGGGGCCGGCCCGCCTGATCCGCCCGCGTGCGAGCGGGAGACCCGCGAACGCCTCCGCACGGCCGACGGAGCCCGCCGGGTACGACCACACCGCCGGGTACCACCACACCGCCCCCTCGGAGGACGGCGGCCACGGCCGACAGGGCCACGCGCCCGAAGCGGGCTACGGCACCTGGCCCGGCCCCGCCGAGACGCTCCGGGCCGAAGAGACGTCGACCGTCGACGCACCCTCCGCCCCCGCCCCCGACGAGGCCTCCGCGCCCGCCCCCAAGCAGCGCAGACGTCGGCGGGGCAGTGCTCGGTTCGCCGGGATGACCGAGGGAGAGGACACCGCCGCCGTCGTGGTGCCGCCCACGGCCGAGCCGCTGATCCCCGCGCCCACGCCCGTACCCGGGACCGGCACCGGAACCGAGAGCCCCTCGCCCCGCACCCCGCGGGGCGCCCGCTTCGCCGGTGCCGCAGCCGAAGCGCACCCGGGGCAGGATCCCCTCCAGCCCCCTCGGACAGAGCCGTCGGCGAGGCCCACCACAGACGACGCGCGACCGGAGAGGCAAGTTCCGGACCACACGGGGCCGCGGAACCCCGAGCACACCGAAGTGGTGGAGCGGCTCGTGCGGCTGCGCGGCGAGGGCCGCAGCGGTGAGGCGCACGCGCTCCTCGTGGAGCTGGCGTACGGCCCCGCGGCCCGGATTCCTTTGCTCGCGGACGGCTTTCAGCACGCCGGGCTGAACGCCGACTGGGCGACCCTGCTGTGGGAGGCGGCCTCGCTGCCCGCCGAACGGCTGGTGGCGGTGGCGGACGCCCTGACCGAGGCGGGGCGCGCGGCCGACGGGGAGCAGGTTCTGCGGCAGGGCGTCGTACGGCCGGCCGAGGAGATCGGCAAGGCGGTCAGCGTGCTGACGGCGCAGTCGCGCCGCCGCGAGGCGCAGGCGCTGCTCGACGCGTTCGTCCGGGTCCGCACCCCCGAGGACGTCGCCCGCGGCGCGGAACCGGAGCCGCACCTCCTCGTCCCGCTGCTGATGGAGGCCGCCCGGGCCGTCTCGAAGGACCGCCGCCGCGACCTCAAGAACGCCCTCAAGGCGGCCGGCTTCACCCCGTGAGCCGAGCGAAGGCCGAGAGAAGCCGGGCCACGCGGGTGCCGAACCGGGCCGGGCCCCGGTCCCGCCCGCCCCCGCGACAGCGCCCTGCCCGACAGCGCCCAACCCGCCGCCCCGTACGCGGTACGCCCCGCCGCTCGCCCACAGGGGTGAAACGCGATCGACACCGCGGGTTGACGGCGATGGTCTTGGCAAGCCTGTCCCGGAGGCTTACGTTCGTCCCTCTACGGCCATCGTCTACGGGTGTAGAGGCTCTGACGTTCCCGTCGAAGGAGCAGCTCATGGCCAATGTCGTACGTGCCGCTCTGGTCCAGGCCACCTGGACCGGCGACACCGAGTCCATGGTGGCGAAACACGAGGAGCACGCCCGTGAGGCGGCCCGGCAGGGCGCGAAGATCATCGGGTTCCAGGAGGTCTTCAACGCCCCCTACTTCTGCCAGGTCCAGGAACCGGAGCACTACCGCTGGGCCGAGCCGGTCCCCGACGGCCCGACCGTGAGCCGTATGCGGGAGCTGGCCCGCGAGACGGGCATGGTGATCGTCGTCCCGGTCTTCGAGATCGAGCAGTCCGGTTTCTACTACAACACCGCGGCCGTGATCGACGCCGACGGCTCCTACCTCGGCAAGTACCGCAAGCACCACATCCCGCAGGTCAAGGGCTTCTGGGAGAAGTACTACTTCAAACCCGGCAACGCCGGCTGGCCCGTCTTCGACACCGCCGTCGGCAGGGTCGGCGTCTACATCTGCTACGACCGCCACTTCCCGGAGGGCTGGCGGCAGCTCGGCCTGAACGGCGCCCAGCTGGTCTACAACCCGTCGGCCACCCACCGCGGCCTGTCCTCCCACCTCTGGCAGCTCGAACAGCCCGCCGCGGCCGTCGCCAACGAGTACTTCGTCGCCGCGATCAACCGGGTCGGCGTGGAGGAGTACGGCGACAACGACTTCTACGGGACGTCCTACTTCGTCGACCCTCGCGGCCAGTTCGTCGGCGAGGTGGGCAGCGACCGGGACGAGGAACTCCTCGTCCGCGACCTCGACTTCGACCTCGTCGAGCAGGTGCGGCAGACGTGGGCCTTCTACCGCGACCGCCGCCCCGACGCCTACGAAGGGCTGGTGCGGCCATGAGCGGCGAACTGTACGACCGCCACCGCAGGGTCATGCCGGACTGGCTCGCCCTGTACTACGACGACCCGCTGGAGATCACGCACGGCGAGGGCCGTCACGTCTGGGACGCCGAGGGAAGGCGGTACCTCGACTTCTTCGGCGGCATCCTCACGACGATGACCGCGCACGCCCTGCCCGAGGTGACCAAGGCGGTGAGCGAGCAGGCGGGACGGATCATCCACTCCTCCACGCTCTACCTCAACCGCCCCATGATCGAACTGGCCGAGCGGGTGGCCCAGTTGAGCGGCATCCCGGACGCCCGCGTCTTCTTCACCACCTCCGGCACCGAGGCCAACGACACCGCCCTGCTGCTGGCGGCGACGTACCGGCGCAGCAACACCGTCCTGGCGATGCGCAACAGCTACCACGGCCGCTCCTTCAGTGCGGTCGGCATCACCGGCAACCGCGGCTGGTCCCCGACCTCCCTGTCCCCGCTCCAGACGCTGTACGTCCACGGCGGCGTGCGCACCCGCGGCCCGTACGCCGACCTGGGCGACGCCGACTTCATCGCGGCCTGCGTCGAGGACCTGCGGGACCTGCTCGGGCACACCCGCGCGCCCGCCGCGCTGATCGCCGAACCGATCCAGGGAGTCGGCGGCTTCACCTCACCTCCGGACGGGCTCTACGCGGCGTTCCGCGAAGTGCTGGACGCCCACGGGATCCTGTGGATCGCCGACGAGGTGCAGACGGGCTGGGGCCGCACCGGCGAGCACTTCTGGGGCTGGCAGGCGCACGGCAGCAACGGCCCGCCGGACATCGTGACCTTCGCCAAGGGCATCGGCAACGGCATGTCGATCGGCGGCGTCGTCGCCCGCGCCGAGATCATGAACTGCCTGGACGCCAACAGCATCTCCACCTTCGGCGGCACCCAGGTCACCATGGCGGCCGGCCTCGCCAACCTCTCCTACCTGCTGGAGCACGACCTCCAGGGCAACGCCCGGCGGGTCGGCGGGCTGCTCATCGAACGGCTGCGGGCGGTCACCGCCCAGGACCCCGGTGTACGGGAGGTGCGCGGGCGCGGGCTGATGATCGGCGTCGAGCTGACCAGGCCCGGCACCGACCGGGCCGACCCGGACCGGGCGGCGGCCGTGCTGGCGGCGGCCCGCGCGGGCGGCCTGCTCGTCGGCAAGGGCGGCGGACACGACACCGTCGCCCTGCGCGTCGCGCCGCCGCTGTCCCTGACCGTCGCCGAGGCCGAGGAGGGCGCCGCGATCCTCGACGGCGCGCTCCGGAGCACCCGGTGACGGCGACGTGAGTGAGCGGACGAGCGAGGGAACACCGTCATGACCACCGTCTTCGACTACCGGGGGCCCATGGAGCCCTTCGAGCCGCCGAAGTCCCCCGAGCCCCTGCGGCCGACACTGACGATCCGTCAAGTGCTGTCGCTGGAGCGGGTGTCGGCAGGTGAGCCCGAGGTGGTGGCCGGCTCCGCCCAGCTCGACCGCCCCGTGCGCTGGGTGCACGTCGCCGAGGCGGCCGACGTCGGCGTGATGCTCAGCGGCGGCGAGATGGTGCTCACCACCGGCGTGCTGCTCGCCGGCGACGAGGACGCCCAGGCCGACTACGTCCGCTCCCTGCACCGCGCCGAGGCCGCCGCCGTCGTCCTCGGCCTCGGACGGGCCTTCCCGGCCACCCCGGACGCGATGCGCCGCGCCGCCGAGCGGTGCGGACTGCCGATGATCGTCCTGCACCGGCCCTTCCCCTTCGCCGAACTCACCGAAGAGGTCCAGTCCCGGCTCGTACGGAGCAAGTTCGCCGCCGTGAGCCTGTCCGAGGCGGTGCGCACCGCCCTCACCGGCCTCATCACCGCCGGCGCCCCGCTGCAGAGCCTCCTCGACGAGATCGTCCACCACACCGGCTGCCCCGTCGTCGTCACCAACCTCGCCCACCGCGTCCTCGCCACCGCAGGAGAGCGGGCCGCGGTCGACGACGTGCTGCGCGACTGGGAGCGCATCGCCCGCCAGGCCGGGGGCACCGAGGGCGACGGCTGGATCCGCGCCGAACTCGGCGGGCGCGGCGAACGCTGGGGGCAGATCATGCTGTGCGGCTACCGCGGCGACACCGCCGGCGGACGGCTGCTCGCAGACCGGGCCGCCGAGGCCCTCGTCCTGCACCGCATGCTCGGCGGCGCCACCGCCCACACCTGGGAGGAGCAGTCCGCGCAGGGCCTCCTCACCGACCTGGTCTCCGGCGTCGTACCCGCCCGCCAACTGCTGCCCCGCGCCCGCGCGGCCGGACTGCCGGTCAACCGGCGCACCTTCGTCCCGCTCGTCGTCCGCGACGCGGGCGCCGGCCGGCTCGAAAGGCTGCTGCGCCTGCTCGGTCTGTCCGGCCTGGTCGCCGAGCTCACCGACGACGCCACCGCCGTCCTGCTCAGTCTCGCCCGCGACCAGGACGCCGAGGCGCTCGCCGCCCACTTCGCCGCCCGGCTGCGCACCGAGACGGGGGAGCCCCGCACCGTCGTCGCCGCGGCCGCACCGCGGACCGCCTGGGACGACGTGCCTGCGGGCCTGCGCGAGGCCCGGCACGTCGCGGACGCCGTCGCCGGCTCCTCGGCCGCCCTCGACCTCCCGGCCGTCGTCCGGCTGAGGGACGTCCATCTGCGGGGCCTCGTACGCCTGTTGCGCGACGACCCGCATGTGCAGTCCTTCGCCGAACGCGAGCTGGACGGGCTGCTGTGCGCGGCAGGCGAGGACCTGCTCGCCGTCCTGCGCACCTACCTGGCCACCGGCCGCAACAAGTCCCGCACCGCCCAGCTCCACCATGTCTCCCGGCCCGCGCTGTACCGCCGGCTGGAGGCGATAGAGAGCCGGCTCGGTGTGGACCTCGACGATTTCGAACAGGCGGCGTCCGTCCACATCGCGCTCCTCGCGCATGACGCGCAACAAGCCTGAAACCCCTGACGACCTGGGAAAACGGTTGTGAAACATGGACCGAGGAACACGTGACACGGTGGCACGCCGCACACCCGCAGACGTGACACGGTGCAACTCAAAGCCCGGATGCGCGCTTCCTACGCTCCTGGAGCAGACGTCGGAGCCGGCGTCCGCCCCAGCACACCGAGCGACCGGAGGTCCCGATGAGCCGAGTGATCCGTGCCGCCGTCTTCCAGACCGCGTGGACCGGCGACAAGGAATCGATGATCCAGGTGCACGAGCAGGCGGTGCGCGACGCGGCCGCCCAGGGCGCGAAGGTCCTGTGCTTCCAGGAACTGTTCTACGGACCGTACTTCTGCCAGGTCCAGGACCCCGCGTTCTACGAGTACGCCGAGCGCGTCCCGGACGGCCCGATCGTGCGCCGTTTCCAGGAGCTCGCCCGCGAACACGGCATCGTCCTGGTGCTGCCGATGTACGAGGAGGAGCAGCCCGGCGTCCTCTACAACACGGCGGCCGTGATCGACGCCGACGGCTCCTACCTCGGCAAGTACCGCAAGCACCACATCCCGCAGGTCAAGGGCTTCTGGGAGAAGTTCTACTTCAAGCCCGGCAACGCCGGCTGGCCCGTCTTCGACACCGCCGTCGGCAGGATCGGCGTCTACATCTGCTACGACCGCCACTTCCCGGAGGGCTGGCGCGCCCTGGGCCTGGCGGGCGCCGAGATCGTCTTCAACCCGTCGGCGACCTCACGCGGCCTGTCCGCCTACCTCTGGCAGCTGGAGCAGCCCGCGGCGGCCGTCGCCAACGAGTACTTCGTCGGCGCGATCAACCGGGTCGGCGTGGAGGAGCTCGGCGACAACGACTTCTACGGCACCTCCTACTTCGTCGACCCCGAGGCCCAGTTCGTGGGCGAGGTGGCGAGCGACAAGGAACCCGAACTCGTCGTCCGCGACCTGGACATGGCCAAGCTGCGCGAGGTGCGCGACCGCTGGCAGTTCTACCGCGACCGCCGCCCCGAGGCGTACGAGCCGCTGACGGCTCCGTGACACAGGCGGTGACCCGCGCTTCGTGAAGGGCGCGGCCCTCCCGGGGCGCGGGGCCCTGCCTGACATGCGGCTTCCGCCGCGTGAGCGCCACCGGCCCACGACGACCCGCACACGACCACAACCCAGCGGAGTCAACCCATGAGCAGCCGTACCGTCATCCGGAACGGTCTCGTCGTCACCGCGTCCGACGAGATCCACGCCGACGTCCTGATCGAGGACGGCCGGATCGCCGCCCTCGCCGCCTCCGGCACCCCGGCCGCCGAGGCCTGGACCGCCGAGCGGAGCATCGACGCCACCGGGAAGTACGTCATCCCGGGAGGGGTCGACGTCCACACCCACATGGAGCTGCCGTTCGGCGGCACCTTCGCCTCCGACACCTTCGAGACCGGCACCCGGGCCGCCGCCTGGGGCGGCACGACCACCATCGTCGACTTCGCCGTGCAGAGCGTCGGCCACACCCTGCGCGAGGGCCTGGACGCCTGGCACGCCAAGGCCGAGGGCAACTGCGCGATCGACTACGGCTTCCACATGATCGTCTCCGACGTGAACGAGGAGACGCTCAAGGAGATGGACCTGCTGGTGGAGGAGGGCGTCACCTCCTTCAAGCAGTTCATGGCGTACCCCGGCGTCTTCTACAGCGACGACGGGCAGATCCTGCGCGCCATGCAGCGTTCCGCCGACAACGGCGGTCTGATCATGATGCACGCCGAGAACGGCATCGCGATCGACGTCCTGGTGGAGCAGGCGCTCGCCCGCGGCGAGACCGACCCCCGCTACCACGGCGAGGTCCGCAAGGCCCTGCTGGAGGCCGAGGCCACCCACCGGGCCATCAGGCTCGCCCAGGTCGCGGGCGCGCCCCTGTACGTGGTGCACGTCTCGGCGATGGAGGCGGTCGCCGAACTGGCGCGGGCGCGCGACGAGGGCCTGAACGTCTTCGGCGAGACCTGCCCGCAGTACCTGTTCCTGTCCACGGACAACCTCGCGGAACCCGGCTTCGAGGGCGCCAAGTACGTCTGCTCCACCCCGCTGCGCCCCCGGGAGCACCAGGCCAAGCTGTGGCAGGGCCTGCGCACCAACGACCTCCAGGTGGTCTCCACCGACCACTGCCCCTTCTGCTTCGTGGGTCAGAAGGAGCTGGGCCGGGGCGACTTCTCCAAGATCCCCAACGGCCTGCCGGGCGTGGAGAACCGGATGGACCTGCTCCACCAGGCGGTCGTCGACGGGCGCATCTCCCGCCGCCGCTGGATCGAGATCGCCTGCGCCACACCGGCCCGCATGTTCGGCATGTACCCGAAGAAGGGCACCATCGCCCCGGGCGCGGACGCCGACATCGTCGTCTACGACCCGCACGCCGAGCAGACCGTCTCCGCCGAGACCCATCACATGAACGTCGACTACTCGGCGTACGAGGGCAGGCGGATCACCGGCCGCGTCGAGACGGTCCTGTCGCGGGGCGAACAAGTCATCACCGAGCGGGAGTTCACCGGACGCGCCGGTCACGGCGTCTACACCCCGCGCTCGACCTGTCAGTACCTCAACTAGGGAGCGGCGCCATGGACTTCGGACTCGTCCTGCAGACGGATCCGCCGGCCTCGAAGGTCATCGACCTCATGCGGCGGGCCGAGAACAACGGCTTCACCCACGGCTGGACCTTCGACTCCGCCGTGCTCTGGCAGGAGCCGTTCGTGATCTACAGTCAGATTCTCGCCAGCACCAGCAGGTTGACGGTCGGCCCGATGGTCACCAACCCGGGCACCCGCACCTGGGAGGTCACCGCCTCCACCTTCGCCACCCTCAACGACATGTTCGGCAACCGCACGGTGTGCGGCATCGGCCGGGGCGACTCCGCGATGCGCGTCGCCGGGCGCACCCCCAACACCCTCGCCCGGATCAGCGCCGCGATGAAGGTCATCAGGGCTCTCGGCTCGGGCCAGGAGGCCGACCTCGGGGGGACCGTCGTCAGGTTCCCCTGGATCGGGGAAGGCGCCGAACTCCCCGTCTGGATGGCCGCCTACGGCCCCAAGGCGCTGAAGATGACCGGCGAGGAGGCCGACGGCTTCATCCTCCAGCTCGCCGACCTCTACCTCACCGAGTACATGGTGAAAGCCGTCAAGGACGCCGCCGTCGCCGCCGGCCGCGACCCCTCCGAGGTGACGATCTGCGTCGCCGCCCCGGCCTACGTCACCGACGACGACTCGCCCGAGGCCCTCGCCCACGCCCGCGACCAGTGCCGCTGGTTCGGCGGCATGGTCGGCAACCACGTCGCCGACCTGGTGTCCAAGTACGGCGAGCACTCCGCCCAGGTCCCGGAGGAACTCACCGACTACATCAAGGCCCGCCAGGGGTACGACTACTCCCACCACGGCCGCAGCGGCAACCCTGACACCGAGTTCGTCCCCGACGAGATCGTCGACCGGTTCTGCCTGATCGGCCCCCCCGAGCGGCACATCGAGAAGCTCCGGGCCCTGCGCGAGCTGGGCGTGGACCAGTTCGCCCTCTACGACATGCACGACGCGCAGGAGAAGGTCATCGACGCCTACGGCGCCACGGTCATCCCCGCGATCAACGCCTGACCCGCGGCCCGGAGTCGGGCTCCCCGACCCCCCACCCCAGTTCTCCCCTCCCCGACGCGCAAGGCGGGGAGGGGGCCGAAAGACCCGCACGGCCTTTCCGGACCCACCTCTCGTTTGATTGGCCTGCCCATGACCGACACCGCTCCCACGGCCATACCCCCGACCGCCCAAGTCACCCTCGCCGACGGCCGGGTGGAGATCGCTCCCGGTTCGCCGCAGCCCAGCGGCCCCTACGCCAACGAGGACCTGCTGCCGGTCCCCGTCGACAAGCGCACCTGGACCACGTACAACTTCTCCGCGCTCTGGGTGGGCATGGCCCACAACACGGCGTCGTGGACGCTCGCCTCCGGTCTGATCGCCGTCGGCATGGACTGGAAGCAGGCGGTGTTCACCATCGCGCTGGCCAACCTGATCGTGCTGGTCCCGATGCTGCTCACAGGGCACGCGGGACCCAAGTACGGGATCCCCTTCCCGGTCTTCGCCCGCGCCTCCTTCGGCATCCGCGGCGCCAACCTCCCCGCCGTCGTACGGGCGTTGGTGGCGTGCGGCTGGTTCGGCATCCAGACCTGGATCGGCGGCGAGGCGATCTACTTCCTCGCCGGCAAACTCATCGGGAACGGCTGGACCGACGCCGGGAAGATCGGCGGGTACGCCTGGACGATGTGGCTGTCGTTCGCGATCTTCTGGGCGATCCAGGTCGCGATCATCTACCGGGGCATGGAGACGATCCGCCGCTTCGAGAACTGGGCCGCGCCCTTCGTCCTCGTCGGCGCGCTCGTGATGCTGGTCTGGATGAGCGACAAGGCCGGCGGCTTCGGCCCGCTGCTCGACCAGCCCTCCAAGCTCGGCTGGGGCGGCGACTTCTGGAAACTGTTCTGGCCGTCGCTCATGGGGATGATCGGCTTCTGGTCCACGCTGTCGCTGAACATCCCCGACTTCACCCGCTACGGCAAGTCCCAGAAGGCGCAGACCTGGGGACAGGCGCTCGGCCTGCCCACCACCATGACGTTGTTCGCGCTGCTGTCGGTGATGGTCACCTCCGGCTCGCAGGCGGTCTACGGCGAGACCATCTGGGACCCGGTCCAGCTCGCCGCCAAGACGGACAACGCCGTCGGCCTGCTCTTCGCGCTGGTCACGGTGCTGGTGGCGACCCTGTCGGTCAACATCGCCGCGAACCTCGTCTCACCGGCGTTCGACTTCTCCAACATCGCGCCCCGGAAGATCAGTTTCCGGACCGGCGCCCTCGCCACCTGCGTCCTCGGCGTGCTGATCTTCCCGTGGAAGCTGTACTCCGACCCGCAGGGCTACATCTTCACCTGGCTCGGCCTGGTCGGCGGACTGCTCGGCACGGTCGCCGGCATCCTCATCGCCGACTACTGGATCCTGCGCCGCGGCCGGCTCGACCTGAGCGACCTGTACCGCACGGGCGGACGGTACTGGTACGACGGCGGCTGGAACTGGCGGGCGGTCGTCGCCTTCGTCGTCGGCGGTGTCCTCGCCGTCGGCGGCGCCAGTTTCGAACCGCTCATCGACGGCCGGCCCGTCCCCGCCCTTGAGCCGCTCGCCGACTACGGCTGGGCGGTGGGCCTGGGCACCTCGATGGCGCTCTACGTCGCCCTGATGCTGCTGAGCGGAAGGCGCGAGCAGACCACGGCCTGACCCGCCCCGACCGCGAACGAGCGGGCCGGTCCGAGGAGTTCAGCTCTTCGCGCCGGCCCGCAACGCGGCCACCGCTTCCTTCGCCGCCTTGATCGCACCCTTGTTGATCTCGTCCGTGCCGGGCGCCTTCTGCGTCTCGAAGTCGCTGCCGTTGTACGTCACGACCACCAGCGCGTTGGCCACCCGCGCGAACACCGTGCCCTCACGGGTCTGCTGCTTGTCCTCGGTGGCCAGGTTGACCACCGAATACCCCTCGTCGCCGAGCCCCGGCACCGCCCCGCCGCCGCTCTTGTCCCCGACCCGCTCCTTGTACGAGGCCTTCGCCGCCTCGTCCGAGTCCATCAGCTCGAACGAGACGTCGAGCCAGCGGTAGTCGTAGCCCTTGAGGGCGTTCCAGGAGCAGGTGCGGCGCAGCGTGGTGTCGGTGGAGGGGATCTCCTTGCCCTCCGCCTTCGCCCCCGGCACCAGCGAGGCGACGGTCTTCGCGGCCACCCCCGCACAGGGCGCGGGCGCGGAGGCGTACGTCTTCGACACCGCCGTGGAGGACGGCGCGCTCTGCGACCGCGAGGGGGGCTTCTGCGGCGTGGCGGCGTCGGTGCTCTGCGCCGAGGTGAGCGGACCGGAGGTCAACGCCCAGCCCGCACAGGCGAGCACGGCCACGGGGGAGATGCGCGCGGTGAGCGCGAGCGGCAGGGGCAGAGAACGCACGGCGCTCTTTCGTCAGGACGAGGCGGACGCGGCCCGCGATACGGACGGGTACGCCAGTGTCACATGACTCCCCGCCCGGCGAAAGAGCGAACGCTCAGCGCACGGCCGCAGTGACACAACCCTCACACCGGCCCCGCTCCGACCCCACCGCATCCGTACGATCGCGGGACGGACCGCCGTGCAGTGAGGAGCCCCCTTGTTCACCACCCGCCCCACCCTCCAGGGCACCTTCGGCATGGAGGTCCCGGGGGTGGGGCGCTGACCAGGGATATTTGTTGCCCATTGAGTCCCTGACCTGCGGTGACGCTTCTTTCAGCGTCTTTCGGTGGGGTACCGGCTTATGCCGCCGGAACTCCCCAGAGCCTCCCCCCAGCGACGAAAAACTCCCCAGCCGCCCCCCATGCGGAGCAGCGGCCTGGTTCACCGTTTTCTGACGTTCGAGCCGCGAGATTCGGGAGGAGTCCGCGCCTCCATCCGCGATCGGGACCTTCGCTCAGCGCGTCACCAGCAGTCCCCGGCTGCGCAGCACCCGCCGTTCCAGCGGGCTGAAGATCAGCAGGTCGATGGCGATGCCGACGAGCAGGATCAGGAAGATGGCCAGGAACACCTGCGACATGCTGGCGTTGTTCCGGCCGTTCTCCAGCAACTGGCCGAGGCCGACGCCCAGATCAGGTGAGGAGGCGATGATCTCGGCGGCCATCAGCGAACGCCAGGAGAACGCCCAGCCCTGTTTCAGGCCCGCCAGATAGCCGGGAAGGGCGGCCGGCATCACGATGTGCCGGGCTTCTCTCAGTCCGGTCGCGCCCAGCGTCCGCCCGGCCCGCAAGAACAGCGGCGGGATCTGGTCGATGCCCGCGACGAGGCCGTTGGCGATGGAGGGGACCGCGCCGAGCAGGATCACGGCGTACATCATCGAGTTGTTGAGGCCGAGCCAGAGCACGGCGGGCGGCACCCAGGCCACCGAGGGGAGGGACTGCAGACCGGACAGGATGGGGCCGATGGCGGCTCGGACGAACTTCACCCGGGCGACCAGCAGGCCGAGCGGCGTACCGATGGCGAGCGCCATCAGGAAGCCGAGCAGGCCGCGCGAGACGCTGGTCCAGATGTAGTCGAGCAGGGTGCCCTGCCGCCAGGCGTCGGTCACCTCGTCCCCCACCGCGGACGGCGCGGGCAGCTTGTAGTCGGGGGCGACTTCGGCCCACACCAGCAGCTGCCAGACCACCAGCACCAGGGCGACGGCGGCGAGGGGCGGCAGCACCTTGCGTATCAGAGTCTCGCGCAGCGGCGTGCGGCCGGCCTGCACCGGTTCCAGCGCGTCGAGCCCTGCCTCCAGCCTCGCCAGATCCTGTGTGTCCCGGGGCTCCCCGGCCGCCGACGAGCCGTCCTTCGTGACGTCGACGCCGGTGTCAGTGCTGGCCATGGCGGCGAATCTCCCTACGCAGTTCCTCGGTGATCTCGACGGACAGCTCGGCGACCGCGCCGTCCTCGATGCGGCGCGGCTGCGCGATGCCGACCGTCCACTCCCGGGCGATGCGCCCCGGCCGCGAGGACAGCAGCACCACTCGCTGCGCGAGCTTCACCGCCTCCCGCACGTTGTGCGTCACGAACAGCACCGACAGTCCCGTCTCACTCCAGATACGGGTCAGTTCGTCGTGCAGCACGTCACGGGTGATCGCGTCCAGCGCGGCGAACGGCTCGTCCATCAGCAGCAGCCGGCTGTCCTGGGCCAGCGCACGGGCCAGCGCGACGCGCTGGCGCATACCGCCGGACAGTTCGTGCACCCGCTTGCCGTATGCGCCCCGCAGCCGTACGAGTTCCAGCAGCCGTTCCGCCTCCGGACGGCGCTCCGGCCCCGCGACCCCGCGCAGCTTCAGCGCGAGTTCGATGTTCTTGCCCGCGGTCAGCCACGGGAACAGCGCGTGTTCCTGGAACATCAGGGCGGGCCGGCCGGCCGTGTGGATCGAGCCGGCGGACGGCAGATCCAGTCCCGCGACCAGGTTGAGCAGGGTGGACTTGCCGCAGCCCGAGGCCCCCAGGAGGGTGACGAACTCACCCGGCGCGACATCGAGTGTGATGTCGTCCAGAACGAGCTGCTGTCCGCCGGGCGTGCCCGGCGCGGGGAAGGACTTCGAGACGTGCTCGATACGGGCGGCGTGCGTCACCGCCGGGGCGTCCTCGGCAGCCTCGGCGACCGTGGTGGCCATGGTCGTCACCTCCTGGGAACTCATCGTGTCCGGTTGCGGTTACTCGGCGCCGAGACCGGCGTCGTCGACCTCGTCCTTGCCCTCGGCCTTGAGGACCTTGTTGAGCGGTGCGAGGTCGTAGATGCCCTTCAGGTCGGGCTTCTCCAGCAGACCGGCCTTCACCGCGTGCTCCGCCTCCGTGTTGAGGGTGGCGGCCAGCGGGTCGTCGAGGAAGGTGATCGACTTCCAGGCCGGGTCGATGACCTCGGCGGGCAGGGCCTTGCCGGACAGTTCCTCCAGCGCCGCGTTCGCGGAAGACTTCGCCTTCTCCGGGTTGGCGTTGATCCACTCATTGGTCTTCACCGAGCCGCGCAGCACGGCCTCGACGACGTCCGGGTGATCCTTCAGGAAGGACTGCGACACGATGATGTTGGTGATCACGAACTTCTTGTCCGGCCACAGATCGGCCTCGTCCAGCAGCACCTTGCCACCCTCCGCGACCAGCTTGGAGGCGGTCGGCTCCGGTACCCAGGCGCCGTCGATGGAGCCGGACTTGTAGGCGTCCGGGGTGATCTTGTTGTCCGTACGGACCACGGAGACATCGCCCGCGCCGCTGTCCGGGTTGACCTTCCAGCCCTTGTCCGCGATCCAGTTGAGGAATGCGACGTCCTGGGTGTTCCCGAGCTGCGGCGTGGCGATCTTCTTGCCCTTGACGTCGTCCAGGGACTTGATCTTGTCCGGGTTGACGACGAGCTTCACACCGCCGGAGGCGGAACCGCCGATGATGCGCAGGTTCTTGCCGTTCGACTTGGTGTAGCCGTTGATGGCGGGCGAGGGGCCGATCCAGCCGATGTCGATGGACCCGGCGTTCAGTGCCTCGATCTCGGAGGGGCCGGCGTTGAACGTGGACGCCTTGATCTTGGTGCCACCGAGCTCCTTCTGGAGCAGGCCCTCCTGGACGCCCACCAGAGCGGTGGCGTGTGTCAGGTTGGGGAAGTAGCCGATCTTCACTTCGTCGGCGGAGAGCTTCTTGGCGCCTGCCGCGACCTCGGTCTGCTTGTCGTCGTCAGTGGAGTCGGAACCGTAGCCGCAGGCGGTGAGCAGGAGGGGCAGCGCGGCTATGACGGCGAGGGTGCGCAGGGTGGTGAGCGGTCTTGCGGCAGACACGGCGGTGTCCTCTCAGGGATGGGCGATCGGGGAGGTACGGATATGCGAGGCGTACTGCTTGCCGGCACGCGCCAGCACTCCACTCCTCGGCCTCGACGGCACACCTGCCGTCGCGGGCCGAGAAGTGGGACGTGGGGGGGGAGTCGTCAGCGGGAGAGAGCCGGACAGTCCTTCACCCGGCCGACGGCGGAGCGGGCCAGGAGGTGGTGCTGGTTCGGACAGAGTCAGGTTCTGCGGCGTCAGAGAGGCCGACAGATGGCACTGGACGTACGGCCGAGGTCGATGTGACGACGCGAGGTCAGAAGGGGCAGCAACCGGCCAGTGCGGTCGAGCGTTCTCATGGCCACCCCCGTGTATTCCTAGTTTTCCTACCTGACTGATAGGGATCGTGGCAGAAGGCGGCGTCTATCCCAAGAGGTTGTCCGTATGACGGATGCCACCATCTCGCTTTATGAGATCGGCTGTGAGTGACCCAATGTGTCAGGGATTCACCCAGGCGCCCGGTGCGTCGGTCAACGCGGATACAGCGGCGGGCAGTTGGGCCGACGCGACGTCGGCGAGCGACACGCCATCCAGGATCTCGCGCACGTTGGACCGCAGCGCGACCCACAGGGGGAGCAGCGACTCGGCGGGGCCGGTGTAGGAGAGCTCCGGGGGGCGTACCCCGCGTACCGAGACCAGTGGTCCGTCCACGGTGCGGATGACGTCGGCGATGCTGATGGACTCGGCGGGCTTGGCCAGCCGGTAGCCGCCGTTGCCGCCGCGCTGGCTGAGCACGAGACCCCCCCGGCGCATGTCGTTCAGGATGCTTTCGAGGAATTTGTGCGGGATGTCCTGGGCGTCGGCGATGGCCTCGGCCTTCAGCGGCCCGTCATCCCGTGACGCGGCGAGCTGAAGCGCGGCACGTACCGCGTAGTCCGCCCTGGCTGAGATCCTCATGGGCGCATTATCCGGTACGGCCTCCGTCGGCGTCCGTCGCAGGCGGGCAGCCGGGCGGGGGGAGGGTGTCCCCTGCCCGGCTGCCCAGGTGCTCAGGCCGCGGTGGGTGTGTAGTGGGCGGCGTCATCGCCCTCGATGACGTGGCTGAGGGTGCCGTCGACACCGGCGGGGACGTCGCCCGCCACGGTCACCCGGTGCAGCAGGCGTGGCAGGTCGCCGTAGTCGTCGGGGGCGTAGTGCTGGGTGATGCGGTTGTCGAACAGGACGAGGTCGCCCGGTGTCCAGGCCACGCGCACGATGTTCTCGGGGCGGGTGACGTACGACTGGAAGATGCGCAGCAGGTCGCGGGAGTCGGCGGGGCTGAGGCCGACGATGCTCTGGGTGAAGCCGCCGATGAACAGCCCGCGCTCCCCGGTCTCGGGGTGGACGCGGACGACCGGGTGGGCGGTGCGGTACTTCCGGGAGACGAAGCGCTTGCGGTGCTCGGCGGCCTTCTCGCTCTTCGGGGCGGCGTAGTCGTAGGCGTTGGTGTGCACGGCCCACAGCTTGTCCGCCAGCTCGCGCAGCGGCTCGGGGAGATCCCGGTACGCAGCGGCCGAGTTGGCGATGAGGGTGTTTCCGCCGTAGGGCGGGACCACGATGCTGCGCAGCGTGGACGCCTTCGGGGGAGTACGGACGAAGGTGACGTCCGTGTGCCACTGGTTGGCGCGGATGCCCTCGTCGCCGTCGACGGGCAGGATCTGGGGCTGGCCGTCGACGGAGGGGACGGTCGGGTGCGCGGTGGTGAGGTCGCCGAAGAGGGAGGCGAAGCGGAGCTGGCCCGCGTCGTCGAGGTTCTGGTCGCGGAAGACGAGCGCCTTGTGTTCCAGGAGCGCGGAGTTGATCTCGGTGACGACGGCGGGGTCGAGGTCGGTGGAGAGGTCCACGCCGAGGATCTCGGCGCCGATGCGGCCGCCGATCCTGCGGACGTCGAAGCCGGTGCTGGTGGTCATGTGCGGGTGTTCCCTTCAGGAGGTGATCAGCGGAGAGATGATCAGTCGGGTCATCAGGAGGTGATGGGCAGGGAGGTTCCCTTGGACCCCGGCGGTCCGAGGGGAGGGCCGACGGCCCGCAGTGCGCCAGGCGTGCGGCCTCGTCCCCAGCCGATGTGCCGGCGGTAACTACCGAGCAGGCCGGTGAGGTCCAGGTGCTCCTCGTCCCGGGCGGTGGAGTCGTCGGGCAGCGGGCAGGTAAGGGGGGCGACGTAGAGCGCGTCGGCCGGGCAGTTCGCCTCGCACTGGAAGCAGGTCTGGCAGTCGTCGCGGCGGGCGAGCACCGGGATGCCGTCCTCGCCGCGGTCGAAGACGTTGGTCGGGCAGACCTTGATGCACTTGTCGCAGGTGATGCAGCGTTCCGCCGAGACCAGTTCGATCACGAGGCCACCTCCACGGGTGCGGCCGGTGCCGTCGATCCGGTCGGCGCGGTGGACAGGGGCTCGGTGCGGGTCCACACCTGGTCGAGGCCGCCCGTCACGATGCGGTGGTGCTGCCCGGGATCCTGCGCCGGGAACTCGAGTCGTTTGGCCATGCCTCGGGTCTCGGTGCGCGCGAGAGCCGAGGCGTACATCCACCGCGCGTGCGCCGTCATCGCCGCTGCCTGCCGGGCCCGTACGGTGTCTCCGCCCCCGGCGTGCAGTGAGGCGCGCGACTCCTTCCAGAGGCTGTCGAGCACCTCCAGCGCTGCGGCGAGCCGGTCGCCGTGGCGCAGATAGTTCTTCTCGTACGGCAGCACCTCGCCCTGGACCGCGGTGACGACCTCGCGGAAGCCGTCGGCCGGACCCGGCGTCCCGGTGGGCCGGAGCCCGGAGCCGCCCGCGGCCACCAGACGTCTCGTACCGGCGTGGGCGCCGAGTGAGCGGGCGTGGCGGGCCGCGCCCCGGCCGGCCCAGGTGCCGGAGGAGATGGCCCAGGCGGCGTTGTGGCTGCCGCCGCCGGTGAAGCCGCCGCAGATCAGCTCGCGGGTCGCCGCGTCCCCGGCCGCGTACAGGCCGGGGACGGTGGTGGAGCAGTCGTCGCCGGTGATGCGGATGCCGCCGGTGCCGCGCACGGTGCCCTCGGCGAGGAGTGTGACGGCGAAGCGCTGGGTGAAGGGGTCGATGCCGAGCCGGTCGAAGGTGAGGAAGAAGTTGGGCTGGGCGAGCCGCATAGCCTGCCGGGCCGCCGTGTCCGCCCGGTCGAGGCGGCAGTAGACCTTCTCGCTGAGCAGCGCCCGCGCGATGACGGACCGGCCGCCCTGACTGGCCGCACCCTCAAGGACCGTGCCGTCCTCGCGGTAGAAGGTCGCGAAGGAGTAGAACGCGGTCTTGGTGACGGAGGTGCCCTCGGGTGCGATGCCGTACGCGTTGGAGAACTCCATCCCGGACAGCTCCGCGCCCGCCTCGGCGGCGAACAGCGCGCCGTCGCCGGTGTTGACGTTGCAGCCGAGCGCGCCGCTGAGGAACGCGCAGCCGCCGGTGGCCAGGACGACCGCCCCGGCGCGCACCCGGTAGGGCTGACCGGCCTGCCGCTGGTGACCCCTGGCCCCGGAGACCGCTCCGGAGGGGTCGGTGAGCAGTTCGGTGACCGGGCTGTGGTCGAGGACGCGGGCCCCGGCCCGCTGGACGCGGATCCGCATCCGGCGCATGTACTCCGGTCCCTGCAGGCCGTTCCTGAGCTGCTTTCCGTCCGGCCCGGTGGGGAAGGGGTAGCGTCCGGCCGCCGCCAGCTCGTTCATGCCCGCGTACGTCTGGTCCAGCACCCGGGTCATCCAGCGTCGGTCTGCCAGGAATCCGCCCAGTGCCTCCCTGCTGGCCATGGCGGCCTCCCGCGCGGCGGGCTCCGGGGGGACGTACCAGACGCCGGTGCCGGCGGAGGCGGTGGCGCCGCTGGTGCCGCAGTAGCCCTTGTCGGCGAGGACCACGTCGGCTCCGTCCTGGGCCGCCTTGAGCGCGGCCCAGGTGGCGGCGGGGCCGCCGCCGACCACCAGGACGTCCGTGGTGAGGTCCAGCCCGGTCATGCGGGCCGGATTTCTGCTGCTGCGGCCGCGGCCAGCCGGTTGGCGGGGCGGGCCAGGCCGTAGTGCTCGCGCAGGGTGCGGCCGGTGTACTCGGTGCGGAAGAGTCCGCGCCGCTGCAGGATCGGGACGACGTGGTCGACGAAGTCCTCCAGGCCGCCAGGCAGATGGGGCGGCATGATGTTGAAGCCATCGGCGGCACCCTGGGTGAACCACTCCTCGAGCTGGTCGGCTACCTGCTCGGGAGTACCGGCGAAGACGCGGTGGCCGCGGCCGGCGCCGAGGCGGGCGATGAGCTCGCGCAGGGTGAGGCCGTCATGGTGGGCGAGTTCGGCGACGAGTGTGAAGCGGCTCTTGTTGCCGTTGATGTCCCGCTCCTGGGGCAGGTCGGGCAGCGGTCCGTCCAGCGGGAGCCCGGTCAGGTCGGTGTCGAGCATCCCGGAGAGCTGGGCGAGCCCGTACTCGGGCACCTGGAGGT
The DNA here is from genome assembly GCF_044740925.1 of Streptomyces sp. NPDC088254. Taxonomy (NCBI): domain Bacteria; kingdom Bacillati; phylum Actinomycetota; class Actinomycetes; order Kitasatosporales; family Streptomycetaceae; genus Streptomyces; species Streptomyces sp. NPDC088254. The sequence continues at coordinate 349,252 of NZ_JBIURQ010000006.1, read as the reverse complement.
CCGTCAACTCCTGCTCCAGTGAGCGGGCTTCGGCTTCGGTCGAGCCGATGACGGGGGCGATGCCGGGCAGTACCAGCAGTTCGTCCTCGGCGCGGCCGTAGCGGGCGAGCCGGGACTTGAGGTCCTTGTAGAAGGCTTGGCCGTCGGCGAGGGTCTGCTGGGCGGTGAAGACGGCCTCGGCGTACTGGGCGGCGAACTCCTTGCCGTCCTCCGACGAACCGGCCTGCACCAGCAGTGGGTATCCCTGGGGGGTGCGCGGTACGTTCAGGGGGCCTTGCACCCCGAAGTGCTCTCCGCGGTGGTTGATCTCCCGCACCTTGTCGGTGTCGGCGTAGACGCCGCGTTCACGGTCGAGCAGGATCGCGTCGTCCTCCCAGCTGTCCCACAGCTTGGTGGCGACCTCGACGAACTCCCGTGCCCGCTCGTAGCGCAGCCGGTGCTCCAGATGCTCGTCCTGCCCGAAGTTGCGGGCCTCGTTCACGGTGCCGGAGGTGACGATGTTCCAGCCGGCCCTGCCGCCGCTGATGTGGTCCAGGGAGGCGAACTTGCGGGCGGTGTGGAAGGGCTCGTTGAAGGTGGTGGAGACGGTGGCGATCAGGCCGACGTGTTCGGTGACGGCTGCGAGGGCGGACAGCAGGGTGAGAGGTTCGAAGCCGCCGAGGGCGTTGTGCCGGACCTTTCCCCACAGGGCGAGGCCGTCGGCGAGGAAGACAGAGTCGAGCAGGCCACGCTCGGCGGTCTGCGCGAGCTGCTGGAAGTAGCGCAGATCGGTGGCCCGTTCGGGTTGGGTGCGGGGGTGGCGCCAGGCGGCGTCGTGGTGGCCTGCGTTCATCAGAAACGCGTTGAGGTGGAGCCGACGGGGTCTGGTCGTGGTCATGAGGTTCCTCGGATCAGGGGCAGCGAGACGATCGGGAGAAGGAGGAGATCAGGGAAGACAGTGGGACGAGAAGGCGGCCGAGTCAGCCGCCGACCGGCACGCGCCAGGAGCTGAGCCGCCGCTCCACGGCCACCAGCAACTGGTTGAAGGCCACGCCGATGGCGGAGATCGTGATGATGCCCGCGTACATCTGCGGGATCGCGAAGTTGTACTGCGAGGCGTTGATCAGATAGCCGAGGCCCGCCTTGGCGCCGATCATCTCTGCGGCGACCAGCACCAGGATGGACACCGCTCCCGCCAGCCGGATGCCGGTGAACATCACCGGCACCGAGGCAGGCAGGATGACCTTCTGGAACAGCCGGGGCGCGGACAGGTCCATCGACTTCGCCAGCTTCAGCAGGGTCGGGTCGACGCCTCGGACCGCGCTGATGGTGTTGAGCAGGATCGGCCAGGTGCACGCGTACACCACGATGGAGATCTTCGAGGTCTCGCCGATGCCCAGCAGCAGTACGAACACCGGCAGCAGGGCCAGGGCGGCGGTGTTGCGGAACACCTCAAGGAGCGGTCCGAGGAGGTCGGCGACCGGACGGTACCAGCCGATCAGCAGGCCGAGCGGTACGGCGACGGCCACCGCGAGTCCGAATCCGCTGAACGAGCGGACCAGGCTGGCGCGTGCGTTGTCGGCGAGCTGACCGTCGATGGCCAGCCCCCACCAGGCACGGGCGACCTCGCTGAACGGGGGCAGGAAGATCCGGTCGACCAGGCCGAGTCGGGGTGCGGTCTCCCACAGCAGCAGCAGCGCCACGATCGCCGCGGACTTGGTCGCCCCCCTGACCAGCAGGTGCGGCAGTCGGCGGATCGCCCGGCGGACCCGGGCCGCCGTGGGAGGGACTTGGCGCACTCGCGACGGCGATGCGGCATGTGGCGGGGACGCGGCGGACGTAGCCGAGGAAGGGGCCGGGACGGGCTCGGCTGTGCTCACCGAGTCCGGCGCCGTGGTCTTCTCGGTGGCCGTGCCGGATATGGCGCTCATACGGAAGCCTCCTCCTTCTCCAACTGCTGGGCCCTGGCCACCTCGTCGTGCAGCAGTGACCAGATCTCGTGCCGGTGCCGGGCGAACTCGGGACTGGAGCGGAGGTCGTCCGTCGCCGTACGGGAGCCGAAGGCGACCGGCACGATCTGCTTGATGCGGCCCGGCCTCGATGTCATGACGGCGACGCGCTGTCCCAGGTAGACGGCCTCGTCGATGCCGTGCGTGATGAAGACGACGGTCTTGCCGGTGCGCTGCCAGATGCGCAGCAGTTCGTCCTGCAGCGACTCCCGGGTCTGGGCGTCCAGCGCGGCGAACGGTTCGTCCATCAGGAGCACATCGGGGTCGTAGGCGAGGCTGCGGGCGATCGCCACCCGCTGTCGCATCCCGCCCGACAGCTCATGCGGATGGTGCTCCTCGAACCCGGACAGACCGACCAGGTCCAGGAACTCCCGAGCCCGTGAGGCACGTTGACGCCGTGGGACGCCGACGGCCTCAAGGCCGAATTCGACATTGCCCTGGGCCGTGCGCCACGGCAGCAGCGCGTACTGCTGGAACACGACGCCCCGGTCCAGGCCGGGGCCGGTGACGGGTTCGCCGTCCAGCAGGATGCGTCCGCCAGTGGGTGGGGTGAGGCCGCCGAGCAGGTCCAGCAGCGTCGACTTCCCGCAGCCGCTGGGGCCGACCAGGACGATGAATTCGCCGGCCGCTATCTCCAGATCGATGCCGTCGAGGGCGGTGAACCGGCTTGTCCGTCGAGCCCCCGTGCGGCCCTTGACGGTGAAGTCCTTCCGGACGTTCTCGAACACGATCTTGGGCGTGAGAGGTTCCGTGGTGGATACCGGCATGTGATCAGCTCCCGCTCTTGGCAGCGGCGGAGGACTTCTGGTTGCCGTTGTACTCATTGGTGTAGAGGTCCGACACCGTGACCTGGCCCTTCTGGACGTCACCGCGCTCGACCAGCCAGTCGATCCACAACTGGAGTTCCTTGCCGGTGATCCGGCCCGCCGTTTCGGCGACGCCGTAGGACCGCCAGTACTTCAGTGGTGCGGTCTCCTCGTTGCGGCCGCGCTTCTTCACGATGTCCGTCATCCGGGCGATGACCTCTTCGCGCGGCGTGGAACGGGACCATTCGATGGCCCGCCCCACGGCGGTGACGAAGATCCGTGCCGTGTCGGGGTTCTGGTTCAGGAAGCGGTCCGTCATCACATAGGTGCCGGCGCTGAACGAGCCGAGCAGTTCATAATCTGTGAACAGTGATCGGATTCCTCCGGTTGCCAGGGCCTTGTCGCGCAGAATGCCGCCGAGCACGGCCACCTCGATCTGCTTCTGACGCAGAGACTGCTCCGTGTTGACCGGAGGCACCACGAGGGGTTCGACCTTGCCGATCTCCGCCCGGGAGAGACCGCCTCGCTGCAGATAGATGTCGAGCATCGCTTCGGAGTGGGCTCCGAGGGTGTTCATGCCGACCTTGTTGCCGATAAGGTCGCGGGCCGACCGGATGGGGCTGTCCTTGAGGACGTAGAAGCCGTTGTAGGCGTACTTGTCGGAGCCGTAGTAGCTGATGACGGCCTTGATGGGGGCGTTGTTCGCGGCCAGTTTGACCACTGCGCCGTTGAAGGCGCCACCGAAGTCGATCTGGCCCGTGGCCGCGGACTGGATGTCCTGTGGCCCGCTGATGGTGTTGCCGACCCACTTCAGTTTCACGTCCTCCAGATAGCCGAGATCCTCGGCCAGCTCCGGCAACGTGACCTGACCCGCCCAGCCTTGATACCGGAGCGTTTTGGTCTGTCCCTTGCCGGAGGTGGCTCCGGTTGCGGTGGTGCCGCAGCCCACGGCCACCGCCGAAAGTCCGAGCAGAGAGAGGAACTGGCGTCGGGTCGAAGCCGTAGTGGCCATGGAAAGGTCCTGTTCAAACGAAAGGGGACTGACGTGGGATCGGCGGACGCGCTGCCCGAAATGGCGAGAATTGACGCCTGCAGGGGTTCTTTGACATGCAGAAGCCCCAGCCGAATGGAGTGGTCGGAAGTTGAGCGCGACAAGGCGGAAACCGACTGAGGAACGAGACCTCGTCAGGAACGCCTGCGAGAAATCAGTGATCTACGACAGCAGCGGCATGGCCGTAGCAGCCGAATTCGAGAAGGCGCGGGAGAGAGCAGTGCTCGTCAGCGGGTTCAGCGGCCGACGGCACAGATGGCGCTGGCCTGACGTCGTAGATCGACGTGCAGACGCGCGGCGAGGTTCTCGGACTTGCTCACGGTCAAGAGAGTTGCAGCGGAATCCGGCCAAGTCAACGTCGCGTGCGCGTATGTCTCATATCCTGAACTGCCCGACATGCAAGTGAAGTGAGGCGTTCACAATTGCCTGGATGTCAGGTTGCGTGGCGAATCCCGATCACGCCGAGTTCGGCCGCGAGACACCGAGCTGATTCGTTCTTGGAGGGGGTTTTCTGGAGCAGGCGCCTTGTTGCAGATCCAGAGCTCCGGGTCATCGAGGTCGGACTAAGGTCGGACAGGCAGGACGAACGGAGGGTGCGCACCGTTGAGGAAGTAGTCCCCGACGTCCCGGAGCCGATGGGCGACGGGCTCGTACAAGGTGTGAGTTCGGACGTTGCGCCAGAATCGGTCGAAGCCCAGCTGCGAGGACGCGGAGCGGGCGCCGACGACGTCGAGGGCGCGGGCGGTGGACTCCTGCGCTGCCCTGGAAGCGGCGGCTTCGGCCATGGCCACGAGGACGGAGATCTCCGCGTGCTCGTCGTAGGTGAGGTCTTCGCCGCGCGCCAGCCCGCCGTTCACGGCATCCACTGCCTGATCGGCGAGCGCTGACGCGGAGCGGGCGAGGACAGTGAGTTCTCCGTAGGCGGTCAGCACCTGTAGGTCCTGGGGAGAGCCGGCCGGCCGGTCCGGGTGCCAGGGTGAATGGCCCGTCCTGCTGTACTCACGGGCTTCGGCGAGCACCCCCTCAGCCATGCCGAGAAGGAGCTGGACCGAGAGAAGGCGCCCGACCGGCGATGCCAGAGCAGCCAGGGGTGACAGAACGTCCTCGTCCGCGGACAGGGAGCCGAGTACGTCGTGGGCGGCGACCGGTACGGCGTCGAACTCCACGCTCCCGCCGGCCGCGAGCCGCTGGCCGAAGGTGTCGGTGTCGCCGTCGATCCGCACGCCGTGGCGGGCGGAATCGACGACGACCGCGAGTGGTTCGCCGGTGTCGGCCCGCTCGGCCCGCACGGCGAGGCGGTCGGCGACCAGAACCCCCGTGGCGTAGCTCTGCCGACCGTCGAGCACATAGCCACTGCCCTTCCTGGTGAGCGTCAGAGGCAGTTCCTGACGGGCGAAACCACCACCCCAGCACCACTGCTCCGCCGCGGACTTCCGCTCGACCTGAGCGGCGAGGGCGGGCTCGGCGAACAACCGGGCGCTCCACGACAGGAAGTAGTGACAGCCGAGCACTTGGCCGATCGCGCCGTCGGCGGCGGCGATCTCCCGGACGACGGCGTAGGCCGTGGGCCAGTCCGCGCCGCCTCCCCCGAGCCCAGCCGGTATGAGGAGCGTCAGCAGTCCCGCCTCACGAAGCCCGGACACCTCGTCGAAAGGGGCCTTGCCTGCCTGCTCCCTGGCCACCGCGTCCGTGGCCAGATCGTCCGCCGTCTCCCGGGCCACGCGCAGCCAGTGCGCACGGCCGGGCCCGATCCGGTCGGAATCCGAGGCGGGTCCGGACGGCGCAGTGGCAACGCCCATGGCGGTGGTCTCCTCAAGGTCGGCGGCAAGGTGCGGTGTTGGAGTCCTCTTGCTGGTCGGGCACGTACTTGTAGCCCACGCGCCGTACGGTGACGATCCGGTGCCGGTGAGCTCTGCCCAGCTTGCGGCGCAGCCGCGCGATGTGGACATCCACGGTGCGGCCGTCGCCGATGTGGTCGTAGCCCCAGATGCCGGTCATCAACTGCTCGCGCGAATGCACCTGGTGGGGATGGAGAACGAGATGGGCCAGCAGCCAGAACTCCAGGTAGGTGAGGTCGAGTTCGCGTCCATCCAGCTCTGCGACATGTCGCGCGGGATCGATGCGCACGTCGCCGCCTCCCGTCTGCTGCACGGGGTGTGCGTCCGTGTAGGCGACCGGCCGGATCTCCGGTCGTGTCACGTCCTTCGCGAAGAGCTGGGCGGGATCGGTGCCCTCAGGGACGAGCACGAGGTAGCCGACGAGGGGAGCGGAACCGTTTCCCCCGTCGCCTCCCTCGTCGCCGAACTGCGCGGTGTCGCCCACGAGGCGGAGGTGGCGCATGTCGGGGAGCGGCGAATTCAATGGAGTGGCCTGAGCCGGAAGTGCCGTGGTCATGGCGGTCGTCCTTCAGGAGTGCGTCGGGCCATCAGGCGCACCGGTGGCTTTGCCTGATCACCTGGGATGAGAGAAGGAGCGGAGTGGCACGCGCAACGTGTGAGCGGCGTGCCCTCTACGCGCGACAGCAGGCGGCGCTGACGACGTGACCAAAGTCGACATGCCGACGACGAAAGAATCGCTGCTGCGTGTGGGCCATGAGCATCATCCTGCGCACCCACTGGGCGGGCCGTCAACGCTTTCCTAGTAAATCGATGGGAAATGTAGGGAACGCAACACCGCAGGTGGGCTCATCGGCCACCGTCGACTGCGGGGCGGGCGTCGGGCGCCGTCGCCCTGTACAGCCGGACGCGCAGCGCGGCCACATGGCCCCTGAGCCTCTGCAGGGGGGTGGGCGGCAGGGTGCGGGCGGAGCCACGCGCGTAGTGGCGCTCGACGTAGAACTGCCCCGCGCTGAGAACGGTCGTGACGGCGATGTACCAGAGGGTGGCCACCATCAGCAGCGGGATGACCTGGTACGTCTGGTTGTAGACCAGCTGGACCGAGTACAGCAGGTCGTGCACGGCCAGCACGCTGACGATGCTGGTGCCCTTCAGGGTGCCGATCAGCATGTTCCCGGCGGTCGGGACGATGGAGCGCATCGCCTGCGGGATGACGATCCGGCGCAGGGTGCGCCGCCTGCCGATGCCGAGAGCCTGGGCGGCTTCCGTCTGGCCGGAGTCGACGGAGAGGATGCCGCCGCGCACCACCTCGGCGGCGTAGGCGGCTTCGTGCAGGGTCAGGCCGATGACGGCGGTGAGGGTGGGGCCGAGCAGGTTGACCGTCTTGACGGTGACGAACTCAGGCCCGAAGGGGATGCCGAGGCCGAGCGTCGGGTAGAGGGCGCCGATGTTGAACCAGAACAGCAGCTGTACCAGCAGCGGAGTGGACCGGAAAATCCACACGTAGCCCCAACTCAGCGTGCGCAGTACCGGGTTGGCGGAAAGACGCATCACGGCCAGGGGGATGCCGAGCAGGAAGCCGAGGACCATCACCAGGCCGGTCAGCCACAGGGTGAGCAGCAGTCCGTCGAGCACGGCGGCGGTGGTGAAGTACCGGCCGGCCACGTCCCACTGGAAGGCGCGGTTACGGAGGACGGAGTTGACCACCATCGCGAAGACCAGCAGCGCGACGGCAGCGATCAGCCAGCGGCCGACGTGCCGGCGCGGCACGATCCGTGGCAGATCGTCGTCGGGGTCTGGGCGGCCCGGGGCGTGGGCGGAGGCTTTGCGGCGTTCTGCGAGTGGGATGGTCGCTGAGATGTGGGAGGAATCGGCGATGTCGGACGGCGAGACCATCAGGAGGCTCTCCAAGAGAGGGAAGCGCGGGCGTCGGTGACCACCCACGGCGCACGTTCGTGGATTCCGTGCAGGCACGGTGCGCACGGGGCGGTGTGGCTGGAGTTCGGTTCGGCGTCATCGCGCGCCGCGTCCCTCAACGCGGCCGGTACGGCTGCCGCGCGCGGCGGAGCCGGTCCGTCCTCGATCGTATGGGCGCACCACACGCATGTGTCAACCACGCACAGGAACTGCTGGGCGCCGGTCCGGCATCCGGGCCGTAGTTGACGAGAAGCAAGATGTACTGCTCAATTGATCGCATGAATGCCGAGCAGCGCTTGGTCACCCGTGACCACATCGACTTCGGTCGGGTGTGGTCCGCAGCGTGTTGCGCCTGACGCGGCAGCGGGCCGTCTGACCGGCCCTTCCCTCCCTCGGTGACCCCGTCGCGGGCCGAGTTCCTCCCTTCGCGGCACCGTCGTACGCATGCGCTGAACACACGCTGAATCCGCGTACGAACGGTCCTGCGAGACCTGACACGCGCTGCCGCCGCCCCACTTCGCCCGAGGCCATGCCCCGGCGTCATCACACCTGCTCACCACCTGGCTCCCAGCGCCTTGAAGCGCCGTCACACCCGGCCGCTCCGAGGGCTGCTCCGCCGTGCCCCCCTGCTGCCCACGTAACGGCCCGGCTCCAGAGGACTTGAGGAAAGGCCATCTCCCATGCCAGTGGAATTCCTTGGCATCGCCGCCACCAACGACGGCTCCGAAACCACCCCGCGCTCCGGCGCCGCTTTCGACAAGGAGTACACGTTCCGGCTCGCCCGGGCGCATGAGGACCACGGCTGGGACCGGGTGCTGTTCGCATACGGTTCCGGATCGCCGGACCCTGCGCCCGCCGCCGCCTACATCGCGAGCAGGCTGGACCGCCTCCAGATCCTGCTGGCCCACCGGCCGAACGTCTCCTACCCGACGTTCGCCGCGAAGACCTTCGCCACCCTCGACCAGATCAGCGACGGCCGGCTGACCGTGCACTTCATCACCGGCGGCAACGACCACGAGCAGGGCCGCGAGGGCGACACCCTCACCAAGGACGAACGCTACGCCCGCACCCGCGAGTACATCCGGATCGTCAAGAAGATCTGGACCACCCGCGAGCCCTTCGACCACGCGGGCGAGCACTACCGCTTCCACGACTTCGTCAGCGATGTCTTCCCGGTCCAGCAACCCCGCCCGAACGTGTCGTTCGGCGGCTCCTCGCCCGCCGCGTACGCCACGGGGGGCGCCGAGGCCGACATCTACTGCCTGTGGGGCGAGCCGCTGGAGAAGACCGCCGAGCAGATCGAGGCCGTGAAGTCCGCCGCGAAGGCCGCGGGCCGCACTGACGTGCCCCGCATCCAGGTGGCGTTTCGCCCGATCATCGCCCCGACGGAGGAGCTGGCCTGGGAGAAGGCCCATCGCACGGTCGGCGCGATCAAGGCCCGCAAGGAGAAGGGCGAGGCGATCACCAAGCGCCACAACGGCCACACTCAGCCCCAGAACACCGGCTCGCAGCGACTGATCGCCATCGCCGAGGCGGGGGAGCGCTACGACCGCGCCCTGTGGACCCCGACCGCTGCCGCGACCGGTGGCGCGGGCAACTCCAACGCCCTGGTCGGCACCCCCGAGACGGTCGCCCAAGCCCTCCTCGACTACTACGACATCGGCGTCGACATCCTCTCCGCCCGCGGCTACGACCTGCTGGGCGACGCGGTCGACTTCGGCCGGTACGTGATCCCGATCGTCCGCGAGGAGGTCGCCAAGCGCGACGCCGAGCGGGCGGCCCGCGGTCCGCAGACCCTCGCGGCGGTGCATGGATGACCTCCGTCGCACAACCGCCGTCGCTTTCAGCCGAGCCGGCAGTCATTCACGTCACCGTGTCCGACCCGCGGGTGAGACCGCTGCTGCGCGAGCTCGGCGACGAGTACTCCACGCGCTACGGCAGGGACGCGCACGCCGAACTCGCCCGCTACCCCGACGAGGAGTTCACCGCCCCGCACGGCGGTGTGCTGCTCCTGCTCCTCCAACACGGCGAGCCGGTCGCGGGTGGCGCCTTCCGCCGGTACGACGAGACCACGGCCGAGCTGAAGCGGATCTGGACGCACTCCGCCCACCGTCGGCGCGGTCTGGCCCGCCGTGTCGTCGCCGAGCTGGAGCGCGAGGCGAGCGCCCGCGGCTACCGGCGGATCTACCTGACCACCGGCCCGCGCCAGCCCGAGGCCCGCGGGCTGTACCTGACGACCGGCTACACCCCGCTGTTCGACACCGAGGCCGACCCGGAATCCATCGGCTCGCTGCCCTTCGAGAAGCACCTGCCGACCGCACCACCCCAAGGAGAGGCAGCCAGCCTGTGAACGTCCGTGGCACCAGAACTCGTCTGCGCATGGCCGCCACCATCGCGCTGCTGCCCGTCCTGACGCTGCCCGTCCTGACGCTGACCGCCTGCGGGGCCGGCGACACATCCGGCACCACACCGGCGGGTGCCCAGGCATCCCCCGCACCGACCGACGACCCGGTCGCCGCCGTACGCAAGGTGGACTCCGTCGCCGCCCTGCTGCCCGCCGAGACACGCGAGTCCGGCACGTTGCGGGTCGGCAGTTCGATTGGCTTCCCGCCCGGGGCGTACTACCCGAACGGGCAGGACAAGCCGCCCGCCGGCCAGGACATCGACATCGCGGACGCGGTGGCCAAGGTCCTCGGCGTGAAGTTGGAGCGGCAGAGCGCCTCCTTCGAGACGATCCTGCCCGCTCTCGACAGCGGCAAGTACGACTTCGGCACCGGCAACTTCGGCGTCACCACCGAGCGCCTGAAGAGCATTGACTTCGTCACCTATATCAACGACGGCCAGGGCTTCGCGGTGAAGAAGGGCAACACCGCGCTCAAGACGAAGGTCACCGACCTCGCCCAGCTGTGCGGGCTGACCATCGGCACCGGAGCCGGAACCACCTTCGAGGCGACCCTCACCGCGCAGAAGGGCGTATGTGCCAAGGCGGGCAAGAAGCCGTACGACGTGAAGGTCTACTCGGAGAACGGGGCGACTCTCACCGCGCTGCAGCAGGGCCGGATCGACGTGATCATGTCGACCATCAACGGTCTGCGCTACCAGGCGTCACAGCCCGCCTCGCAGACCACCTTCCTCGGTGAGTACCACCGCCTCGACGTCGGCTTTGCCTTCAAGAAGAGCTCCTCGCTCACCAAGGCGTTCCAGGCCGCCGTCAACGAGCTGATCAAGGACGGCACATACGCCCGGATCCTCAAGAAGTGGGGCACCTCCCCCTCCGCGATCGAGGCGTCGCGGATCAACCCGCCCGAGCACACATAAGAGTCGAGCAGGAACACCACGATGAGACCGACCACCGACACCGCGCCGCCCCGCGTGGCCATCCCGGGCGACGGCCGCGAAGCCCCTCCCGCGCCGGACGACCCGCCTTCGCTCAAGGTGGTCCCCGCCCGCCACTACGCACGCTGGGCGGCGGCCGTCGCCGTGACCGTGCTGGTCGCCCAGTTCACGCACGGTCTGGTCACCAACCCGGTCTGGGAGTGGGCCGTCTTCCGCGGCTACGTCCTGTCCGAGACGATCGTCCAGGCGGTGTGGGTGACCCTCCAGCTCACCGCGTACGCCACGGTGCTGGGCTTCCTCCTGGGAACCGTCCTGGCCTTCATGCGGCTGTCGCGCAGCCCGGTGCTGCAGACTGTCGCCTGGACCTACATCTGGATCTTCCGCTCCATCCCGATGATCGTCCAGTTGGTGTTCTGGTTCAACCTGAGCGCGCTGTACGAGAGGCTGGGCGTCGGCATCCCCTTCGGCCCGGTGTTCTGGTCCGTCGACAGCAACAGCGTCATCGGCACCATGGGCGCGGCCATCATCGGGCTGACGCTGCACCAGGCCGCTTACGCCGCCGAGATCGTGCGTGGCGGTGTCATCGCCGTCGACCACGGACAGCTGGAGTCCGCAGCGGCACTCGGCATTCCCCGGCTGCGGCAGATCCGCCGGATCGTGCTGCCGCAGGCCATGCGCGCCATCCTGCCCACGGCCGGCAACGAGATCATCGGCCTGCTCAAGGGCACCTCGGTGGTCTACGTGATGGCCATCGGGGAGCTTTTCTACCAGGTGCAGGTGATCTACGGCCGCAACGGGCGGGTGATCCCACTGCTGCTGGTCGCCACCGCCTGGTGCGTGGTGCTGACCTCCCTGCTGTCCATCGCGCAGTACTACGTGGAGCGGCGCTATGCCCGGGGCGCGAACCGCACCCCGCCGCCCACCCCGCTCCAGCGCGCCCGGCGCTTCGTCCGCTCCCTGCGCGCGGCGGCCGCCCAGCGCAACCAGTCCGTCGTACCCCTGAGGCCTTTGGGAGACATCCGATGAGCGACGTGACGGTGGCCGTCAAGGACGCGAAGCCGACGGTCGACGGTGTGATGGTGGACGTCCACGGCGTCCACAAGAGCTTCGGCCCGCTGGAAGTGCTGCGCGGCGTCGACCTCCAGGTCCGCACCGGCGAGGTCACCGTGATCCTCGGCCCCTCCGGCTCCGGAAAATCCACCCTGCTGCGCACCATCAACCACCTGGAGAAGGTCAACCGCGGCTGGATCGCCATCGACGGCGAACTCATCGGCTACCGCCGCTCCGGCGGAAAGCTGCACGAGCTCAAGGAGAAGGACGTTCTGAAGCAGCGCACCCACATCGGGTTCGTCTTCCAGAACTTCAACCTCTTCCCGCACCTGACCGTGCTGGAGAACCTCGTCGAGGCTCCCGTCTCCGCGCTGCGCCGCCCGCGCAAGGAGGCGGCGGAAACCGCCCGTCGGCTGCTGGAGCGGGTCGGACTCGCCGACAAGACCGACGCCTATCCACGGCAACTGTCCGGAGGACAGCAGCAGCGCGTGGCCATCGCCCGCGCACTCGCCCTCGAACCCAAGGTACTGCTGTTCGACGAGCCCACCTCGGCGCTCGACCCGGAACTCGTCGGCGAAGTCCTCGACGTCATCAAGGACCTGGCCCGCACCGGAACCACCATGATCGTCGTGACCCACGAGATCGGCTTCGCCCGCGAGGTCGCCGACACCGTGGTGTTCATGGACGGCGGAGTCGTCGTGGAACAGGGCCCGCCCGCGGCCGTCCTGGACAACCCGCAGCACGAGCGCACCCGCGCCTTCCTCTCCAAGGTCCTCTGACCGACCCTCACCCGCCTTCCGCAAGCAAGGAGCACGGCCATGTCCACCTCGATCACCCGCCGCACCGCCGCAGCCGCGCTCGGACTCGCCACCGCCCTCGTCCTCGCCGCGTGCAGCAACCCCGACGACGGCGGCACGACCGAGGTCGCGGCCACGTCGGGCAGCAAGACGAAGATCAACATCAGTGCCGACCAGAAGCGCGTCACCACCGACAAGGTCGACTCCATAGCCGCCGAGGTTCCGGAGAAGATCCGCAAGAGAGGGACCCTGGAGATCGTCGACTCGTCCGGCTCCGCCGCGCCGCTGACCTTCTTCGCCACGGACAACAAGACCGTCATCGGCGTCGAGCCCGACATCGCCTCTCTGGTCGCCGACGTGCTCGGCCTCAAGCTGCACATCAACACGGTCTCCTGGGAGAACATCTTCGTCGGCCTCGACAGCGCCAAGTACGACGTCGGATTCAGCAACATCACCGTCACCGAGGAGCGCAAGGAGAAGTACGACTTCGCCCCCTACCGCGAGGACAACCTGGGCTTCGAGGCGAAGAAGGGCAGCGGCCTGAAGATCACCGGGCCGAAGGACGTGGCGGGCCAGACCGTCGCCGTGGGCAGCGGCACCAACCAGGAGAAGCTGCTCATCGAGTGGAGCAAGGAGAACGAGAAGGCCGGCCGCAAGCCGGTGAACATCAAGTACTACCAGAACGACAGCGACACCTACCTCGCCCTCCAGTCCGGCCGTATCGACCTCTACCTCGGCCCCAACCCGACCGCCGCCTACCACGCGGCCACCACCGGGAAGACAGAAGTCGTCGGTACCTACTCCGGCGCCGGCTCCACCCTCCAGGGCCTCATCGCGGCCACCACCAAGAAGGACAGCGGCCTCGTCAAGCCGCTCGCCGACGCCCTCAACCACGTCATCGAGAACGGGACGTACGCGAAGGTGCTGAAGCGCTGGGGCCTGTCCGACGAGGCCGTGACCAAGTCCGAGATCAACCCGCCCGGACTGCCCAAGACCAACAAGTAGCCGCCGAGGATGCGGGGCCGCAGTACGCCGCGGTACCCGGCCCCGCACCAGTCCCATGCATACCTGACGCTCCCGAAGGACCCGCAATGGCCACCGTCCTGTCCGTCTCCGGAAGCCCCTCCGTCACCTCTCGTACCGCCCGCCTGCTGCGCCACCTGGATGCGCGGCTCACGGCACAGGGACACGAGGTGATCCCCCTGGACGTCCGCACCATCCCCGCCGAGGCCCTGCTCGGCGCCGACTTCCGGCACCCGGCGATCGTCGAGGCGACCGAACTGTTCGCCCGCGCCGACGGGGTCGTGATCGGCACGCCCGTCTACAAGGCCGCCTACTCCGGGCTGCTGAAGTCCCTGCTGGACCTGCTGCCGCAGTACGGCCTGGTCGGCAAGACGGTCCTCCCGCTGGCGACCGGCGGAAGTACGGCGCATGTCCTGGCGATCGACTACGCGCTGCGCCCGGTGCTCAGTTCCATGGGCGCCGCGCACATCGTCCAGGGCTGGTTCACGCTCGACAAGGACCTCGCGGTGGGCGTCGACGGCACCCTGACCGTTGCGCCGGGCCCCGCCGAGGCCCTCGCACAGGTCGTCGACCAGTTCTCCGAAGCCCTCGGCAGCCGTACGGCCCTGCCGGCGGCCGCCGGACGAGTCGCTTGACCGTGACCGCCGACGACAAGCGAAAGGCGTGAGCCTCCATGAGCCTCACCTTCCACTGGTTCCTGCCCACCAACGGCGACAGCCGTCATGTCGTCGGTGGCGGCCACGGCACCCCGGTCACCGCGGCCGGCGGTGACCGGCCGCCGAGCATCGGCTACCTCACCCAGATCGCCCGCGCCGCCGAGCATCTGGGCTTCACCGGCGTGCTGACCCCCACCGGAGCCTGGTGCGAGGACGCCTGGCTGACCACCGCCATGGTCAGCCAGCACACCGAGCGGCTGAAGTTCCTGGTCGCCTTCAGGCCCGGCTTCGTCTCTCCCACACTCGCCGCGCACATGGCGTCCACCTTCCAGCGGCAGACCGGCGGCCGGCTGCTGCTCAACGTGGTCACGGGCGGGGAGAGCCGTGAGCAGCGCGCCTACGGTGACTTCCTCGACAAGGACGCCCGCTACGCCCGCACGGACGAGTTCCTGCAAGTGGTTCGCGCACTGTGGGACGGCGGGACCGTGGATCTGGAGGGCGAGCACCTCCGGGTCGAGGACGCGCGGCTCGCCCGGGTGCCCGACCCGCTGCCGGAGATCTACTTCGGTGGCTCCTCGCCCGCCGCGGGCGAGGTGGCCGCTCGCCACGCGGACGTCTATCTCACCTGGGGCGAGCCGCCCGCCGCCGTCGCCGAGAAGATCGCCTGGATCCGGACCCTGGCCGAGAAGGAGGGGCGGAACATCCGCTTCGGCATCCGCCTCCACGTCATCACACGCGACTCCTCCGAGCAGGCATGGGCCGAGGCACAGCGACTCCTCGAGGGCTTCGCCCCCGAGACCGTCGCCGCCGTACAGGCCGGGCTGGCCCGCAGCGAGTCCGAGGGGCAAAAGCGCATGCTCGCCCTGCACGGTGGCGGCCGGGACGGACTGGAGATCCACCCCAACCTGTGGGCCGGCATCGGGCTGGTGCGTGGCGGGGCCGGTACGGCATTGGTCGGCAGCCACCACGAGGTGGCCGAACGGGTCGCCGAGTATCACCGGCTCGGCATCGACGAGTTCGTGCTCTCCGGCTACCCGCACCTGGAGGAGGCTTACTGGTTCGGCGAGAACGTCCTGCCGCGCCTCGCCGCCCAGGGACAGTGGGCCCGCCCGTCGCCCTCCACCGCCCTTTCAACGAGCGCTTCGCGCACCCCTTCTGGTTCCGTGCCCACGGCCGCACCTGCCCGGCCCGCAGCCCAGGTCCCCTTCGCGGGCTCCTGAACTCATGCCACCGCCTCCAGTCCCATACGTCCGCCGAGCGCGGCGGAGAACTGATCGGTGACCCGTTCGAGCGCCTCCCGCGCGGCGGGCTCCACGACACACCACCGTCCTCCCGCACGTCGATGTGCTTGTCCAGGACGAACCAGCCGGGCGTGATGTGCGCGGGTCCCATGGAGGCGAGTACCGGGCGCAGCCCGTAGTCGATCGCCAGAACGTGTGCCGTACTCCCACCGGTCGCCAACGGCAGCACGGTCTTGCCCTCCAAGGCGTACTGCGGGAGCAGATCGAGCAACGACTTCAGCAGTCCGGAGTACGCGGCCTTGTAGACCGGGGTGCCGACAACGACACCGTCGGCACCCCGGAAGTGCTCGATGACGCGGACGATCTCGGGGTGTCCGAAGTCCGCGTGCAGCAGGGCCTCGGCCGGAAGGGTGTGGACATCGAGCGGGATCACCTCGTGTCCCTGGGCTGTGAGCCGGGCGTCCAGACAGCGCAACAGCCGGGCGGTGCGGGAGGTGGAGGAGGGGCTTCCGGAGACGGAGAGGACGGTGGCCATGGACGATCTCCTGGGAAGAGCGCGGAAAGGGTGGTCAGAGGGCTTTGCCCGGGTTGAGGATGTGGTGTGGGTCGAAGGCCGCCTTGATGCGCTGCTGCAGGACGTGCTGCTCGGGGCCGAGTTCCTGGGCGAGCCAGCCCCGCTTGAGCGTGCCCACCCCGTGCTCGCCGGTGAGCGTGCCGCCCAGGCGCAGAGCGGTGGCGAAGATGTCGCCCGCCGCCTGCCACGCCGCCTCCGGGACGTCAGGGAAGGCGGGGTCCAGGACGAGGATGGGGTGGAGATTGCCGTCGGCGGCGTGGGCGAAGGTGAAGACCTGTACGTCATGGCGGTCGGCGATGGCCGTGATCTCCCGGACCGCGGTGGCCAGTTGGGTCCTGGGGACGGCGATGTCCTCGATCAGCACACGGCCCAGACGCTCCAGGGAGGGCAGGACGAGCCTGCGGGCCGCGAGCAGCCCGTCCGCCTCCATCGGGTCGGCGGTGGTCTCGACCGACGCCGCATGCTTCCGCAACAGCTGTATCGCCAGCTCTGCCTCCGCCGCCGCGGACCGTCCGTCGCACTGCAGGAGCAGCAGTGCACCGCCTCGTGAGCGCAGAGCCGTGCCCTGCGCCGTCCACGGCTGCCAGTACGGGGCCGTCCAGCAGTTCGGCCATGGAGGGCTCAAGGCGGGCGGCGATGAGCGCCGACACGGCCTCGGCGCCCGCGGCGAAGGAGTCGAAGTACGCGGCGACGGTGGCGGTCGACTCCGGCACCGGGCGCAGCCGCACCGTCGCGGCGGTGATCACACCCAGGGTGCCCTCGGAGCCGGTGAGCAGCGCCGTCAGGTCGTATCCGGTGACGCCCTTGACGGTGCGCCGACCGGTCCGTATCAGCGTCCCGTCCGCGAGCACCGCGTCGAGTCCGAGCACCGCGTCCCGGGTCACCCCGTACTTGGCGCAGCGCAGCCCGCCCGCGTTGGTCGCGATGTTGCCGCCCACGGTGGAGATCGCCGCGCTCGCCGGGTCGGGCGCGTAACGCAGCCCGAACTCGCCTGCGACACGGTCCAGTTCGGCGGTGACGACGCCCGGCTCCACGACAGTGATCTGTTCCGCGGGGCTCAGCCGGCGGATGCGGTTCATTCGCGACAGGTCGACGACGACACTGCCCGCTCCGGCGTTCGCCCCGCCGGACAGCCCGGTGCCCGCCCCACGCGGCACGACCGGCACCCGCAGAGCGTGCGCGTGCCGCAGCGCGGTCTGTACGTGTTCCGCGCGGGTGGCGTGCACCACCGCCAGCGGCTCCCCGCCCGGGCGGCTGCCGGAGCGGTCGGCGGCGTACGCCGCGGTGGCCTCGGGACCGGTGGTGAGCGCGCCCTCGGGCAGTTCACGGCGGAGTACGGCCACCAGCCGGTCGGAGGCGCCGGTGTACTCGGCGTCCTGCCGGGCGGCGGAGGAGCTGGACTGCGGGAAGGGCATCGGACTGCCTTTCTGCGTGCGGGGTGAAGGACTGGCTGGGGGCGGCCTGGCCGGCCCGCCCCCAGTGCCCGCCCGCCGATGGCGAGCAGCGCCGTGTCCTCCTGAGGGGCGTGCACCGGGGCGCACTGGACATCCCTGAAGTGGCGTGGTCGTCATGAGGCGGGCGCTTTCCGCAGCGGAGTGTTCAGGCGGTCGCTCCAGAATCCGCTCACCTTCAGCCCCTGCTTCAGTGCCCCGAGTTCCAGGAAGGCGTCGGCGACCCCCTGTTGGGAGGCGGTGGCCTCGGCGCTCACCAGCCGCAGTTCGGTCTTCCGCTGCGTCTCGCCCTCGCTGTATTCCTCCAGTGCCTGGTCGAGCGGCTGGTGGGTCGCGGAGGCGATCACCTTCGCGTACTCCTTCTCGTGTCCGTCACGGACGTATGCGTAGGCCTTGTCGAGCCGGGCGAGCAGATCGGCCAGTGCCTCGCGCTCGGCCGCGCCGGCGAGGGTGTCGGCGGAGGCGGTCCACAGGAAGTTGCCGGAGAGGATGTCCTTGCCGGAGCCGATGGTGTGGGCGCCCTGTTGACGGGCGGCGATGATCGCGTTGCCGTATCCGGCGAAGGCGTCGACGGAGCCGCCGCCCAGCGCGGCGAGTGCCTTGTCGGGTTCCAGCGGGGCGGCGGTGATGTCGTCCCAGCCGAGCCCGGCCCTCCTCAGCAGTTCGTAGAGGAAGTGTGGAACCTCCTCGTCCCACCGCCAGGAAGAACTCCCGCCCCGGCGCCTCGCGCAAGCGGTCCCGATCCCGTTTCCCTGTGCCGCGTGGCGTGCGACGCGCCTCCGGGCCCGTCGGGTTGACTGGACGCCCTCACCCGGGGCAGGGCACAACGGCTGGTGGCCGACCTGTGGCAGCGGCACGGCTGCTCGGTACTGCTGGTCACCCACGACGTGGAGGAGGCGCTGCGGGGTGAGGACGCCGATGCCGTGCATGGTGTCGCCGACCTTCTGCACGGCGTCGACCACCTGGGAACCGACCGTCGTCCGGGTGCTTCTGCGACCAGGCCAGTGCTGTGTCCAGGCGGCGCCGCACCGGGGATGTGCCCGGCGCGCGGGTCGACCGGCTCGTCCTCGCCCCGGTACCGCTCGGCGGCCCGTGCGTCCAGCAGTACGCCGGTACGGGCTACATCGGCCGCCGCGTCGGCGTCCAGCACGGGCAGCTGCCCCGGGGTGAGCACGATGTCGCCGTACGGTGGCGTCGCCTCATGCTGCTGGTCTGGTTCCTGGCGAGCACCACGGGCATGCTCCCCGAGTCCGTGCTGGCCTCCCCCGTCGACGTCGTCCGGCGCGCGGTCGACCTGACCGGCACCGGTGAACTGCCGCAGGCCATCGCCGCGTCCGGTCGGCGCGCGGCCATCGGGTTCCTCATCGGTGCGGCCGTCGCACTCGCGCTAGGCTCGCCGTTCGCCGTCGGCAGCCCGGCCGAACGCCAGGCGTCCAGTGCCCCGTCCAGCAGCCTGACGTGCTCGATCCCGGCCCAGCGCAGCAGCCACCAGGCGCGGGCGGCGGCGGTGTTGCCGTTGTCGTCGTAGACCACCACGGTGCGGCCCGCGGAGAGCCCCCAGCGGCGCGCGGCGGCCTGCAGTGACGCCGGGTCCGGCAGCGGATGACGGCCGCCCTCCGGTGTCGCGGGAGCGGAGAGCTCGGTGTCGAGGTCGACGTAGAGGGCGCCGGGAATGTGCTCCTTGAGGTAGTGCTCGCGGCCTTCCGGATCGCCGAGCCGCCACCGGACGTCGAGGACGACGGGGGCCGGATCACCGCCGCACAGCAGGGAGTCCAGCTCGGCGGGGGTCGTGAGGACGGGGACGGTCTCGAAGGCGGTCATGCGATGTCCTCGGTGATGGCGATGGGCGGCAGTTCGGGGGAGAGCCGCAGTCGCTCAAGGAAGAGCACGACGGTGGCGGCAGCGGTGCGGTGGGTGACGTCGTTGAGGGCGTCGTGCCGGGTCCCGGCCAGGCTCACCAGTTCCGCGCCGGGGAGCGCGCTGTAGACGCGGCGGGCCTTTTCGAGGGGGCTGATGCCGTCGTCGGCGCCGTGCAGTCCGAGTACCGGGAGGGAGATACGGTCCAGCGCGGGCAGCTCCAGTGCCGGAGCGTCCTCCAAGGCGCCACGCCGGAAGGCGGCGTCGGAAGTCAGCCGCCCCCGGTGCGTGGGGCAGGCGGTCCGCTGCTCCAGTTCGCCCTCCCAGTGCGGGACCGTGGCATCGGTGCCCGTGCCCGTGCCGGTGTCGGTGCCCGTGCCCGTGCCCGTGCCGGTGTCGGCGGAGTAGGTACCGGTCGGCAGACCGGCGAGGATCAGTGCGTCCAGGCCCGGCGTGTTGCGGGCGGCCAGCGCCGCGGCGTACGACGCGCCGGTGTCGGATCCGACCAGCACCCGCGGACCGGGCAGCGTTTCGTCACGCAGCAGCTTGGCGGCGGCGTCGGTGACGCCCGTGGGGTCGAGGGAGGCGTCCCCCAAGGCCCGTACGCGATACCCGTCGGCGGCGATGCGGCGGCCGAACCGCTCGTACACACCGCCGTGTTCACCTCGACCGGGGAGGAGGACGAGGGTGCCGCGCGGGGCGATTCCTTCTGGTTCGTTCCAGGAGTGGACAGGCTGAGAAGAGCTCATGACGACTCGATTCATCGACAGCGGCGACGCCCGCACTTAGGCCGGGCATGCCGGTGCGGTGGGCAGGAGCGGAGAAGCGGCGCAACGCGGTCCGGAGCCCGCACGGCATCCGCGCCCTTCGCGCGACACGGCGAAACGGCGAAAAAGGGGCGCGCTCGAGGCGTGCGCGAAGAAGGAGGGGCGAAGGGGTCAGCGACAGCGCATGGCGCCGCTGCGGCCGAAGTCGACCACGCGCCGCTGCGTCAACCGGGCGCCCGCGCCGCAGCGCGCCGTCGACCCGGCGGCCGACGGCCAGGGTCCGGTGCGGTGGGCGCGCGGCTGGAGGGCCGACACGTTGGCTGTACGCAGCATGGACTCAGCATGCACGAGGCAGGAGAGCGGCGTCCAACGACGATTCGCCATCAAAACCGATCACGATTCGTCATCAATGGATGCTAATCTGCGCCCATGCGGCCGGTTCTGGACATCGTGGCACTGCGCAGCCTCATCGCCGTCGCCGACTACGGCGGCTTCCACCGCGCTGCCGGGGAACTCGCGCTCAGCCAGTCCGCGGTCAGTCAGCACGTACGCCGCCTGGAGAAGTCCTTCGGACTTCCCGTCGTCGAGCGCGACGGCCGCAAGACCCGGTTCACCGCCCACGGCGCCCAACTGCTGGAAGAAGCACGGCTGATCGTCGGCGCGCACGACGGCGCCGTCCGACGCCTCCTGGGCGAGGAAGGGGCAGCGGCCGCAACCGTCGTCATCGGTGCCACCGAACACGGCGCCGACCAGATCCTCCCGGTGCTCACCGAGGCCGTCCGCCAGGTCCGGCCGGACGCCGAGGTGCGGGTGCGCATCGACCGCTCGGCGCGGCTGACCGAGGCAGTCGAACGCGGTGAGCTGGACCTCGCCGTCTATGTCACCGAAGCGACCGCCACCGTCGGCACCGCCGTTGGTGACCTCCCCCTGCGCTGGTACGCCGCCCCCGGCTGGAAGCCGCCCGCCGCCGGCCCGCTGCCGCTGGTCGCCGTCAACGCGCCGTGCGTCATCCGCCGTCGCGCTCTCACCGAACTGGCCGCCCGTGGCACTCCGGCCACCGTGGTCGCCGAGGCCGGATACCTCGCCGGCGTCCTGGACGCGGCCCGAGCCGGGCTCGGTGCCGCGCTCCTCGCGGTCCCCGGCGGGCAGCGCCCCGACGGGCTCACCCCGCGCCGGGACCTCCCCGCGGTTCCGCCCGTCCGGCTCGGTGCCCTTACGCGACGGGGCTCCACTCCCTCCCTGACCGGTGCCGCCGTCGAGGCCGTGCGCGC
The DNA here is from genome assembly GCF_044740925.1 of Streptomyces sp. NPDC088254. Lineage (NCBI taxonomy): Bacteria > Bacillati > Actinomycetota > Actinomycetes > Kitasatosporales > Streptomycetaceae > Streptomyces > Streptomyces sp. NPDC088254. The sequence continues at coordinate 327,632 of NZ_JBIURQ010000006.1, read as the reverse complement.
CCTGCTCGCCTCCTGCGAGACAGACCGGGCGGCGTAGCGCTCTCCTCCCATCATGTGAGACGCCGGGCGATACACGGGGAGGCCCTCTTGACGTGGCACGAAGACCGCCTGACACTCCGAAGCAGAGATTCCTAGTGAACTGGTAGGAAATAATGGAGCGTCTGGAGCCGCCCGCCGACCGCGCCGTGCGCGCCGGACGGTCGCCTCTCCTGCTGACCTCCCGCCGTCACATCGATCTCCTGCGTGTCTGCAGCGCGGCGAACCCTCTGCGCTGACACCGGCGGTGCCCATCGGCACCGCATCCCCGCCGGGTACGGGTACGCGCCGACGCCGCCGCGCGCCCATCACCCCACGTGCGCCGACCACCGCACCTGAAGAGAACCAGAAGCCGGAACCCGGACCCTGGGAGACACATGCCCGTCGCACCCCTGCCCACCGTGCCGTCCCTCCCCTCTTCGCCGTCGTTCCGGGGAAGGATCGGCTGTGACGCGAGCAGTGGCTACTACGCCGTGTCGCGCCGTTACCGCCTCCACCTCTCGCTGTCCTGCCCCCACTGTCTGCGGATCGCCATCACCCACAGCCTGCTCGGCCTGGGAGAGACCCTCCCGGTGGAGCTGTTGCCGGCCGTGCCCGACAGCCCCGACGGCGGTCACTGCGCTCTGCGCCCGTTGTACGAGGCCAGTTCGCACCGGCATCCCGGACCGGCCGCCGCACCGGTGCTGAGCGACGACTGGACGGGGCGGATCGTCAGCACGGACACGCCGGGCATCCTCCGGGACCTGGCCCGGCGCTTCGGTGGTGACGGCTCCGGCCGGCCCGCCCTCTACCCACACGGCGCGGAGGAGGAGATCGAGGCCGTCGGACGCCTTTGCGAGTACCGCATCAATGAAGCCGCACAGCATGCCGGGCAGGCCGGTGCCGACGCCGCGACGCGGCAGACTCACCTCAGTTCCCTGCTCCGCGTCCTGAGCTCACTGGAGTGGCGGCTCGCCCACCAGGACTTCATCCTGGGTGACGAAATGACCGCCGCCGACGTGCAGTTGTGGGTGACTCTGGTGCAACTCGACACCGTGCACCGTCTGCACCTGGACGCCGCCGCGGTCCACCACATCGCCGACCATCCGCACCTGTGGGCCTACGCACGGCGGCTGGCCGCTCACCCCGTCTTCGGCACCCACCTCGACCTGGACGGCATCGCCCGCCGACACCATGCCCACTGCCAAGGGCTGGAGGCCGCAGGGGCGGCGGTGCAGATCCTGGACTGGTCCGTACACATCGTGGACGGGGCCGCCGCCCAGCACTGTCCGGGCGGCTTCATGGAACCGCAATACGCCCTCCACCTGCGTCCGTCCGGATCCGTCTAGCCTGCGACGACATGGGCCCTGCAATGCCGGAGCACGGCAGGGCCCGTTCGGAGCAGGACAAGCGGCTGGAAGAGCGGAGGTGACGGTGTTGTCCCCCGTTTCCCGCGTGCTCGTCCCCGCTGTCGGGCTTCGCGCCGAGCCTGGCTGCGTCCACCTGTACTCCCGGCCCCACATCGACCTGCAACGGGTGGCCGGCGCCCTCTGTTGTTCCTGACCTGTTCCTCGCCGCTGGGCCCTCCGCATCAGGGCCGGTGATCACATACGGTCGACCAGGAAGGCACCCTCTTCGTGTCCGCACATCCCCCTCTCCACCTTGCCGCGGCGCTGGACGGCACCGGCTGGCACCCGGCTGCATGGCGCGAGCCGGGCGCCCGGCCCCACGACCTGTTCACCGCCGGCTACTGGGCCGACCTCGTGGCCGAGGCCGAACGCGGCCTGCTCGACTTCGTGACGTTCGAGGACTCGCTCGGGCTGCAGTCCTCGCACCTCACGGAGCCGGACGGACGCACCGACCAGGTGCGGGGCCGGCTGGACGCGGTGCTCGTCGCCGCCCGGGTCGCACCGCTGACGCGGCACATCGGGCTCGTGCCGACCGTGGTCGCCACCCACACCGAGCCGTTCCACATATCCAAGGCGATCGCCACCCTGGACTACGTCAGCGCCGGTCGTGCGGGCCTGCGCGTCCAGGTGTCGGCACGGCAGAACGAGGCCGCGCACTTTGGCCGCCGTGCCTTCCCACGTCTCCGCTTCGACGACCGGGACACCCCGGACGGCCACGAACTGATCGCTGAGCTCTTCGAGGAGGCTGCCGACCACATCGAGGTGGTGCGCCGCCTGTGGGACAGCTGGGAGGACGACGCGGAGATCCGCGATATCGCCACAGGGCGGTTCATCGACCGCGACAAGCTGCACTACATCGACTTCGAGGGCAGGCACTTCAGCGTCAAGGGCCCCTCGATCACCCCTCGGCCACCGCAGGGACAGCCCATCGTCAGCGCGCTCGCGCACCAGAGCGTGCCGTATCAACTGGTGGGCCGTTCGGCCGACATCGGTTACGTCACCCCGCACGACACCGACCAGGCTCGCGCCGTCATCGCCGAGATCCGTGCCGCCCAGGCTGAGGCAGGGCGGGCGGAGGAGCCACTGCACATCTTCGGTGACCTGGTCGTGTTCCTGGACGACGATCCCGCCGCGGCCGAGGACCGCAAGGCCCGTCTGGACGGCCTGGCCGGCAATACGTACACGAGCGACGCTGAGGTGTTCACGGGGACACCCGGGCAACTGGCGGACCTCCTGCTGGAGTGGCGCCGGGCCGGCCTGAGCGGCTTCCGGCTGCGTCCCGGAGCGATCGGTCACGACCTGGAGCAGGTCACGCGGGGCCTGGTGCCCGAACTCCAGCGCCGAGGTGCCTTCCGGAACGCCTACGAGGCGGACACCCTGCGCGGGCTGCTCGGCCTCGCCCGCCCCACAAACCGCTACGCCGCTGCCTGAGGCCGGAGGAGCCGTACGACCATGAGCAAGCCGACCACCGGCACGCCGGCCACGAGCAAGGCGACCACGGGCAAACCCCTGAAGCAGATCCGTCTCGCGGCCCATTTCCCCGGCGTCAACAACACCACCGTGTGGAGCGACCCGCAGGCGGGCAGCCACATCGAGTTCAGCTCGTTCGCGCACTTCGCACGGACCGCCGAACGAGCCAAGTTCGACTTCCTGTTCCTCGCAGAGGGGCTGAGGCTGCGCGAACAGGGCGGTCACATCTATGACTTGGACGTCGTCGGCCGCCCCGACACCTTCACCGTCCTCGCCGCGCTCGCCGCCGTCACCGAACACCTCGGCCTGACCGGCACCATCAACTCCACCTTCAACGAGCCCTACGAGGTGGCCCGCCAGTTCGCCAGCCTGGACCACCTCTCCGGCGGACGCGCCGCCTGGAACGTCGTCACCTCCTGGGACGCCTTCACCGGCGAGAACTTCCGACGCGGCGGCTTCCTCCCGCAGGATCAGCGCTACTCCAGGGCCAAGGAGTTCCTGTCCACCGCCACCGAGCTGTTCGACTCCTGGTACGGCGACGAAATCGTCACTGACCAAGAGTCCGGCATCTTCCTGAAGGACGCGCAGGCCGGAGCCTTTGTCCACCAAGGACAGCACTTCGACATCGCCGGCCAGTTCAACGTCCCGCGCAGCCCGCAGGGCCGCCCGGTGATCTTCCAGGCCGGTGACTCAGACGAGGGCCGCGAATTCGCCGCCTCCAGCGCCGACGCCATCTTCAGCCGGCACAGCACCCTGGAGGCCGGCCGGGACTTCTACGCCGACGTCAAGGGACGCCTGACCCGCCACGGCCGAACCCACGACCAGCTGCTGATCCTCCCCGCGGCCACCTTCGTACTCGGCGACACCGACGCCGAGGCGCAGGAGCTGGCGCATCAGATACGCCGTCAACAGGTCAGCGGCCAGACGGCGATCAAGTACCTCGAGCACGTCTGGAACCGAGACCTCTCCGCCTACGACCCGGACGGCCCGCTCCCCGACATCGACCCGGACCCCGGCGAGAACACCATCGCCCGCGGCCGGGCCAGCGTCCGGATGTTCCGCGACCCGCTCGCCGTCGCCAGGCAATGGCGCGAGCGCGCCGCAGCGGAGAACCTGTCGATCCGCGAACTGGTCATCGAGACCACCGGCCGGCAGTCGTTCATCGGCTCCCCGGCCACCGTGGCCGAGACCATCAACGCCTTCGTCCAGGCGGACGCAGCAGACGGCTTCATCCTGGTCCCGCACATCACCCCCGGCGGCCTGGACGAGTTCGCCGACACCGTCGTCCCGCTGCTCCAGGAACGCGGTGTGTTCCGCCACGACTACACAGGCACCACGCTCCGCGACCACCTCGGCCTGGCACACCCCGACACGCGCGCGGAGCCGGATACCCGGCGGGCGGCGTCGTGAAGTTCCTGGCCATCACTCTCATCGTGCACGCCCCGGATCCGGTGACCGGAGTCCAGAAGTCCACCAACGAACGCTTCCGCGAGGTGATCGACAACGCACTGCTGGCCGAGGAACTCGGATTCGACGGCTTCGGCGTCGGCGAACGCCACGAGCGGCCGTTCATCTCCTCCTCACCACCGGTCGTCCTCAGCCACATCGCTGCGCTCACCTCCCGGATCCGGCTGTTCACCGCCGTCACCACCCTCAGCCTGCTCGACCCGGTACGCGCGTACGAGGACTACGCGACCCTGGATCACCTGTCCGCAGGCCGTCTCGACCTGATCATCGGCAAGGGCAACGGCACGGCCCAGCGAGAGCTGTTCCATGTCACTCCCGAGGACCAGTGGGACCGCAATGCCGAGAGCTACGAGCTGTTCCGCCGGATCTGGCGGCAGGACAAGGTGAGCGCCTCCCCGCGCTTCCGCCCCGAGCTGACAGACGCCGAGGTGTGGCCGAGACCGCTCCAGCAACCCCTCCGGGTCTGGCACGGCAGCGCGACCAGCCGGGAGTCGGTCGAACTCGCCGCCCGCTACGGAGATCCGCTCTTCTCGGCCAACGTCACCCACCCGATCGAGCCGTACGCCGAACTCATCCGCTACTACCGGGAGCGATGGAAGCACTACGGCCACGACCCGGGTCAGGCCGTCGTCGGCGCGGGGACGGCCGGCTACCACGCGGCCCGCACCTCACAGCAAGCGATCGCCGCATACCGGCCGGTGTTCGAGGGCTATCTCGCCTTCCAGAAACGCCTGGGCGTCGAGCCGGTGTTCGCCACCCTGGAGGACTTCGTCGAACGCAGCTCGGCGCTGATCGGCAGCCCTCAACAGGTGATCGACAAAGTGCACCGCTACCACGAGCAGTTCGGACACAGCGTGCTCCACCTGCACGCCGACGCAGGCGGTCTCACCCACGCCCAGCACCGTGCCTCGCTCGAACTCTTCCAGTCCGACATCGCCCCTGTTCTGCGGCGCGACATCCCCGACCCGCCGTTCCCCTGGGCTCCGGTCATCGCCGAGCCCGAGCCCGTGTCCGCATCCGCATCCGCATCAGAGTCCGCATCGGCACCCGCGCCCACCGACCGCTGAGGAGCAACACCCGACCATGTCCGGCATCCCTCTCGGAGTCCTCGACCTCGTCCCGATCCCGTCCGGCTCCACCGCCGCAGAGGCGCTGCGCAACACCATCGACCTCGCCCAGCAGACCGAGCGTCTCGGCTACACGCGCTACTGGTTCGCCGAGCACCACCTCAACCCGGGCGTGGCCGGGACCTCTCCCGCCGTCGTGCTGGCCCTGACCGCCTCCGCGACCTCCACGATCAGGATCGGATCCGGGGCCGTACAGCTCGGTCACCGCACCGCCCTGTCCACTGTCGAGGAGTTCGGGCTGATCGACGCCCTGCACCCCGGGCGACTCGACCTGGGCCTCGGCCGCTCGGGCGGCCGTCCCCCCGGACAGACGGCAGGACCCCGGCCGACCACGACCCCGGTCGTCGACGGGCGCGCCCCCAACGGTCTGAAGATCCCGCCACGGTTTTCGCCCGAGCACCTGATCGGCTCGCCCCGTTTCCGGCTCCAGCAGCAGCTCCTGCACCAGCCCGGAGCCGGCCCCCAGGACTACGGCGAGCAGGTCGACGAAATCCTCGCGCTCCTGCGCGGCGACTACCGCTCGGCGGACGGGATCGAGGCGCACGCCGTCCCCGGCGAGGGCGCCGAGGTGCAGGTATGGATCCTCGGCAGCAGCGGCGGACAGAGTGCCGACGTCGCGGGTCGCAACGGCCTGCGCTTCGCGGCCAATTACCACGTCAGCCCGGCCACCGTACTGGAGGCGGCCGAGGGCTACCGCGCCGCGTTCCAGCCGTCCGACCACCTCGACAAGCCCTACGTCAGCGTCTCCGCCGACGTCGTCGTCGCCGAGGACGACGAAACCGCCCGCGAACTGGCCACCGGCTACGGCCCGTGGGTCCGCAGCATCCGCACCGCCGAGGGCGCCATCCCCTTCCCGACCCCGGAGCAGGCCCGCGCCCACGCCTGGACCGAAGCGGACCAGGCTCTGGTCGCCGACCGCGTCGACACCCAGTTCGTCGGCTCCCCGGGGCGCGTCGCCGATCAGCTCGAACAACTGCAGGAGGCCACCGGCGCCGACGAGCTGATCATCACCACCATCACCCACGACCACGCCGACCGGGTGCGCTCCTACCAACTCCTCGCAGAGGAGTGGCACCGCCGATGAGCCGGTCGTGGCCCGGCTCCTGGTGTCGTGCGGCAGCCATGTCCGCGTGCCTGCCCGACCGTCCCGGCGGGCACGCCCGGCCTCGCCGGCCCCGGTCTACGGCACTTTCCGCGCAGCCGTCGACACCGTCGAGCGGGGATGACGCACAGGAAGCAGATCGACTGCGCCTCCTCATCCATCACCACCGCGGCACCCTGCTCCCGCTCGGTGGCAGGAGACCCTTCGACGAGGCGCCGGTGCGAGGTGGCAATACTGGGCGGACGTTCGAATGTTCGGGAGCTGAAGTGGCAGGGTCGGCGGAACTGTACGGGCTGGCCGTCGGCCTGATGATCGCCGTCGTGACCGCGCCCGTGGGGGTGTCGGGTGCGGTGTTCCTGCTGCCCGTGCAGCTGAGCGTGTTCGGCGTGCCCAGTCCGGCAGTCACCCCCACCAACCTGTTGTACAACGTGGTGGCCGGGCCTGGCGCCTTGCTGCGCTACCGCCGAGCGGGCCTGCTGAACAGCCCGCTGACCCGCCGCTTGGTGATCGGCACCCTGCCCGGAGTGGTCATCGGAGCCGTGGTCCGGGTCTTCGTCGTCCCCGGCCCCACTGCCTTCCGCCTACTCGTCGCCGGACTGCTGATGCCACTCGGCCTGTGGCTGATCTCCCGCACGCTCCGGCCCGCCCTGCCCGCCCCGGCGGCGGAGCCCTCCCCCCGCGCCATCACCGGCCTGGCCCTGGCCGTCGGCATCGTCGGCGGGATCTACGGAATCGGCGGCGGCTCCATCCTCGGCCCCCTCCTGGTCGGCCGGGGCATGCCCGTGAGCCAGGTCGCCCCGGCAGCCCTCGCCTCCACATTCGCCACGTCCGTGGTCGGCGCCGCGTCCTTCGCAGTGCTGTCCCTCACCGGCTCCGGGGACGTCGCCCCCGACTGGTACCTCGGGCTGGCCTGCGGCCTGGGCGGGCTGATCGGCGGATACCTTGGGGCGCACCTGCAGCCCCGTCTGCCGGAGACCGCCCTGCGCCTGCTGCTCGGCACCCTCGCCGCAGCCTTCGGGGCCCTCTACGCGGTTCAGTCACTGCGATGACGCCACGGATCCCGCCCCCGGGATCCGAAAGGGATCCGCCATTTTCCCACACAAGGACGCGTTCGCCCTGTACAAGGCGTTCTACCAGGACCCTGAGCGCAAGGGCCTGTTCAAGCCGCTGGGCCGGAAGAGGACATTACGGGCGAAAGCCTGCACCGATCAGTGACCGAAAGCCGCTGACGAATCGAGGCTGGAAGCCCGCTTTGGCCAGAGCAGCGTCATAATGCCGCAGGCGGAGCGGGCGAAGCCATGGCAGTGGCAGGCCACTCCGAAGGACGGATTCCACGTGTAGAGGCACACGTATGCGTCCCTGGTTCTCGAGGCAGGCGAGTCGGTCGTGACCCTCGCCAAGTGGCTCGGTCACTCGTCGCCGACCATCACCCTCGACCACTACGCCCACTTCATGCCGGAGGCGGGGAAGAAGGGGCGCAGGGCGATCGATAGCCTTCTGGGGGAGCGGGAGGAAGAGGTCCCTCGCGCAAACTCCCCAGATTTTCCCCAGGACCCATCCTGAGTGCCCGTCGTCCGGGCCGGTACGCGTAAACAGCCAGGTGAGAGGCCGTATGTTCACCACCCGCCCCACCCTCCAGGGCACCTTCGGCATGGTCTCGTCCACGCACTGGCTGGCCTCGCAGTCGGCCATGGCCGTGCTGGAGGACGGGGGCAACGCCTACGACGCCGCCGTGGCCGGGGCGTTCGTGCTGCATGTCGTCGAGCCGCACCTCAACGGGCCCGCCGGCGAAGTGCCGATCCTGCTGGCGCCGGCCGGTGGCGAGGTGCGGGTGCTGTGCGGGCAGGGCGTCGCGCCCGCCGGGGCGACGGCCGCGCACTACAAGGCGCTCGGCCTGGACCTCGTCCCCGGCACCGGACCGCTCGCCGCCGCCGTCCCCGGCGCGTTCGACGCCTGGATGCTCCTGCTGCGCGACCACGGCACCAAGTCCCTCGCCGACGTGCTGAAGTACGCCGTCGGCTACGCCGAGGACGGCCACCCGCCCGTGGAGAACCTCGGCGCGACCGTCGAGACCGTACGCGAGCTGTTCGAGACGGAATGGACCTCCTCCGCCGAGGTGTACCTCCCCGGCGGACAAGCGCCCCGACCCGGCCGGCTGTTCCGCAACCCCGCCCTGGCGGCCACCTGGCGGCGGCTGCTCGCCCAGACCGAGGGCGCCGGCGACCGAGAGGCCCGCATCGAGGCCGCGCGGCAGGTGTGGCGCACCGGGTTCGTCGCAGACGCGCTGGTCCGCCAGGCGCGCCGCCCCACCCTGGACACCAGCGGCGTCCACCACACCGGCACCCTCACCGCCGACGACCTCGCCGCCTGGTCCGCGACGTACGAGGCGCCGGCGACGTACGAGTGGAACGGCTGGACCGTGTGCAAGGCCGGCCCGTGGAGCCAGGGACCCGCCCTCCTCCAGCAACTCGCCCTGCTCCCGTCCGAACTGCCCCCCTACGGCTCCGCCGACTACGTCCACCTGCTCGTCGAGGGCTGCAAGCTCGCCATGGCCGACCGCGAGGCCTGGTACGGCGACGCGGCCGACGTCCCGCTCGCCGAACTGCTCTCGGACTCCTACAACGCCGGGCGGCGCGCCCTCGTCGCCGACAAGGCGTCGTACGAGCTGCGGCCCGGCGCACCCGGCGGGCGCGTCCCCCGACTGAGCGAGCACGCGCGCGTGGTCCTGTCCGACGAGCCCGGCTTCAGCCCGATGGGCGTCGGCGAGCCGACCGTCGCCAAGGCGCCGACCTCGCCCGTGCCGGGCGAACCCGAGGTCGACGCGCAAGGGCTGACCCGCGGCGACACCTGCCACCTCGACGTCGTCGACCGCTGGGGCAACATGGTCGCCGCCACCCCCAGCGGGGGCTGGCTCCAGTCCAACCCGGTCGTGCCCGAACTGGGCTTCCCGCTGGGCACCCGGCTGCAGATGACATGGCTGACCGAGGGCCTGCCGAACACCCTCACACCGGGCCGCCGTCCCCGTACCACCCTCACCCCGACCATCGCCCTGCGTGACGGCGTCCCGGCGCTGGCCCTCGGCACGCCCGGCGGCGACCAGCAGGACCAGTGGCAGCTGCACTTCCTCCTCGCCGTCGCCCTCCGCGCGCGCGTGCGCGGCGGCCTCGACCTCCAGGGCGCGATCGACGCCCCGAACTGGCACAACGACTCCTTCCCGGGCTCGTTCTACCCGCGCGGCATGCGCCCCGGCAGCCTCACCGTCGAGTCCCGCATGCCCGCGGAGGTCGTCGAGGAGCTGCGCCGGCGCGGCCACGACGTGACCGTCGGCGCCGCATGGTCGGAGGGCCGCCTCTGCGCGGTCGCCCGCGACCCGCGGACCGGGATCCTGTCGGCGGCGGCGAACCCGCGCGGCACGCAGGGCTACGCCGTGGGCCGTTGAAGTGGACCGTTGAAGGGGGTGCCGAAGGGGGACCGGTGCGAACCCCTTCTTCATCCGGATTCCACCCGGTGTGCACCGCCCCGGCGGGGATTGTCAGTGGGGCGTGCTCTCATGGAGGCATGATCGAAGACATGGAAACCATCGACGAGTTTCTCGCCCGCCGTTCGGCCGACGTGGAGGAAGCCGTCCGCAAGGCCGCCGCGGCCGAGATCATGCCCCGCTTCCGGCAGCTCGCCGCGCACGAGATCGACCAGAAGAACGGCCCGCACGACCTCGTCACCGACGCCGACCGCAACGCCGAGCTGTACCTCACCGACGCCCTCGGCGGCCTGCTGCCCGGCTCGGTCGTCGTCGGCGAAGAGGCGGTCCACGCCAACCCGGCGACGTACGAGGCGATACGCGGCGACGCCTTCGTCTGGATCGTCGACCCGGTCGACGGCACACGGCAGTTCGTCCACGGCGACGACGGCTTCTGCACCCTGGTCGCCCTCGCCCGCCACGGCGTCGTGCTCGCCTCCTGGACGTACGCCCCCGCCCTCGACCGGCTCGCCACCGCCGTACGCGGCGGCGGGGCCTTCCTCGACGGGCAGCGGCTCTTCGCCGGCCCGCCCACGCCCGGCCGTGACCTGGAGGTGGCCACCTCCCACCCCGACTACACCACCGACGAGCAGAAGCGCTCCCTGCTCGGGCTGTGGACGGACGGCGTCGCCCCGCGCCCCTGCGGCTCGGCCGGCCTGGAGTACCTCGCCATCGCCCGGGGCGAGCTGGACGCCACCGCCTTCTCCTGGGAGGCGGCCTGGGACCACGCGGCGGGACTGCTGCTGGTCGAGGAGGCCGGCGGCGCCCATCTCACGCTCGGCGGCGAGCCGTTCCGCATCACCGGCGGCAACAGCCTGCCGTTCACGGCGGCCCGCGACGCGGCGACCGCGCGACGCGTGCGGGAACTGCTCACCGGAGGCGGCGCTGAGTCGCCGGGCGGCCTTCCCGCGTAACAAGAGGCCGGAAGCCGCCGGTGCCGGGGCGCCGGAGGATACCGCCGCGTCGGCCGTGTCAGACCCCCGGCATATCCTGAACCCGGAGGCCACCGGCTGACGAAGGGGTCCGAAGTGCCGATGCTTGACGTGGTCGTGGTGGGGGCGGGACCGAACGGTCTGACCGCCGCCGTGGAGCTGGCGAGGCGCGGCTTCTCCGTGGCCCTCTTCGAAGCCAAGGACACGGTGGGCGGCGGCGCCCGCACCGAGGAGCTCACCCTCCCCGGATTCCGTCACGACCCCTGCTCCGCCGCGCACCCCCTCGCCGTGAACTCGCCCGCCTTCCGCGCCCTGCCCCTGGAGCGCTACGGCCTGCGCTGGCTGCACTCCGACCTCGCCATGGCGCACCCGTTCCCCGACGGCAGCGCCGCCGTGCTCTCGCGCTCGGTCTCCGAGACCGCGGCCTCCTTCGGGCCGCGCGACGCGGGCGCGTACCGCAGGCTGGTCGAACCGTTCCTGCCCCGATGGGACACCCTCGTCCGGGACTTCATGTCCCTGCCGCTGACCGCCCTGCCCCGCGACCCGGTCACCCTGGCCCGCTTCGGACTGGCCGGGCTGCCCCCCTCCACGTGGCTCACCCGGCGCTTCCGGGACGAGCCCGCCAAGACCCTCTTCGCCGGTCTGGTCGCCCACGTCATGGCCCCGCTCGGCGGCTTCGCCACCAGCGCGGTCGGCCTGGTCTTCGCCCTCGCCGCGCACGCCCGCGGCTGGCCGGTGGCCCGCGGCGGCTCCCAGGCCCTCTCCGACGCCCTCGCCGGCTATCTCACCGACCTGGGCGGCGCCATCCACACCGACTACGAGGTCAAGCGCCTCGACGACCTGCCCCCGGCCCGCGCCTACGTCTTCGACACCTCGCCCACCGCCCTCGCCCGCATCGCCGGCCTCGGCCGCTTCTACGAGCGCTACAAGTACGGCCCCGGCGTCTTCAAGATCGACTACGCGCTGGACGGTCCGGTCCCCTGGACCGCCCCGGAGGCTCGGGCCGCCACCACGGTCCAGATCGGCGCGGACAGCGCGGAGATCGGCGCCGCCCTGCGGGCGGCCTCCCGGGAGGGCCGCCCGCCCACGCGCCCCTTCATGATCACCGTGCAGCCCGGCGTCGTCGACCCCACCCGCGCCCCGGCCGGCAAGCAGGTCTTCTGGGCGTACGCCCATGTGCCCAACGGCTGGACCGGCGACCTCACCGAGGTGATGGAACGCCAACTGGAGCGCTTCGCGCCGGACTTCCGCGACCGCGTCCTGGCCCGGGCCGTGGCGGGCCCCGCCGAGATCGCCGCCCGAAACGCCAACTACGTCGGCGGCGACATCGGTTCGGGCGCGGCCTCGGGACTGCAGCTCCTGCTGCGCCCCCGACTGTCCCTGTCCCCGTACTCCACCCCGCACCCGGCCGTCTTCATCTGCTCCTCGGCCACCCCGCCCGGGCCGGGCGTCCACGGCATGTCCGGGCACAACGCGGCGAAGGCGGTCTGGCGGAGGCTGCGACAGGAACCGTGACCGCGGACGGGGAAGAGGGGAAGAGTGGGAGCCATGACCACCATCACGTTCGTGCGGGGCGACATCACACAGCAGTCCGTGGACGCCGTCGTCAACGCGGCCAACTCCTCGCTGCTCGGCGGCGGGGGCGTCGACGGCGCCATCCACCGGCGCGGCGGCCCCGCCATCCTCGAAGACTGCCGCAAGCTCCGCGCCTCGCACTACGGTCGTGGCCTGCCCACCGGCCAGGCGGTCGCCACCACCGCGGGCGCGCTCGATGCACGCTGGGTGATCCACACCGTCGGCCCGGTGTACAGCCCCACCGAGGACCGCTCGGAGCTGCTGGCCTCCTGCTACCGGGAGTCGCTGCGGGTCGCCGACGAACTCGGCGCCCGCACGGTCGCGTTCCCCGCCGTCTCCGCCGGCGTCTACGGCTGGCCGATGGACGACGCCGCGCGGATCGCCGTGGACACGGTGCGAGCCACGGACACGGCGGTCGAGGAAGCCAGGTTCGTCCTCTTCGACGAGCGGGCGTACGCCGCGTTCACCGCGCGTCTCGATTGAGCGAGGCCGGTGCCGCCTCCTCCCCCCCCCGGGGGGGGCGGCTCCCTGCTCACACCCGCCCGCCCCCCGCTGTGCGTCGGGCTTAACCCCTGGTCGCCGGTCCGGGAGACACCTGCGTAATGCGCGGTTCGTACGGTCGCCGAAGGCTCGCAGAGGCTCTCACCAGGCCGACCGTCAGACAGAAGGGGGCGCCCGTGGCCGTGTCGGACCCGCGGACCGACAGCGCGACGAAGGTGCGCACGGTCTGCTCGTACTGCGGCGTCGGCTGCGGCATGGTCCTCGACGTCGGCCGCGGACCGGACGGACGCCGCACGGTCCTCAAGGCGACGGGCGACAAGGACCACCCCGCCAACCGCGGCCGGCTCTGCACCAAGGGCGCGACCACCGCCGACATGCTCGCCGCGCCGGGCCGGCTCACCACCGCCCTCGTCCGAGCCGACCGCGGGGAGGAACCGGAGCCCGCGCCCGTGGACGCGGCCGTCGCCGAGACGGCCCGCCGGCTGCGCGCGATCGTCGACGAGCACGGTCCCGACGCGGTCGCCCTCTACGTCTCCGGGCAGATGAGCCTCGAAGCGCAGTATCTGGCGAACAAGCTGGTCAAAGGCTATTTGGGCAGCAACCAGATCGAGTCGAACTCCCGGCTGTGCATGGCGAGCGCCGGCACCGGCTACAAGCTCTCGCTCGGCGCCGACGGGCCGCCCGGCTCGTACGAGGACCTGGACAAGGCGGACGTCTTCCTCGTCATCGGCTCCAACATGGCCGACTGCCACCCGATCCTCTTCCTGCGGCTGATGGACCGGGTGAAGGCGGGCGCCAAGCTGATCGTCGTCGACCCGCGCCGCACCGCGACCGCCGAGAAGGCGGACCTGTTCCTCCAGGTCAACCCGGGTACGGACCTCGCCCTGCTCAACGGCCTGCTGCACCTGCTGCACGAGAACGGCCACACCGACCCCGAGTTCGTCGCCGCCCACACCGAGGGCTGGGAGGCGATGCCGGAGTTCCTCGCCGACTACCCGCCCGCCGCCGTCGCCCGCGTCACCGGTGTCCCGGAGGAAGCCCTGCGCGAGGCGGCCCGGCTGATCGGCGAGGCGGGGGAGTGGACCAGCTGCTGGACGATGGGCCTCAACCAGTCCACCCACGGCACCTGGAACACCAACGCCCTGGTCAACCTGCATCTCGCCACCGGCAAGATCTGCCGCCCGGGCAGCGGCCCCTTCTCCCTCACCGGCCAGCCGAACGCGATGGGCGGGCGGGAGATGGGCTACATGGGCCCCGGACTGCCCGGCCAGCGGTCCGTGCTCGTCGACGCCGACCGCGCCTTCGTCGAGGACCGGTGGGGGCTGCCGCCGGGCACGATCCGCGCCGACGGCGTCGGCAAGGGCACGGTGGAGATGTTCCGCAAGATGGCCGACGGCGAGATCAAGGCCTGCTGGATCATCTGCACCAACCCGGTCGCCTCCGTCGCCCACCGCAAGACGGTCATCGAGGGCCTGGAGGCCGCCGAGCTCGTCGTCACCCAGGACGTCTTCGCCGACACCGAGACCAACGCCTACGCCGACGTGGTCCTGCCGGGCACGCTGTGGACCGAGACCGAGGGCGTCCTCATCAACAGCGAGCGCAACCTCACCCTCGCCCGCCCCGCCGCCGATCCGCCCGGCGAGGCCCGCGCCGACTGGCGTCTCATCGCCGCCGTCGCGCGGGCGATGGGGTACGAGGACGGCTTCCGCCATGACAGCGCGGAGGAGGTCTTCGAGGAGATCAAGCGGTTCCACAACCCGCAGACCGGTTACGACCTGCGCGGAGTCTCCTACGACCGGCTGCGCGCCGCCCCGGTGCAGTGGCCCGCCGCCGACCCCGACGGCCCCGACCGCAACCCGATCCGCTACGTCGCCGCCGACGGCTCCCTCACCTTCGCCACCCCGAGCGGCCGTGCCGTCTTCCACGCCCGTCCGCACGTCCCGCCGGCCGAGATGCCGGACGAGGACTACCCGTTCGTGCTGAACACCGGCCGCCTCCAGCACCAGTGGCACACCCTGACCAAGACCGCCAAGGTGGCCAAGCTCAACAAGCTCGACCCCGGCCCGTTCGTCGAGGTGCACCCGCAGGACGCGGCCGGGCTCGGCGTCGCCGACGGCGACTCCGTCGAGGTCGCCTCACGGCGTGGGCGCGCCGTGCTGCCCGCCGTGGTCACCGACCGGGTGCTGCCCGGCTCCTGCTTCGCGCCGTTCCACTGGAACGACCTGTTCGGCGAGTACCTCAGCGTCAACGCCGTGACCAGCGACGCCGTCGACCCGCTGTCCTTCCAGCCCGAGCTGAAGGTGTGCGCGGTGGCGCTGACGAAGGTGTCGACGCCGGTGAGCGTGCAGACACCGGGGGGTGCGCTCGCATCCAGCGGCGTGGGGCCCTCGGCGAACGGAAAGACGCCGGCGGGACCCCAGCCGCCCGACGCGGGCGGCGCGCTCGCCGTCCCGGCCGCCGTGCAGCCCTCGGCCGCCGCGGTCTTCGGCCTGGAGCCGAGCCCGCCCCCGGTCCTCACAGCGCGCGAACGGCAGTACCTCGTGGGCTTCCTCGCCGGCATCCCGGCCGGCGCCCCCGGCGTCCCCGTCCTGCCCCCGGACGCCCCCTTCAGCCCCGAACACGCCCTGTGGGTCAACGGCACCCTCGCCGGGCTGTACTCCCGCAGCACCGCGGAGCCCCGGCCGGCTCCCGGCCGCAGCGTCGTGATCCTGTGGGCCTCCCAGACCGGCAACGCCGAGGACTTCGCCGCCGCCACCGCCCGGAGGCTCACCGACGGCGGCCACGCGGCCTCCCTCGTCGCCATGGACGAGGCCGACCCCGCCGCGCTCCCCGGAGACGCCGACCTGCTGCTGATCACCAGCACGTTCGGCGACGGCGACGCCCCCGACAACGGGGCCGGGTTCTGGGACGGCCTGGCCGCGCCCGACGCGGGACGCCTGGAGGGGCGGCGCTACGCCGTCCTCGCCTTCGGCGACTCCTCCTACGACGACTTCTGCGGGCACGGCCGCCGCCTCGACGAGCGGCTGGGCGAACTGGGCGCCGTCCGGCTGGCCCCCCGCACCGACTGCGAACCCGACTACGAGACCGAGGCGGAGGCCTGGCTCGACCATGTGCTCACCGCGCTGAAGGAGAACGCGGAACCGGCGCCCTCGCCGGCCCCGCCGAAGCCTGCGCGCCACCCCTCGGGCATCCGTGCCGCCGCCGCGGCCGCCCCCACCGTGACCCCGCCCGCCGCGGCCGCCCCGGCCCGCTCCAAGCGCCCTGCCCCCGTCACCGCCCGACTCGTAGGGAACCGGCTGCTGAGCCTGCCGGGCTCCGGCAAGGAGGTGCGCCGCTTCACCTTCGACACCCGCGACAACGACACCCCGCTCGGTTACGAGGCGGGCGACGCCCTCGGCGTGCATCCCCTCAACTCCCCGGACCTGGTGGCGGAGTGGCTGGCCGTGACCGGTCTGGACGCCGACGCCGCCGTCGAGGTGAGCGGGGCCGGCGAGGTCCCCCTCGGTGAAGCGCTGCTGCGCCATCTCGACATCACCCGCATCACCCCCGCCCTGCTGCGCTTCACCGCCGAGCGCACCCGGGACCCGCGCGAGCTGCGCAAGCTGCTGCGCCCGGACAACAAGGGGGAGTTGGCGAAGTGGTCCTGGGGTCGGCAGGCCGTCGACGTGGCCGCGGAGTTCGGCGTCCGGGCCGGGCCGCAGGAGTGGGTGGAGACGCTGGGACGCCTCCAGCCGCGCCTGTACTCCATCTCCTCCAGCCCGGCGGCCGACCCGCACCTGGTCTCCCTCACGGTCTCCGTGGTGCGCTACGAGAACCTGGCCGGCCGCCCCCGCCAGGGCGTCTGCTCGCCGTTCCTCGCCGACGCCGAGCCCGGCGCGCAGGTGCCGGTGCACGTGCAGCGCACCCCGTCCTTCCGTCCGCCCGCCGACCCGGCCACGCCCATGGTGATGGTGGGGCCCGGCACCGGTGTCGCGCCCTTCGTGGGCTTCCTGCAAGAGCGCCGAGCCCGTGGCCACCACGCCCCCAACTGGCTGTTCTTCGGCGAGCAGCACCGGGCGACGGACTTCTACTACGAGGAGGAGCTGACCGCCCTGCGCGCCGACGGCGTCCTCAGCCGTCTGGACACCGCCTTCTCCCGTGACCAGCGCGCCAAGGTCTATGTGCAGGACCGGATGCGCGAGCACGGCTCGCAGCTGTGGTCCTGGCTGCGGGACGGCGCCCACTTCTACGTCTGCGGCGACGCCTCCCGCATGGCCAAGGACGTCGACCGTGCCCTGCACGACATCGCCGCGGTGCACGGCGGCCTGGGCGAGGACGAGGCGGCGGCGTACGTCAAGCGGCTCGCGTCCGACAAACGGTACGTGCGGGACGTGTACTGAGGAAGCGCGCACCGGGGGCGGGAGGGGCAAGACGGACCCGCCGTGGCGGGTGTCAAGAGATGTTGCGCCGAACTAAGTTGATAATCAGCCAACACGGCGTGGCCCTGTTCGTTTTTTCAACACTAACGGACAAGATCTGACGCACCCTCGTCCCGTGCAGCCGCACGGTTCGTCCCGTGGAAGGTCATGGTCATGTCGCAGCCGCACGTGTCGTCCATGGACCGGCAGAACCGCCCCCAGCGGGCCGTCGTCAGCCGCCGTCGTCTTCTCGAAGGGTCCGCCGCCGTTCTCGGCGCGTTCGCCCTGTCCGGGCCGGGCCTCGGCCACCCGGCCGCAGCCGCGGAAGCGGCCCCCGGCGCCGCCGCGACCCCCGAGTGGAACGGGCACATCGACGTCTTCCGCCTCGGCACCGAGCCCCCGCACACCACGCTCATGCCGTACGCCACCGTCCCCCAGGCGCTGGCCGCCGACCGCACCGACTCCCCCCACCGGATCAGCCTCGACGGCAAGTGGCGGTTCGCCTACTCCGACAGCCCCGACGACCGGGACGCCGACTTCTTCCGCACCGACCTCGACGACCGGGACTGGGACTCCATCCCCGTCCCCTCCGCCTGGCAACTGCACGGCTACGACCGCCCGATCTACATCAACATCACCTATCCGTGGTGGGGCCCCAACGGCCTGGGCGAGGAGGCGCAGCCGCCGGCCGCGCCCACCCTCTACAACCCCGTCGGCCAGTACCGCCGCACGTTCAACGTCCCCCGCGACTGGACGACGGGACGACGCACCTTCCTCCACTTCGAAGGCGTCAAGTCCGCCCACTACGTCTGGATCAACGGGGAGTTGGTCGGCTACCACGAGGACTCCTACGACCCCGCCGAGTACGACGTCACCGAGCACCTCAAGCCGGGGCCCAACCAGATCGCGGTCGAGGTCTACCGCTACTCCGACGGCGACTGGCTGGAGGACCAGGACATGATCCGGCTGAGTGGCATCTTCCGCTCGGTCTACCTCTACTCCACACCCGCCGTGCACCTGCGGGACTTCCGGCTGGACACCCCGCTCAGCGACGACTACCGCGCCGCCGAACTGTCGGTCACCGCGAGCGTGCGGGACTACGGAGGCCGGGGCGCCGGCCGCTACTCGGTGGAGACCCAGCTGTACGACGCGGGCGGACACCCGGTGTGGCCCCGGCCGTTGCAGCAGAGCGTCACGCTCGGCGCCGGCGGGGAGAGCACCGTACAGGCCGCGAAGGCCGTGCCCGCGCCGCGCCTGTGGTCCGCCGAACACCCCGAGCTGTACACCGCGGTACTCCAACTGCGCGACCCGGCGGGCCAGGTGATCGAGACCCTGTCCCACCGGGTCGGCCTGCGGGAGTTCGCGCTCCGGGACGGGCTGATGCGCATCAACGGCAGACCCGTCTCCCTCCGGGGCACCAACCGGCACGAGATGCACCCGGTCCGCGGCTCGGCCCTCACCCGCGCCGACATGGTCCAGGACATCGAGATCATCAAGCGGCTGAACATCAACTCCGTGCGCACCTCGCACTACCCCAACAACCCCGTCTGGCTCGAACTCGCCGACGAGTACGGCCTGTACCTCGTGGACGAGACCAACCTCGAGACCCACGGCATCCGCGGCGAGTACCCCGGCAACCACCCCGAGTGGACCGCCGCCTGTGTGGCCCGCGCCCAGAACATGGTCCACCGCGACAAGAACCACGCCTCGGTCGTCATCTGGTCGCTCGGCAACGAGGCGGGCGGCGGCACCACCTTCAACGCCATGCACGACTGGATCAGCTCCTACGACACCACCCGCGTCATCCAGTACGAGGGCGACGACCGCCCCGGGATCAGCGACATCCGCTCCGAGATGTACGACAGTCCCTCCCGCGTCGAGGCACGGGCCAAGGACACCTCGGACACCCGGCCCTACGTCATGATCGAGTACTCCCACGCCATGGGTAACTCCAGCGGCAACTTCAAGAAGTACTGGGACCTCGTCCGCCGCTACCCCGTGCTCCAGGGCGGCTGGATCTGGGACTTCGTCGACCAGGCCCTCAGCTGGCCCGCCCCGCACCGCAAGCTGCTCACCGAGTCCGGCCCCGCCGCGCTGCGCGGCGAGGTCATCGCGCCCAGCGGCTCCTTCAGCCGGGACAAGGGCGTTTCCGGCGGCACCGTCTTCGCCCGCGACGCCGGCCTCGACCTCACCGGGTCCCTCACCCTGGAAGCCTGGATCACCCCTCACGTGACCGGCTACCACCAGCCGATCATCGCCAAGGGCGACACCCAGTACGCGCTGAAGCAGACCAACCGGACCCTGGAGTTCTTCATCCACGGCGGCGGCCAGTGGGTCACCGCGAGCTGGGCGCTCCCCGACGACTGGACCGGCCGCGAACACCACGTCGCGGGCGTCTTCGACGCGACCGCGGGCACCGTCACCCTCCACGTCGACGGCGTGGCCCGGGCCACCCGGAGCACCACCCGCAGGCCCGACAACAACACCGCCTCGCTCTCCCTGGCCACCGACGTCGACAACCCCACCCGCGAGTTCAGCGGCACCGTCCGGCGGGCCCGCGTCTACGCCCGCCCGCTCGGCGCCGCCGAACTGGCCTCCGAGAACCGCGGCCCCGGCGACGACGGAGTGCGCTTCTGGTTCGACGCCGCCACCGTCGGGCTCACCGAGAAGCGGTCCCGCGACAAGACGTTCTACGCCTACGGCGGCGACTGGGGCGACAACCCCAACGACGGGGCCTTCTGCGGCGACGGCATCGTCACCGCCGACCGCGGACTCACCGGCAAGTCCGCCGAGGTCAAGCGGATCTACCAGGCCGTCGGCGTGGCGCCGGCGGCCGGCGGGCGGCTCGCCCAGGGAGCGCCGGTCACCCTCACCAACGAGTACCTCTTCACCGACCTCCGCGAGTTCGACGGGAGTTGGGAACTCGTCTGCGACGGCAAGGCGGTCCAGCACGGGAAGCTGAGCCGCGACCAGCTGGACGTCCCGCCGCTGTCGAGCAAGCACGTCACCGTGCCCTTCACCCTGCCGGCCGACCCCGCGCCGGGCGCCGAGTACTTCCTGAACCTGTCGTTCACGACCCGGGAGGACACGAAGTGGGCGAAGGCCGGCTTCGAGGTGGCCCGGCAGCAGCTCGCCGTCGACGCCGGCAGCCCCGCCGTCACGCCCGTGCCGCTGGACAGCGTCCCGGCGCTCCGCTTCCGGGACGACGAGACGTCGGTCACCGTCACCGGCGAGGACTTCTCGGTCACCGTCGACAAGAAGGCCGGCGTCATCACGAGGTACCGGGCCGGCGGCGAGAAGCTCATCACCTCCGGGCCGGTCCCCAACTTCTGGCGCGCACCCACCGACAACGACCGGGGCAACGGCCAGCACACCCGCAACCAGACCTGGCGCGACGCCGGCGCGCGGCGCGAGGTGACCGGCGTCAGCGTGCGGGCGCTGCGCGACCGGGCCGTCGAGATCAAGGTCGCCGGCACCCTGCCGACGACGACGCGATCGACGTACACCACCACCTACACCGTGTTCGGCAACGGCGAGATCAAGGTCGACAACACCCTGCACCCGGGGGCGGCCTCACTGCCGTACATCCCCGAGGTCGGCACCCTGCTGTTCCTCCCGGACCGCCTGGAGCGGATCCACTACTACGGCCGCGGCCCCGAGGAGAACCACTGGGACCGCAACGACGCCACCGACGTCGGCCTGTACTCGGGCACCGTCACCGGACAGTGGACCCCCTACCTGCGCCCGCAGGAGAACGGCAACAAGACCGACGTCCGCTGGATCGCCCTCACCGACCGCGACGGCGCCGGCCTGCTCGTCTCCGGCGAACCGCTCCTCGAAGTCAACGCCTCCCACTTCACCCCCGAGGACCTCTCGGTGGGCGCCCGCCACGACTTCCAGCTCACCCCGCGCAAGGAGGTCGTCCTGCGCCTGAACCACCGCCAGATGGGAGTCGGCGGCGACAACAGCTGGGGCGCCCACACCCACGACGAGTTCAAGCTCTTCGCCGACCGCGACTACTCGTACACCTACCGGCTGCGCCCCCTGAACCACACCACCGAGGCGACGCGTACCTCCCGCAGGCCCACGGCGACCACCGAGTAGCATCCCACCGGCCCCACGTCACGGGCACGGCCGGCACCCGCCGACCGTGCCCACCTCACGAAAGGGAAAGCTCCCATGGTCGAGCTGGACGAACGCTTCGACGTCGTGGTCCTCGGCGCCGGTCCCGGCGGCTACGTCGCGGCGGTGCGGGCCGCCCAGCTGGGCAAACGGGTCGCCGTCGTCGAGGAGAAGTACTGGGGCGGCGTCTGCCTGAACGTGGGCTGCATCCCCACCAAGGCGCTGCTGCGCAACGCCGAACTCGCGCACATCTTCACGCGTGAGGCGAAGACCTTCGGCATCAAGGTCGAGGGTGAGGTCTCCTTCGACTACGGGGAGGCCTTCCGCCGCAGCCGCAAGGTCGCCGACGGCCGGGTCAAGGGCGTCCACTACCTGATGAAGAAGAACAAGATCACCGAGTTCGACGGCCGCGGCGTCTTCCTCGACCCCCACACCCTCCAGGTCACCGACTACGAGGGCACCACCCGCACCCTCGGCTTCGAACACTGCGTCATCGCCACCGGCGCCACCCCCAAACTCCTGCCCGGCACCAAGCGCAGCGCCCGCGTGGTGACGTACGAGGAGCAGATCCTCGCCGAGGACCTCCCGCGGTCGGTCGTCATCGCGGGCGCCGGCGCCATCGGCGTCGAGTTCGCCTACGTCCTGCACAACTACGGCGTCGAGGTCACCGTCGTCGAGTTCCTGGACCGGGTCGCCCCGCTGGAGGACGCCGAGGTCTCCGCCGAACTCGCCAAGCAGTACCGCAAATTGGGCATCGGCGTCCTCACCTCGACCCGCGTCGAGTCCATCGACGAGTCCGGGCCGCAGGTCCGCGTCACCGTCACCGGCAAGGACGGCGGCCGGCAGGTCCTGGAGGCCGACAAGGTCCTCCAGGCCATCGGCTTCGCCCCGAACGTCACCGGGTACGGCCTGGAGAACACCGGCGTGACGGTCACCGAGCGCGGCGCGATCGACGTCGACGGCCGCTGCCGCACCTCCGTCCCGCACATCTACGCCATCGGCGACGTCACCGCCAAGCTGATGCTGGCGCACACCGCCGAGGCGATGGGCGTCATCGCCGCCGAGACCCTCGCCGGCGCGGAGACCATGGAACTCGACTACGCGATGATCCCGCGCGCCACCTACTGCCAGCCGCAGATCGCCAGCTTCGGCTACACCGAGGCGCAGGCCCGCGAACTCGGCCACGACGTGAAGGTCGCGAAGTTCCCCTTCACCGCCAACGGCAAGTCCCACGGCCTCGGCGACACCACCGGCTTCGTGAAACTGATCAGCGACGCCAGGTACGGCGAACTCCTCGGCGGCCACCTCATCGGCCCCGACGTCACCGAGCTGCTCCCCGAGCTCACCCTGGCCCAGCAGTGGGACCTCACCGTCCACGAGGTCGCCCGCAACGTCCACGCCCACCCGACGCTCGGCGAGGCGGTCAAGGAAGCGGTGCACGGGCTCGCCGGCCACATGATCAACATGTGAGGCCGGCGCTTCACTGAGGCACGGCGGGGCCGTTCACCCGTACGGGTGCGGCTCGGTCGCCGGTCGGGGTCGTCCGCGATGTGCTGGATCTCCAGCGGACCGATCCGACGGACGAGGGAGCCTCAGCCATGCCGGACACACCGGACGTGCCCGCCGGCGGCGTCCCCTCGGGCGGAGGGGACGCCGCACAGGAGGAGCTGCGGGAGCTGCGGGCCCGGATCGCGGCCCTGGAGAGCGGGCACCGCGCCCGCGAGACGGAGGGGGCCGC
Source organism: Streptomyces sp. NPDC088254 (assembly GCF_044740925.1). Classification (NCBI taxonomy): domain Bacteria; kingdom Bacillati; phylum Actinomycetota; class Actinomycetes; order Kitasatosporales; family Streptomycetaceae; genus Streptomyces; species Streptomyces sp. NPDC088254. The sequence goes on along the minus strand of NZ_JBIURQ010000006.1, from coordinate 304,260 downwards.
CCCCCGGCCCTCCCGGCACCGGGCGCGGTCCGTCCTCGCGGTGATCCTCATCGTCCTCGGCTGCCTCCTGGCCCCGCTGGGCGTGGTCGCCGCCTGGAGCGCCGACATCGTCGGCGACACCGACCGCTATGTGCAGACCGTCCAGCCGCTCGCCGCCGACGAGGACATCCAGAAGGCCGTCGCCGGCCGGGTCACCGACGCCGTCATGAGCCACCTCGACCTGCCCGCCCTGCTGCAGGACGTGGCCCCGAAGGACCAGGGGCCGCTCCTGCAGAAGGCCCTGGGGAAACTGGGCGACTCCCTGGAGGACGCGGTCCGCAGCTTCGTCCAGGACAAGACCCAGGCCGTCGTCGCCTCCGACGCCTTCCAGCGGATCTGGACCGACGCCAACCGCCGCGTGCACGCCGCCTTGGACAAGGCCCTCACCGGCAGCGGCGGCGGGGCCGTCAAGCTGGAGAACGACACCGTGACGATCGACCTCGCCCCCGTGGTCGAGGAGGTCAAGCAGCGCCTGGTCGACGACGGCCTCACGGTCGCCGAGAAGATCCCCCAGGTCCACACCAGCTTCACCGTCCTCAGGTCCGAGGAGATCGGCAAGGCGAAGACCTACTTCCGGCTGCTGCAACTGGCGGGCGTGTGGCTGCCTGTCGTCGCCGTCCTGCTGGTCGCCGCCGGCGTCCTGCTCGCCACGCGCCGCCGCCGCGCGCTGGTCACCGCCGCCCTGGGCTTCGCCTTCGCCACCCTGCTGCTCGGCATCGCGCTGACCGTCTTCCGCGTCGTCTACCTCGACGCCCTTCCCGCCGACGTGTCCCAGGCCGCCGCCGGAAGCGTCTACGACACTCTGACCCGTTTCCTGCGCACCGGGGTGCGCGTGGTGGTCGCCCTCGGCGTGGTGGTCGCCCTCGCCGCCTGGCTGACCGGGCCCGGCCGCCGGGCCGGCCTGGTGCGCGGGCTGTGGCACTCCGGCATCGGGGCCGTCCGTACGACGGCCGAACACGCGGGCATGCGCACCGGCCCCGTCGGCCCGTTCGTCGCCCGCTACCGCACCTGGATCACCTGGATCCTCACCGGCGCGGCCGTGCTGGCCTACGTACTGTGGCCGTACCCGACCGGCTGGGTCGTCATCGGTCTCGCCCTCGCCCTGCTCTTCGCGCTGAGCGTCGTCGACTTCCTGGCGTCCAGCGCGCCGAACGCGCCGAACGCGCCGAACGCACCGGGCCCGCCGAACGCACCGGGCCCGCCGAACGCGCCCGGCGCGCCGAACGCACCCGGCGCGCTGAGCAAGCCCCCCGCCTCCCCGCCGTCCGCGCCACCGGCTCCGCCCCCGCCGCCCTGAGGTCCGCGACGGTGAGGCGATCGGTGACGGTCCCGGCCGGGCGAGGTCGATGTCGGATTGTCGCCAGCGCCCGCAAGCCCGGTGGCCGATGCTGAACGCATGCGCAACGCGATGCACACCGACCGGGAACGCTGTGTGCGAGCCGTGCGGTCCAAGGACGCGCGGTTCGACGGCTGGTTCTTCACAGCGGTCCTGACCACCGGCGTCTACTGCCGGCCCAGCTGCCCCGTGGTGGCGCCCAAGCCGGAGAACATGACCTTCCATCCCAGCGCCGCCGCCTGCCAGCAGGCCGGGTTCCGCGCCTGCAAGCGCTGCCGCCCCGACACCAGCCCGGGCTCCCCCGAGTGGAACCAGCGCGCCGACCTCGTCGCCCGCGCCATGCGCCTGATCGCCGACGGCGTCGTCGACCGCGACGGAGTGCCCGGTCTCGCCGCCCGCCTCGGCTACAGCGCCCGCCAGGTCGAACGCCAACTCCTCGCCGAACTCGGCGCCGGACCGCTCGCGTTGGCCCGTGCCCAGCGCGCCCAGACCGCACGGCTCCTCATCGAGACCACCGAACTGCCCATGGTGGACATCGCGTTCGCCGCCGGCTTCGCCTCCGTCCGCACCTTCAACGACACCGTGCGCGAGGTCTTCGCACTCTCCCCGAGCGAACTGCGCACCCGCCGCCGGCCCGAGAGGACCGGGACGCGCCCGGCCACCCCCGGCGCCCTGCAGCTGCGGCTTCCGTTCCGCGCCCCGTTCAACCCGGACAACGTCTTCGGCCACCTCGCGGCGACCGGCGTGCCCGGCGTCGAGGAGTGGCGCGAGGGGGCGTACCGGCGCACGCTCCGGCTGCCCCACGGGCACGGCATCGTGGCGCTCACCCCGCACCCCGACCACATCGGCTGCCGTCTCGTCCTCAGCGACCCGCGCGACCTCACCGTCGCGATCAGCCGCTGCCGGCGCCTGCTCGACCTGGACGCCGACCCCGTCGCCGTGGACGGCCAACTGCGCGCCGATCCGCTGCTCGCGCCGCTGGTGGACAAGGCCCCGGGCCGCCGCGTCCCGCGCACGGTCGACGAGGCCGAGTTCGCCGTACGCGCGGTGCTCGGCCAGCAAGTGTCCACCGCCGCCGCCCGCACCCACGCGGCCCGCCTGGTCACCGCCCACGGCGATCCGGTCGAGGACCCCGAGGGCGGACTCACCCACCTCTTCCCCACCCCTCAGGCGCTCGCCGCCCTCGACCCCGAGTCCCTGGCGATGCCCCGCACCCGCCGGGCCACCTTCACCCACCTCGTCAGCCAACTCGCTGACGGCACGCTGCACTTGGGTGTCGACAGTGACTGGGCTCAGGCCCGCGCCCGGCTCCTCGCCCTCCCCGGCTTCGGCCCCTGGACCGTGGACGTCATCGGCATGCGCGCCCTCGGCGACCCCGACGCGTTCCTCCCCACCGACCTCGGAGTGCGACGCGCGGCGCGGGAGTTGGGTCTGCCCTCCACCCCGGCGGCGCTCACCGCGCGGGCGGCGGCCTGGCGGCCCTGGCGGGCCTACGCGGTCCAGTACCTGTGGGCGACGGACAGCCACCCGATCAACTTCCTTCCGGTCTGAGCACGTTCGGACCGACGCAGCCCGACGAACGGACGCGCCATGAAGCACCACACCGTCATCGACAGCCCCTACGGCCCCCTCACGCTCGTCGCCGACGACGGCGTCCTGTGCGGCCTCTACATGACCGAACAGCGCCACCGGCCCGCGCAGGACTCCTTCGGCGCCCGCGACGACCGCCTCTTCGCCGAGGCCGAAGACCAACTGCAGGCTTACTTCGCGGGCGAGTTGAAGGAGTTCACCCTGCCGCTGCGCCTGGACGGCACGCCGTTCCAGCGCGGCGTCTGGGCCGAACTCCGGAAGATCCCCTACGGCGAGACCCGCACCTACGGCGACCTCGCCCACGCCCTCGGCGCGCCGACGGCCTCCCGCGCGGTGGGCCTCGCCAACGGCAGGAACCCGGTCGGCATCATCGTCCCGTGCCACCGCGTCGTCGGCGCCGACGGCAGCCTCACCGGCTACGGCGGCGGCCTGGACCGCAAGCGGCGCCTGCTGTCCTTCGAAAGCGGCTCAGTCCTCTTCTGACCGAGGCCGGCGCTCCGCCGCGGCCAACTCCCGCAGCAGCCGCGGCAACGCCGTCCCGATCGGTTCCCGTACGACCTCGTCGGCGAGCTCGTCGTACGGCGTCGGCTCGGCGTTGACGATGACGAGGCGGGCCCCGTGATCGGCGGCGACGCCTGCCAGGCCGGCGGCGGGCTGGACCTGGAGGCTGGTGCCCACGGCGATGAACACCTGGCAGGCCTTGGCGATGGCAAGGGCCTCGCCGAGGACGACCGGGTCGAGGCGCTGGCCGAACATGACGGTGGCCGACTTCAGGATGGCGCCGCATTCCCGGCAGGGCGGATCGTCCTCGCCGGCGTCGAGGCGGGCGAGGGCCTCTTCCATGGGGCCGCGGGCATGGCACCCGGTGCACACGAAACTCCGTGCGGAGCCATGCAGTTCGAGGACCTTGCGGGCGGGCAGGCCGGCCATCTGGTGGAGTCCGTCGACGTTCTGGGTGATGACCCGTACGGGTACGCCGGACCGTTCCAGGTCGACGATCGCGCGGTGCGCCGCGTTCGGCTCGGCCGACAGGGTGCGGTTCCTGCGCCGCATCTGCCAGGACCGCCGCCGGATCTCCGGATCGCCCATGTAGTACTCGTAGGTGACGAGCTTCTCGGCCTCGGGATCCCTCCGCCACAGCCCCTGCGGCCCGCGGTAGTCGGGGATCCCGGAATCCGTGGAGATGCCCGCTCCACTGAGCACGGCGACGAGCGGCTTGGTCATGTCACCGAGAGTAGGACGAGGCGTCGGCGACCCGCGAACGGTTTCCGGGGCGGGCAGGTGTCACCTTCCCGCCATGGCGAAGGTGACTGTCTCTCTGGACGCCGAACTCGTCGTCGAGGCCATGGTCCTCCCGGGGGTCGGCACCCGCAGGACGCCGTGGAACTCGTCGTGCGCGACTACATCGAGCGCGGACACCGCACGGAGGCGCGGGCGGCCGCCCGCGACGAGGCGCTCCGCGAGATCGACGACCGGCCGCGGCAGACCGAGGGCTGACAGGGCTGAGCCGACGGCGGCTCCCGCAGCCCCCGTCGGCTCAGCCCTGTCAGCCTCTCAGCCCACGCGGACGCCGTTCTCCAGCTCCGCCGTGCCCGTGCCCGCGTCCAGGGCTTCGAGGGCGGCCGCTACGCGCAGGGCCAGGCCGCCGAGCAGGTACTCGTGGAGCTCCTCGCGCGGGACCATGCGCCAGGACAGCAGCTCCTCCTCCTGGAGGCGGATCGCCTTGAGGTCCTCCTCTTCGAGGACCCCGCCGTCGTACACGTACGCCACCAGCGGCGGCCGGTGCTCGCCGCGCACCCAGTCCACCGCGAGCAGCCGCCCGAGAGGACGGTCGAGGCCGATCTCCTCCAGCGTCTCCCGGTTCGCGCCCTGCCGCGGGGTCTCGCCGTCGTCGGACTCGATCGTGCCGCCGGGCAGCGCCCACCCCTCCCGGTAGTTCGGCTCGACCAGCAGCACCCGTCCCTCCGCGTCGCGGAAGACGGCGGCCGCACCGGCCAGGACACGGGGCAGGGAGGCGATGTACGTGGCGTAGTCAGCAGCGGTCATGGAGGCAGCGTAGCCAGCGCCGGCGGGACGCGGGACCCCGTCACGCCCCGTCACCCGTCCGCTCCGACCAGCCGCAACGTGCGCTCCGCCAGCTCGCTGATCCGCACTCCGTCGAAGCCGAACACGGCGCTGCGCACGGTGTCCTCCAGCGGGTCCGTCCACTGGGCGGGGATGGCGTCGGCCCCGGTGAGGACGCCGGCCACGGAACCGGCCGTCGCCCCGTTGGAGTCGGTGTCCAGACCGCCGCGCACGGTGAGCGCGATGGTCCGGGTGAAGTCGCCGTCGCCGTACAGCAGCCCGGCGGTGAGGACGGCCGCGTTCGGCACCGTGTGGATCCAGCCCAGGCCCGCCGTCTCCTCGGCCATCGTGGTGAGCGTGTCCTCCCAGCCGAGCCCGGCCTCGTGCAGGGAGGCGACCCGGCGCACCGCGCGGGACAGGCGGCTGCTCGCCGGGATCACGGCCAGCGCCTCCTCCACCGCGTGCCGCACCGTCGGCGCGGTGAACGCCGCGGAGACCAGCGCCGCCGCCCACATCGCGCCGTACACCCCGTTGCCGGTGTGGGACAGCACCGCGTCCCGCCGGGCCAGCGCGGCGGCGCGGCGCGGATCGCCCGGGCGGGTCCAGCCGAACACGTCGGCGCGGATCAGCGCGCCGATCCACTCCTGGTACGGGTTGTCGTACGTCGCCGTCAGCGGCGGCTTCAACCCGTTGGCGAGGTTGCGGTAGGCCGCCCGCTCCGCCGTGAACGTCTGCCGGTACGGCAGCCGCAGCAGCCACAGGTCGCCGACCTGCTCCGTGCTGAAGCCGAAGCCGTGGGTCTCCAGCAGGTGCAGACCCAGGATGGCGTAGTCGACGTCGTCGTCGCGGCAGCTGCCGTGGATCCGGCCGCGCACGCAGTCGCGCCACTCGGGGCGCAGCGGCGGGCCGTCGTCCCCGGCGGCCGGTTCGGGCAGGTAGTCGGTGAGCGGGAGGGCGTCGGCCCGGCGCAGGTAGCGGTCGATGCGCTCACGCGTCCACAGCTCGCCCTGTTCGACCGGTTTCCCGAGCATGTTGCCCGCGACCCGGCCCAGCCAGCCTCCGAGCACACGCCCGGCCAGCTCTGTCTCGGTGCCCACGAGGGTCGTCATGGTTGTGGTGTACCCGTTCGCGCGGTGTTCCGGTCCGGCGGGCCGTCATCGGCGCTTGTGGGACGGCGCCGGTCCAGGGGGCGGGCGAGGCATGACGGCGGGGGCGCGGGGCGGATAGGGTCGCTGCGGCGTGACTGGCCCCGACGGGTTCGGGGCCCGGGGAGCGAGGGGTTGGGAAGGTGGCGGACGCTGCACGGCAGGGCATCCGGCGGGTGCTCGTGGCCGCGGACAAGTTCAAGGGCTCGCTGACGGCCGTGCAGGTCGCCGAGCGGGTCACGGCCGGGCTGCGCCGGGCCGTGCCCGGCGTCGAGGTCGAGGCCCTGCCGGTCGCCGACGGCGGCGACGGCACCGTCGCCGCGGCGGTCGCGGCCGGGTTCGAGCGCCGGGAGGTACGGGTCGCCGGCCCGCTCGGCGACGAGGTCACCGCCGCCTTCGCGGTGCGCGGGGAGACCGCGGTGGTGGAGATGGCCGAGGCGAGCGGACTGCAGCGCCTCCCGGCCGGTGTGTTCGCCCCGCTCACCGCCTCCACGTACGGCTCCGGGGAGCTGCTGCGCGCCGCGCTGGACGCGGGTGTGCGGACGATCGTGTTCGGGGTCGGCGGCAGCGCCACCACGGACGGCGGCGCGGGCATGCTGTCCGCGCTCGGCGCGCGTCTCCTCGACGCGCACGGCGAGCCGGTCGCCCCGGGCGGCGGCGGCCTCGCGGACATCGCGCGCGCCGACCTCTCGGGCCTCGACCCCCGGCTGGACTCGGTCGAGCTGATCCTCGCCAGCGACGTCGACAACCCGCTGACCGGGCCGAAGGGCGCGCCGGCCGTGTACGGGCCGCAGAAGGGCGCCTCCCCGGACGATGTGGCCGCGCTGGACGCGGCGCTCGCGCGGTACGCGAAGGTGCTGGAGGCGGCGGCCGGGCCGAAGGCCGCGCAGTACGCGGTCGCGCCGGGCGCCGGGGCCGCGGGCGGGATCGGGTACGGGGCGCTGCTGCTCGGTGCGCGCTTCCGGGCCGGGATCGAGGTGATGCTGGAGGTGCTGGGCTTCGCGCCGGCGCTGGAGTGGGCGCAGCTGGTCGTCACGGGGGAGGGGTCGCTGGACGAGCAGACCCTGCACGGGAAGGCGCCGGCGGGGGTCGCGGCTGCGGCGCGGGCGGCGGGGAAGGACGTGGTCGCGGTGTGCGGGCGGGTGACGTTGCCGCCCGAGGCGTTGGGGCGGGCGGGGATCCGGCGGGTGTACGCGCTGACCGAGGTGGAGCCGGATGTGGCCCGCTGCATCGCCGAGGCCGGTCCGATCCTGGAGCGGACCGCGGAGCGGATCGGACACGACTTCCTGTCCTGAGCGGGGCCTTCCTCCCGTCCTGGGGGCTGCCGCCCCCAGCCCCCCGCTTCGGCCCTGAACGGCCCTCGTCCTCAAACGCCGGACGGGCTGAATGCGCGCACCCTTGTCCCAACCGTGTCGGCGCAGCCTCACACGTCGGAGGGGCTGGATGCGCTCCCCTTTCTCCCGAGCGAGTCGGCGCAGCCCCGAACGCCGGACGGGCTGGATGCGCTCGCCTTTCTCCCGAGCGAGTCGGGTGGCGGGCGGGCATGGGCCGGGGGTCTGGGGCGGAGCCCCCAGGGGGCGGTCACACCGGTGCCGGGTGCGGGGAACGCGAAGGGCCCCGGACCCGACCCGGGTCCGGGGCCCTCAGCGGAGCGTTACGGCAGCTGCGCCGCGCGAGCCTCGCGGCGGTTGCCGCGGAAGTTGTTCACCCGGCGTGCCGTGGCGAACAGGGGGATCACCGCGCCCATCACCAGCTGCAGCGCGCAGCCGGCCTGGAGGAGCAGCTGGCCGCCGGGGGCGTCGAAGGCCCAGGCGGCGAGGAGGCCCATCGACAGCACGATCCAGGAGAGCATCGCACCGGCGAGGCGACCCCGCGGCTTCGGGTACTCCACCCGGCTCACCATCAGCCAGGCGGTGCCCAGGATGGCGAGGAGCGTGGCCTCGAAGGGCAGCTCCAGCAGCACGATGGAGACGACCGTCAGCGCGCCGAACGGCGAGGGCATGCCCTGGAAGGTGCCGTCCTTCACCGTCACGCAGGAGAACCTGGCGAGCCTGAGCACCACCGCCAGCAGCACCATGATCGCGCCGACCGCCGCCACCCGCTGGTGAGCGTCGTTGGCGACCATGCCGTAGACGAGGACGAAGTACGCCGGCGCGAGGCCGAAGCTGATCAGGTCGGAGAGGTTGTCCAGCTCCGCGCCCATGGGCGAGGAACGCAGCTTGCGGGCGACCAGTCCGTCGAAGAGGTCGAACACCGCCGCGCAGAGCATCAGGATGACCGCGGTGGCCGCGCTGTGGCGGGCCATGCCGGTCTCCTGGCTGCCGGTGAGGTGCGGGATCAGGATGCCGGTGGTGGTGAAGTACACCGCCATGAAGCCGCACGTGGCGTTGCCGAGGGTGAGGGTGTCCGCTATCGACAGCCGCAGAGAGAGGGGCATCTCCTCCTCGTCGTCCGCCTCGTCGGCCTCGGGCACCCAGCCCGCCTGGGTCTGTGGGTCAATCACGGTCAATGCGAGTCACCCCCGCCACGGTCTTCTGCCCGACCTCGACCGCGACCTCCACGCCCTCGGGCAGGTAGATGTCGACGCGCGAGCCGAAGCGGATCAGACCGATGCGCTCGCCCTGCTCGACCTTCGTGCCCTCAGGGATGTAGGGGACGATGCGGCGGGCGACGGCGCCGGCGATCTGGATCATCTCGATGTCACCGAGCTCGGTGTCGAAGTGCCAGACAACGCGCTCGTTGTTCTCGCTCTCCTTGTTGAACGCCGGCACGAACCCGCCCGGGATGTGCTCGACCGACGTCACCGTGCCCGACAGCGGGGCGCGGTTGACGTGGACGTTGAGCGGGCTCATGAAGATCGCGACCCGGGTGCGCCCGTCCTTCCACGGCATGATGCTCTGCACCACACCGTCGGCGGGGGAGATGACCCGGCCCTGAGCGATCTCGCGCTCGGGGTCGCGGAAGAACCACAGCATGCCCGCCGCCAGAGCGGTGGCGGGAACGGCGACGGCCTTCGCGGCGCCGGAGCGGCGGGCGCGGAGCAGGCTGACGGCTGCGGTGGCGACGGTCGGGAGAAGCCACGGCGATGCTCCACGCGCAAGGCGTACGCCGACCAGGCTGTCGCGAGGTGCAGAGGTTTGGCTGTGGGGCATGGATGACCTTCGTAGCGGATGACGCCGCGCTTCGACAGGGGGACGGCGGCTTACCGCGATGGTAGCGGTTCGAGGCCGCAACTGGGTAAGTCAAGAAGCCGAGTCGGCGGCCGGAGCGGGTTGACGGGGTGTGATCTTCTTCTCGAAGAAAACACCCCCAACCCTGACATCTAGCCCTGGAACCGGTACTCCTCGAGCAGCCTGCGGCCGATGATCATTTTCTGGATCTCGGCGGTACCTTCACCGATCAGCAGCATCGGAGCCTCACGGTAGAGGCGCTCGATCTCGTACTCCTTGGAGAAGCCGTAGCCGCCGTGGATCCGGAAGGCGTCCTCCACGACCTCCTTGCAGTACTCGGAGGCGAGATACTTCGCCATCCCGGCCTCGAGGTCGTTTCGTTCTCCGGAATCCTTTTTGCGTGCCGCGTTCACCATCATGGCATGCGCGGCCTCGACCTTGGTAGCCATCTCGGCCAGCTTGAACTGAATGGCCTGGTGCTGGGCGATCGGCTTGCCGAAGGTGTGCCGCTGCTGGGCGTACCCGACGCCGAGTTCGAACGCACGCTGTGCGACGCCGCAGCCACGGGCGGCGACGTTGACCCGCCCGACCTCCACGCCGTCCATCATGTGGTAGAAGCCTCGTCCGGTGACGCCGCCGAGCACCCGGTCGGCGGGAATCCGCAGGCCGTCCATGATGAGCTCGGTGGTGTCGACGCCCTTGTAGCCCATCTTGTCGATCTTGCCCGGGATGGTGAGGCCGGGGCGGACCTCCCCGAAGCCGGGCTCCTTCTCGACGAGGAAGGTGGTCATGGACTTGTGGGGCGCGGTGCCCTCGGGGTGTCCTTCGTCACTTCGGACCAGAACGGCCACGAGTGAGGAGGTCCCGCCGTTCGTCAGCCACATCTTCTGGCCGTTCAGGACGTACTCGTCGCCGTCCTTCACCGCCTTCGACGTGATCGCCGACACGTCCGAGCCGAGACCCGGCTCCGACATGGAGAAGGCGCCCCGGATGTCGCCGGCCGCCATCCTCGGCAGGAAGTGCTCCTTCTGCTCCTGCGTGCCGTGCTGCTTGAGCATGTACGCCACGATGAAGTGGGTGTTGATGATGCCGGAGACCGACATCCACCCGCGGGCGATCTCCTCGACGCACAGCGCGTACGTCAGGAGCGACTCGCCCAGACCGCCGTACTCCTCGGGGATCATCAGGCCGAACAGGCCCAGATCCTTCAGGCCGTCGACGATCTGCTGCGGGTACTCGTCACGGTGCTCCAGCCCGGTGGCGACGGGGATGATCTCCTTGTCCACGAAGTCGCGGACGGTGGAGAGGATCTCCTGCTGGACGTCGGTCAGACCGGCGGTCTGGGCGAGGCGGGCCATCGGTCAGCCTTCCTGAAGTTCCGGGCGGCCCGGCTGCTCGCCGCCGCGCTCCTTGATGTACGTCTCGGTCGGCACCATCACCTTGCGGCGGAACACGCACACGAGCGTGCCGTCCTGCTTGTAGCCCTTGGTCTCGACGTGCACGATCCCGCGGTCGTTCTTCGACTTGGAGGGCCACTTGTCGAGCACGGTCGTCTGACCGTAGATCGTGTCGCCGTGGAAGGTCGGCGCCACGTGCTTGAGCGACTCGATCTCCAGGTTGGCGATCGCCTTGCCGGAGATGTCCGGGACGGACATGCCGAGCAGCAGCGAGTAGATGTAGTTGCCGACCACCACGTTCTTGCCGAAGTCCGTCGTGTTCTCGGCGTAGTTGACGTCCATGTGGAGCGGGTGGTGGTTCATGGTGAGGAGACAGAACAGGTGGTCGTCGTACTCCGTGACCGTCTTGCCCGGCCAGTGCTTGTACGTCGCCCCGACCTCGAACTCCTCGTAGGTGCGTCCGAACTGCATCGCGCTCAGCCCTCCGGGATCTCGAACTTGCTGGTGCGCTGCATGCCGGCCGCGCGGCCCTTGCCGGAGATGACGAGCGCCATCTTGCGGCTGGCCTCGTCGATCATCTCGTCGCCGAGCATCGCCGAGCCCTTCTTGCCGCCCGCCTCGGACGTGTAGTAGTCGTACGCGTCCAGGATCAGCTCGGCGTGGTCGTAGTCCTCCTGCGACGGCGAGAAGATCTCGTTGGACGCCTCGACCTGGCCCGGGTGCAGCACCCACTTGCCGTCGAAGCCGAGCGCGGCGGCGCGCCGGGCGACCTCGCGGTAGCCGTCGATGTTGCGGATCTGCAGGTAGGGGCCGTCGATCGCCTGCAGGTTGTTGGCGCGGGCGGCCATCAGGATCTTCATCAGGATGTAGTGGTAGGCGTCCGCCGGGTAGCCGGGCGGCTGCTCGCCCACGACCAGCGACTTCATGTTGATGGAGGCCATGAAGTCGGCCGGGCCGAAGATGATCGTCTCGACGCGCTGGGACGCCGTCGCGATCTCGTTGACGTTGTTCAGGCCCTGCGCGTTCTCGATCTGCGCCTCGATGCCGATCTTGCCGACCTCGAAGCCCATCGTCTTCTCGATCTGCGTCAGCAGCAGGTCCAGCGCGACGACCTGCTGGGCCGACTGCACCTTCGGCAGCATGATGCAGTCGAGGTTCTGGCCGGCGCCCTCGACCACGGTGACGACGTCACGGTACGTCCACTCGGTCGTCCAGTCGTTGACCCGCACGACCCTCGTCTTGCCCGTCCAGTCGCCCTCGTTGAGGAACTTGACGATGGTGTGCCGCGCCTCGGGCTTGGCGAGCGGCGCGCATGCGTCCTCCAGGTCGAGGAAGACCTGGTCCGCCGGGAGGCCCTGCGCCTTCTCCAGGAAGCGGGGGTTCGAGCCCGGTACGGCCAGACACGAACGCCGGGGGCGAAGGCGGTTGACGGTCGTCATGCGGGGACCTCCAGTGGGTCGAGCTTGTTCGCTTTCCGGATCTCGTCGACGATGCGGCCGATGATTCCGGTGATGTCGAAGTCCTTCGGGGTGAACACCGCGGCCACTCCGGCTGCCCGGAGCTGCTCGGCGTCCCCGTTCGGGATGATGCCACCGGCGATCACGGGGATGTCTGTGGCACCGGCCACACGCAGCCGTTCGAGTACGTCCGGGACCAGCTGCGCGTGCGAGCCGGACAGGATGGACAGGCCGACCGCGTGCACGTCCTCGGCGAGGGCCGCGTCCACGATCTGCTCCGGGGTGAGCCGGATGCCCTGGTAGACGACCTCGAAGCCGGCGTCGCGGGCGCGCACGGCGATCTGCTCGGCGCCGTTGGAGTGGCCGTCCAGGCCCGGCTTGCCGACCAGGAAGCGCAGCTTGCCCACGCCCAGGTCCTTGGCCGTGACGTCGACCTTGCGGCGCACCTCGGACAGGGCCGAGCCCTCCTCGGCGGGGACGGCGACCGGCGCCGAGGAGACCCCGGTCGGCGCCCGGAACTCCCCGAACACCTCGCGCAGGGCCCCGGCCCACTCGCCGGTGGTGACGCCGGCGCGGGCGCACTCCAGGGTGGCCTCCATGAGGTTGGCGGTGCCCTTGGCGGCCTCCTTCAGCTTCTCCAGCGCCTTGCACGGGCGCGGGTGGTTGAAGGGGGGCTGGTAACGGGTGTCGCGCCAGTTCCGCAGTGAGGCGATGACCCGGGCCTCGACCGCGGGGTCGACCGTCTGGATCGCGGTGTCCAGGTCGGCGGTCAGCGGGTTCGGCTCGGTCGTCTCGAAGATGTTGACGCCGACGATCTTCTCCTGGCCCGACTCGATCCGGGCCCGGCGCTCGGCGTGCGAGGAGACGAGCTGCGACTTGAGGTAGCCCGACTCGACGGCGGCCATCGCGCCGCCCATCTCCTGGATCCGCTCGATCTCCGCGAGGGACTCCTCGACCAGCTTCGCCACCTTCGCCTCGACGACGTGCGAGCCCTCGAAGATGTCCTCGTACTCCAGCAGGTCGCTCTCGTGCGCCAGCACCTGCTGGATGCGCAGCGACCACTGCTGGTCCCAGGGCCGGGGCAGCCCCAGCGCCTCGTTCCAGGCGGGCAGCTGCACGGCACGCGCGCGGGCGTCCTTGGACAGCGTCACCGCCAGCATCTCCAGCACGATCCGCTGGACGTTGTTCTCCGGCTGCGCCTCGGTCAGACCGAGGGAGTTGACCTGGACGCCGTAGCGGAAGCGGCGGTGCTTGGGATCCTGGATGCCGTACCGCTCCAGCGTGATCTTGTCCCAGATGCGGCCGAAGGCGCGCATCTTGCACATCTCCTCGACGAAGCGGACGCCCGCGTTGACGAAGAACGAGATCCGCCCGACGACGTCGCCCATGCGCTCCTGCGGCACCTGACCGCTGTCGCGCACGGCGTCCAGGACGGCGACGGCGGTGGACATCGCGTACGCGATCTCCTGGACCGGCGTGGCCCCGGCCTCCTGCAGGTGGTAGCTGCAGATGTTGATCGGGTTCCACTTCGGCATGTGGGAGACCGTGTACGCGATCATGTCCGTCGTCAGCCGGAGGCTCGGCCCCGGGGGGAACACATGGGTCCCCCGGGACAGGTACTCCTTGACGATGTCGTTCTGGGTCGTGCCCTGGAGCCGGGTGATGTCCGCACCCTGCTCCTCGGCGACGACCTGGTAGAGCGCCAGCAGCCACATGGCCGTGGCGTTGATCGTCATCGAGGTGTTCATCTGCTCCAGGGGGATGTCCTGGAACAGCCGGCGCATGTCACCGAGGTGCGCGACCGGCACGCCGACCCGGCCGACCTCGCCGCGGGCGAGGATGTGGTCGGAGTCGTAGCCGGTCTGGGTCGGCAGGTCGAAGGCGACCGACAGACCCGTCTGACCCTTGGCGAGGTTGCGTCGGTACAGCTCGTTGGACGCCTCGGCCGTGGAGTGACCGGCGTACGTGCGCATGAGCCACGGCCGGTCCTTCTGACGCTCACTCATGGACGACCTCAGATGTTCCGGAAGCGGTTGATGGCGTCGATGTGCTTGGCGCGCTTCTCGTGGTCGCGCACGCCCAGACCCTCCTCGGGGGCCAGCGCGAGCACGCCGACCTTGCCCTGGTGGAGGTTGCGGTGCACGTCGTAGGCCGCCTGGCCGGTGTCCTCGAGGGAGTACACCTTCGACAGCGTCGGGTGGATCTTGCCCTTGGCGATCAGCCGGTTGGCCTCCCAGGCCTCGCGGTAGTTGGCGAAGTGCGACCCGATGATGCGCTTCAGGGACATCCACAGGTAGCGGTTGTCGTACTCGTGCATGTAGCCCGAGGTCGAGGCGCAGGTGGTGATGGTGCCGCCCTTGCGGGTGACGAAGACGCTCGCGCCGAATGTCTCGCGGCCGGGGTGCTCGAAGACGATGTCGATGTCCTCGCCGCCGGTGAGCTCGCGGATGCGCTTGCCGAAGCGCTTCCACTCCTTGGGGTCCTGGGTCTGCTCGTCCTTCCAGAACTTGTAGCCCTCGGCGTTGCGGTCGATGATCGCGTCGGCGCCCATGGACCGGCAGATGTCGGCCTTCTGCTCGCTGGAGACGACGCAGATCGGGTTGGCGCCGCCGGCCAGCGCGAACTGGGTGGCGTAGCTGCCGAGGCCGCCGCTCGCGCCCCAGATCAGGACGTTGTCGCCCTGCTTCATGCCGGCGCCGTTGCGGGAGACCAGCTGGCGGTAGGCGGTCGAGTTGACCAGGCCCGGGGCGGCGGCCTCCTCCCAGCTGAGGTGGTCCGGCTTGGGCATCAGCTGGTTGGACTTGACGAGCGCGATCTCCGCGAGGCCGCCGAAGTTGGTCTCGAAGCCCCAGATGCGCTGCTCCGGGTCGAGCATCGTGTCGTTGTGGCCGTCCGAGGACTCCAGCTCCACGGAGAGGCAGTGCGCGACGACCTCGTCGCCGGGCTTCCAGGCGTTGACGCCGGGGCCGGTGCGCAGGACGACGCCCGCGAGGTCGGAGCCGATGATGTGGTACGGCAGGTCGTGGCGCTTGGCCAGCTCGTTGGTGCGGCCGTAGCGCTCCAGGAAGCCGAACGTCGACAGCGGTTCGAAGATCGACGTCCACACGGAGTTGTAGTTGACCGAGGAGGCCATGACGGCCACCAGGGCCTCGCCGGGGCCGAGCTCCGGCAGCGGCACCTCGTCGAGGTGGATCGACTTGCGAGGGTCCTTGTCGCGGGTCTCGAGGCCCGCGAACATCTCGGTCTCGTCCTTGTGCACGGTGATCGCGCGGTACGACTCGGGGAGCTGCAGGGCGGCGAAGTCCGCCGACGTGGAGTCGGGCGACTGGATCGCGGCCAGGATGTCCTTCACGGTCACGGTGTTGCCTCCGGCGGTGAGCGCCCTGAGGGAGGGGCGCCGATGGTTACGTCGGTGCTGCTGAGGGATGAGGGGGTGCCGTCGGTTCGGCTCGGTGGTGCTGTTCGGCAGCGCTTTGTGGCGCGGGAGGGTGCCTGTGACGCAGGCGTCCGGGCGCGCAAACCGTGGGCTTGCGGGGACAGCCGACGTACGAAAGGTCTCTGCACGCCGGCCGCCCGGACTCCTTCAACGTATGACACCGCGTGTCACCTCGCAAGGCACTGAGTGCCAGAACTTCCACTCAGCTGAAATCTTTACGTCACAAATGAGCGATGATCGATCGAACGGGCTCGTGAATCCGCGTGAAAACGGCCTCTGACATGCCAAAACGGCCACCCGGTCGGGTGGCCGTCATCACAGTGCCGCAGGGCTCGTGAGGGCTGTTCAGCGCTCCTTGAGCGCCTGCTCGATGGTCCGCATCACCTCGTCCAGCGGCGCGTCCGTACGCGCCACCGTCACCAGCACCTCACCGTGCGCGGACACCGCCGCCGACGCCGGGGCCGAGGCGCCGGCCCCGGCGCCCACGCGCCCGGCCCCGATGCCCGTCCCGAACGTCTTGCGGACGATCGCGAAGGCGTGGTCGAGCTGCGCCTCCACCTCCCCCTGGCCGCCGGCTCTCAGCCAGCGCCGCAGCACGTGGTTGTGCGCGGTGACCACGGCCGACGCGGCAACCTCCGCCAGCAGCGGGTCGTCGTTGGCGTCGTCGTCGTGCGCGTGCTCGTCGAAGTGCCCGAGGAGGTAGCGGGTGAAGAGGCGCTCGTAGCGGGCCACCGACGCGATCTCCGCCTCGCGCAGGGTGGGCACCTCGCGGGTGAGCTTGTAGCGGGCGACCGAGATCTCCGGCCGCGCCGCGTACATCTTCATGACCTCCTTGATGCCCCGGCACACCGTGTCCAGCGGATGCTCGTGCGCGGGCGCCGCGTTCAGCACCGCCTCGGCGCGGATCAGGGTGTCGTCGTGGTCCGGGAAGATCGCCTCTTCCTTGGAGCGGAAGTGGCGGAAGAACGTGCGGCGGGCGACGCCGGCCCGGGCCGCGATCTCGTCGACGGTGGTCGCCTCGTACCCCTTCGTCGCGAACAACTCCATGGCCGCGGCCGCGAGTTCCCGGCGCATCTTGAGCCGCTGGGCCGCCGCGCGGCTGCCCGCGGGGCTGTCCGACACTTCGGTCGGAGCTGAGGGACGTGAGGACTTGGCGGGCTGGGGCATGTCCTGAACGTACTGCATGCGCGCAGCTCGGTGCGCCGGTCCGCCAGGCCGGCGGGCTCCCCCCGCCCAGGCCGGGGCGGGCGGGAGGGGGGCCGCCGGATCCAGCAGCCCGCCCCAGTCCTCTCCGGCCCGCGGCCGGTCCCCGGCGCCGTCAGCGGCGGGCATGTTCGCGGAAGCCGCGGCCGGTCTTGCGGCCGAGGCAGCCCGCGGCCACCAGGTGCTCCAGCAACGGCGCCGGGGCCAGCCCCGGGTCGCGGAACTCGTGGTGCAGCACCTTCTCGATGGCCAGGGAGACGTCCAGACCGACCACGTCGAGCAGTTCGAACGGGCCCATCGGGTAGCCGCCGCCCAGCTTCATCGCGGCGTCGATGTCGTCCAGGGTCGCGTAGTGCTCCTCGACCATCTTGATCGCGTTGTTGAGGTACGGGAACAGCAGGGCGTTCACGATGAACCCGGCCCGGTCGCCGCAGTCCACGGCGTGCTTCCTGATGCGGCCGCACACCTCGTGCACCGTGGCGTGGACGTCCTCGCCGGTCAGCACCGTGCGGACCACCTCGACCAGCTTCATCGCCGGCGCGGGGTTGAAGAAGTGCATGCCGATCACGTCCTGCGGACGCGAGGTGGCTCGGGCCAGGGCGACCACCGGCAGCGACGACGTCGTCGTGGCGAGGACGGCGCCCGGCCTGCACACCTTGTCCAGCGTCGCGAACAGCTGCCGCTTGATCTCCAGGTCCTCGGCGATCGCCTCGACCGCCAGGTCGACGTCGGCGAAGGCGTCGTAGGAACCGGCCGGGGTGACGCGCTCCAGGGTCTGCGCGGCGGCCTCGGCCGTCATCCTGCCCTTGTCGACGGAACGGGACAGCGACTTGCCGATCCGCGCCTTGGCGACCTGCGCCTTCTCCTCGCTGCGGGCGGCGAGGACGACGTCGAAGCCCGCCTTGGCGAACACCTCGGCGATGCCGGAGGCCATCGTGCCGGACCCGGCGACGCCGACGGAGCGCACCGCACGGCCGGGGGTCCCGGTGCCGCCGGTCACCGGCGTGAGGGCGTCGGCGACGACGGTCGCACTGCCCGGGGCCTCGTAGGTGTAGAAGCCGCGGCCCGCCTTGCGGCCGGTCAGACCGGCCTCGCTGAGCTGCTTGAGGATGGGCGCGGGGGCGTGCAGCCGGTCGTGGGAGGCGGCGTACATGGCATCCAGGACCGTGCGCGCGGTGTCGACGCCGATCAGGTCCAGCAGGGCGAGCGGGCCCATCGGCAGACCGCAGCCCAGCCGCATCGCGGCGTCGATGTCCTCACGGGAGGCGTACCGCGCCTCGTACATCGCGGCGGCCTGGTTGAGGTAGCCGAACAGCAGCCCGTCGGCGACGAAGCCGGGGCGGTCGCCGACCGCGACGGGCTCCTTGCCCAGGTCCAGGGCGAGGTCGGTGACGGCGGTGACGGCGGCCGGCGCGGTCAGCACGGAGGAGACGACCTCGACGAGCTTCATCGCCGGGGCGGGGTTGAAGAAGTGCAGGCCGAGGACGCGCTCGGGGCGGGCGGAGTCGGCGGCGAGGCGGGTGACGGACAGCGCGTTGGTGCCGGTGGCGAGGATCGTCTCGGGCCGCACGATCCCGTCCAGCTCGCGGAAGATCTGCTGCTTGACCTCGTACGACTCCGGCGCCACCTCGATGACCAGGTCGGCGTCGGCCGCGTCGCGCAGGTCGGTGGAGGTGCGGAGGCGGGCCAGGGCGTCGGCGCGCTCCTGCTCGGTCAGCCGGCCGCGTTCGACGGCGCGGGCGGTGGCGGACTCCAGGGCGGCGACACAGCGTGCCGTCTGGGTCTCGTCGACGTCGATGCCGATCACCTCGCGGCCCGCCTTGGCGAGGACTTCGGTGATGCCGGCGCCCATGGTGCCGAGACCGACCACGGCGATCGTGCGGAGGGAGGGCTGAGAGGTGTGGGACAGGGGAGTGGCCATCGCGGGACTCCAGAGAAGAGGGTGACGACTGAGAAGCGCGACCGGGTGCGCCGGGGAAGCCCTGCCGAGAGCCGGGCCGTGGCGCACCGGTGCGTGAACAGAGGTGCTGGATGCGGGTGTTGCCGGGCTGTCAGCGCCTGTCAGGGCACTGCGCACACGCCCGGGGCCGTCGCTCGGGGCGCGCACACGCCCGAGGGAACGGTGATGACCGACCGGCCCTGTCCCGGAGCCGGGTCACGCCTGAGGTACCTGTGTACCGAACCGACTGCTCTCTTGGCGGCTGCGTCACCAGGCCACCGCGAGCAGGTTGTGCGAGTGGGTAACTCGCTCGTCTGAGCTTAACCGCCGGGTAACGAGCGCGCCAGACCTCGACTTTGTGACATACGTCCCGACGCGGCCGCCCGATGGTCCTAAGCTCGCCTTCATGGACGGGGAGTTGCGATCGCTCACGGAACGCTTACGGCAGGAGTCGGGAGGCGATGCCGCCTTCGAACGGCTCGTGCGCACCGGTGACCACGACGAGCTCGCCGCGGTGCTCACGGCCGCCGGGCAGCCGCTGTGGGCTAGGGAACTGGCCGCGTTCCGGCTGGGGATCGCGGGCGACCGGCGGGCTTTCGAGGCGCTCGTCCTGCTGCTCAACCACCGCGATCCGCCGCGCTGCGCGGGCGCCGCGCACGCGCTGGCCCGCCTCGGCGACCCCCGCACCGCCCGCGCGGCGGCCACCCTCGCCACCAACGAGTTACGGATCGCCTACGCACTGCAACCGGTCAGGCTGTTGGTGGAGTTGCGCGCCCCCGAGTCCGTGCCCGCGCTGATCACCACCCTGGAACGCCGGCTCCGCCCGCACGACCCCTACCGCCGGGTCGCCCTCGCGTGCGTGGAGGGACTGGGCGCCCTCGGCGACACGCGAGCCCGCCCCGTCCTCAACGACGCCCTGGCCCACCCGGCCCTCGCGGCGGCGGCGGCCGGCGCCCTGGCCCGCATCCCCCGGCAACGCTGAGGCGCGGTCACCGTGTCAACGGCTTGGTGTACCGGACTTCCGGGACCTCGACGCCGTCCACCTCGAAGGGCTCCTCGGCGCCGTCAGCGTGGAAGCCCGCCCGTTCGTAGAAGCGGCGGGCGAGGAAGTTCCCCTTGAGGACCCACAGCCGCACCAGCCGGCGCCCGTCGGCGGCGCACCCCCGCAGGGACGCCTCCAGCAGCGCCCGGCCCAGACCCTCGCCGTGGTGCTCGGGGTCGACGTAGATCGCGTACAACTCGCCGTCGTCCGTGCGTACTTCGCCGTCCCGGTACGGCCCGTAGGCGGCCCAGCCGACGACGCGTCCGTCCCGCTCGGCGACCAGGTTGCGCACACTGCCGTCCGCCTGCGCGAACCAGGTGCGCCGCCGCTCGGCATCCTCGCCCACGTCGAGCGCGTCGAGGTGGGACTGCGGCATCAACCCCCGGTAGGCGCTCTGCCAGCCCCGGATCCGGATCTCGGAGACCCGCTCACAGTCGTCGAGCGCCATCGGGCGAACCACCGCGGAGGTCACTCGGACACCACCGCGTAGGCCTCGATCTCCATCAGGAACCCGGGGCGCACCAGCGCGGCGACCTGCACGGCCGACGAGGCCGGGAGCCGGTCGTCGGGTATGTGCGCGGCGCGGGCCGCGCGGATCGCCGGCAGGTGCGCCATGTCCGTGACGAAGTAGGTGAGTTTGACGACGTCGTCGAAGTCCGCGCCGACGGCGGCCAGGCAGCGCCGCAGGTTCTCGAAGACCTGGCGGGCCTGGGCTGCCGGGTCGCCCTCGCCGACCAGGCGGCCGTCCTCGTCGAGGGGGAGCTGGCCGGAGACCGCCACGAACCGGCCCGTGCCCAGCACCACGTGCGAGTACTGCGCGGCCGCAGCCACCCCGTCGGGGGCGTGAATCCGTGTCAGATCGCTCATGGCGTCATCCTGGACCATGGGCCTGACAGCGCCCCCGACGGGGTGGGCGGGTGGTCAGCCGCGGAAGCCGAGCAGCACGTGCAGGGTGGAACCGCGGGCCGTGCCCGAAGCGGCCTTCGCGGTCACGGGCGTCGGGTCGGGCTGCGCCGCGCACACCGCGTCCACCCCGCCGACGCCGCGCGGCACGGTGCCGTCGGTGAGATAGGCCGCGAGGTGCTTGTCCAGGCAGGCGTTCCCGCTCAGCGTGATGCCGTGGTTGCCGCCGCCCCGCTCGACGACGAGGCTGGACCCGCGCAGCAGCGCGTGGACCGTCGCGCCGCCCTCGTACGGCGTGGCCGCGTCGTCCGTCGCCTGGAACAGCAGGACCGGCGGCAGCTCGCCGTTCATGATGTTCACCGGCCCCAGCGAGCGGGTCGGCCAGAACGCGCACGGCGCGTTGTACCAGGCGTTGTTCCAGGTCATGAACGGCGACTTCCGGTACGCCGCCCAGTTGTCCGCGCTCCACCGGCTCCAGTGGCGCGGCCAGTTCGCGTCACGGCACTGCACCGCGGTGTAGACGCTGTAGCCGTTGTCGCCCGAGGCGTCCACCGCGGCGAAGGTCTCGTACGCCTTGACCAGCGGGCCGGTCTCCTTGCCGTTGACGTATGCGGCGAACGCCGCGGCGAGGTTGGGCCAGTAGCCGTTGTAGTAGCCGCCGGGCAGGAAGGTGTCCTCCAGCTCCGCGGCGCCCACCTTGCCGCCGGCCGCCCGCTTCGCCAGCGCCGCCCGCATCGCGTACCACTTCGCCTCGATCCTCGCGGGGTCCGTGCCCAGCTTGTACGTGGCGTCGTGCTTCGCGATCCAGGCCATCAGGGCGCGGTGGCGGTCGTTGAAGGCGTGGTCCTGCGCCAGGTTGTCCTCGTACCACACGCCGGTGGGGTCGACGATCGAGTCGAGGACCAGCCGCCGCACCCGCTGGGGGTAGAGCTTGGCGTAGACCGCGCCCAGGTAAGTGCCGTACGAGTAGCCGAAGTAGTTCAGCTTCGGCGCGCCGAGGGCGTCGCGGACGGCGTCCATGTCCCGTACGGCGCTGAGGGTGTCGATGTACGGCAGCAGGCGGGCGTACTTCTTCCCGCAGGCCGCGGCGAAGCCCTCGGCGCGCCGCAGATTCGCCCGCTCCACCGCTGCGGTCGCCGGCAGCGAGTCCGGGCGGACCGGCTTGAAGTGGCCCGGCGCGCAGTTCAGCGCGGGCGTGCTCTTGCCCACCCCGCGCGGGTCGAAGCCGATGACGTCGTACTGGGCGGCCACCGCCTTCGGCAGCGACGACGCGACGAACCCGGCGAGGGCCAGCCCGCTGCCGCCGGGGCCGCCGGGGTTGACCAGCAGCGGTCCCTGGTACTTCTTCGCGGTGTGCGGGACGCGGGACAGGGCGATCGTGATCTTCTCGCCGTGGGGCCTCGCGTGGTCGAGCGGCACTTTCAGGGAAGCGCACTGCAGTGTCGGGGAGTCGGCGGTGCCGCAGGCCTTCCAGGCGATCCGGGTCGCCGGGGCGGTGCGCACGGGGTGCGTGGGGCTCGCGTCGGCGGGCGCGGCGGTGATCGTCCCGGCCACGACGGCGGCGGCTCCGCACAGCACGGCTGCGCGTTTTCTCATGGGTCCTCCCAGGACGGAGGTCGAGGGACCGCGTGGGTCACGGCCCTCGGCGCATCGTCCCGGAAAGAGGGATCACTGGAGCCCGTTCCGGCGATTCTTGACCCGATCGGGTCGCCGGATGCCCTCGAACGCACTCAGTTCGAAGTGATCGGTTCCGGATTCGTTCGGGATCGGTCCGAAGAGGCTCAGATCAGGGTGAGTTGGGTGGGGCCGGACGGCTCCGGCTCCTCGACCGGCTCGGGCGGCCGGATCCGGCGCGGCATCCCCGCGCGCGTGGGCCCGATCCCGTACTCCTCGGCCAGGTCGTGGACCTGACGGGTGATCCGGCGCTGGTACCACTTCGGCGCGTAGGCCCCTTCCGCGTACAGCCGCTCGTAGCGGCGCACCAGGTGCGGGTGGTGCTGCCCGAGCCAGGCCATGAACCACTCGCGGGCGCCGGGGCGCAGATGCAGGGCCAGCGGGGTGACGGAGGTCGCGCCGGCCTCCGCGATCGCCCTTACCGTGGACCGCAGTTGGGCCGGCTCGTCGCCGAGGAAGGGGATGACCGGCGCCATCAGCACCCCGCAGCCGATGCCGTGCTCGCTGAGGGTGCGTACGACGTCCAGCCGCCGTTCCGGCGCGGGCGTGCCCGGCTCGACGGTGCGCCACAGCTCGGTGTCGACGAAGCCGACCGACACGGAGACGCCGACGTCGGTCACCTCGGCCGCCTGCCGCAGCAGGTCGAGGTCGCGCAGGATCAGCGTGCCCTTGGTCAGGATCGAGAAGGGGTTGGCCCGCTCGCGCAGCGCGGAGAGGATGCCCGGCATCAGCCGGTAGCGGCCCTCGGCGCGCTGGTAGCAGTCGACGTTGGTGCCCATCGCCACGTGCTCGCCCTGCCAGCGGGGCGAGGCCAGCTGCCGGCGCAGCAGTTCGGGCGCGTTCACCTTGACGACGATCTGGGTGTCGAAGCCGATGCCGGTGTCCAGGTCCAGATAGCTGTGCGTCTTGCGGGCGAAGCAGTAGACGCACCTATACTTCAATTTATGACCCCGTTTAGTAAGGGTGCGTCATACGAGCGCATCAGCAAGGCGGATGAAGGCGACGAAGACGGTGTCATCCGTCAAGGCGAGGACACCGCAGAGTTGGCCGAACGGCGCGGAATCCCCCTCCAGGGGCGCCGCTTCCGGGACAACGACAAGTCGGCCACCCACGGCAAGCACCGCCCCCAGTACGAGCTGCTCATGGCTGCCGTACAGCGCGGCGAAGTCGACGTCATCATCGTCTACATGCTCGGCCGACTCTGGCGGAACCGGCGCGAACGGGCCGAGGGAATCGAGATTCTCCGCAAGCACGAGGTGTCCGTGCTGTGCGTCAAGGGACCCGAGTTGGACCTCACGACGGCCGCTGGCCGTCTCCTCGCCGGCCTCCTCGGCGAGGTCGACACGTTCGAGGTCGAGCAGATGTCGGAGCGAGAGCAGCGGGAGATGCGCCAGCGCGTCGAGCGCGGCCTGCCTCCGACCGGGCCGCGCTGCTTCGGTTACACCGCAGACGGCGCGGAGCTCGTCGAAGACGAGGCCGCCGAGGTCAAGGACTGCTTTCACGCGCTGCTCGCCGGAGCGACCCTCTCCGGCATGGCCGCCGACCTCAACGAGCGGGGCATCCTCAACCGCAACGGCAAACCCTGGTCACACAACGCCATCCGCGGCGTACTCCTGAACGAGCGCTACGCAGGGCTGCGTCAGTACCGCGGCGAATTGCACCCGGGTAAGTGGCCGGTCATCGTGGACGAGGCCACATGGCGGGCGGCGAAGCACGTCCTTGAGGACGAGAGCCGGAGGACGAGCCCGGGACCGGGCCGGCGGTGGCTGCTGTCTGGGATCGCCCGGTGCGGTGTCTGCGACGACGGGACGACCGTGACGTCCGGGTCGCGGGGCGGCCCGAAAGGCGCGCGGGGGCTCACGACGCCGCTGTACCGGTGCCGGACGACGAAGCACCTGGCGCGCGGTACGGAACCGATCGACCTCACCGTCGAGGAGTACGTGATCCGGCGCCTGTCGCGCCCCGACGCCGTCGATCTCCTCGTCGACGAGAGCGCACCGGGGACGGAGGAGCTGCGGGCGAAGGCCGTTGCCCTGCGATCCCGAATCAGGGTTCTGACCGACGAGTTCGCGGATGACGACGATGCGGACGCCGCTGAATTCAAGGCCGCTACCCGCAGAATCAAGGCCCGGCTGGCTGATGTCGAGGCGCAGATGGCCCACCCGCGGCGGGCGCGCATCCTGGTGGACATCGTGACCGCCGAAGATCCCGCCAAGGCCTGGAAGGATCTGACGCTGGACCGGCAGCGCGCGGTGGTCGAGACGCTGGCCACGGTAACGCTCCTGCCCGGCCGTCCGGGCAGGGCGCCGTTCGATCCGCGTTCGGTACGGATCGAGCCGCTCCAGGGGATGGGCTGACCCCTCGGGCGGAGCAGCCCGCGCAAAGGGTGCGTGTTCAACGAGCACCCTTACGGCGGATGCCGCTCGCCCCTGTGTAACCGTTGATTCGCAGGGGCCCACAGGTTTCCGATGGTCCGCTTCCGCCCGGACGGCTGGGCACCGACGGGAAGGTCGGAGCGTTCAGACCAGTTCACGGCCACGTGGTCGTCACAGAGCAGGCTGTAGGCGCTGCTTGAGGAGTCGGCGCCTGCGGTCGGCCGCTTCCACATCTGGCGGCCTTCGCTGTCGGTGCCGACGAAAGTGAAGCCGTGGGGTTCGAGGATGTCGGCGAACTGGAGATCGGCGGCGAGGACGTCGAGGGGGCCGTCACCCGCTGGCTGCTGCCACATGGCGGGCCGTGTTCGACGGGGCGCCGGCGTGGTGAGGCCGAGCCGCTGCTTCTTCCGGTCCTGCTTCTCCTGTGCCGCCTGGGCGAGGATCTCGCGTGCTGCGGGGGCGTGGTCGGCGACGAGCGCGGCCAGGTCGCGGACGTCGTACACAGCGCCGTCGCCGGGGCCGATACCCCTTCTCGTAGGCGCACCGGGATCCGTTTCGCGAGGCGAGGCGGGAGGGTGCCCCCTGCGGGCAGGGCCGCCGCGCGAGTGGATAGGGGCGGTGGCCGCTTCTAGGCGGCGATTGGCTTCGACTCGGTCGGCTTGCGCCGGAGCAGGGCTTTCAGGCGGTCCCGCTGCTCGGGGGTGAGCGGGGGCGCCTGGTCGGCCAGTTCCTGGGCGTAGCGCCGAATGTCGGCGATCTCCGCAGCGGTCAACGCCATCAGGCCACCTTCTGGAGCGCCACGCCGCAATCAGCGGAAGAGCCGTGCCCGAACATGTTGCCCGCCTTGTATAGAGTGAACCGAATGCCTATCAATACCCTATTGAAACATGAGTCTGAATGCCACTCAATAGGCGGCTGACTCCGACTCGATGAGCGCCACTGCGCGGGACATGCGCAGTACTGGCTGCGACGGCAAGGCTGACCTGAACTTCTTCGCCGAGTGCGCCTCTTCTGGCGCCCACCCTCAGCCCGAAAGAGCGCGGGTGGTGCCACTCCCGGGACCCGTCGAGCATGCCGGGTGTGTGACGGCGGGCTGACGGGGAAGCCGGCGGGCGAGTGCGGCCGGGTCGCCGGTGTAGTGCAGGGCTTGCAGGCCGAGTTGCTCGGCGGCTTCGACGTTGTCCAGCCGGTCGTCGACGAACAGGGTCTTTGAGGGGTGGGGCACTCCGGCGGCCTCGAGCGCTGCCTCGTAGGCCCGCCTGTGGGGCTTGTTCACTCCGATGCGGGCGGAGTAGACGGTCCGGCTGAACAAGGTGGCGCACCATTCGGCGTCGTCGAGGGTGTTGGCCAGCGGTTTGGGCGCGTTGGACAGGAGTACGAGACGCAGCCCGGTGGCGTGGGCTGTGTGCAGGAGGTCCAGCACGGCGGGGTCCGTGTCGGTCCACATGTCGATGTCGGCGCGTGCGAGAGCGGCCAGGAGGGTGCTGCCCACGGGCGCGGTGCGCCCGTTGCGCAGCAGTCCGCTCCAGAACGTGTGGGTGGTGGCGATGCCCTGGTCGTAGGGCTCCCGCCGCTGCCAGAACGCCTGTTGGAAGGCGTGGGTCTCCTGGGGGTGCCAGTCCGCGAGTTCGGCGAGCCGGGCCCACTGGGCCGGGCCGGGCTGGCGGCCGATGACCCCGTTGTAGTCGAGGATCACGGCCTCGAGGTCGGCGCCGCTGGGGGTGGTGGGCTGGGAAGAGGTCAACGGGACTCCAAGGCTCGGTGGGAGACGACAGCGACGGTCGCGGTCAGGACGACGAGCAGGGCCAGCGCGGTGGTCAGGCTGGTGAGCGAGGCGATCGCCCCGATGGCGGCCGGTCCGGCAAGCAGGCCGAGGTAGCCGATGGTGGCGACGGTGCCCACCGCGCGTGGTCCTCCCCGGCCGGCGGCTGTGATGAGGGCCGGCATGGCCGTGGACAGGCCGGCTCCGAGGGCCATCCAGCCGAGCAGGGCGGCCGGGGCGCTGCCGGCGATCAGTGCAGCGCCGAGTCCGGCGGCGGCCAGGGTGGCGCCGATGCGTACCAGGGCGGGTGCTCCGTAGTGGCCGGTCAGCCGGTCGCCCGCGAGTCGGCCCGCGGCCATGGCGGCGCTGTAGAGGGCGTAGGCGGCTGCCGCTGTTGCCTCGGAGCTGTGGAGGGAGTGCAGGTGAACTGCCGACCAGTCGGCGGCGGCGCCCTCGGCCAGCAGGCACGCAGCGGCCAGGGCACCGAGCAGCCACACCGAGGCGTGGGAGATCTGCGCCGGCTTTGCCTCGTCCGGAACCGCTTCGGGACGCGCGGGTGCGTGGTCGAGGGAGGTTGCCGTTCGTACGGCTGGAACGGCGGTGACAGCGGCGAGCACCGTGAGGGCACCGACCATCGCGAACAGCACCTCGTGGGACATCCAGGTGGTCACGGCTGCGAGCGCGGCCCCGCACAGAGCACCGATCGAGTAGGCGGCGTGCAGCCCGGACATGATCGACCGCTGGAAGGCGATCTCGCAGTGAACGGCAGAGACGTTGCAACCGACGTCAAGCAGCCCGTGTGCGAGGCCGAAGACGACGGCAGCCCCGATCAGAGTCGGCAGCGTGCGGCACTGGCCGAGGAGAGCCAGGGCGAGGCCGAAAACGACGGCGGGGACGACCAGCAGTCGGGAGGAACCGTGCCGGTCGGCCAGGCGCCCGCCGAGCTGGAGTCCGGCGACCATGCCGACTGCGGCACCGAGAAGAACGAGTGACAGATGGCCCGTCCCAAGGTTGGCCACCCTCTGCACTGAGGGCATCCTCGTGCCCCACACCGCCATGACGAGGCCCATCACGGCGAAGACACCGAGCAGCAGCCGTCGGTCGCCCGTCGGCGGTGCGGACTGCTCGGCCGGAGCGATCGCGGTCATCGGCTTGTCCCCGGCGCGGGCGTGGGCAGGGCTGTCGAAGCGGGAGCCCGTCTGGGCGCTGCTGCCCCCGAGTTGGGGCGCGTGGTGCTGTGTCTCATGGTCCGGTTCTCCGATTCGGCGGTCAGGTAGCGGCGGGGACAGGGCTCTCGGCCACACGGGAGGCCGTGCGGCGGTGGGTGAGGCCAGCGAGCGGCACGCACAGGGCTGCGCCCATGGCGCCGGCGGCAAGGGCGGTCAGCGCGGCGAGAACCCCACCGCCCGAGGCCAGGGACACAGCCGCGAGAACCGGGGCGATGATCACGGCGACGGCGAGGGTTGAACCCCAGATCCCGGCGTACAGACCGCGGGCGTGAACGGGCGAGATCTTGGTGACGATGTCGTTGGCCGCGATGAAGAAGACGATCTCCCCGGGGACGGCGGCCGCCACGGCGAGGCTGTAGCCGGCCGTGGTGTCGGCGAGGCCTGCGCTGCCCATGCCCGCGCCCAGCAGGAGCGAGCCGACGGCGAGCAGGCCGGTGACCGGCTGGGGCCCGTCGCAGCGGCGGCGCAGCCACGGGTTGAGCAGCGGGGTGAGCACGACGACGGCTCCGGCGTTGGCGACCTGTGTCCATCCGTAGGCGTCGGCGGCGAGCCCGTCGTCCTCCATCAGCAGTGGCAGCACGGTGAACATGCCGGCAGCGCAGGTCAGGGCGGCCACGCTGGCCATCCACAGCAGCCCTAGGCGTGCGTCGAGCACGGCCGAGCGCAGCGGGATGTGCGCGGTGGGCTCGCTGAGGCGGGCGGAGGCGGCCGGGGTGTCGTCGTCGAGGTAGCGGTGGGCGAGCAGGGCACAGACTGCGCAGGCGGCGGCGTTGAACCAGAACAGCACAGGGAAGCCGAGCTGTCCGGCCAGCAGGCCGCCACCTGCGCCGGTGATCGCCGCGCCGATGTTCACGGCCCCGTGGCGCCAGCCGTTGACGGCGGCGCGCTGTCCGTCGTCGGTGATGAGGTCGGCGATGGCCGCGGAGACGACCGGCCTCGGCGAGTCGTACACGATGCCCGCGATCAGGGCTCCGGTGCACACGGCGGCGAACGCGTGCGCCTGGGACATCACGGGCAGGCAGACGGCGGCTGTGAGCATGGCGGCCATGAGAGTGCGGCGCCGGCCGAGCCGGTCGGCGGCCCAGCCGGTGAGCAACTGGCCGACGAGCCATCCGATGCCGAAGACCGCGAGGGCCTGGCCGACGGCGGCGGTGGTGTAGCCCAGGTCCTTGAGGTGATAGCTGAGGAAGGGATAGGCGAAGCCGAAGCCGCGCGCCACCAGGGTGATGACGAGCAGCGCCCAGATCGCCTGCGGCCAGGGCCGCGGTCGGGACGGTTCGGCGTCCTTGGTGGTGGAGACGGGCATGGTGGTGGCTGACACAGACGCTCCAGGGAAAGCAGGTGCGAGACGTTCCTGGTGGGGCGGCCGGCGTCAGCTGGTTCGGGCGCCGGACGGGAAGGGCGGAGTGGGTGGGGGCGTCGCCGTGGGCGGACGACGCCCCCACTGAGCAGCCGGGCCAGCGCCCGCGCCGGAAGGACGCGGGGATGTCGCCCCAGGGGGATGGGAGAGAGGGGCCGGGCTGCGCCTGGTGCCAGATCGGCGGAGGACGCTCTGTCCGGCCGGGCAGTTCGGTGCGGCTACACGGTCGGGGAGGCTCTGAAGTTCGTGTTGCGGTAGCCCTTGCCGTCGTTGTTCCAGTCCAGCTGGATGAAGCCGTCGGCCAGGTAGCGGCCCGAACCGGCCCGGTACTTGAGTGTCCCCGTCTTGTAGCTGCCGTTGCCGGCGATGTTGCCGTGCTCGAGCTTGTACTCAAGGCCGGTGTAGTTCGCCCACTTCACGACAGGATCGGGACCGGAGGCCGACTTCTTGATCTGGAGGTGGAAGCGAGCGGCGTCGAGGGTCTCCGTCATGTTGACGTACGAGACGGGTCCCTCGAACTTCACGTTGGCGTAGGCGTAGATGTAGCCGCCGGAGCGCTTGGCGCACAGCGTGACGTCGAAGTTGTAGTTGTCGGCCCACGGCCCGGAGTAGGCCGGATTGTCGACGGAAGCACTGCTGGTTTTGCAGCTGTAGTCAGCGGCGGATGCCGTGGTCGCGGTGGCGAGCGTGGTGCCGGCGAGGGCTCCGGCAGCGAGCAGGGTTATGGCGGTGCGCTTGAACGCGGGCATGCAGGTGTTTCCTCCGGAAGGCGAGTGGGGTCGGCGGGCCGTTGTTCGTGGGCTGGCCGTTGATAAGGGGCGGTGAGCGTCAGATTCCGCGGCCGGGTGTCCGCGGTGAGGCCCTGACCAGCACTGCTGCGGCTAGTCGGCTCTGTGTCGTCCTCAGACGGGATCCCGCACGGGATGCGGACTGGGTTGGTCAACCGGCCAGCTGGTAGAGGCCGTCGTCGCGCACCCAGCCTCGGGTGCCCTTGGGGATGCCAGACTTGGAGCGCTGAGTGAGCTGGCTGTAGTCCCAGTTGCCGCGGCTGCACAGCACAGTCACCTTGTCGCCCCGGTACAGGAGGCCGCGGCTGGCGTAGGTGGTGCCCGGGCCGGTGCGGTAGTTCCAGCCATTCTTGGCCACGGTGGCCTGGAAGTTTGTCCAGTTGGTGGTGCACTTGCTGTGTTCGCCGACGGCGTGCGCGGCCGGGGCGGTGGTCACGGTCAGGGTGGCAGCGGCCGCGAGTGCGAGGGCGGCGGGTGCGACCGAGCGGAGGGCGAGATTGCGGATCATCGGGATACGACCTTCCGAAAGGGAGGAGGGGGCGGGTGTTGCCCCGGCCCGGCCAGGGCGTAGCCGGTGGCGGGCCGGGGCCCCTGCGGCAGGACTGCGGCGTGATGGCCGGCCTGGAAAGGGAATCGGTGCGTTCGGTGCTGGACGCGGGGGACTGGCAGACGGTCCACGGCACGGACGTGGGCATGGCTGTCCGAGGCGTCGGCGGTTCTATGCGGCCTTCCTCCGGCGTGCGACCGAGGCCTGAGTTGTCGTCATGGCATCGCGCCGCAAGGCAATGGATGCAGCGGCAGTGGCTCCGACCTGAATGGCCTCCATGGGAATCGGGCGAAGCGAGACTGCGCGAGACGCGGCAGTGGAGACTCGCACTCGACTCGCCGAGGAGGCATGCTCGGTCACGACCACGCCGCAATCAGCGGAAGAGTCGTCCCCGAACATGTTGCCCGCCTTGTATAGAGTGGACCGAGTGCCTATTGGGCTCTATTGAAACACGACTCGTAATGCCATTCAATAGGCAGTCGACTGTTACTCGATGAGCGCCACTGCGCGGGGCATCTGCGGTACTGGCTGCGACGACAAGACTGACCTGAACTTCTTCGCCAAGGTGCGCCTCTTCTGGCGCCTGCACTCGGCCCGAGGGGGCGCGGAGGTCGCCGCTCCCGGGGCCCGTCGTGCGTCTACGTGGCGACGGCTCGGGGCTATGTGACGAATCACCTGGGGGCCGCACCGAGCGCGCCTATGATCGATGCATGCCGTCGTCCCTTCCCACGTCCCTTGCTGTGTCCGACGCCATCACCCACTACCGCCAGCTGCGCGAGCTGACCGTCGATGAGCTGGCCTATGTGCTCCGGATGCTCGATCACCCGATCTCGGCCGACGCCCTCGCGGAGATGGAGCGATGCGCTCGCCCCGTGACCGTCGACGACCTCGTCGCGATCGCCTACGCGCTCGACACGACCCCCGCGGTGCTGCTGTCGCACATCCCCATCGACATGCCGGAACCCGAAGGGTCCCTCGCCACCGGGCTCCCCGGCGACGTCGACCAAGCCGAGCTCCGCGCCTGGCTTGAGGGAAAGACCACGCTCGACCGCGAGTCGCGGGTGGACTGGTGGAAAGAGCGGGTCGCCCGCCTCAGAGTCCGGTCGGCGCACCACGAGGAGCAGCTGCAGGGCGCGTACGCGGAGCTGCGTGAGCTCGGTGACCTGGCGCTCCAGGAAGCAGACGCCCCGCCCGTGCAGCGTCTTCAATGGCGCATTCAGGACGGCGAGCACGCGCTCAACCAGTCCGAAGTCGCACTGGCGCTGACTGAGCATCGACTCGACAACCTCCGAGAAGGCGCCTGACAGACTGAGTTCTGGCCAGTCAAAGTTGCCTATCAATAGGTGACTTTGACTGGCCTTCAGTCGTTAGGTGGTACATCCGGTACATCAATCTGCAATACTGACAGTGCGCTTGTGAATGCCTTCGCAAGTGCTGAAGTGCGAGAAGAAAGCTCAGAAATCGGTCGAGGGGTCCTCAAGCGGACCGGCTTCGGCTCCCGGGCGTGGTCGGGATCCGGGTCTCGGGGTTGCAGTGTGGAACTGTGGAGCCGAGACGCCGGTCCCTGCGAAGAGGGCACCACCTGGACACGCAGGACTGAACGAGAGAAAGCGGGGGCGATCATGACTGAGGATCAGCCTCAGTTACCCGAGCAGCCGACACAGGGCCATGCAACAGCTTCACAGGCCGTGCCGCCGAGGCCGCAGGTTCCGCCCGTTGTCACGGCCGAGCAGTGGGGCGTCGGGTTCCAGCAGACGCATCACCGCGAGCCGACGATGTCCGAGTATCAGGCCGCCGTTCCTGCCGGACTGATCGCTCCCGAGCGCCGGCCTCGTGATCCGTCGATGCAGCAGATGGCAGACGGAGCCAAGCAAGTCGTCAACGGTGCCCTGGACTTCTTCAACACCAAGGTCGCGCCGGCCCTCGAGAACTCTGGAGCCAAGGAGTTCCTCAGCAACCGCGTTGCCCCCGCCGCGCAGAGCGCCGCGCGCTCGATGCAGCAGAGCACCTCGCGGCCGGGACTGGCCAAGCTGAGGGAGCTGGCCACCTTCATCCTTCCCATCGCGGCGCTCCTGGCGATCATCTCCCTGTTCATGCCGGTCGCTTCAGCCATGGGCTTCTCGGTCAACTACTTCAGCGACGAGGCCGGAGGTGAGGGTGGCTTCCTGCTCTTCATCATGCTCGTGACCATCGCCGCCTCTGTCGTGGCAGTCATCCGCAAGGCGAACTGGTCTCGCATCACCGCCGGAGTCGTGGGCATCGTCGCCGGCCTGATCGGCGTGATCGACGGCTTCGGGACCATGGGCTCCGTCAGCGGCACCCGCTACGCCCCCGTCCGGGCGGGCGAGCTGACCCAAACCGGCTTTCCAGAACGAAGGAAGGAAGAACACCATGAACTCCACCAGGACCGCACGTGCGACGCGGACCAGGATCGCCGTGTCCGCCGCGGCCCTGGCCGCGGGTGCTCTCATGCTCACCGCCTGCAGCGGGAGCAGCGATGCTGCTTCCTCGCAGAGCCCCAGCAGCAGCCAGGCCTCCAGCTTCGACGGTGCCTACATCTCCATCACCGACGGGGCGCGCGGCGGCATCGCCGCAATCGACGGCCACAAGATCACGTACATCAACGTCACCGCTGGTGAGCAGCAGTGCCAGCTGACCACGAAGGCCCTCGGCGACATCAAGCACGGCTCGATCGTCAAGGACGGCACGACCGACAAAGGTCAGTACCAGGTTCTCTCGACCGGCACGATCAACGACAGCCGGACCAGTGTGCTCTGGGACGACGTCAACGGCTCCGACCAGACGGGCACTGACCCGGGATCCGGCTCGATCTCG
Source organism: Streptomyces sp. NPDC088254 (assembly GCF_044740925.1). Taxonomy (NCBI): domain Bacteria; kingdom Bacillati; phylum Actinomycetota; class Actinomycetes; order Kitasatosporales; family Streptomycetaceae; genus Streptomyces; species Streptomyces sp. NPDC088254. Next base: position 270,969 of record NZ_JBIURQ010000006.1, on the reverse strand, counting down.
ATGTCGAACAGCATGATCACGTTCGGGTACACCTTCGCCTATTCGATCGACCAGGTCCAGCTCATCCCGGCCGACAGCGACCAGGCGAAGGCATTGATGGCCAAGGACTGCAACCAGCACAGCTGATTGCCGCACCACCCAGGCAGCACAGAACCCCGTGGATATCACGTCCACGGGGTTCTGTCTTTTCTCTGACGCCTACTCCTGGAGCTGCTGCGCCCGGTACTCCTCAATCGCCTCCGGTGGCCGGCCGTACTTCGGCGCGTGCTGCTCGACGAAATCCAGCTCAGCCCACGCTGCCGACTGCCGGATCCTCGACCGGGCGACCACGACGAACACCGTGGCACTGATGGCGATGTTGAGCAGACCCCACCCAGCCAGCAACGCCGTCAGCACCACAGGCAGACCGTCCTCGATCGCCATGGTGACCAGAACGACCAAGCATGCGCTGTTGCCCAAGAGGCTGGCCACGAACCCCTCGAACGTGCCGGACAGGCGCGCCAGAGTCCGCGGCTCGTCGCGATGCCGCACAGCGCGCTTCACCTCGCCGACGAACACCACGGTGACCACGGCCGCCGCAGTGCTCAATGCCAGGTCGCGGATCCCGGTGATCCACCATCGCGCCGAGCGCCACCAGCCGCGCGGGAACTCGCCGCGAAGCCTCGATCCGAGCCTCATCCTCTTCCCCTTCTCCTCCTGCCGCGCAAAAGACGACGCACCCGGTAGGACGATCGCAATGGTCGTCCTCACCGGGTGCGTCAGCCCTCCACGCTCGCCCGATCAGTCCTGCGGCTTCTCGCGCCGGCCCCGGCGAAGACCACCGGCCGGCCGCTGCTGCGGCTCCGGAGTCTCCACGCTCTGAGGGGCCGGATCGGCAACCCGGCGCGGACGGGGACGAGGACGCGGAACCGGAGCCTGCCGCGGCGAAGGAGCCGGTGCAGGAGCCGACGTCCGCGGTGCCTGAGCCCGCGGCGCGGGCGTCTGGCGCGGTGTCGGCGTCGACGCCTGAGTCGAACCCGGCTGACGCGCTGCCTGCGTCCGAGCCGGTGTCCGCGCACCAGGCGCAGCCGGAGTCTGACCCGAAACCGGAGCGGCCACGGGACGAGGAGCCGACGTTCCGGCTCCCAGCTGCCTCGGAGCCGGGGTGTCCTGAGCGGATCGCGTCGGACGCGTGCTCGGCGCGGCCGGCTGCCCGGAAGCAGGGACAGGCACAAGACCAGAAGCAGCTCCGCCGCTGAAGCGCTGCGGTGCAGCCTGCTGGTTGCTGCCCTGCTGGCTCTGCGCACCCTGGGCACCCGTGCCGAACTGCGTCGGGTCCGTCTGGCCGGCGACGGCCCTACGGCCTCCGCTGGTCGGAACAGAACCAGCGCCGCCGACGCTGCTCTGCCCCTGAGCGCCACCGCGAGAGCTCGACGGCTCCGTGGACGAGGCCAGAACCTCGCCGGGGATGACCTTGTTGCCATCCGAGGTGTACCCGAGATTCGACAGGCCGCCCTGGTTGCTCAGATTCTGTGCCGTCTGCTTGTCCGAGTGCGAGCTGCCCGCTCCGCCACTGGTCAGCTGCAGCGGACCGCCCTTGTCGTCGGGACCGTCGCCCTGGCCAGACACGCCCAGAGCACCAGCAGGACCGCCACCGCCACCGGAGCCACCGCCACCAGGACCACCGTCCAGTGCCGGGCTGTTCGGATCGCCTGGACCACCCTCGCCGCCGCCCTCCAGGGCCAGCGCCTGCTTGCCAGCAGTCAGAGCCGTGGCGTCGCCGTTCGTGCCGCCGGCGTTCGTCGACGCCGTCTTGCCCGCGGGCTTGCCCGTGCTCGGGGACGCCGGGCCGCTGGTCTTGTTGTTGAACCCGTTGGCGAGCTTGTTGCCCATGGCCATACCCGCGCCGGCCCCTGCACCTGCGGCCAGAGCAGGCATCAGCCCGCCCTTGTCCGGCTTCGGCGTGGTGTTGGTCTCCAGGAACTTGTCCACGAGCTTGGTGACCACTTCGTCCATCGCCTGCAGCACCGTCTTGCGGACCCGCAGCAGAGCGAAGGTGATGCCCATGATCAGCAGCGACGAGATGAGCGTCAGGATCACCACGATGATCCCGCCGAGCGCAGCGCTGCCCCACAGGCCGCCCGGGCTCATGAAGCTCGACACGGGCCCGGCCATGATGTCCGGGACCGAGATCAGGAACTCCGAGACGAACTGGTAGATGAACAGCGTGACGAGGACCTCCAGGATCAGTGCCATGGAGTAGACGATCACCTTGGCGATCGCGGCCAGCGCGCCCAGCGTCGCGAACGGCACGGCCGCTACGAGGCCGAAAATCCGCTTGACCGAGCCGGCCAGCATGCCGATGGCGTACCAGAAGCCGAGCAGAACGATGGAACCCAGGACCGTGGCTGAGTTGGACCAGTACATGAACTTCGCCGGCCCCGTGCCCACCTGGCTGACGGCCATGTGGTTCTCGCGCGTGAAGCCGGACGTGGCGTTGTTCGAGCTGTACATGCTCAGCGAGCTGGGGCTGAACCCGGTGTTGAGATAGTTGTACGCCGCCAGGGGAGACAGGTTGCACGAGGAGGGCGTCTTGCCCACCGTGAAGCCGCAGCCGGCCTTTGTCCCCATCGTCGTGAAGACCGTCGAGTCCTTGCCGGGACGAGAGGAGGTCAGGCCCGTGCCGTCGGTCGAGATCACCGGGTGATCCACCGGCTTCGGCCCCTCCTCCTCACCGAAATCCTCCACGTCGCCGTAGCTGTCCTTGTCGACGAACCAGCTCTTCTTGACTTCCGCGCTCTCGTCCAGCTGCGTGATCGAACTCTTGATCCCCGACTCGAAGTCGGAAGCTGCGATCTCGTTGCTGCCGATGTACTTGCCGATGATCCCGAAGGTCGAGAACACCGCCTTGAAGTCATCCGACGCACCGGTGCCGACGGAGACCGTGCCGTCCTTCCAGGCCGACTCGGCGTCGTTGACCTTCGTGCCGATGCTGATGCCGTTGAACGTCGCTCCATGGGACTGCTTGTTGATCGCCAGCGCGCTCGTGCGCACCGACATCATCGCGTCAGAGCTCGCCTGGTCGCCGTTCCAGGAGACAGTGGCCTGGTCCGGGATCCCGAGGCGGTCGTTCATCATCCACGCCTCGAAGTCGACGTAGGTGCTCAGCACGACGCGCGTCGGACCGGCATGCTGGCCGAGAACCGAGTTGTCGAACTTGTCGAGCACGCTGGTGTACATCGACCCGATGAGCGGCAGACCGACGCCGATGAAGACGACGCGCACGATGAGCTTCTTGATCGCCGAACCCCGGTCCATCTTCTTGAACATGACCAGGCCGATGAGCAGGAAGCCGATGAAGATCGGCACCAGCACCTGCCACGAGATATCGACAAGCAGGCCATACCAGCCACTGATCCAGTGCTGCAGACCCGAGAGCGCGCCGCCTCCGGTGTCACCTCCCGTCATCCCGTCGGCGAAGGTCGGATTGACCGCCCTGACCGCCTGGTAGAACCACATGAAGGGGTTGATGAGCTTCAGGAACTGGAGGATGACGTAGAACAGCGTGCCGACCGCCAGCGCCAGGGCGTAGAGGACCCAGATGACGGAGCCTCCAATCACGCTCACGATCTGGCCGCCGATGCCCGAGGACATCGTGTCCAGGCCGAGGTCAGCGTTCGCCGCCCCGAAGTGCGCGTAGTCGAGCATGCCCGAGTACTTCGCGTTGCCCTTGTCGTCTTTCGCTGCCAGCGTCTCGTACGTGACGGTCTGCGAGGACCCCGAGACCTCGGCGAAGAACCAGCCCACGATGTTGCCCAGGCTGAAGTCCGGGTCGGCGTAGCCGAGCATGGAACCACCCGAAGCAGGACTGCTCGTGACCGGCTTCCAGTTCTCGTGCATGCCCTTGTCGTTCGACGGCGAGTTCTCCTCGCTGAAGTACGAGCTCGCATTCGAAGCCAGCTGGTAGAGGCTGTAGTTGTCGCGCTCCTTCTCGTCGTCCGCGGACGCCGGCGAAGAGGTCGCCATCATGAGGACCGGCACGAACAGCGCGGCCAGGAGCACGAGGGCGAGCCCGCGCGCGAGCCTGCCCTGGCGGGCTCCGCCACCGCCGTGGCCGGCCCAGGCCCGCAGCCGCGCCACCGCCGCGATCGTCCCGTTCATCGTCTCTCCCCTACTCCTCGCCTCCGTATCAGTGCTGACCTCGCTCATGCCTGGACCAGCTTCTTCGGCTTGGACTTCCTCGCCGGTCGCCTTGCGCCATCCTCGGGCTGCTGCAGGCTCTTCTTGCCGTCGCGGCGCTTGCCCCCGTCGCTCTGGCCCGCGTCAGCCTCGCCGTCGCCGCCCTCGCTGTGCTTCCGGATGCTGGTGAGGTTCGCGCCCGGTGCCGGCTTGTCGTGCATGATCGCGTCCATCCGCGCCGCCTCTTCGGCCCTGGCCGCCTCCAGGCGTACCTGCCTGCGCTGGGCCTCGCGGTAGGGGTTGATCCCCAGTGCCAGGTCCAGGTGGAAGACCACGTTGGAGACGCCCCGGCGCAGGTACGTGAGGTTCTCGCCCTTGGTCGTGATGAGCTGGGCGAGATCCGGCGGAATCCGCTGGTGCAGCTGCTTCTGGTACTCCGCCACCGTGCCGTCGCGCATCGGGCCGAAGAGCGTGTAGTCCGCGGCGTCGAACTTGTTGAAGTCGCTGTCGGCCAGCATCTTGTCGACGTCGTTGTAGCTGTAGACCACCCGGCCGCCGCGCTCGTGCATATGGTCGAACTGGTCCTTGATGTACTTCTTCACCCGGTCGTCGATGTGCTCGGTGCCGTGGATGATCACCGTGTCGCCGAGCCCCAGCTTGCCGACGGCGAAGCCGACGATGTTCACCAGCTGCGCCATCGCCACGCCCTTGCCGCGGCGCATGAGCCGCGAGAAGTCGTAGACCACGCGCCGCGAATCCCGGACCCCGTCCACGGCCGAGGCCGTGTGGTTGTTGAACAGGTCGCCGTTGGTGCTCAGCATCGCGTTGGCGATGCCCCTGAGCACGTTGTAGGCGCGCAGCTGGTCCGGGTCGGTCTTGCTGGAGTTCAGCAGTGCCTTGTGCGCGGTTGCCACGTAGGAGACGAACATCTGAAGACGCGGCACCTGGGTGTGCGGGATGTTCACCACGCGCAGGCGGTGACGCTGCTCCTTGGCGTTGTGCCGCCACATGCCCTGCTCGATGTAGAAGTCGGTCGCGGTGTCTTCGAGGGCGCTGCGGATGATCGAGCCGATCGCTCCGTCGCTGGTCTCGTAGAGCTGCTCGAACATCAGCTTGAGCTTCTCCATCTGGGCGGAGAAGACCGTCAGCTCGTCCTCCTCCTCGCCGAACATCTCGAACATGTTCACGTCGCCCTGATTCAGGTCCACGCGCGAGGTGAGCCGCTCGAACTTCGGGCCGAGCTTGTCGAGGTTCGCTCCGTCGAGGATGAGGTGGACGACCTGGCCGTTGTTCAGCAGCGCCGCCTGAGAGATCTTCGAGCACCACATGTTGGCCACCCGCTGGCGGTCGAGGTACTCGCTGAGCGTGGCGTCGGCGACGATCGCGTGGTGGTCGTAGGCGTTGACGTCCATGAGCACGGCGCTGTTGTTGACGTCGCCGACCATGTAGCCGACGTACTCGCCGCCTCGGTCGTTGAGGCCATTGGTCACCAGCGAGTACGAGCCGGCCAGCTCGGTCGAGGTGAAGTGGAAGCCCGCGCCCTTCTTCTTCTCGTTGTTCTTCCACAGGCCCGAGAGCTCCTGACGCTGCTCGCCGGCGTACGGCGCAGCCTTCAGCGTGCCAAATCGGTCGATGTACAGACGCGTGACCCGGTCGATCGTGTCGTCCAGGGTCGCCAGATCGGGGGCCTTGAGGAAGAGCCGGTTGTGCACCGAGAGGTAGCTCGCACCGTCCTGGATCTCACCGATCGTGATCCCGAGGTCACCGGAGATCTTCGCGGCCTTGCGCCTGGAGGAGGTCGTGCCCGTCTCCTCCTGCTCGTTCGCATCCAGCCTGTCCAGCTTCTCCGACTGCTTGGTGTACGAGTCGATCCACTTCTCATCCATCCGCTTGACCTGCTCAAGCACGACGGCGGTGACCCGCTCGTCCAGGCCGTCCGGGATCCGGTCGATACCCCAGAAGGCGGCGAAATTGTCGTGCGCGGCGTCGTCGTGGAAGTACGCCAGGATGCAGGCGACCGAGCCGTCGACCTCGAAGTAGTCGGAGCGGAAGAGGTACTTCTCCTTCGGCTTCAGCGCGAGCAGGTGAGGGTAGGCGTCGAACGTGCCCTGGAGGTGCTTCACCTCCCGGCGGCGCTGCCACCAGTTCGTCTTCGGCTCGGCGGCCTCATCGGCTGCGCCGTCCGCCGGCGCAGCGTCCTGCACGCCCTCAGCCTGAGCAGCACCATCCGCGCGCGGATCATCGACCACAAGCTCCGCGGTCTCATTCGTCTCGTCAGGCTTCTTTCCCGGAATGCCGAGCTGTGCCCGGACTTTCGTCATCAGCGCCATGGTGTCCTTCGTTCGTTCCTCGTCGTGGTGGCCGGCCTGGCGCTGGTCAGTTCAGCGACGCCTCGAGATCGAGCAGTTCGTCGTCGATGCCCTGGTAGAAGACCCGGAGCATCGGCAGGGCCTCCTCGCGGTCGAGCATGGTGGCTTCCTTGATCATCAGAGTCGAGCCGCCGACCTCGGCCTGGAGGACCTGGTGCCCCTTGCGCAGTGCGTCGGCGTTCTTGCCCTTGAGTAGCAGGTACTGGTGGATCGAGGTGAACTTCCCGCCCACGTGCTGCGTGAGAATGTCGTACTGCTCGTTCTGCAGCTCGATCAGATCGGGATCGCGGACCTGCAGGGTCTGGTTGCGCCGTTCCAGGTTCGCCACCTGGTGGTAGACCCGCTGCGGCTCCTTCGTCGTGATGAAGCTGTGCTCGCAGGCCGTCTCGACCTTGCGCCAGAAGGAGTCGACCCGATCGAGGATCCCGACCCGGTCCTCGTCGAAGAGCAGGTAGCTAGCCGAGCCGACGACCAGGTAGACCCGGCCTTCGCCGCCGTCGGAGAAGTGAATCAGCCCGTCCTCGTCGATCCCGTCGATGCCGACGATCGAGTAGAAGTCCGTGGGGTTCGAGCTACGACGGGTGAAGACGTGGCGGGCCTTCCGGGGCAGATACGCCAGCAAGGCCGGCACGCGCATAATGCGCAGCTCCTTCGTCTTCACCAGCCCGCCGAAGTAGGCGATCGCCGCCAGTCCCCAAAGAACGAAGAACGTGATGGCGACTGGGCCCGAGCTCGCCACGAACGTCGACGTGCTGAACCACAGCAGGGCGAGGATGCCGCCGCCGAAGAAGAGCAGCTGCTTGATCGGGGAGGGCTTGGCCGCCCAACCTCCCTTGCTCAGCGTGATCTCGTGGTCGAGGAAGCTCCTGTTCAGCGAACTCGGCACCTTATAGGACAGTTTCGCCATGAACCCCTCGTCTCCCCCTGCGATCACAATGGTCATTGCTCGGTCTATCGAAAAGCCCTCACGTATGAGGTGTGTAGATGGCATCCTATCTCATATAGGTCATTCGAATCGAGAATGAAAGGGGTTTGAATGGCGAAGCCCGATGACTCGGACTAGCAGTTCCGAGTCATCGGGCGTTGCCTGAGCGGCTGACAAACCAGTCGCGCCGCGGGAGCAGAGGCGCTCAGCCCATCGCTACCGCCTCGAAGCGCGGGGACATCGTCGTCCAGGTCGAGCACCGCCAACGCATCGGCCGAGCCGTCCCGGTCGAGGATCTCCTGACGCACGCACCGGAATCCCATCGAGCACGGCCCGCTCCGAGTGACGGAAGTGGTAGTGCCCGCAACGCTTGGGCCGCCGAGTGGCTCGAGCGGTACGCCGCCGCGCTGGTGGTCCGGACCCACCGCCGGGAGAAGTACGGCCGCTGGCTCGCCACGCTCATGAGCGCCGATGGCGCCTGCCTGAACACCAACCTCCTCACCGCCGGCCATGCCGTCCCCTACGACGGCACCGGCCCAGCCCACGCCCCGCGTAGGCCCCGGAGCTTGAGCCAGCCGCAAGGTAGGGGAGGGAGAGCCGCATAGAGCGCTCAGCCGCGAGCCGTCTGGCCTCTCCCTCGCCAGAGCGGTGGTTCGGGCAGCGGCTCCACTCGCGCGGCGATGGCACGCTGCCAGGTGTCGCCAGCCTGGCCTTGGCACTCCAAGCTGAGGTGAACGGTCGTGTCGCGAGTGTGGTAGTCCAGATCAACGTAGACGTCGTGCGTCCCGCCAGCGGCCATGGGGCCGATGTCGATGGTCTGCTCACGGCCGTAGTCCGTGTGGCTGTGCGGGTCGTACATGTATGCGCCCCGCATGCCCTCCACTCCTTCGCCGGTCGCGCGCACGGTGATCGAGGTGAGCGGCGGTCCGGAGTCCTGCTTAATCACCAGCTTTCCGCGCGGCACGTTGACGTCGGATTCATCGGTGAGGGCGCTTCGATACTGAACTGTGGTCCGCGGGCCTCGAAGCGATCCGCTTCCTCCCCCTCAATCTGCCGGCGCATCAGGGCTACCTGGGCCTCGGCAGACCGGGCGGCACCCTTGGCGATGTGCGCCTGCCTGGCGGCGTAGCCCGTGGCGACCGCGCTCACCACCGTTGCGGCGATCGCGGTGATCAGCTCCCCGTCCACGGCTCCCCTCTTCGTCTGCCCCTGCCCGGCCATGGGTGAGGCTGGCCGGAGGGCAGAGGGAAGGATAGCGGGGCCATTGCCGCTCTATCTGTTGAGGGTTCTAGCGTCGCTCAATACCAACGCCGTACCTCGCGGCTGGTGTCCGAGGGAGGGGCGTCGGGCTTGTAACGGTGCCCCTACCCCATCCCGCCTGGGCCGGGTGAGCGGCATCTCCTGGTGTCCGATACGCCGTCCAAGTAATAGGGGGATCGAGACGGCCTGACTCGATGGTGAACGGGCGGCTACGCGCCATCGTCAACTGCGGGCCGGTGTCCCCTTGGAACGCCTTCGGTAGCCAGCATCCGTGAGGCGCTCGCGGGCCGGTACTGGATTGCCGAGACAATTCCCAAAGGGGCCATGGCATGATCTTGAAGCTTTGACAGGTAGTTCGATGATGCCGACGTGGGCGATCAGGCGGCGCGATATCCCGCGTGAGAAGGGGGAAACGACTGTGGACTCCGCACTCGTCGCCGCTGGTGCTGGGCTTGTCGGCGTCGTCCTGGGTAGTGCTGGCACGCTTGCCGCCGCCCACATCCAGCGTAAGGGCAGCAAGGACCAGGCCGAGGCCACCGTACGCGCCGCGGTGACTACGGCCAGGTTCCAGTACGCCGGAGCACTGGAACAGCAGAACCGCATCGCCCAGCGCACCGCGTACGTGGGATTCATCGCGGCCACGCACGGATTCCGGCAGACGCTGAGAAGTGAGGTCCCAGGCCGAACTAACCCCGACCCACTGCGCGAGGCGCAGCGCGCCCTCCGGGACGCCTACATCGCGGTTGAACTCGAAGGTCCACCCTCCGTCCTCACCGCCGCCGACGCCGTGGTGGCCACCGGCGGGGCCCTTGCCCAGTTCATCTACAACGACGCCGAGCTGATGGAGGCTTGGCGGACCCTGCACAACGCCGCCCGGACCCAGGAGCGTGCCACCACCGCCCTCCAAGCGCTCCGCGACGTACAGCGCGTCCTCGCCCAGACCCAACCGGACGAGCGAGGGGCCCTCTCCAACCGCAACGACCAAGCCCGGCAAGACCATGAGAACGGACTCCAGACCCCAGCGGCCCGCTGGTTTGCGGCCTACCAGGAAGCCCGACAGGCGGTGTACGACACCGGCGGGCTGCTGACCGATGACCAGGCCGAGGAACTCCTCCTCGACGCGTCCCTCTTCCCCCAAAACGCTCTGGAACGCGTGCTACACGTGACCAGCGAGTTCGAGGAAACGGCGGCGAGATTCGTCCAGGTCGCCCGGATCTACCTCAACGACACCCAACCAGAAATCACTTGAGCTGTATCTTCCGCCAGAGGCTTCAAGACCAACGCGAGCCGCTTTGGAGCTTATCTCGGCGACCCCGTTACTGCCCCGCGGCTTCTAGTGACCCGGTCCGGAGATCCTGTCGCAGTAGCGGCAGATCCGGTCGATGATCTGGTCGGCTGTCTTGGTCCAGCGGAACGGGCGGGCCTGTTCGTTCCAGACCTCGATCCATTTTTCTAATGCTGCCTGGAGCGCCTCGACCGAGCAGAACACCCCGCGCTCCAGGCAGCGGCGCTGCAGTTCCGCGAACCAGCGTTCGACCTGGTTGATCCACGAGGAGTACGTGGGCGTGAAGTGCAGAGCGAAACGTGGGTGGGCCACCAGCCACTGGTGCACGACCGGCGCCTTGTGCGCGGAGAGGTTGTCGCAGATCACGTGGACCGCCAGGCCGGGCTCCACCTCGTGGTCGAGCAGGTCCAGGAAGTCGCGGAAGTCCACGGCGGCGTGGCGGGCGGACACCTTGCCGATCACTTTCCCGGTGGCGATGTCCAGAGCCGCGAACAGATCGGTGGTGCCGTGCCGGATGTAGTCGAAACTGCGCCGCTCAGGGACACCGGGCAGCATCGGGAGTACGGGGGCGGTCCGTTCCAGTGCCTGGATCTGCGGTTTCTCGTCGACCGAGAAGACCACCGCGTTCGCCGGCGGGGCCAGATAGAGCCCGACCACATCCCGGATCTTGTCCAGCAGCAGCGGATCCGGGGAGATCTTGAACGTCTCGGTACGGTGCGGCGCCAGCCCGAACGCCTGCCAGATCCGGTGCACGCTGGTCGGCGAGATACCCACCTGGCGGGCCAACTCCCGCTTGGACCAGTGCGTTCCGCCCTCCGGCACCGTTTCCAACGTCCGCACCACCACCTCCTCGACCTGCGCGTCGGTGATGGTGCGCGGCACCCCGGGGCGCGGCTCGTCGGACAAGCCGTCGAGCCGCTCGGCCAGGAACCGGGTGCGCCACCGGCGCACCGTCTTGCGGTCGGTCTCCAGCCGGGCCGCCACCGCGGTATTGCTCAGCCCGTCCGCACAGGCGAGCACGATCGCGGCCCGCTTGGCCAGGCCCTGCGCCGTCGACCGGCGCCGGGCCCAGTTCCGCAAGATCGACCGCTCATCCCCGGACAGCACGAGCGGCTCCAGCCTGGTGTCCCCCATGCCTCCAGGACACCGCCCCCAGCCACCTCACGACTGGCAAACGCCCGAATCTGAAACGGAAGGCGACTCACGAGGCGAGACAAGAACTCAAGACCGGGTCACTAGCTGCTCGGCGCCGCCGCGGGCGATCAGGTACAGGTCGGTGGACACAGGCCAGCCGGGCTGACCAACGTGCTCCCCGTTGAGCCGGCGGGCCCACTCCGAGTAGCTGGTCTCCAGCCCGTTGCCGGTGATGCGCACCCCGGGCGGCACGCTGCGCGGCGAGCCGTCCGGGTAGACGCCGACGGTGTGTCGGAGAGTCACGAACAGACCCTGGTTCGCCGGGTGGTCGGGGCCCTCCCGCAGGTGCTCTACGACGATCGCCCGGCGGACGGGGAGCCACAGCCGCAGCACGGCCCGGGCGTTCGCCGGCAGGGGGAGCGTCTGCACGGTGGCCTCGGTACGGCCGGGCGGGTTCATAGTCAGCTCGATCGTGGACAGATCGGGGGAGAGGTGCGTGGTGTCAGCGGCGACCAGGCCCTCCCTCGTGACGCCGGTTGCCCACAGCACCTCAAGTGCGGCCAGGAGCCGCAGCCGGTACGGCTCGCGCCGGTCCTCCACAGGGGTAGTGAGGGTACGGCGGAGCGCTATGTGCTGGCCCGGCTCGAGCGGGACACGCGTGTGCTTGGACCAGGGGCGGGCTCCGGGCACCTCCCACCAGAACGGCCCGCGGCGGGCGGCCCGGTTGAGGTCGACGATGCCGTCCATGAGGTACCGCTGCGACGCCGAGGTGAGCGGCCTCCCGTAGGGCGGGCGGGTGCGGTACTCCCCGGCGGCGATCCGGGCGAACACCGTGCCGGGTTGATTCGGGTGGCCGAGGACGTCGTTTCGGAACAACGCTGCCAGGCTCCGCAGGGCCTCCGCCGGTAGGTCCGCGGCCGCGCGCTCCAGCGTGGATACCGTCGTCCGGAGACGCTCCGCGCGCTTCTCCCCAGTGTTGATCTCAGGGGTGGCAAGGGCCCGCCTTAGGGCGGTGTGGAGTTGGCGGAGGGCGGCCGGTGTCGCGGGGGGCGTCATGGCAGCAGGGTAGAGCTGGCACGGCGGGGCGGGGGAGCCCAGAACCCGCGATCGGTCACGAATTGATCACACGATCTTCACGCCCTGACCTTATGGGCTGGTGATGCCTCGACAGAGCACGCTCCACCTCGGGGGATTCATGCGCCGTCGCGCCATCGCCACCCTGCTCACCGCCGCCTGCCTCGCACTCGTGGGCTGCTCCAGCTCCGACAGCGACAAGCCCGAGCCCGCGAAGTCGAAGCCGGCCGCCACGTCGAGCGCCCGCGCGGAGCTATCGGTGGCGGACCAGATCAAGGCGTGCACCGACGCGATCGCCGCCGGTGCGGACGACAGCGCACCGGAGTGCGCGGACCTATCCGCGGACGACTACATGAAGAAGCACCCCCCCGGCAATCAGACGGGGCCGTTGGACAACATTGGGATGGAACCTCTCACCCCCGTAGCCGTCTGTGCCGCCAGCGTGGTCACCAAGGCCGCCATCAGCCGCTACCGCTCCGCCGGGGTCGCCCGCGTGGGCAGTGCCGAAGACCGTGCCCGAAGCTACCGCCGCTTCCTCGAGGCCATCGCCCACGTCATCGACACCCAGATCGTCTACTTCTACCGGCGCCGCGACGACGAGGCCGTAGGGGCCGACGCCACAGGCGGTTACACGCCCGACTTGTCGATCTCCGCGAGGACGCGTTGGGGAACTACAACCAGGCCCAGCACGAGGTACCTGCTGCACTTCTCGACATACGACTGTGTGCCCCGGCTCCTGTTCTGGCCGCCGCTGAGGACCTCGTCGCCGCCATCCCGCGCTTCTAGGCTCGCGACACCAGGGCCATGCTCCCCGTGGACGACTTCGCCACGGAGCACGAACAGTGCGTCGAGACCAAGAGCGCCTTCCTGGACGCTGCCCGCCGTGACCTGGCCTACAACCCCCGCCCCTGGCATCTGATCCGCAAGTACAAGGAGCGCAAGTACCGCGAACAGGCGACCCGGGAGTGAACACGCCTACCTGATTCCCACCGCACCGGCCGATGGCTGCGGGCGCGACGTCGACCTTTCACGTTGGGCCGCTGGCCCCGGGTGGCGAAGCAGACCGGGAGAAGGCGGGGACGCGGCAGTTGCCGCAGCTGGCCTGCATCCATACCCGCGGCCCGTCGCCGCGCAGGCGGATACGGCCGGGCTCGCCGCAGGCTTCACAGGTGTGCTCCGAGTCCGTCTCGGCGGCGTCGGTCAGCGCGGTGGCCCGGTCGGCGAACTCCCCGTCGAACTCGCCCTCGATGAAGCGGTCGGCGACGGTAATGCGTAGGCCGCCGAACTTCGTGCCGAACGACTCGATCCGGTAGTCGGCGTCCAGGGCCAGCAGGCCGTGGTGTAACCGGTCGAGCAGAGCGGCCCATCCGGGCCCGACGGTGGCGGCCCAGACGGGGATTTGCCGCACGGCAGCGGAGCGGGAGGGTTCCGGCGTCGTGGACGCCATGGTCGCGCGGACCACTGACAATCGAATCCGTCCGCGCGTTCTAGCACCCGGCCACCACCGCAGACGACTCACTCGCCGTCGGTGCCAGGGTCGCTCGCCCGGACACCCGGTTGACCATCGGCTGGTGAACGAGCTTCACCTCGTACGACCCCGAGTGCCCTGGAGACCGACCTCATCGTCGCGTCCCCAGGGCTCTGCTATGTCTGTCCCAGGAATCCACCCTGACTCCGGAGAGTGCTCGATCTCCGGTCACGGTTCGTGAGTGGATCGAGGTCCTGTGGCTGGGCTTGGAAGACTGACGTAGAGAAGTCGCAACACGCTCAGACGTGACAGGGAATGTCGCTGTCGTGAAAAGGCAGCAGCGGGTCCCGAGGTCCGGGACCCGCTGCTGCTCGTCAGTGCCTGTCCGGGCATCAGCCGAACGACGGCACGATCTTCTTCTTGCCGCCCTCTTCCTTCCAGGCGACCTTCGCGTCAAAGGTCTTGCCCTTCGATGAGACGAACCCCGTGCCCTGGATGGTCTTGCCGGCTGCCAGGTCCTTGCGCTGCGCATCGGTGAAGGTCACCTGGCACCAGGACCGCGGCGGCTCGTCGCCGGAGCCGAAGTCGGGGACGATCTTCTTGGCCTTCGCGTCCCAGCTGACCTTGCAGCCGAAGGTCTTGCCGGTCCTCGCGCTGACGAAGTCGTCGATCTCCAGCGACTGGCCCGCCAAGAGCGCCGTGACCTCCGCCGGCGTGAACGTCCGGCCGGACCACTTCGTCGGCTTGTCCGGCACCTCCAGCTGGAACCCGACGAACTTGCGGCCCTTGTAGTCGCCGAGGCCGAGCGCTCCGGTGGCCGTGTAGGGCTTGCCCGCCTTGTTCGTGGCCTCGAACGAGATCGTCTCGCCCGCCAGCAGCTTCGCCACCTCATCATCGCTGAACTCGTGGCCCGACCAGATCTTCTTGAAGGCGACCTTCTTCGGGCCGCCCGGAGCGGCCTGCCACACACCCTCGGCGCGCGCAGCGACCACCTGCTCCTTCAGGCCCAGCTCGGCGCGCATGGACGCGGCGTTCTTCGTCATCGTGGCAATGTCCTCGCGCACCCAGTCGGCGACGACGGCCAGGCGCTCCTCGGCGGTCGCCGTCCCGGCGGCGATGTCGCGCATGTCGGCGTAGACCTTCTCGGTGAGCCCGAGGTCACCGATGCGCGTGCCCGGCAGGAGCCGCCAGCTCATCTCGCCGGCCTGCGCCAGCCTGAGCTTCCGGCCCTTCTCCGTCAGCAGCGGGTACTTCGCCTTGCCATTGGTGACCTCGGAATACGTCGAGGTGCGGGTCGCGCCCGTGCCCACGTCGCGCTTCTCCAGCTGCTTCATCAGCCACTTCATCGTCGGATGCTCGGGGCGCTTGTTCGCGCCCTCGAAGATGAACGGCTCCGCGATCTGGCCCAGGCCCTTGCCGGACTCGTTCTCGTCGCCTTCAGCCGTGTCGTCGCCGGCGTCCGGATCGAAAACAGCCCGCCAGCCGGGGTTCTTGGGCACATTGGCGATGCCGACGAAGTCCGGGTACTTCTCCACGTGGCCCTTCTGCTGCTCGTAGAGGTAGTCCTCGGCGAGCATGGCCAGGTAGTTCTTCGCGAGCATCTCGTAGATGAGCCGCCCGGCCTTGCCGTACTTGTGCTCGACCTCGTCCAGCGAAGAAGGCACCTTCAGGCCCGGACGATTCGCGCCGTGCGCGCCCTGGGGCTTCACGTGTGTGGACCGGGGCTGGCGGTGCGTCAGAAGCCCAGCGTCGACGCCGACCACGGCGGCAATCTTGTCGACCAGCGGGGCGAGGTCCTTGAACTGCTCGGGCGTGATCGTCTTGTCCTCCGTGCGCGGGTACGAGACGACCTGGTCCTCGTACATCTTCTGGTAGGTCGAGAGCGTCAGGTTCGCCTTCACACCCTTGCCGACGAGCATCGAGGACAGGGACGCCAGGTCGAGCAGCTTCGGCGGCGCGGTCTTCTTGCCCGCCTTGCTGTCCAGGACGACAGGGGAGGGGCCGTACTGTTGCGGCACCTGGCCCTTCTGGTCGAACCGCGGCTCATCAGGGTTCGTGTACATGACGTCGTTCTCGTCGCGGAAGCGGTTCTGGAAGAACGGCTTCTTGACGTACGCGTCATAGGCCTTCTGCTGGTCGCCGACGAGAAAGACCATCGCCGACTTCAGCCGGCCCTGGCGTAGCACGAGGTCCCGACCGGACTGGCGGCCCATCGCTGTGGCGATACGGGTGAACTGCATGGAGAGGAAGTCCCACTGCGAGCGGTACATCGCCTTGCGGTAATCGCCCTCGTCCTGCATGGACTTCACCGGCCGGCGCTGCTCGAAGGCCTTCTGGATCGAGGCCTTCGACTCGTCGGTGAACTCCATGCGGCTGAACCGCTTGCCATGGAAGCCGAGTTCGTCGATCGCCTCCCAGAAGAGCAGGTCGCCCTCGCCGGACGGATCCAGGTCCGTGGCGATGACGATTTCGTCGCCGCGGCTGAGCGCAGAACGCAGAGTCTTGATGACGTCGGCGACGTTCTTCTGCGGCTCGCGCTTCCACGAAAGATCCTGTGGGTTCCACGGCAGATTGCCCAGGTCCCACTTCTGATAGGCGTCCGCGAGCGAGGAGTCCACCATCGCGTGTGGCTGGACGAACTCGTAGAGATGACCCCGCAGGCTCGCCACCTCGTAGGCCGTGCCCTTGTAGCTGCCCTTCGTCCCGCCGAGGGCGCTGGCCATGTTCCTCGCTGCGCTCGGCTTCTCTGCGACCACGATCGCGACCATGTCGACTCCTTATCGTCGTTGACTTGGAAACGAGTACGAGCCTACTCAAAAAGGGTGACTGAATGAGAGTTGAAAGGGTCCTGAAAGGATTCTGAATGGTGCGAGGGTCATGTAAAGAAGGCCGGCGCCGGCACGCTGTTCGAGCAATCGCCGCTCGTCGAAAAACGAGAAGACCCCGAGAAGCTGTGCTTCTCGGGGTCGTCATCTGTCGAGCGCTGTCACCGCCCAGTCGGCAACGCCACGCCGGGCCGGACGCGGTACAACCGCAGCACCTTGCCGAGCGTCTAGAGTCCCTCACGGTGCTTCGGGCCTTCCTTCAGCACCTTCAGCCGGATGGGCCGCACGCCGGCCATCTCGGCGACCTCCTTGCGCGTGGCCTGACCCCTGAGCTTGATCAGCAGATCCGGCAGGTCCGCGGCGAGGTCCTCGAACATCCGGAACTTCTCCCGCTCACCCATGCGCGTGTGGCCGACGCGGATCGCGCCACAGCTCTCTTCGCACCAGTACCAGCTCGTCGACGCATCTTCACGACGACATCCAGCAGCACTTCGCCCACCACCCGACGCATCCGATCCCCATCTCGCGAATCGGCGGGAGCCTGACCAGCATCAAGGCGGTGCAGGGGCGGGTCGGCCCGGACGGCGCCGGCCCCGACCTGCTGCGCGACGTCTCGGCCGGACCGGCCTCCTGGCCGGGCGTGACCTTGTGTCAGGGCCAGACGGTGGCGGCTTCGGGCCGCAGGTCCGGCCACTTGCGCAGGATGTAGGTGACCTTGTCGGCGGGTACGGCGATCCCGGAGATCTGGGTCAGGAGCCGCACGTACTCCACGTCGTTGACGACCGCGGTGAACTCGTCACCGATGTCGTCGAAGACCAGGAGCAGCCCGTAGCCGGTGTCCGTGCGCTCCAGGCCAGCGCCCCAGCAGAACTCCCGGTAGGCGTCGGCGTCCATGGTGGCGGGGGTGGCGAGCGCCACCCTGTGGATGGTGATCATGCGGTCTCCTCTGCGCTGGCGATGGTGAACAGAGCTGCACCCCGTACACGGGGCGTACGGGGAGCAGCTCGGGATGGTGGGCGGTGCGCCACCGACCGATGCGCGGCCGCGGCGTGCGCGTACCTATAGGGGCTCTGTGACAGCACTTCGGGGGCGCTCGCCACCCTGATGAGCGACAGATCGAACGTGATTGCCCGGCGCCTGCGCCGCAGGGCCGGCGACCGGCACGCCGAGCTCCCGGCCGCGCGGGGTCGAACTAATATCCCGACGTGGCAAAGGCGAAGTACGACTACCCAGACGATCTCCTCAACGCGCAGCGCGACCTCCACGCGGTGCGCGCCGACCTTGCGTCCCTGTTCAAGAAGCTGCCCTACAGCGTGGAGCCGATGGAGGCCTGGGAGCGCGAGGGCTACTGGCTCGCCGCGCCCCGCGCGTACCCGGACTCTCCCGGCTGGACGGACTCGGAGCAGCAGCAAGTCGCCGAACTGCGCGAGCGTGAGCGCGAACTGGCCGCCACGATCATCACGCACGGCTTCTGGAGCGCGGTCGCCGAACCGGAACGCCCGGACGCACGCAGCGGTCTCAGGCACGCCGCCCTGGCGGCGGCCGCGGGCCCGGACGGCGGGGAGCAGGAGGCGTAGCTGCGAGCGAGGGTCAGGACACGCGGCGGTGAACCGCGGCAGGAGCGATGATGCGACGCCGAACTTGTCGCGGATCCGGTCGACGGCACCTTCGGCCACGAGCCGGGATTCACGGGCCCGGTCGAAGGGGGATCTGCTCGGCAGCGTCGGCGCCGTCGATGAGGTGCTCGGCTCAGAGGGCAAGGCCCCGCAGGCGGCCGCGCTGGAGGCCGGCGGCGTCCATCATCTTTGGTAGGCGAGGTGGCGCAGGTCGTCCTCGTGCGCGTGCGGCTCCGGTATCCGGCGGGTCTTCGTCCACTGGCTTTCGCCCGCGAACAACGGGGGTCAGGCTGACTGCGCGGGCTGCAGTACAGGCCGAGGTACACCGGGTCCTGGGCGCGGAGGCCCAGACCCTTGCCGCACGTCTTGCAGCGATGCCAGGCTGGGAAGAGCTTCTCCTCGCTCGCCGTTGTCATCGAATCGGCCGTCCGTCCCGCTCGCGTTCAAGCTTCAGCTGCTTCCTGGTCGCCTCACGGGCCTTGTCCCGGAAGTAGATCGCCTCCTTGTGCGTGATCGGAGCGTCGTGGAGGTTGTGCGAGCCCCGCAGGAAGTTCTCCGTACGGTCGGCGATGGAGTACGCCAGCGCCTGCTCGATCACCGCGCTGGTCTGGCGCACCTCGCCCAGCTCGTCACGCAGCTTGCGTAGCACCCCGTCCCGCTCGCGTTCAGCGGCCTCGATGTTCGCCAGGCGTGCCACCACGCTGCCCAGCAGCGGGTCGCGGGAGCGGAACAGCTCGACGGCGCGCTCGGTGGCAGGATCGGCATCAAGGTGCAGGTCGAGCTGCGCCAGCAGGAACGCCGTCACCAGCGTGCCCTGGCTCAGCCGCTGGCTGAACTCCCGAGCAGTGCTGTCGCTCACGCCCAACTCACGGACCGCGGCTGCTCGCAGCTGCTCCCGCAGCGCGTTCATGATGCTCTCGGGCAGCGCCTTGATGTGCGGCTGGCTCTGCACGCCGGCGAGCCGGAAGCCCGACTGGGGGAGCGTGGCGGTCTCGGCTGTGCTGCCCGATCCGCCCTTCGTTGCCGCACTCTGCACGGCGTCCTGATGGTCGGTGAGCTGGAGAGAGCCGGGCGTTACGTGCTCGGATTCATCCGGTGTGGCGACGACGTCGTGAGAAGTGACTTCAGCCGCGGCAGCGTCCTCGAGGTCCGGCTGTGCCCCGGGAGCCGGAACAACATCAGTCATAGGGCCTGCCGGCGCACCGCCCGGGAGCGCCCCGGCAGTTCCTCCCTGTCCACCGCCGTCACCACCACCACGCTGGTTGGATCCGCCGGCCCGCTCGTAGTCCGGCTCCAGGTCCAGACGATCCTCTTCGGCGTCTTCATCGGGATTAGCCTGCAGACTTTCAACCTCGGGTTGAGAGTCGACGTCGCCGGCCTCGTCAAGCTGCGCCTCTGGCTCGGGCGTTGCCACCTCAGGCTCAGGCTGTGCCGCCTGGGCCTGGACGCGCTTGAGCTCCTCGCTCCCGCCGCGCCGGTAGGCGTCGAGGAAGGACGTGTCCACCTCCATCACCTCGGCGGTGGGTGTGGCCGCTTCCAGCATCTCTGCGAAGTCCCGGCTCATCCGAGCTCGCCGTCCTCGTCATCCAGGAGGTAGTTGTCGCCGCGGGTGAGCCCGATGAGGGAGTCGAAGCCTGTGGTGACGACGCGTTCGAGGTTCGCCGAGTTCTTCGCCAGCGCCGCGACCTGGTCGACAAGCTCGTTGAGTCGCGCGATCTCCAGGGTCGGCAGGTCGTAGTCGAGGTTCTCGCGTCGGATCTTCTCGACCACCGCCTCGGCCACGTACTCGTTCACCGAGGAGAACCCGCGCTTGTCAGCCCAGTACTTCGCGCGCTGCTTGTCGTCCGGATCCAGCCGGATGAACATGCCCTGGCGCCCACTACTGCTGCTCTGTGTCGCGCCCGGCGGCTTCTTCTTCGTGCCGCGCGCGGGCTGCGTCGTCTTCTCCCACTCCTGTGTGACGGTCATGCGCGGCTTCTCCTTGCCTTATTTGATTAATCTATGAGGTCATCTTATCAACGCTACTTGATAAGCCATCTGCACTCTTTGTGCTTCCGTTCGAATACCAGTAGAGTCGCAGCCGCGCCTAGTCAGTCCCCCCTTGGTGGCGCATCGCCGCAGCAGGTGGCCTTGCTC
Organism: Streptomyces sp. NPDC088254; assembly: GCF_044740925.1. Taxonomy (NCBI): domain Bacteria; kingdom Bacillati; phylum Actinomycetota; class Actinomycetes; order Kitasatosporales; family Streptomycetaceae; genus Streptomyces; species Streptomyces sp. NPDC088254. Next base: position 250,719 of record NZ_JBIURQ010000006.1, on the reverse strand, counting down.
GATTCCTTTCCTCTCGGGCGGGGTCACCTGCTGTGGACCACACCTGCCTTCGCGTGACGGCGAGAAGAGAAAACGCCCGGTGCGACACATGGCGCACCGGGCCCTTCGTCTGTCTGATGGACCTCCGCTCAGGGGCCGGGCATGGGAGTCGGGGTCGCATTTGTCGCGCAGTCGACGAGCCCGTGGGTGAACCTCGGCGACTGCCAGATCGCCTTGTCTTTGTCGTTCGGCAGGTGTTCGACGATCGACCCGGTGCCGAGGGGCGCGCCGCCGGCGAAGAAGTGCAGCGCCTCCTGGCTGAAGCCCGCGTTGTACACCAAGGTCGACAGGCACTGGCCGGCTGCCGCGTAGGTCTTCTTCTGGCCCTCGTCCCGGGCGTAGGAGGAGAACATGGAGACCAGGCCCTTGGTGAGCTCGATGGACGAGTTGACCGGCTGATCCGCGCGGACCGGGTAAGCCGGCTTCAGGTTCGGCTTATCGGCTACAGGCTTCGCGGCTGCCTTCGGCGGCGCGTAGCTCCGAGTCTTGGGGCTGCTGCCGTTCGGAAGTACGGCCTTGTCGATGCACGCGTCGAAGTCCTCGCGCAGCGACCGCGAGGCCAGGAGCGCGGCGTCGTCCTCGCTCACCTTGTTCAGTCCGTCGATGACTGCACCCATGTCGTCGCTGTCGGCCTTGACGATGTGGGTCAGTGCCTCCTCCGGCATTCCCGCCTTCCGCACTGCTCTGGTTAGGCAGGCTCCGCCGTCCTTTCTGGAACTCTCAGTGCCCTGGAGGGCGAGCTTGTCCAGCGCCTCGCCGAGGGCCATATCGGTGACCTTGGCGGTGCTCATGGTCGGACTCGGCGCAGATGGCGCCTGGGTTGTGCTGCCGTCGCCACTGGCGCATCCGGCGAGCAGAGCGCCCGCGGCCACACCGAGTGCTGCGGCCGCGGGCGCAGCCTTCCTCGTCCTCCAGGTCTTCATCACTTCTCGCCTCGCCTCGCCTGTCGCTGGCCAGTCCGATTGGATCGACTGGTCTTCGAGGGTATCTTATGCGAATGCCTATTGAATGGCAGTCTGTGATGAGTCAGAATGTCGCGAAGTAAGGGGGTGCAGAGGGCGCGCCGAGCGGGGCTCGGGCCCGCAGGGTGCCTGCGGGCCTGTTTGGCGCTTGGGGATCAACGGAGTTGATCCGGAGGGCTCTGCGACACCTCGTGCGCGTTTCGGCTGCGGGTGGCCCCTCTGTCGGGCGGCTGTTCGTGGGCCTCTCATCTCCTCCTACGAAGGACTGCTCGACATGACTGCTCTTGCTTCTGTTCGGGCCACAACCGACGTCGATCTGCTGACGCTCACGCTGCACGTGAGCGATGACCAGAAGACCCGGTACCGATCGTCTTCGAGGGCGAGAACCCGGTCTACGTCGACAAGCAGGCCGCCGCCTGGCTCAAGGAAGGGCCGTACCTCGACGTCGAGATGGACGACTCGACCTGCTGCGGCCAGTTCCCTCGGACCTTCAACGCGCTGTTCGCGTCCATCACCCATGACCAGCAGCTCGTGCAGGTGCACACGCTCTGACACGCATCCGGCTTTCAGAACGAGAGATAGGACGGACCATGACTCTGTCTGCTGTGCACGTCCCCGCGCCCATGAAGCCCGGTCCGGTCGTCTACACCGACCGGCAGCTCCTACGAGTGCTGATCCGTATGGCGCAGGGGGACAGCACCCTCGGACGTCGCACGTTCGAGCGGCGCCGCAGGGATGCCGATCCATCAGCTCCGCTCTACGAGCGCCGATTCGGCAGCTGGAACCGCGCGCTAGAGCTCGCGGGCCTCGACACGGTCGCACAGCCCAAACAGCTGCAGGATGCGACGACGAAGTGGACCCAGGAGCAGCTCATCGCCGCGATCCGCCGGTGTCTGCTGGAAACAGGATCCACGACGCTGGCGGCCTACGAGGCATGGCGCACGGATCCGGCGGACCTGAAGGGTGATGTCCCGCCAGCCACCACCATCCGCTTCCGGATGGGCAGTTGGTCGCGGGCCACAGAGCTGGCTTGCGGCTGAAATCCATCGGTATCTGCACAAGCGTTCTTTTCCCGCTGCGCGCTGTTCAGCCGTGCGCAAATCCCACTACGACCGAGCCGAGGACCCCATGACCGTCATCGTCGCACCGATCGCTGACCTCCTCCCGGCCGACGCCGCGTCGGCCGCGATGACCCGTACGGTCACCGCGCCTGAACTGCACGGCGTCGCCGCGCAGCTGCCCGAGCGGGAGTGGTGCCCCTTCTGCTCCTACGACGAGACCAGTGAGCCTGGCCTGCCCCGCGACATCGTCAAATGCACCGTCGAACCCGCCCTGCCGCCCGAGGACTGGGACCCGCGCTGGGGCCAGGGCCCGCTGTATGAGGTCACCTACCTCTCCTGCGGCCACACCCTCGCCGAGCTCTGTGAGTCGGCGGCTCCCACGCTCCACTCTCCGAAAGGACCTTCCCCATGCACCCCCTGACGGCGTTACAGAGCCTGGCGCTCCTCTTCATCGTGCTGGCCATCGTCGCCTGCATCCTGTGGATCGCCCGTGAGATCAGCACCCAGACCCGGACGCCGGCACCGGCCGCGCAGCGCCCGGAGACCGACGGGTCCACACCCATCGCGCGCATCGCGGTCCACCGGCCGAACGAGCCCTACGACCACGAGAAGCACGGTCTCTGAAGACCAGCACTCCATTCATCTGACCGCCCTCAACTCCCACGCCTGGGGCTGCCGTCCATCATCGAAAAGGAAGGAATCCGCACCGCATGACCAACTCCCGACGGAATCGGATCACCACAGTCGAGGGTCGGCAAGGGACCATGGCGCGCGGCCAGTCGCCGACCCGTCACAAGTCGCACCTGGCGCCGGTGAATCTGACCAAGCCGTACGTCTACGGGCAGAGCGATCCGGCATCCCGGCCGGTGGTGCGGGAGGTCAAGCGGCGTAAGCGGCGCAGCGCTCGGGACGTCGTCAAGTCCGTGCTGTCGCGGGCGACACGCATGACCGAGCGGCCCACCGAGCGCTCGGAGGGTGAGCCGACGGTCCGGGAGCAGCTGACGTACGCACGCATCGTGATCGACGACATGCTCCTCGATCTGGACGCCGGTGACGTGAAGGAGCAAGACACCCGGTCCCTGCTGCGGACGGTCGAGGACATCTACGCCCACGTGTCGGGCGTCGAGGTGATCGAGGTCGAAGACGCGAGCGCATCAGCAAAAGGGCGAGCCTCAGGTCCGAATGCAGGTCCGTGAGTACGAGGGGCGCAATTTCAGTCAGGCATTTGTTGTGCACGTCGATGGAACGCGCATGCCCATCAGTGAGGAGGAGTGAACGTGGCGAACAAGGGGACCGAGACGGATAACGAGCCGGAGACGTATGTCAGGTATTCGGCGTTCAGCAGGGAGGTTCGGCCGATCGGTGAGCCGATCACTCATGCCGAGGACTCGGCGGAAATGCTGGCGGAGAACGGGACGCTGGTGCGGGCCCGGCCGCATTACCACGTGCCGACCAGTCGGAGCTTCCTCTCGGTAGTCCGCTCGCCGTTCTCCTTCGAGGCTTACGTGAAGAGTGTGATCTGCCCCGGCCTGGTGGCGGTCGAATTCGCCTGCAAGACGGCGAGCGCTCCATGGTCGATGACGGGCGCGTTCAAGCCGAGCGAACTGCACAAGGTGCACCTGTGCGAATGCGCAGCATGCGAAGGCAAGAGCGGAATTCAAGAATTCGAAGGAGCGTAATCATGTCGAAAATCCCTGAGTTGGGGCTGGACGATGACCTCCCCGGCGCGCAGTGGGCCCGTGAAACGGCGAAGCAGATGATCGTCGAGAGCGGTGAGCCCGGCTACCACAGCTTCCGACGGCTGCCCTCATACGAGGGCTATGCGGGGATGTGTGCGTGCGGGTTCGAGACGCCCGAGCCCTCGTACGAGCACATAGGCGAGCTGACCAAGCTCATCTGGGAGCACCTGGAGCGGGACGTCTTCCCGCCGGTCGACGAGGCCCTGCTGAGGAAAGAGGCCGAGCTGATCAGACTCGGCGACCTGATCGGCTACCACCGCCTGGTCGAGGCGACCGAAGAGCACGGCATCCGGCACGTGGGCTGGCTCGTCGCCGGGACGCGCGGATCGATGCGCCTCAAGGACGGCGCGGAGTTCGGTGCCTTCCAGGGCTCGTGGATCAAGTTCAGCACCGAGAAGCAGGAGGGCTGAACATGGCAGTCGTCGGCTACACGTATGCACACGACAACCTCTGCCCCTCCTGCACGGTCGGACGGATGCGAGCGAACGGCATCAAGGTCGCCCGCAGCAGTGAGCAGGACGAGGCCATCCGACGGGCCGCCGAGCGGGTCGGAGTCGACTACAGCGACGAGCGTTCCTACGACGCCAGCGACTTCCCAAAGCCGATCACCAGCCAGCAGGCCCGCACGGAGCTGACCGAGCTGCCGGACGGAGAGCGCGGCGAGATCGAGGACGAGAAGTGCGACCGGTGCGGGAAGTGGATGAAGCTCGGGGAGAAGTCGCCGACCGAGGCCGGTCTGACTCGCTGGGTTCGCGACGACTACGAGCTGCCGCAGGCCCTGGCCCGAGAGATCGCCAGGAAGTTGCGCGAGTGGGGCCTGTCGCACCCGGAGTTCATCACGGAGGACAACGTCCGCCAGGCCGCCGTGATGTTCCCGCATGACTACGCCACCGTGCACGCCGAGGGCAACCCGCAGCGCATCGCGCTGATGCGCACGCCACAGTACGACGATGACCCCTGCTTCTACTGCGAACAGCCCTGGGAGAAGCACACGTTCACCTGCACCACCTGCGGCAACCACGTGCCGGCCGATGCGCTGCACGGCCACGAGGTCCAGGTCAAGGGACAGATCAAGTTCCGTGAGGCCAAGCCCACGACATGAGAGGGAAAACACCCATGCCCGCAGTCTCCGAGCCGTACGACGCCAACGGATCGCACAACGTGCTGACCGGCATGCTGCGCAGCGCTCCGCAGCACTCAAGGCCGAGGCGTGAAGCTGACGCCGGTTCAGAGCGGATTCCTGGAGCACTTCGGCGCGATCGACAAAGCGGCCCGAGAGGGCGGCCAGCTTCCGGACGCCTGGCACGCCAAGCCCGGCATGCAGACCGACCACCCGCACATGACGGTGCTCGTCCGCTCAGGGGACCGGGTGATCTCCGAGGAGAACCGCAACATCCTCAAGGTCAAGTGCGGGGAGCTGCGGTCGGCGCTCGAAGCATGGAAGCAGCTCAAGTCGGAGGGTGACAGCCCGCGCGCCGAACGCGAGGAACTGGAGCGAGCGGCCGGCGAAGCAGAGAACGACGCCAAGCACCTTCAGATCCTCGGCGTTCTCGACGGGGTCTTCGAAGGCTGGGAGATCTGACCGTGATTCTTCTGATGGGTCGCTGGGACCACGGCGGCAATCTCATCATCGAGTCGTCGGACGAGTTCCCCGACGACATGCCGGAAGAGACCATCACCGCCCCGGTCGACGAGCGGGACGACGAGGACAGCATGGCGTGGGCCGCCTCTTTCCTGGTCGACGACCACAAACGCGCGCTGCAAGAGGCGTACGAGACGTACGTCAAGGACGAGGGCGCGCAAATCATCGATAACGTCTGGGGCGTTCTGGTCGACGCCTAAATGTCGGGCCCGGCCGACGAACAGCGGAAGCTGTCCTCCTCTATGCGGCATTCGGCAGGTTCGATTCCTGCACTGGGCACTCACATTTCGTCCGCCGGTTTTTAGGGAGGGGAAGAAGTGTTTTCCATCGGCGACATGGTCCGTATCAGCATCGAGACTGAGGACGGTTTCACTGAGCATCACTACGCGAGGATCGAGCAGTTCCGGAAGCGGGACGGCAACTGGTATCGGCGCAAGCCCACCAAGCCGTACGCCGCTTTCTTGGAGCCTGACCACGCCAGCACGCAGGTCATTCCGCTGGCTGAACTGACGGCGGCGGTCGAGGACTTCGAGATCATCACCGACCACTCCGAGATCCACAAGGACGCCCGGGAGTGGAACGACTTCTACTTCAAGTGCCTGCGCTGCGGCGGCTACACCTACAAGGGCGCCGAGGTCATGGTGATCCACAAGCTGTCCCGGCAGCTCGTGCGCCTGTGTAACGACTGCTACGAGCCCGAGGAACTGGCCCGGCTCGGCCACCAGGTCCTGTGGTACCAGCGCAACTGCAAGACCACGATCCTGGAGTTGCGCGCGAACCCGGAGCTGATCACCGGGCCGACCGGCGACCCCTTCTCCTCCTACGACAAGACCGACGCCGACGTGTACCGGGAGTTCGCTGACACCTTCCCCTGGCTCGTCCCGGCCAAGGCAGCCGAGGTGTACGCCGCATGGAAGGAGCAGCACAGTGCGGGCACCGCTGCGTAAGACGTGCACGACGGGCGGCTGCCAGAACAAGGCGACCCACCTCCTGGAGTACAACGACGACTCCCCGCTCGCGGACAACGTGCGCCGGGTGCACGACCAGGTGTGCGAGGAATGCGGCAACAGCTACATGCGCACCAACCGGGTCAAGCGCTGGCGCCCGTGCCTGGCCCGCAACGGTGCCGCAGAGCAGAGCATGTCGCCAAGGATCAGGGTCCGGATTCAGTTCGACGACGAGCCCGACGCGTACCCCCGGGATAGCGACTGGTGGGACGTCAAGGACGCAGCAGAAATGCGCGCGGGTCTGCTCCAGGTGTACGTCATCGACATCATCGACAGCGTCGGCGAGGTCATCACGGAGTGCCCGAACCGGCTGGCCGGCCCCGGCTTCGAGGGCGTCTACCAGCGGCCCGCCGAAATCGAAGAGAAGTGGCTGGCGTACTGCGCCGCCGATCACTGGACCCCGTATTTCGGGATCGGGCCCGGCGACCTGGTCACCTTCGGCGGAGAAAACCTGCTGGTGGTCAATTACGACCAGGTCGACCAGGACTACGGCGACATCGGTGCCAACACCGGATTCATTCTCTGCCAGCCCACCACCACGACGGCAGTCCGCCTCCTGGTGTGGGTCGAGGAACTGAAGAAGGTCAGGGAGGTCACGACATGACGAAGGAAAAGCGCACCCCGAGAGCGACTACTGGAAGGAAGCGGAGAAGTGAGCCCGGCTCGAACGGTTGAAGTGGTCTGGTACTACCGGGACCCGCGTGGCGGCCCGGGGCAGGACGAGACCGCGGAGCGCAAGACGGACGTGGTCCTGCTGGAGAAGTACGCCGACGAGCACAACATGTCACTGGACGTGTTCGGCGAGGTCCGTCGCTCCCTGGCCGTGAAGTACTTCGGAGAGAGCCTCAAGGGCAACAGCATTTTCGCCGACAGCATCACGAGCGTCTGTAACTGCGAGTCGACCGAGGCGTGCGAGTACGCCGAGTTCGACGGCCGCCGGTTCAGCCTCAGCGACGGCTCGCGTATCGGCAGCATGACGATCCGCGAGAACGTGCCGAACCCGCGCGAGGGCTACCCGAACTCCAGGCTCGGAGTGGAGAACGTCAAGAAGCAGTGGGCCGAGCTGACGCTGGCCGCGATCATCGAGCAGGAGGGGCACCGGTGAGCAACGTGCAGGAGCACCTGGCGAAGATGCTGCGGATCGTCGGCATCGAGAAGATCACCGTGCGGAACATCGAGAAGGTGTGGGTCCGCATCCGGATGTGGGAGGGCGCCGTCCGGTGCTCCCGCTGGGACGCTGACGCCGACGAGCAGCGGTTCACAACGGTCGAGGAAGTCCGAGAGAACGTCGGCGTGGCCGCAGCCGACGGCACGAAGAAGCTGACGGACGTACAGTTCGACAGGCAGCTCGCCCACAACGTTCGGATCGAGGCCGAGAAGTCGTACGCGTCCCTCACCCGCTTCAACTGAGTACGTGCTCAGGGAAGACGAGGCCTTCGTCCAGGAGAACGGGCGCGTCTTCATCTTCAAGAGGAACCCCTGACCAATGAAGATCGCCGTTGTCAGCTCGACCGCGCTGCTCACCACGCCGTGGAGCAGCCTCCACCACATGCCGCTTCCCGCACCGAGCGACTTGGCCCAGGATCTCGTGCGGTCCTACCGCCTGATCGGACGACTGCAGCAGGCGCACCAGACAGAAGGCAGCGCAGAAGAGTGGCAGTCCGCAATGAGGATCATCACGGACGCAGCCGCAACACGGGCCAGGACCAGCTCCAGCTATATCGAGAAGATCCGGCAGCTCGCTGCCGACAAGACGTACCTGATCGACAACGGGCTCTGTCACGAAGAGCAGTAGACCCAAGGACGCCACAACAACTCAGCGGCTCACCATTCCGGTGGGCCGCTTTTGTTATGCCGGAAGGACGACAACGTCGCCGTCGAGACCATCCACGGCGCACTGGCCGACGAGATCGAGGTGATGAACCGAGCCCGGGCCGCCTTCTACGACCTGATGGTCAAACACAACACGGACCTCATCAGCGCCGGGTTCTTCGGCCGACCCACCTCCTGAAAACCCCTAAGGAGACCTGACCATGCCCCGCTACACCCTCGTCGAGCACGAGAACCTGGCTAACTTCGTCGTCGCCATCGCGGTCACCCCGAAGCTGGAGGCCAGGGCCAAGCAGCATATGGGCGTGATCTTCGACGACTACGCGAAGGCCGACACCGTCGCGAACGAGATCAACGACTGGGCCTGCGTCCAAAACGAAGGCGTCGAGCCGCTGTACCCGAACCGCGTCGCGCACCTGACCGGCTTCTCCTCGAAGTGCAGGGTCGACGGACGCCGTCTCTACATTCCGACCACCACCCCCGACACCGCGATCAAGGAGAGCTGACCGTGCAGGAGCCGAAGTTCAACCCGCCCTACGGTGGCGCCATCAGCCACGTCACCGATCCCGCCGAGCATAACGGCTACCTGCACATGGTCGCCTGGGCCGTAGAGATCGGGTCCCACGCCGAGTACATCAAGGATCGGTGCGCGAAGGCGAAGGCCGCAGGCGCCCCGCTGGACACCCTGTACGAGCGTTCGGGTCCCTGCGGGGTCGGTACCGGGGAGTGGGTGCGGTTCAGCGACATCGACACCACCGGCCACGACGCGGCGCGCGGGTTCGTACGCATCGAGCAGTACGTGCGGGAGATGGTGCGCTACCAGCATGCCGTTGCTCAGTACCGTAAGTGGCGCAGGACGGCGCCGCCGCTCAAGACGTTCACCGTCACGATCACGGCTCCGATCACCACGACCGTCCGTGCGCTGGACGAGGAGGACGCGCGCCGGACGGCGATGGCCGGCTGGGCGCCGAACCCGGACGGCACCGCAACGGCCCGCCTGACCGGACTGCCCGGAGCGTGGGTCGCGAAGTTCAACGGCACCCCGAGCGTCAAGGAGGTCCGGCGATGAGCCCGATCGAGCTGCGCACACTGAGCTCTTTCAGCGGTGCCGCTCCAGGGTGAGGACGGCTGCGGCGATTGACGACATTCGATTCGGGCTGCACCGGGCCCTGCGGAAGATCCGCCAGGACTTCAGTCGCGCCACACCGCGTTCCACCGGAGCCCGCGCCGCGGAGAGCGCGCGGTTGACGGTTCGCTGGGTGAGTGTGAGGTCACGGCCGGGTGGACGTCTGATGGGTGTGGTCACCCATGGGCCGGCGCCCATGTAGGCGCGGTCGGCGAGCACGGGAACGCCCTGGCGTTCGCAGATCCGGATGATCCGGTGGGTGCGGGCCGCGGTCAGATCGTGGGTGCGGCCCGGCAGGACGGGCGAGATCCACAGCAGGTTGCCCGCGGGATCGGCAACGACCTGCACGTTCACCCCGTGGCGGCGGTGCTTCTGGGAGAAGTCAGCCCGACTGTCACCGACCCGGTCGCATTCGGCGAGGGTTCCGTCGAGCAGGACGTAGTCGGGGTCGGTCTCCCGCAGGACGCGCAGCAGACCGGGCGCCCGCCGGGACAGGTGGTTCACGACGGCAGTGACGTAGGCGTGGGCGGTGCCGACGGATATGCCGAAGCCGGCGGCGATCTGCGTCAGCGGGTCGTGCCGGCGAAGGTAGACCAGGCCGACGAGAGCACGCTGGTGAGGCGGGAGCTTGCAACGGCGGTCACCCTCACGGGTGACGATGAGCATGGTTACCCACTCGACCAGCGCGTGAGGCAGGTCGAGTGCGGCAGGATAGGGAACCAACGAGGCTCCTGCGCTGATGAGTTGAGACGTCGAACACCTCTCTCAACGGCACAGGAGCTTCGTGCGTTGCGGGACACCAGCCCGTCACCCGATCAGTGGCCGCTCTGAAAACGCTCACTGATCCATACCGCGCTGAACAAGAAGGCCGGCACACAATACGGCGACATCCTGACCGTCGAACCGATCCCGCCGGTGCCTGGCGAACCCGTGCGCCTGCGGGTGCAGGCGCCGGACCCGATGGGCGCGATCCGCACCGACCTGATCGAGATCAGCGAGGAGCGCTGACACCGCCTGCTTCCGTCGTTCCCGGCCGGTGTGGAGGGGGGACTTCGGCGCCTACGGTGCCGGGCTCGCCCGGGTGCTGGCTGCCGCCGGTGTCACCGTTGGGGACATGGACCGTCCGGACCGGACCGCATGAACGCCGCTGGGCTCAGAAGGGCCAACGGCGGGTCAGTCCCCCTTGGCCGACGTGAAGTCGTCGACGAAACCGCCCTCGCCGGCCGGCTCGTCTGTCCGCTCGCGGGTGCTCATGACGTACGCACCGGCCTCGCCGACCTGTTCATCGCCCGCCCGCTCGACGGCGCCCCGCAGCCGCTCGTACGTCGCGGCGTCGAGGGTGCCCTCGGCACGCAGCACGTCGAGCACGCCGAGGGCGTTGTCTTCCAAGGTGCGGCCGGCGTCGTCAGACGCTTTGAGAACCTTCGCGATCCCTTCGAGGCCGACGTCGCCGTCGGCGTACATGGCGGTCAGCTCGCCGAGCAGGCGCCCCGCGTCGTTGGGCACGAGGTACGGCCGGTAGCCGAAGGGGCGCCGTACGCGCGTCCCGCGGTCGTCCTGGTGGCTGGTCTGCTCGGTCAAGGTGTCTCTCCGGTGTTCATCGGCGCGGGCCGTTCTGCGAGCGAAAGCCTGCCAGAAACCCCACGGTTGTTCGGGATGTGCCGTGGCGCCTTGCGGGACCCGCCCGGCGGGGTGCCGAGCGGGTGCTGCAGGGGCGGCCGGTCAGTCTTCCCAGTGCATCTCAGGTACTGCGGGCAGCCCGGCGTCTTCCCGGCGCTGCATCTCACGTCGTACTGCGTCGGCCGACTCCTCACTGAGCCCGCCGAAGTGCTGTCCAAGCAGCGTGTCGCGGTGCGCGTCCGGCTCGGCGTCCATGTCGTCGATCGTGGCTGCCTCTGCTGCTACTTCCGCCCAGAGCTTCCCGGTCACGTCCTCGATCACTCGGACATGCATCGTGGCATCGCCGGAACTGCCCAGGGATCCGTACCACTCTCCGTGTTCACGCGTAGCGGCCTTGACGTCTCCGGAGGCGAACGCCCGCTTCACGATCCTCGCATCACGTACGAATGTGCTTGTCGCCCGGTCGAGGCGACTGTCAATCGCTGCGATGGCTGCCTCGCCGGCCTCTTCGATCGTCGCGTGCCGCGTGAATGCCCCGTTGATCGACAGCAGATAAGCAGTCATGGCCGCATTGTCGCGTTCCAAGGTCAACGGCGCCGCCCATTCTGCGACTTTCAACCTGCCAGGAACCCGCGGTTGTTCGTGACGTATGTCGTCGACGCGCCCCCACGTCTGCCGCCCGCGGTCACCATACGACGGCGACCACTGCGGCGGCGGCGAGTAGCCGCACGAGGTTGCCGACGAGGATCTGCAGCGCGAGCATGCCGAAGTACGAGCCCGCGCCCGCGCCCACAGCGAACACGCCCTTCGCGGCTGTGCGCTGCGCCTGCGGGTCGAGCCCGGACGGCGCCGGGGCGGGGCGTAGGCGACCGGCTGATACTCGGGCCCGTACTGCGGGTGCAGCATGCCGTCGATGCGCACATACCCGATCACGCGCATGCCGGGCGGCGGGGCGGGACGCGAGGTGCTGCTCGGCGGCGGGCACGACCCCGGTCACGCGGGCGATGCGGGCGGGTGTACGGCTCGGGCTGCATCTGTTCGGCGTCAGCCGCGAGACCGCCTGCCAGCTGCTGACCTCGGCCGGGGACAACCCCGAACACATGCGGTCCGAGAGGGCGCTCGCGCACCTCGCCGGTGTCGCTCCGATCCCGGCCTCGGCCGGCCGTACCCACCGCCATCGCCTCAACCGCGGCGGTGACCGGGCCGCGAACAACGTGCTGCACACCATCGTGCTGGTCCGGATGCGCTTCGACGAACGCACCCGCGCCTACGTCGAACGCCGCACCAAGGAAGGGCTGTCCAAGAAGGACATCATGCGCTGCCTCAAGCGACTCGCCGCCCGCGAGGTCTACCGCGCCCTGACCAGCACACCGGCCACGCACATCACTCAAAACGACCTCGCTCCAGATGCTTGACAGCTCTAGGAGCATCCTGAGAACGGAAAATCCGATGAGCACCGAGCTGTATGACGGGCTGCGGCTGACCGCGCACGCGCCCGACCTCTTCGAACTCACCCGCGTGATCTCCAAGCGCATGCGTGAGGTCTTCCGCGAGCTGGCTGTGCCCGTCATCGCCAGGAATGTCGCCCGCGTCGTCGATGACACCGAGGTGCGCGAACGCGACATGGGCGGCCCCCTGCACAACTACACCGTCTACCGGGCCCGGAAGCTCTGGCTCGACGAGCAGGCCGGGCTCGATGACCGCATGACGTTCCATGACCCGCTGCGTTTCAGCATCGTCTTCGGCCAGGTCGACGACGACTACGGCACGCGCCGGCTGGCGTACCCCTTCGCCGGGAACCGCGCGTACACCGACGCGCTCATGGCTCTCGAAGCCGACGGCCGGCCCTTCTTCGTCGACTACCACTACCAGAACCAGGCTGATCGACCGAAGGAGATCCGGAAGGACGAGTGGATGCGCCGGCGCGACGACTGGAACCGTCTGTTCGACGCCGACGACCGCGAGACGGACGGCACCTTGGGACATCTCCCCGGCTGGCAGCTCCCGGACAGCATCGAGGGCGTCTTCGACACGGTGCTGCTCGGATACAAGGACACCACCATCGATCTGAACGCGCACTGCACCATCGAGCACCGCGTACGCCGGGCGCTCAACCGGGCGGTGACCCTCGACCTGGCCCTCGACGAGGTCAACGGCATCAGCAGAGTGCTGACCCGCAACAGGCGTATCGGGCGCGCGATCGAGCTCTACCTGAGCACTGCCGACGGAGCAGCGATGCTCCGACCTGAACCGTTGCCGGATGCCCGAGACCTCGACATCGCACTCAGCGAGCTGCCGCCGGTCTATGAGCCTCCAGCTGAAGCCGTTGCCCGGATCAGCGAGCTGTATCGCGAACAGGTTCCGGTCGGTGACTGATCTGGATCGACGCAGTCGATCCGGAAGTGATCTGCAGGGCCATCGGCATCCCCCTCGCCCACGGGCGCGATCGCTTCGTGGGTTCGAATCCCACCGCTGTGACGGAGCCCATGAGGTCGGTTGTGTTCCTGCCGCTACGAGCTCAACACCGGCGCCGCCGCAGTCGCTCACTCCATCGGACAGATCACCTTCTGAACCAGGAGCACGTCATGTTCCCCATCTTCCGCACCCGCACCAACCGGCAGCTCAACACCGCGATCCAGGAGCTGCACGAGCGTGCTGAGTCCGAGCGCCGCCGGCGCCTGACGGCCGAGCAGCGCATCGAGCGGGCCCTGGCGCTGCTGGAGGGTCAGGACACCGACACGGCCGCCCGGCTGCGCGCCGTACTCCAAGGGGACCAGCCGTGACCGCGAACCGCCACCAGCCTGCCGCCCCCGCCTTGTCGCTCGTGCTTCAGGCCCACGGAGCATGCGAAAGCGGAGGCATCAGCTGATCGCGCCTGTCGGCGTCCCCAATCCACATCACGAGAAGAGCGAGACCACCATGGCTGAGTCCACGACCACCGTGAAGCACGACGTCACCGTCGACTTCGGCTGCATCGAGCTGACCGGAGCGCTCGTACACGACGACGAGTTCCGCGTGCTGGAGCTCGAAAACGCCGAGGGTCCCGCCGAGCCCATCTCGATCAGCCTGCAGGGCTACGGCCTCACGCCCGAGCCCGGGAACGTTTTCATCAAGGACTGGTCCGAGCACTCGGGCCTGACGGCTCGCCTGGAGCGGGCCGGTCTGGTCAAGCCGGTGCACGCACTCACCGTCGGACCCTTCGGTTCAACGGCCTACGAAGTGCAGGTGACGCTGTAAGTCTCGGGATCCCCATCGCCGTCGGACTGGTCCTGCTGATGTTCTGGTTCACCCTGGCAGTCGTCCACCGAGGCAAGATCGTCGATCTCGAACACTCCTACCGGCTCGCCTGCAAGGTCGACGACACCGCACGAGCGGACCAACTGAAGGCCGAGTTGCGGGACATCCGGGCATCACGCCGGAGGTCTGGTCGGGGGAGTGGCCGGTAACCCAGCGAAGAACACGAGTCTGATCGGCAAAGCCGATTCGGGACTCGGAATGACAAGCATTCGATCAGCATAGCTGATTCGGAAGAAGCACTGAAAGAGAACATCATCTGATCAGCGAAGCTGATCCGGATGGTGGCATGACAGACAACTGGACATCTCAACAACCCACCCAACTGCGCGCGGACGATGACGTCGATCCGGGCGCTGCGCTGTATTCAAGGAGAATCCACCATGTCGAACCCGAACAGCACCGCTTCCGTCATCGGCCGCCTGGCGAACGACCCGAAGGTCTTCGAGAACAAGGACGGCTCCAAGAAGGTCATGCTCACCGTCTTCGTCGACCGCAGCTACACCGACGCCCAGGGCAACCGCATCTCCGACGCCCTTCCGTTCGAGGCATTCGTCCGCGCCCAGACCCCGGGCACCGGCCCCTTCGCGCACGTGCACAAGGGCGACCTGGTCTCCCTCAGCTACGAGCCCCGCATGAACCGCTACACCAAGAACGGTGTGGAGGTCTTCGAGGTCAAGCTCGAGATCCAGAACATCTCCTTCCTGGAGTCCCGCGCGACCACCCAGGCCCGCCTGGCCGAGCGCGTTACCAAGGCCGAGGCCCAGAACCAGAACCTGCAGGCCCAGGCTGCTCCCATCGCCGCTGCTGCCCCGGCCGTCGCGCACGCCAGCGCCGTGGACGAGCAGCTGCCGTTCGGCTGAGCCAAGCCTGACACCACCTGGTGGTGGAGTCTTCGCCGTCCCGATGAAGGAGCAATTCGTGAGCAAGCAGTCCCGCGTCCGCATCAACCTCGGCAGCAAGACCAAGACCGCTGGCACTCCCACGTCCCGCGTCCGCATCAATGTCGGCGAGACCTCGAAGGCGGCGGAGAAGCCGGCCTCCCGGGTTCGTACCAACCTGGGTGGCAAGAAGAGCTGAACACCCGGAATGGAAAGGGGCCCTGCTTCCAGGGCCCCTTTCGCCGTTTTCCGTCACTCGCCGTAGTCATGGCCCAGCTTCCGAATACCGAGAACCGAATACAGCGATCCCCGGTGATGGAGCCTGCCCCGCTCCGTCACCGGGGATCTTCGTTTTCGCTGAGCCTCGTGTCACCACGAAGAGGATCAGCGCAGCTGATCCGGATCTGGCAATGAACAACATCCTTGTCACGTCTGGAGGCTTGGCAGCCGAGCACCTCAACACCCCAGCGGCACCGTGGTGAGGACACCGGCTGGCACGTTTACCCGGAGTACGTCCTGCGCTCCCACGGCTTCCCCAACCCCCAGTAGGAGTCTCTGAGATGAGCGACGAGCGCAACTACACGCACGGCCGGAGAGGCGGCCGCCGCCTCCGTCCAGGTCAGCCCGGCGCAGAGGACCGCCGCCTACTACCTGCTCGACGACCTCATGGCCGTCGCCAGGGAACACGGAGTCCAGCTCACGGACTTCGGACGCATTCACTGACCTGCCCGCGGCCTGCCTGAAGGTCGCCAGCGCCCGCGATCTCCCCGCTGCGACCAGGCCATGACCCGCGCCGAGGTCGCCGAGTGGGAATGGGCGACCGACGCACTCAACACCCGCGGCATCGACGAGGACGCGTTCCGCCTCACCGTGAACGGCTGGAAGGTCGTCCACCAGGGCGACGTCGTCGGCGTGCTGTTCCAGGGCGCGGGCACCCGCGTGCACGTCGAGTGGTACGACCCGGCCAACGCCGACTTCTTCTCCGCGGCCTGGACCCGCAACCTGCGCCACGGCGCGGCCCAGGTCGTCCACGCCCGGCAGCAGGCCGGCCACGGTGTGCCCGTGGACGTCGCCCCGGAGCCCGTCAAGGCCCCGCAGCCCGTCCGCCCGGTATGGCTCGAGGAGGGCACGCAGGTCCGCTACCACGGCTCCATCGAGCAGCTTCACGGCCAGGAGTTCCGCGTGCACGAGTGCGCACGCTTCGACGACTGCCAGCACTGGGACTGCAACGGGTACGCGTTGGTGCCGATCGGCGACTGGCGGCCGATCGCGCTGCACGTCGGGATCGGATCAGTCACCGCGCTTCATCCCGCAGCCGCTTAACCACCCCCGGCCCCGGCCCCGTTCGTGGCCGGGGCAACGTCGGCCCGCAACCACGCCACCTTAAAACTGCGCCTTCCCCGCCTTCTGGAGCCGCCCCATGACCGACACCGACTGGCCCTTCGGCACGGACGCCAAGCAGGACGACCCGCTCACCGCGCTACGCATCCCAGTGGTCACCAGCTTCAATCCCACCTGGCACTACGTCGCCGCGTACCTGGGAACCAGCGCCGACACCGGCAACACCTTCGACCCACCGTGGCCGTTCGCCAGCGCCGAACGCCCGACAGACGCCGAAGCGAAGATGCTCGTCTCTTTCCTCCAGGAGCACCGGCACTACTGGTTCGGCAACCAGGGCTACGCCCGCAAGATGGACCAGCGCGCGCTCGACGTCGACTCCGGCTGGAACACCACAGTGTTCCTGAAGTACGCGGAGAACGACTGGGGTTACCGCCGATGCTCGTGGATCTACGGGCCAACATTCGTGCCTGGCCCGCCGGGATCGGAGTCGCGGGAAGTCACCGGCAGGTTGTCGCTGGAGCAGGTCATGGATCGCGTCCACTCCTTCGGTGACGAGCCGTCTCCCCACTGGCAGCAGTGGAAGGCCGATCACCCGGACGTCTTCGGTCCCGTGCGCCAGGACACCTGATGGCCGGCCTGTTCATAGCCGCGATCACCGTCGCGTTCACGTTCCTCGCCACCGTCGACTGGATCGGCCAACACGCCCACACCAACAACCCGGAGACCTGATGACCACACCCCGAGACGAACTCGTACAGGAACTCGCCTACGTCACCGGGAAGGAGCGCGCCGAGCAGCTCGCCGACGCCTTCGCCCACCAGCTCGCCGAGGTCGCGTCCGACACCTACAAGCACGCCAAGAAGCGCGTCACGGACGTCATCGAGGCGGACCCGCCCAGCGACGTCGCCGGACCGGGCGAGTGGCAGAACGGCTGGGACGCCGCCATGGACGCCGTACGCAACACCCTCGAGAACAAGGAGCCCACCACGTGACCAACACGACTGCCGCCAGAGAGCGGCTCCTGAACCTGATCAGCCCGACCGAAGCAGCCAGCCAAGACACCACCCCCGAGAACGCTGTCGACGACGCCATCCACGAGGCGCTTTTCAATCAGCCCGCCCTGCGCAACTGCCTGGTGCCCGGCTGCCTCAAACAGTACGACTCCATCGCCACCATGACCGGAATGCAGCCGGCCCGCCCCGAATGGTCCGGCCAAGGATGGGCCACACTCGGCTCCGGAACCATCTTCCCCGCCGGCGGGCACATCTGCCCCGACCACAAGGACATCGTCACCGCGCACTGGCCGCGCCGCGTGCAACTTCCCAACGACCGCTGGTCTGTGGACTGCGCGTGTGAATGGACTCCGGCCCCGCAGCGCTGGCACGGCGTCCTGCGCGCTCTGTGGGAGCAGCACCTCCTCACCGAACTCGGGAAGCTGCCGCCCGCACCACCCATCCCCGAACCCGCACACCGGATCCCGCTCGAGCAGCACACCGAGGGCACGCTCACCGAGCTGTACGACCGTGTCGAGGACGCGGAAGCCGACCAGCAGGACACCCGGGACGTGATGCGGGCCGCGATGCTCGGCTACACGACCGCAGTCCCCGCCCTCCTCGGCGTCAAGGCCTCCCTCGAGGCGCTCCGCACCCGCCTCACCCTGGACTCCCGGGACTGGACTGCCGACAAGCTGGACGCCTTGCTGTGGGCCGTCCTGGTCGGCTGGAACTGCGAGAACACCGAACCCGGTCACGTCCACGACGACAACGACTGTACTGGTGACCAGGGCCTGTGGAACATCGCGAAGAGGCACGGCATCCCCACCGACCAGACCATCCATGCCAGCCAGCACCGCTGGTGGGTCGCCAACGCCATCAAGGTGGCCAAGCAGATCGAGGAGACGAACCCGCATTGACCCCGTTCATCATCGTCCTCATCGCTCATCGAACACGGCGCCGAGCAGCGCGACCACGGGCCGGTCGGGTACCTGCCACGCCGCATACTCCGGCGTCTGGTCCCCGCCGACATAGTCACGGATGAATGCGACTCGCCGGTCCACGATGACGATCTTCTCGAATGGGTCGGCCAGCGTGCGGTAACTTGCGCCGAGCCCGGTCATGGTGTGCGCCCACTCGCGGGTCAGCGCATCCACGCCCCTGCGGAGTGCCGCGCTATCCCGCTCGAGCGCGATATCCATGCGCTCTTTAGACCGCGGCCCGCTACCTGAGCCGCTGGGCCGGCGCATTCGGCTCTGGCCGCCAGGCGGCGCAGCCCGTCACCTTTGAGGAATTCCGGGAAGCCGCCTGACGGTTGACCCAGTAGGCCCGCCACAGACTTCTGCACGGAGCGGTTCGAATCCGCAGTGCGCCGACTGATCCTCGGCGTACGCCAGTGGGCACACCGTGCAGACCGACCGCGGAACAGGTTCGATTCCTGAGCGCTGCAGCTGATCCCTGCGGCGCGTCCCTGGAGATCTCCGCGGCTCCGGCTTCCCCAGCACCCCGGTGCGCGCTCTGCCTTCGGGCAGCAGCTGCGCCGGGGTGCTGTTTTTTCTTCTTCGGGCTCGCGTTGCTCGTCCCGTGAAGGCAGTGAGCGCAAGGGATCAGCGGAGCTGATCCGGATCTGGCGTTGAAGAACATCCTCGTCACGTCAGGAGCCGAGCCATGAACTGCCCGAACTGCGCCGTCGACATGGAGTCGAACGCCCACGGCGTCCGCGCCAGCAAGAAGGCCAAGAAGGTCACGCACACGTGTTCCGAGTGCGGCTACAGCGAGACGCGCTGACCAGCGGCTTCTTCGCCCTGCCTTCCTCTTCCCCTCTATTGCGGTCGCGAAGGAAACCACGCCGATGAACACGCTCCAGACCATGCCCGGCTTGCCCATCATCCTCATCGTCTTCGCTGCCGCCCTCGCGACGATGGGACTCGCCTTCCTCCTGCCGGACCTGATCGGACGGAAGCCGAAGGCCAAGAACCACGGCAGCCTGACCGAACGCCGCCGGGCCCCTGCACGAAATGCCGGCGCCTGGCCCCAGGAGGAACCGATGACCACCGACACCGACCCCACCACCGACCAGGACCAGGACCTCAACGACGCCCTGTGGGACGGCCGGGGGGTCGTGATCACGCCTGACGGCCCCGTGGCCGGGGGCGACGACTGGTAATGACCCGCCCGACCACCGACCACCCGCCGGGGCCGCTACCGTGCGGCCACAGTTTCCTCAGCCGCATCGGCTTCATCGAGACCGAAGAGCAGGAGCAGGCCCGGCTGACCCAGGCCCCCGAAGGCTCGCTGAACCACTACCTGTCCACCCTTCCCGTGACCATCGAAGAGTGGCCCAAGGACCTGCTCGTCGAGCTGCCCTGGGAGCCGCCGCGCACGAACCAGTCCTACCGCGTCGTCGTGGTGCCGATCGAGTTCCGGAATGACGCTCTGCCCGACGGCGTCGAGGAAGAGCCCGTGCCGCGCAAGCGCCACTCCGGCTCCTGGACCTGCGCCGTCGTGTACTCCGACCACCCGAGCTACCCGGTCGGCGGCTACCGAATCGTCGTCCCGGCCGCCGAGCTGGCCCGCGGCCGGAAGATCGACCTCGTCGAGCCCGCAGCATGAGCACGACCCTCGACCACCCTGGCACCAACACGGACACCGACGCCCTCTTCGACTTGATCGTCGAGAACGAGGAGCGGGTGAAGGACGACGGCGTTGGTGACCACAACCGCCTGAGCCACTACGTCGGCAAGGAGGACATCGTCCGCTCCTCCACGACGGGTGAGCCCGTCTTCGCCCTCTGCGGCAAGAAGTGGGTCCCGTCGAAGAACCGGGAAAAGTACCCGGTCTGCCCGGAGTGCAGGGAGATCTGGGAGAGCCTCAAGGAGGCGTAGCACCATGACCATCAGCGAAGAGCAGAAGGTCGCCGCCGTGCACCGCCTCGGCGTGATGACCTCCAAGCACCCCAAGCTGAAGAGCCGCCTGGCAGACGCCCGGCTCGAACTCGCTGCGGCGATCCTCGCCATGGACGCGGTCGAGGAACGCATCCAGGCGGGGGAGAAGATCCACTCGCTCCAGGAGCAGGCCGCCGTCGAGCAGGCGAAGAACGCCCATGCCCAGGCTCTGGCGGACCTCCTGCGGGGCGAGTACTGAGCCGCACGCGCTCGTCCCCGCAACCACCACCGAACCACCCATAGGAGGCTCCGTCATGCCTGATGCGCCCGAATACACGCCCCGCAGCATCTACACGCTGGAACCGCACGCTGATCTTGTGACCGCCGAGAACGGATACATTGCGATCGAGGCCATCGTCGAGCGCGTCTACGGCAAGCCGTACAGCTCGCTGCGCGGATGCCAGCGGGACGACGAGCACATCGGCAATGACAGCGTGAAGCTCTACGAACTCACCTCCGATGAGGACTACCTGCAGGCACTCGGCGACCTCGACGGCGCCAAGATCTACCTGGGCTGGGACTCCCGCACCGGCGCGAGCGCCTTCAAGACCGGCATGACGGAGCTGGACTACTGGCTGAGCATCCGCGTCGCCGACGAGAACACACCAGCCACCGTCGGGGCGAACCCGCCGGCGACGCAAGACCTTGAGAACGCCGTGTTCGAGGACCGGTTCTTCGCCGATCGCGCCTTCTCGCCGTCGCTGAGGCTGGTCCTCGCCGACCTCATCCGCCGCGGCGTGCTGCCGCGCGGCCACTACCTGTTCCGGCACTGGTGGTGACCAGAGCGACATGACAGCTGAAGCGGTGGCCGAGTCCCAGACATCCGTCTTCGCCGCCGCCGAGTACATCCTGCAGAAGCGCGCCGCGGCCGAGCCCGATCGGCCGGCGATGACCGCGATGAAGCTCCAGAAGCTCGTCTACTACTGCCAGGCCTGGCACCTCGCCTGAGACGGCAGAGACCTCTTCCCGGAAGCGGTCCAGGCCTGGGCCTCCGGGCCCGTCTGCCCCGCGCTCTACGAGCTGCACCAGGGCCACTTCGAGATCGAGGCCGGCTTCTTCGCCAAGCGGCTGCGCATGCGCAGCGACCTCGGAACCGCCTGAGCACCAGCAGAAAGAGAGAGACCACCACCATGCACAACATCCCCTTACACAGGCGCTCGCTCCTTCGCGGCTGGGCGATCGCGATCGCGGCCATCGCCGCCCTGGTCGCGACCCTGGTCATCTGGGGCAACCAGATGAGAAGCCAGGAAACCCAGGACCGCGCCGCCATGGCCAACACGAAGATCGTCTACGTCGCGGACCCCGTGCAGAAGCTCGTCAAGCGCACCGACGGCAGCTACTACAGGGCCACGACCGCCTCGGAGTATCCGTCCGACATCAGCTACGACTACACGACGGTCCAGGACCAGGACGTCGTCGTGCCCGGCACGGTGACCACTCAGGAGCAGAGGCCGACGGGCTTCCTCTGGTACCAGAAGACCTTCGACAACGACATCACGGTCCGACTCATCGATCCACACGAAGCAGATCAAACGCCGCGCGTCGAGCGGCTGCGCTGCACGGTCGAGCCCGTCGATGCGTCGAAGCCGAGCTACACCGGCGACCCGCACGACAGGAGTCGGCTGAAGATCGGGCCCGACCAGGAAGGCACGGACGCAGGAAGCCAGCAGCTGTGCCAGGACCGGATCACGATCCTCGTGCCGGACGGCAGCATCCAGCCGTAGCCGACTGGGGCTTGCCTCTGGGCGTCGGCAGGTGAATTCCGCAGAGCCCCCGCCGACTGAGCATGGTGCTCGCCGGGCGGGGGTCTCTCTTTTTCTGCCTGATCAGCGGAGCTGATCCGGTCTGGTCTTCAGGACAGAGGACCCGTGCACGGCGCGCGGCAAGGCGGCCCGCATCGCGGCGGTCGCCGAACTGCACGACGGCAACACCCCTGAGGCTCCGGCCCCGGCGGAGTACCGCAACGGAGCGGGCGGCACCCTCGGGCAGACGGAGGCTGCGCCGGTCGAGGCGGAGGCCACCCAGGAGCAGGAGACGGCCGAGACCGCGCGCACGGAGGCCACGGCGGAGGCTGCGGCCGGTCGGGCCGCCCCCACCCCAGAGGCACGGACCCCGCGTGCCCCCCCAGCGGCGGGTGAGCCCCGAGCGCCGTATGGCGATCAGCGCCGGTCTGGTCCCTGCCGCTCCGCACGGACCAGGACGCACCGCTCTTCTGATCCACCCGCGCCGCCCGGTAGGCCGGTTGCCCGGTCAAACCAGGCCGCACGCACTCAGCCCCACCCACACCCCATCGATGTGAGAGGTACACCATGACTTCCTGGCCCCACGACCTGAGCAAGACCGCCCCCGCCGCCGCCGAGCGCACCGGCGCGATCCTCAAGGCCGCGCTGACGGAGCACGGTGTCACCTTCCGCGTGGTCAAGCCCTGGCGTTCCTTGCCCGGTGCCTCCCTGGTGACCACCGCTGCAGGCCAGCCGGGCGTGTGGATCGAGGCGCACTCCCACACCGGCCACTACACGGTGTCCGGCTATGACGTACCGCTGGCCGGACTGTTCGGCATCAGTGCCGTGATCACCGACGATTTCAACACCCGTCACGTGCACTGCGACCTCACCGAGGCGCCCGCCGACATCACCGACCCGGCCGCCGCCGCCGATGCCATGGCATCGGCCGTCGCCGCCCACCTGGCGGCCTATCCGTCCCTGACCGGCGCGCAGTGGGTCACCATCGCCTCCCACCCGGCCAGCCGCACCGAGTACCGGGAAGTCGTCACCGCGCATGGCACGTGGGCGCATGCCTCCTCCCCCACCGGCTACACCACCGGCCCCAGCCTGGACACCGAAAGCGTCTGGGTCGCCTACCAGCAGCGCGTGGTAGACCTCACCGCCGAGACCCGCTGACCCCGCGACCGGCTGCCCCGTCCACGGGCGGCCGGACGCCACCCACACACCCATCGCACCACGCGATCAGACAAGGAACCCAGAAAAGATCATGAGCACCGGACGTATCCGGCCCAAGTACCGCAAAGACCGCAACGGCTACGTCTTCGGCCACCAGTACACCGACGCCGACGGGAAATCCGTCACACGCTCGGTCCGCGTCTCCCGGATCACCCCCACCCGGTGGCAGTCGTTCGACTACTACAGCGACAAGCAGATCGAGGGCACCATCACCACCGGCCGCGACACGTCCGCCTTCGCCGCGATGGACGCCATCGACCGCGAAGCCGCGAACGACCAGCACGACGACACCAGCGGCGGGGAGCACTCCGGAACGGGCGGCACCGAATTGCGTATCCCGGACGTCACCGGGCCGTCCCCGCTCACGCCGTCCCCCGGGTCCGCGCCGGCCGTGGCCGACGTCGTCGAGGTGCGGCCGGTCCCGGCACCACAGGCGAACGTCCTGCCCCACCTGCGCCCTACCGACCAGGCCGCGCAGGACGAGGTGTGGCGCCGGCGTGAAGCGGTTGACGGGGTGGTGGTCGGCCGGTTCGCGAACGGCACGAAAGGCAGCCTGCCCAAGGACTCCGAAAACGAGGAAGTGAAGGCCGCCCTCGCGGTGCTCGCGGGCACTGAGCGCCACCACATGTCGCTGAAGCTGGCGCTGCTGCGTGACGAGTACGACGAGGACGAGCCGCCTACGTACGACGCCAACGAGGCCCGCGGCGCATGGGTCGTGCCCGGGGAGTACCCGGGCATGGTGAAGATCTTCGCCCTCCTGAACGGCAAGCACACCCGCTGGGCGCACCGCTACCCGCACCTGACCAAGGGCGCGGCAAAGATCCAGGAAGGCACGTGGCTGGTGGAGAAGAAGATCCACGCCGACCGGTTCCGTGAAGCGGGGTGGGTGGTCGAAGGCGGCTACGAATCCGGCCTGTGTGTGATCGCCTGGCGCCCTGGCAGCCCTCTTGCCAAGGCGGAGGCGCTCATCGAGGAGACACCCGCGGCCGGTCAAGGGGAAGACGCCGGGCTGCCGGAGCCGCCGCAGACTCCGGCGCAGGTACGGCCGGGATCGTCGCTGTCGGATCACGCCTACTCCGGGCACATGATGCTCTTCGACGCGGCCGTACGGCTGGAGGACTTCCGCCGCCACCGGGACCGGCAGTACCTCGCCCCAGCCGCGCACCTCACCCGCCACGCCGCCGCCACGTTCAAGGCTCGCGTCGGCGACGGCAGCGAACTCACGTGGGATCTCGTCACCCGCTACCTCGTCGAGATCCGCTCGTGCTTCTACGCCGTCGACCGTGACATCTCGTTCGACCCGAACCCGCCCGCCGGGGACATGTTCGCCCGCGACCCCGCAACCAGCCTGCCCGACCTGTGCCCCGAAGGCCACATGGCGGTCATGAACGCCGCCCGGCACCTCGACTTCGCCGCCCGAAGGGACGACGGCTCGGCAGCCGACTGGGCGGACCGTCAGGCATGGCTTGCCGCCGACCACTTCCGCGACACACTCGCCAACGGAAACCGGGCAACGTGGGTGATGATCTGTCGCTACGCAGCCGAGCTGCACGCCGCGACCTTGCGCGCCCGCCGCGAACACCGCACCGGCGCCAGCTCCTGAACTCTTCTGGTGGTACCGGCTCGGCTCCATCTGGGACCTGATCCCCGCATATCGCACCGCGCGCGGCCTGACCGGCCAGGGCGCCTGACACCCCAACCCCCTTACGGCGCACTGCACCTGGGCGGGGCGTCCACGGCCACGGAACCCGAACCAACCCGAGGAGAATCCCGCATGTCCACGTTCACCGCACGCCCCAGCCTCACCAAGACGCGCCCCGCGTACAACAGCCACACCGGCGCCATGCTCCGTGACGCGCTCGAAGCACTCGGGATCGTGCACCACGTCGACAAGCCGTGGCGCGGCCTGCCCACGGAGTACGTAGTGTGCAGCGTGCCGGGGCGTGCGCGGGTGTGGATTCACTGTGTGGCCGACCCGTCTGTCCGCACCCCGGAGGGGCGCCGGTTCGCCGATCACTACGACCTGCCCACGGTCGCACTGTGGGCCGTGGCCGCCGCGGTCACCGACGACGAGTCAACCCGGTTCGTGTTCAACGGGTTTGGTGACGAGCACAAGCCCACGGCGAGCGCGGGCATGCAGGCCGGGCAGTGCGCTGCCGCCGTGGCCGACCACTTCGGGCTGACGCTGCCGCAGCCGAAGTACACCTGTCTGCACTGCGCACGTGCTATCGAGTGGATCGAGGCCGACGGGCAGGGCGCTTGGTACGACTCGTCCAGCTGGATCGAGTGCGTCAGCGGCGAGAGCCTGCACGCCCCGGAGCCGCTGTGCGGCTGGTGCGAGGACTACGGGTTGATCGAGGTCTTCGACGACTCCACCGACGCCCTGAAGGGGCACACCACGTGCGACAACGCGCCGTGTGTCGCCCGGCGCATCATGCGCAGCGATCAGGCCGAGCGCGAGCGCCAGGCCGCGCAGGCGCAGGCCGCCGCGCACGAGTGCACCGGCCCCCTGTGCTGTCCCCCGTTCTAACCCTCATGGCGCCCCCGACCCTGCGACGAGTGCGGGCGGGTCGGCCGGTTCGAGACCGGCCGGGGGCACTCAGCACGAACCCGACCACGGCAGCAACCCGAGAGGATCCCCCAGCATGACCACGCAGGCCCGCAGCACCGTCCGGGAGATCGTCACCCGCTCGTACCGCCGGTACACGCCGACCAACGGCCGTGCGCCGGAGGGCGCCGAATACGGCGTAGACGGCTGGCTGTTCGACCTTCCCGATGAGACGCTCAACGGCCGCCGGTTCCCGCAGCGCACCTATGCGGCGTACCAGGTGACCAGGAACGCGGAGTTGGTTTGGATGGTGCGCGAAGTCGGTGGCGAGCGGCGGCAGGTCGGCAGCCACAGCGCCACCCGTAAGGGCGCGCTCGCGCTGGCGGTCGGCGCGGTTGCCCACGAGCGGGAGAAGACGGCCGCAACTGTGACATCCGCGCCGGCAACTCGCGACCAGGGCACCCGTGCACACGGCGCCGCGCGGCGTATGGCCGCCGAGGGCAGCGAGCGTACCCAGGTGGCGGCCACCATGGACGAGCGGCTGGAGCGGATGCGTGCGGGCCAACTCGCCGCCCTGCCGACCGTAGCGGAAATCCGGATGGCGTACCCGCTCGCCGGTGGGGGCGCCACGCTGCGGCTGATGACCGCCGAGGGCAGCACGGCGGAACGCCACATGATCCCGCTCACGGAGCGCGGCCCAGCCGGTCGGGAGAACGACCCGGCCGGGATCTACCTGGACACCATCACCGACGGCGCGAACACGGAAGGACTGAAGACCGCCGCCGGATGGCACCTGATGCGGCTTGGCTTCAACTACGCGCGCGGCGCGGCCTGGGCGCCGTACACCGGCAGCGCGAGCAGCGAGGTGCAGTGGAAGGAGTGGGCGCCGATGGTGCCCGAGGGGCACCGGTGGCCGCACACGGTGCGCGTCGCCATCGTGCCGACCGCCGAACACCTCGCCTACATAGACCGCGCGTACGGTCCCCCGCCGGAACTGCCGGACCTCCCGGCCGGTGTGAGCGCGCACCCGTCCGGCCCGCGTTCCTGGCAGATCTGCTACGCCAACCGCCGGTTTTGGCAGCTCTCCTACTGGCCCCGCATGGGCGGCGACGTGTGGACCCTGTACGCCGACCCGGCCCGTACCAAGTCCCTCGCCAGGGCCGCGAGCCCCGGCGAACTCCTCGCCACCATCCCCGACCGTGACGCCGAAGTGCAGGCCCGCGCGGCGGCCCGCAAGGGCTACTGAGACGTTAGGACACCGATGGCCACCGTCGAATTCACCCCGAAGGACATCCCCGCCTTGCGCCGGGCCGCGAAGTTCCTGCGCCGCACGGAACTGAACCTGCCGGACACGGCCGACTCCAAGACCCACGACGCCATCCTCATCTCCGCTCTGCGGCTGGACGACCAGGCCGACGAGCTGGGCGGGCAGGCCCCGGATCCGACTGTGAACGGGACCCGGCGCCCCATCTTCAACCAACTCGTCGCCCCCGAGGCCGGCGGGCCCATGTTCCACGAGGAGGCGAATGCGCTCCTCGACGCCCACGAGGACGCGGTCCGGGCCGCCGCCGCGGTGGGCGCGCTCCGCCTCCAGGGCGCGATGCTCGCCCTGCACCCGAAGACGGCCAACCCCCGGCACGGGTGCTGCGCGACGCCGAAGGTCTGCAAGGGGACGCACCGGCCGGAGTGCCGGAGCAACGAGCACACGATCGGCGGTCAGGTGCCGTGGCCGTGCAAGTCGCTGCGCGCCGTCGGGATCCGCACCGACGCCGACGCCGACGCCGTACGCCAGGCCCTGGCCAAGCTGGAGCGGGATGCCGGGCGCGACGGCTACCCGAGCCGGAAGAAGGCGAACCGCGGGTACGCCGTACACGCCACCAGGCAGATGGACGGCGGCATCGGCGACACCGGCGCGTGCGGCACGTACTTCCCGCAGGACAGGGAGAGCAGCCTCGAGGCCCCCGGCACCGACGTGTCGTGCCAGGCTTGCGTGAAGGCACTCCTCAGCAAGCGCGAGGAGCGCGACGAGGCCGAGGCCGCGGCCGCCGCAGAGGCCACGCACCGCTGCACCCTGCCGCCGAACCGGTTCCTGCCCTGCGGCTGCTGCCCGCACCAGGTCTGCGAGGACTGTGAGCGCTGCGCCCACACGTGCGAGTGCGGCACCGGCGGAACCCCCGCCCAGCCCGCCGGGGCCGCCGGTGAGTTGTGCCCCAACGGCCAGCCCCGCCCGGAGTGCTCCGAGAGCGACCCATGCGAGCCCTGCTGGCAGGACCAGCAGGAGGAGGGCGACGCGATCGAGGCCAGCATGGGCCTGCGCTGAACCCCGCCCCCGGTGCAGGCCGCCCCGAACGGCCGGCTGCCGGTTCCTTGAGCTCCGCACAACCCCCGCCTGCTGAGCATCACGCTCGCTGGGCGGGGGTCTCTCTTTGTCTGATCAGCGGAGCTGATCCGGTCTGGTCTTCGAAAGATCACGTCCAGCGCCAGGAGTACAGCCATGAGCCAGCCCCTCGAACCCACTGATCCCCGACAGACGGAGCACATGCGCTGCGACTGCGTTCCGGACCTGGGGCCCGCGCACTGCCGCCTGTGCTCTGAGATGACGGGGCGAGACGAGGTCTACCCGGGACCGCACTGTCCGACGCGCGCCGTCGAGGCCGCCAAGGTCGCCTTCGAGGTGGCGGCGGGCTACGAGCACGCTGCGCCGGTGGTCCTGCACGCCAGCGAGTTCGCTGATGTTCATGGCGCAGTGAGCGCCGCGTTGCACGCACGCGCAGAACAGATGCCGGAGCTGCCGCGGCACACGGTGCCCATTGCGGCGAACTACAGCATCCGTGGCGCACAAGCGGAGCTCGACGGCGTGACGTTCCCGTCTGCTGCCGGCCTCACCACCGCCGTGATCACCATCCGCACGGCCTACCCGATCGACCGGCTGACGCTGATCCCCGTGATCAGCCAGATCTCCCATGAAGTCGAGAGCGCAGCCGAGGAGCAGGACGACGCCTACGTCGCCGAGAAGATCTACATCATCGAGGAAGGACCCAGCGCATGAACGCCACCACCATCACCGCGGGTTCGACGTTGCGCGACCGCGCCGCCAAGACGATCGGCCGGGTGCTCCTCACCCTCATGATCGCGACGAACGTGATCGTCCTCGCACCGACGGCAGTCTTCTGCGTCATGACCGGCCAGTACACGCCGATCATCGTCAGCATCGCCTTCAGCGGCATGTGCTGGTGGATCCTCCTGCGTACCCTCCGGGCTCTTGCCGAGAAGCGCCGCGCGAAGAAGGCGCTCATGGGCGCACCCCAGAACTGAAATCGCAGTCCAGATCCGATCCGAAAGAAATACAGCGCCATGAGCACCAGCACCATCAGCACGAACGATCTTGCGAACCTTCAGGCCGGCGACAAGGTCGTCGTCAAGAGCCTCGACGAGAACACCGAGGAGACCATCTGCACGACCGCGGTTCTCGACCGGCGCGACGTCCCCGCCATCCCCGGCTGGGGAGGTCGGGAGGAAAAGACCTTGGTCCGGCTGGGCAGCGGTTCCTGGTACGACCTGGCCACCGGGCTCCAGGACGACTCCGGGGCCACGCGCATCGAACGGTGTGCCTGACACCCACTCTGAACGCCGAAGATCCCCGTGGAGCGCACGTCTCCGCGGGGATCTTTCTTTTCTCGCCGGCGGCCGACGGTGCTCCTGCTTCTCCAGCTTCCAGGCGTGCTCGCACTCGGCAACGGCCATCATGAACTTCAGCGAGAACAGCCCTTCGGCGGAGGACTCCGTGAGACTGCGCAGCGTCGCACCTTTCGCGGTGATCAGCTCAACGACGACCCGTATCGCCTCGAGGGTCCGTCCGAGCCTGTCGTACTGCCAGACGACGACTTCGTCGCCGGCCTGCAGCTCCGCCACCAGCTCGCGCAGTCCGGGGCGGTCAGCGCCTGCCGTGGTTCCTGAGACGCCCTCGTCCGAGAAGATCCGGATCGCGCCGACAGCCTCAGGAAGCTGAGGCCCTTTGGCGTGCCGCACCGGAAGGTGAGACGGAGCCCGGCATCGGTGACCACGTCCATCGATGCGCTGATTGGACGACGGGACTGTCGGCGACGTCCCGTCGAGGGCGGTGGAGGGCGGCCCTTGACCAGGGCGCGTGGTGAGGGCCGCCCGAAGCCCCACCGTCGTTTCAAGGCAAGGCGCGTACGACGGTAGTGCGCCCAGCGTTGCTATGCCTCCCAGACGCGTCAGCCGGGGGATGCGGTCCCGGAAGAGGCACCGACTGACTGGTCCTTTCCGCACGGTCCCCCCGCGACGCCGCTGGTGCCCTGGGGCGAGCCCTCGCGGCCGTTCAGGCAGGGCTCTTGCTGCGTCGGTGTCGGGGACCGGAAAGTGAGCTGATGAGCTGCTCGCGACTCATCTTGGACCGCCCCGGGACCCTCTGCTCGGTCGCCCGCTCGTACAACTCTGTCTTGCTCAGTTTCTGTAGTTCCGCCTTGCTCGTGCCGGTGGCGCGGGAGCGGCTGGTCGACGCGTGCGCATGCTTCGGCGGGGCTTTTCTGGATGCCGTCTTCGCCGCCGGGCGCGCGGTTTTGCGGGGTGTGGCCTTCGGCTTGCGTTCACCGCCGCCGGCAGTGCTGAGGCTGTCTTGAAGGGCCTGCATGAGGTCGACGACGTTGGTCGCGGTCGGCGGCTCCTGCGCCACGGTGATCTCCTGGCCCTCGGCCTTGGCCTTCACCAGTTCGCGGACCGTCTCCTCGTAGGTGTCGTGGTAGCGGGTCGGGTCCCAGTCGGTGCTGAGGGCGTCGATCAGCTGAAGTGCCATGTCGAGTTGCTTGCCGCGCCCGGCGCGCCCGGCGGGCAGCTCGGGCAGTTCCTTGCCGGGGTCGCGGACCTCGTCATCCCAGTGCAAGGTCTGCAGGACCAGGACCTTGGCCTCCGCGCGCAGGGCGGTCAGGTACTGCTTGCCCCGCATCACGAATGTGGCGATCCCGGCCCTGTTCGCCTCGGCCAGGGCGGCGCGCAGCAGCTCGTAGACTTTGGTGTACTCCTTGCCGCGCGGGGCGATGTAGTAGGTGCGGTCGAAGTACACCGGATCGATTTGAACGAGGTCGACGAAGTCGCTGATGTTGATGGTCTGGGAGCGGCCGGGCGCGATGTCGTCGAGTTCCTCGGGTTCGACCACGACGTACTCGCCCTCGTCGATCTCGTAGCCCTTGACGATGTCGCCGGTGTCGACCTCCTTGCCGGTGCGTTCGTTCACTCGCTGGTTGCGAATCCGGTCGGAGGTGCCCCGCTGGAGCTGGTGGAAGTGGAGGGTGTGGTCGTCGGTGGCCGTGTACAGCCCTACCGGACAGCTCACCAATCCGAAGGTCACCACCCCTGTCCATATCGCCCGAGCCATGACCGTGCTCCATCCTGTGCACCCAGCGCAAAGCCTGGGGTATCGCTCCTTCCTCCACGCTCGCACTGGTGCGTGCCCTTCGCGCGCCGGGCCGCGCTGGCGGGCGCCCGGCGGCGGCCCGCCCGTCCGGAGCCCCCAGTTCGGTGGCGAAGGAGTCCGGCCGGAATGGGAGTGTCCGGCGGGGACGGGCATGCGGATGGAAGGGGGCGGTGTCGGGTCAGGGACAGGCGGGTGCTTGGTTCCATCCGGCCTTGGGTTCTGTGCCGTCGGCCAGCAGGACGGCGAGGTGGTCGATGGTGGTGAAGGCGATCTGAGGATCGGTGGTGAAGGCGGCGGGATCGATGTTCCGGGTGACGAAGAGGGGTGTGACCGTCCAGTCCCGCGCTGTCTGGACGCCGCACGCCCGTGCTGCTGCCGCAGCATGGGCGCGGATCACTTCGGCCTTGGCCAGCAGCTTTTTTCGGTAGCCGGTGAACCGTCCGAGGTTCTGGGCGACCTTGTGGATGCCGACGGCGCGTTGGGGGTTCTTCGCCTCGATCACCCACAGCCGGCCCCGGGGGTCGGCGACGAGGAGGTCGACCTCACCGGGGAGGCCGGGTATGCCGGCGGCGGCCGCCGGCCCGCGGTCGAGGCGGGAGAGGTGGGGCAGGCCAGCGCGGGCTGCGGCCTGGGCGAGGTCGGTCTCAAGTTGGTTGTTCTGCTGCTGGCGATGGCGCTCCAGAAGGCCGGTCACCTTCGCGGGAGCGTCTGGGCGCGGCAGGCGTCCGTCAGCGAGACCGGCGGCGTACAGCTGCTGGGAGGTATGGACGAGCCAAGGCGCGATGATGATGCCGTCGTCGTGGGTGATCAGTGGGTGGGTGGTGGGGCGGATGCGGCGCTCGACCTCTGCGTAGGCGTGGTCGAGGGAGCCGGCCGCGTTGGCCGGGTCGAGGACCAACTGGTCGACGGCGGCCCGAGTCTGGGTTTCGGGCAGCTGGGACCAGGCTGCGGCCTCGCGGGCGAGGTCCTGGCGGCTGGTGAAGGCGGTTCCGTCCGGGCGGGTGGGCCAGTCGGCTGCGGTGGCGAGTACGGCGGCGAGCCCGTCGAGGCCGCAGCCCCAGCAGGCGGTGAGGTCGCGGTCGGCCTGGGCCAGGGTGCTGCCCGGTGGTGGGTTCAGGCGGGTGAAGGCGATCGGAGTGCGCCTGCCGCGGCGGGCGGTGAACAGTTCCTCGGGGGCAAGGGGTTGGGGATGGCTCTGGCGGGCACGTGCGAACCAGGCCTGTTCCTGGGCGTTGCGGTAGGCCGCGATGTCGAGTCCCAGATGTTCTGGGCTGTCGGCGTCTGACGTTGTGGTGGTGCCGTCGAGGGTGAAGATGCCGCTGGGATGGACGGTGAGGGTGGCCGGGTGCAGGCCGCGGCTGGCGGGGATGGCGACCAGCGCGGTGCGCAGGAGGAGTTCGGCCAGCGCGGTCAGTTCGGCCAGGGCGATGAGGTCGGTGGGTGTGTCGCCGGTCGGCGAGGTGATCAGGGCCTGCTGGATCAGCAGTTGCAGGGCGGTGGTGGTGGCGGCGCCGTCGGACTCCCGCCGCTCTGCCTCTTCCTGCCAGGGTTTTCCTCCGGCGTGAACCAGACCGGTCAGGGATTCCCGACGGCCCTGAGTGCGGGTGGCGAGCGCTGCGTTGAGGTGGCGGACCAGT
The DNA here is from genome assembly GCF_044740925.1 of Streptomyces sp. NPDC088254. Classification (NCBI taxonomy): domain Bacteria; kingdom Bacillati; phylum Actinomycetota; class Actinomycetes; order Kitasatosporales; family Streptomycetaceae; genus Streptomyces; species Streptomyces sp. NPDC088254. The sequence continues at coordinate 217,661 of NZ_JBIURQ010000006.1, read as the reverse complement.
GCGGGCACCAGGTCGGGACGGTGGGCGCGGAGCTGACCGGTGAGACCGTCTTCCAGGGCGGTCAGGAGCTGGCTGGCGTGTCCTTCGCGGCCCACAGCCTCTCGGCCGGTGAACGTGCCGGCCGGCAGGCCTGCGGCGCGCACCGCGTCGGCGGCGACGCGCAGCGCGCGGACACGCACATGAGGCGTGCTGCTCGGCAGGTAGTGGGGCGGGGCGGGCGGCGGTGCGTAGGGGGCGCCGGCGTACCAGGTGAGGATGGGGACCGCCGCGTCCCACGCGTTGCTGAAGTCCGCCTGGCTGAGCCCGTTCTCGGCGCCGTGGGCGGTGCGGAGGCGGCCGATGGTGTGGTTGAGGACGAGGCCGAGGACACGGTGGCCGTCCTCAGTGAAGCGGGCCAGGAATAGCGGGTCGAGGACAAGGTCGATGCGGGCTGCTTCCTCGTCCAGGCCGAACTGCAGTGCCAGAGCATCGTCCGGAACCTCCGGCGCCAGGTCGGCGGCCGGAGGGTGGGCCTGGACGGTCTCGGTCAGATGCAGAAGGACCGGCCTGCGGTCGGGCAGGGTGAAGTGCTGGGTGAGGCCGGGGTCTGCGGCGAGGGTGCCCCGGATACCGTCGGCAAGTCCGGCGAAGGAGGCCTCGTCCAGCAAGGCCCGCTCGTCGCAGTCGAGCGTGGCGACGATGACGAGCGGCGGGTGCGTGCTGATGTAGGCCTTCACGATGCCTTCGTCGAGCCTCTGGCGCAGGTCGGCCCACTGGCCATCGCCCTCGGAAGCAGGGGCAAGGCGGCAGTCTGCCCAGTCGATCGCGGGCGGCAGTCCGGTCGCGGCCAGCAGATCGTCCGTGCGCGCCCACAGGGCCGCTCGCTCCCAGGAGACGTCCCACCCGCACGGCTCCACGACAACGCCGCCCTCGCCGGCGGGGCCGGGCGGCAGAAGCGTTGCCTTCATGGACCAGGCCGTCCATGCGTCGAGGACGTCGTAGTACGCCACGGCGTCGCAACCGGGGTGCTCGGTGAGCTCCAGCACCCACAGCGCCACCTTCGTCAGGTCGCCGCCGGCCGCGGAGAAGATCTCGGTGAGCTCCTCGACGTGGACGTAGAGGGTGTCGGTGATCACCTCGCGGCCCAGGAACCTCGGGCCGGCGTAGATGACGAGCCTCCCCATACCAGCTGGTGCACTCGACAGCTCGGTGCGTGCCTTCTCCACCAGGACCGCCAGGTCATCGCCGAGGGTGGCAACGATCGCGATCTCCAGACGGTGGGACAACGAGCTGATCCGGCACACCTCCTCCGGCTCGGCCGGCGCGTGATCCAGACCGAGCAGGCCTGCCACGCGAGTGGCCGCGCGGCGCCGCAGCCGCATCAGGGCCTCGGGCGGTGCCGGGTGGGCGTCCAGCAGATCGGAGGCCGCCGCGGTGACAGCCTCCAGGGCGGTAGAGGCAGGCACGGGGACTGTCCGCTCGCCGTCCGAGATGAGCAGGGTGGGGCCGAGAAGAGGCAGTCCGGGGTCGTAGAGGAGGGGAAGTTCGTTGAGGTTCCGGGTGAGGTAGGCGAGCGCGGCCGTCGTCCGCTCCGGACCGTCGGCGGCCGCGGCAGTCAGATGGTCGATGCCGAGTCCGGCAGCTGCCGTGATCTCGGCCCCGCTCACCTCACACGTGATCTGCCCGCGCATCGGTTCGGCTTCGTTTGCCGGCGGCCAGGCCGCGGCGAGGCACCCGACGGTGTGGTCGGTGTGACGCAGGGCGAGTTCGAGGACATCGTCGATGCCGAAGCCACGGACCTGGATCAGGTGGTCGTCCACGGCGTCGGCTGTGTCTCGCAGACTTCGCAGAACGGGGAGCGGATGGTCGAGGTCGCCGGGATGGACGAGGTACCGGCGCCCCTTGAGCGTGAAGCGCACGGCATCGGCGGGGCTGTTCGGAAAGCGGTGCGTTGTGATGCCCCTGCGGGCGGCTTGGAGGGCCGCGTGAAGGAGGACGGGCAGGTCCCGTACGGTCGCGGCCCGCCCGTCCCGGGCCGGGGCCGCCAGAGAGCGGGCGAAGATGAGCAGGAGGTGCTCATGGAAGCGGGCACAGCCTGGAGACTCAAGAGCCGCACGCAGCAGTGTAAGGACCGAAGCACTGGAGTACAGCTCCAGCGCCTGGTCCATGACGCTGATGTCTTCCTGGCGACGGTCGTTGTCGGGCATCGGTCGCCTCTCCACGTTCGGGTGCCGGACACAGCCTGCCAGCGCCGAGGGAGACTCGTCCGCGCAGGCGCAGGACGCGGTGCCGCCGCCGCGGCTACCGGTTGTACGGGCCTTGCCTACCGTCTTGGGTATACCTGTGCTGCCGAGGGCAGGGCCATGTCGAGCAGGGTGTCGATGGTCCGGCCGTCGAGACCGCTGTCCAGGTGGAAGGACCGGCGGAGCACTTCGCCGGTCTTGGAAGGATGCACACCCAGGCGCACGCGGGTCTTGAGGCAGATGTCGCCGAGGATGGCTGCGGTCTCACCCGGTCGGTGCTGGATGTACCGGGTGAGGAGTTTCACCGCACCGGTGGACACGTCGGACAGTGTGGTCTGCTCCGCCGTCCTGCCCCGCGCCGCCGACACCGCCAGCTGGCACGCACGTGCATGCGCTTCGTCGCTCTCGACGTCAGAGAGATCGGTTCGTTCTTGCGTGATCGTCATCGCTGCACCTCCAGAGCAGCAGCGGGTTTTTCGGTGGTCTCCTGCGGCGTGGTGATGATCAGCTGCCGCGATCCATTGACCGCCCGGGCCAGCCTGCGCTTCCGGCTCCAGCAGCCCAGGACATGAGCGGGAGTGGGCCACGACTCGAAGGTCTCCAGCGTGAGAACGTTGCGACGGCGCACCACCGCGGGGATGTGCAGCAGCGTCAGATGGACGTAGATCATGTGTACGGCCTGCGGTGCTATGTCCTCTGCCGTCACATGCAGCTGCGTCTGTGGGTTGAGGCCGTGCTCGAGCATCGCCTGCGACAGAGCAACCATGAACGCGCCCGCGCCGCAGCTGGGTTCATACACATTGGCGAAGCCGTCCCTCTGCACCTGATCGACCACCGAGTCGATCTGCATCTCGGCCATCAGCTGGGCGATGTCGTAGGGCGTGTAGTACTGGCCGAGCCGCTCGTTGCCGAGCTCCAACTCCATGTAGAGGCGGCCGAGTACGTCGCAGGGCTCGCGCTCCATCTCCGTGGTCACCAGCGCCAGGGTGTGCGCGAAGCGGTCCAGCTCTGTTCTGCTGTAGCCGCCGGCGATCTGGAGGTACTGCGCTTCGCGCGCTTCCCAGGACTCGCTCCCGCGGACGTCCACGGCGTTGCGCAGAGCCAGCGCCGCCATCTCGACGAAGTTGTCGAAGACCTCGCTCATCCGCTTCGCGCCGGTGTTCGCCGCCAGCAGCTTCATGATCTCCCGGTAGCTGCTCATGCGCTCGGCACCACAATGGCCGGAGCCTCGGAGGTCCGGACGACACGATGGACCAGCGGATCGAAAGGAAAGACCCGCAGGTTCCAGGAACCCTGAGCGGCGGGCCGCAGGAACCCGTACGGACGTCCGTCAGTCATAGGGTGCTCTCGGCTGTCGTGGCTGACTCCGCAGGAGGCGGTGAGCCGTCCTTCTTCGCCTGCTCGGCGAGGATCTGCTTCACCTGCCAGGCCGGTGCCCGTGTTGCCAGGGCGATGTCGCGCCGCGTGGTACGCCGCAGAGCCAGGGAGTGCACCGCGGCACGCAGGGCCTGTTCGCGGGCGTCGTCGGCGGCCCGGAGCGTCTCCAGCTCCGGTGTCACCGGGGTGAGCGTGACCTCGGCGCTCATGCCGACGAGTTCGAGCCCCTCCACGGCGTTCGCCTCCGTCGCCCGTAGCGTCCGCCCGTGTGCGTACACCCCGTACTCGGCAAGGTGCGTCACCCAGGTCCGGCCGCGCCGGTGGGCCTGGCCCTCGACGGTCTCGCTCACGCCGCGCTCCCCAAGTCCTCGATGACCTGCTGGACGAGGGTGTCCGGCACCGGGGAGGGCAGGACGATCTGCCGGTTCCCGATCCGGTACAGCGTGTGCGTGGCGCTGCTGCTGACCGCGGTGACGGTGAGCCCGAGCCGGGAAGCCGCGGCCCGGATCCGCAGCAGCGGGCCGCCTTCGACGCCCGCGCGCAGTCCCGCGGTGACCTCCTGGGCCTGCATCCACTCCTCCAGGCTCACCACCGGCTTGTGCACGACCTTCGGCGACCACACCCACTGGGAAATGGGGTTGCGCCTCGAGAACCCGGCGCGGCCGGTGCGGTTCGCCCGCCGGTTGTACACCTGATAGCCGGACAGCTTCGGGTTCGCGAGCAGCCCCTCAACCCTGTTGTAGGTCCACTCGCCCTCGATCGGGTATCGGTCGGGCTCCGCCATGAGGATCGCGACGATGTCCGCGCCCTTCAAATGCTCTTCGCGCCGGAGGCGGCACAGCTCCCGGGCGGCGTCGAACCGGCGCTCGTCGGGGTGCGGAACGAGCTTCTTCTTCGGCCGCATCTCTCCGAACCGGCCCTGCCCCCGAACCGGGGCATCTTCGTCGACCACCGCAACATAGGGGTAGGGAGGGTAGCCGTGGTTCCATCCGCCGATTGCATGCTGGAACTGGCCGCCCATCGACATCTCGATCATCGTCGCGCGGTAGATCTCCGCCTCGGCCTGCCCGTACCTGCGGGTACGCAGCCGGCCGGACTCGGTACCGCCCGTCGGTTCATTCGCGTACACCACCTCTGCCCCGAGGCGCTCCAGCTCGTGCTCCACGGTGAGGCTGGTCAGCATGGCACGCGCCACGCGGTCGGACCGCTCGGCCAGGACATGCGTGATGCCCATCTGCTCTGCGCGATCCACGAGGTCCTGGAGGCCGCCGTCCCGGGGCGTTGGAACACCGAGTCCGTCGTACATCTCCTGCGGTCCCAGGCCCCTCAAATGCGCGGGCAACATCCCGGACTCGACATCCCAGAAGTGCGCAATGAACTCTTCACCCGGGTCGAGGCGTTCGGCGGCGAGGACGACCTGCCGCGGGATGGACGAAGCGGGAAGCTGCCGGTCCTTGGTGGAGACACGGCCGAGGAACACCGCGCGTCGGGGACGCGCGTCGGTCTGCCGGTAGTTCGGCAGGTGGCTGAGGTCGATGGGCGGGGCGAAGGGATTGTTCATGACGTTCCTACGGACTCGTAGCGGAGAGTGGTGCTCTGGTGGGGCCCGGCGGCCCCCCGGGGAGCGTTCACCGCGCGGTGTGCTGGTCGTGGAGGGTGGCGGCCTTCTTCCACCAGGCCTCGCGCACGTCGGCTTCATCGCGGGCTCGCGCGCACTGGCCGCGCTGGTCGCCCATGCCGCCGGCCAACGGCGTGTGCGGGTGCTGGACGGATGGCAGAAGCAGCACGGCGTAGCTCTGGTCCAGGCCGACGTAGCGAACGTCGGCCAGGGACGCCAGGGTCCGCAGGTTTACGGACCTGGGCAGCAGCCCGATCGGGTCCCTGGCCCCGGCGCGGACGGCGCGGTGCTGAGCGGGGTGATGGGGAGTCTGGAGGCTCCGGCCTGACGCGGCCGGTCCGGGGCGCCGGGCGAATGGGACGTGCCCGCGGCGCTGTTGCGGGGATGATCGGTGGTCATCGTGTTCCTCGTGATGGGGGCGGCGTCGGCTGGGTGTCGGCCCAGCGGGCGGGCAGGGTGGTGTCGCCGTCTTCCTCGCGGCGCTGGTCTTCCAGGTCGGCGGCGCGGACGCGTCTGCGGTGCCACTGCTCAGCGGAGTGGCCGCTCGGCCGGCGGCACCGCTGCCGGGGCGCGGCTTTGCACGTGGGGCAGGTCAGGGACGCCGGGCAGGTGTCGCCGATGTCCTCGCCGTCGCAGAAGGTGCAGGGCTGGACCGTGGCTGGCAGTACGCGCCCGGCGACGTCGACGAGGAGACCGGCCGCACGCCAGGCGCATTCCTCGGCTCTCCTCGACGGAGGCCCGAAGCTCTGGCGGTTCACGCCCCGTCTGTCTCGGCTGCCGGGTCCGAGCGGACGAAAGACTCGCCCTCGGGCCAGATCGCGATGATCTTGTGGTGGGACAGGAACTCCCGTGCGACCGGGCCCGGCTCGTCGGTGAACAGCAGTGCGCGACAGGACGGGGAAAAGAGCCGCGCGCAGTCGCTGATCACTCCGTACGCGGCGATGAGCGCGGGGTAGTGGGAACGGTGACAGGCCATCACCACTTCTCCGGCAGTCGCGTCGAAGAGGTCGGTGGATGCCAGGACGGGATCTGTGACGACGCGGTGCCGCAGGACACGGTGTCCCTTGGCCCTCAGGTGGAAGAGGTAGGCGGTCAGGACCGCGTTCTCCGAGCGGTCGGCCTCCTCGTCGTTGGCCCGACCGAGCTGGGGGCGGGCGGGGGCGGAAGGGGCCAGGTAGGTGACGTGCGGGCGGTCGGTGGTCATGGTGTGGACGCTTCCGGAGCCGGGTGATGGGGCGGCGGGGTGACGACGCGGCGCAGCATCGCTGAAGGGGAGGGGCAGTCGGTCAGCGGAACGGTCGTGAGGCGTGTCCGATGCGGTGCCGTGTGGGACGAGGGGACCCCGGCGCGGGCCGCGGGCGAGAAGACCCGAACTGGCCGAGGCCATCGCGGGGGCGGAGCCCTGACCGTGGCCGTAGACGTGGCCGACGTGTCCCGGCATCACGTACGACGGGCCGTCGGCCGTAGGAGTCCTCCAGTGCCTCACACATCACGCCACCTCCTTGCTGCGCTTGCCCGCGGTCTTCGCAGCGAGGGCCTGCTGCTCGACGTGGCGTGCCGCGATGTACAGGCCCTCGCGGTTCAGGTGCCGCGAGTAGCTCGAGTCGAGGTAGAGCACGGGCACATCGCCGGCGGCCTTCAGCAGCGCCGGGTGCAGCAGGTGCTTGATCGGGCCCGAGCCGCCGCCGTAGACGTAGACGACCTCGGTCGTCGCGCCGGCCTGGGAGAGGACGTCGCCGAAGGAGGAGACGATCTCGTCGACCAGGTACGTGGCCTCGTCCTCGACGAAGCCGGCGGCGCGTTGGTGACGGTTCCTCACCAGCACGGACGGCTCCGCGTGGAGGAAGTCGGCCAGCTGCTTGCGCGAGGAGAACTGCAGTGTGGCGTCCGACTCGATCATGCGCTCCATGGCATTCATCAGCGCGGTGCCGTAGCCCTCCTCGAGGGTGTCGGCCGCCTCGGGGTTGAACCGGCCGTCGGTGAAGACCGGGAAGTTCACGGTGCCCTCGCCGACGTCGACGCCGATGGTGTTCTGCACCGCCACCAGATCGGAGGCAGAGACACCTTCCACGATGGACGCGTCACGGGCGCGCAGATCATCGAGCAGGGCCTGTGCGAGCGGCTCGCCCTTGTCGGTGATGGCGAACTGCGCGGAGGCACCCTCGGCCATCACCTGGACGTCGACGAACTGCAGACGCACCGAGACGGGAGTGCTGAAGTTCTTGATCGTCACCAGGTGCACCGTCGGATCCGCGCTGCCCAGCAGACCGATGAACTCGGCGGCGTAGGCATGACGGCGCGCGACGAACTCTGAGATCGGCAACGCCAGGCCGGCGCGCACCTGCACCCGCAGCTCGTGATCGGGCAGCATGCCGTTCTCGCGGACGTAATCGCGCAGGGCCTTGGCGGCGAAGACGCCTAGGACCAGGACCTTGCTCAGCTCCTGATCGGCCTTGGAGTGCTTGCCCAGCACCTCAAACTCGGTGAACTTCGAGCCGCGCACGGAGAGCGCCGCGCGGCCGAAGATGCGGCGGTCGCTGGCCGCCACCAGGGGAGTGGTGAGCGAGCAGTCGATCTGGTTGTAGAAGTCGCCGGCCAGCACGGAGGCCGCATCCGCGTCGGCGAGCGGCACCTTCGGCGAGGTGCGGGAAGTCGAGACGACCGCACTGGGCAGATCGATCTCGTCGAAAGTCCCCTGCTTCGTGTTCTGGATGACGCCCTTGACGTAGCCGTTGCCGACGTCGATGCCGCCGGTGAGAGTGATGATGTCGTTGCTGCTGGTGCTCATGAATTCAATCCCTCGGTGTCTATGTTGTCTGCCTGGAAAATGAAATTCACCGCGTCACTCAGCGCCGAGTACTCGCCATGATTTCGTCGATGGATGCCTGCTTCGGCGGCTTCGGCGGTGAGCTGGGGGCGCTTGCCGCGGGCTCCTCGGCCGTCTCAACCGGTGCGGGAACCGGCTCGGGCTGGGTTTCCGGCGCTGGTGCTGCGGTCTCGACGACGATGCTGGCCTGGTCGGTGACTGCGGGCTGCGGCTGAACAGGTGTGGCGGCCGGACGGCGCTCGGTGACCGCCTCGTCGTCCTCGCGCTGCTCGATGCTCTCCAGCGGCGGCCGGCCGCGACGCGGCAGCTGATCGACGGGCTTGTAGAAGACGTCGATGTATCCGTCGCGCTGAATGGACTCTCGAATGAGCAGTCGAATCGACTGCGAGATGTCCGCCTGCACATTGAGCCACTCGATCACCGAGGTGTCGGCGGCGGGCACGGTCCAGCGGACCTTGCGAGGTTCACCCGACTGATTCGCCATTGCACTCACCTCGCCACGCCACTCGCACCTGCGCTTCATCCGGTCGTTCGCCGGATGCCTCTCGCTCTGCCATATGGACTCACCGCCCTTCGCGTTTCCTCTCGAATGCGAATCAACGCGAGCTCACTCTAGTGCCCCTATTGAGTCCTATGCAAGCCCCATTCGATACGCAAGCGGGACGCTGTCTGAGTCCCTATCGAGTACCGGCAGGGACACTTGTGAGACGCCCCGCGCCTCCATCAGGGGCGACCGCACGCAGGCCGCCGGCACCGTGCGCCTTTGCGCCCCACCTGCGACGCGGCAAGTGCTCACGCGGGACACCTGCGAGACACCTGCGGTCACAGCACTGATCCCGAGGAGCCGCATTGGAGTACGGATGAGGCCCCATTGGCGTCCCGATCGTGTCTCCTGGGAGACGCCACCCGACATCCCTGCACAGGTGAGTCCTCCGAAGGCTCTGTGCGCGACGCCAGTGCGCCACTATCAGGGCTCGCCCGAGACACCGTGAGGACGTGCGCAGAACTCCAAGAGGTACACCGGCATCAGTCGGCGTCTTATCGGTGTCCCCATCGAGTCGCGTTCGTGCACCGATGAGTCACCTCGCAGACGCGAGGGAGACGCTGTTTCATGGGGTCGAAAAGCCTGTCTGCGCCCCCTTGTTCGAAGCCCGTCGGCGGGCACGGCAGCGCAGCCACGGAACGCCGGCGGAGCGAGATCAGCGCAGCCGCCGGCGAGCCGTCGGCGCCGTGATGGCACGGCGCTGGTGCGACGGTCGGTACAGGGGCGTCATCGGGCCGTCATGGTCGCGCAGAGGAGAGCAGAGGGAGAAGGAGCAATGGGGGAGCAGTCCTCCGCACACAGCGATCGTGCGAGGAACGACTTGCTTCCGCAGCGAAGGCCCGTGGGGTAGGGGAACAGCAGAGGCATGTGCCGCGGAAGCAGCCCTTGGAGGAAGACGACAACGGCCCGATGACGCTGGAGCTGCTCGCTGTGCTCGATGGGCAGCTGGTCGCAGCAGCCGGGTCTCTCTTCTTCTGATGCGTCCACGAAGGACCACCCCGGGCTCGCCGCGCAAGCGCGAGACGGAGCACAGCCCGGGGCCGGAACGTGCGTCGTCGACACAGTGCAGAACGCCCGCCTTGGACGCGGTGCATAAAGTGCTGGCACGCTGCCGCGGCAGCACCGGAGCGAGGTAAATCCACGTCGGTGCAGCCAGCACAACGCGACGGAGTGAGGCCGGCTGCGCCGCCGCAGCGAGCGGTGGAGCAGAGCGTTGTCCACAGCCGAAGCGACGGTGTCGCGAGGGGACGGATCCGCTGCGCGGCGACGGCTGTGCCGCCTGCGGCAGCAGGGCGATGAACCGGGGCTGCGCCCCGTCAGGAGCAGACCCGTACCCCTGGCCTCGCTCGTGCCTCACGAGGACGGATCAGCATGGGGGGTACGGCCGTATCACGGACGTCGAAACAGCAGTACACCCAATAGGTGCGATGACCAGGCGAAACAGCCAGACCCGTACCCCCGCTGCGCGGAAAAGGGGGAGGGGTACGGGTCAAGAGGGTACGGACCGTTTCCCCTGATGTTCCAGGCTTCCGCTAACGCTCCAGCCGTGGAACAGCGAGGACGACGACAAGGAAGCAAAAGGGCATAAGGGAACCTGATAACACGTGTCCTGCGGACCCTCGCTTCGCTCGGCCTCTCCGCTGCGCTCCGAGGACGTGTTAGTCGGCATAGCCGACAGGTTCCACCGCTCGCTTCGCTCGCCGGCCCGTCGGTCGCTGGCGCTCCCTCCGGCGATGCCCAGCGCTGCGCTTGAGAGAGGAAACCCCACCACTGCCCCGCTGCAGTTGTCCACAGATGTGGACAGCAGCAAAGGGTGCAGCAGTGGTGGATCGCCTGGCGCTGCGCGCCTGGCTCAGCGGGAAGTGACGACCCGTGCGACGTCTCGCCACGCGATCCGTCCGGGAGCGGATTACACCAGCAAGATCTTCCGAGTCGTCAGCCAGCAAAGCTGGCACGGGAGCTGGGTCGAACATCGCGATCACACGGACCCCACCGAGGTCCGCACTCGATGGTCGCCACCCGCACCCGAGTCCGCGAGAAGGCGCCACCATGACGCAGTCCCAGCCCGAAATCTCGCCCTACGACACCGAAGCCCGCTACGAGCCGAAGTTGTGGCAACCGAACAGCGAAGCCGTCGCCGAGGTGATGCGCTCCGGCGAAGCCGGGGGCATCGGCAACGTCGACTTCACCAACGGCGAGAACGGCACGGTCGTCACCGTGCACGTCTCCCGCAGCGATGACGGGATGTACACCGTCCACCTCATGCCGATGTGTGATGACGATCAGATCCGCGTCGAGCTCCACCGGGAGAAGGACCTGGCCGCCAGTACCAGCCGGCCGGTATGAGCCAGCGACATGCAGGCCGCCGCGCCTGTCCAGACATCGTGGCCACAGCTCTCGACTCCAGCTGTGGAGACCGCCGAGTCACAAGGAGAGGCGACTCGAATGATTGCTGAAATGATTCCAGAATCGTTCTCGCACGTCGTCCTCGTCACCGGTTCCCGCAGCTGGAACGACGAGCAGAGCATGCGCTCGGCGTTCGACGACGCCTGGCGCGACTGGGGAGCGGAGAACGTCACCCGGCCGGTACTCATCTCGGGGCATTGCCCCGAGGGTGCCGACGCCATGGCCGAGCGCCTGTGGCGGGCCGCCGGCTTCGAGGTCCGCACCTTCTCCGCCGCCTGGTCGGCTCATGGGAAGCGGGCCGGCTTCCAGCGCAACCAGGAGATGGTCGACACCGCCCAGGTCTTCCGCGAGGCCGGGGCTCAGGTGCTGTGCACGGCCTTCCTCGACCTCTGCCGGAAGTCCGGATGCCCGCAGCGAGACCAGGCGCAGCTCATGCCGCATACGCCGGGGCACTTCTCGCACGGCACGATCCACTGCAGGTCTCGCGCGCGAGCCGCGGGGATCGAGACGGCCACCGTGCTCCATCCGTCGCTGTTGCGGTTCTGATGACGCACGAAGGGCCCTGCAGTGTGCTGCAGGGCCCTTCAAGGACGGATGGGAGGAGTCGGCCGGGAGGCGAACACCAGGCTCAGCGCTACTTGCTCCGATCGATGCCGTGTGCCTCGTCATAGGCCTTCATGACTGCCTTCGGGATGCGTCCCCGTTCCGCGAACTCATAGCCCTCCTTCTTGGCCCACTCGCGGATCTTGTCGCGCTCCTCGGCAGTCGTCTCGGGTACGACTCGCTTCTTGACCGGCGTTGTCTTCCCGGCTTTCCGGCCGGCCTTCAGGTACGGCTTCAGCGCTTCCTCGAGCTTCTTCTGCTCCTCAGCTGTGAGATCGATTTCGTACCAGGTGTCACCCAAGCCGAACATCTGTGTAGCCGCATCCGGCTTACCGCTGAGATCCGACTCGACAATGCTTCGAATGGCCATACCGGCGAGAGTAGCCGATACGCAAGGACCTTGGAAAGTCTGTCGCGGTCATTCGAGATAAGTGTGCCATTGAGGGCCCGAATAAGACTCAGAATTACTGCGAAAAGAGCAGAGGGTATGAATGTCCCTGCTAAAATCACAGTGTCGCAAGGGGGTCTCGTACCCCGTTCCCCACCGACCAAGACCCCGATCGAGAGGCCTCCACCATGTCCACGCTCCACACCGTCGACGACCATTCGCTCACCGACGAGGACACCGACCTCTTCGAGCTGCTGTGCCAGCGCAGGGGATGGTCGGATCAGTACCTGAAGGAGATCGAGTCCACCGAGCACGACGAGCTCCTGGATCTGGCCGAGATGGTCGAGGCCCTTCATGACGCCCGGACCACGGACAAGAAGATCACCATCGCCCCCGACTTCGACATGGACGGCATCTCCTCCGGTGTCCTCGGCTACGCCGGCCTGTCCGAGCTCGGTTTCGACGTCGAGCTGCACCTGCCCGACTACCGCCGCGGCCACGAGCTCACGCCCGAGGACATCGCCGAGATCCACGCGAAGTGGCCCGACACGCGGGTCCTGCTCACCTGCGACGGGGGAGTGAACTCCCACCGCGGTATCGCCGCCGCGCGTGCCCTGGGCTGGACGACGCTGGTGACCGATCACCACGAAGAGCTCGCGCCGGGCTCGACCGCGGACATCACCGTCGACCCGTGCCGGATCGACGAGACCTACGCCCACACTGGGATCTGCGGTGCCCACGTGCTCTACCAGGTAATCGAGGCCTACACACGCGTGCACCGGCCCGAGAAGCTCTGGGAGATCCACCTGCTGCGCCTATTCGCCGGCCTGGGCACCGTCTCCGACGTCATGCCCGTGCTGTACGAGAACCGTCAACTGGTGCGTGATGCGATCTCGATTGCCCGCCTGCTGCGCGTCGCCGCGCCGAAGACGATCCCCAATCCCTGGGGTGGGTTCGACGCTGATCCCGATGCCATCGACATCGAGCAGTCAATCCTGATGCAGATGCTGCGCACCGAGCCGCACCACCCGGTCTTCCTCCGGGCCTTCGAGGGCTTCGCGATCGTGCTCAAGGCCTTCGCACAGATCGGCAAGATCCGAGACGTCGACGACCTCGACGAGGGCTTCTTCGGCTTCTACCTCGCCCCGGCGATGAACAGCCCGCGCCGCACGGGGGCCTCGCTTGAGCCGTGCTTCGCGGTGTTCACGGCCGCCGGTGCTGACGTCAAGCTCAAGGTCGCCCACCTGGTGATCGAGAGCAATGAGCTGCGCAAGCAGATGGTCATCGAACACATGGAAGAACTCACCACCGGGGACCAGCCGTTGGCCCCGTGGGTGTACTTCTCGGACGCCTACCCGGGCATGTACGGGCTGCTGGCCAACCGGATGATGGAGCTCAACGGCCACCCGGTCGTCGTCGTCAACCGGCCCGCCGGCCCAGACGATTTCGTCAGCGGCTCCGGTCGCTCGCCGGGGTGGTTCGACATCATCACCAGCCTGGAGCCGCACGACGGTCTCAGCGCCATCGGGCACCAGCAGGCCTGCGGCGTCCGCGTCGGGAACGCTGAGAAGCTCGGCGACCTCGTCGCCGTGCTGCAGGAGGCCACCCAGGTCGCCCTGCTCGCCGTCAGCACCGACGGACCGAACGGTGATCTCGTGCTCGGCCCGGACGCCGACTGCGACGCCGGCCTCGAGGACCTGCAGCCGTTGTTCGAGCTGGTGCGCCGGACCGAGGGGCTCAAGCCCTTCGGGCACGGTTTCACCGCGCCGGTCGTCGAGATCGCGATCGAGCCCCTGGGACTGCGCGTGGACCGGATCGGATCCGAATCGCAGCACCTGCGTCTGGTCACCCGGTCCGGCCTGTCCTGCCTGTGGTGGAACGTCGCCGAGGAGAAGTTCGACATGCTCCGGGGCTTCGTGCAGCGCGCCAGCCGCACCGAACTCGGGACGCTGCGCTTCACGGCGACGCTGCAGCTGAACACCTTCCGTGGCGACACCCGCGTCCAGGCCGTCATCAACGAGCAGATCACCACGGCTGCTTGAGCCCCGTAGAGGAGGAGACCTTGACGACGTCACCGATCACCTCGCGTCTGCTCGGCATCGGGTGGTGCGTCCTCGTGCCGTTCGCCGCCGTCGCGGTCTACCTCAGCCTCGGCACCTTCGCAGTCCGCCTCATCGGAGAGCCGATCGTTGCGACCGCCGTCCTGGGCATGCTCGTCGTCGTCCTGGTCGGTTCGGTGAGGATCCAGCGGCCCCGGTGGCTCGCGCATGCGCCGGGGCCGCGGCCGAGGCCGGAGATCCCACGCTTCGGGTGGACTGTCCTCGGCTGCGCGGTCCTGGCCTTCCTCGCCGGCCAGTCGCTGGCCTTGTGGATCTATGTCACGGTCGGATCCGCTGGCTTCGACGCCTCGAACCAGACCAGGCACGCGGCTGGAGCCCTGGCGACCCTGTTGCTCACCCTGGTCGCGGCTCCCGTGGGGGAGGAGGCCCTGTTCCGAGGGCTGATCTACCCGTTGCTGCGCAAGCGGGTGAGCATCCTCGCCTCCACGCTGGTCACCGCCGTGGTGTTCGGCCTGCTGCACGGCAACGCCGTGCAGTTCGCCTCGACCCTGCCGCTGGCGGTGCTCCTGGCCCTGGTCTACGAACGCACGCGCGTGCTGTGGCCCTGCGTGCTCCTGCACCTGGGCTTCAACCTCGCTGCCGCCCTCGTCCCGGCGCAGGCGCTCGGCGCTCTGGCGAACCCCGTCTCCGCGGTGTTCCTGTGCCTGGCCTATGCTGGTTGTGCCTTGGGGCTCTACCGGCGGGTCGCTGGCGGGACTGCGCCAGGCGCAGTCCAGGGCGCGGGAGGCGAGTCCGCGATGCAGTGATCGAGGTACTCAGCCTCTTCTGAAAAGCGATGGTGCCCTCCCTGCGGGATCCAGCGGCCTTTCAGCCGCCGGCCCCTCGTGCGGAGGGCATGCTCGTGGTGACCGGGGTGATCCGGTCACCGGGGGTGTGACTGAAAGTAACTATTCGGTCATACTCGTCAGGAGAGGAGAGGATCTCATCATGGCTATCGTCAGCACCTGCACGTACGACTCACGAGGAAAGCTCGTCCGTCCCGACGCGCTCGACATCAGCCGTGCGAAGATCCGTCTGGACCTCGACACTGGTGAGAAGCCCACCTTCGATCGCGGTCACACGCATGTCTTCGTTGTCTCCGACATGGGCGTCACGGCCGAACAGGCCTGTGAGCGCGTGAACTCGAGGCTGCGTCGGTTCTTCGATCGCGCTGAGGCCGTGCGCGGCTTCCGCAAGATCACGATGCAGAAGAGCCAGAGCAAGAACCGGCTCAACCTCAACACCACGATTTCCTACGAGATCCTCTACGTCGTCGAAGCAGACGAGCGATCCCGTAGCCGCAGTTCCGAGTCCCCCAATGCGGGATGCCAGCGAGGCTGAAGGCTGGTCACCCCTGGGTGATTCGCGCCATCCACGCCTCGCACTCGTCAGCACATGCAAAGAGGCCGGAGAGCTCCCTTCCCACGGGGATGCTCTCCGGCCTCTCTGTTTCCACGTTCCAGTGCAACATCGATCACCTGGCGTCAACGATAGCACCTGTCGTGTATCACTCGCAATGAGCAGCGAATGTCAGTCAAATGCCCTCTCGCTTCCAGTGGAGTCTCATGGCGAACGGCTCGGACGGAGCTCTGACTCGTGCTCGGAGGACGCGTCAGGAGCCTTCTGCGAGCCTCAGGACGCCGAGGGATGTTTCATGCGGCTTCCAGTCCCGCTGAGGCTCGGCCGCGCCTCCGGGGAGCCGCACGGCGGCTCGGCGTGGAAGTCCGCCTCGACTTGGTCGCCAGGGGGATGGGCGAATCGATGTACCAGGAGACGTGGTACATCCCTGAAACCGCGTCTGAAATGGGCAAACATCTGTACCGCGAGGCTCTTTCCCGCATCGGGTGTACCACGTGGGATCGCCGACGTGGTACGACCTTTCGCCTGGTCAACCACTGGTTCCCGCCCATGTACCACGAGTACCACGTCTTTTTGACCGTTTACATAGGGGGCGTGTTCGGGAGCGATCCAGGCGGCTCCAGCCCCAGCTCGCCAGTCTGCTCTCTTATCCCCCCTGCGCGTGTATCTAGTCTCCACCCCCTGGTACAAGTGGTACGGAGGGTATGTAAACCACGCCTGACCTGGGCAAACACCTGTACCACGTAGAAAATGTCACGTGGTACAGCCTGCTCTTGAACTCCCGAAATTCCTGCTATGACCTGGGAAAACAGGTGTACCACGTCAAGTGGTACACGCCTCACATACCCCTGGGGGGTATGCGGCTCTCGGGGTCCTCCTGGAGAGCGTCCAGTCGATGCTCTGGTGGCAGCTGGCTCGACCGGTCAGAAGAACTCCTCCGAACCTCGACCGCAGGCCGGGCGGCTCACGCCACCCGCGGGTGTGTGGTCGAGCACGAGAAGCCAGTGACTCCGTGGGGCGTGTGACCGACGGAGTCGCTGGCTCTCACATCCCACCCAGGCTCGCGACGTGTGTGGCATGGCCATGGCGGTCGCGCGCTCTCTCCAGTCCCTGTCGGTGGCCCTTTCGGCATTCCATTGGGTGTCATCCAGCTCGTCAGTCGACTCCCTTGTTGACTGGTAGCTCAATCGTTGCAAAAGGGCACTTGGATGACGTAGGGTCAAGATCGCGTTCCATTCGATTACGAGTCCAATCGGCTTCCCACTCATCGCCGGCAGGAACTCGATCACGATCGAGAAAGCAGCAACATGACGCCTCCTGATGCCCTCATGTCCGTACCTGCCGCCGGTTCCAACGCCGGACCGCGCACCAACCCCGTCGCCGACGTCCTGGCCAGCGTCATGGGGTACTTCTCGAACCGCGACGACATGGCTCCGCAGAACGAGATCGTCACCTACGTCACCGCCGCCTACCTCGACCAGATGGACCCGACCGATCCTCCGACGCCTCGCGTGCTGGAGAAGGAGCTGCTGGCGATCGTGGGAGGCGTCATCAAGGCCGAGAATTTCAAGGCGGCCGCGGCCGCCGAGAAGTACCCCCTGCCGAGATATCTGACGTACTGGCAGGTCGCGCAGATCCTCCTGCGTCTGCACCACGTCATCCGGATCGCGCCCAACGCCAAGGACACCGACCGCGAGTACGACCTGCTGGCGATGTACCAGGCCGCAGGCCGCGCGCGTGGGACGTACACCACCAGCGAGGACGACATCCGCACCACGGCGCGCATGTACAACACCCAGCTGACCCTCAAGGAGTTCGCCGAGGTCCTGGCCGTTTTGCGCGAAGACAGCCCGCGTCGGCACCAGAGCACGAACCGCGACTTCATCGCCGCGCGCAACGGCATCGTCTTCTACGGCACCGAGCCGCTGGACGTCACGGTCTTCGGCAAGGACTTCCACTTCGAGCCCAAGCAGGTCCACCCCTTCGACCCCGCCATCGTGCTGCTGACCAAGAACGACGTCGACTACGTGGACGACGCCCCGCAGCAGGTCATCACGCACCCCGAGGACGGAGATTGGGAAGTCGTCGCCTGGATCGCAGAGCTCTTCGACCAGCCCGGTGACGAGGGCCTCGCCGACCTGATCTGGGAGATCATCGGCGCGATCATCCGGCCGCACGTGCGCTGGGGCAAGACCGCCTGGTTCTACTCCGAGCAGGGCAACAACGGTAAGGGCACGCTCTGCGCGCTCATGCGCAACCTCGTCGGCAGCGGCGCGCACACCTCGATTCCGCTCTCGGACTTCGGCAAGGACTTCGCGCTCGAACCGCTGGTGCGCGCCAACGCGATCATCGTCGACGAGAACGATGTCGGCACCTTCATCGACAAGGCGGCCAACCTGAAGGCGATCGTGACCAACGACGTCATCCAGATCAACCGCAAGTACCGGATGCCGATCGCCTACCAGTTCTTCGGCTTCATGGTCCAGTGCCTGAACGAGTTCCCGCGCGTGAAGGACAAGTCCGAGTCGTTCTACCGGCGGCAGCTCTTCGTGCCCTTCACCAAGAGCTTCACCGGAGCCGAGAAGAAGTACATCAAGGACGACTACCTCCAGCGCCGCGAGGTCCTGGAGTACGTCTTCTGGTACGCGATCAATCGCGCTGGCGCGTCATCTCCGGGTGACTACTACCAGCTCTCAGAGCCGGTGGCCACCAAGGAAGTCCTGGCCGAGTACAAGGAGGTCAACGACCCCGTGCGCGCCTTCTGGGAGGAGTTCCGCGGGCGGCTGGTCTGGGACCTGGCACCGTTCACATTTCTCTACGACCTGTACAAGGCCTGGTTCGCCGACGTCTCGCCGTCGGGCTCGCCGGTGAGCAACAAGCAGTTCATCACTGACCTCGTGGCGATCGTCCGGCCGGATGCCTTGTGGCACTGCCCGGACAAGAACCGCAAGATCCGGCCCGGTCAGATGATGAGCAACCCCGAGGTGCTCATCGCCGAGTACGAGCTGAAGAAGTGGATGCACCCGAGCTACACCGGCAGCGACCCGAAGAAGAAATCCCAGCCGACGCTGCAGGCCAGCTACCGCGGACTGCTTCGGCAGACGGGCGCATCCGCCCCGACCGACGAAACCACTGGCGAACAGGACTGATGCACCCATGGCTAAAACTGCTGGCGCACTCGGCGAACTCACCCAGGCCGTACTCGAACTCGCCCGCGGCCAGGGCCGCCTGATCACGGCGATGTCCGACGTCGCGCGCGAGCAGCGGATCACCAACCTCATCGTCCGCTCGCAGATCACGGCAGACCCCGTGGAGAAGGCCCGGCTCATGAGTGAGGCGTCCCGGCGCATGGATACCTCGCGCCGGCGCTCTCCTCTCGACTCCTTCTGAGGCCACGCGCGCCTCCTCCCCAGACACCGGCCGTGATGGTCGGACCGACGAAAAGAGATCCCCATCATGACCACACGGCGAACACCCGTCACGGCCTCGAAGGCGCGCTTCACCTTCTACGACATCGAGTCGTTGTCGGACGTCTTCACTCTGTGCACCTACACCCCGCGGCCCGACAGAGCCGTCGACGACCTGGAGATCTTCTTCCTCGCCGACGACCAGCAGCTCTCCGACGCCGTGGACCCGCAGGCGCTCTATGAAGCCGTGGTGCGCTCCAACCCGGGCCTGCCCGCGGTGAGCGTCCAGCTGTGGAACCTGAGAGGCGAGCTGGGCAACCTCCGCCTCGCCGAGCTGATGGGCCTCTCGAACGCCGACCAGGTCAACGACCGCAGCGAGGTCTCGTCCTATCCGGCGAGCCTGCGCCCGGTCTGCGACACGGATCCCGAGTACGACCCGCTGAAGCACCCGTTCCTGGCCGGGTACAACTCGCTGCACTACGACACGACCATGCTCGCGCTGTACCTGATGGAGACCTTCCCGGCTCCGCACTCCGGCCGTCTTGTCCAGCCGACCACCGCGCGCGAGATGCGCGAGCACAACGACAAACTGTTCAACGAGCACATCGAGTACATGCCCGGCTACCTCGGCTGGGACGGCCCGGCCGCCAAGATCCGCCGCGCCATGATGCACTCGGGCCGGCACCTGGACGTCGCCCGTCTCAACGAACTGCAGACCAAGGTGAGCCTCAAGCGCCTGCTCGGGATGCTCGGCCGCCAGATCAAGGAGTCCGAAAAGCTCAGCCACGACACCTCGATCGCCGCGATCGAGGACCTCTACGAGCTGCTGGCCTACAACGTCTCCGACTGCCTGGGTCTGGCCCAGCTCTTCCAGCACCCGGCCTACGCCAGCAACTTCGACCTCAAGGCAGGCCTGCTGGCGCAGTACTCCGAGACCGTCTACGCCAAGAACGGCTCGGTGCGCCGGGACCGCCTGACCATCGACTCGTCCTCGGCGAAGTTCGTCGGCCGCATCCTCGCGCCGTACACCTCGCTGAACGACATCGAGGCCGTGTCGTTCCTCTATCCGGCCAAGGAGGTGGCCAAGGAGCAGGGCATCTCCCAGGTCAACGTGCTCGACGAGTGCGTGCGCTTCTTCGAGGAGAACGTAGCCCCCGACCCTGCCAAGGACCCAGCCGCGACGCCGGCACAGGCGAAGGCGCACCGCCAGTTCATGCAGGTCGTCAACTATTACCGCTCGATCGAGGGGCAGAACTTCAACGACTCCGAGGAGTACCGCGACCTGTTCGACCTCCCGGCCAAATCCTTGCGCGAAATACCGAAGACGCCGAACAACATGCCCTACTTCCATCGTGACGCCTCCCCGTCGTCGTGCTTCGCCACGTTCAGCACAGGCGGCATCCACGGCGCGGAAGCGGACATGACAGTCTTCTACGCCGACTCCTTCGAGTACCGAGAACAGGCAGCCATGATCGGCCTCGCCAAGCTCTTCTACCCGGACGCGAAGGACTTCGTCGCCGAGGCCAAGCGCCAGCACAACCTGCTCGCGCTGCCCGACGGTACGGCCGTCGACAAGCGGCTCGTGCTGCTGGGATCGGACCCGAAAAAGGTGAAGTACCGCAAGCCGAAGAAGGACGACCCGGACCAGGCCGAGCAGCTCGCGCGTGCGCAGGCCCAACTGCCGGATCCGGCCCAGCTACTGGACACTCAGCGCCCGGACACCGAGGCGCTGCACGTGCGCCTGGCCGACGGGACCGTGCTCGACGGCAAGGTGGTACTGGCCGTCACCTCGGCGGTCAATGCCGTCTATCGCGATGAGCCGGCGAGGAAGGCGCCCGCGCTGTTCACCGCCAAGGCCGACAAGTCCACCAAGCTGCACCCGAAGTTCGCACGGACCTCGGCCGGCCTCGTCATCCACGAGGACTTCACGAGCTACTACCCGAACCTGCTGCGCAACATGAGGGCGTTCTACAACCCCGAGCTGGGCGAGGACCGCTACACGACGATCTTCTTCGAGAAGGAGCGCCTGGGCTTCGAGATGAAGAAGCCGGGGATCTCCGCCGAGGAGAAGGCTCGGCTCACGACCTTGCGCAACGGCACGAAGCTGATCCTCAACTCGGCCTCTGGAGCTGCTGACGCCGCGCACCGGACCCCGATCAGGATGAACAACCGCACCATCTCGATGCGGATCATCGGCCAGCTGTTCAGCTGGCGGATCGGGCAGGCCCAGACGCTGGCCGGCGCGCGGATCATCTCGACGAATACCGACGGCCTCTACTCCGTCGTCGGCGGCGAGAACGGCTTCGACGAGGCCACCAACAACCGGGTGCTTGCCGAGCAGCAGGCCGCCATCGGCATCGACATCGAACCGGAGCTGATGTTCCTCATCAGCAAGGACTCGAACAACCGGCTCGAGCTGGAGTCGCCCGGCGAGGACCGGAGCGTCGCCGACAGCCCGATCATCACCGCCTCCGGCGGGACGCTGGCCTGCCACGCGGGTCCTACCCCGACGAAGTCGCTGGCCCACCCGGCCGTGATCGACTTCGCCCTGGCCCGCTACCTGCAGACCGTTGCCAACAGGGGAGAGGAGGCTCTCGCCGAGCCGTTCGATCCCGTGCTGGGCCGGAAGATGATCGAGGAGGCGATCGACCCGGCCGATCCCGTACGGACGCTGCTGCTGTTCCAGAACGTCCTCGCCGCCTCGCGTGGATCAATCACCTACCCGTTCGCCGCCGACCCGGTCAGCGCCGGGCCCGACCGTGACGACAACGAGGACGCCGATGCGCAGCTGGTGAACCCGCGGGCCCTGCAGATGGTCAACCGGGTCTTCATCGTCCACGACGGCACGGATGGTGCCGTGAGCCTGCACAACGCCGGCGCATGGAAGGTGAACCCGGCCAGCCAGGCCAAGCGGCGCGAGTCCGGCAGCGCCGGGGTGCGACGTGACCCGATCGCGCTGGAGATCCTGCGCCACCACGGGTGGGCGAAGAACCGCAGCGAGGCCAGCACCTCCGACGGCCTCACGCTGCTGCCCGATGACCAGGACGTCGTGATCCGCCGGATCAACGGCATCGACCCGCACTGGTCGGTGATCGTCGTCAACGACGACCTTCGCGCGTTGCCGGCCGCCCGAGTCGAGCAGCTCATCGGGGCGCTCGATCTCAACATCTACACCCGGATGCTCGACGAGACGTTCACCAAGAACTGGAGAAACGGCGCCTGATCAGCTCCCCCGCTCCGCCATCGGACCGCAGGGTGCCGGGGCGTGCCGACACGAGGCTGCTCGGTGCCCGATTCGAATTTCAGATGAAGGCGAGTCTGGCTCGCCATGGCAAGAGAATCGAGAGACGTCATGTTCCAAACCACACTTCCCGTCCGCACCGTTGAGGGGGGCGACGAGTTGTGAGTGCCGCGACCGACACCTCCACCCAGGACGACGACGCCCAGGTCCAGCAGGAGAAGAACACGACCCGCGAGGGCATCCTGGTCCGCCGGGGCCAGATCTGGGAGGACCTCGACACCCGGCAGAGCAAGCGCCGCGTCGTCATCGAGTCCGTTGCGGACGGGGAGGCCCAAGTCCGAGATCACTACGGCACGAAGCACTCCACCCTCAGCGTCTCCCGAATGCACAGGCATTCCACGGGCCTCCGGCTCGTAGAGCCCGGTGAGCTGAAGTACGGTGCGCCGACGGCCTCTTCGGACGAGACGGCACGGCGCTGATGCCTCGCACGCGCGAGAGCACCATCGAGGACTACCTCCTCAGCCAGTGCCGGGCGCACGGCTTCCTGTGCCTGAAATTCGTCTCGCCGGCACGCGGGGGAGTGCCCGACCGGGTCGTCGTCGCCCCCGGCGGCACCGTGTTCGTCGAGGTCAAGCGCCCCGGCGGCCAGCTGCGGAAGCTGCAACAGCTCACGCACGCCAAGCTGCGCCGCCACGGAGCCGAGGTTCATGTCGTCGATGACAAGCCGAGCGTCGACGCGTTCATCGCGAACCTCCTCCAGACCTCATCCGACCAACAGAGAGCAGCACCATGCCCCACAGATACATAGGTGCGTCGTGAGCGAGCCTCGCTACGCGTGCCGCCGGTGCGGCACGTGGAACTGCTCCGCCTGCGACGGACAGCGGGCGAACACGGACGTCCGGTACGTCAACTACCCCTGCAACCGCTGCCGGGGCCTGACCGGGACCCTCATCCCGACCATGCACACGGCCAAGATGTGGGGCACGCACAACGACGGCCCGCTGCCGATGGCGTACCCCTACGGCGAGCGCCCTCCGGCCGGGGAGTGGGGCCCTGGGTTCGGCAGCCGGGATGTTCCGCAGTCGCACTACCGGGGCGTGCCCGTCCCGGCGGACATTCAGTTGAACCTGGAGTCGTTCCGGCGAGGCGTGGACGCGGCGCTGGAGCGTTACGGCATCGGGGGCGCGTCGTGAGGTACGGCGGAAAGATCCAGGAGTCCGTTCAGAAACTGGCGCTGCTCCAGGCTGGTCGCCGTCTGCGGAACCGACTGGACGCACAGAGCCTCCGCCTGCTGGATGAACTGCTGGCCGACGGAGACCCCGGGGTGCTGAGCACCCACCGGGGCTGTCTGGGCGAGCCAGGGCCGACATGCGCCGGCTCATGGCCGAGCACCATGCTGAAGTTCCATCGTCGGACTCCGCTCAGGAACCCAGACGGGCCCAAGAGATCACGGTGGCCCAGGCGTTCATCCGGCACAGCACAGCCTTCACCGCCTGGTTCGACGCTCAAGAAGGCAGCCTTCCCGCGGATACGCCGCTGAAGGTGACCTTCGACGAGTCCGGTCAGCCGCTATTCGAGGTCATATTGCGCGGCTGAAGCCGAGACGGAGGCCGAATCCACGCCCCAGGCGCGGGATTTCAGATACGAGGTCTGCCGACGGCCCTTCACCCTGGCGGCTGCTCTGGGCTCACAGAGGTGGGTCCATCGCGATCACGCCTCCTCCACCCCTCCGGCCAGCGACGGCCCCGACATCACTCCTGAGACCCCGCAGAAGGCGAAGCACGACCGACCCGGTGGCAGTGCTGCAACGCGTGCGAAAAGCCCTCGGACCCAACCCGCGCGTCACGCAGCTCGAAGCGAGGGTCGCCGAGTTGGAGACCGAACTCGCGCAGCAAAAACAGAGAGCCGACGAGGCCCATGCCCGACTCGACCTCATTCAAGAGGCATTCCATGCCTGACCACTCACTCGAAGAGAAGGGATGACCAGCGACATGACTACGGCTACTGCTCCGTCCCCGATCTCGCTGATGCCACATCAGCAGCAGATCCACGACTTCCTCGTTGACCACCCCTTCGCCGGCGCGTGGCTCGGCGTCGGGGCCGGCAAGACGCTCACGACCCTCAGCGTCCTGCAGACGGTCCGCCCGATGGGTCACATCCTCGTCATAGCGCCCGTGGCGATCGCCCGCTCCACCTGGATCGACGAGATCGAGAAGTGGGGCTTCCCCATCCGGACGAAGTCGCTCATCGTCGACGAGAACGACAGGAAGCTCCCCAAGGCCAAGCGCCTGAAGCGCTTCCAGGAGGTCGCCACCGATCCGCCGACGATGTACTTCATCAACCAGGAGCTGCTGACTCAGCCGTCCCAGGAGACGAAGCTGATCACGCCGGTGCCAGGCGCAGTGCCTGCCCCGACCATCTCACCGGAGGCGACGGCGATCCTGGGTCTGCTCCAGGCACGGGGGCCACTGGGCCGAGACGAGCTGATCGACGAGTACCGTGCTCTGGGCACCGGCAACGCCAACAACCGGGTCCCCGCCAAGGCCAAGATCCGCGCCTGGATTCAGGAGTTGCTCAAATCGGCCCTGGCGACGTGGGAAGCCTATGGCTGCCGAACCTGTTCCGGTGACGGCTGCCCCGAATGCCGGTTCGGTCTGATCGACCAGTTGCCCATCCAGAACATCAACGGGCGAAGGACCATCATCTGGCCGTTCCAGACGGTCATCATCGATGAGTCCCAGGGTTTCAAGTCGCACGACTCGCAGCGCTTCCAGGCCCTGGCGACGGTGCGTCCGGCCATGACCCGGCTCATCGAGCTGACGGGAACACCGAGCCCGAACGGATTGCACGACTTGTGGAGCCAGGTCTACCTGCTCGACCAGGGCCAGACGTTGGGGCAGAACATCACCGCGTTCCGCAACCGGTGGTTCACGCCGAAAATGGTGCCCGGCATGACGACGCCGGCGAAGTGGATCCCCACGGCAAACGCCGAGGCCGAGATCCATCAGGCCATCTCGCATCTGGTGATGAGTGCACAGAATACGAGCCTGCAGCTCCCGGCGCTCAGCATCCAGGACGTCAACGTCACGCTCCCGCCGGACCTGCTCCAGGCCTACAAGGACTTCAAGCGCGACCTGGTACTGGACATCGTGCAGACCTACACCGACGACGACGGGAAGCTCACGCAGAGCGTCGAGTCGATCGTCGCCGAGAACCAGGGGGTGCTCACCAGCAAGCTCATGCAGTTCGCCTCGGGAACGCTCTACACCGCGGACCCCGACGACCCGACCACGAAGGGCCGGTACGAGGTCATCCACGACAAGAAGATCGAGATGACCGAGTACCTGGTGCGGAACAACGGCGGCGAGCCCGTGCTCATCGCCTATCACTTCAAGTCCGACAAGCAGCAGCTGCTCACGCGGCTCCGGCAGGCCGGCATCGACGCGCAGGCCTTCGACGGCTCACGCGACATGGTCCGCCGGTGGAATGCCAAGCAGATCCCGGTGATGCTGCTCCACCCCGCCGCCGCGGGGCACGGCCTGAACCTGCAGCACGGCGGCTCGACGATGATCTGGTACACGCTGCCGTTCTCACTCGAGCACTACCTGCAGACCAACGGCCGGCTCTTCCGCACGGGCCAGACGAAGCCGGTGACCATCCACCGGCTCATCGCCAAGGGCACGCAGGACGAGCGGATGCCCTCGGTGCTCGCTGGCAAGCAGCAGGTCCAGGACGACCTCATCGAGGCCGTCTCCGGGGACTTCAACGCCGAGCAGGCGCTTCTCGCCGCCCTGGAGGAAGAGATCCGCGAGGACCTCAACGACCTATGGGCTTCCGAGCGGGTCTAACCCACACCCATCCGACGACGGCCCGGTTGTGATCCCACAGCCGGGCCGTCGCTGCGGCGACCGCTCACCGAACACGCATGATCGAGAAGAGGACTCCTTCATGAAGAAGATCCTCGGGGGTCTGGGTCGGCATAGCCGACCCGGGTGCGGGATCGACACCGGAACAGGCCGGGTGTTCGTACATCGGCCTGTTCCCCGTTGATACGTCGGCGTCTCGGCAGCGGCATTTCCGAGTCCCGGTGATGCACCGAGCAAGACGCGTTGCAGCCACCGGCCAGACGCGAGGGCGACGCTGATCGCCGATGCCCCGGGCAAGACACCGATGAGGCCCCTCAGTGCACCAGCTGGGACACGCATTGGCCGCCAACCAGACACCAAGGAGGCTCGCTGATGCAGGCCTACAGCAGCACCACCCGCCAGACCTACCCCTCGTGGGAAGACCGGCTGGCGACAAGACGAGCGGCTCCGCCGTCCCGCAGGGCTATGCCGACTACATCGCGCGTCTGAGCCACCACCTCGCCGGCTGACCCAGGCACACCCTCCTGACCGGCCTCTGAAAGGACCGCAATCATGCCCTTCGAGATCTATCGCCCTGACCTGGGCCAGCCGCGGCGCAAGCAGCGACCAGCGAAGCTCACCGTGCTCCACAGCGAGAACGGACGCTCGCAGATCACCCTGTCCGCGGGCACGCGGGACTGGCTCTGTCCCACGCCCGGCGACGCCGGTGCTCGCTGGCCGGGCAACATGCCAACGATGAAGCTCATCGTCCTTGTGGACCGGGACGCCCGCAAGCTCATGCTGCAGCGTTGCGCCGACAACGAGACCGGCGAGCACGTCTACGAAGTCCGTGGACTCAACTCCAACGGAACCGCATACATCACCGGATGGAAGTTCGACGAAGGGCTCGACATCGAAGCCGGCCACTACTTCTGTGAGCTGGTCCCTGACATGGCCGACGGCAGCGGCGGCACCGCACGCGCCGTCACCATCTCGATGGACGCCGGCGTGCCACCGAAGAAGAGGGGGACCTCCGCCCAGCGCACTCATGTGCAGCAGCATGCTGCCGGTTCTCGCGCTGAGCCGACGACGGAGATCGACCAGTAGCGCATCGACGAGATCCGCGCTGTGCTCGACGAGGATGTCGACGAGATCGCCGCACTCCGTGCGCACCTCAAGACGCACTTGCTGCACATCGTCACCCAATGGCGGCACGAGGAAGGCGTCGCGTTCATTGCCGCGCCCAAGAAGGCGTGAATCCGCCACAGGAAAGGCCAGGACCATGATCACGGAGAAGCACGGCGACCTGCTCGACGACGACGCCGACGCGCTCGTCAACACAGTCAACTGCGTCGGCGTCATGGGCAACGGCATCGCCCTGGCTTTCAAGCGCCGCTGGCCGGCGATGTACGCCAGCTACCAGGAGCACTGCCGACGCGGTCTCTTCCGACCGGGGAGCGTGCGCTCCTGGCAGGCAGGACCGGCAGGCCAGCAAAACACCGCACCGCTGATCGTCAACGTCGCCACCAAGGACCACTGGCGTGACCCCTCACGGATCGAGTGGATCGACCAAGCGCTCCAGTCGCTCGTCCAGCTCGTGCGCGACGAGCGGCTCCGCTCGATCGCCGTCCCGCCGCTCGGCTGCGGCAACGGCGGTCTCGACTGGAACGACGTGCGCCCGCGCATCCATCGCGTCCTCGGAACGACGCTCTCGAACGTCGACGTCCGGCTGTACACGCCCGAACCCTGACACCGACAAAGGAGAGCACCGCCCATGCGCCCTCATCCTCCGAAGAAGTACGCCGACGCCCCTCGCACCGAGGTCACGTCCGAATGGCTGGCCTGGGACGCAGAGCGACAGCGCGCCGCCGTCGATGACGGCTGGGAGATCGCCGCTTCCATGGGCTCCGAGCCGTCGATGTACTTCCCCGAGTACGACGGCAAGCAGATCCCCGACGAGGGGGCTTGGATCATCGTGGTCGAAGAGCCGTGCACCGAGCTCATGTCGCGCTTCCGGATCCCGCCCCTGAGCATGTGGCAAGCCCGCCCCCACGAGCTGAACTCGGGGGCGATCAGGATGAACGGCGCGAGCATCGCGCCGAAGCAGGCTGTCATCGCCACACCTGGAGGCGACCTGCACCTCTGGCCCCACGAGTACGTTGTGGCCGAGCGGCCCATGGAGCTCGCGTCGGATCCCGACGCGACCCTCAACTCGCTCGGAGGCCAGCCGGTGCTCGACGAAGAGGAGCTGTTCTACCTCATGAGCCGGGGCATCCCGCGCCACGAGGCCGTGATGCTTCTGTTCGACAAGGTGACGTCCCTCGACTTCGTCTACGTGACGTTTCCCAAGGAGGTCACTGACGTCCTCGCCGGCGCAGGGCAGAGCCTGCGCCGGCACATGGCACTGAACCCCCGCGCCTAACTCCACCATCACGCGCAGTATCCAACCCCCATCACGCCCTGCAAGGAGCGACTGACGCATGGCCCGCACGCAGAGGATCACGCAGTACCAGGTCGACGAATGGAAAATGACACTGGAAATGTTTCTGGAGCAAGGCGACTTCAGGCAGGACGGCCGACCGCTGAGCCCCGCCGGCATCGCGGAGCGCAAGTGATGGCGCTTCTTGAATCTCCCCACTTGCTACTCACGGGTGGGGCAAACCTGCTCTGTTGATCTCCCCACCCATCGTGTGATCTTGCCCGGTGTGTCGTCGTATCTGACGGTTAGTTCGGAAAGCCTGCGTGCGCAAGTTCGGCCTGTCCGGGGGCCTGGATGCTCACGCGGGAGGAAGACGTGGATGCTCATGCACTGCGTCGGCAGGGATGGACGATCTCGGCGATCGCCCGGCATCTGGGCCGGGACCGCAAGACGATCCGGGCCTATCTGAACGGTGAACGGACCGCCGGCCAGCGGCGTCAGCCGCCTGATGCGTTCGTGCCGTTCCTTCCGTACTGCCGCCAGCGCCTTGCTGACGACCCGCACCTGTGGGCGTCCACGCTGTTCGACGAGGTGGTGGGGCTCGGCTATCAGGGTGCGTACTCGACGTTCACCCGCGCCCTTCGCCGCTATCGCGTCCGGCCGCACTGCGAGCCCTGTCATGCCTCGACCGGCCGCAACGTCGCGGTGATCGCGCATCCGCCGGGTGAGGAGATCCAGTTCGACTGGCTGGAGCTGCCCGATCCGCCCGACGGGTGGGGGTCGGGTGAGCACGCGCATCTGCTGGTCGGGGCCCTCGCGCACTCGGGCCGATGGAGGGCGGTGCTGGCGGAATCGGAGGACTTCCCCCACCTGGTCCAGGCCCTGGACGATGTCGTGCGCAAGCTGGGCGGAACCGCCCGCCGGTGGCGCTTCGACCGGATGGCCACCGTCTGCTACCCCTCAAGCGGCCAGGTCACTGCAGCGTTCGCCGCCGTCGCCAAGTACTACGGGGTCGGGGTGGACATCTGCCCACCTCGCCGCGGCAACCGCAAGGGAGTGGTTGAGAAGGCCAACCACTCGGCCGCGCAACGCTGGTGGCGCACGGTTCCCGACGGGCTCACGGTCGTGCAGGCCCAGTCCGGGGTCGACAAGCTCTCGGTCCGGATGGACGACCGGCGCCGGCGGATCGACGGAGCGGTCACCACCGTCGGCGAGCTCGCCGCGGCCGAGCCCTTGCTCGACATCCCGGTGCGGCCGTTCCCGGCCGAGCTGGAGGTCGAGCGGACCGTCAGCCCGCAGAGCCTGGTCGCCTTCGACGGCAACTTCTACTCCGTCCCGCCCGGCTTGCCCGGCGTCACGGTCAAGGTCCTGCACCGGCTCGGCGAGGACGACCTGCGGATCGTTACCGCCGGCCGGGCCGTCGTCGCCTGTCACCGCCGGGCCCCGCGAGGTGCCGGGCAGACCGTCCGGGACGACGGACATGTCATCGCGCTGGAGCGGGCGGTGCTGTCCTCGTTCTCCGACCGGGCTCCCTGCAAGAGCAAGATCCGCAAACCGCCGTCAGCCGCAGCCCTGGCTGAAGCCGAGCGGCTGCGCGAAGGGCCGACCGCCGGCAGTTCCGCCGAACGGGTCGTGATCGACCTGACCCACTATGCCGCCGTGGCCGACCGGCTGCGGAGTGTCCCCTCACCGAAGCAGGAGGAGAGTCCGGAGTGAGTACGTCACCGATGCAGGTGAGCGAAGCCCGCCGATTCCAGCAGCTCAGAGGCCACCTGTCCTACCTCAAACTCAACGACGCAGCTGAGGCATTGAACCGGGTCCTGGACCAGGCCCGCACCGAGCGGATGTCACTGACCGCAGCCCTGGAACGGCTCCTGGAGATCGAGGTCGAAGCCACCGAAGCCCGCAAGCTCGCCGCCCGGGAACGGTTCGCCTGCCTGCCCGAGCCCTGGACCCTGGCCGACTTCGACTTCGCCGCCCAACCCGGCGTCGACGAGAAGCTGATCCGCGACCTGGCCACCCTCCGCTTCCTCGACGACGCCTCCAACGTACTGTTCGTCGGCCCTCCCGGAGTGGGCAAGACCATGCTGTCCGTCGCCCTCGGACGAGCGGCCGTCGACGCCGGCCACCGCGTCTACTTCACAACCGCCGCCGAACTCGCAGCCAAGTGCCACAAGGCTGCCCTCGAAGGCCGCTGGAAGACCTGCATGCGCTTCTTCGCAGGTCCAAAGCTTTTGATCATCGACGAGCTCGGCTACCTGCCGTTGCCCGAGGACGGCGCCTCGGCCCTGTTCCAGGTGATCAACCAGAGGTATCTCAAGTCCAGCACGATCCTCACGACCAACGTCGGGATCGCCGACTGGGCCGGAGCCTTCGGCGACGCCACCGTCGCCGCCGCCATGCTCGACCGGCTCCTGCACCGAGCTGCCGTCGCAGGCATCGACGGACCCTCCTACCGGCTTCGCGGCCACCAGAACCAGGCCGACGCCATGCGCAAGGGAGTCAACGCACGTGTCTCCTGACCCCACCCACAACGACGAACAGCTCACCCCCAGACCGATCAACTGCCCAGTCTGTGCAGGCGAGTTCATGCCGAGCCCGAGACAGATCTACTGCTCTCCCCGCTGCAAGAGCGCCGCCCACCGACGCGCTCCCGCCAGCCTGGCCGCACACACGTGCCCGGTCTGCGACGGCATCTTCACCGCCAACCCCCGACTCCGCCAGATCTACTGCTCGCCCGAATGCCGTCGCGAGTCAGAAAGGCAACGCAACCGGACCCGCGACGAAGAACGAGCACGCCGTCTCGGCGAACATCCCCGAGCCCTTCCGCCCGCTCCGCAGCCGACAGCCCCCGGGACCATCGACCCTCTGGCACCGACGGCAGTCCGGAACTGTCCTCACTGCGACCAGCCCGTCACGATCGTCGCCCTGCTCGCCACCCAGGAAGCCGCCCGCCCCACGATCACCAACCGCGTCACCGACATCGTCCCGCTCAGACGCCTCCAGTGAGCTTCGGCTGACCGTCACCGATCTGCGGGCCCGCCGACCTGACGGTCGGCGGGCCCGCAACACTCACGTTACCGAGCGCAGTTGGTCCAGTTCGCTGCTGATCGCATCCCGCAGCGCGTCGTGCTGCGGACCGAGCCTGAACTGGTCGTCACTCCACCGTTCACGCGGATAGAGCCACACTGGCTTGCCCACCACATCGGCCGGCTCCCAATCGAACCGCGGCCAGACATGCGCATGCAAAAACGGGTCCGTATTCCCCAGGATCTCCAGATTGACCCGGCGGAAAGCCGGGTCCAGCCGCCGACAGGCACGCTCGACCGCTTCGCCGAGCTGGTCCATGTCAGACAGGAACGACAGCCGCTTCGCCCTCGGCAGGTCCGACAGCCGCTGCACATCCGGCTCGTCCACAAGCAGAACCGAGTAGCCAGGCAGGAACTGAACGTCCCCGATCACCGCGAACCCCGACGTCAGCCGCTGCAGGACGGTCGGGTTCTCGCCCCTCAGCGCAGTCCCGATCCGGTCCATCCGCCAGTCACCAGTCATGGCCAAAACCTACATTCTGGCGATCAAGGACCGCTCTTCGATCCCCATCCTCCCCACTCAGTTCAAAGACCAAGCAAGTGGGGTGAGGAGCGGCCCCGGCCGTTTTCAAAGATCCCCATCACAAGCAGGAGATCGCGATGCTCCGCGGGCTGAACACCCTCCGCGTGGGCCAGCTCGTCGACCTGGACACCGTTCAGCCCATCTACGAAGACACCAAGGAGGGTTGACCACAACCCCGGGAGCCGATGAGGCAGGGCGGGCCGTTGGCTCGCCATCTCCAGCCCGAGAAGAAGTACGCGGTCGCCATCCAGACGATCTGCGACTGCTCGCAGGGTGACTGGCTCGACATATTCGCCGCAGTCCTCGACGACCACAGGACGCCCGAGTCCCGCATTGACCAGGTACGCATGTGGGCCTTCGGCGACGTCTGGACCGTCAGCAATGATGAGGTCTGGATTACGAACCAGAACACTGGCGACGGCATAGAGCTTTACGTCTACTGATATTAGCCCTGGAGGGCGCGAAATGCATTGGGCCTACATTCGGTGGACCCCGGAAGCAGAAGGCGTCCACGAGGTCACGGTAACCGCAGATCACGCACACAAGCGGTGCGCGGAAAAATCCGAGGACACAGACGTTGTCGTTGACTGCGACGTGAAACTTCCTGAGGAGCTGCGGCACACCGTTTGGGGAGAAAGCAAGGATTCCGTTATGGCCGCGGCGTGCCGCATTGCTCTGGATATCGTTCCTTACGGAGGCCGCTACTCCACCCACTACATAGGTGAGGTCATCTAGTTCCTTACTCGATTGAAAAGAGGAAACAGAAATGCCGATTATTGCTGTAGAGGTTCAGACCCTCAAGAACATGCAGCAGAACCTTGGCACTCACCTGAAGCGTGCAGGTATCCCGGGGTATTCCTGGAAGGAGCAGCGCGCTGGTTTCGAGGTCTGGCATGCGGAGCATCGCGAAGGCGAGACGTGGATCATCTGTCACACGTTCGACCCGGATGATGATCGGGATGCACAGCGTAAGGGGCTGGAGTCCTGCGCTGCCGTCCTTCAGGAGCGTTACTGGGTGAAACTCGATATGCCCGGTATGTACACCAACGTGAACCGGCCGACTCTGCGTGTTCTGTACGGCTTGTCGTGGCTCAAGTAGAGCAGCCCTAGATGCTTCTCGGCCCGGTTCGGCTCCGGGCTACGGCACTACTGAACTACACAAGACCATGAACCAAGGAGGAATCATGCCCGTCGACCGTCGACGCGAAAACCGGCGATCAACTGTCGAACACTGCTCGCAAGATGGCTGCGACGCCACCATTCCCGGACGCGCATGGGGCAAGAGTCATGCGTTCTACCCGAACATCAAGGGCGGCATCCCGCCCCCGATCGGCGCTCAGGAGGGCAGGGGCGAAGCCATGGTGATCTACGTCCACTACCTCATCGGCGGCTGCGACTGGTACCTCACGGAAATGGATCCTCCGTCGCACCGGGCATACGGCTTCCAGGACCTCAGTCAGGGTCATCCCGAGTGGGGCTATATCGGCCTGGAGGAGCTTGACGCCGTCCTCGCGCTCCCACTGAAGCTGCCAGTCGAGCGTGATCTGGTCTTCGAGTCGACGCTGATATCGAATCTGATGGGGCGACAGTGATGGCCGAGCGTTCAGCGCCACTCTGGAATCTGCTCGCCGCGGTGCTCAATGAGCTCGACAAAGCCGGCGAGAATCCGACGATCCTTCATACTCCGGACATAGGACACGTGCTCGGCTCCAACTGTGACCGCGACCATGAGAATGACGAGCAGTTCTGGGTTGAGTACGATCACGAGTCGCTTACCTGGGAGGCCGTCTACCGCGACGGATCGAGCGCCCAGCTCGTGAGGGAGATGAGGTCGTGAGCGAACACATCTACTGTCATGACATCGGCCCTATCGGCAACTGCCCAGATCCTTCCATCGGAAACGTGCGCCAGCAGGGCACTACGGGCGACTGGGACACCTATCCTGCGACGGCCTGCAAAGAACGCCTGGCCGACGCCACCGAAGATCTCGTTGACGGAAACGACGATGCTGTCGTCGAGATGCGGCGGATTAAGACATGTACTACCTGATGCAATGCCCGTGCTGTGGTAACCCCGTATTGCTGCACCAACTGGAGCGCCACACCGCGAAGAGTCTCCTCATAGATCCGGAGACAGGTCTGCCGCCGAATATCGACCCGACAACGGGCGCGTCCAGGGTGCCTACCGCAGAGGCCATGAAGCGGTCCCGCCGGCACGCCGTCTGCTCCTCCTGCATGAAAGAGCAGGAGGAAACGGGCGCCATCACCTTTGTCGCTGCCGCGCGTCAGCTTGGCGAGCAGGAGGCCATGGGGTTCACCGAAGAAGCCCCCCTCGTAGACGACCAGGGCACGCCTATGGCTGTGCGGTGCCCATCGGTCGACTGCGGAGAGATCGTCAGCATCATCGGCGGCGAGATCGAGCGGCACTTCGTCCGCGGCAAGGAGTGCTCGCTGTCGGGGATCAAGGTGATGACATGAGAGCGCCGGAGACGCTGATCCACTACGTGTGGGCGCCCTCACTCGACCTCGCATGGGGACTGGTGAACCTCCGTGAGGCCGATGACGGCGAGTGGCTCGCGGGACACGTCCACGCCGCCCGGGAAGACGCGGAGCGCCAGGAAGCCGATCTCATCGGCACGACGCTGTACCGCGTGACGAGGACGAGCATGCTCGCCGACGAGAGCACGCCCGCGCCCCAGGAGGACGACTGGGTGTTCGTCTGGAGCACCGAGAGACGCCACAACGTGTGGTCCAAGACCAACTGCTACAGCCCGTTCCCGGACGCCAAGCGGTTCGATGGGTACTGGACGTTTCCGGAACCCCAGGAGGCAATCCAGCGGGCCGCGTGGGCGAACGAGGAACCCAGCACCCGGGCTGAGGGGCTGACGTTCCGGGCCTACCTGCTGACGTGGTCTGTGGATGCAGTGCAGGATCCTCTGGTCTGATACGTCCGCAGGCAGGGCGCGCTATAACTCTGGGCGAAGTATTGAAACCCCCGTCGAAATCCCCTTTCGGTGGGGGTTTTCTATGCCCGGATTCACCTCCCTACGTGCATGGGGCTACATCAAGTCCGGCTGATTATTCCAGCAGAACGGCAGCCAATACTGCCCCGAACACCCCCGAATGGGGCGCCGAGCGGCGCGCCCGAAAGAAACGCGACAACCCCGAGAAAGAGGGCTGACCAGTGCCAACCACCACCCATCAGCCCCTGGCCGCCCGCATGCGGCCGACATCGCTCGACCAGATCGTCGGACAGGCGCACCTCGTCTTCCCCGGCTCGCCGCTCGAACTGCTCGTGTCCGGCCGCGGCGCGACCTCAGTACTCCTGTACGGCCCGCCCGGATGCGGCAAGACCACCATCGCCAGCGTCGTCGCACACCAGGCGAGCCGCCGCTTCGTCGAACTCTCTGCCACCTCGGCGGGCGTCGCCGAGGTGCGCAAGGTGCTTGCCGCGGCCCAGAAGGAGCTCGACGCCGACGGCACCCGGACGCTCGTGTTCATCGACGAGATCCACCGCTTCTCCAAGGCTCAGCAGGACGTGCTCCTGCCTGCCGTGGAGGACGGCGTCATCTCGCTGATCGGCGCGACGACCGAGAACCCGAGCTTCAGCGTGAACGCTGCGCTGGTGTCGCGTTCGATCCTCATGGTGCTCAAGCCGATCAGCACCGCCGACATCGTGAAGCTCCTCGCCCGCGCGCTCAATGAGGACCCTGACCTCGATGGCCACGTCAGCGCAGAGTCTCAAGTGCTCGAACTGATCGCGAACCTGTCCGCCGGCGACGTGCGCCAGGCGCTCAGCCGCCTTGAGACGGCTGCCGCCACGGCTATGGCTGCCGGCGAGACGGAGGTCACCGCCCGGACCATCGAGCGCGTCACCGGCGCAGCACTCCAGCGCTACGACCGCGACCAGTACTACGACGTCGTCTCGGCGTTCATCAAGTCGCTTCGCGGCTCGGATCCCGACGCTGCCCTGCACTGGCTGGCCCGGATGCTCGAGGCGGGGGAGGACCCGCGGTTCATCGCTCGCCGGCTGATCGTGCATGCCAGCGAGGACGTCGGCATGGCTGATCCGTCGGTGCTCGCCATCGCAGTGGCCGCCGCGCAGGCGGTCCAGCTGATCGGCATGCCCGAAGCCCGGATCAACCTTGCCCAGGCGACGGTCGCGATCGCCACGGCTCCCAAGTCGCCGGCCATCGTCCGCGGTATCGACCAGGCGCTCGCAGATGTGCGGCGTGGCCGCACCGGGGAGGTCCCGGTGCATCTGCGCGATGCGCACTTCCCGGGAGCGAGGGCCCTCGGCTACGGCCAGGGATATCTGTACCCGCACGACTTCGAGCACGGCGTCGTCAGCCAGCAGTACCTACCTGACCGAGCGCTCGGCACGCAGTACTACGCGCCGACTGCCAACGGCTTCGAACAAACCATCAACCAACGGCTGAGCGCTATCCGTAGCCTCACCGCGACCCAGGAGAACAGACCATGACCTACACCACTGTTGCCCCGCCCCTCGTCACCGAGGACGACCGCACCGTCCCGTACGACGAGACCCGGTCGTCCCTGCCCCGGCGCCCCCGGCTGAGGCCCGCTGCTGTCGGCGGATCCGTTCGACGCACTGACGGCGTCGCTTGACGATCTCCGCTCGCGTTGTGTGGAGGTGGCCTGATGAGCAGCAAGACGACGGCCGCCCTCTTCGGGGCGGCCCCCAGCCCCCGGCTGGCGCTGGTCGCTGGCCCCCAGGTCACGGCCGGCTCGCAGGGCCCGGATAGCGACGCCGCCCGGATTATGGCCGCTCTCGGCTGGTGCGCCGCGTTCGTGGACACGGTGCGGCTGGCTGTCGCCGGTGGCCTGATAGCCGACGCTTCCGGGTTCCGCGCGGTCGACGCGGACGGTCGTACAGGGCGGCGGGTCAAGGGTGAGCGGGTGAGGCTACTCGCCCGCTGCGGATACCTGGCGCGTCACGCCTCGGGCCTGGTCGTGGCGACGGAGGACGGACACGAGGCGCTCAGGCTCGCCGAGGCTGCCGGGCCGGGCGTGCTGCGCGATGAGGCCGACGTCATGGCGTCGGTTCGCAAGACCCGCCGCGCCCGCCAGTGGGACAGCCACGCCGGGCAGGACGCGCACGCCTTGCCGGTGCTCCCCGGGGGCGGTGAGGAACGCCGCCGCCTGGCCGTCGCCCGCAAGGGCGCGGAGCGGGCGGCCGTCGAGGCGGAGAAGACCCGCAAGCGCATCGAGGCCCTGAGGCGGCGGGCGCGGATCCGGGACCGCCGGGAGGCCCGCCAGAAGGCAGCACGGGAGGCCGAGCGCACCGCCCCGCGCCGGTGCTGCCGGGGGGTGTGGCCGCTGGACTGGCGGTGCGGGGAGTGCCGGGAACTGGCAGCGCGAGGCATCGAGGACTTCCCCGCCCTCCCTCCGGGCGACAGCAGGACAAGGCAGGACCACGACAACGACACGGAGGGAGACACGGACATGGCGGCTAAGCGGTGTATCACGGTGAAGCGGATCACGGGGTTTCTGTGGCACGCGACCACGCGCGGGCAGGTGTACACGATCGTGAAGGAGGACGGCCGCGAATGGCCGTGGATCGTGGTGTCTCCCGACGGTGAGCGCATCGCCCACCCGTCCGTGATCAACGACGAGCCGTTTACCGACGACATCCGCGACATTGTCAGGACGCACGCCGACGGCAAGCCCGTTCCCTGTTTCCCCCGCTGACTCCGAGCGGGCCGCCGATGCCGTCGCTCCCCCCCGAGGAGGCAGCCGGCGAGAGCGCCGAGGGCAGCGACGCGGACGAGGCCGCCCTGGTCACCGCCGGCCTCCACAGCCTCCCCACCAGGCGCCTCGCTGCCCGCGAAGACACCGCGTACATCTTCGCCGACATGCACGAGCTGCTCGCCTGGCTGCGTGTACTCGGCGGCCACGTCACCCACCAGGCGGCCGGCGACGGCGTCACCCTCTGGACCCTTCACACCCACACCGAGCCCCGCCGGGACGACTCCCGGACCCCGGTCCTGGTGCACGCGCTCGCCATGACGACCGAGCTGGTCCCCGCCGCCATCACCGACCCCGACGCCTGAAGGGCCCACCGTGAGCACCCTGTTCGACATCGAGCCCACCGCGCTGGTCGTGCCCGACAACACAGTCACTCGTGACCAGTTGCCGAATTTGGCGGACTACGACCTGATCGTTGGGAACCTGTCCGGCGGCAAGGACAGCTGGCTGATGCAGAGCGTCCTGATGGACGCTGCCCGTGCGGCTGGTGTCGCCGATCGCGTGTGGACGTTCCACGCCACCCTGGGCCCGCTGGAATGGCCCGGCATCGAGTACGGCGGCCAGTACTACCCGAGCGTGTCCGAGCTCGCTGCCCAGCAGAGCGCAGCATCAGGTGTGCCAGCCGAGCGGCACATCGAGGCCACCAAGCTCACTCTGGACGACGATCCGGAGCCGTACGACCTGCTGACGTACATCGCCGCGTACGGCTGTTTTCCCCGGTTGGGCACCAGGTACTGCACGAAGGCCTTCAAGGAGCAGGTCGAGGATGCCTCGTTCACCCCGATCATCAACGGCCTGAAGGTGAAGCTGGGTCTGGCGGCCAAGCCCAACGCGGTCAAGTTGACCCGGCGCGTTCGCCGCCTGAAGTCGCTCGGACTCCGCAGCGACGAATCTCGCGATCGCGCCGCCCGCCCCGCCTACCGAAACGTCATGACCAACGGCGTCCGTCACCTGGACGAGTGGTGCCCGGCCAAGGACTGGACCACGCAGCAGGTCAAGGACTTCCACGCGGAGACCGGCTTCCCGCACCACTGGACGTACGACTCCTACCCCGGCGCAGGCAACTGGGCAGGTACCTCCCGCTGCTCCTGCTCCTTCTGCATCCTCGGCTCCAAGCGGGACCTGCTGATCTCCGTACAGCGCCGCCCGCGCCTCGCCGAGCTGATCGCCCACGTGGAGACCGTCCGCGGCGACACCTTCCGCCCCGACATCTCCATGCACGAACTCATCGCCCTGTCCCGCCAGCCCGGCGCGCCCAAGGGCGGCGTGGTCATCCCCGACGAGACCCCCGAGTTCCAGGCCATGAAGGCGTCCGTCATGGACGCCCTTTCCAAGCCGCCCCGCAAGGAAACCAGGCTGGCTGGCTGCCCCCGGACCTCGCTGCCCCTGCTCACCGACACCTGCGCCAGCTGCAACAGGTGCGCCTGACACCAGAACGGACCTCGCCATGACCACCATGACTATCGCGCCCGCCGGGGGCGGCTTCGCCAACGACCCGAACCCTCGCCCTTCGCTCGGAACTCGGCCTGAAGATATGCCGGGTCATCGACAACGCCACGCGGCACAGCTTCGCGGAGGCGGAGGCCGAGCGGCACGAGAAGGCGGAAGACCGTGCGGACCGGTTCGCCGAGTACGGCGCGAACGCAACGTCGACCCCGAGGCGTTCGCGGTCGGCGCGACGTCCAGCACGACGACTCGAACCCCGCTGCTGAACAGCCACCAGATGTCGACGGTCGACCCGAACGACGGTCTGCAGATGCTCCGCAACCGGGTCACGTTCTAGGAGCGGCATGGAACTCATCAACCACCACCAGATACTTGGCTGCGGACACAAGCCGGACGAGCTGTTCTCCTTCCAGGAGCCGGGTGTCTTCACCGACCCGGAGAACGGGGAGAGCTGCTGCCGACGGTGCAGCGACAATCGGCATTACGACCGTGTGCGTAGGCGGCACGCGGAGATCGAGGCGAAGGCGGCGGCCGAGGGCTGGGCGTACGAGTACATCAACACCTCTTACGAGGTGTACTGCCGTAACAGGGAACTGATCGGCAAGCTGGTCTGCCGTGCGTACTGGCGCCACGACCCGCACGGGGTGGACGAGGCCCGAGGAGTTCTCCAGCCCGCGCACACGTACAACTTCGCCTTCAAGCGGCTCGCCACAGTAGTGCCGAACTCACCGGTGACCGGCTACGCGCTCGTCTTCGAGGACGGCAGCCGAGACCCGCTCTGCTACGACAAGGTGTGCGTGGTCACCCGTGAGCCGGCTGGCCTCGACAGGTGAGCTGTCGGAGCCGGTCTACTTCTTCATGCTCCGACGGTATGAGGCCCCGGTTCAGTGAGCTTCGTCAGCCGCCCCTCCGGCGAGTGATGAACCCCCGGGGTGTTGACGATGTCGACGAGCAGGGCGCCTACGCCGTGCTGCCGCGAACCGTGGCCCACAACCTCAAGGTCAGGATGTGGGGAGTGGACTTGTTGCTGGTCCACTCCGATGTGCCGCTGTATGAGTCGTATCGGGTTATGGCCATCACCAACGGCGTCGACTCGGACGACCCCGCGCTTGCGCCGTGTCGGGAAGGGGCAGCTGCGTGGGGTCCACCCGAACTACGAGCTGGCCCCGGCCGTGGCGGGCCTGCGGAACATCCAGTTCGGCAAGGGCAGCATCGACCGCCGTGAGCGCACCGACGCCCCGATGCTGGGCGACGGCAATCAGCCGTACGTGGTCGGTCACCACCTGGTCAACCCGGCCGACCTGACCGCCGCGGCGGACAACGGGGCCGCGCCGCTGATCAAGTTCTGCCGGACCATGCTCGGCGGCGGCCTACCCGACCAATGCCTCCGCCGAGCGGGCGAGCAAGGGGACCTTCGAGAAGGTCCAGGACCTTGTCACCGGGCTGGTCACCACCTACCAGGCCGACAGCCACCCCGGCGCGGGAGGCCGCCTGCGCCCAGTTCCTCGACACCAAGCACGCCGAAGCCGTCCAGGATGCCATCGACAAGATCAACGGCAAGATCCAGGCCCTCAAGCTCACCCGCGCCGAACTGACCGAGAAGCTGAACAGCTACAAGGCCGCCTAGCCCCTCCACCCGTCACCAAGGAGCAGCACCTGATATGGGCACAACTCTCGCCGACCTGTCGGCAGAGCACATCGGAAAGCTGATCGAGGTCGACGATTCGGTCATGGTCGACTCCCGAACCGTGCTCATCGCCGCCACCCGACGCGTGCGACTCCTCGACTACCAGCAGCAGAACGGCGCCACGCGCATCCTTGACGGGTCCGTTCCGCAATGGCCGACCTGGATCGAGTGGGCCGACTGGCGCACGTTCCGCGTACTGAACTGACCCCGCCGGGCCCCACGTCCCGCCCCGGGCCCACCCCGGGCCCCGGCGGCGCGCACCGGGCCCCGCCCGGCCGGCACCCCCGCAGGGCTCCGGTCCCGCGCCCCTCGTGCCCCGGCCTCCGCGCCGCAGAGCCCCGGGGACACCCAGACCAGGGCAGGACGGACCGGCCCCCAGGACCCGTCCGCGCCCACCCCGGCCCGGCCCCCAGGCCCCCAAATCCCCCTCCACCGGGGCCGGGCCGGGGCCGGGC
Organism: Streptomyces sp. NPDC088254; assembly: GCF_044740925.1. Classification (NCBI taxonomy): domain Bacteria; kingdom Bacillati; phylum Actinomycetota; class Actinomycetes; order Kitasatosporales; family Streptomycetaceae; genus Streptomyces; species Streptomyces sp. NPDC088254. The sequence continues at coordinate 176,338 of NZ_JBIURQ010000006.1, read as the reverse complement.
CACCACACACCGACCACAGCCGGACTCGCCTCCCGGCCAGGGCTCCATGCGGACGTGATGTCCGCAAGTAAACGAGAGGAGAACATGTGTCTCAGGACACCAGCTCAGTGAATCGTCAGGCGTTCATGGACAGGCTGCGCGAGCAGTGGGAGAAGCAGCCGACTGAGCAGTACGAGTTCGTCGGGCTGACCGGCATGGACTACAACGACTGGCTGGAGCACCGCCATGGCTGGCCGGTCGACGCGGCTGGCAACTGCCGCATCCACTCGGAGCTGGAGGAATTCCCGGCAACGGACTGCAAGGTCTGCTCGACCCTGATCAAGCTGTACGAGGAGCAGCACGGCAGCACCACCGAGTTGGCTCCGAACGGCTTCGTCACCACCGGCGATGCGGCGCACCTGGCCGCCACCTCGGCCCGGCCCGGGCGCGTGGGCCGTCTCAGCGCCTCGTTCTTGGCCGACCATGCTGCCCTTGAGCAGGCGACCGCCCACTGGCCGCTGGAACAGCTCACGGCAGCCGCCAGCGCCCTCACGGCCGCCAGCATCCGGCGCCGCGAGTCCATGTTCGTGGACGTGCTGCGCGCCCTGTTCTACATCCCCCCGAGCGCAGGCGAGCCCGTCGCCCGGGTCGAGTTCGTGACCGACTCCCCGGCGGAGAACGGCGTATTCTGGAACGAGTCGAGGGTTTACCTCCACCACCCGGACGGGTCGGTGGACGAGTTCGAGGACTTCACCGAGGACGGTGACGAGAAGGAGCTGTACGCCGACCTGGACGACATGTTCCGGGATCTGCTGACAGACATCGCCGCCGACACCCCGCCGCAGCCCGGCGATCACCTGATCGTGGACCTCACTACCGGCGAGTTCGAACGGTCCGGAAAGTGGGCGGCCTAACGGATCACCAGCCCACCCCGACGCCGGTGACACTCCCGGCAGCCGGGACCGCTGAGCGGCAACCACGCGTTCGTGGTGGGGCCCGTACCCGGCAACCCGGGTTCGGGCCCCATGTGCTGCTGTCTCCGGGCACCGCCCGCCCAGCCGTCCGGGCGCACCAATCGCAGTTGCCGAGCCCGAGCCGAACCGTCGACACTCCCGCGGTCTGGCTGCCGGGTCCGCCACGGCCACCAGCGCGCAGCGGTGCGGCGGTGTTGTGCCTGGTCACCGCTCTGCCAGCAGGGGGAGCAGGACCGTAGCTTTCTGAGTGCGGCACAGCGCGGCAGGCGGCCAGGGCAGCAGCAAGTCCCGTGCTGCACAGCGCCGTTACAGATCACTGTCGCGCCGATTGTGGCCACGCGCCGTATTCCCGCTCAGTCTGTGACCAGTTGGAGGAACGCATGCCCCGGTACAAAGTCTTTCTTCATGCTCACGCCGGTGCCGAGGTCGAGGTGGACGCGTCGGACGCGCAGGAGGCCAACCGCCTGGCGCAGGGGGCCGTCAGGGAGCGGAGGGCTGTACGCCGCCCCATCGAGAAGTGGACGCCGACGATGACGGTGAACCTCGACCGCAGGCCCTGACCCCCGGTCGCCGCACCCCTTGCCTGCCATGCCCGGACGCACCCAGCCCGACGTTACCGGGCTGCTAGTCACGATGGAGGACGGCATCGTCCAACTCGCCCGAGGCGGGTCTCGGACACCGGCCCGGCCACCAGGTCCGAGCCGGGAATAGCCGAGCGGGAACAGCATCCTAGGGTGGACATATGGATGCTGCCGACGATTTGATGACCCGCCCATACGACGTCTACCAGAGGCTGCGGACTACCTCTCCGGTGCACCGGATCACAGGAACGGATGGACAACCTGCGTGGCTCGTCACCCGGTTCGACGACGTTCGCGCCGCCCTTGCCGATCCGCTCCTGTCGTTGGACAAGGCGCATGCCCGCGAGGGCAGTTATCGCGGTCTGTCCCTGCCGCCGGCTCTGGACGCCAATCTCCTGAACATGGATCCTCCTGACCACACGCGTCTGCGTCGCCTGGTCGGACGGGCGTTTACCCAGCGTCGGGTCGAGCAGCTGCGCGCGCCGATCCGCGCCACCGCCGACCAACTCTTGGACGCTCTGGGCGCAGACGGCACCGCAGACCTGATCACCGCCTATGCGGCCCCGCTGCCGATCACCGTGATCTGCGATCTCCTCGGCGTCCCGGCAAGCCACCGCAGGGACTTCCGCTCCTGGACGACAGCGCTGATCGCCCCGGATCCGGCCCGCCCCCACGAAGCCAAGGAAGCCATCGTGGCCATGCTGGGCTTCTTTACAGAGCTCATGGCTCACAAGCGGCGCGAGCCGGCCGACGATCTCCTTTGCGACCTGATCGCCGTACGGGATGCGGAGGGCGACCGGCTCACCGAGGACGAGCTGATGTCCTTGGCCTTCCTCATCCTCTTCGCCGGCTACGAGAACACCGTCCAGCTGATCGGCAACGCGATCCTGGCCCTGCTGCAGCATCCGGACCAGATGGCGCTGCTGAGGCAGGACCCGTCCCGAATTACTGCCGCCGTCGAGGAGTTCGCCCGATTCGAGGGCCCGGCCTTGCTTGCGATCCGGCGCTTCGCGATCGAGGACGTGACGATCGGCGGCGTCCGGATTCCGGCGGGCGAGACGGTCCTGCTGTCCTTGTCCGCAGCCAACCGCGACCCGGACCGCTTCCCGGACCCGGACCGCCTGGACCTCGGCCGCGACGCCGTCGGCCACCTGGCGCTCGGCCACGGCATCCACTACTGCCTGGGCGCACCCCTGGCCCGAGCCGAGACCGAGATCGCCCTGGCCGCGCTCCTGGAGCGGTTCGTGGATCTCGAACTCACCGAGAAGGAACCTCGGTGGCGGCCGTCGCTGCGTGCCCGCGGACTTCTCGATCTGCCGGTGCGCTACGCAGGCACCCAGGCCTCGTCCTGACCAGGCCACTCGCTGAAGACGCCGCTGCCCTTCCCGGCGAGGGCAGGGCAGCTAGTCTCCGGCGAGTGCCTTCTTGTCGCGAAGGCGCTCACGCAGGGCACCGATCATGGGGAGTGTTAGGCCGCCGAAGAGGAACAGCACCGCCAGTCCGCTCAGCGTGGGGCTCACGACCTCCTCGGCTTTCAGCGGCCAGGGATTGTCGAGGGTATGGAAGATGATGTACGAGCCCTTGGAGAACGCGTACGCCAGGCCGAGGGCCGCCGACACGGAGGACAAGGCGAAGCCGACGCCACTCCACGGTCTGATGCCCCAGTTACGGCGTGCCGTCCTGCCGCACATGAATGCGAGTTCAGCGCAGGTGACCAGGACGTAGGAGAGGTAGATCAGCAGGTAGGCGGCGACCTTCGGGTCGTCAACGTACTCGGTTGTGAATTCGACATCGGGTCGGTTCGTCGCCAGGAAGAGCGGCACCAGGATCATCAGTTCTACCGCGGCGGCGAAGCCGCGCTGGAACATCGCGGCTTTCAGATACTCGGGTCGGTAGGCCAGGTCCACCATCGTGATCTGGAGGAAGGCGCACCACAGGACCGCGCAAATGTGAGCCACCAGCTTGCCGACGTTGTGCACGCCCGTGATGTCCTGCAACGCATCGGCCACCGCGGGGACGGCGCACAGGACGCCCAGTGTGCACACCCCGAAGGCGAGGGCGATCGCCCAGGTGGAGACCCGCGGATTGCCCACGGCCCTCCGCGTGCAGAGCACCGTGACCACCAATCCGGCTACGGTGCACGTTCCGAAGACTATGCCGTCGACCACTTACAGCCCCTCCAGTGAATCTGCCGCATACCGTGCGGCGTCGTCCATACTCCGGCGTCGTTGGCGCCTGCCCGGCGTCTGGGCCGTCTCGTCAGGCACCGGCTCCAGGCCGAGGTCACCGCGGCGGCGTTCCAGGTCCGCGATGACGTTCTGCACCTCGTCAGGAGGAATGCCGTTCAGTAGTGCCAGTACGCGGCGTAGCAGAGGATCCTCGAAGGCCTCCAGGGCTTTGAGATCGCCGTAGCTGTCGTGCGGCAGAAGGTGCGCGGGTGGAACACCGCCCAGAGCTTCGCACAGCGCCAGGATGGTTCCCACGGTCGGGTTGTCCTGGGCTCCCTTGGCCAGCTTGGCGATGGCAGCGTGTGACACCGACGGGTGATCGCCGGGCAGTGCGTCCACGGCAGCAGACAAGGTGCGCGACGAGAACGCGCGGCCCTTGGCATCCCGGCGGGAGGCCATCAGGGCGCTGAGTCTCTCCGCCAGTGGACGGCGGTTGCGCCTCAGCACAGGCCGGAGTTGCCGGACAGGGCCCGGGAGCTGTCCGGCTGAAGACTGCACACCACCACGTATCGATCTCTCGCTCAGTCGGGGCTGGGTTCGTTGCTGTGTACTTTAGTTGACATGATCGGGGGCGCAAGGCAGGATCACGATAGGGAGAATGAAACCCTGTGAAGCGGATTGACTACTGACCGTAACGTTCGCATTGCAGGAACGATCTCCCGGGCGCTGGGTCCCCAGTGGCCCGAAGGGTTGGCGCGACGGCGGGGGATACGGCGTTGGTGTTTGCCGAACTGCGGCTCGCGCCTGCAGGTTGGCGCTGCACCGGCAGGGGGAAGAGTTGACGATGGAGCTGGCATCCAACAGCAGTGACCACGCTGGCCAGAGTGCGCGCGGCGAAGTGCCGACCATGCCGCAGGCGCTTCTTGACTGCCGCCGCTCTCGGTCTAGAAGGGCGGCCGCCGGGGGAGGGCTGCCCGATCGTCCTCGCCGTCGCGTGGCCCTTCGCCGGGTATGCGTGCTCCGCGCCGGAAGAGGACTCCCGACCGGGATCCTCGCCCGCACGGCACCCCAGACGCGGAGCCGCCTCAAGAGAACGGCTGCGCTGCATCCCCGGCTTCCCCTTCTCGGCGGACGGGTGTGTCAGGGTGCGACTCCACGGTCGGCAGCGCGGGTTGGCGGGAGTGGAGCCATGAGGCCGTGATCGCCGCGCGCCCATGCCGGCCAGCCGGTGCCAGGGGCGCTACACGACCTCGTCCCAACTCCCGAGGAGCGCGTCATGCCGACCCTGGGCTCACTGCCCACCGATAAGCCTGAACTCGAACTGACATTCGTGGAAAGCGGTTCCCGGCGTGCCCAGACCACGGAAATCAACGGCGTGGTGACGATGACGCCGGAACAACTGCTGGAAGGCGGAGTCCCGTCGACTCTGCCCGATGGCTCGCTTGTCCTGATCACCGGCACATCGCCCTTCCGTCTCCGCGGCCGTATCACGACGGTGCTCGAGCTGTTGCTCCAGCGGATGAGCCGGGACGGCGGAGCAGGTCTGGCCGTGAGTGCTGCCCGCGGCGCAAGCCAGCCGTTCCCCCCGGACATCGTGGACCGGGCCGCCCGGTTTGGCATCGCCCTGCTCACCTCGTCCGCGCCCACCGAGTCCTGGGACGGGGTGCACGAGGAGATCCAGCAGTCCCGCCTGATCTTCGCCGAGCGCCGCGCTGCCCAACTCAGCTCGCTCGTACAGGAACTGCCGGCCCAGCTGGCAGATGCCCGGGCCATGCAGCGCATCGCGGACTGGCTCGCCCAGGCCCTCGACTGTCAGGTCCTGGTCAGCGAACCGGAGCGCGTCCTCGCCGCCTCACCGGCCACGGCCGCCGAGCAACTGGCCCAAGCCATCATCCGGCAGTCCGTCGACGGAATTCTCCCCGAGACGCTTTCCGGACCCCACACCCAGCTCATCTCGCTGGCCCCGGCCTCGGCCGCGGACACCGTCCTCGCGGTGGCCCGCAGAACCCCATTCGACGAGGCCGACCTGCGGCTGCTGCGGCATGCGGCAAAACTGCTGGGCCTCGTCGACCAGGCGCACCGCGAGTACCGGGCAGCCTCCGACGCGTCCCGGGCGGCGCGCAGCGCAGCGTTCGAGCTTCTCCTGGACGGCGAGGTCGAAAAGGCGCGGCGCGTCATGGCCAATCTGGCGCCCGGACTTCTGGAAACGGAAACCGCACGCGTCTTCGTCGTGGAGACCCAGCAGGCACGCCGGGACCTGGCTGCACGCCGCTGCAACGCAGCCGTCGGCCAGCAGGCCCTTGTCGTCCCTGACCCGCGAGACAACCGGCGGATCCTGATCGTGCATCCGATCCGCTCCGACGAAGACACCGGGGCAGAGGTCTCTGCCGAACTCACCCGGCTGGTGGCTGCCCTGGGACCCCCTTCGTCACTGGGCGGCAGCGGGGTCTACTCCATGACCCTGCTCGCCGACGCACTTCACGAGGCCATCACCGCCCAGAGGTTCGCCGCCTTGCAACCGGACTCCGTGGCCCTCTCCGTACACGGCTCCGACCTCGTCAGTCTCCTGCCGCAGGCTGAAGCGCAAAACTGGGCCCGCCGCCTGCTGCACCCGCTGATGCGCGACGAGACGCAGTGGGAGTCCATGCGCGAGACCCTTCCTGCCGCCCTCGCCTACCCCTACACGGTGGCCGCCCGCCGACTGCGCCTGCACCGCAACACGGTCATGCGCCGCGCCTCACGCGCCGCTGAACTGTTGCGCATGGACTTCGCGTCCATAAGCGACCGCATCGCCGTCGCCCTGGCCATGGAACTGGTCACGCAACGAGAGATTTCCGCTTCGCCGGTTCTGGCTGCTTCGGAACCGCCCTCCTTGGCACGACTGTTGGAAAGCCCCCACGTGCACGCCTGGGCACAGACCTTGGTCAGACCGGTCCAGGCGGACCGGCGTGACCTCCAGTCCACGGCGCTTGCCTGGCTCACCTTCGACACACACGTCGAGCCCGCAGCCCGCGCGCTCGGTCTCTCCGAGGTCACGGTGCGTTCCCACCTGCGCGCCGTGGAGGACCACATGCAGCGCGATCTTGCCACCCTCGCGGGCGTACGCGATCTCCAGTTCTCGTTGCACGTCGTCACGGGCCAGCCTGATCTGCGCTCAGATCGTCCGGGCTTGTCCGTGGTCGCCTGCTGACCGTCGCCGCCAGCGCCCGGCGCGGGTCCCGGTCTTCATCTCCCTCTCCCCTGCGGCCTGCGGACCTCGAAGGGTGGCACGTCGGCGACGGCCATGTCCGCTCGTACCCGCACGAACCGAACAGGGTGGCGCAGGCGGCCTCGAGCGTCCCGGGAGATATCCGCGCTGACCTCCACGACCGTCTCCGGAACGACCAGCGACACCTTCAAGTTCTGCTGTGATCCCCAACCGGCAGAGAAGGACCGCCCGGCCCACGGGTGATCCGTCTGCACCGGGCGTAGGAAGCCGCCCGCACTTCGGGCCTGGGCGGTCGGCAAGGTGCCTGTGCGTCCCACGTATCGCAGTCGTCCCTCCGAGTCGTGCTGGCCGAGCAGCAGGATCCCGGGGCGGCGCGGCGCTCCGGTGACCGCACCGACGACCATCTCGAGGGTGTCGCGCACGCGGAACTTCCGCCAGGAGCGCGCCCCTGGCCGATAGCTCTCGCCGCCGTCCTTGAACACACAGCCCTCCACGCCGGCCGCTGACCAGGCCAGCCACCCGCGGGCCACCTCCGCATCATTGGTTGACGGGCACAACGTCCAGGGCGCCGAGAGACCCTCCCGCCGGAACAAGTCCTCCAGCGCGCACCGCCTTTCGACGTAGGGGCGCTCGAGCAGGCTCCGGCCGTCCAGATGGAGCAGGTCGAAGGCAACATAGTGAGCCGGCCAGACGGCCGCGGCACGTTGCGCGGCGGCACCCCGTCGGTGCAGCCGCTGGGTGAGCCGCTCGAACGCGAGCCTGGTCTCTTCCCACACGACCAGTTCGCCGTCGAAGACGACGGAGCAGTCCAGCCGGCCGATGGCATCGGTGATCTCCGGAAAGGCCGCGGCCAACTCACCGCCCCTGCGCGAGCGCAGCACCGAGGAGCCATCAGTATCCCGCGCTGCGAAGGCCCGGAAACCGTCCCACTTCGGTTCGGCAAACCAATTCAACGGGAGGGCAAACGTCTCGACGGGTGCCGCCAGCATCGGCTCGGCGGGAAGCTCGATCACATCGGAGGGGCTACCACAAACCCCTCACCGACCCAAGGAGGACACGAGGAAAGTGGCTCGTCGAGAGGGGGTAAACTCACCCTGCCAAGATCACAAAGGCCCACCGGTGAAATGGCGCTTTGTCGACCAACTGGCCGGTCGAGGCGTGGTGTTGTGAATGTGGTGCAAAGTTTGCCAAGTGCCGGATGAGCCATGCCGGGAACCGGGATGTGTGCACCCCCGACATGACCGTCATGAGGAAGGTGCACTTCCGCGCTGGCACGCGGCCGACTGGTGCAATGCCAACAGGTGTCAATGATCAGTTTGTGCACCGGCGAAATGGCATCGCCCGCAGCATATGCCTAGCGTTGTCGATGCAAGCCCGGCCCCACCGCCGGACGAGTGAGGCACAAGCCGAACTCGCCCGCGGGGGGCCGATTAGGCCAGCGGCGAGCTGGCCCGGTGAGCGGCGACGAACGCGCCGCATGCACCAGGAGGCGGGCATCAGAGGGTGGCTCCAACCACCGTCCCGGCACCCGCTCTCGCCAGCGCAAAACCAGGCCCCTGCCAGGGCCTGTGCATAACGACTCTCAGCAGAGTCACCACCAGCAGATCTGAGGAACCCACTGGGGCCTTCCACCGGCGTGTTCGAGCACGTCGGCGGTGCCGAGAATAGACCAGTGCGCGGCGTGAGAACAGCGCGGCCGCTGGACTTTCACGAGAGAAGGCCCCCCGAGCCAGACGGGGCGAACTGCATGACCTCCAAGCACGCGACGGACCAGCCGGCACCGCGCACCACAGTGACGGCTCACCGCCGATGCTCCTGGGCCCAGCCGGACCGTACGAGGGACCTCGGCGCAGCCGGGCTGAGTGGCTAGCACCCGAACACGCCCGACGGCGCGTCCGAGCCGGTCGCGGATTTACCAGATCCATGGCTGGCCCTTCCGTCCGGGGAAGATCTGCTTCCCCCGAGCGAGCGGCCCGCAGCAGGAGCGAGGCGAGCTCCCAGCAGATGCTCCTGCGCGCCGCAGTGAAGAACGATTGAGGCTCGCTGCTTAGAGGCATGTGTCGTAGCCAATACGCCCCATGGCATCGCAAACCTCCCGGATCTCGCATATGAAGGAGCGCACCGACCGATGAACCACCCCCACCCAGAAGCGTCCAACTCTGACGAGTTCAAAGGCTTCAACGAAGCCCGGCGCATCATGTGGTGCCATGACGCTCGGGCTCGCGTGTACGAGCGGTTCGAGCAGACGAGCTTCATCGGTGACACGAACGTTGCAGCGGTCCACGTCGACAACACCACCAGGGCAGACCGCGTGTTCCTCGTGGCATTCGACAAGGCCGGCCAGCAGGTCGGCGTCGACACGCTCTACGTCGACGAGCCGAATCAACACCTCGACATCGCGCCCGAGTTCGACCACGACTTCACCGGCGTGGACGTCATACCCGACTCCCCACTTGAGCAGGCCATCTCCCGTGAGAACGGCTGGGTCGTCAACATGACGGCCCTGCGCGAGTACGACCTCCTGGCCGATCGCCGGGCCGTGCAGCGTGAGGTGTTCCTCGAGCACCTGAAGGACATGATGAAGAAGGGTGACGTCCGCGGATTCCTGTTTGGCCGGGGTGAGTCCGGTGACACTGATGCGGCGTGAGAGACCACGAACTCGTACCTCAGACGACCCCGCCGGCAGCCTGGCCGGCGGGGTCGTCTGATCTCTGACGCTGTTAGAGTGCTGCATTTTCGCAACAGGGGAGGGGATCAGCGCAGCTGATCCGGGTGTCGACCCCGGGCCGAGCGCTTTGCGGGGAGACATGCCGTGGACCGGCTCACGCCGGTCCCGGGTGACGCCTCGCGGTGAGCCCTACGAGGCCACGCAGTTCGTCTTCGGGCACCTTCGACGTCCAGGAGCAGCAACCATGAGCAAACCGCTGAGCATGGGGGACCTCACGGTCAAGTTCCACAGCAACCGCGCCTGCGTCTACCGCGGCGAGACCACGATCGGGCAGGACCCTGAGGGAAGTCTCTACCGCGTCGTCCAGCGTCTGGACCCGGCCGAGTTCGAGATCGCGACCCTCGTCCCCACTGGGTGGGTCACGCTTCTGCAGCGACTGGGTGGAAGAGCCCAGGACCGAAGCATGACCGCGTCCGCCGATTCCGGGCTCACGCTGGACGACGTCCTCGATCTGAGCACAGCGCTCGGATCTCGTCGATGCGAAGATCGAGCTGCTCAGCGAGTACAAGCTCGAATACCCGCAGGACTACGCGCCGGATGGCATCCGGTCCATGAACGACGAGGTCGAGCAGTGGACCTGCAGGCCCACCGGGAAGCAGAGTCCTCCGCCTGAGAAGACGACGATGCCCTGACCGCCTCGTGGCGATCAGGGCATTGAATCAGGCTCGGTACGCGGCAGTGCCGCCCTGCCGGGTCGTCACACCGGCGGGATGAGCAGCGAGGCCCCCGCGTAGATGAGATCCGGATTCTGGATCCTGTTCGCCTCGACCAGGATGCCGATCGGCACCCCCGTCGTCCCTGAGATCGCGGTGAGCGTATCGCCTGGCTTGATGGTGTACGGCTTCGCCTTCGGCGCTGGCTTCGCCTCGGCCGGTGCACCCGATCCGTTGGGCTTGTCCTCGTCGCCGCGACCCGGCGTCGGATCCTGACTCGCCCCGTTCTCGTCCTGCTTCCCCGTGCCGCCCTCGCTCGGCTGCTGGGCGCTGCCGCCTCCGGCGTTCTCGCCGGGATTCACCGGTGCCTCGACCGGGGCGTGATGGCCCCGCAGTGCCTGGATGAAGCCGCCGTCGGACGTCGCGAGCTGCGTCAGGCCCCATCCGGCGAAGAGCGCCGCTCCGCCCACCATGACACTGGCGGCGATGACGGGTCCGTTGCCGAAGCCCATCGGGCCGGCGTGACTCCCGGCAGATGCTCTCGTCTGCGCCGACGGCTTCAACGCCGTCCCCACTGACCTCTGAATCGTAGCCGTCATCCCTGTCACGACTCCTCTGAGAATAGCGCGTACAACCATTCATGTCCGGCATTGACATTCTACTCATAGCCGAACGGAAGTTGATAGAATAGGTGATTGGATGGCAGTCCGAATCCTGTCTGATAGCACCCCAATGGGCCTCTGAGTCACCGACCGCCAGACCGAACGAAGGAACCGCATCACCATGGCCAGCTACTCCATCTCCGCCAGGAAGATCACCGAGGGCAAGAACGTCTTCATCCGCGGGAAGCTCGGCTTCGCCGTACTCGCCCGCCTCATCGAAGGCGCGGAGCTCGTTGCCAGCGACCAGCGCAAGACGAAGAACGGCATGAGCCCCGTCGGCAAGCCGCACACCACCGCGACGATCACTCACGCCGAGGTCCAGTTCGCCGATCCGAGCAACCCCACCCTCGAAGAGCAGTTCGTCTCCGAGCGCCGCTACGACTCCCCGAAGCGGCCCGAAACCGGCCCCAACTACTCCATCGACTCCAAGGGCAGTACCCTGCCGGTCATCGCGATCCCTTCTTCGAAGGGCGACGGCACCTACGACCAGGACGAGTCCGGCCAGGAGCTCGCGCAGGGCCTCGACGTCACGCTCGTGCTGCGCACCTACAAGCCGAAGAACTTCGAAAACCGCGGCCTGGCCCTCGAACAGGTGATCGTCCACGAGGCGCCGCGTTACTACAATGCCGGCGGCATCGACCAGGCTGAGCTGGCTGCGCGTGGCATCGTGCTCAACGGCACGCCGCGCCCCGTTCAGGCCACTCCTGCCAGCGCTGCCCCTGCCGCCGCCGTCCCCGTGGCGACCGAGGTCGAGGACGGCCTGTCCTTCCCGGCCCCCCAGCCGGCGTCCGCACCTGTGGCCGTGGCCGCGCAGGCTCCGGTTCACGCTCAGGCCCCGGCGACCGCCGTGGCTGCGCCCGTCGCTGCTGCTCCTGCTCCGGATGCTGTTGCGGCCGCAGCTCCCGCTCCGGCCCAGCAGGAGACCCTGGAGCAGAAGCTCGCGCGCCTGGAGGCCGAGAACGCTTCCCTCAAGGACGCCGGTTCGGCGGTGGGCACGCCCGTGGCCACCGGCCCCTGGAACGGCTCCGGCCCGGCCCAGCAGGCGGGGATCACCTACCAGGGCTGATCCACGCTGACCATCGATGAGACCCCCGTACTCGCATCCGTGCAGTACGGGGGTCCTGTCTTTCTCTTCCCCTCCTGACGCCTCCGATCGAAAGCGTGCGTCCCACGATGACTCCAGCCGACCCCCATGCCTGGTTCCCGCAGTTCTACGGCAACCCCGCGATCCGTACCCTCGCCAGTGCCTGTCGGTGGACCATCTCCGGACAGATTGGGGAAGAGACCCCTGACGATCTCACCAAGCCGCCGAAGCGCAAGGCCCCGATCGACGTACGGCACCTGCTCGCCGGCTGCACCTTCAGCTGCATGCACGCCGGCCCACTACGCGGAGCCTTCGCCCTGGACGAGACCTGCCTGCTCACCCTCGACGAACTCACCGCGGCGATACCGGACGCCGCGAACACCGCCTTCTACCTCCAAGCCCAGACTGACGGGCTGCTCGTCCTCGACATCGAGGCCGACTGCCCGCCAGGTGTGGCCACAGACCTGCTGCGGCTGCCGGGCATCCTCTACTCGGAGCTGTCGATGTCCGGCCAGGGCTTCCATCTCGTCATGCCGCTGCCGAAGAACTTCCACGACTTCCCCGTAGCCGCCGGCAAGCGCGTCCTGCGTGAGGAACACGGCTGGTACGAGCTGCTCCTGGACCACTGGTCGACCTTCACCCGCCAGCCGGTGCCCGATCGCATCGTCGCTCACGTCAACGCAGCAACTAGCGCGCCGGCCTTCGCCTCCATCGAGGACCTCTACGCGCAGCTGGCCGTGAACGCCAGCGAGAGCTCCGGTGCTTCAGCATCAGATGTCGACACCGCCGAGGACATGCCCGACATCCCGTACTCGCAGGCCATCGTCGAGCAGACCCTGGCCAGCGCACGCCATCAGCTCCGGGACCCCGGCGACTTCAACCACGACATGTCCCGCTGGGAGTTCTCCGTTCTCGCGTCGCTCTACGGCTGGATGCGGACGCAACTGCGCGCCTACAGCGCCCTCGGCGTCGAGTACTCGACGGGCGATACCGCGTGGTTGCTCTACAAGGCGGCGGTCGATGTCATCCCTGCGCGCGCCAAGCACAGCGAGCGGCGCAACGGCCGGCCCTTCCTCCTCGACCGAGCCGCCGCGCTCGTGGCCGACCGCGAGGCCCGTTCCTCGTCGACCAACTGACTGACGCTCTGCGCCTGTTCCTGCTGCTGCTTCTGCTCCCGGTTCATCTGCTGCCTCCGGCAGCGGGTGGGGTGGGTGACGGGTGCTGCGGCGGGGCCGAGCACAGGTGGAGGACAGTGCTGGATCGCGCGGAGCGCGATCGGGTGGCGATGTGCAGCGGGGCTCCATCGCCACCAATGGCGGGGATGCAGGTCTCCGCCAGGCTCAGACGGCGCGGCCCGCGCCACAGGACCCTTCACGGCCTATGCAGCCTCGGCGACGCCGAGATCAGCAGCGCCGTCCTCCGACATCTCTTGTCTTTCTCTCTCTTCCTCGCCCACGCACAGAAAAGACGTCGACATGAAGTTCAACGACACCCTGACGACCCTCATCAAGCAGTCCCTTGAGGTCGGCGCGACGCCCGCTCTCATGGGCGAACCCGGCATCGGCAAGTCCAGCTTCGTCGAGGACCTGGCCTACTCCATGGGCACGCAGGCTTTCACGCTGCCGTGCAACCAGCTCGCCGACAAGGCCGACCTCACCGGTGCGCGCCTGGTGCCGTACACCAAGGACGACGGCACGCAGAGCTACAAGCAGGTCTTCTACCCGCACCAGGTGATCCAGGAGTGCATCGACTACGCCGAGAAGAACCCGCGCGAGTGGCCGATCCTCTTCCTCGACGAGATCAACCGCACCACCTCCGACGTCACCTCCGGCGCGCTGACCCTGGTCACGCTGCGCCGCATGGGGTACGTCGAGCTGCCCAAGAACGTCCGCATCGTCGTGGCCGGCAACGACAGGGGCAACGTCACCTCGCTCGACGAGGCAAGCCTGTCCCGCTTCGCGATCTTTCACGTCGAGCCCGACGCCGCCACCCTCATGTCCGTCCTCGGCGACAACATCAACCCCTGGGTGAAGACGGTGCTCACGCAGTACCCCGGGCTCATCTTCCAGAAGTCGACGCCCGAGGCCATCGTCGCCGACGGCCAGGACGACGACGACAACGGCAACGTCACGATGGCCGATCTGTTCGACGGCGGCGAGGAGATGAACCAGCTCACCACGCCGCGCACCATCGACAACCTGTCGAAGTGGCTCAACGCGGCCGACCCGCAGCAGCTGGCGCAGTACCTGGCCACCCCGATCCAGATCGGCGACCGCGAGACCTCGCTGCTGAACGAGGCCATCGAGGCCTACGTCGGGGACACCATGTTCACCACGCAGCTCGTGGCCACCATTGCCCAGGACCTGGCGAACAACGTCGGCGGCGTGCAGCAGAACCGGGTGAACGTCCCGAAGCCGAACTGCTACCAGAGCCTGAAGGCCGCAGCGACGATGACCGACATGGCCGCGGTCATCGTGACGCTGACCGACAACGAGAAGTCCGGGTCGCTGCTGTACGCGCTCAAGGAGAGCAAGGACAACGCGCGCCTCATCGAGCAGCTGGCCCAGGCCATCACCCAGATCGAGCCGGAGCACACGCGCACGCTCATCGAGATGGTGACCAGCCAGCAGATCGACCGCCAGAACCTCGAGGCCTTCATGGAGATCGACGCTCCGATCGTCAACCAGGCCAAGCCGGTCCTTTCGGCCTTCCTCTGATCGCTCGCTCACCGGTGGTGGGGACTGCTGCGGGCTGCCGTCCTTGCTGCAACTCCCCACCGCCGGCGGCGCTCTGCCGCTGCCTTGTCCTCAGAAGGAGACCACGACCCATGACGATCACCGTCACGAACCAGAAGCCGGCCGTACTCGACGCACTGCACACCATCTCGTGCACCGGTGATTACGACCCGATGCCGGCGATCCGGCAGACCCTCATCGACCCGCTGCTGGAGCCGTTGAACCCCAACGCCCCGGCGAGCATCACCGACGCCCAGGGCGCTGATCTGACGGGGGACATCCCGGATCTGGTTCTGAGCTGCCTCGGCGACACGCTGAACATGGCCAGCGAGCAGACCGTCAAGGAGCTGCTCGGGCAGACCCTGATCAACTTCGACCAGGGCACGCCGCTGCCGGTCGCCGAGCTCTTCGCCGTCCAGGCCGGGCAACGGAACAAGATGCCCGCGCCCTCCCCGCGGGTGCTCTACACCGCGCAGGCTGATGTCCTCCCTGCCGCGAAGGCCCTGCTGGCGGGGACCGGCGACGAGAGCGCCTTCTTCGCCTCGATCGCCTACACCTTCAACCCCGACACCCTCGGGTTCTGGTTCCAGTCCTCCGCGGCCTTCGACGACTTCAAGATCTGGCTGGCCCAGCAGACTCAGACGATGGCCAGTGCGTTGCCGCCGGCCACCACCAAGCTGCTCAACGACTTCACGGCCCTGTCCCTGAAGGGGCTCACCGAGTCGCTGCTGGTGCGCAAGGACGACTCTGACGCCAACGATGAGCACTCCTTCGCCCGCGTGCTCGTGCACATGCTCATGAACTACGTCGAGCAGCAGCGGGCCCAGGCCAGCCAGCAGAACACCGCCCTGGACACCGGCGTCCTGCCGTTCACAGTCGGGGAGCTGTTCTGCCCGCGCTCCCTCGTCCTGGTCAACGTCGAGGCCCATGCCCGGGCCACCGCGGCGAAGATTACGGGGGAGTGGGACCTCATCAACCAGTCGCTAGCCTCGCCTGTGAAAGTCGTCTCGAACGCGTCGCTGTCCAAGCTCACCTCGCTGCCGCGGGCCGCAGCCCGGGCCGCCGCCATGGGCGCCAAACAGCAGTCGGGTCAACCCGGCAGCCGTAGCGCCCAGGTGGCGTTCCGCAAGCAGCCGCCGAGCAAGCTCGACCTGTTCAAGGACATCACCCGCGTGCTGCGCCGGATGGGCAAGGTCAACAAGTCGCAGAACATCTTCCGCACGACGAACGCGACCTTCCTCAAGGCCAACCGCCGGAACCCGGACGACTTCAACAAGCCCGGCCGGATCACCTCGGTGCAGTACATGCCCGACCTGCACATCTACATCGACACCTCCGGTTCGATCTCCGAGGAGAACTACCAGGAGGCGGTCATGATGCTCATCCGGATCGCCAAGAAGCTCAACATCAACCTGTACTTCAACTCGTTCAGCCACTTCCTGTCCCAGGAGGTGATGCTGCGCACGGAGAACAAGTCGACGGCCCAGATCTGGAAGGAGTTCCGCAAGATCCCGAAGGTGTCGGGCGGAACCGAGTACACGCAGATCTGGCGGTACATCAACGCCAGCCGTGTGCGCCAGCGCAGGCTCTCGCTCATGGTGACCGACTTCGACTGGCTGCCGCCGTCCACGCGTCAGGACCACCCGAAGAACCTGTACTACGCACCGTGCTCCGCCATGGACTGGTCGTTCATGGTTGACCTGGCAAAACGCTACGCCGACTCGATGCAGCACATCGATCCGAGCATCCGGCAGAGGCTCCTCGGCATGGTCGTCTGACTCTGCTGCCCCCAAGAACCGCCAAGAGCGGTGCCGTGCAACCAACTCCCCTGGCCGGCACCGCTCTTGGCGACCCCTGCCTTTCTCTCTCACTCATCCATATCCCTGCTCGGGACACCGTGGCGCATCCACCCAGCGCGCCACCACGCCGAGCGACCCGCACCGAAGGAGGACCCGGTGGGTCTCAGCAACTTCACACCCGGCGGCTCCGACGACGACAAGGGCAACGGCGGTGGCGGCAGCTTCCCTCCGCAGTTCCCGTCCGGGGGACTACCGTCCAGCGGTGGCAGCGCCGATGACGTCAAGGAGCTCCTCGTCGACTACAACGAGAAGTTCAAGAACGCCGATCCGACCATGTTCCGTGACACGCTCATCGGGCAGGTCCTCTCGGTCGTCATCAGCAAGACCAAGCCCAACGCTCTGCTGGTCGGTTCCGCCGGCGTCGGCAAGACGAAGATCGTCGAGGACATCGCACGGCGCATCGCGCTCGGCGACGCCCTCATTCCCGACCAGCTCAAGGACTACACGATCTACGAGCTGCCCATCACCAACATCATCGCCGGGACCGGCATCGTCGGCTCGCTGGAGGAGAAGGTCAAGGCGATCGTCGAGTTCGCCTCGGACCCCAAGAACAAGGCCATCCTGTTCATGGACGAGGTCCACCAGATCACTGGAGGGTCCGGCAGCCATGGCGACGCCGTCGGCCGCAAGATCTCGCAGATCCTCAAGCCGGCCCTTGCCCGCGGCGACATGTCCGTCATCGGCGCGACCACCAGTACGGAGTCACGGGCCTTCGACGAGGACCCGGCCTTCGCCCGGCGCTTCACCCGGCTCATCGTCGACGAGCTGAGCGTCGAACAGACGCTGGCCGTGATGACCGCGGTCCGGCCCGGCCTCATGGCGCACTACCGTCACCAGATCGGGGTCTCCGACGACGTCCTGGCCTCGGTCGTGCAGATCGCCGAAGCGAACTCCCGGGCTGGCCAGCACCGGCCGGACAACGCTATCACGCTGCTCGACCGCGCGATGGCTGATCGGGTCCTGGAGCAGAAGAAGCTCATCGTCCAGGCCGAGAACGCCGGAGACACGGCACTTGCGCAGACCTTGCGGTCCATCCCGCAGGTGCCGCTGACGAATACCCGTGTGCTCGATGTGGCCAAGCGCCTGATGACCGGAAACGCCCAGCGCAAGGACCTCGACGTCACCGCGCTGAGCGCCACGCTCACCAGCCGCCTGCAGGGCCAGGACGACGTGCTCGCCAAGCTCACGGACCGTCTGGCCCGCGAAGAGCTCGACCTGTTCCCGACGAAGACGCCCACGACGTGGCTGTTCGCCGGGGCCTCGGGTGTGGGTAAGACCGAGGCGGTCAAGATCATCGCTGAGGAGACTACCGGCACCGAGCCGATCATCCTCAACATGACCGAATTCCACAGCGAGTGGTCGACGTCGAAGATCATCGGCTCACCTCCCGGCTATGTCGGATCGGACTCCAACCAGGAACTCCCGTTCGACACGCTGGAGTCCAACCCCCACCGGGTGATCCTGCTCGACGAGTTCGAGAAGGCCGACAAGGCCGTGCAACGCCTGTTCCTCTCGGCGTTCGACGAGGGCTACATCCGCAACGCCCATGGCAAGATGCTGGACTTCTCCAAGGCCCTGGTCATCTGCACGACCAACGCCGCCCGTGATTCGCTCGACGGCAAGATGATCGGCTTCGGCAACAACCCGAAGACCATCTCGGACCAGAGCCTCAACAAGGCACTGGAGCAGTTCTTCGACGCCGAGCTGCTGGGCCGGTTCTCACTGGTCGTGGGGTTCAACCCCATCGACCGGCAGACCTACCGGCAGATCATGGCCGCCGACTACGAGCGGCAGCGTGAGCGGATCGTCGAGGCCAAGCCGCGGCTGGCCCAGGCGCTGCCCGTGTCGATGCCCGACGACGAGCTGCGCGCGATCGAAGAGACCACCTACGTGGACTCCCAGGGTGCGCGGCCGGCGCGCAAGGCTGTTCGCACCTGGATCGAGGACTACCTGCTCGCTGCCCAGACCGGCGGCGCAGCCTCGGCATCCCCGTCGGACGACTGAGCAGCCGTCCGCATCGCACCGAGGGCTCCTGTTCCAGATGTTCCGGAACAGGAGCCCTCGGCGTACCTCACCGCCACACCCTCATTGCTCAGAAAGGGGGGACAGCCATGTCCACCAAGCTCCCCGAACCTCTGCTCCAAGAGCACCGAAAGCGAGCCATGGAGCTCTCCGCCGCGGCCCGAGCGAACCTCGCCACCCATGTCCGGAGCACTGATGAACTCCGCGAACTGGGCCTCATGCTCGGCCTGGTCGAGGTCGATCCCGCAGGATCCCTCGTCACGGCCTGTCCCTGGGATCTCGATGCCGGCGATGCTGCCGCCGATGGTCCCGACCGGCGCTCGGACTCGACCTCGAAGTGAGATGAGCTGCCGCTGATGAACGACCGCGCGCCTGGGTAGCGCGCGGTGTCCGGGGCGTGGCTTCGCCACATACCCCGGATTCAGGGGCCTAACGGCCCCTGACGGGTGGGTTGAGAGGAACACGGGCGGGGCTCGTCGGCTGACGAGAGCCCCGCCCGTGTTCGTACCTGCGCCCATGGTCCAGCCCTGTTGCTGCGCTTTTCGCTCGCCTTCGAGCATTCGACTGACTATTCATTTCTTGTCGGAATTGCTGTGCGACGTTTTTTGTACCTTCTCTCAATTCGCCTCTTGATCCACCGGAGAAAGGCAACGACATGCCTGTCCTGCTTGATGACCTCGACCTCTCGGCCAATGCCGTTGCTCAGAAGGCCGTCGACCCGAAGTTCTTCTCCTCGAAGCTCACCGGCAACGGCAAGAAGATCGGCCTGCTCAACGAGTCCCTGCTGCCGATCAACACTGCCACCAACACCGCCTACGCCATGACCACCGATATCGAGGTCAAGCAGAGCTCGACACAGCACGACATCACCACGACATCGATCCCGCTCGCACCGATCACGCGCCGCGCCCTGAACGCCGGCGGGTCCTTCACCCTGCCGAGCCCGCACGCCGACGACCGCTTCGCTGTCGACACCTCGTCCAGCCAGTTCGACGACTGGGACGTCGCCTTCGACATGACCCCGCAGGCGCTCGTGTTCTACGAGGACAAGTCTGGCGGCAAGTCCACGCGCGACCTCGTCATCCAGTACCGGATGGAGCTGTACCTCTTCAAGAAGGGGCTCCCCGAGCCCGAGTACGCGACCGCCGTCTCGCGCTCGGTCGGCTACGGCAACCACGACGCCGCCGTCTTCCTGCAGTGGGACACCAGCCCGCTGGAGAACGCCCGTGACTGCGTCCAGGACGTGCTCACATCCGCCGGCCTGACGGCCTGCAGCCTCGGCGATGAGTTCGACGATTGGATGCGCCAGTACTCGATCTACGAGCGCATCACGCGCCTGGCTCAGATCTGGGACTCCGAGGCGATTGCCGACGAGGTCTGCCGCTACATCCAGGACATGCCCGCGGGCCCGACGGAGCAGCAGCTGAACATGCTCGCCGTCCAGCTGCGCTACCTGGAGAACTACAACGTCCCGCTGGAGGCCTACCGCCAGATCCACAAGAAGCTGGATGCGACCTTCTCCGACCAGATCGCCACGAAGCTGTCGAAGCAGAACCTCAGCCTGCTGATGAACCACACGCTCGACCACCTGGAGCAGATGAAGCCTCAGCTGATCGTGCCTGCGCAGCCGGCCACGCCTCCGAATCTGCCGCCTCACCTGTCCAAGCAGCAGCTCGACGCGCTCACCACGCACGAGCCGCTGGTGATGACGCAGGCGGGAGCCGGCACCGGCAAGTCGACCGTGATCCTCGAACGGATCAAGTACCTCGAAGCCTGTGGCGTCCCCGCCTCGGACATCACGGTGCTCTCGTTCACCAACGCCGCTGCCGACAACATCACGGAGAAGAACCCGGACGTCGGCTCGATGACGATCGCCAAGATGATCATCGACATCTACTCGATGAACCACCCGAGGCACAAGGTCTCGGCGATCGACACGATCATCAACTCGATCGACATCTTCTACCCGAACAGCCAGTTCGCGGCGACGTTCCGCCACCGCCTGCTGGAGGTCGATCAGAACAGGACTGGTGCCTTCACGGCCCTGAACACCTTCGTTGAGAGCCACTTCGACGAGGTGATCGCCCTGCTCGACCGCATCGAGCAGACGTCGCTGGAGCTGCAGATCATCATCTGCTACCAGAAGATCGACGACATGACCGAGCCGGCCCACGTGCAGTCGAAGTACCTCATCATCGACGAGGTGCAGGACAACAGCGTGTTTGAGTTCATCTACGTGCTGAAGTACATCACCAAGCACGCTCAGTCCCTGTTCATCGTCGGTGATGCCTCGCAGACGCTGTACGAGTTCCGCTCAGCGAACCCGCGCGCGCTCAACACGCTGGAGGGCTCGGGGGTCTTCGCGACGTTCAAGCTCACGACGAACTACCGGAGCAACCAGGAGATCCTGGACTTCGCAAACGTCGTGCTCGGCGGACTGGAGACCAACCAGTTCGCCAACATCCAGCTGCAGGCGAACTCGCTCGCCATGCCCACGGCCGACTCGTTTCAGGAGAAGGTCACCCTGGAGTACCGCGAGGTAGCCAGACTCACCGGATTCGTCACCCAGGACCTGCAGGCGATCGTGCGCAACACGGTCATCCCCGACTACGTGGACAAGTGCCTGGACCGGGGCGAGCAGGTGGCCTTCCTGGCCTACTCGCGCCGCGAGGTGTCCTTGATCCAGGATGTGCTCGAAAAGCGCTACCCGGACCGCCGCGTCGCCTCTCTGGTCAGCGATCGGGTCTACGCCACGGACATCTTCTCGAAGTACATCAAGTTCTTCTGGAACGACGTCCTGCAGGCACCGCCGGCCAACGCCGCGTTCGTGGTCTCCCAGGGGATCAAGGACAACATGGACAAGCTGACGAAAAACGCTGCCAACGCCAGCGTTGAGAAGGCGATCCTGCGCACGATCTCGGAGTGGTGGATCGAGAACAGCGCGACCATCAACGGCTGGGTCACGCTCTGCCACCAGGGCACGCTCACCCACAAGGAGTTCTTCGATCGGCTGCGCGACAACCTGCTCTCCTTCGAGATTCTGCGGAACCAGCAGAAGCTGAACATCAACAAGCAGAGGAACCAGGAGCGCAAGCGGAAGAACCTCGAGTCCAAGGCCGACCTGGTCGTTTCGACGATCCATGGTGCCAAGGGTCTCGAATTCGACAACGCTGTCGTCCTCTACAGGGAGGACACGAAGATGACCCAGGACGTCAAGCGGATGTTCTACGTCGCCTTCACTCGTGCCATGAAGAGCCAGTACGTACTCGGCTACGGCACCGTGAAGAACCCGCCGATCCAGAGCAGTTACGAGCAGATCGTGACGGCTCTGACCGAGCGCGACAAGAGGAACGCCGCGCGCGCCCTCGGCATCGATCCGGACCTCCTGGACGACAACGACAGCGCTGCTCCCGGCAACACCGACGATCGCTCTGCGGTCACTGCGGCCGTCTGACCAACCGCCGCCACCCCATGCCGCAGGGGCGGGTGATCTCGACGAGCGAGACACCCGCCCCTGCGGTCTTCCACGCTTCACACACCTGAATGACCCAGCCCCCAAGCCCACACCATGACCGTGTTTGGCACACAGGGCTCCCGGCACGAAGGCGTACGACGAACCGCTCGCCGAGAGCCTCGCCGAAGCCTGGCACTACCTCGACCAATGGGCCATCCACGGCGAGGTTCTCTTCGCCATCAACGCCCTGGTAGAACGCCAGGCGCAGCAAGCCGCACCCGCCATGTCCCCCTCACGACCTCGGCGGGACGGCGGTGTTTGAGCATCGCTGGGCGTTGCCGCCCGCCGCCCGCCTCCACCACGCTTTTCCGCCGAAGAACAGGAATCCGCCCATGGGCTTTCCCGGCCTGGAACTGAAGATCCGCATGTCGCTCGTGGCCGGCCCGGACTTGCGTGTATTCGTCCCCGTGCGGCTGTACTACAAGAATACGGACCCCTACGCGGTGCAGTTCTCCTTCGACGTCACGCCCGACGATGTGGTCCGGTGGACGTTCGCCCGGGAGCTGCTCGACCAGGGCCTCACCGCACCCGCTGGCATCGGCGACGTGAAGATCACTCCGATCGGCCCTCACCAGAACCGCCGCCTCAGGATCGAACTGGAATCCCCCGACGGATACGCCCGCCTTGAAGGACCGGCAGCTTCCGTCAAGGCATGGCTCGCCAAGACCTTCGATGTTGTCCCCGCAGGCCGGGAGTCTGAATCCGTCGACATCGACAGCTTCCTCGACGAGCTTCTGACCCGCTGAGCCAAGCACCGCCCCGCACGCCCACAACGGGCCCAGCGCAAGAAGATCCGCGCCGCCATGTCACACCAGCGGTGCGCAGCACACCTCTGCACATGCCCCATCCGCCCAGGTCCCAGACAAGGAGCAAACCTTTGGCCATGCACTGAACAAGACCTCGGACATCAGCTTGGAGAGGGTCGTCGGCACTGCGCCCGACCTCACCGACATGTGCAAGGACGCCGAGACCAGCCTCCGCAAGAGCGACCGCCTCGGCGACCGCGCCGCCGTCTACTTCGTGATCGACCGCTCCTACTTGATGAAGAACTACTTCACCTACGGCACCGTCCAGCGGTTGAGCGACCAGATCCTCAGCCTGTCGGCACACCTCGACGACGACGGCAAGGTCCCGGTCGGCGCGGCTTCTTCTCCAGCGGAATGCACACCCTCACGCGAGGCGGCCTGTTCCGCCGCTCCTAGACCTTCGTCGACGTCGCGCTCGGCGCCCACCAGGGCCGCATCGCCGAGCTGCACAGCGGGCTTCCGATCCGCTGAGTGCCGCTGCCCCGCCGCCGTCTTCACCCACTCAACTCCCGCGAAAGCGAGAAGCCTTCATGCCCGCATCCACGATCGTCGCCTCCGGCGGGGAGTTCCGCCTCTACGGGGACTCCGTGCAGACCTTCGCTGATCTGCCCGTGGCCACCTACACGATCTCCTTCTCCCAGGTGGCCGGCTACAGCCTGCGCCAGACGGAGCCGCTGGCATCCGCTGAGGAGACCGTCTACGGCAGCCACGCCTCCCGTGTACAGCGGATCGTCACCGGCTACTCCGCTATGGACCGTTCGCTCGGCGTCATCCTCTCTGGCGACAAGGGCATGGGTAAGAGCCTCATGCTCCGCCTGCTCGCCGAGCGGATGCGCGAGGAACACCACCTGCCCACCGTGCTCGTGCAGCACGACACGCCGGGGCTGGCCGCCTTCCTCGACGAGCTGGGCGAAGTCGTCGTTGTCTTCGACGAGTTCGAGAAGATCTTCTCCAACGAGGACGACGAGTCGCAGAACCAGTTCCTGAGTCTGTTCGACGGGCTGAGCACGACGAAGCGCCTCTACGTCCTGTCGGTCAACGAGCTGCACCGCGTCAACGACTACATGCTCAACCGCCCCGGCCGCTTCCATTACCACATGCGCTTTTCCTACCCCGAGCCCGAGACGGTGGCCACCTACCTGCGCGACCAGGTGCCCGGAGTGGCCGAGAAGCAGGTGGCCGAGATCGTCGACTTCTCCCGGAAGTACGACATCAACTTCGACCACTTGCGGGCGATCGCCTTCGAGCTGCGCCTGGGCGAGTCGTTCGCTGAGGTGATCGGTGACCTGAACATCAAGCGCAGCGAGCACGCCGGCTCGCGGATCGAGGCCCACATCACCTGGAAGAACGGCGACACCGACGTCTTCGATGGCCGTGTCGATCTGTTCAACAGCGACAGCCTGCAGACCATCAACGACTGGGACACCGGCACCGGGCTGCAGTTCCGCATGCGCGACGCCGTCCCGTCCGAGGACGGCTACCAGCTCCCGGATGGTGCCTTCACGCTCACCGACCTCCGCGACGAGGACGACAAGTCGCCCGACGACAAGAAGGACCTGAGCGCCGCCTCGGTGACCCTGCGCCGTCCCCCGAAGTACTCCATCGACTTCTGAGGACGTCCCATCCGAACCGCCGAGGAGCCACTCCGGTCTCCTCGGCAGTTCGCTGTCCGGCTCACGCGTTCCTGTACAGAAAGCAGCCTTCGACCATGCCCAAGTACTGCATCGTCTCCGAGCCTGACCCCGGCGCAGAGCATCGTGAGCCCCGAAGGGCCAACCTTTGCCTCGGCAAGGCCCGTCTCGTCACGGTCATCGACTCCGAGGACCTGTTCTGGGCGACCAGGCGTGAGCTGATCTCCTTCGGCAACGACCTGCACTGAGCGCCATGCAGCCAGATCCGACTGTGCTGCTCGCCTGCCTGGCCGTCGCTGCGCTCGGCATCCTGTGCCTCGCCGCCGGCGCTGGCCGTAAGCGGCGCTGGCGGGACCCCACCCGGCTTTTCAGCTGGTCCCAGAAGCAGCAGCTCATCCGCCAGGCCAACGGCCGGTGCGAGCACAAGCCGCCCCTCTGGTTCCGGTGCCCGGCACCGGGGACCGAGGGCGATCACATACACCCCTGGAGCCGTGGCGGGCCGACTGAACTGTGGAACGGCCAGTTGCTCTGCCGTCGGCACAACCGGCGGAAGTCCAACCGCGTGCCGAGCCCCCTCTACCACTGGCGTCTCGCGCGGCGGCGCAAGAAGTACTGACCACCCCGACACACAGCAGGAGCAAACTCATGGCCTCGGACGACTCGCATGCAGGGAAGCATCAGGTGAGCCGCGCGGAAACCTCTCGTCGAGGCAGCCGACCGGGCCGGGCCGGCATCAGAGACGTGGCCGCCGCTGCCGGAGTCTCCATCACGACCGTTTCCGACGCCCTCAACGGCAAGGGCCGGCTCCCGGACGCCACCCGACGCCATGTCCGCGAGGTCGCCGACCTGCTGGGCTACCGGCCCTCGGCCGCGGCCCGCACGCTCCGTACGGGCAAGTCAGGACTCATCGGCCTGACCGTGACGACATACGGGGATGAACCTTTCACCTTCACCGAGTTCGCGTACTTCGCCGAGACGGCCCGCGCCGCCACCTCGGCCGCGCTCGCCCGCGGCTACGCGCTCGTGATCCTCCCCGCGACCTCGCGCCACGACGTCTGGTCGAACGTCGCCCTCGACGGCACGGTCGTCATCGACCCGTCCGACCACGACCCGGTCGTCAGCGAACTGGTCCGGCAGGGGCTGCCGGTGGTCTCCGACGGCCGCCCGGCCGGCGCGCTGCCGGTCACCGCGTGGGTCGACAACGACCACGAGGCCGCCGTACTCGGCATCCTCGACCACCTGGCCGCGGCGGGCGCCCGCCGGATCGGACTGCTGACGGGCACCACGACGGACACGTACACCCACCTGTCGACGACCGCCTACCTGCGCTGGTGCGAGCGGGTCGGCCAGGACCCGGTGTACGAGGCCTACCCGGCGCACGACCCGTGTGCCGGCGCCGTCGCCGCCGACCGGCTGCTCGCCCGGCCCGACCGGCCCGACGCCGTCTACGGCCTGTTCGACCCGAACGGCACCGACCTGCTCGCCGCCGCCCGCCGCTACGGCCTGCGCGTACCGGACGACTTGCTTCTGGTCTGCTGCAGCGAATCCACCGTGTACGCCAACACCGAGCCGCCCATCACCACGCTCTCCCTGAAGCCGCGCCGCATCGGCACGGCCGTGGTCCAGCTCCTCATCGACGCCATCGAGGGCGTGGACTCGGACCACCCGGTCGAGCAGGTGATACCGACCGAGCTGATCGTGCGTACCTCGTCCCAGCGACGTGCGCCGCGCACGACAGTAAGCCCGCCGCGGTCGCCGGAGGAGGGGTAGGGCACGGGGGCGCCGGATGGTCCCTCAGCGACGCCGTGAGCCGAGCCGCCAACGACGTGAGCGATCTCGCGCTCGTGAACGAGCAGGTACGTGACGCGGCCAACCTCATCGACAGCGCCGCGCTGCACTACCTCGAGAACCCCGGCGCGACCCTGCGCCAGGCGATCAAGGCCAGCTGCGACCAGGACGTCGACGACGTCCTCGGCTGGATCCAGGACTGATCCGACCCACTAATTCCCCCATCCTGAAGGAGCAGATCATCATGGGCGCGAGCATGCTCACCGCCACCATCGCCTTCCCGGCCGAAAGCACCGAACCGCCGAACTTCGACCGAGGCCGTCAGCTGCTCGAAGAGATCACAGACGCCTCGCTCTTCACCTTCGAGGAGCCTGAGGCTGAACTGGAGGAACTGCTGCCGGATCTGGACGGCGAGTCCGACCTCGTCGACGAGAACGGCGAAGTACTCATCGAGTACGCCCGGCGTGCCGGTCTCGTCATCATCAACAACCTCGAAGAGGCCCTCGACTCCCGGGAGACGACATTCCTCACGGTCGCCGACTACAGGCTCTACATCTCCGGCGGGCTCTCCAGCGGCGGCGCCCCCACGGACGCAACCGAGGCGATCTGGGGCGCCTACAAGCTGCCCGAGAGCGTGCTCCTCGCCATGGGCTTCATCCCGGACTACGAGCAGCCGCTCTCCCGCGCGAACAGCCGCGGGGTCAGCACGCCCCTCACTGACACCGACGTGGTCGACGCGATCGCGCTCGGCCTGGGCACCTCGCCGGAGTGGCCCGGCACGGACACCCTCAAGTGGATTGCCGAGGCCATCGGCAAGGTGCGTGACGAACCCGGCAACGCTGAGCCCGTCGAGTACCTCAAGCGCTGGTCAGAGCGGTACGGCTTCGACCCGCTGTCGAGCAAGTTCCTCTCGGCGTACATCGACGAAGAGATCGGCAAGGCCGGCGAAGAGGAGAGCGAGGACTGACAGCACTCGCACGACCCATAACCTGCAGCACTTGGTCAATCAGCTCAACCACCACCTCGAAGAGGCCGGATACGAGACCACCCAGACCGCCGTTGGAGGAGTTCGGCTACCTGAAGCGGACCAGGGAGCCCACCGACAAGGGCACCTTCCGGCACGACCAGGTGGTGTGCGATGACCCGGAGCTTCAGGGCGGGCCACCAGCGCATGAAAATCCGGCGCCGGAGAATCCGCCGGAATCGGGGCCACCAGGGACGGGAAATCCGGCGCCGGTATGCCAGTGACAACCACCCCTGAAGGAGACGCATGTCCGGGCCCATGACCACTCTCCACGTGCCCCCGGACGACCTGTATGCCGCAGCTGTGGAACTGGAGCAGACCGGTCGCGTCGAATGGGTCGACCAAGGCGGCGAAACAGTCGTACTGATCCCGCCCGCCACCAACTACGACTGATTTCACAACGCACCCGCGACCGACACGGGATGCGGCACCCCAGGTTGGCGACGCCAACGTGCGCGGCTGGTTCTTGCGGGAGGGCTGCTCCCAATGGCTGTCCGAGACGGATCTCGACTGATCGCCCGCTGGCGACCACCACGCCCGCCTGCCGCACGCCCCTACTGGAAGGACCCTGTGATGACGCTCCCCACCCCCGGCCAGTTGCGCACGCTCATACATGACGCGCTCACCACAGCGCTGACCCGCGACGCCGCCACACTGCCGACCTCCATGCTCTACACGCCCGGCTGCCGCCCCGCGCTGTTCATAGACAGCAGCGTGGTCCGCGGCGGTCCCGGAGTCGGCAAGACGTTGTGGGCCCGGGTCCTGACCGACCCTGACCTCCGTGCGGCAGCCGCCCAGGACTTGAAGATGCCGCGCCTGGCTGATACCCGGGTGATCTCTGCCCACGGAGCCACAGGAGACAGCGACGGCTATCCGGCCGCGCCGGAGCTGGAGGCACTGCTCGGCGAAGGAATCCGCCCCGTGACGGTGTGGACCGCTGTCGCCCTGATCGCCCTGGGCGTCTGCGACCTCACACACCTGCCCAGCTGGCGCGACCGCGTGCAGTGGCTGCTGCGTAACCCCGACGCCCTGCGCCAGGCCGTGGCCGACCTGAACTCGCAGGGCCGCACTCATCTGGTTGTCTTCGACAGCCTGGACCGGCTCCACCCCGATCAGCGCACTACGGATCGCCTCGCCTCCGGAGTCCTCCAGCTCGCTGCCGACCTGGCCCGCCTCGGGCCGCGCGTGAGGGCGAAGGTCTTCCTCCGCCCCGACACCCTCGACGCGGCCATGTGGGCGCTCACGTCCGAGGCCCGACGTGCTCTGCGTACGGCGGACTTGAACTGGAGCACGCCGGACCACTGGGGCCAGGTGACCGGAACGCACCTCTACGGGCTGTTCTTCCAACTCCTGGCGAACCACCCCAGTGAGGGTGCCGCCGCCTTCCGTTCTCTGACCCCGGGCTGGGAGCTCACCCCCGACGGCCGCTTCAGCGCCGCCGAGCAGCTGACCTCCGATCCCGCCGCGCAGGAACGCCTCTTCACCATGATCGCGGACCCGTACATGGGCACGACCGCCCGCAGGGGCTCCACGTACCGGTTCATGCTTACGTATCTCCAGGACGGCGTCGGCGGACTCAGCCCGCGCCCGTTCCTCATCGCACTGAGGCAGGCCGTGCGCCACGCCCTGGACGATCACCCCGACCACCCGCGCGCCCTTCACCATCAGGACATCCGCCGGGGCGTGCCGGAGGGAGCGCGTGCGCGCGCCGCAGAGGTCGAGCAGGCCATGCCGTGGGTGCGGGCGGCGCTCGCTCCGCTGGCCGGGCAGCAGCTGCCGATCGACTCCGACCAGGTCATCGCCCAGTGGGACCGCGCGCGCCTGCCAGACCGTCTTCGCCGTCTCGGCTCCCGCGCGGCGGACCCGTACCCCAGCGGCATGCGGCACCTGGCCCGCTACCACGACCTCCTCGAAGAGCTCACTGCCGCTGGCGTCGTGCACCCCAGGACCGATGGGTCCTGGGACATGCCCGCGCCGTTCCGCACAGCGCACGGCCTGGGACGCCGAGGAGGCGTGAAACCGGCCTAGGCTCCTGTCTAGCCCCGGCTGCGGCGCGCCCGGACTCCGGCCACGCACCGGCACGCGCACCAGCTATCGCGCTGCCTCGCCGCCGGATACCGACTAGTGGGGGTGCGCCTCCCGTCGGCTGCGGCGAGTGGTCGCACAGCGTGAGCGCAGGCGCTGGTTGGCTCGGTTCCTGAAGCCGAAGGTGTTGCGCGCTTCGAGCTTGATGAGGCGGTAAACCAGGCGCTCAAAGATAAAGTCGGTAACCACAAAGAGAACGCTTCGGGTTCTGCCGCCCAGGCGGCAGCGTGCCGACCGTGAGCCGGCGCGCCATGAAGGTCGCCAAAGGCTTCTGCGGCAAGTACCCGCTGCACAGCTTCCACGGGGTTCGCTCGATGGCCACGCGCGCCATTCAGGCGGGCTACGACGAACCGTGCATCACCCGCGCCCTCAAGGCCCTCGCCGAGGCGGGCAAGCCCGTTCCGCTCGGCACCTTGCGGTGGGACCTGGAAGGGCCGCCGACGTTTGAGCGGCAGCCGCGCACGGTCGACGACCCCGGCACCTAGGTCAACGACCGTGGAGTGGACGAGGTGCTGTGGTGAGCGACGTCCCCGACTACGTCCGCGGCCCCGGCCTCCAGCGGCCCCGCCGCCTGCAGAGCACCACTTCGGCTGGCCGGGCCCCGTGCCCGTGGGCCGAGTGCAGGTGCACGCACGAGCCTCCGTGCGTGGCGGGCTGGATCGACACCGACGAGCAGGAGCCCGAGCGCGGCGCCGACGGCGCAGACGCCGTACCCGGGACGGCCAGCCCGTCACCCACCAGACGACGCGCCCGTGCGCCAACTGCTGCCCCGAGGCGGCCCAGACCCTGGCTGACCCGATGCTCACGCGCGGTCAACAACTCTCCAAGATCCGTAGGCGCAAGGAGCGCTGACATGTCCTCAACCCCAACCACCAAGACGCGTCCCCATACGCGGTATGAGGAGCTGATCCACGACCTGGGGGACGCCGCCGACCGGACGCGGGAAGGGTGGCTGACGAAGCGCAGCGTCGTCGCAACCTTCCTGGAAACCGTCAAGCCTCACTTGGAGGCGGCTTTCCACCGCGGCAGGCTCGGCCGCCTGCGCGACCAGGGCCTCACGGTCCCCAGCCTGAAAGCCCCCCTCTCCGAGCGCGAAAAGCAGGTCGGCGCCCGGATGGCGCGCGGCCTGTCCAACGCGGCCATCGGCCTGGAGCTGTTCATCTCTGAGGACACGGTCAAGACCCACGCGCGCCGCCTCTTCAAGAAGATCGGCGCCCACGACCGGGCCCACGCTGTCGCCCTCCTGCTCATTCGGGGCGACATCACGGCGGCCGACGTCCTGGAGCCCCTGGATGACGACCGTTGACACCACTCTCCCGCACCGGGCGCCTGGTCCACCTCGTCGAAATCCGGCGGCGCGGCGATGAATACCCAGCAGCTGCGCTGGCGGGCATGGTGCGGCGGCTGCCAGTTTCACAGCGCCACCGTGAACGTCTGGTCCCCGGACGGCTCGTATCCCATCGAGGCGACCACGCTCACCGACACCGCGGAATTCCAGGACTTCTCCTGGGGCCACGGGTACGAGCGCGAGATGCCGCTCGATACCGCCGCGAAGGAATTGGCCGAGGCCGTCCTCGCGACGCTCCCGGCCCAGAAGAAGCAGCCCGTGCTGGTCAGCTGAGCCCCGTACGACAAGCCGGGGCCTCCGTTCAACGGAGGCCCCGGCTTCGTCATGCCGTCGTGCTCGCCGCCTCACCCACAACATCCCACCGCACGTCAGAGAAAGCGCAGCACACTCATCATGACCAAGCCGACCAACCCCTACGCCCACGCCTACGCGGACTTCCTGAGCGAAACCGCCGAGCACCGGCTCGTGGTGCTCCACGATGACGGCCTCTACCGCCATCTGCGGATCCAGAAGCCCTGCACCCGCATGTGGTCCTGGGACATCACCACCTGGCCGGGGCACCTGGCCACCTCCGGCGACATCGCTGACGGCTACATGTTCACCCGCGAACTGGACATGATCGACTTTCTTAGCGTCTCCAGAAGGTGCCGCGACTACTACTCCGAC
Organism: Streptomyces sp. NPDC088254; assembly: GCF_044740925.1. Lineage (NCBI taxonomy): Bacteria > Bacillati > Actinomycetota > Actinomycetes > Kitasatosporales > Streptomycetaceae > Streptomyces > Streptomyces sp. NPDC088254. The sequence goes on along the minus strand of NZ_JBIURQ010000006.1, from coordinate 144,823 downwards.
GGCGCGCCGAGCATCGACGTGCGCTACTGGGCCGAGAAGCTCTGCGGCGGCCGCGCGCACGAGGTGAAGAAGTACGACCAGGATGTGTTCCTGCGGCACGTCAAGGACAGTCTCGGCGAACACGAGGACCTCGGCGACGAGGCGCAGCACTTCCGTGAACGGCAGCTCGCGCTCCTGCTCAGGCTGCACGAACTACGCGGCCTGGACGAAGCGGCAATGCAGGAGCGCCTCCGGGCGCACTGGAGGAAGGAGCTCAGCGTCGTCGAGCTCTGGGCAGCCGACGACCTCTCCGACGAGCAGTTCGAGAAGCTCGACTCCGAGTTCGACTGGTCCGAACTCGCCGATGCGCCTGTGTCCGAGCAGTCGCCTGCCGAGCGTGCTGCCGAGATCCTCGCCGAGGCCCGGATGTACGCCGGCGACGAGCACGAGGCGCGCGAGTGGCTGCACGAGAACTCCGAAACCTTCGGCGAGGACACCTGGGAGTGGGACCTGCGCGACTACGACATCCACTTCCTGTTCACCTGCTACGGCATCGACCTGGCCGTGCGGCTCTACCGCGAGCACCAGTCCCAGCAGGCTGAGCCTCCTGAGTCCACACGCCTCAGCAACCGCTTCCTCGGCTTCCTGGCGCGCAGCTTCCGCGCGCTCGGCCGCCCACGACGGCGGGCCAGCCACCCGGCGACCGAGGCGGTGCAGTCATGAGCCGCCGTCCCATCCAGGACCCAGCGTTCGACGCAGAAGGTGACAGCGAGATCCACCCCGCCTTCGGCGTCGCGGTCGTGACCCGAAGAAGCGGAGGAGGTCGTTCGCTGTTCCAGTCCGACCTGCTCCACAACGAGACCATCTCGCTCTCCGTCCACCAGGCCACGCGCAAACGCGACCTCAACCACGACTGGGTCCATCCAGGCCGGGAGCTCGTGGAGATCGAGATGAGCCTCGCCCAGTGGGGCTCGCTCGTGTCCTCCATGGGGCTCGGCAGCGGCGTGCCGGTGACCATCCGGCGTACCCAGCAGGACGCCTTCGTGCCCGAGATCCCTCATCAGCCCCGCACCGCCGAGAGCCTGCGGGAGGTCCGCGAGGTCACCGACCGGATGTACGCCCGTGTCAAGGCCGCCACGGCGGCCCTGCACGAGGCGATCCACGAGAAGAAGGGCGTGAGGGCCACCAAGGAAGCACTCAGCGCACTGGAGAACGCCGTCGCCGGTGCGGGCAGCAACGCCCAGTTCACCGTCGACTCACTCGTGGAAGCCGGCGAGCAGGTCGTCGCCCAGGCCCGCGCCGACATCGAGGCCCACGTCCTGGAGGTCGTCCGGCTGACGGGTGCCGAGCCCTCCATCGAAGCCTCGTCATTCGATGCCCCGGCGCTGCCGGGACCAGCTACCAGCCGAGAGGCGCCCACCGATGCCTGAACTCACCGTGCCCGATGAGCTGTTCGACGCCGATTTCGTCGCCTCCGACGAGCACAGCCGGGCCGACCGCTTCGACTGGATCATCCAGGACGGCCAGCTCGTCCACGCTCCCGTCGTCGGCTGGACCTGGGCGTGCCCCAAGTGCGGCGAGTCTGGGACCTTGCCGAAGGACCCTGTCGCCCTCGCCTCCCCGCACGGAACGCAGCACGCAGCGGGCCCAGTGCCACTCCCGGTCTCCGTCGTGCGCAAGTTCCCTCCGACCACGCCGTCAAGCACGAGCTGCCTCGCCGAACTGCTCGCCGAAGCACCGCCCGCCATTACCGTCCGGGAGTGGCTCGCCGCCCGGGGCCCTGCCCTTCTGGGAACAAAGGTCCACCCGGCTCTATGGCACATGGCGCGCCGCCGTACGGCGGAGGATCTCGTTCAGCGGTGGCGGCAGACGCGGGATGCCGCCGAGGCCGCGTGGGAAGAAGTACTAGCCGACAAGATCCGCCGTCATCCGGCCTACCTGCACCCGGTGCACCCCATGGTGCCGGTTCTGGCACGGTTTTGGGCCGTGCACGGCAAGCGCGGGCCGTTCTGGGATGGCACGGGCGTCCGTCTCGTGGCCGAGGACGGCAGCGAGCTGTGCACCTTCGACCTCGGCGACAGCCCCGAGACGACTGCGGCCCTTGACGCCCTGACCGAACTCTGCCCGCCGCGCTGGGAGGAAGACGAGCGGGACACGCTGCTGTGAGACCGCACCCGCCGCTGGGTGGGGCGCGGCACCCATGCCGCGCCCCGCTCCTCCTCCCTGGCGGAGGACGACTTCACCACTCTCGCAGGCTGGGCAGCAAGCATCAGCACCCAACACCCGGAGCACACCGATGACCGAACGAACCAAGGTGTTCACCGCCGACATCGCCGAGCGCGCCGTGCGCGTCACCTGGCCTGACAACGACCGCGGCGGGGCCACGCCGCCACCGGACGGCTGGCAGGACCGAGCGTGGGCGCAGGAGCCGACATTGCATGAGATCGACGAAGGGTCGGTGTCCGGCTGCTCGATCCTGCGCTGGCGGGAGGACCCGCGCCCGGACTCCGAGTTGATCGGCGCGTCGCTGGCACTCGTCACCGGCAGGCCGCAAGCTGCCCCGCCTCCCGCCGCGCCGCCTGCGGACCGGCCTCTGCCCCCGCTGCTGATCGGTGCGCAGGTCGAGGCGTACGCCCTCGTGGTTCGCCGCCAGACCTGCGATGACCTTGCGGGGGAGCTCCGCAATGATGGCCAGGTTCTGGCCGCCGATCTCGTGGACGAGAACCGCGACTTCACCGAGATATCCCGCTCCCTGGCCGCCATCCCCGCCGCACCGAAGACGGAACACGGTGCCTACTGCCGCCCCTTCGACTGCCGGTGCGGCTGCGACCGGGCCCAGAACTGCCTCGACTGCCACCGCTGTGTGTGCTGGCGCGCGCAGTGTTGCGCCCAGGTCGCCACCGACTACGCCCGCGCATGGGCCCGCAAGACCGCCCTGCGGGCACTCCTGGACGCCGTGGGCTCGGTGATGCTGACCGAGCTGCGAGAGACCGTCGCCGAGGCCGAGGAAGCCGCCCTGCGCGACACGATCGCCCGCCGGGTCCGCTTGCTCACGCCGGCCGACGGCCCCCGCTACACGCATGCCGTCTTCGCGGCCTATGACTCCAAGCTGGGCATGGGCCATGCCGACTACCGCCTCCACGACGTGGAGCTGCACGAAGACGAAGACAAGCACGAGGACGAGGACGAGGACGAGGGCGGGCCTGCGACCGTCGACCTGGACGACGATGTCCTGTCCGCCGCGCTCGGCACTCTCGCCGGGCTTCTGCGCCCCGACGAAGGCGCGGACCTCGCCGTCGACCTCACCGACTGACCCCGAACACCGAAACGGCGGGGCGCGCGTGGCCTAGGAGGTCGCCCGAGGGCGCCTCGCCGCAGCGCTTCTGGCCCGCGCGCCACACGAACCATGCGCGCCCTGCACCCCTTTGCTTTCACTACCCACCAGGAGAACCGCGCCATGTCTGCGATCACCACCGCCCCAGCACAGGTCGGCAATGGCAAGGCCGTGCACTACGTCCGCAAGGACGCGTTCCACTCCCACACCATCGGCTGCGGTCGACTGGTGTCCCGGGAGCTGACCGCCCAGGAGGCCGCAGACCGCAAGGCGTGCGGTCCCTGTAAGCGCGCCGTGGAGGTCCTGGCCGCCGAGCCGCCGGCCGAGACCGAGGCCCTCGCCGCCGGCGCCGCCGAGCAGGCCCCAGCCGCCCCAGCGGAGGACGACCAGGCCGTCAAGGTCGCCGACATCGAGCGGCGCGTGCGCCCCCTGGATGCCGACACCGTCATGGTCGCGACCATGTTCGACCCGGAGTTGACCTACTACGCGGACGGCACCCGGGTGGTCATGCGCGCCAAGGACAGCGAGCGCACCGGCACCACGTTCGGCATGGCGGACGGCGCCGCCCCCTACGCCTACCAGGCCGTACGCTGGGACGACGGTGGCGCCGACCTGGTCGCCCCCCACATCCTTCACCGCGCCGACCAGGGCGACCAGGCGTGCCGTCAGGAGCTGGTGACCGAGGTCGCTGCCCGGACGCTCGTCCTGGCCAGCCACGCCACCGCCCACGCCTTCCAGCCGGTCGACCTGCCGGACAGCGAGCGTATCGCCTGGACGTTCCGCACCGGCCACGGCGCCCGCGCCCGCTACCACTGGGTGTCCGTCCGCAACATCATCAGCCAGGGCGACGGCAGCGAGTACCGGTGGCAGGCTGACCAGGCCGCCCGCCTCGCCCGCCGCACCGGCCTGGACGACGCCCCCATGGCTGAGCACATCGCCGTGGTGACCGCCGAGCCCACCGAGGTTCTGGAGCGCATGGCCGCCGCCCTGGACCCGGACACAGTGCGCCTGGAGCCGGACGGCGCCGCCCGCTGGGCCGTCGTCCGCGGCGGCACCTTCCTGGGCACCGTCCACGATGAGGGCGCCCGCATGCGCCGCGGCCGCTACGCCGCCTGGGCCCCCTACGCTGAGCGCCGCGACGGCAAGGTCGGGTTCCACCACGACCTGGACGCCGCCAAGGACGCCGTGGCCCAGGCGTGGCCCGTGGAGGTCGCCGAGATCGCTGGCGAACTGGGCGTGCCGGTCACCCAGGTGATGGAGGTCGCCGAGCAGGTCGACCAGGATTGGAAGGCCCAGGGACGCCGCGCCGTCCTGCGCGCCGAGGCGTATGCGGGCACGGACAGCCGGGTGACCCAGGCCGCTGCCGCCGAGGTGCGCCGCCGCCTGGAGGTGCCCTTCCACGGCCCGGCCGACTACGACGGCCCGACCGGCCTGTGCGGCTACGACGACCACACCGCGCCCCTGCTGTCCTCCGGCAAGCTCGCCCAGCACGACCGCCAGCAGGGCGTCATATGGGGGTGCCCGGGGAGCTGCCGCCCCGCCCGCGGCCGCCGCGAGGAGCTGACCATGCGCGACACCACGGCCGTCTTCCACACCCCGCCGCGCCCCCGGGGCCTGGCCTGCCACGCTAAGGGCGGCGACCTGGTAGTGGTCGACGGCCAGGCGATGGAGGTCAAGGGCCTCCAGGTGGACACGACCACCAACGCCCACGTGTGGCTGGTCCTGGACCGCGTCAACGCCGGACCGCTCCGCTTCACCCTGGAGGACCGGCTGGAGTACCGCCGACGCGTGCGCCGCGTGGACGTGCCGTGCCGGGAATGCTGCATGTACGTGGTCATGGAGGTGGACGAGGCGGTCGACGGAGTCCCCAACACCCGCCTGTGCGGTCTGTGCGACCGCCCGCAGCCGGGAGAGATGACCGAGGACCAGGCCCGGTCCCGCGTGGCCGTTACGCACCCGCACGCAGAGGCGTTCCAGGCCGAGCGTACCGAGCGCGGCCGCCTGACCGGCTACACGTTCCGGGCCGGCCGCCTGCACTCCGCCCGGTACGGCTGGATCACCGCGGCCGGGACGTACGCCCAGGCCCTGGAGGAGTACCGGTCGCAGGCCGCCGCCATGCTTCCCATCGCCGTCCGCGACGAGCAGGCCGCCCGCCCTTGACCCCTACCCCCGGCCGAGACTGCCGACCTGGATGACGAGGTTCTGTCCGCAGCGCTCGGTACCCTCCCGCTGCTGCGCCCCGACGAGGGCGCTGACCTCACCGTCGCCCTCACCGACGAGGGGAAGTTCTGAAGTCGCGACCGTCCATCCGTCAGGGCCCGTGCCCCGGCTCCGCACCGTGCGGGACTGGGGCACGGGTCTCTTCTTTCTCCTAACCGCTCCGCCTCTCAGAGGCGGAACGATCGACCATTCGATGCCCTTATCGACTCGGCGAACAAGGTCGTATGCGAGTCGATGACAAGCTATTCCCGACTGATTAGGCTGAAGGTATGACTCACAACAGCAACTCTCACGACAACGGCACTCCCGACGCCGAGCTCCCGAAGTTCTCCGTCAATGTCGTCCCGACCGACCAGCTCAGGCGCGAGGACCTTGCCACGATGCTGAACCTCTATCGCCGCGGCGAGATCACGCCACTGATCTTCGGGGACGACAACAAGCCCGAGGCCGCGATCATCCCCTTCGCCGCGTTCGTGCGCCTCATGAAGTACGACCACGCGGCCCACGTCCACGCTGAGGCTGCCTTCCAGGCCGAGCTCTCCCGCCGCATCCAGGAATCCGACGCCTCCGGCGAGGCGAGCATGACCATCGAAGAGCTCGCCGAGAGCCTCGGCCCGCTCGGTCGGCAGTGGGCGGATGAGCATCGTGCTGCCCAGCAGGAGAAGCGTGATGAGTGAGCGTCAGCCTCCCATCCGCCTCCTGCCGACTGCCGGTCTCAAGCAGGACCTCCAGACGCTCCACGATGCCGCGGTGATGCACCCTCATGGACCGGAGGACCGGCTCCTGCGCGTGGCTCTCAATCAGCTGGGCCGGATCAGACAGGGCGCGCCGAGCACGCACCCGCTGGAATACATGCCCAGTTATCCCGACCTCTCTGATTGCGAGACCACGTACGTCGGCGCGGATCCGAATGCGAAGCCCTCGCACCGGATCGTCTGGCGGGAGCGCGCGCCCCAGCGCCCGGGCGAGCCCGTCACCCGCGAGATCATCGCCCTGGGTGAACGCGCGAACGGGCAGGCCTACTACATGGCCGGCCAGCGTCTGGGGCGCCCTGTGGGCTTCACTCTCGCCGAACTGGCTGCGCAGCGCGAGCCGATCGCGAGTCCCTCGCGACTCCGACGGCGCTCGATCGGCAGCTTCGACACGCCATCCGCGGATGAGCCCGACCTCCAGTTCGAGTGACCTGTAGTCCGCGATTCTGTTCCTCACTGAGAGCTTCTCGTAGAATGGAGGCAATGGCGATTTGATAAGGGCGAGATGGTGACGACGTACGACTACGAGCCAGTGACCCAGGCGGCAGCTCTGGATGTCGAACCCCAGTCCAGCGCAGCCATGGGACGCCGCCGGCGGATCGGTCCTCGTGCTGCCTTACTCGTACGGCGCGGCACCGGACTGGCGATCGCACTCGGCATGGCCTACGGCATCTTCCACGTCATCTTCCGCACTGAGGTGCTCGCCCCCGTACTTGCCTACGTCGGACCCGTCAGGGACTTCATCGGCTGGGTGGTCGAGGACCCGGGGCGGGCCTGGATCGCGCTGGCGGCCCTCGTCATCCCGCACATCGGGCTGTACTACCTGCTCTTCGAGGACCGGAAGTAGGGCGGGGCGTCATGTTCAGGACCTTGTTCAAGAGCGCCCGCGTCATTATCGCCCTCGGTCTGATCGGCGGCGTCAGTCTGGCGGTCATCGTCGGATGGGTCACCGGTTTCTTCGCCTTGGTCGCGACCACTGTCTCCGGCCTGTGGAACGACTTCATGGGCTGGATCAACTCGCCGCTGGGGTGGGAGCACCTTCTCGCCGGGGCTGGCGTGCTCATCGTCCCGGTCATCGTGCTCGTGCTGATCTTCGCCATCGCCGACGGCTGAGCCTCGCAACTGGGCTCGTCCCGCCACAAAGAGAACTCCCGTGATGCCTGTGCATCACGGGAGTTCTCTTTTTCTGCTGGCTCCTCGTCGCCTACGACGCGGCCTGTAGCTCACGATCCTCAATGACGTTCTCGAACTCGTCGGCATCTTCGATCATCCCGTAGGTCTCCGGTGAGATCTCGTTCTTGTCGCCCCCGAGCCGGCGGTTGAAGCTGCTCGACGCGGAGAACTTCAGCACCACGTAGTCGTCGACCTCGCTCTTGCCGAAGCGCACCTTGTGGCCCTTGTGGTCCTGTCGGTAGAAGCGGCCGAAGCTCGTGAGCACGACCGTCTCCCCACGGCTGACCGCGCCCCTGAGCTCACCGCGCAACGACTCGTACACCTTGTTCACTACCCGGACCGGCAACCCGCTGCGAGTCGCGACCCGAGAGATGAACTGGCGCTTACTGACACGCGGATTCGTCGTCGTCTTCATACCCACACCCTGTCCTGTCGTCCTTCATGCCGCGGATTCGCTTAGAAACCAGTCTATCGAAGATGGTCACGAGTCTGGAAGGAGGAGCAGGCTTATCGAATGCCGCTCGCTACGCTTGTCGTGACCCATTCGGCTAGAGCTCCAGATCCGGCTCGATCTCCTCCCGGTCGTCCTTGGGCTCGTAGTCGACCGACTCGATGATGTTCCGCGTGTTCGGATCGCGGCGCTGGTTCACGACCCTGTCGTGGGACTCCTCGAACCGCTGCTGCGCCGCCACACGGTGGGCCGCGTCGAGCTTCGCGCCGATATTGCGCTCCCCGAACTCCATCATCGAGCCCAGCAATGACTTCGTGCCCTGCTTGGTCGCGCTGACGTGCGGCTTGTTCTGCGCCCGCTGCTGCTCCCATCGGCTCCGGTCTTCCGGCGTGACGTAGCCGAACATCCGCGCGAAACGCGATCCGAACCTGACCTGCTGTCCCTCATTCTGTTCCTGGCTCATGGCCCTTCCTCCTGCTCCTTGTTCGTGTTCTCGGATCGCCCTCAGGCGGGCTGGTAGTCCTCGGCATCGGCCTCAGCGTTCGGGCTCTCGTTCTGCGGGCCGGCCTCCTGCTCGGCCGACGGGCCCGTAGGGCGCGACCGCGGCCCCCGCCGCTGCTCCTCGAAGAAGGCACCCGGGTCGTCGACCGCCGTCTGCAGCGTCTGCTGCCAGTTCTCCCCGAGGCTCCGCTTCAGCTCGGCCTCAAGGTCCGGGTACTTCTCGTTCACCGCCTCCATCGCGTCGACGTAGGCGTTGGAGTAGACCCGCTGCTGCTCCTCGGGCGGCAGGCCGTCGATGTCCATGCTCGCGATCATCACCTCGGACTGGTCCAGGCGGTGCTGGAGCATGTCGGGCAGCCCGCTGGTGTCCAGACCCTGCTTCTGCGCCGCGAAGCCGACCAGGTAGCCCAGCATGTTGCCCCTGTAGCCCTCTTGGTCGCCGCGGCCCAGCGCGTCGAGCATCGAGGTCTTCATCGTCTCGGCGAGCTGGACCTGGTGGGCGTCCGCGTCCATGGGCCGGCGCAGCGTGAACATCCCGTCCTCGGGCAGACGCTGGCCCAGCTGGTCGTCGAACTCCCCGCTCCAGACCGTGCGGACTCTGTCCGAGCCCGCGATCCGCTCCTCGTGCGCAGGGGCCTTGACGATCCGGCCGTGGGCCACGCCGTTGAACATCGTGCGCAGCTCGGGCTCGTACTCCATCCGCTCGCCGATGATCATCCGCGCGCGCTGGACGACCTCCTGGCGCTCCAGGCCGTCTGCACTCATCTGCTCGTGCAGCCGCTTGCGCATCGCCCGGTAGCTGTCGCGGATCAGGCCGGCGTCCGCGCCCGGCTCACGCATCTTCCAGAAGGCGTTCTCCATGAGCGCGACCTCGGTCATGGCTGCCGAGTCCGGAGTGAACATCTCCCGGTGGCCGCGCTCACGGTGCTGCATGGCGTCGAAGCGCTTGTGCCACTTCTTCGTCAGGTGATCACGCGGATCCGTGCTGCCGATGAGGCGCTCGCGCCGGGCGTCGCTCGGCACGTCCTTGAAGATCCTCTGCCGGTGCGCGATGTCGCTCTCGGCAGAGGCGATCATGCCGCGGGTCCGGGTGTCGATGCGCTCCTGGATCTTGTCCTTGAGGGGCTGGAGGTAGCTGTCCATCTCCTTCTTGAAGTCCGGGGCAAGCATCCGCATCGCCATCACCATGCCGACGGCCTGGATGATCGAGTTGGCATTCACCCCGCGCGAGAGCGGCTTGAGACACGACTGCATCATCATCTGCATGTAGACGTGGTGCATGACGCCGAGCTCCTGCGTCCGCTCCTCGTCGTTGAAGCCGGGCACCAGCAGCTTCGAGTCCCGCAGCGAGGCCATGTACTTCTCGCCGGCCAGCCGCGTCTGTGCCCGGAGCTTGAGCAGCTGCTCGCGCTGGTCCAGGCCCTCGCTCTCGTCCTCGGCCCGGTCGACGTCGATCCAGTGCACGCGCTCGCGGTCGGCCATCCGCTCCCGGGTCTTCGCGCCGAAGAACCCGCGGGTGCGGTCCCGGAGCCGCTCGCGCCAGGCGCGCGAACCGTCTGCGTCCTCCGGTCCGGGCTCGTCGATCACCTCGGCGTCGATCGGCTCGTCCGAACGCGCGTCCCCGTAGGCGTACGCGTTGCCCTGAGGCTCGTCCGCCTGCTGCCGATCGTCGTCCACTGGAAGCTTCTTGGTCGCGCGCCGGCGGCCCGCGGGTCCCGTTCCCAGTTCCTTGTGCTGTGCCATCTCAGTGCCCCATGCCGTAGTCGTCGTCGTTGCCCTGCGGCTGATCGATTTCGATGCTCGGCGTGTAGACCGGGCGCGACGCGCCCACGCCCACGGCATGCGCAGAGCGGCGATGCGAGCCGCGGGTGCGGGAGGCCCCTGCGTCCTGAGAGATCACGTCGCGCTTGACCACCGAGTCATCGACGGCGATCGCGGCGTTGTCCGGGCTGTGCGCTTCAAGGGAGCCCAGCTGATCGAGCTGCCGGGACATCTCGGCACGGGCCTTCCGGGTCCCCGAGGACGCGAACTGCTCGTTCTTCTCGCCGTCGTAGACGCTCTCGCGGTTCTTGGCCGCCTGCACGAGCGCCTCGAAGCCACCGCCGTAGGCCATCCGGTCCATCACGGTGCCGGCCAGCGACGGGTCCTCTTCGAGGTTGCGGATGAGCCCGGTCTTCGGGTCCTCCAGCGCACTGGCCACGCGCGCCACGTAGTCCGGGTTGACTGTGACGCCGAAGCCCTCCTTGGACTCGTAGAACTCGATGAACTGCTTCTCCCACTCCTCGGCCGTGGCCTGGACGGGCTCACCGTCGAGGAATGCCGTGCGCCACTGACCGGGGCCGACGTGTTCGATGCTGCGGCCCCTCCAGAGATCGCGGCCGGGGCCCTGGAGCATCTCGTACTTGTGCCGGGCCTCGGCGGCGTCGTGCTTGGCCTGCAGGATCGACTGGGTCACCGGGTAGGTGACCTCCAGGACGGCCTTGAGGTCCTCGCCGCGCAGCGCGCGCACGGCGCGCTGGCTGAACGAGCCGCCCAGGCCGGTGCCGTGGGCCTTGATCGCCGTGGCGAACATCGAGGCTTCCTGGTCGGCCTGCGTGATGCCGGGCGTACCCCGCGCATCGCCCAGGTTCCGGGCGTAGTCGGCGAGCTTCTTCTCGCTGCCCTTGGCACCGGTCTCGACGCAGACCTCGCGCACACTCCGCAGGTGCGCCTCACGGTCCGAGAACGTCAGTGCCGCGCCGAACTCGCCACGCTGCGCCTGGCGGTACAGCGCGCTCAGCTCCTCCGTCACGACCTGCTGGCCGAGCTTGATGTCCCCAGGCGACTCTGCGCCCGTGAGCGCCTGCAGCCTGAGCCGGTTCGCCTCGCTCCGCGAGCTCTCCAGCTCATCGGACAGTCCGGCGTCCTTGGAGAGCGCGACCTGGGTGTCCAGCGAGACCTGCATGGCCAGCGGGTGCGAGCCGTCGCTCTTGACCACGCCGGTGTCCAGCAGGTTGGCCGGCACCGAGAGCTTCGCCAGGGCTTCCGCCTTGGCGGCCTCGCTGTGCAGCTTCACCACGGCGACCGCGTCGCCGTCGAAGTCGCCGTCGAAGCAGGCGTCCATCACGGGGTTGATCGCGGCACCGGTGAGCCGGTCGTCGATCGCTACCCGCATGTAGCGCACGCCGGCGTCACGGAGCACCGGGTCACGCCACACCAGCGCGTGGTCGCCCTCGGCCAGCCCCAGCTGCTCGGCCTTGACCGAGCTGAGCGCAACCTGGTCGACGTCCAGCCGCGGGTCCGCAGTCCACACCATTGTCGCCGAGTCGGTCAGCCGCGAGGCCATCAGCCCGGTCTTGAAGATGTTGTTCTTGCCTGTGAGCACCCGGTTCTGCACGTCGGTCGTGATCGCCTCGAAGGCGCGCTGAGCGCGCGAGACCGATTCGCTCATGCCGCGACGCACCTCGGCGCGCTTCTCCGCGGACAGACCCTGGCTGTCCAGCTGCTCGGTCATGTAGCGGTAGCGGCAGGCCTCGACGAAGACGTCCTGGTAGCTGCGGGTGTAGTCGTGCGTGACGGAGGACCCGTCCTCGAACTCCTGGCCACTGCGCAGATGCGAGGACATCACCGGCAGCTTCCACGAGCTCGCGCTCACCGTCTCGGTCTGCTCACCGGTCGGATACGTGAGCGGGAACGGGATCTCCATGTCGCCGCCGCGGTCGCCGATGAGACCGCCGAAGGACTTGCGCATCGCCGTGGTGTTCAGTCCCGGGAGCTGGCCCTCCTTGCGCGGCTGAGTGCGCAGCAACTCGGGCATCGGAATGAACCGGCGCTCGGGGCGCTCGTCGAGGCCCTCGGCCTGGCCGACCACCCGCAGCGTGCCGTCAGCCTCCATGTCCATGCCGGTCACCAGCAGGTACTCGCGCAGGTTCGACTCGGCCCCGCTGTTGTGGCCGTAGAACTCGCGCATGATCGCCGGGCAGTCCTGAGACTGCAGCGCCCAGGCCAGCTGCGAGGAGGCCTTACGGCCCTTGCCGGCACGCACCTGCTCGTCGTCGTAGATCTTCGTCTTCTCGTCGACGGCCATGTGGGTGACCACGAAGCGCATCTCGCCCAGGACGCTCGGCCGCAGTTCTCCGTTGGGGGAGCGCAGGTCGGAGACGTTCCCGCTCATCAGCTCGCGCGCCGAGCCCGCGTTGCGCCGGGAGATCAGGCTGAACGGGCTCATCACCACGTCCAGGCCCGGGTTGGCCCGGAACCAGTTGACCTCGTCGACGACATCCTGCTCCTGTGCGTCCTGCAGCGGCATGTCCCGGTCGACGATCAGCGAGATCACGCCCTTGTTGCCGTGCAGATCCGAGATCTTGTCGCCCACGACGAGATCGCGCTCCTGGCCGCCGGCTCCGCGGATGCGGTGGCGCTCGGCGAACTCCTTCGACACCACGATCGGGTCATCAGCCGTCCAGCCGCCGAAGGTCATCAGCGCCGTCTTCGCCGGCGCGGTGACCTCAGAAGACTGCATGATCGTCGAGGCCGTCATCTGCTGGCGGTCGAACGGGTCGTACCGCAGCGTCTCGAGCTCGGGGAGAGCCATGAGCGGCGCACGCTGTCCGGCCACGCTCTCGTCGCCCGGCACGATCCGGCCGTCGGCGTCGACCTGGGCCTGAGTGGTCAGGTACCGCACGATGCCCTGGTTGGTCGCGCCTCCGGTCATCACCGGGTCGAAGTAGCCGCTGGGCGCAGCGACGTTGTTCCGGTCCTTGCCGGTGAGCACCGTCATGTTCCGCCCGCCGGTGAGCCGCCAGGCGTCGAAGCGGTTGTCGTCAGCCGGGTCAGTTCGGTCGCGCTGGGCCCGGTACTCGGCGTAGATCGTCGAGCCGGCCTTGATTTCGTTGGAGTAGCGCACCCGGCGCGCCTCGGTCTGCAGGATCGCGGCCGTCCACTCGTCCAGGTGCTCCTTGATCTCGCCGGTGGACTCGTCGAGCTGGTACGTGGTAGCGCGCTCGATGAAGTCGATCGGGTGCTTCGTGCCGTACAGCTGCGAGTAGACCGTGTTGAGCGAGGAGGGCTCGCCGGTCTCGCTGCGCCCGGCGATGAGGTCGCCGGCGATCTGGTACTGGATGCGCTCGTGCATGAGCTGCTCGTAGCCGCGCAGGCGCGTGCGTTCCTCGACCGAGGTCGGAGCCTCGCCCGGAGTCTGGGCCGTGATCGTGGCCTCGTAGCCGGGCACGATGAGCGCGTTCTCCCCGCTGGCGAAGGCGGTGGTGATCTCGCCGTACTCGCCGACATCGAAGACCTGGCCGATCTCACCCGAGATCGGAGTCCCCTTGCCGTCGCGGCGCAGCTTCTCGCCGTTCCAGCGGATGACGCCCTGCTCGTCGACCAGGATCTCGGAGACCGTCGCCGCGTTGCGCTCGATGCTCTCGCGCACGGTGGCCCCGATGCGCCGCATGAACGCAGATTCGTGATCGGCGATCGGCATGGAGCGCTCGGCGTCGAAGCGGACGAGCCGGTCCTTGAACCGGGTCGTCTGGAAGGTCGAGCCCATCATCTCGTCGGGGGAGATCCCGCAACGGCGCAGCGCCGAGGCGAGGTTGTCGAGGTTCGACCACTGCCCGGTGGGGCTGGTCATGTACCGCGCCACCCGGTCCGGGTTGAAGCGCTGATCGACCCACTCGCCGTCGACGTCGTGAGGCTGCGCCTCCCAGGTCCCGATGAGTTCGAAGGGGACGTCCTCGGCGTGCTGCCGGACCTTCTCGACGGCGGTGCCGCCGTAGACGAGGTTGCCCATCTCAGGCACCCCGTCGGCCTGCAACTCGCCGATCTCCTCCAGCCGTTCCTGGTACATCTCCTCGGTCGCACCCGGGCGCAGCAGATCACTGTGCGCGCCGGTGAGCACGTCCCAGTACGAGCGCTGGATCGCAGCGACCTCAGAGTCAGCCGAGTAATCCGGCGGCTCGATCGCATCCAGATCTCCGCCCGTTCGCTCCAGCTCGGCCTCAGCGCGAGCGATCAGGTCTTCGGCGCCAAGAGCTGCCTGCAGATTCTCCCGCGCACTCTCGACGGCGGCCTTCGCGTAGGCCTCAGCGGGCTCGGCGTCGACGAAGAAGGCCGGCAGGGAGCGGTTCTTCGCGTCCCGGCGCAGCATCACCTTCGCCCCGGGCCGGGGACCGGATTCGCCGGGGGCCACGTAGTCACCGACCACGAACATCGACTCCCGGTCGACGTGATAGCTGTCGGGCACATCCACCAGCGTGCGGCCACGGCCGCGCTCCTGGTGCGTCGTGCCGGTCTCGCCGACGGCGCGCCCCGGAAGATCCGCGCGCTCGACGTGATGGCCCTGGGCGAAGCGCAGCAGCTGAACGGCCTCCGCCGGCGAGGGGGAGTAGACCGCCATGCCGCCGGGAACCCGGAAATTCGTCGAGTAGCGCAGCACGGTGCCGTTGTCATAGATCCGGGCTCCGGCGTACTCCTCCTGACGCGTGTCGGTGAGACGGACCTCCATGCCGGTCCCGGCGATCTTCGCCTTGATCTGCCCCGGCTCGCGGTCGCGCATCACCTCGTAGGACACGCCCTGGGCTTTCAGCTCTTCGAGCAGTGCTGCCGAGCGCGCCACGGCGCGCCGGGACATGAAGCGGTTACGGTCGACACGGTTCGTCTGGGGATCCCGGCCGCCGTCGATGACCCACTCGCGGACCTGGTCGTACTCCTGCTGGCTCATCTTGTCCATCAGCGCGGTGAGCCCAGCGGCGTCATCGTTCGTCATCGCGCGGCCGGCCTCGAACGGCTTGCCTTCGTCGTCGATGCGCCAGAGCACCATGTTCCCGCGCCGGGGATCGGCCAGGGTCTCCACCTCGCCGCCGGCCACGCGTCCGATCGTCTCGTCCGGCAGGTACACCAGCGCGGTCCCGGCGCGCTTCACGGTCGCGCGTTCGGACCAGTCGGGGTCGTAGGGGCTGATCGGCAGCCGGGCCGACTTCGGGTCGGCCTGGGCACCGACGCCGGTGGCACGGGTGAACTCCCGCTGCGACTGCTGGTAGCGCTCATTCTGCGGGGAATGGTCACCGAACTGCGGCTCGTAGTCGGACACCTTCTCCGCGAATGCCTGGTCGATGGCGGTGAGGCAGTCCGTGACGCCCAGCCGCGGGTCGGCCAGCGCGGTGCCCCGCTGGCCGAGGATCTCGTCGACCCGGGCGCGGATCGCCTTGGCCTGGGAGATCGGAATGACCTGTCCGGTCTGATCCCGGGCCTGCTCGACTGCCTTGTAGTAGACGTACTCGTAGAAGTACCTGCGCAGTCCGTGTGCCTTCTTCATAGTCAGTCAGCGTCCTGTGGATGCTCGGGGCTACATAAGTATTTATAGAGCCTACCTCGCTTATCAAAAGGAGGTGAGAGGCCATTCGAAAAGGCCAGTGCCGAGGTGGTCTCCCTCAGCCGAGAGACGACCTCGGCACTGGTCGTGATCCTTCGCTGGCCCCAAGTGGCCGCCGGCTACTTCGAGTTCATCTCGACGGCCATGGCCCGGTCGAACCGGCCGTCGGCCAGCACCTCCCAGCTCGGCAGTGAGGCCAGGTACTGGTAGAAGGCCGAGTGGACCTTCACCGTCGCCAGGGACTTCAGGTCCTCCTCGGTGACGTCCTCCTCCGCGAACACCCGCGAGTCCTCGTCGTTCACATGGCCGTTGATCCGGCGGGCCGCATGGGCGTACGCGTCCGAGCGGATCTGGCTGATGTACGTCTGAGACCCATCGGCGCTGCGCAGCTCGCCGTCGCCGCCGACCGAGAAGTGCTCACGATCCTGTTCCAACTCGGTCTGCGCCGACTTGTAGGCCTCACCGATTTCGATGTCCAGGCTCTTGACTTTCGCCGAGCCGTCGGGGTTGACCAGCATCTCCTTGCTGATCGTCCTCTCGGCGTAGAGCAGACGCTGCCGCTCGGCGCTGACCGCCTGACTCTCGGCGACCGCAACCCCGACCTCGACGTTCTCGATGAACTGGTCCTCGTCGAACATGCGCATCCCCACGTACTCGTCGGGGTCGACGACCACCGGAGCGTTGGGGTCCTGGCCCTCGTCGACCGTGGTCATCGTCGTGATGACCCCCATGACCTCGTCGGCGTAGACATCCGGGTCCAGGCGTTCGATGTCGACCTCCTGGTAGCCGTAGATCTCCTTGTACTGCGCCTTCGCGTCCGCGGCCTTGACCGCCTGCCGCATGCGCTTCTCCAGCATCTTCACGAAGTCCGGCTGGTTCATCCGCACATCGAAGTCCATGGCACTGGACAGCGTCGGGATCGTCTGCAGCGAGTACGTGTGCCCCGGGTGCTTGATCGTGTTCCCCAGCAGCCGGAACGACATCGGCAGGATCGTCTGGTTGCGGTTCCAGATCGGCGCGTCGCCGGCCCGGAAGACGATCGAGTTGCGCGGCGAGAGGAAGGCCATGTCGTTGTAGCTGATCAGCGGCTCCTCCTTGGTGCTCATCGTGTAGGAGACCCTGCCCTCGGTCTTGCCGCCGATGACCTTGTCGAGATCCTGGCTGATCTGCTTGCTGTCCCGGTACGACCGGTGCGTCTTGCCGCTCATCTTCTCCAGCGTCTCGATCATCGAATCGTCCGTGGACTTGAGGAAGACGATGTTCGAGGTGTTGCCCTGCACGATCTTGTCGACGCTCTCGCCGTAGACGTCGCGCAGCTGCTGCAGGGTCTGCAGGATGAGCGTGAACTGCTGCTCCTGGCCCAGGCCGATGGAGAGCATCGTCTCGAAGCCGTCGATGCCCTTGCCCTCCGACTGCAGGTTGCCGAGCTCGTCGAGCATGAACCGCGTGCGGTAGAGCGGCTTCTGGTTCGACTTCGTCATGTACGCCTGGTCGGCGCTCACGTCGAACAGCTGCTTGACCAGGATCAGGATCAGCTTCGCGTACTTCATCAGGTGAGGCGGAGTCACCAGGAACAGCGCCTTGGGGGACTCCGAGTAGCGCGACAGCGTCTGCGTGATCGCCCGTGC
The DNA here is from genome assembly GCF_044740925.1 of Streptomyces sp. NPDC088254. NCBI lineage: Bacteria > Bacillati > Actinomycetota > Actinomycetes > Kitasatosporales > Streptomycetaceae > Streptomyces > Streptomyces sp. NPDC088254. The sequence goes on along the minus strand of NZ_JBIURQ010000006.1, from coordinate 127,434 downwards.
CTGATACGAGACCTTCTCCGGGTTGCCGCCGCCGGAGAAGTCGAGTCGCGTGTCCGGGTAGAGGGTGTCCCCGGCCTGGAAGGACAGGATCTTCCCGTCCCGGGTGCCACCCTCACGCACCGGCTTCAGCTCACGCATCACGCCGTTCTTCACGATCTTCTTGCCCGTGACCGGCTCGACCACGTAGTGCCGGCCGTTGAGCGAGACCTGGTAGTTCTTCGTGAAGCTGAAGTAGAAGGTCCGCACCAGCATCTTCGTCTGCGGGTTGACCAGCTCCAGCTTGAGCCAGGCTTCGTCGCCAGGGAACTTGCCCTTGAAGTTGTACCGGGCCCAGCCCTCGCGGCCGACGATCTCCTCGTGCTCGAAGTCCTCGCCCAGGTTCTCGGTGAACATCGGGTCCGCGTAGGCCGACCACACGGCCTGCTGTCCGACGAGGTGGTCGCGCTTGACGTAGTTCGGCGCGAAGCGCACGCCGAGGCGACGCGGGAAGCTCAGGCCGGCCAGGTCGGTGTTCTGCGAGGGCTTGCCCGAGGTCAGCGTCGAGATCGTGGGGTCGGTGAAGAACGACATGGCGGTGATCGCGATGCCGTACACCGAGGCCAGCATCTTCTCCGCGCCGGCCATCGAGCGCAGCGCGTTGTGGGCGTTGCCCACCAGCGTGCGCATGTTGTTGCGGGGCAGCTCCTCGCTCGCGTTGAAGTACAGGCTGAGCATGTCCTGATCGGCCTTGCCCTCCCACATGAAGGCCTGGGCCGCCGCCTTCTCCTGCTCCTCGGCCAGCGCGTCCTCGTTGTTCTCGAACTCGCCGGCCTTGACCCGCTTCTCCAGCTCGGCCTCAGGGTTCTTGATCTTCTTCGAGCTCATCTGCACGAAGAGCTGGTAGCAGTTGTAGAGCGTGACCTTGCCCCAGAGGTCATCGAGCTTCTGCTCCAGCAGCGCCGGGTCCATGTTCAGCACGGCTGCGGCGCTGCGCAGCTCCCGCTCCTCCTCCAGATAGAAGTCGATGAGTCCGTAGGCCGCGCGCTTGAAGGCGTTGTTGGCGGCATTGGGCCAGACCGGGTCCTCGCCGCCGTCGAGCGGAAAGAAGATCCCGGCGATGTTCTCCACATACAGCGCGCACTTGGTGAAGTTGCCCTCACGCGCCGCGTCGGCCGCCAGCCCCAGGGGGTTGTAGATGTCGGTCTTCATGGAGTTGATCAGATTGAACTGCACCGGCTCGAACCCGCGTGTGACCAGGGGCACGTAGTTCTTCACCAGCAACTCGCCCTTGGGGTCGTTGATGACCATGTTTGAGGGCTTCTTCTCCCGCGACCACATGTCGATGACCGGCTCGATGTACGTCTGGCCCTTACCAGCTCGGGTGATGGCCAGCACCATGGTGTTCACCGGCGCGGCATCGACCACGTACGCCCCGGCCGGGCGCTGGACCTCGTATGCCGGGAACTCCCAGTCCTCCTTGATCAGGTCAGCGACGGTCTTGTACGTTTCCGACCCAAAGCCGAGCTTGTCCCGGTTCTTGCCGTCAGGGTTGTAGGGAATCCGCGTCGTGTCGTACTTCTGACGCAGGGTCTTGTCATCGGGGAGCCCGGATGCTTCGAACAGCTCGTCACCGAAGTCTTCGTCGATGATCGGCAGGGTCTGCGTCAGCGGATTGCCCTCGTCGTCGTCGATGACCTCGCCGGCGTAGTAGACGAGGTTCCCCTCCTCGTCGATGACGTCCTTCTTGGCGCGCTGGGCGACCTCGACGGTGCCCAGGCCCTTCTTCTTGAGCATCATGTGGCTGAGCATCGAGCTGACCTGCACGCTCGAGTGAGCACCGGCGTCGGGGAACCAGTCGTAGTTCTGCTGGATCTCTTCCGGCAGGGCGATGTGCTGGTCGTTCTGGTACTGGTTGATGTCGCTCGTGGTGTTCATCAGGTTCGCCGCGGCGACCTTCCGCGAGAACCACGTGCCGATGATGAGGGCGACCATCAGACCCGAGCCGAGCGTGATGAAGAGCTTGAATCCCGAGGCGTCGGCCAGCTGCTCGCCGACCGTCGTCGCGCTCTTCTCGGGCTCAGCCGGCTTCTCGGCGCTGGGCTTGCCGTCCTTCGCCGCGGTGTACCAGCTGGGGACCGGAACAGCCTCAGCGCTGGGGTAACACTTTGCCTTCACGTCCGGGTTGCCGTCCTTGGTCAGGGGCCGGTAACACTTCACGACCGAGCCGCCCGCACCCGTCGTGGTGTCCTGGACGTAGTACGCGCTCGGTTTGCCGGTGCTGCTGCCGGGCACGCCCGAACCCACGGACGCGCCCGCCGAGAGCACCGCCGCGGCGATGAGCGAGTAGAAGACCCAGGCGACGATCGTCACCAGCACGCCGGCAATCACCGCGACGATGATGCCCGGTCTGGTCGACCTCAGGGTCAGGAACGTGCTGCGGTCCAGCTGCTGGTTGTCGTAGACGTCTCGGTTCGTCAGCGTCTCGCCGGGCGTCCGTGCCGAGATCTTGTCCCAGCTGCTCGCCTTCGGCCGTGCCGCCTTCCGCCTGTTCGTGGCCATCGTGATCCCTTACTCCCGGGCCCTTCTGCTGTCCTGCTGTCCAGTGCGCCTGCCTGCGCAGACGACGACGGCGCATGGGGAACGCGCCCCATGCGCCGTCAGATCACCCCGTCGGTCATGACTGGATCGCTCAACGGGTCAAGACCACCCCGACGATGAAGCCGACCGCGCCCATCAGGAGCGAGAGCGTGATGATCATGACGACGAGGATCTTGTTCGAGCGGCTCTGCATCTCGGAGGCCCGAGCCAGCTCGTTGGCGTAGGACTCCTTGTCGGCCTGCATCTCCGCCAAGCGCGCCTCGTACCGCTTGGCCACTGAATCCTCGACCGTCGACAGCTGCTGGAGCAGGTCGGTGACCCGCGCCACCTGGGAGTTGGTCTTCTCCTTCTCCAGGTCGAGGTTGTGCTGCCACTCGGCGTCCCGAGCCGTCATCTGCGTGATGGCGTCCTTGCGGTTGCGTTCGAGCTCGTCCTGCATCCGGCGGATCCGGTCGGCGTGCTCAGAGCGCACCGACTCCAGGAGGTCCTGCTGCTCCCGGCGCAGGACGCCGATCTCGTCCGTGGTCCGCAGGTGCTCGGCCAGCGCCTCGGACTGGGCGATGTCGGCCTTGCGGTTGTCGTCGACGATCCGCTGGATCTCGGACTTCCACTGGTTCAGGCGCTCTTCCTCGGCCGCCAGGTACTCCGACTGCCGCTCGGCCAGCACCTCGAAGATCCGCGTCTGCCCGGTCTGCATCTTCAGCGTCGCGTCCGAACGCCGGACCCGCAGGATCTCCTGCTGGTTGTGCGCGTGGGTGTCCTCGATGTCCCGCTCGATCTCGGCGACGGAGTCGATCTGCTCGCGCTCCATCTTCGAGCGGTTGCGCTCCTTGTACTGCAGTTCCGCCGAGATCGCCGCCTGCTGGGCCACTTTGGAGGCATGCGACTCGTAGTCCTTGGCGATCTCCGCCCGGCGGGCCCGGATCTTCTCGTCCTTCTCCGTCTGCCGCTGCTGGTGCTCGGCCTCGGCGGCGTCCTTCAGCAGCTTGTACCGGGAGCCCGCACGGTCGGTGGCCACATCGCGGATGACCTGCTCGGTGTGCGCCGACATGAGGTTGACGTAGAGCGCACGCAGCTCATCCTCGTGCGCCGAACGGAGCTGCATCAGGTCTGCGTTGGCCTGCCGGTTGAGCTGGGCGACCTGGTCCCCGAGCCATTCCGTCGCGCCCTCGGGCACAGCGATCTGCACGACCGGCGCGCCGATGGCGAAGGTCGCGTTGAACTCATCGAGCCGGACGTCCAGGTCCAGCTCCTCGGAGAGGAACCGGCGGGCGATGACGTCGCGCACCTGGGCCTGATCGGACAGCAGCACAGTGTCGCCGGCCTCCTGGTAGTCGCCCTCGACGCCGTAGCCGGCGTCGGTCTCGTCGAAGCCCTCGTAGCCGGCCACCTCGGCGCCGTCGTGGTCCGGCTCCGACTCGACCGGGACGGTGCCCGCGTCGTCGATACCTGCGGCGCCCTCGTCGAACATGGGTGCGTCCGCCCCTTCATCCTCGTCGACGACGTCGCTGAAGAGCGGCTCGTCGTCCAGGCCCTCGTCAGCCCCCTCGACACCGGGGATCTCGTCGAAGATCGCATCCCCCTCGTCCTCCCCGAGGACCGCGGGGGCAGTGGCTCCAGCCTCGGCGACCAGGCCGCTGTGCTCTTCCCACGCCTTCTTGCCCACGGCTTCTTCGAGGCTCGTGGTACCTGCAGCGACAAAGCGCGCCTGCGCGAAGGTCGCATCGTTCACCAGATCGACGAGCAGATCGCCGCTGGGCTTCTGCCACACGACGGCCCAGGCGTAGGTGGCACCGGTGAGCAGGGAGTACTCCTCCATGCGCGCGAGAGTCTCGTCGGTGGGGATGATGCCGAAGACCTCCTCTTCGAGCATCTCCGCCGTGGCCACCGTGCGGATCTGGTCGGAGCTGATGAGCTCGATGATCGAACCCTTCGCCTCGTCCCGGCCGTGCCGCTTGCTCAAGCCGCCGATCGAGTCGGCTGCAAGCACGAGCATCACCCAGGCCGTACCGCTGGGAAAGACGAACTGCGTGTTCGACCGCAGCAGCTCGACCGCCGCCGGGATCGCCGTCTCTCTCACCACGGAGGCCAGAAGCTCGTCGGGCTTCTTCTTCCGCTCCTTCCGGTGGCTTCCCGTTGCCGTACCCAGAATGCCCATTGATGCGCGATCCCTCCGCTAATAAAACACAGTTCACCTGGTTTATGAGTATCCTATCGCCCTCCTATCTTGATGGGCAATCATAGGGCGTCAATGGGCTATCGACTCATGAGTCGACTGGTTCCCGCTGTCCTCGGACCGGTTCATCGCACCGCGCTGACCTCGACGTAGGCGTCGGAACTCAGCAGGTTCTTGTCGTCGCTGACCAGGTCACCGACGACGTCGATGCGGATCCGTCGTTCCGAGGGGTGCTCGTTGAGGAAGGTCGCCACTGCGGTGGTGACCTCGTCGGTCAGCTTCGCCACAGCCGCACGCGCACCGCCGGCATCGGAGTCGGTGTCGCCCTTGTCCTCGATGAGGTACTGCAGGACCCTCGCATCGACGTCGATGCGCACGTTGTGCTTGACGAACACCTCCTGCACCATCTGGCGCAGCTTCGTCCGCACGATCTTTTGCTGCGTCGGCAGCGACAGCGGCTGGAAAGGCACGATCGCGTCGATACGGCCCAGCAGCTCGGGCGGAAACCGGTTGTCGCCCGTCGTCGAGGAGATCGAGCGGCGGATGAGCTTCTCGTACTCCATCAGCTGCTTGCCCGACCCGGTGTCGTCGGCGGCGTACTGCGAGATGTCCTTGTAGATCTCCGAGCCGGCGTTCGTCGTCAGCACGATGTAGGTGTTGAGGAAGCTCACCTCGCGGTTGTTGTCGTCGTTGAGCCGGCCGTCGTCGAGCACCTGCAGCAGCACGCGTGTCACCATCGCCGAGGCCTTCTCGACCTCGTCGAAAAGCAGCACCGCGTGGGAGAGGTCCCACACGCGCTTGGTGAGTTCAGAACGGAACGCCGCGAACGACGAGTCCTCGGCGTACTCCGTCATGTCGAACCGGATGAGGTGCCGCTGGTCATCGCCGAACAGCAGTCGCGCCAGCTGCTTCGTCAACTCGGTGTTGTGCGTGACCACGAAGTCGCCGGCCTGGTAGAGGTGCTCCTCGTCGTTGACGTAGATGCACGACGAGCTCTGCTGCTCCGGCAGCTTCTCGATCGACGCGATGCCGACCATGTCGAACTTCTTCACGCGCTGACGACCCGAGGTCTCGATGACCGCCCGCCGTGCGATCTCGTGCTTGCGCGGGAGAGAGAAGAACTGGGCCTTGTCCTCGTTGCCGACCTTCACGTGCACGCCGTACTCGGCCAGTTCGCGCCCGTCCTTCTTCGTGCGTGTCGACGATTTGATCGTGTTCGAGACGCCGAGCGAGAACAGCACCTCCCTGAGGTCCTCCGCGAGCCCTTTGGAGAACGTCGAGTACGAGACGTTGAAGCGGTCGTTCGAGCCGCCGATCGATCCGTCGGTGTCGAAGAGGCCCCGCACCAGCGCCCACCGCTGCTGTACCGATCCGTGTTTGTACCTCTCCGGGATACGGCGCTCCGCCGAGCGCGCACCGATCAGATCGGGAACCGAGGCAAGCACGTCCTTCGTCTGGTACAGCGAATCGCGGCGGTCCTCCACCGGGCCAACGCCGACAGGGAAGACCCAGCTGTAGCTGTGCCCGTACGACTTCGGTGCCGATCCCAGCCATTCGCCCACCATCCACACGGTGTGGTCGGCGTCGTCCCCGTCAGACGAGAGCGTCAGCTGCGTCTCAGTGAGGCACCCGTTGCCGATGAGGACGCCCAAGACGTACGGGTCGACGTCGAAGTCCTGCTCCGGCCAATGCACCGGTCCGTTCGCCGGGATGAAGAACTTCAGATGCTCCCGAGAGTCGCCGGGGTAGGTCCGCACGACGCCACGCTCGACCATTTCCTGCGTGCTCAGAACCATCGGCGCGACGTCCTTGCCCGCATGCTTCTTCGACCGCTGCTTGGCTGTGTAGACCGTCCACAAGTGCGGTCCTCCGACGTCGAGAGTCCGGCCGTCCCAGAGTGTGACCCGGTAGACGTCCTGCATGCCCTGCGGGAAGTGTCCGAGCACCTCGACCGGGCGACCTTGACGACCGAACACTCTGTCGCCAGGGACCAGGTCGCCGTGCAGCTTCCAGGTGGTCTCGCCGTCGCTCGAGTAGACAGGAACCTGCGTCGAGTCGGTGCAGAATTTCCCCACACCAGTGGAGCCCGTGAACAGCAGGCTCGCCATCGGCTTTCCCTTGTCGTTGAGGTCCGCCACTGACAACTGCAGACGACGCGCCACCGCGCCGGTCGCCCAGTCCTGGCTGAACACCTTGGCGTCCAGCTGCTTCTTGATCTCCGCGCCGTCGACCCGGAATGCGACGTTCACGTTCAGGGACTCCATGAGCACGTCCGAGAGCAGGTCCCGGTCCATCGGCCGGTGCGTCAGGCGATGCCAGCCGACCATGGAGTCGAGTACGAGGATCGACTTGCGCGGCTGGGCGCTGGCCGGCATGTAGCGCTGGGTGTACTCGTAGATCTGCCGGAAGACGTGGTCGTCGTAGAACTCGTCGGCCACCCCGTACCGTTCGGCCATGCCCTGCAGGATCTTGATGGTCGTCGCCTGGTCCGGCGGGTTGAGGTTGATGCGCTGCAGGCGCTCGACGAGCGGCTGGTTCGGCGAGATGTGCCTGTGGAACTCCTCGTACGTCGTCGCCGCGATGATCCTGATGCCTCGGGTTCCCGAAGCCGCGAGGACCGGCTTGATCGCCTCGACGGCGGCGTCGGAGAGCTGGATGATCTGGTGGAACTCGTCGATGAAGAGCACCAGTTCGTGCTTCTCGTCCTTGACGAAGTCCTCGGCCTCGTCGAAGAAACCCTTGAGTATGGCGGCCATGTTCTCGGAGTTGCCCGCCTCGGAGATCATGCGAGCCGGGTCCACTTCGAGGTAGAGGCGATCCGGATCCACGAGCATCGTGGCCTGGACCAATGCGGTCTTTCCCGTTCCGGCCTCGGCCAGTAGGAGCGCATTGCACAGCTCAGGGCGGCTCATCGAGGCCAGTAGCTGCATCGTCTCGTGCTCACGGCCGACGATGTCGCGCTCGGCCTTCTTCAGTGGTTCCGAGAGCTTGGACAGGAGTGGGTAGCGCACGTTGAGCTGTGCCTCATGGAACATGCTGCGCAAGGCCTCTCGACTGGACTGAAGATTCAACTGGAAAATCAGTCGAAATCTTATCATGAGTCGCATTCGATAGGGCATTGAATGGAGAATGCGAAAGGCCCCGGAGTGGACTCCGGGGCCTTTCGTTCTGTGTGCTGGTCGCGGGCCGCTCACCCGCCGTATTCGGGTCGCTGCGCTCCGGCGTCTGGGCTGCTCGAACTGGTGGTTGAAGCGCTCGTTGGCGGGGCCGGAGCCGGGGATCGGCCGGGGAGAGGTGGTCGTGAGGGGATTCTCCGAGGCGCTTTCCGGTGCTGTGGCCTGAGGATGGAAGGCGGGCTCCCAACCGGGGGCGCCGTGCCATGTGCTGTGGGCGACGCAGCGCAGAGCCCACCCCAGGGCGCTCACCTGCGCGCTGAAGAGGTCGTTGTCGGCGAGGGCGGCCAGTTCGCGCTTCGCGTCCCATTCAGCGAAGACTTCGCTGACGCCGGCCGCCCACTTCCGTTCGTCGGTGCAGCCGGTCGACTCCGCATGGGCCAGGCGAGCGCGGATAAACGCAGCGAGGCGCGCATCGCGCTCTTGTTCCCAGGAGGGTTCCGGGACTTGCAGAGAGAAACGCAGCGGGCCGGCCTCCAGGAGGCCGCCAGGAGGCCGATGGGTGACGGTCATCGCGAGTCCACCATCCGGTAGTCGATGGCGGTCACCTCGGGCTTGCCCTGCGTGGGCGGTTCGACCAGACCCTGGCCCTGGAACTCGTCGGTGACGGGCTGTTGGCCGCGCCAGCGTCCGAGCCGGCACCGCACCCGGTCAGGCCCAAAGCCACCGCTGCGCCGAGGACGACGGCCGTGGCGCGTGTGCGGCGAAGGGGTGGGTGCTGCTGGGGGGAAGGCAATGTGGATCACTCCTGAGGGAATCGGGCAAGGAAGGGCACTCCACGCCGAAGGGCGGTGCACCAGTGCTGTGGCGGGGCAGTCATGCGTTCTCGGACCCGCCTCGCGGCGGTGACAGTGGGCGTCCGGTCAGCTCTTCACGGGCCACACCAGGGGCTGCTTGTAGAAACCTTGGGTGAGCTCAACCGCGGCGGCCTTCTGGCCCTGCGGGATGAGGAAAGCGGTGCAGATGCTTTCCGACTGCCCGGCGGAGAGCTTCTTGTCGGAGTCGAAGGCGGGGCAGTTGGGCCACTTCGCCTCGCCCATCAGGACAATGAGGGCGCGGGTGCGCTGGCCTGCGTTCGTCTTGACCACCAGGTCGTCATCCATGTCGCCGAGCGCCATGGGCTTGCCGCTCTTGTGGGTGAGCGTCGCCCAGACGTAGACGGGCACCTGGGGGCCGTCTTCCTTGTCCTGCTCAAGCCCGGAGTTGTCCATATCGGCCTTGGTGCCGGTGACCACCTTGGTGGGCGTGACCTGGTACGTGGCCCCTCGCGAGCTCTGCATCTCGTTCTCTTGCTCCGGACTGGCCTCGCCCAGCCGGAATGTCGTCTTCTCCTTGGCCGCGCTCGTCGCCGAGGCGGAGTTCTTGCCCTTGTCGGCTGCGCCGGTGTCCGAGCCGGCGCCGCATGCGGTGAGGGTGAGTGCCGTCGTCATGCCGAGCGCGAGCACGGTCAGGCTGCGCAGGGGCGAGCCGTAGGGCGTGGGATGGGACATGGTGGGTGTTCCTCCTCCTGGGACGGGTTGGTGGTGGGGATCAGTGGGTCAGGCTGCGGAGCGCCGGGCGCGGCGTACCCCCGCCGCGAAGTCGCGGGCGGCCTCGGCGGCAGCGGTGGCAGGCGTGTTGGACTGGGCCCGCATTCGGCGGATCACTGCCGAGCCGACGACCACGGCGTCCGCAAACGCCGAGACCTGCCGGCCTGGTCCGGCGTGCTCACCCCGATGCCGACCGCAACCGGCAGGCGGGTCGCGGAGCGGAGCCGGTGGACCTGCCGTGGCAGGTCGGGGCTGAGCGGACGCTGGGACCCGGTCAGGCCAGGGGCGGCGGGGGCGTAGACCATGCCGCTGTGGGACGCGCCGATCGCCGCGAGCTGCGCGGGGGAGGCCTGGGACGGGATGAGCGGGACGGTGTGCAGGCCCGCCGTGGCGGCCGCCGCCCTCCATGCGGTGGCGGCTGACGGGGGAAGGTCAGGGATGAGCACGCCGGCCCCGCCCGCAGCGGCCAACTGACTCGCAAAGGACTCCGGACCGTACTGCGCGATCGGCTCCCAGTACGACATGACCAACAGCGCGGCAGGTGTCGACGTGGTGAGTTCCGAGGTCGCCGTGAAGACGTCGTCTATGTCGAAGCCGCCGGCCAGGGCCTGGCCAACGGCCTCGCGGATCACGGGGCCGTCCAGGACCGGCGCGGTGTGAGGGATGCCGATCTCCAGCACGTCCGCCGACTGGGCCATCAGATGCAGCGCGTCCAGGCTGGCCGCACGCGTGGGATAGCCGAGCGGCAGATACAGCCCGAGCGCGGCCCGCGCCTCCGCGTGGCCTGCGGCGGGCGCGCGGTCGAGGTGCGAGGCGGGCCGGGACGACGGCGTGGGGGTGATCATGACAGCCTCTCGGGCGACGGGCGATGGAAGGGTGCGGCGGCCGTACGGAGCGCGAGGCGCTTGCAGACCGGGGCAGTGAGAAGGAGGGCAAGAGTGGCCGCGGAGGCGGGGAGGATCCACGATCCGGCGAGGGGCCCGGCAGCCGCCGTGCCCAGGGCCTGACCCAGCCCGAAGGCCGCGATGAGCCAGCCGTAGGCCTCGACGACCGTTCCGGGCAGCGTCAATTCGGCGACGACCTGGTAGGCACACGTCAACAGCGCGCCGAATGCCATGCCGGGGAGTACCGCGAGGCCGAGCGCGGCGTACGGCGGTGGGTCCAGGCACAGCGGTATCCAGGCGAATACGAACACCGCGGCGGCCAGTACGAGTTGTCGAGACAGCGGAGCCGGCAGTGGCAGAGCCGTCCACGCGGCCGTGCCAAGAAGCGCCCCCACCGAGACCCCTGCGGGTAGGACGCCCGCCAGCCACTCGGCGCCGTGGCGTTCGCTTGCTGCCAGTGCAGCGACCGACAGCGCCCCCAGCGACGCACCGATCGCGATGAGGACGAGCAGCATCCACCGCAAACCGCCCGAACGCAGGGCACCGAGCGCGCCCCGGCGAGCCGGAACGGGCCGCCACCTGCGGGAGGGAGCCGATGCCGTGACGACGAGTGCCCCTGCCATCCCCAGGGCAGCGGCCACTGCGAAGACGAACCCGGGGGTCGCCACGGACACCAAAGCGGCAGCCGTGAGCGGCCCGACGACGTAGACGAGTTCCTGACTCCCGCTGTCGAGCGCCAAGGCGGCGCGAAGGTGTCTCGGTGAAGGGCTGAGCGCGGGCCACAGCGCCCGGAGGAAACCCTCCAATGGCGGGGCGCTTGCCCCCGCGACGACGACCGCTGTGGCGGCAATCAGGAGGTCGGCCGTCCCGGCAGCCGCCAGGACGAGGAGCGCGGCCGTTGACGCGATGGAGCCGCCCAGGAGCGTGAGGGTCTGTCCCCGCCGGTCGACCAGGCGGCCGAGCAGCGGTTGCCCGACGGCCACCGAAAGCCCGTACAGGGAGGCGAGCATCGCCCCCGTCCCGTACCCGCGCCCGTCCGCACGCGCGGCGATCAGCAGGGCCACTGGCATCATGCCCAGCGGCACCCGGCCCACCAGCGTGGCGGCCAGCAGCTGCGCGGCGTACGGCAACCGCAGGACTCCGCCCCAGTGCACGCGGCGCTGCTGATCGACCTCCTCCGCAGGCGCGGCCCGCTCGACCGCAGCAGGTGTCTCGACCACGCTCACGGGCGCCCTCCCCGGTACAGGTCCTCGCGCTCCAGGGCCCGGATGACGCGATAGTCCGCCTCGACGGCCTCCGGCTCGTCGCTGCTGAGCACGACTTCGGCGCCCGCCAAGGGGGTGGAGATGAGCTGCTTGACGGCAACCGCCAGAGCCTCTGTGTCGGCGAGGTCGACCGTCACCTCCCGGCGCAGGTAGGGAGTCGCCCAGGTGGACGGTTCGCTGTCCATGAGCACGACCGGGTGCACGGCCGAGATCCGCTGGAGCAGATGCTCGCGGTACGGGCGGGAGCCCGCGCCCAGGAGCAGGACGGGGCGTGTGGCATGCGCTGAGCTGTCGGTAGAGCGCATCATCGTCCTTCGTTAGAGAGACCCGACACGGGCTGGGGTCTGCGAGCGAGCGGAAGGGACGCCGTCGGCCTGCGATCACTGCTACCTGGTCCGTGCAGTAGTGGTCGGCTGCACGTTCGGCGGAGCCGCGAGGGTCTTCGCCGCCAGGAGTTCGGCGGGCGGATGCCGACCGCGGCGCAGTGGTGCGGGAGGTGAAGCGGCTCACGCGGCGCTGTTCATCGTGTGGCGGACCTCGACTTCCGCGCGGCCGAGGACGCTGTCGAGGTGGCGGCGTACGTCGGCTGCGGTGTCGCCGGTGATGATCGCGAAGCCGGCACGGATGTTGTTCGGCTCCGTGGACGACGGTGTGAGGGTGACGTGATCGCCCACGGCGCACAGCCATTGAAGTTCTTGCAGGTGATGGGCGTCGAACGGGTGGGGACGCAGGGCCAGTCCGGTCACGGTGCCGTCGGCGGGTGGGTAGATCATGCCGATCGCGGCACTGCGCGTGCGGGTGGGCGTGAGGTCCGGGCTTCGCCCGACGGCAAGGTCGGCGGCAGCTGCAGCAAGGTCCACACCCGTTGCGTGGTGCACGAGTTGACCGATGCGGTCGCCGCCGAGGCGCGCGTTGACCTCGATGAGCCGGGGGCCGGAGGCCGTGAGCTTCATCTCGACGTGGGAGACCCCGTGGGTGATGCCCACGGCGCGCAAGGCGGCCGCGGCGATGGGAGCGACGTCGGCGAGCAATGGGTCACCGGCGACGACGAGGTGGGTCTGCTCCATGAAGAAGGGCTCGAAGCCGACCGTCTTGCGGGTGACGGCGACGGCGGTGGTGACGCCGCCGTCGGTGACGGTCTCGACGCTCACCTCCGGGCCGTCGAGGAACTCCTCCAGGAGGATGCTCTGGCCTTCGGGGCCCTGGTGGGCGGCGCCGGCGGAGGCGATGTCCCAGAGGGCAGGCAGGTCGGTGATGCTGTCAACGCGGACGACGCCGATGCTGCCGGCGTGTGCGGCGGGCTTGAGGACGACGGGGTATCCGCCGATGCGCTCGGCGGCCGAGGCGGCCGCGTCGAAACTGTGCACCCAGGTGGAGGCCGCGGAGGGGACGTCGGAGGCGGCGAACAGCTGCCGGCTGGTGGCCTTGTCGCGGGCGGCGGCGACGGCGGTGGGTGTGTTGCCGGGCAGTTGGAGACGTTCGGCGACCCGCGCCGTCGTCACGAGCAGGTACTCGTTGAAGGTCAGGACGCCGGCGATGGTCCAGTGTCGGGCCAGCGCCTCGGCGGCCGCGATCACGCGGGCCGGGTCGTTCAGGTCGGTCGTCTCGAAGTCGACGACAAAGGGCAGCTGCCAGGTGGGCGCCTGGTCGTCGATGAGAAGGACGGAATGCTCGGCGGCGGCGGACTCCAGCATGTACCGGCGCATCAGCTCGGGTGCCGAGCCGATGACGAGCAGCATCGGGTGGGACATGGAACAACTCCTGGGGACGGACACAGTGTTGGGTCAGGCCGCATCCCGGGCCGCGAGGGCCGCGGGAGAGGGGTGGGGGGCCGCCGCCTGCTCGGCTGGGGTGTGCGGCGCGGTGTATGAGGCGCGGTGGCGCCACAGGCCGCGGAAGGCCAGTGCCATCGCGAGTCCCTGAGCTGCGGAGCAGGTCAGCAGCAGGGCGGGGAGCCGGTCGGCGGGCAGTGCGGCGACGAGGGCGCCGGCGACGGGCATCGGGATGACGATCAGGACGATGGTGACGCTCAGCGTGCCGCCGAAGACGGCAGCAGGGATCAGCCGGGCGCGCAGGGTACGCAAGACGACGGTGAGCGCGCCTTCACCGGCCATCAGCACGGCGATGTCACCGCGTAGCTGCTCAGTCCAGGAGCGAGCGCGGTGGCGAAGCAGGCCACGCAGGCCGTGGCGGCCGCGGCGGCGCCGACCGGCCACAGGCCGTGGTGGTCGACAAGGCGACGCCGGTCAGGGCAGTGGAGCCGGTGGTCGTCAGCACCAGGAGTGGCCAGCGCATCGGCCGCGCGCATGAGCGTCGGACGGCGCCTGACGGCTCCGGGGTGCGGGAACAACGGCATGAGAGATCACCTGAGCTGAGAGCTGGAGTGGAAGCGCGGCGCGAACGGGCGGGCCGGGCGGGTGCCCCGGGCCGAGCAGCCCGGGGCACCCCGATCAGAGGTGGATCAGCTCAGGCACATGCGGACGTCGCGGTAGACGTACCTGCTGGAGACCCAGCCCTTCTTGCCGGTGGTCCGGTCGGTGATGTACAGCCAGCCCTTGGTCTTCTTGTGCACCGTGAACTTGTGGCTCTTGTAGAGGACGCCGACGGCCGTCGACTTGGCGGAGGCCTTGGAGCGGATGGTCACCGCGCTGGCGTGCACCTTGTACGGCAGCGGCGGCGCGTTGTGGCAGCTCCACGAGGTCGAGGCCGGGACGGCGTTGGTCGGTGCCGCAGTGGCCGCCGGGGCGGACAGCAGCGGCAGGGCGACGGCGGCCGCGGTGGCCGCGAGCACGGCTATACGACGCGCATACATGTACAAACCTCCATAAAAGGGGTGAGATTGGATAGGGGTGTGCCTCGGCGAGAGGTCGGTGGGCAGGCGCTGGCGCGGTGTCGTGTCACCGGCGTCGCCGTGGCCTGGAAGGCGGGCCTGACCGTGGTCAGGTCAAGGCGCTTCTGCCCGGTCGCTCCGGGAGGGAGCGGTCTAGGAGCGCGTCGCGTCGGCGTCGCGCGGTGGTGCTAGAACCAGCTGGCGGCGACCCAGCCCTTCGTGCCGTACGAGCTGGAGGAGAGACTCTCCCCGTAGTACCAGCGGTTGCCGTACTTGTTGACGGCGGAGCACTCCACCCAGAACTCGCCGGCGGAGTCGAGGTGGCCCTTGGGCTTGTAGGCCACGCCGGGGCCGGTGCGGATGTTCGGCCACTCCAGGTTGGGGCCCCACACGGAGTGGTTGCGGTCGTTGCGGGTGCACGCGCTGGACCCGACCGCGGACGCGGGCGAGGCCACGGCGGCAACGCCGCCGAACAGGAGAGCAGTGGCAGCCGTCGTCATGACGGCATTGCGGATGGCGGATCGCATGAGAAGAACCCTTCGGTTGGAGGTGTTCGTCGAGGTGCGGGGGCCGCTGGAGACGCGGCCCCCGCACAGCGCGGCGGACGCGCTGGGGATCTGTGGATCAGCCGTGCGAAGCCGGCTGATCGCCCTGACGGGAGAGGTGCCGCGAGTACGTCGAGGCACCCACGCCAACGAGGCCGACAGCGAGCATTCCGCTTGCGACGACGGCGAGTTCGCCCAGTGACATCCAGGGGCCTTTCGAATCAGGCTTGACTCGGTCTCGGTCTCAGCCGACCGCCGGCTCGTCGACCTCGACCTCGGCTGCCCGCTCCTGCTTGGCCTCGGGAACCGGGGCCTGAGCCTGCGACTCCTTGGCCGCCGCCCGTGCCTCGCGGGCGGCGCGCATGGACGCGAACTGGTTGTCCAGCGTCTTGCTGTCGACCTTGAACTCGGAGGCCTCGACGGACTTGGTGTTGACCACCAGGCCAGTGCCGCGCGTCGCGGGCATCACGTTGCCCTTGAAGCCGTAGATGGTGCCGACCTCGTTGCCGTCCTTGTTCAGGATCGGCTCGGTGTTCGGACCCGCGGCCTTGACGATCTCCTCCATCTGACCGGTGGAGTACGGAGCGCCGTTGTTGTAGCGGACCTTGCCGTCCTCGCCCTGAACCCGATCGGACTTCAGATGCAGGTTCGTCTGCTCCGGACCGCGCGGATCTCGAGCGTCGATCTGGACGTCGGCGTACTGGGACTTGCCGTCCTTGGTGACGCCGTTCTTGTAGACCTTCGCGATGAGGTTGACTCCGGTCATCGCGCCCTTGCCCTTGAGGAGTGCCATGATCTCTTCCTTCCGCTTATTCCGACTGCTCTCTGACAAGTCGGCCGCGATCAGTCACATCGTCCGGACAAGGCATTGAGTCCCTACCGAACACTCTTCACACTAATACTGTTATAGAGCATTCGACAAGGCGCGACTAGTCTTTCCCCTCGCGTTGCAAGTTGGTCAAGATGGAAGGTGACTGCGAGTCGAATGCCATCCGGGCATCCGCTGTGGTCACAGCCTGATCGACCTGGGCCTGGACCCGCACGACGAGGCCGGCGTCGAGCGACGAAGCCTTGGACCGCCGCAGCCGCTCAGCCTGCTCGCGCTCGGCGCGCAGCTCCGCGATCCGGGAACGCAACATGAGCGTGCCGGAGTCCTCGTCCGTCTGCTGAGGCGTCAGCTCGCGGGAGACCCGTGTCATCGCCGCGACATCGTCCACCGGCAGATCGGCAATTGCCTCGGCCTGGCCGGACTGGTCCAAGTAGTCCATCGCCGCCAGCAGCAGCCGCCGGCGATCCCTGGTCGTCTCGACGAAGGTCTGGCGCGCGTGCGGCCCGATCTCGACGTCGGTGACGAAGTCGTATCCCAGGTGGTGCAGGTCCAGGGCCTTGACCTCGTCGAAGTCATACGCGGCACCGGCGACGATCTTGAAGTCCGTGCTGACCGCGTCGGTCTCCGTACTCGACTGGTTCTCGGCGCTCGACCCCACGCGCAGCACCAGGCCGGAGGACGCGAGATCGGCCCGCAGGCCGTCCAGCTTCTGGTCATAGGACTGCTTCATCGTCCGGATGCGCGCGTCCAGCACCGCCCGGCCGCGCTTGCCCTCGGTCAGGAGCCGGCCGCCGGGCTGATCGTAGATCGTCCGGCCCAGGTTCTCGGCTTCCTCGGGGTCCTTCATTCGCTGCAGGGAGGCATCCGCGCGCAGCGCCATGAGCGAGAGCAGCCGCTGGCCGTAGGTCGCCACGTCCTGCTGCTGCTCGTACCACTGGCCGGCGTCCCCGAGGAAGGGCAGGAAGTGCCGGTACTTGCTCATCAGCCGCCGGTGGTAGTTCTCCTCGAAGCGGTAGAAGTCGTAGAGCGGGCGCGAGTCCTCGGCGGCGACGTCGGCCTTCTCGGCCTGTTCCCACTGGTGCGCGAGGTCGCGGTAGACCCCGGCCTTCTCCCGGTGATGCTGCAGGCGTGAGGCGTAGCTGCGCAATCGGAAGCCGAAGGAGACCAAGTCGGCCTCAACATTCTCGTCTTCGCCCTGCCGGTCCGCGGCGAGCACCGCCATCTGCTGGTAGTCCATCCTCATGACCTCGAGCATCGGCGTGCGCACCCGCAGCTCCGACTCCGGCATGGCCCGCAGCATCTGGTAGATGCCGTTGACGGCTCGCTCCATGATCTGCGTACGTCCCTGCTCGACCAGCTTCTGCCATTCCCCCGTGCTCAGAGACTCCTTCGCGCGGCGCTCGTTGGCGTAGTCGACGATGCGTTCCATGGCCTCCGGCATCGGGGATCCGGCACGGTCGAGTTGCTCCTTCACGAGCTCGGTCACCAGTTGGTTCGCCTTGCGCATGCGGGCGTCGTTCGAGCCGGCGCGCCACAACGTTCGGTCTGCCGGCAGGCAGGCGAGCAGGAACTGCGGCAGGGACTCGGCGCGGATCCGCTCGTGCGCCCACCGCTTGATGAAAGTGGTGACATTGCGCCGCTCGTAGCCGACGGCGCTGGCGAGATGAGCCACCGCCTGCTTCTCGTCGAGCCAGGCGTCAACACCGCGGCGGAGCCTGGACTTGTGCCGGTCCAGGAGCTTGCCGCGCTGAGTACCGTTCTTAGTCACCTGGCCCCGGCCGCCGTCGACCATGGCCAGGTGGCAGTGCACGTGCTCGGTGTCGACCTGGATGACCCCGACGTAGCGCAGGTCGTCGAAGCCGCTGGCGCCCGAGCTCATCCGCTCCAGGCCGTGCATGATCGCCATGCGCAGCTTCATCTGGTCGATGTGGCCGCGGTAGTCGCCGCGGGCTTCGCAGTGGAAGTCCTCGTCGACGATCTTGTGCTTCCGCAGGTACTCCTCGTCGAAGGACAGCACCGTCTTGAGCACAGTCTTGCCGTTCTCGAAGTGCCGCTGGATGTCCTTACCGGCCGCGCGTAGCTGCTCATCGGAGAGCGAGACCGAGCCGTAGCCGAAGGCCACGCCGCCGTCACCCTGGGCCTGGCGCATCTCATGCTTCGCCGCGCCCCGCGAGATACCGGCGCGCTCGACGGCCGACTCCCGCGCCATGTAGCGCATGATGAAGTCGTCGGTGCGCAAGCGCCGGATCGGAGCCAGCGACTCGGTCGCCTGCTCGCGGGCCATGTACCGGGTGACGTAGTCACCCGGCGTCGCACCGCGCGATCCCTTGCCGCCGGGCAGCGGCACACTGAACTCGTTGACCACGATGATGTCCTGCTTCAAGCCCATCGTCGCTCTCCTTCCTGTCTCGTGTACCGATGCACTTCGGCCCCGGCTGCTGCTCGCCAGCAACCGGGGCCGCGCTCGTCATGCCTGATCCGTCCTCAAGACCCCAGGCTCTGCTCGCCGTCCTCGCCGAAGTCCAGATCGGCCGCACGCTGGGACACCTGGCGCTTGCGCTCGTCCAGACTCGGAGCGGGCTTGACCTCACGTCGCCGGGACTCCTGCTCCAGGTTGAGATCCAGGTCCAGATCGTGCTGCGCCTCACGGGCCGGGACCGGGGGAGCGAGCGGCTCCTCCTGCTCCTTGGCCGTCTGCAACGCTGCCGCCACGCGCTCCCGGTAGAGGTTCTCCGTGGTGCCCTCAGTGCTCGCGCGCTCGGTCTGGTAATGCTCCCGTTCGGCGGCGATCTCCGCCTCGATCTGCTGCAGGCGAGCACTCATGCCGCCAGCGACCGGCGCTGCCTCAGGCACGGGCGCTCCGACGACCTCCTTGACCTTGGTGTCCAGGCCCAGCTCGTCCTCGGTGAACAGCGAGTTGATCGCGTCCGAACGTGCCTTCAGCCCGCGCGCATCGACCACAGCCTCAGCCCGCGGGACGCCGTCCTTGGAGTGGTCGGCGAAGTAGCCGGCGAGGTCGTAGCCGCTGGACTCGAGATCGATCTCCAGACCCCCGATGTCGTGGATCTGAGTGAAAACCACGGGCGCATCACCTTCGGTCTGCGCCCCCGACGGAGCGAGCACAAGCATGTCCGCCGTGGCCGGCAGCTCCCACTCGATCCCGGTGACCTGCTCGGGCACGGCGAAGCCGCTCGTGAAGTAGCCCTTGCTGGCGAGCACGACCAGCTGCTGGTCATCGAACTCGTAGAAGGCGTCTACCTTCTCGCCCTGGCCGGGGGAGTAGGTCACCTGGGAGATGCCGAACGGCAGGGCCCTGGCCGGGGTGACCGAGCGCAGCTCGCCCGTCATGTGCAGATACGGGCGGTAGTTCTCCTCCTTGCCCCGGTGCTTGAGGTCGAGCGATTCGACCATGACGCCGAGCTCGGCGGTCACCCCCTCCAGTCGGTACGTCTCCACTCCTCGTTCACGCAGGACACGGTGGGCCCATACGTCGTTCATCGTCAGTCCTGCGGTGCGCATCACTTGCTCCTCGTGCCCTTGGTCTTGTTCTGGTTGGTGGTCCTGGTCCTGGTCCTGGTCGTGGACTTCGGTGTGACGTCGGCCCCGGCCGCCTCGCCCCGGGCGTCCCGGATCTTCGCGATCATCCGCGTTGCCCAGCGCCACATGCCGCGCATCACGACGATCTCGCCCGCGGCGAGCAGTGCGACCAGAAAGAGGAGCGGCATCAGCCACATGGCGATGGTTCCGTCCGCACTGAGCGCACCCCGGGATGCGCCCGACTGCTGGTGCAGCCATGCGCCCAGCAGCGGGATGATGACCATGGCCGTGATGAACGCCAGCAGGCAGTCGGCGAGAAGGACGATGGCCCGGAAGAACCCCGCCCACACCACGACGGAGAACCTGCCGGTCTCCTTCCTCGGGGCCAGGCGCCGCCATCCGGTGCGCAGCTTCGATTCCTTCTGTTCCTTCACGGGCTTCGCCGTGGTCTTCTTCGCCGTCGCGGCCGTGCTCGTCGGGGCGGTCGTCTCGGTCTTCTCCAGGGTCTGGGGCGACATGTTCGTGTCCTTACGTCTCGTCGGGGTCTTCTGGGGTGCGTGCTGAAGCGGCGGGCGCTTCGCTCACCCGGTCGGCTTGGGGGGAGGGCTGTTCCCCGCTGGCGGCAGCGAGGGCGTCGCGGGTCTTGCTGGAGGCCCGATAGGCGTCCAGCGACGTCACCGTGCCGTCCTGAGAGGTGGAGTAGGTGAAGACCACGAACTCGCTCTTGGCAGCGCTGTTCTGATCCGGTCCGACGCGGACCGGATCGAGCCGGACCACCCCCGTGTAGGAGTAGTTCAGGCCCTGCACCCGGCTCACATCGATGTCCAGATCAGCGAGCGTGTACGTCGTCCCCGCGCCCTTCGTGGCTCCGGTCGCCGTCATCCACTCCGGCACGAACTCGGTGAGCACCCGGGACTTGTGGTCGAGGAAGCCGTAGCGCGCGTCGAGCAGTACCTGCTGCTCCGCGACGGTCCGGGTCGACGCCGAGCTGTCGGTGAGGCTGAGCAGGAGGGACCGGCCCGTCGCCCTGTCACGGTTCACCTGCTCGATGTCCATGCCCGGCAGCTGCGCCAGCAGCGCCGTGTGCTGTGTTGCGAGTTTGGCCTGGGCGTCGCCGAGGTTGCCTTCGAGCTTCTGAACAACCGCATCGGCCTGGGTGCCCGACGCGGCCGGGCCGTCGCTGAGCAGGCTGGCTCCGAGCGTGACCACCGAGAGCGCGAGCAGCGCCCCGGTACCGCCGAGCAGGATCTTCCCGGCGTGCCGGCGCAACTTGTCGCTGACCTCCTCCTTCATGGTGCCTTCACCTCCTGCTTCAAGGCCGCGCCGGTGGCCGTCGTGCCGGTCTGGATGTTCACGAACGCCTTGCGGACCAGGTCGTAGTCGGCGCGGGCCCAGGCCAGCACCGCCGGCTTCTCACCCGCACCGGTCCTGGTCTCCATCGCCAGCCAGGTCACCGTGATGGAGCTGTCGTCGTTGACCAGGTAGGGCACCTGGGCGACCCACTCAAAGCCGGAGCTGAAGCTCATCGGGATCCCGACGCCGGCCGCCACGTCCTTGTCACTGGCGAGCAGGTACCACGGTCCCAGGTCCGCCCGGTGCACCGAGGGGGCGAAGTAGGGGATGAGGTTGCGCAGCGTCGACTGAGACGTCGCCGTGTCGAGCGTGCCGCCGTCTGCTGCCACGCTGGGCGTCAGGTAGCGGTAGTCGTTCTGCAGCTTCGCGACCTGACCAGCCGCCGTCAGGGCCGCGGTCAGACCACGCTCGGCGTCGTCGGCCTTCGGCAGCGCCGCCGTCTTCGCCTCGGTGATCCTGATCTGCTCCTGCAGAGAGGAGATCTCCGGCGCAGCCGTATAGCTCACCGCGCTCTGACCGCCGAAGAACCCCGCGGAGAGGACGAAGCACAGCAGTGCGCCCACACCCATGCTCACGCCGGCCACGAGGGTGCGCTTGCGCAGGCCGCCCGCGGGCTCCGTCTGCTCAGGAGTGTCCGCGCCGTCCTGCGAGGACGCGGACGTCGCGACGAAGCGCGTCTTGCGCACTGCGCTCCCACCCGACTCATCGGTCTGTGTCGATGCCATTGGTCCTCAACTCGCCGCTTCACTCGAATATCAGTGCAACTCTATCAATGGGGCGAGTCGAAAGGGAGTCTTGGTTATCCGGAATAGCGAGTCTCGCCACTCGCTGGGACGCCGGAGAGATTCGAGACCTTGCCCTGGGCGTCGACCGTGACGAAGAGCAGCGCGCGCCGGTGCGCCGTGACACTGGCTTTACTCGACTTGTTCTGGGTCACTGCGTCGGAGGTGACCTCGACGTCGGCCAGGATGGCGTAGGTGTAGACGCCCGCCTTGACGTCAACGACCTCGATGTCCGGATCCGCGCCGAGGGCCGAGTTCAGGCCGACCGTGTCGATGTAGTAGTAACGCCGCCCCTGAGAGTCCTCGTTGAACCTCGACGGAGGCATGAATGACTTCAGGAACGTCTCGTTCTCGGTGAGGCCGAACCGGCTCTTCAGGCTCTCGCGCGCCGCCTCGTAGCTTTGTCCCGAGTCCCACGTGAAGGCCATCGAGAGCAGCGACCTGATGCGCTCACCGTCGGTGCTCAGCCGGTTCTGGCTGACGCCCAGGGCCGCCATAACGTCCGCGTTCACCTGCTCGGCGTTCTTCTTCTGGATGCCTGCCAGATGTCCCTCGACACCGTTGATCTGGGCTTCCTGCTCAGCCAGGGCCGCGTGCTGGCTGCTCCAGGTCACACCGGCAGCCGTCGCGACGACCGTGAGGACCGCTGCCGTCACCAGGACCGAGAGGTTGCGCCGGAAGAATCCCCGCCGCGTGGGTGCTGCCGTCTGCTCCGTCATCGCTTCCCGCCCTTCTTCTGTGTGCCCGTGCCGCTGAGTTCAGGGGCTCCGGACCCGGCCGGCATCTTGATCGCGGGGTTCTCGTACTGAGCCCCGGCAGCGGTCACCACGAGCGCCAAGTGGTCGAAGGCCCCCGTCGTGCCGTTGCGCACGTAGCGCGCGCTCGCCCAGGCGAGCACCTCGCCGCTCTTCGTGTCCCGGCACAGCCAGACGACCTTTGCCTCGTTCGTCGCGCCCGAGCCGTCCTTCACGCTCAGATCGGGCATCACCGTCTCGACCTTCCACGCGTACGTGCTCGGGGCAGCTGCGTTCTGGCCGGCATAGCGGATGTACCAGGCGTGGCGCGGATCGATCTCGGTAGTCGCATCGAACGGCGTCAGCGACGAGGTGCCGTACGCCTCCTTGTCACTGACCAGGAAGGAGTCCCTGCTGAACAGCGGCGCCATGTCCCGGCGGTGCTTGATGATCTCCAGCGTGGCCTGGTTCGGAGCTCCGTTGTTCCGGCTGGGCTGGACGCTGGCCTGGTGGTACAACGTGGCGAAGGTCTGCTCCCCGGTCGCCACCTTCTTCGCGTCGGCGGCTGCCGCCTCGGTGAGCTTGGACAACTGCGCGTCGGCGTCCGCCTTCACGGGCGTGGACCGGGCATCGTTCAGCTGCCCCTTGAGCTGGACGATCTGGGCCTCGTTGTCCGCCATGCTCGCCTTGAAGCTCTCGCCGGCCACGCCCGTGGCGACGACCAGGGCAAGGATCCCGACCCCCATCACTGAGGTCACGCCGCGTCGGATCAGGCGCGCGTTGTCCTCCGGGCTGCGTGTCTGGACCCGTTCGCGCTGGCGCGTCGTCCAGCTCGCGAAGCGCTCTTCGAGCTCAGCTCCGGTGACCTTCTTGCGTGTCTTCGGTGCCGCGGGCTTCTCCTCGGGCATCGACCCGGTCTTCTGCTCGGGGCCCGTACTCTCGGAGTCGTCATGGGCTGTCGTCACGGAACGAACTCCTCACTCCACGTTGCTCTCATAAACGACTCAAGTCTATCTATAAAGGCATTCGAGACCGACTCTAGATCCATTCGGTAAGTGCTCCGAAAAGCGAAGTCGGCACGCAGGGCCTGTACCGGACATGAAGAAGCCGGTGCCCGGATCGCCCGGCACCGGCCTCTCGCTCCCAGATCAGATACAGCGCATCAGACCGTCTTGATCTTGCCGGAGGGGAGCATCGAATCCGACATGTCCACGAACTTCCAGCCCTCGGCCGCCATCCGCGCCGCGCTGTCGACGCGGACCCGGCCCATGTAAGCGCAGTAGCCGGCCTCGCCGAGGATGACCTTGTCGCCCTGGATGCCGAGCACCACGAGAGTGTGGCCGGCGGGGGTGCTGCCCGGGGCGGAGCCCACCGAGTAGGCCGTCGGAGTCGAGGACATCTGCTTCCCGGTCACCCTCGCGATCGTGTACGCCGTCTCCTTGCCGTCCCCGGCCGGGTAGGTCTGGAACGTCGTGTACTTGTTCACGAAGTAGGTCGAGAACGATGTGCAGTTCTGCGCGTGATTGCTCCCGCACGAGCCAGGACCACCTTGGTCGCCGTAGCGGTCGTCGAGGAACTTGTCACCCTCCTTGTTGAAGAGGTCGACGAGGGCCTGAGCCTCCTCCTGGGTCATCCCGCCGTCCTTCAATGAGACAGAAGTACCGCCCTTGGTACTGCAGTTGCCCAGGATCGTGTTGATCCCGTTGCCGATGTTCTCGATGATCCCGCCGACGATGCTCTTGACGACGCCCACGATCGAGCTGTCGACCGACCAGCCGCTCATCTTGCCGAACCACATCTCGGCGTTGTCGCCTCGTGCGGTGAGCCCGGCCGCGCCGTCAGCGGAGCGCTCCCAGTTCTCGTGGAAGTGCAGCGCCGCCGCACGCGGCGAGCCCTGCGACGTCTTGAGCATGTCCTTGAAGACCGTGACGTCGCCCGGGTTGTCACCATCGACCATGAAGGCCAGCTGGGCCTTGATCGTGAACCAGTCGACGCCCTTGCTCTTCGCGTACTGGCGCAGCAGCGTGTTGCGGCCGAACGTCCACTGCCCGAGACCGATGCCGTTGTCCGTGTTCTGTGCGGCGCTGGCCTTCTCGGCGGTCATGGCATACGCCCCCGTGGGGAAGTTCTGCACGCTCGTCGGGTCGATCCCGGACTCCTGCGACCAGTTGCCGAGAATGCCCGCGATGTTCTCCTTCGGCATCCCCCAGCTGCTGAGTACCGAGTAGATCTCCTTGGCGTTCTTCTCCACGTCCGCCGGGACGGTGGCCCCGGAACCGTTGCCGACGCTACCCGCGTTGACGACGCACGCCGTCCCGTTCGCGTTGATGCGGCCCTCGGTCAGCGCCGTCGAGTTGAGGACGCCGGTGAGGACCGTGCCCAGCAGGGCCACGGTGGCGGTCACCGCGACCGCACCCGACATGGCTGCCGCTACAGGGGCCATCGTCGCCGTGACGGTGACGCCCAGGACCGCGCCCGCCCCCTTGGCTATAAAGCTGCCGATCGCCATGAACGGCGCAGCGATCGCATGACCAACCGCCTTGACGATGGTGACGATCAGCGTCCACAGCAGCTTCCCGGCGTTGACGGCCATCGCCATGGCCGCAAAGAACATGGACTTCAGCCAGTTCAGAAGGGCCATGGCCATGACCACCCCCATGGCCGGCGGAGCAGCAGCCGCGCCACCGCCGACGGCGACGCCCTTGGCCGCCTTCGAGCCCAGGCCCTCGTCGTCCTTCGACGCACCGCGCTCGTAGCCCGTGCCGCCGGCACCCAGCTCGCGCTGGTTGGCCGGCTTGGCGTCCGGGCTGCCGCCGGTGACCTTGGACACGCCCTTGACCGCGTCCTGGGCCCCCTCGACGCCGACGTTCTTCGCTGCGCCAACGGCGGCTCCCGGAAGCCCGCCAGCCTGTGCGCCGGCCACGGCACCGGAGACGGCAGCTCCCGCGTAGCGCCCGGCGTTACGGCGGGTCGCGCTGCTGCCATCTCCCTCGATGGCCTTCTGTGCCGCGCCTCCGGCCATGTTTCCGGCGACGCCGTTCATGCCCTGCTTGATCTTCGACCCGGCATGCGCGGCACCGGCCGCCTTGCCTGCGGTCTCTGCGGTGTCTGCCGCGTCCGGCATCTTCGGCGCGGCCTCCGGCATCTTCGGCGCAGTGTTCGCCGCGCCAGAAGGACCAGAAGAAGCAGCTCCCGGCCCCGGGAGCTGCTTGGGCACGCTGGCCTTGCCCTCGGGAGGTTTCTCGATGCCCTCCTCGGGGCCGAGGCTCTTGGTCCCGCGACCCTGCCGGGGCACCCCCTGACTCACCGACGTGCTCGGCTGGTCCCTCGTCGTCCCCTTCCTGGGACTCCGATTCGGCTTGTCGGTGGCCATGTTGATTTCCTTTCCGGCTCATTGCCAGGTAGCGGGATGCGTCACTTCATCGCCGCACTCAATGGAGAGTGGTGAGGAAGTCCTTGTCATCGCGAATGGTGCTGTTGGACTGCACGTCCCGCAGACTCACGTCCAGTCGGAGCAGGTCGAGCGACAGATCAGACTCGTACTGTGACTTGTTCTGGGAGTAGTTCTGATACGCCTGTGAAAGGTTGTTCATGATGTTCATGAGCGGGCGCATCGTCACGTCAGAGGACTGGTAGTCCCTGGTGAGGCTGGTGCCGTCCGAGAGGATCCACTGCATGTCCGAGATCTGCTGGCTCGTCGGATCCGAGCCCTCGTCACGCTTCTTGGTGAAGAACTGGGCGTAGCTCTGACCGGCCGGCACCAGGGCGTCGAGGTAGCCGTCGTAGACGTTGCCTGCACGCCAGTTGAGGTCGAAGCCGCCCGGGACGACGCGCTTGGTCTGCAGCGCCAGCGTCGAGACGCCGTCCTTGGCCTCGGCCGCGGAGACGCCCGTGATCTTGTCGGTGGCAATCGAGACCGGAACGGTCGGCGGACGCAGGAACAGGCCGTCGATCTTCGTCGTCTGCAGGTCGGACGTGTACGACTGAATCTGCGTCAGATTCGTGCGCATCTCGACGAGTTTCTGGTCCAGGGCATCCCTGGCCTCGGCCTCCATCTCCTTGAGCGCGACCTCGTAGTAGGCCTGCGCCGGGTCGAAGGTCAGAGCGTCGAGCGCCGCGATCTTCTGGACTCCGGACGCGCCGGGGTTGAAGAAGACCCTCCACTGGTCGTACTTGGAGAAGGTCTCGTCGCCGGCCAGCTTGCCGCTGCTCTGCGCCTGTTCCGCTCCGGGCGTGGTGAGTTCGGCGTTCGCACGGACCGTCAGGTTCAACACCTGGCGGTCGAAGGGCCGGTCGGCGTTCAGGAGGACCCCGACGTAGCCGGTCGAGCCGAAGGCGTAGAAGGAGCCCTTGATCCCGCTGGTACTGACCGGCTCGCTGTTCAGCGAGGTGTCCGACCCGAGCAGGAACGCCCTGTAGTCCGCGGCGTTGTACGAGATCTGAGCGGTCGGACTGAAGTGCATCATCACGAGCGCCTTGTTGCCGCTCTCGTTGGTGTAGACCCCGTCGACGGTGCCGTCGAGATTCGTCTTCGACGTCTTGAAGTCGCTGGTGTACAGCGCCGTCTGCGACAGCGAGTCACGCTCCGCCTGGTACGCCGAGGCCCCCGATGCGCTGATCACGATCGCGCCCGTGACCGCGAAGATGCCGAAGAACACCCCAAAACGCTCGATCGCGTGGTGCGAGTCGAGCTTGAACTTCCTGCTGAAGGCCAGTGCCTTGTCCTTGATCCCCATGTTCTGCTCTCTTTCGTGCCTGCACCGTGCTGCGGCCCGGATATGGCGAACCGGGCCGGAGGAGGCCTTGCACCTCAACCGACCCGGTTCGCTCGACGCCTCTGTCCCTGGTCGTGTGCACGGTCTGTGACGGCCTCTTACTTGGAAAGGCCGCTCAGGAACACGCTGAACTGATCGGCGGTCTGGACGATCACCGTGCCGCCGCCGAGATCTGTGATGGTCTGCTGGCCGCCGGAACCGACTGTCGAGATCAGTGACCACCCGCCGGTGCCCAGGGCTCCGCCGACGAGAATGAGGAGCGCGATCGTGCCCCAGCCCTGCTGCTGACCCGCGGACTGCGGGTTGGCCATCAGCTTCTTGATCAGGAGCACACCGCCCCAGACCAGGCCGACAGCACCGAGCAGCATGAGCAGAAGACCGCCCCAGAGCTGGATCTGGGACTTGGCGTTCTGCAGGAAGCTGGTCAGGTCCCAGGCTGCACTTGGCAGGGAGGCCTGTGTGAGGACGGCTGCCTCGTAGATCTTCGTCACGGTTCTTTCCTCTCGCCTTTCGAATCATTCGGTGGCATGACAGTGAGTTACAAGGCAACAAGCGCAGCCCATCCACCCGGTCGGGCAGTGATAGAAGCCGGAGTGGTCGGTGGGCATGCTGTCGGCTCCCCCCGCTGGCTCGTATACGTGCGCATCAGCAGTGACTAATCTACCCCATTCGAATGGCGGATCGCAGAGGCGCAAGAAAGGTCTATTTGTAAAGAGCCCAAAGGGACTCGGAAACGAGGCGAATCGGCATCGCGACGCGAGATCGCAGGGCCGTGGTGGACGCCTGTGGAATCCGCAGTGCGAGATGTGTAATGTGCCGCTCCAGCACTGCTGTGGCGCCGGCCTGCTCGATTTCGAGGCGGGCCACCCTCACGCACCCCGTCGATCGCGATCTTGACCAGGAAGTGCCAAACCGCTATGAACCCACTGCCCGGGGACCTTTTCGCCCGCCGACTTCGTCAAGAACGCGAACGCCTCGGCATCAGCCAGGCAGAGCTAGCACGCCGTATGGCCGCACTGCTCGGCACGAACGTCGACTCCACCGCCATCACACGCATCGAGCAGCAGACCCGCGCGGTCAGGCTCGACGAGGCGGTCACCGCTGCCGAGGCTCTCGGGGTCCCTCTGATCACACTGGTCAGCGACAACTACGCCCGCGAGAACGAGGCTGAGATCCAGAATCAGCTCGCCGAGCTCGCCCTTGCCGAGCAGGAATGGGAGAGGCTGCGCCAGAAGATCCATCGGATCACCCAGACCATCCAGCAGCTCTCCGCCGAGCGGGAGGCCTTCCGCTCTCACGCGCTGGACGTCAACCCTGAAACCGCCGGCGACTACGAGCTCGATCCTGAGACGCAGGCCGCTCTCGACGCCCGGATGCGTGATGTCCGCAACAAGCCGGCCGGAGAGGTCACGGACCCAGGCGCATGACGCTGTTGCCGGTGGCCGGGTTGAACTCCCGGTCGTAGGCGTTCACCGTCTCGGGCTTCCGTCACCGGCCGGCCCGTATGATCTCCTCGGTGCTCGCGCCGTTCCGCCTTGCCTGGGTGACGTGACCAGCTCGCAGACTGTGGAATCTGTACGCCGACGTGTGACGGGATCTCTGGAGCCCCGACGGGCCGCCGGTCGACGTTGATGGCGGGGTAGCTGATGTTGTCCCGCTCGCTCCCGTCGGCGTACCGGGTGATCACGCCGGTGACGTTGGCGAACCGGCGCGGGCACGAACCGGTGCATCACGTCCACTCGGGATCGGGCCGCTCGCCGGCCGAGCCCAGCAGCTCCCCCATCGCGCGCACGATCTCGATACCCGCGTCGTCGAGGCGCGCCAGGCCCTTGTCGACCTCGAACAGGTCCGGGTCAGCCGTCACGTTCACCGACTCCAGCGCCGCCGCGTGCAACGCCACCACGATGTCCTGCACCGCGGGCAGCACCCGCGCAGGACCGTCGCGCACGAGGTTCTGCAGGTACGCGCCCAGCTCGGGCACCGGATTTTCCGTCGTCATGATCGGAGAAAGACCCGGCTGCTCAGCCGTCACACGAGACCGAGGAACGCTGGGATTCGGCCATATCTCGTGATCACCCAGGCGTGGCCGGGAACGTGCTGGCTACGCTGCCACCAGACTCCTTCCGGGCTCTCCCCCGTAGCCCGCGAGGGACGACAGCAAGACCCCCGCTCTGTCAGGTCAGACGGGGTCTTGCTGGCGATCTGACATCAGGAGGCAGACGTGCCGGTGGACATGGCTACATGCGTGCGCGAGCACACGGAGCGGTACGCGGCCGCGCACGGCGGCCAGCACCCGCTGACGGAGTGCATGCCCTGGGCCGAGGCGATCGTGTCCTGGCTGGAGGCTCTGCCGGGTGACGACAACCCGCACGGGGCGCCTCCGATGTGGCATGGCCCGAACCGATTCGGCCCCAGGGTGATCAGCCCCGACGAACTAACCCTCGTCATCGCCGAGGGGATGCGCCTGGATATGGCCCTACGGGCTCTCCCCATCGGCGACCTGCCCCTCTTCGGTGTACAGGCAGTGGCCCGCGACTGGCTCCGCTGGGACATCGTCCCGGGCACGGCGCAGTGGCCCGCGCCGGACGGCACCCCGTACGTCGAGCAGTGGAAGGCGCTCTTCACCGCGGACGCCGAGCGGACCAAGGAAGCGGCCCTCAGCGCGTACTGGGCGATCGAGGAGCTGGACAAGCATTGGCACGACATCCAGATGTCGACGGCCTGGTTTCACCGGCTGCACACATACAAGATCGTCTACGGGCGGCTCGCGGACGTGGCGCCGCTGCTCGGGCTCACCATGCCAATCCAGGTGCGCGAGCCGGGCGACTACATCAGCGTGCCGGGCCTGCTCGTCGAGCAGGCGGCCTAGCGGCGCATCAGGCAGCGTCGACGAGCGGGGTCAGCTGCACGCCGAGGTGATGCTCCGGCTCGGCGTGCGGGACACCGTCCGCGCCCAGGAACAGGTAGAAGAACTGCGTGGTGAGCGGCTTCGAGGTCGAGGACCCACCCTTGGTGACGCCGGTCAGGGCGCCAGCCGAGTAGACGTGCGGCAGCCACTCGGGGCCCACGATCGCTTCCACCCAGGCCCGCGCCTCTGCCGGGTTTACCGGCTGGCGCGTGCCGAGCTGCTTGTGCTTCGCGGCGACCGACAGCGTCAGCAGACTCCCTTCCCGGCCCGGCTGCTCCAGGAGCGCGGCCTGGTCGCTGATGTCCCCGACGAAGCTGAGGGTGGCATGCCGATCGGTCACCGAGCGCACCGGACCGAAACAGTGCGGCACCGTCAGGCCCCCCGCCCGGTACTGCTCCAGCACGGATGAGGGCAGTGCGGAGGCCAGCTCGCTGTCAGCCGGGTCCGTGGAGAACAGGCCCCGGCGAAAGCGCCGCAGCTCCTCCTCGTGCTTACGCAGAACAGTTCGTATATCGACACGCATGCCGCCCACGCTACAAGCCGCCAATGCTCCTCTGACCTGCACTGACCATGAGAGCTGTCACATGCGGGCTGTCACATGCGGGCGGGCGCGTCCTCGGGGTAGACCACCGTCGCGCCGGCCGTGTCGAACCGGCTCTCCGTGTCGCGGTCCGGGTCCTCGACGTACACCTCGATCTCCTCCGGCGCGTCGGTGAGCGCCTGGAGGACATCGCCGATGGCCACGGGCGGCCCGTCCTGCCGCTCCAGGACGGCCGTGATCGTGAAGGTGACGCGCTTGGGCATGACGGGGCTCCTCAACGTGCGATCGGATGCAACAAGAGGGGTTGGCCAACCCGCCACAGGCAGCGTAGGAACTGTTCTGATCTGCACCAACTGTGGTCAGAAAGTCTTGAGGAGCCTCATCGGGGCCCGCGAGCCTCCTACTCACGCCCATCGGGCAGTGGTTGGAGGTGATGTGTGGGGAGGGCGAGAACCCCGACGAACCCGGCACCGTCACCATCCCCATCACGACGTTCGACTCCCCCGCTATCACCGGTGAACACGTCCCGTACTGCAACGACTGCCCGCCCGGTCGCCGAGGTGCTGAAGGCACGCGATGCGGAGGCCGCGGCGCTGGAGAGGTTGCGCTCCGCGCTGCGCGCCGAGCACACCCCGGGCAACGGGCGCGAGCTGTCCCGGCGGGCGGCTCCGGCGATGTCGCGGCCGCTGGTGCTGCGCGCGATCGGCGAGACAGGCAATCCGCCCGAAGAGTGATTTTCTGACGAACCCCCAGAAATGCGACCCACAAAACCGGGGCATGAGCGGCCGATCTCCACGGTGCCGGGGTGGTGGGATCTCCGGCGCTCTGACAGGCCGCTAGAGGGCCGCACAGCTTTTCGCCCCTCCCCTCTCCTGCCTGGACTCATCTTCATCGAGTTAGGCTGTCCTTACCTCCTATTCCTGGCAGAATACGAGGTAACCCTTGGCGAAGGTGAGGCGTCATCAGGAAACCCGGTGTCAGTAAGGATTTAGGCTTGACAGTTAGCGATGACAATGAAGTCTCGGGGGTGCCCCGCGTCCGCGCGACCCTCACCGCCGAGGCGCCCGAACCGGCCGACGTGTTCGACGCCGAGCTCGTCGACGACGTGGAGACCGCGCGCCTTCCGGACCGCGCTGCAGACGAGCCCGCCGCCCCCCGCTACCGAGTCACCCGGGACACCATCCTGGGGCCGGGGGAACTGCCACCGCGCGTCGAGGAGCACCCGCGGTTCACCGAGGACGACTTCCGGGTCTCCGAGCGCACCCGCGAGCGTTTCCGCCGCGCCGCGGGCGGCCGCTCCCGCAACACCCGGATGAACCGCGACTCCACGCGGAACCGCTTCCAGGCCTGGTGCGAGGCCAACGGGCGGATGGCCCAGCCCTCCACCACCGCAGCGCACATCGCCGAGTACATCGGCACCCTGATGGACACCGGTCAGCCGAACGGTACCCCCTACAGCCCGGACACCCTGCTGGCCTACCTTTCCCGCATCCTCACCTGGTACCCCAAGGGCGAGCGCCCGGACGGCTCGAAGATCCGCGACATCATCGAGGACTACCGCGACCTGGAGTACCCGGCCGGGCTGAGCGACCAGGCCGCCGCGCTCACCCTGGAGCACCTGCTGCCGGTGCTCGACGCCATCGACGAGTCCACCCGCATCGGACGGCGGGACGCGGCCGCGCTCGTCGTCGGCTATCGGCTGCTGCTGCGCGGCATCGAGATCGCCGACCTGCCCAACGCCGACCTACGCCCGGCCCTCACCGGCCCGCGGCCCGGGGTATGGGTCCGGGTCGCCAAGACCAAGACCACCGACGCGAAGACCGCCGCCTGGCGCTTCTACGCCGACCGCGACGACCTGCGCTTCGCCGCCCGCGTCGCCGCCTGGAAAGCCGACCTCGCCGAGCTCGGCGCGGACGCCCCTCACCTGCCCTTCCTGCGCGCCCTGACCAAGAAGGGCAACCTCCAACTCGGCCGCGCCCACGCCACCGTCCGAGGCCTGCGCCTGTCCGGACGCACCATCAACACGATCATCCAGACCCGGGCGGCCTCCGCCGGAAAGGAGATCATTGGCGGGCTGCCGGTGCGGTCGCACTCGCTGCGAGTGGGCGCCAACAACGACCTCAAGCGCGGCGGAGTCTCCAGGGCCCGCCGCAACGAAGAGGGCCGTTGGTCCCCGGACTCCCAGCTCACCGACACCACGTACACCCGCGCGGACGCCCTGGCCAGCGCCCAGCAGGACGACGTGTTCGAGGCCGTGCCGCTGTACGGGCAGTGGCCGACGCCTGAGACACTGTCCCCGGCGCGCCGCGGGCCTGAGAGATGAACTGGTGCTCGACATGGTCAAGGCCCTCGCGGAGTGGGCCTGCGCCGCCTCCGATGCCGAGGCCAAGCCCGCGCAGAAGGAACAGCCCCGCCTCCCTCCAGGTCAGCAGTAGGAAGCCGGGGCCAAGCCCTCAACCAGCGGCTGTCAGGCCGTCGCGTCAACGTCCCCCTGACGGAGGGGGAGGGCAGGGACGGCGCCGTCAGCGTGCTTGAGAGCCATGCGCGCGGCCACCAGTGCGTCACCCTTGATGCCATGGCGGTCGCAGGTCTCCCACCAGTCGTGCGCGTTCACGGCGGCCGTCGCCTTCCGCAGGGCCTCGAACAGCCCGTCGTACTCCGCGGCCTCATTGTTCGTCCAGCCGGGCGACGCAGGCCGGCCGCGGTGCTCCCTGCCCCGCTCCGACTCCGCGGGCCACCCCTTGTGCGGTTCGCGGGACCACGGGAGGGTCTTCTGATGGACGTGAAGCGCGGCGTACAGCTCGGCTGCCTCACACTGCTTAGCGAGGAGGTCGCCGGGGAACGCGTGCGGATCGAACGGGGCATCGGGGGCAGGGGTGGTCATGTCGTGAATGTTAGTTCGAGGTGCCGACAACACCCGGCGCCGATGCGACGTCGGCGGTGCGGCTCCGGGCTCATCTGCGCGTCCATGAGCTGTCAGTTGTCCGGCCGCCCTTTCAGCCACGCTCCGGGCGTTGCCGAGGTCGGCGGTGGTTTGGGCCGTGCCCGAGGTGTTGATCAGCAAGTAGGTGCGGGCCTCGTCGGCCAGGCTGGTACATGTCCTGTCCTCGGACACCTGGAAGGAGGCCAGGTTCAGGTCGAACTTGAGGCGGACAGGTTGGGCGAGCCCGGTGAAGCGCACGTATGGGCCGTCTGGGGTCTCCTCCGTTGTTTCGACAAATTCGGGTCCGAACCAGCTGGCGGGGACGGCGAAATCGCCGTCGAATCGGGCCATGGTGGTGGTGATGCGTTGCTGCCCGTCCGCGCACCCCCACATTGCGACGTCCACTTCGTCGTACAGGGGGCGGCGGCCGCCATCGGTCCGCCACAGACCGTTGGCCCGGTCCACCAGGAGAAGAAGGCGTCCGTCTTCAGCAAGCAGCAGGCCGTCCACCGCACCATCGCGGGTCGCGCGGACTCGCCCGAAGACGCCATGGCCCTCGTCATGGAGGAGCATGGCCGGCTCGACGACCGGCGCGGCGTATCAGCCCTGAAGAGGAAGCCGCGATCTTCGCCCGGGCTGAGGAGTTCAACGCCCGCATCGCCAAGATCCTCGAGCAGTACGGTCTAGGCTCGTAGGCATGGGAATCGACTGGGAGAACATGCTCGGCACAAGCGGCAACGGCCTCAACGATGCCTACGACAGCGCGGTCTCCGCGGTCATCTACAGCGAGGCCCCGGGGGACGACCGTCGGCCACTCCCAGTCGGCGAAGAGCACGACGACACAGACGGCTTGCGCTGACCTGAGCGCACACATGAAAACGCCCCGATGAGCCGAGGCGTTTTCATTAAGGGGTGCTACCAGAGGGTGGGGCCGACGAATCTGGCAGTAAGGCGGTCTCAGAACGCTGTGCGGACATCGCTGCGGGGGTCTCCCACGGGGGTCCGCTCGTCGTAGAGTCCGGCTCGGGCAGAGCGCCGCCACGGGCGGGCGCAGCGAACGGCCATGTTGATGTCTTCGTCCTGCGAGTCGAGGTCGATGTCCGCGACTGCCAGGGCGGGATGTCCGTTCGCGGGGCAGCGCGCCAGCCACCGGCCGCCGGGTGCCACGATCCCGGACGGCACCGTTGCGCTGAACTGGGCCGGGATGGAGTAGCCGAGCCAGTAGTTGTAGAGCGTTCCGTACGCCTGGGCGACACGGGCCCGGGGCGCGTCGTCGACCATCACCGACAGCAGGACGCAGTCGACGTCCAGGCGTTCGTACTCGGTGAACACCTCCGGGAAGTTGGCTTCGATGCACAGCGCGAAGCCGAGCCGAATGCCGTCCACCTCGGTGACGAGCGGCTGGTGTCCTGGGGAGTACAAGTAGGACACCTCGGTGTGTGACAGGAACCTCTTGTCGTACCGTGCGACCAACTGGCCGCGGTCGGAGACGACGTAGAGGCTGTTGTGCGGTCGGTTCGGCGGTGTGAGCGGGTGGATCGATCCGAACACCGTCCACAGGCCAAGCCTTCCCGCCAGGACGGTGATCGACTCCGCTTCCTCGCGCAGGACATCCCATGCGGCACGGCTCCAATCAGCCGGCACCAGCTTGCCCGCCGGGCCCGCCGCCATCACGTGCTTGCTCGGATAGGTGACTGCCCCCTCGGGGAACTGCACCAACCGCGCACCAGCCTCGGCGGCCTCAACCATCAGGGCCCGGATCTCCTGCCCGGCCGCCCGCAGTGCTCCTCGATCAGTGGGGTCTTCCGGCACCGTGCTCTGTGCGACTGCCAGCCGCAATGTCCTGGCCACACTGGGGCGTTCGTCGGGTGCAGAAGTCGTCGTCATCTCTCTCCGATCGGTGAGTGCTTGCTCGTGGGCGGTGAAGGGTGGTCGGCACGGGGCTGCGATGTCAGATGGATAGCGCGGCGGAGTCGCCCTTTGTGGGGCCGGGGGTGAGGCGAGTGAAGTACTCGGTTTGGATGATCTGGGTGCGGTCGGCTTCGGGAAGGCGGGCGAGGATGCCGGGCAGTGGCCGCTCGCGTGCGACCTCACCGCGGTGCGCGAGGATCGCGCGCCACTTCTGCTCCAGCCAGGGGGAGACGTCGACGGTGGTGGTGGCGTAGGCGTCCGGCACCGCGAGCGCGGCTTTGCCGACGGACTCCAGCAGCGGCCCGAGTTCGCCGACACCGGACTCGGGGTGCGTGGCGCAGTACACGGCGCGCGGTTGCCAGGGCTTGCCGGCCGCGGGGTGAAGGTGCGGGAGCCCCGCGTCCTGAGCGGCGAGGAGAGCGGCCTGGTGGGTGCGGCGGTGGTCCGGGTGACCGGTCAGCTGGCCCAGGGCGTCGTGCGTGACCACGATGTCGGGGCGGAACGAGCGGATCTGCTGGACCAGGGCGGCGACCACCTCGTCGAGTGGCGCGTCGACGAGCCGGGGACGGCCGGGGGCCGCCCTTTCGTTGCGGGCATCGCCGTATCCGAGCATGCGAGGGGCGCCCGCGCCGAGCGCCCGCAAGGCGTCGGCGAGTTCGGAAGCCCGCGGACTGTCGGGCGCCCACGTCATGGTGACGACGGCGGTGCGCGCGTGCGCGGCGGCGTGCTGGGCGAGGACACCGCCGGCGAGGAGGCTCTCGTCGTCGGGATGGGCGAACACGCCGAGCAGGGACGGCATCGTGGAGGACGCCGCCTTCTCGGGGATCAACTCGTCGTAGTCAGGCACGCTGTCCCCCTGCGGCCGAGAGGCTCAGTGCGCCGGCGGGGGTCCGGCCCGGCCACTGGAGGACAAGCCGTGCGCTGGGCTTGTCGAGCACATCGCCGGGCGGCAGCTGGTCGTCGGGCGTTGCGGCCGGGTGGACGGTCATCGGCGGATAGCCGCTCTCGCGCACCTCGCGGTCCCAGACGCGCACGCACTCGGCGAAGCGCTCCGCCACCTCTTCCGCTGCTGGGCCGTAGGCGTGGATGAAGAACTCCGTCATGCGGTCGGCCGGCTCCGGGGCATCCCTGACCTTCCGGTAGGTCAAGTAGGCGAGCGAGCCGTCCGCCAGGATCGCGGCCGCGTCCTGCTGCTCCACGAACGTGGACCCCTTCGGCGCGGACAGACGGCAGAACCCCGGCAGGGTCGTCGCGGCATAGACCTGCAACGTCTCGAAGTTGAAGATCCCCCGGACGACCAGGCCCGTGGAGCGCTCGTGCCGGGGACCGCGCAGAGCCTCGTCGAGACCGGCGGTGTCGCCGGGCGTCCCGTCCTCCCACCGCACCGTGACCTTGCCGTCGGCCAGCCGCACGGCGGGGGCGGTCCGGGCGGCCGCACCGCGGTCCCGCACGAAACCGCAGTACGTCCAGTGCTCGCAGTGCAGCACGTCGCCGCGCCGGACCAGGGTGAGGGAGCGGGTGTAGCCGCCCATCTCCAGCGGCACGACCAACCGGGCCCCCTCGGCAAGCTGCTCTCGCCATGCTGGTGCGATGTCGGACGCGTTGTGCGTGATCACGATCCCGTCGAACCCGTTGGCCGGGACGTGGCTCGGCGCGCCAAGCCGGCCGTCGCCGAGGACGGCGGTGACCCGACCGCTGCCCGCCTCCGCGCACAGTCGCTGCGTCCGGTGCACCACGTACGGGTCGACGTCCACGGTCACCACGCGCCCGCGTTCCCCGAGGACGTGGGCCAGGAGTTCCGCGTTGTATCCGCCGGAGCCGACCTCCAGCACGGTCATCCCCGGCACCAGCCGGAGTTGCTCGATCATGTCGGCCTGCAGCCAGGCCGCGGAGACGGAGCTGAGCGCGGTCTGGGGTGACTCGCGGACCGTCACTACGGCGAGGTCGTCGTGGTAGGCCGTCTCCAGCCGGGTCTCCGGGACGAACCGGTGCCGAGGCACCTCACGCAACGCGGCCTGGACCCGCGGCGAGGGCGCCCAGCCCTTGCTGATCACGATGTCCGCCATCCGCTCGCGCAACCGGACCGCCTCCACCGGCTCCCCGGGCACCGGAGGGACGGCGGCGGAGCACGCGTAGGAATGGACCGACGGGAGCCCCGGCAGCACCCCGGGCCACACCGCGGTCAGAGCGTGCGCACTGGGCGCGAAGATCTTCCCGAGGGTCACCAAGGTGTTCAGGTCGTGGAACTCCCAGCGCACGAAGCGGTGTGGCTCGGGCAGAGAGAGTTCACCGTCCCAGCGGGAGATGCGGACCACGGCGGTGACGCGGCGTACATCCAGGCGGTCGTCGTGCAGCACGGTGATGACGTGAGCGTCCTCCACGCGCGCCGTCAGCCCGGTCTCCTCGTTCACCTCCCGCACCGCGGCCGCTGGTGCGGCCTCGTCTGTCTCGATGCGGCCGCCCGGTAGCTCCCACATGCCTCGGGTGGAGCGGCCCAGCAGGACCCGGCCGAACGTATCGGTGACCACCACTGCGGCACCGAAGACGGCCTGCGGCTCGGGCCGCAGCTTCTCCTCCGCGCTGAATCCGGCCGGTCCGCGCAGGACCAGCACCGCCAGGCCCTCCGCGTCGAACTGCTCGACGTCCTCGAACCCGTCGGTGAGCGCGGCGAGTTCGTTCTCGTCCAGCGCGATGTGGCGCCGCTCTTCCGGCGTGTTCTCCACGATCGGCGTGATGATGACCAGCACCCCACCCTCGCGCAGCCGGGCGGCCAGACGGCGAAGGACACGGGCGCGATCGCGGACGAACGCGATGCACAGACGCAGCACGATCAGGTCGTAGCCGTCCTCGGCAAGAGCGGCCAGGTCGTCGCGCTCGACATCCAGGCTCAGCCAGCGCACCCCCTCCACCCCGGCGTGCTCCGCGCGGGCCCGCTCGAGCGCGCCCTCGGCGAA
Organism: Streptomyces sp. NPDC088254; assembly: GCF_044740925.1. Lineage (NCBI taxonomy): Bacteria > Bacillati > Actinomycetota > Actinomycetes > Kitasatosporales > Streptomycetaceae > Streptomyces > Streptomyces sp. NPDC088254. The sequence continues at coordinate 89,208 of NZ_JBIURQ010000006.1, read as the reverse complement.
GTCCGCTCCGTCGACGGTGTAGCCGAGCGAGGTGAGGTAGACGGACATCTCGCCGGTTCCGCACCCTACGTCGAGCGCGCGGCCGCCCTCGGCTGCCGGGGCATGCTCGACGAGCAGGCGCTTCTCCTCGTCGCCGAGCCGCCGGAAGCCTCGCCCGCCGTTGTAGTGCTCGGACCAGTCAGTCCGGGTGTATCCCACAGGTCGCTCCTCGTTCGTGAAAGGCGGGGGTGGTGCGATGTCAGGGCAGTTCGACGGGGCCGTAGAGGGCGGCCGGCTGCTGGGTCTGCAGGGCCCAGTACCGGTCGCCGAACGACCAGTGCCACCACTCGGTCCCGTAGTTGATTAAGCCTGCGGTGGACAGCGCGTCGCCCAGGGTGGCCCGGTTCGTGCGGGCCCGGGCGCTCAGGTTGGGGGCGTCGGTGTAGCAGGCGCCTTCGGACTCTTCGGGGGAGGCGTTGACGCGCGTGCCCATGTCCAGCTCGCGGCCCTGGTGGTCGATCAGCGTCACGTCGACGGCCGCGCCGGCGGAATGCGGCGCGATCTCCGGCGGTGACACGAAGCGGCTGGCTGCCTCCCGGAGCTCGGCGGCCTTCCAGTCCGGGTGGGCGCGGGCGAGCTCGTCGGAGTACTCCTCGAAGTACCGGCGCTGCAGGGAGGGGGGCCGGTAGCCCTCGATGAACAGCAACTGCACACCGCCGGGGAGCAGCGATTGCGCCTGCTGGAGCCGCGTGAGCACCCCCTGACGGACGAGAGCCCAGGCGCCCGCAGCGTCCTGCTTGCGGTCGTCGACCATCAGGCCGTGTGCGCGGGCGTCGAGGAGGACCTCACCGCGCTCCTGGACAGGGATCGCGGCGACCCGCCGGTCGGACATCAAGACGATGCTGCTGGTGGTCATGCGTTCCCCCAGGTGTCGACGTATGCGGCCACGCCGGTGCGGCGGGCCTCCTCCACGGCGCGCAGCCGCACGAAATCGCGGGCCGGCATCAACGCCTCCCACTCGGCCAGGGGCAGGACGCGGGCCTCGTCGTGCTCGCGCGGATTGAGGGTGATGCCCCGGATCTGTTCATCGGTGAGGCGACCGCCGTCGAAGATCAGCTGCAGAGTGCTGTATGGACGCTGCGCCCGGGGCTGTCCGAACACGGTGGCCAGCAGCCGGGGCGGACCCGCGGCGGTCAGGCCGGTCTCTTCCCGGCACTCGCGCACCACTGCGTCCCAGGGCCGCTCGTCCAGATCCATCGCGCCACCGATCATGTGCCAGGGGTGGCCGGGGGAGTAGACGGAGTGCAGCTGCAGGGGCCGGTCGTCCTCGTCGGTGACGTAGAGGCACGCGTACGCGGCCGCCCGGGGCAGTGAGTCGGCGTATTGCTGCGGCGGCACCCACGTCGAGTCCGGCTGCGCACCGGGCACAGCACCGGCACGTTGACGGTGGCGGGTCATCCGCATCAGCGCCGGGCTGCCGCTGAAGCCGAGCTCCCGGTACAGGGGCGCAGCTTCCGGGCTGGTGTGCAGCTCGAACAGGGTGACGTCCTCGACGTCGGCGAGGTGGTCGAGGAGTGCGGATAAGACCGCCCGGGCGTAACCGCGGCGGCGGAGCTCGGGCTGGGTGGCGACGATCTGTACGCGGGCGGCCCGGCCCCGGGGGTAGGCCGGGGCCGGGAGCACGGGGTGGATCAGGCCGAGGGCGCAGGCGGCCATCGTGCCGTCCGGGGCGTCGACGACGAAGGCCCGGGCGTCTCCCTCCGGCGTGAGCCGTGGCGCCAGCTCGTCCGTGCACTGCCGGACCCAGTCCTCGGTGAACGGTGCGGACAGGACGTATGCGGAGCGCATCCGGGTGATGGCTTCGGCGTCAGCGGGGGTTGCCGCGCGGACCGACGGCCGTCCGGCGGTGTCGCGCGGCTCGGCCGCGGCAGTGAGTGCTGTGTCGGCGTTCACTGGGCATCTCCTGTCGGTGAGAGGGCGGCACAGTGCTCGGCGCGCAGCCGGGCCAGGGTCCGCCGGCCGCGTTCGACCAGCTCGGGGTCACCGTGGGCAGCGCCGTATGCGATCCCGCTCACGGAATCGAGCGCTGCGTCGATGACGAGGCGGGCCTCCTCGGCGGCGGTCAGGGACCTGCCGTACCCGGCCAGAAACGCCTCGAACAGGTCGGGGCGGCCAGCCCAGGCGTCGGACAGGCGAACCAGATCCCGTACAGCCGGCCCCGGCTCACTGCGCTCGAGGTCGATAATCGCCACGAAGACCTCACGGTCGTCCGTCTCGTCGGCGGCGTCGGGGGTGGCGAGGATGTTGCGGAGCTGGAAATCTCCGTGGGTCTCCACCCACTCCAGTGGTGGCAGGTCCTCGGCCTGCCGGACGAGCTCGCGGACGAACTCCTCATCACCCGGAAGCAGATGAGACCGCGCCCCGGCCAGGTGCCGGTCGGCCTTGGCCACGGCCGGGCCGCTGCCGGCGGGAGCGGGCCGTGGGGGAGAGGACTGGTGGATGCGGCGGGCCAGCGCCCCGATCCGGTGGAAGACCTTCCTCTCCCGCTCCGGGGCAAGGACGGCGCCGTGCAGCGGGCGGCCCGGCACCGCGGTGAGGACCACCGCCCGCAGGGTCTCGTCGGCGGCGACCAGCCGGGGGGCGGCCGCCCCCAGCCCAGGTGCCCACGTCCGTAGCCCCCGCACTTCCCTGCCGTGGAACCGCTCGCTCTGGTGCACCTTCACATACCAGGTGCCGCCCTGGACGCCGTGGACCCGCCACACCCGGCTCTCCTCGCGCGCCCATGACGTATCCGTCCACTGCGCGATCCGGCCGACCGCCCGCTCCGCAAATTCCACGACCGCAGCGTCGGGACGGGCGGCAGATGTCTGGCCGGTCACGTCCGGCACGATGAGCAGCCGGTCGGCACCGGGGTCGAAGGCGATGCTGTCGCCGGGCAGTTGGAAGTGCAGGGCGAGCCGCGCGCCAGCGCTGTAGGCGTCCAGGCCCGCACGGCAGTACGCCACCATTGGGGCGGGCAGGGCGGTAAGGGGTGCCCAGTCCATCGCGTCGCAGACGTCCGGCTCGGCAATCTCCGGCTCGCCCTTCCACCGCCGGACCTCGAAGAAGTGCCCGGTACGACTGGCGCCTCCGGGGCTGCGGTGGTGCACGGTCACGGCGGCCCGCACGTCGGCCTCGTCGATGACGACACCGGTCTCCTCCCGCGCCTCGCGGATCAGGGCGGTGACCACGTCCTCGTGCGGACCGTCCAGGTGCCCCGACGGTAGGTGCCACAGGCCGGCGGCGTACACCTGCCCGGCCCGCCGGGACAGCAGAACCTGCGGCCCGTCGGCGGTCTCCCGGCGCAGGATCAGGTGGACGTCCACCGGCTCGGTGTGCCGCTGCTCGCTGCTCATCGCGCTCCCTCCGGACGCCGGGCGAGCAGAACCCTGAACGTCGCTTCCTCGACCAGAGACCCGTCCACCACGTGCGCGTGGAGAAGGGCGAGGGCTTCGTCCTCGAACGCCTGGTGCCGCCCTGCGAAGAGCTCGGGAGCGGCGAACGACGTGGTGCGCAGGTAGCCGAGCACCTCGTGCGGCGCCCAGGCGCGGGTCACCGGGAACAGGTGCTCGGTGACGTCTTTGAAGGCCGAGTCGGCGAGGTCCTCCTCGTACGAGCGGCGGGGCTCGGCGTAGGCACGGCGGGCGCCCGCCCGGCGCTCGGCGCCCAGGTAGCGCTGGATCAATTCGCGCAGTGCACGGGTCCAGTCGGCGTCGTGGGTCCACAGGCTCCCGTCGCCCATGATCGCTACTGCGCCGCCCGGTGTGGCGACCCGGTCGGCCATCTCCAGGACCGCCTCACCGTTCATCCAGTGGTAGGACCGGCAGAAGGTGATCAGGTCCGGGCCGGAGTCCGGTTCGCCGGGCAGCGTCGCGAGCGGCTCGTAGGCGTCGGCTGCCGCGTGGACCAGGGTGAGGGTGCAGTGGCCGAGCACGGGGGTGAGGGCCTGCCTGGCCTGATGCAGCATCTGCGGGCTGACGTCGACGGCTTCGATGTGCGTCAGGTCAGCGCCGGCGGACAGGAGCGCGAGGGGCACCTGCCCGGTTCCGGTGCCCAGGTCGAGCAGCACCGGGGACGGCCGGCCCCGCAGCGTGCCGGCGAGCAGGCGCACCGCCGCCTCGGGCAGGCCGGGGCGGTGGCGGGCGTAGGTCAACGCCGCGCTCTCGAACATGGTCTCCTGCTCCGGTGCAAGGTCCGGAAGGGGCCCGTCGGGGTAGGTCACGGGGTGGCTCCCTCATCGCGCGGGTGGGAGGGCAGGTGCCAGGACAGGCGTCCGCATTCGGACGCCGCGCGCTGCCCGCCGTCCGCGTCGAAGTAGAGGCGGTAGCGGTCGGGGGAGCGTGCGGCCCGCCACCGGTCGGCGAGGTCCTGGATCTCTTTCCAGATGTCCCGCGGCCCTTGGACGGTGACGCTCCAGCGCCGGTGGCCCACCGGCTCCGCGCGCATCCAGGATCCGCAGCCGGGTGCGCCGATCGCCAGGTGCTCAGACCCGAAGTCCCGCACCAGACCGCCTCCGAGGAGATGGTCGGCCGCCAGCCAGAATCCGCGGTCGCTGTCCGCGGGCGGCGCCAGCTTGCTCCGCTGGGTCCAGGTGCCGGGCTCGGTGGCCATGCGCTGCCGGAGCTCCTCGTTGAGCCAGATCCGCGCCATGCCGTGCCCGGCACGGTGGGCGAACTCCACGGCCCGCAGCTCTGCCGTGATCCGCCCGTCGGCGGTGCGTCCGACGACAGCGAGGCCGGGCCACGACGGGGATGCGCTGGTCACGTGCGCCAGCAGCTTGCCGTCGGGCGCGAGCTGCTCGACCAGGGCCGTCGGCACGCGCTCCACCGTGTACGACACGAAGATCCGGTCGAACTCCCGTGCCGGCACGCCCTGTTCGCCCGATCCGCACACCACCTGCGGCCGGAAGCCGAGGTCGGCCAGCCGGGCGGCGGCCGCGTCGGTGAGGTGCCGGTCCCGGTCGAGGGTCGTCACCCCCCGGTCGCCACAGACCTGGCAGGCCACCGCGGCGGTCACCCCTGCGCCCGTCCCGACGTCCAGCACGCGCAGACCCGGGCGCAGATCCAGCTCTTCCAGCAGCGAGGCGGTCAGGCCCGTCACCGTCGACATCGACGTGATCGACGCCCCCGACCGACTCCCGCGTGCCCGGCCCAGCAGCGGCTCCCCGTCGTGTTGGACGAGCACACTGGCCCCGCCGTACAGCAGCCCGAGGAGCTTGGGGCGGTCCTGCGGCTCCGACCAGTCCAGCAGATCCCAGCGCGGCGGCTCTTTGCCTGGGGCACTGCGCCGTACGTACGCCTGCGGCATCAGCACTTCGCGGGGTAGCGCGAGGTGGGCGTCGCGGACCGGGCCCGGCCGCAAAGACCCTTCCTCCTCGAGTCGGGCGACCATCGCCGCCCGCGCGGCTGCCGGATCCGCTTGTGCATCCGTCGGCGTGGCCCCGCCGACCGGTCCGGCGGCGGGACAGGTGTCTAGAGTGCTCATCGCTCGCCCCAGCCGTGCTCGGAGTACGGGCGCCCCCGGAGGATTCCGTCGATCGCCCGTCGGGTGTACGGCACGACTGCGGCCGGAAGTTTCTGCGGCTCCCACCAACGCCACTCCATGCACCGGTCGGGCTCCAGGACCTCCGGGTCGCCGGTCCAGGAGCGAGCCTGGAAGACGAGCGCGATCCTGGGCCGCACGTTGGGGGAGTCGACATGGTGCACCGTGTGGACGAGGTCGACGTCCTCGGGCGCGATGGTGAGGCCTGCTTCCTCCTTCGCTTCCCGGACCAGGCAGTCGATCGCGGCTTCCCGCTCGCAGTGGCCGGCCAGGAAGTGCCAGGTGTCCGGCGCGAAGGCGGAATCAGGGTGGCGCCGGCCGAGGAGGATCCGACCGTGGTCGTCCTGGAGATGGAGGTGGACACCGACTATGTGCAGCTCGGTCCCCGGCGGGGCCTCGCTGGGCAGCGGATAGGTGTCGTCCGGCGGTCCCTCGGCCGCGGGGTGCTCGGCCGCGTGGCGCCGGATCAGCTCCCCGAGACCGGGACTCAGGCGTAGCCGGTCGAGCATGTCCACAGTGCACCACGTCAGCAGGACACCTTCGCGGAGATCCACCGCCCCGGCATCCCCACTCCAGCGCCCGGCATAGACGCTGATGGGCACCGCCAGGCCGTCAACGCTCGTCGCCTTCTGGACGGCAAACGGCACCAGTTCCGTGGGCTCCAGACCCGGCACCTCCTCGGCAAGCTCGCGTCGCAGTGTCGCCTCGAGGCTGGCATCGTCCCGCGACCGTTTGCCTCCCACGAGGGCCAGCACCCAGGGCTCCCACATGCCTTCCCGGTCATCTCGTAGATGAAGGAGGTACCGGCCGGCTCCGTCATGGATAAGGGCGTTGGCGCTGACGGGCTCCGGGCACCCGTCGAGGCCGTCCGCCTCGGCGGCCAGGAGCTTGGCCCGCAGCGTCGGAGATCGCACGTCGGCGTACGGGAGCCACCGGGCCCCGGCGACTTCGTCGTCCTGCAGAGCGAGCGCAGGCGGTTGCTCGGCGGTGAGGTAGAACGCGAAGCGGACATCGAAGTGCTGGTGAGCGGGCTCGCCCTTGGCCGGGTTGGCGTCAATGTCATGCACGTCCACATCGATCGGCTCGGCGAGGAACTGCGGGGTCAGGCACAGGTCGCCAGGGCGCAATCCGGCCTCTTCGCACACCTCGCGCACGGCAGCGGCCAGGAGCGTACGGTCACCCGCCTCAACGTGGCCGCCGGGGCAAAGGAGCAGCCCTGTCACCCGATGGCCGATGTGGAGCACCCGGCGGTCACGGTCGATGACCACGGCGCTGCAGGTCACGTGTCCGGGCAGCGTGGCGCGGCTGGACGGCTCCTCGGCGGCGTCGAGGACAGCCAACAACCCTTCCAGGGAGTCTCGTTCCTCGGCATGCCGGCTGAGATAGGTCTCGATGGTCGCGCGGATATCAGAGCGGGAGGGCGGCACGTGATCACCTCGGGACGTGGCGGACGGAATGTACGGGCTGGGAGGGAGGGGCGCGCCTGGCGGCGGGTCCGCCGATGACGGCTCCGGGCCGGGGGCCGTGTGCAGGTGGATGCTCACGGGCCACCTTCCAAGGAGCGGTCGTGCCGCACATCCACGGCGACTGCGGGATGGGGGACGGCCGGCCCCGACGGCGTCGGAGGTGTGACGGCCTCGGCTGAAGGGGAAGCCACGGCGGGCGAGCTGGGCATGTCCAGCAGACTGCGCAGCGGGGAGCGGTAGAGGACCGCGAGGGGGACGAGGAGGAGGCAGGCGCCGGCGACCAGGGTGGGGCGCACGCCGATCCAGGTGCCGAGCCCGCCAGCGAGGAGCGCGGCTACGGGCCGTGCACCGGAGGTGAGCCAGGTACTCACGGCCTGCATCCGGGCCTGCATGCCGTCGGCGGTGACGACCTGGCGAATGGTGCGCTGGGTCGTCCCCGCGGCCGCGGCACAGGCCAGCTGAAGAAACAGCGCACCACCTATGGCGAACTGCCAGCCCAGGCCCGGGGAGGCGAGGAGCAGCGGGATCTGGGTGAGCGGGGTGCTCGCGAGGGCGGCGAGCATCATCGGCCCGGGCCCGTACCGCGCCGCGAGTGAGGGGGCGGCCAGAGCGCCGGTCGCCGCGCCTAGGGCTCCGATGCCCAGGACCACGCCGAAGGCGGTCGCGCCCATGGCGAGGGACCGGAGCAGGTACAGCGCCCACAAGGTATTGAGGAGCGCCAGGGCGAACGACGTCGTCGCGTTGACGAGGGTCAGGGTGCGCAGCCGGTGGTCGCCGTTCACGTAGCGCAGGCCATCACCGATCTCGGTGTGCAGCCGGCGGCCTTCCGCTGCCGGCCGGGAGCTTTCGGGGGCCTGGATGCGGGCGGTGCACCAGGCGCTGACGAGGTAGGACAGGACATCCCCGAGAAGCGCCCGGGCCGGGCCGAGGAGCGCGGTCAGGGCGGCGCCGAGGTTGCTGCCCGCGGTGGCGGCGACGGCGAAGAGCCCGCCGATGCGGCTGTTGCTCCGTTGGAGCAGGGACCGGTCGACCAGGCTGGGCAGGAGACTGATCGCGGCGGCATCGTGCAGCACCCCCGCCGCGCCTTGCACGGCCGCGACCACCATCAGCTGGGTCAGGGACAGCCGGTCGAGCGCGGCCCCCACCGGCACGCTGGCCAGCGCGGCGGCGCTGACCAGGTCGCCGGTGATCATCTGCCTCCGCTTGGAGTGTCGGTCGGCGAGGGCCCCGGCGTGCAATGCCAGCAGTGCGGGCGGCAGTTGGCCCAGGAACGTCAGCCAGGCGACCTCGGCGGTGGTCGCGTCCAGTTCGAGCACCGCCAGCACGGGGATCACCATGCTGCTGATCGAGCTGCCGGTCACGCTGGCTGCCTGCCCGGTCAGGTAGCGGCGGAAGTTGCGGTGCCGCCACAACGACGGCCGGGTGCCGGGAGAGGAGGAGGGGTCAGTGGAGGAAGTCATGGAGCACCTCCTCGGCTTCCGTCAGGCGCTCGCACAGCTCGGCCATGGCCGCCTGCCGGTTGCGCCCGTACGCCTCGAGTTCGGGGGTGACGGCGGCCGGGTCGTCGACGGCCTCGGACAGGGGATACACCGAGCAGGCCAGGTATCCGGCGGCAAGGCGGGGCACGGCGAGGAGTTCTTCGGCCGGCAGCGCCGGGTTGGCTGCCCGGTAGGCAGCGACAGCTTCAGCGAGGCCGGTAGGCCACTGCGGCTGCGCCAGGACAGTGCGCGGGTCCAGGACGATCCGCCCGAGCTCCCAGGCGGGGCTGCGGTGACCGGGCGGCCGGAAGTCGATCAATGCGGCCACCTGCTGTCCGCGAAGGAGCAGGTTGGGCGTGGCCAGGTCTCCGTGGACGGTCTGCACCGTCAGCGTCGTCGGCAGCTCTTTGACCATGGCGGCCACGGCAGGCAGCGCGTCGAGCCGCCGGGCGGCGGTCTCCCGTGCCCAGGCGGGAAACCCCGAGGTGGGCGGCCTCTTGGCGAAGAGGACGAGCAGCCTGTCAAGGCGCTGCCGGGCCCGCTTCACATCGCAGACTTCCCGGGCGGGTACACGGCGCGGAGGTCCGGCCGGTTGCCGGGCCAGAGTCCGGTGAAGGTGCCCGACGGTCTCGCCCACTGCGGCCCACCGATCGCCGGACAGGCCGCCCTCCGCCGTCTCCGTGTCCTCGACGTACGCCGCGACCGACACCGCCATGTCGCCGGCGGCCGCGATGAGGTCACCTTCCAGGGTCTTGCGAACTACCGGCACCGGGATCCGGCCGAGCCGCGCGAACTCGCCGAGCTCGAGCGCCTGGCGCTCCGCGTCCAGATCGGTGCCCGCCGGGTAGGCCTTCACGAACCACCGGGCTCCGTCGCTGTCCCGGGCCACGTAGTTGCGGGTGGCGGTCCCCGCAGGACCTTCGTCGACCACGGTCGGGACGATCCGGTAGAACAGCGTCAGGATCCCCGCCACGACCATCCCGTCCGACTCTGCGCCGTTCATCGCCGCACCCCCGGCCGGCCGGAGGGAGGCAGCAGCCGGCGCAGTGCTAGGGCATCCGCCTGCAGCTGCACCTCGTCCTGCCGTCCGAGATCGAGCGCATCGAAGGGCAGCGGGCCGCCCGGCGCCGGGTCCGTTCCGGCTTCACGTCGCGGAACGCAGTGCCAGTGGGCGTGCGGGATCTGGTTCCCCAGCAGCAGGTAGTTCATCTTCAGCGGCTCGTAGAGCGCCTCCACCGCGCGGCCCAGGGCCAGGACGTCGCGCCAGAAGGCGGCCGCCTCTCCCTCGTCCAGCTCGGTGGGTTCGGCGACATGGCGGCCGGTGTAGATCACGACGGCATACCCGCGGACCTGGCCGCTGCGCCACAGGTAGGCGTTGCTGACCTCACCGCGCCGTACGAGCAGGCCCCAGCCGATGTCGTCGGCGTCGAAGTCGTTTCGGCACATCGGGCAGCCGGCGCCGATCCGGTGCGCGGTGAAGTCCGCCGGCCAGGCGCTGGTGGCTGGTGAGTGCGCGGAGTGGGACTGAGGGTGGTCGGGGATCATGTTGCCTCGCCGGTGGTGCGCTGCTGCAGTTCCCACAGGGAGCGGAACAGCCCCGGCTCGCGGGTGAGTTCCTCGTAGGAGCCTTCCTGGACGATGCGTCCCTGGTCGAGAACGATGATCTTGTCCGCGATGGCGACGTTGGCGAGCCGGTGCGTGATCAGCAGGATTGCCCGGTCTTTGGCCAGGTCCCGCAGCCCGGTGAAGATGCGATGCTCGGCCCGCGCGTCCAGAGCAGCGGTGGGCTCGTCCATCACCAGCAGAGCCGCCTGCCGGTGAAACGCCCTGGGAAGCCGTGCGCAAACAACCTTACAGTTTCGCATGAGCATTCGATTCCCTCCTGGCCTCGACATAGCGGAGAACTTCTTCAGCACTGTGAAACCGTTGCGCCCTGTGAACGGGGGTGGGGTTGTATCCGTCCTCTTTGAGGAGCGGGCGCAGTTCCACGAGTGCGTTGCCGATGGTTCGAGGGCTCACTTTGAAGAGGTCAGCGATTACCGGACGGGTGGCGACCTGCCGCATGGCAAGAATTGCGGCAAGAACGCGGCCCTCGTCGGTGATCTTCCGGTAGATGACTGCGCCAGGGTCCTTCTTCAGCTCGGCGCCGCGTCGGTTATGTCGCATCTCTTGGAGCCGGGCTTGGTACCGAGTAGCCAAGCGCGTGGTGATGGCATCAAGTTCGGTATGGCTCATACCCGTGATGGCCGGATGCCGCAGTGCCTCTTGAGGATCGACTTCCTGGAGGGAGCCGGCAGAAGTGACAAAGTCCCGAACAGCTTGCGTGGTGGTAAGCCTGAGGTCGATGGCGCGCACTGTGTGGTTGTGTTCTGCCAGGAGGGCTCGGGTCTCACGCATGGGTTTCTGGAGGCCGCTTCGGGTTACTCCGAGGAGGTCCTGGAGAACGGGCATCGTACAGATCCCACGGAGATGAACGAGCGTGGCCATAATCCGGGCTGCTGGCGTGATTACCGTCATCCCGCCTGCCCCTTTCACACGTCGTCGTTTCCCGCCTCGTCGGTCGTAGTTTCGTTGTTCGGCCTTGGCCTCCTGGGCTGGCGCCAGAAGCGCGATAAGCTCGGCCAGTTCATCTCGGGTCATCCCGGTCATCACCGGGTTGGAGAGCATCTCCAGTACCTCCGACTGGATGAACCTGGGGTTTCTGTTTGCCGCAGGCACAGAGCAGTGATCGTGTGGCTCGATGGTGTAGTTCCAGGCGCCGTGAGTGTCGTGTGGCCGGATCGGCAAGGAGTCCAAGTACTCCTTGCTCACGGTGACCCCGATCGGGTAGGCGCGCGTGTCGAGTTCGGCCTCGACGCGCAGTCCGGAGCGGGTGCGGGTGGATTCGATGGTCTTGATGACGACTTCATGGCTGGTCAGCGGGCGTCCGCGCCAGTTCATCGTGATGTGGGAGAAGAGGCGGTGTTCGACCTTATTCCACTTCGATGTTCCGGGCGGAAAGTGACAGACGGTAATTGCGAGGCCGGTTTCCTCGACCAGAGTTGCAAGTTCGGACTTCCAGAGTCGGTATCGTGGAGAATTCGAGCCGCCGGAGTCCGCCGTGATCAGCAGGCGCTTGGCGCCCGGGTAGTCATGCTTGCCGCGGTTGTCCCACCATCGGCGAATCGATGCGACAGCGAAGGCCGACGTATCGTGGTCCACACCGACATTGACCCAGCCCGTGTTGGCCGCAATGTCGTAGATCCCGTATGGGATGACCTGCTGGATTTCTCCACGGAAGAACAGTGAGTGGTCCTCGACGTCGATTGGCTCGCCCTTGGGGCGCCACTCGCGGCCCGGGTTGTGGATCCGGCCGATCATCTCCTTTTTCTTCGTATCCACACTGATGACCGGCTCGCCGTCAGCCTGGTGTTCTTTGACCTGGTTATTGATGTAGTGGAACTGGGCATCTCGGTCAGGGTGTTGCTTTCCCTCCAGAGTCTTGGCGTTGCCCTGCAGGCTGAACCCGTTCGCACGCAGCAGTTTCCCAACTGTGGTCGCGGAGACCGGATGCCCTTGTTTGGTCAGCTCATCGGCGAGATGTCGCAGCGACTTGGTCGTCCACCTCAACGGCGACATGGGATCGCCTCGCTCATCCGGCTCGACCAATGCCAAGAGGGCGGGCAGCAGTCTGGGGTCCTTCGCGGCGGAATTCTTGCGGCCGCCTCCAGGGCGTCGGATGCGACCACCGGGAAAGGGCGACGGTTCATCTGCGAGTTCGGCGATACCTTTACGCACCGTCGTTTCACTGACGCCAGTCGCGCGGGACACCGCACGTATTCCGCCATGCCCAAGCTCGCGGGCCTCTGCGGCCAGCAGCAACCGCCGCTGCCTTTCGTTGAGGTGGGGGAGCAACACGCCCAACCGCGAGGCAAGTTGTTGGGACATCGACTGGGATATGACCACGCAAGATCAACGATCACGGGGTCCGTACAGCAACGCGTTGTTTGCGCACGGCTTCTGGTGAGCACCACCCGCTGCCACTGGCCCCCGGACAGCTGCTGGCCGCCGAACCACTCGGACGTCAGCAGGGTGTCCAGACCGGACCGCAGGTGGGGCAGCATGTCCGTTGCCCCGGACGCCTCGCACGCGGCGAGCACCGCGGCGTCTGCGGTATCCCCCTGCCCGAACGTGATGTTGTCCCGCATGCTCAAGGGCAGGTAGGTGTACTTCTGCGGCACCAGGGCGACATGCTTCCACGCCTTCCACGGGTCCATCTCGGCCGTAGCCGCGTGGTCCCAGGCCACCTCACCTGCCGTGGGCAGCAGCAGACCGCAGATCAGCCGCGACAGGGTCGACTTGCCCGACCCGTTCTCACCGACCAGCGCAATGATCTCCCCGCGCCGCACCTGGAGGGAGACGCCGCTGAGACTGTCCTTCGGGGCGCCGTCGTACCGGTAGGTGACGTCGCGGACCTCGAACCGCTCCGGCGGAGCGGAAAGCATCTGGGTACCGCGGGAAGCGGTCATGGCCTGCCCGTGGGCGTTGTCGAGGAAGTTCTGCCAGTCCTGCACGTACCAGCCGGTGCGCACCAGTCGGGCCCCGCCGTTGATGATGCCGCGCACGGAACCGGTCGCCGTCTGCAGTGCGAAGACCGCGCCGCCTCCTGACGCGAGGCTCATGCGCCCGGAAGCCAGGAGCCACAGCAGCGCGGCCCACACTGCGGCCGCCGCCACTCCGCCGGCAACCGCGCCGGCCAGTCCCATCCACGCGCCGGTGTTCGCGGCCTTGCGCTCCGCGGCGTTGACCGAGGCGGCGAGGCGCCGGTACCGGGCGGTGAGGAAGGGTCCGGCCAGGCAGGCTCGCATCTCCTCGCTGGACTCCATGTACGCCATGTGCCAGCGCAGCTTGTGCAGCATGCGGCGGCGTCCGGAGGTCTCGAGGCCCGCCAGGTACACCACCCGGGCGGCCCGTACGTACGCGGCGGCCTGTGGCAGGCAGGCCAGGAGGAGCAGAGGAAGGAGCACGGGGTGCAGCACGGCGAGAACGGTCGCGCCGGCGGCGAGCGTAGCCGTGGCCGCCAACACGTCCTGTGCTTCGTCCACCAGGTCCGGAGTGACCTGGGCGCCGCGGTCGGCGATGTCGTAGAAGTCGTTGTAGCCGGGCTTGTTGTTCGCCGCCAGCTCCGCGCCGAGCGCGGCCTCGATCATCGTGAGCTCCGCCGCCCGGGCCAGCACCGGCCGCAGCCGCCCGGTCAGCCACGTCACCGTGATCCCCAGCAGCGCCCGCAGCCCGGTGGCCGCGGCGACGACCGCCAGCTGTGGCGCCGCCTCCCACAGGCGTTCGGTGATGTCGCCCGACGAGATCAGCGCGGTGATCGACCCCGTGACGGCGAGCAGCCCCAGCGCGGCGAGCATGCCGGTGCCGATCTGGCACGCGAGCAGTCCGGCCGTCGCACCTCGGTCCACCTGCCAGGCCATCTTCAGTGACCGCAGAACCAGTGCGGGCAGCCGTCGCGCCATGGTGCCGGTGGTCAGCTGCGCCCCAGCCTGATGCCTCGATTCGTCCCGGTAGAGGAACTCCTCGTCCTGGGCTCTGCTCGTCTCGTCCGGAGCACCCGCCTCTGGTGTGCCGGTATCCGGCTGGTCCTGTGTGCTGGCCGAGGTCAACGTGGCCCCCTGACGGTCGCTGCGGCTGGGTCGTGAAGCTCAACGACCCGACATGGATTTCGAACACCTGTGTTTCAGTCGAGCTGGGAACCCCCAAATAGAGCGCGCGGCGGAGAGTGCGGGATGCACCGACCCTTGGGGTCTACGGGTGCAGATGCTTCGTGCAGTTGGCCGAAACGCCGAGGCTCGTGTCGGGGTCCGCATGTCGAGAGGCCCGGCAGGACAGCGGTTGATCGGCCGGCCAGCCGGGCGGGGTCACATGCGGGCGATGTCGAGGGTGACGATGACCGGGAGGTGATCGCTCAGCTGCTGGGTGGCGGTGTCGTCGAGTACCTCGTAGGAGTGCAGCGCCGGGGCGAGCGTGGGGGAGAGCAGGACATGGTCGGCGCGGTGGTCCCACTTCTGCTCCGGACTCAGGTGGCCCGCGGTGCGTGGGATGGGCTGATCGAGGTGGACGGGCGGGTCGACGAATCCGGCGTGCATGAGCGCGCGGATCGCCCGGCGGTCTGTGCCGCCGTATGAGCCGTCGGGCAGCATGAGGCGGTGCCCGGAGTGCTGGTGCGCCGGGATCAGATCCCAGTCCTCCGGTTCTTCGTCTTCGGCGCCGGGGGTGTTGAGATCTCCGGCCAGCAGGGTGCGTGCGCCGGCGTGCTCGGTCAGCCACTGGACTTCTGCCAGCCGGTCCTGCGGGCTGAACGGGTCGAGGTGGGTGTGAAGGAGCACGACCGGCTCCCGGACCCCGGTGATGCGCATCCGGGCTCGCAGGACGGTGTGGTGGAAGTTGCCGCATGCACCGTCGGGGGAGAACCCCAGACACCGCACCCGCGGCCACCGGTAGTACGTGACGAGGTGGCATCCGTGACTACGCGACCGTGCGAGCAGCGGCTGCATCTCCAGCCGTTCCGCGGTTGCGTACACGCGTTCGGAGTCCTTCTGGTCCCAGTGCTTGGCCTCCTGGAGGTTCAGCACGTCCAGGTTCAGGCCGCCCAGCAGGCGGATCTGGTCCTCCCAGCGCTCCTGGCCGCCGTTGAGGAGGTTGTAGCTGCCCACGCGCAACTGGCGGTCCGCCGGTAAGAGGAGTGGCGAGTCAGTCATACGGCTGGTATCTCACTTCGCGTAGTTGGATCATGCAGACGCTTCCAGGGCCGGCGCCCGCAGGCGTGGGGGCGCTGGGTAGTTAGGCCAGCAAGTTCTCTTCGCCATCCGCGTCCTTGCCGGTCGTGCGGTCGTCGTGCGCGCATGGCTAGGGCGGCAGCGGCGCGGAGGGCACTGCCTTGAACAGGGAGGACCTGGGTCGGGCCGAGGAGGGGGGTGGTCAGGGAGTGAGGACGGTGAAGGCGGCCGCGGGGAATCGGCGCCCGTTGACCTGGAGGGCGATCGAGTAGGCGCCGGGTGTCAGCTTCGCGGTGGCCGTCGACCGCAGCACGTGGTCCTTCGTGAGCAGGAGTTCGCTGTGTGGCTGGCCAGTGCCACGCAGAAGGAAGTACACCTTCTCGCGTGGCTTGCCAGTCGGTGTCGTCGACGAGATCACGAACATCACGTGCACTGGGACGGCCGCCGTGGTGGTTAGCGTGGCGGAAAAGCTGAGCGTGTCGCCGTCGGCGAGCTCGGTGCGCTCCAGAGTGAGGGGCGACAGGTCGATCGGTGCGTCGTGGGCGTAGCCGAGGAAGGCGTACGCAGCCGGCCAGCCCTTCTTCAACCTGCTGCGCAGGGCCTGCCGGGCGATGAAAGTGAAGTGCTTGTCGGCAGCTCGACCGGCGTCTTTCCATCGCTGAAGGGTGGCAAGTACCAGGTCCGGCTGCGTATCGGACAGGTCGTGGAGGTGGTTGGCGACCGACGCGCGGACGTAAGTGCTGGAGTCGCCGTAGAGCTGTTCGAGTACGGGCAGTGCCGCATCAGCCGGCAGGGAGATGCGTGGGGCGCAGGGCAGCAGCGGACGGGTGGCTTCGCTCGCGAGCCGGCGGGTCCGGTAGTCCTCGTCGCGGGCCCAGGCATAGACCGCCTTCATCGTCTCCTCGGGAAAGTCGTTGAGGAAATGCCGCACGGCGACCTCTGCCGAGAAGTACCGGGTGAGGCGCGCAAGAGCGGCCAGGGCCTGGTCCAGGTACTCGCCGGTGCGAAGGTAGCGCGCCACGAAATGGGAGTAGGGCGAGTAGGTGTGCAGGCCGAAGTCGTTCGGCACGCCAGCCGCTTCCGGGGTCGGCGGCAGGGAGCGCAGCAGCACGTCGAGGGCCTGAGAGCCGGTGACCGGAAGGTAGGTGTGCAGGCCCTCGCTGGTCCGGGCGATCCGGGCACCCAGCTCCAGCTGGGGAAGGTCCGCCATCACCGACGTCACGAACGCGTCGGCGTCGAAGTCGGGGCATACGGCGTGGACTTCGCGGCCGATGCGGGCGATGCGCTCAGCGTTGAGAGCGGTCTCTTTCAGGGGAACCTTCGCGGTCATGGGCACACCCTAGGCCGGCTACGGGGGCAACCTCGTGTTCTCGCCGCAGGCCATCCGGCGGTGTGAACGCGGGGGCTTTCGGCTATCGGACGGCGGCGCGGTACAGCAGCCGGCGGTGGCGGGAGCTGTCGCAGGGGGAGGCGGTGTGGAGGGTTGCGAGGTTGTCCCACACGACCAGGTCGCCCTGCTCCCAGCGGTGGCTGTAGACGTACGGCGCGCTGGTCGTGTGCTCCAGCAGCTCCTCCAGCAGCGCACGGCTCTCCTGCTCGGCGAGCGTGCTAATGCCACAGATCACCATGGAGCCGAGCAGCAGGGATCGGGCGCCGGTTGCGGGGTGGGTCAAGACGAGCGGGTGGACGACCTCCGGGCTCGCGGCCAGACTCCCGGCCGCGATCGACGACTGACCGCCGCTGGCCTGGCTCTGGAGCGCGCCGAGCTGCTCGATGGAGTGCACCGCGCGCATCGCCTCGATCCGCTGTCGCACCGCCGGCGGAAGGTCGGCGTAGGCGCGGGTCGCATCGGCGAAGCGGGTCTCGCCGCCGCGTGCGGGGGTGATGACCGAGTAGAGGATCGTCGCCGAGGTGAGCTGGGGCTTGAAGCTGTTGTCGGCGTGCCACTCCTCCTCGTTGTCCCCGTCGTAGACACCGATGTGCTCGCCGTCCTCGACGATGTTGCTGATGACGGTCAGGCCCGGGAAGCCCCCGACGGCGTACCGGCGGTCGACGCCGGTGTCCACCGTCCCGAAACAGGAGGCGACGGTCAGCAAGTCGGCGTGGTTCAGGTGCTGGCCGGGCACGATCAGCAGCCGGTGCTGACGCAGGGCCGCCGCCAACTGGGGCGCGAAGCTCTCGGCATGGATCGCGAGGTTGGCATCGACGACGGCGCCGAAGCCGCTCTCGTTGAGCGGGCGCAGCGACAGGTCCATCGCTACTCCTTCCGGACGGTGACCTGGGCGGTCAGAACTGGAGCGAGGGCTGGAAGACGCTGATGTCCTTGACTCCCGAGGCGGCCATGCACAGCCGCTCGATGCCGATGCCGAGTCCGACGCTGCCGGCCGGCACACGTCCCGCGTCGATCGCCTCCCTGGCCAGGGCCTGCTCGTCGTCGTACAGGTCCACCGCGCGGGCCCGTTCGACGAACGCGGCCCCGTCGGGCTCGTCCTCGTAGCCGTGGACGACCTCGATGCCGTCGACCAGGACCTCGAAGCGGTTGAGGACGGCCGTCGTGCCGGGTGCCAGGCGGGCGCACGGCTCGTCCCCGCCGACCGGGAACTCGGTCAGGAACAGCGCGGCGCTGGCGCTCTGGGACTCCACCTCGCGTTCCACGTACTGCCCGAGCACTGTCTTGAACGGCACGTCCGCGCTCATGCCCAGGTGGGCGGCCATTTGGGCGGGAAGGTCCCCGAGGGGCTCGCGGTGCAGGTCGATGCCGAACTGGTCGCGGACGTGGCCGGCGACGGAGACGCGCTGCGGGGCGTACGGGATGTGCGGGCCGATCAGCCTCGCGGCGAGCGCCAGGAGGAAGTCGAAGTCCTCGCCGGCAGCGTAGAGATCGAGCATCTGGAACTCGGGCGCGTGCAGCTCGTCGAGCTTCTCGGGCCGGAAGCACGCGCCGATCTCGAAGATGCGCCGGTGGTGCTCCAGGTTCACGCGCAGGGCCGGGCCGATCATCGCCCGCAGGAACCGCCCGCCGTCATGGTCCACCGGCAGACGGCGCCCCGGGCCGAGATCGGCTCTGCGCATCGTCGGGGTGGTCACCTCGACGAAGGCCTCGGCGCGGAGCGTGTCCCGCAGGCTGAACAGCAGGTCGGACTTCATGACGACGGGGTTGAGCACGGGTACTCCTCAAGGTCGTTGTTTCCGGGCGCAGTTCGCGGGAAGCCGGCCCCACGGTGATCTGTCGTTCAGGTCCTCGGCGGGGCCACAAAGTAGCCGCGCCTGTACGAGCAGTAGAAGCCCTCCCACCGGTCCTGCCACGTCCAACGGGCCCGCAACGAGGCCCGTTCAGGAACAGAGTTCGGCGTTTTCGCAGGTCAACCAGAGTCTGTGCGCAACGGTGACGCAACGGTCTCGTGCAACCGGCGCAACGGCCAGAGCCATTGCGGCCCTCCTCGGCCGAGTCCTAGCGTGACTGGCCAAGCGCCTGGCGTGACCACCACGCAACGCTCCTCCACAGGTGGAGGAGACGTGCTCCGGCGCGACCTCTCCACCGGCGTGCGCCCACACCACGGCGTGCCGAGCCGACGGTTCAGCACCTCACCGGACCCGCGGCCCGGCAGTTCCACAGCCCGATCACCCGGACTCGCGGATCATCCGCGACCGAGCAGGGAGAACTCGATGACCGCTACCGCTGGAATGACCCCGGACACCGGCCTGAAGGCTGGCATGCGGCCGGACGCCGCCGTGCTGAAGCTCGGGATGCGCCCCGACGCCCCCGTGCTGAAGGCTGGCATGCGGCCGGACGCCGCCGTGCTGAAGCTCGGGATGCGCCCCGACGCCCCCGTGCTGAAGGCTGGCATGCGGCCGGACGCCGCCGTGCTGAAGGCTGGCATGCGCCCGGACAGCGCCCCCGTCGCCGCCTGACACGCGGCTGATCCACCCCTTCGTCGTGCTCCGGCGCGCCCGCCCAACGGCAGGTCACCCGTGCGGCGCGCCCCCCCCGGGGGGCGCGCCGGAGCCCGGCCCCCCTTTCATCCGCACCGCGTCGACTGGAGAACCTGATGGGCAGCCCCGCCGCCGGCAGGACCCGCAGCGGCACCGGAGCTTCCGGCCCTGTGCGCAAGGCCCTCGGGCAGCAGCTCATCGCCGACCTGGAGAAGCTCTGCGGGCGCCCGACCATCGGCCTGTGGGACGTCACCTGGGACCTCATGGCGATCACCGCCGCAGCGATCGCCGGTCACCTCATCGGTCACGTCGCCGGCCCCCTGCTCGCCGTGTGCTACATCGGGGTGCGCCAGCGCCACCTGTCCAATCTCGGCCACGAGTGCGTGCACTCCAAGCTCATGGCCACCCGCCGCGCCAACCGGATCGTCGGCTACCTCCTGACTGGCCTGCTTGGCGAAGGCTTCGAGCCCTACCGCAGCAGCCACTACGTCCACCACGCCAAGCTCGGCTCGGACGACGACCCGATGTTCCAGTCCTACCGCGCCGGCAACATCCGCGCCGCGGGCCGGGCGCCCAGCCGCCGCGCCTTCGTTCTGCGGGTCATCGTGCGCAACGCCCTGTGGCGGCTGCCGAAGACCGCGGTGCTGGCCCTGGTCACCCGCGCGCCGGGAGAGACCTGGCGGGCCCTGGCCACCCGAGCCGTGCTGTGGACCGGCGTCGTCGCCACGCTGTGGCCCGTGGGCGGCGTGCCGTACCTCCTTCTCTACTGGCTGCTCCCCCTTGTCCTGGTGCGGCCGGTCGTCACCTGGATCACCGATCTCGGCAACCACGCCGGGCTGATCGAGAACGGCGATGTCCTCCTTCAGACCCGCGGCTGGACCTCCCACTGGCTCACCCGGCACCTGCTCGGCGGCCACCTGGACGACATGTTCCACCCCATCCACCACTGGTGCCCTCAGATCCCTTGGCGGCGCCTGCCTGAGGCCCGCGCCCTTGCCGCGCAGCACCTGCCGCGCTTCGGCGAAGTGCCGTGGTGCTCCGGCTACTTCTTCCGGCGGCGCTCCACCCCCGACCAACCGTGCGTGATCGAGGACATCATCACCCGGCTCGCCGCTGCTCCCGGCGCCGCCTGCACCCCGTCCCAGCACGCCTCGGCCGCCTGACCTCGTCCTCGCCCGACCTCCGAACCCTGTACGGCACCGCCCCCCCGGCCGCGCACCCGCGCGCCGCAGGCGAGGGGGCGCCGTCACCCGCCGCCGAGGAGGCGGCCCACCATGCCCCAGCCCGCACCTGCCTCGCCGACGGCCCTGAACAGCTTCGACGAGTTCACCCGGCTCGACGAAGTCGTCCTCGGCCGCGCCGAGCACTACGACGCCCACCACACCGACACCTCGTGGCGGCTGTTCTTCTACGACAACGTCGCCCCGGTCCTCGGCCGGCATGCCAGCCCGTCAGGGGAGGAACTGCTGCCAATCCCCGGGCAGTTGGTCGACGAGCTCAACGAGGACATCGCCGGCCTGGCCGACGCCCTGACCGGATGCGGGGTGAAGGTCCTGCGGCCGGCGGCGCCCGGCAAGGACATCGACATCCGCTCCCCGCACTGGGACGCCAGGGCCACCCCGCCGCTCAACGTCCGCGACCAGACCATCGTCCTCGGCAACACCATCGTGGAGACCGCGCCCCACGTCCGCGCCCGCATCTTCGAGAACGACCTGCTCAAGCCCGCCTTCTACCGCTACTACCAGGAGGGGGCGAACTGGCTGAGCATGCCGCGCCCGGCCCTGGCCCGCGACTCCCTGGACACCGCCTACTTCACTCGCCAGAACCTGGACGTCAGCCGCGCCACCGACGGCGAGAGCGCCGGCGCGATCGAGGGCCTGGGTCTGGAGATGGTCTTCGACGGCGCGCAGTGCATGCGCCTGGGCCGCGACGTCCTGGTCAACGTCGCCAACCACAACCACGAACTCGCCCTGCGCTGGCTGAGGGACAACATCCGCGACCTGCAATTTCACCGCATGGACGCCATGGCCGACAACCACATCGACAGCGTCCTGGTCCCGCTGCGCCCCGGCCTGATGCTGCTGCGCTCCCCGGCCTACCTGAAGTACCTGCCCGCGGCCATGCAGTCCTGGGACGTGATCTACGCCCCCGAGACCGACGACAGCAACTTCCCGGACTACAGCGACCTCGGCTTCGTCATCCCCATCGGCAGCCGGTACATGGACATCAACCTGCTGTCCATCGACGAGAACACCGTCGTCGTCAACTCGCTCTACCCGGAACTGATCGAGGTCCTGGAGGGCCACGGGTTCACCGTCGTCCCCGTCCGCCACCGCCACCGGCGGCTGTTCGGCGGCGGCTTCCACTGCTTCACCCTCGACACCGTCCGCCGCGGCGGCCCCGAGGACTACCTCAGCTAACCCCGGCGCCCCCTCGCCACGGCTCCCTCGAACACGACAGTCCGCCCCGACGTCAGGAGATCCTTGATGGACACCGCCTACCCCTGGCCGCCCGACCAGGCCTTCTGGACCGGCACCTTCCCCGACCACACCGCCGGGCGGACCACGCCCTTCCTCTTCACGGGCATCATCCCCGCCACCGCGGCCGGACCGGACGACGTCCTGGCCGGATTCGAGGCCATCCGCCGAGCCCACACCGCCGGCACCGACATCAAGGCGCACGCCCGCGTCTACGTCGGCGAGGACCGCCGCGACGACCTCCTGCCCCAGGCCCTGACCGCCCCGGGCTGGGACGGGGGCGTCGACGCCTTCGTGCCGTGGATGCAGGACCTCGCCGGCGCCGAGCGGTTCTCCCTGGTCATCAACAACCTGGAGACCGTCAGCCCCGCCCTCGCCGCAGGCCTCGGCACCTTCCTCAAGACCGTCATCGACGGGTGGGGCCTGCCGCTGGGCGGCGCCGAACAGGTCGCCTTTGCCGGGAACTACGCGGGCACCGCCTTCGGGATCCACGAGGGCTACGAGGACGCCTTCCTCGTCCACCTCGGCCCCAACGCCAAGAACTTCTACTGCTGGCCCGCCGAGCAGTACGAGAAGCTGACCGGCGGCAAGGAACCCACCTACGGCGACTACCGCGCACTGCTGAAGGAGGCTGAGCACTTCCTGCTGGAGCCGGGCGACGCTCTCTTCCTGCCCCGCCGGGTCTTCCACGTCGGCACCCAGGACACATTCTCCGTCTCGGTGGCCATGCCGCTGTACACCTACCCGTACGCGCAGATCCTGCAGAGCCGCATCATCCCGGACGTCCTCGCCGACCTGGCCGGGGAGGGGCCCGACGACCCGCTCAACGAGCCCTCCGCGATGGCGGACACGGCCGCCGGGCCCGGCGCCGTCGCCGACCGGCTGGCCGGCGTCGGCCGGGAACTCCTGACCGTCGCCGCCGACCGCGTCCGCGGCGCCGCCCGCCAGCACGCCGAGCAGCGGTGGGCCACCCTGCTGAGCAACGGCGGCTGGGAGCTCGTCGAGGGCGACCTGTCCCGCCAGGAAGCCGCGGACGCCTTCGACCCCGAGCGAGTCACGCCGGGCGTCAGCATCCGCGTGATTGCCCCCTACCAGGTGACCACCCTGCTCGACGACGACAGCGACTCTCACCAGGTCCTGCTGCGCGGCCACCAGCCGGGGATCGCCCTCGACGGCGCGGGCCTGGACCGGGACACCGTCACCGCCCTCAACCGCGGCGAAACCCTCGTCCTGCCCGACAACACCGAGCTCCTGACCGCCGTCCGCGCCCTGGGAGCCACCGGCGGCCTGCACCTGACCCCCCGCCCCTCCGACACCAAGGACGCCGACGCGTGACCCCCGACAACAGCCTCGTCCAGGCCTATCTGAAGGCCCACCCCGAGACGCAGAGCGCCGTCAATGGCACCCTGCTGGGCAAGTTCACCTCCGGCACCGCCCTGGTCACCGCTCACCTGGCGCCGCTGGTCGACTGGGCGTACGAGCGGATCGCCGAGAAGGTCGGCGCCGCCGACCTCAACGAGCGCCAGGCCCGGATGTACATCGAGGAGCTCTCGGTGTTCGCCCGCTACAACGCCCAGTACCTCAAGGCGGCCGCCACCGCCGTTGAGGGCTACTGCCCCGAGCTCGCCCACGAGCTGCGCCGCAACCACCTGGAGGAGGGCGGCGAGCGCGGCAAGGTGCCAGCGCACTACGTCCTCTACACCAACGCGCTCCTGTCGGACCTCGGCCTGCTCGTCAACGGCCACGTGCCCGCCCCCGAAACCGAGACGCTGGTCAACCTCCACCAGTGGATGGTCGGCTCGCACATGCCCAGCCACATCGCCGGCGCCTACTACGCCACCGAGGCCGTGGCGATCGCCGAGACCGAAATCCTGCGCGACATCACCAACCGCTACGGCGAGCTGACCACCGGCCGCAGCGGCAGCGAGCTCAAGGCCCTGCACTACTACTACGAACTCCACCTCGACGACGAGCATGAGGCCGCCCAGGTCAGCGGCATGAGCGTCGAGGCCGCCCACATCGAGGGCCTGGCCAGGTTCATCAAGGAGAGTGAACTCTTCCACATCGACCTGCCCCAGACCCTCGACGGCTGGCTGACGATCACCGAAGGGATGACACACTGGTGGGCTCAACTCGCCCACCGCGCCTCGGAGATGAACTAATGAACGCCACCCCCGACATCGTCGCCGCAGCCCAGGAGCGAACCGGCGGATGCCTGTGCGGACGGGTCCGCTTCACCGTCAAGGGCAAGGCCGTCTACCCGCACACCTGCAGCTGCCCGCACTGCAAGAAGCTCGGCGGCGGACCGATGATGTGGTGGGCTGGCTTCGCCCCCGAAAACGTCACCTGGACAGGCGGCGTCGAGCCGACCTGGTACACCACGTTCGAGGGCGAGGCCCAGCGCGGCTTCTGCCCGAACTGCGGCAGCCGCCTCGCGGCGATCGACAGCGACGTCCCCGAGCTCGGCATCGTCGTCACCGCCCTGGACGACACCAGCGGAGCCGATCTCGTCCCCGTCAACCAGTCCTTCCGCGACGACGCCGTGCACTGGCTGCCCCAGGTCCCCGACACCCAGAAGAGCCCCGTCGCCTGACACCCGCGAGACCTCCGGGGGCCGGCAGCCCTGACCCTGCCGGCCCCCGGACCCGCACCCTCCTGGGACCGTCTGCGCCGCGTCCGGCTCACCGTCCGACCGTCCCGCACCCCGCCCAGGAGACACCATCGTGCTCACGCCGCACGCCACCAGCGAGTACGGCGCCCTGCGCCACGTCGCCATGCGCTACGCCAGCGACGTCACCCCCGACCTCGACGGCCCCGACGTCCACCCCGTCCTGACCCGCCAGAAGACCACCAGCTCCTGGCAGCCGTACGACCCGGCCACCGTCCGCACCCAGCAGGACACCCTGATTGACCTCCTCCGCGGCCGCGGCACCGAGGTGACCCTCCTCGACGCCGTGCCGGGCTGCCCGGCCCAGCACTACCCCCGCGACATCGCCTTCGTCATCGACCACGTCCTGGTCATGGCGCGCCTGAACTCCACGCACCGCCTCCCCGAGGCCGAAGCGCTCGCCCCGCTGCTGACCGGCGCCCCGCACGTCGCCCACCTGGACGAGGGCACCATCGAGGGCGGTGACGTCGCCCTGCACACCGGCACCGTCCTGGTCGGCCTCGGGGAGGAGACGTCCCCCGCGGGCTTGGGGGCGCTGCAACGGGCACTGGCCCACCACGGCGTCGACCGTGAGGTCCGCCCGGTCCGCTTCGCCGTCGACGGCATCGTCCACCTGGACGACCACTTCACCATCGTCGCGCCCGACACCGCCCTCATCCACCGCGACGTCTTCCCGCCCGCCGAACTGCACTTCTTCGAGCAGCACTTCGACCTCGTCGACGTCACCGAGACGGAGGCGCGCGCCGTCCAGGCCAACGTCCTGGCGATCGCTCCAGACACCGTGATCGTCACCGTCGGCAGCGACCGCATCGCAGGGCAGCTCGCCGCACGCGGACTCGAAATCCTCACCGTCGACTACTCCGAGGTCACCCGGATCCCCGGCTCGCTGCGCTGCACCACCCTGCCGCTGACCCGCGCCTGATCCACTCCCGGTTCCCGCCCGGCCGCCGCACCGCCGTGCGGTTCTTCGCCCGACTCCTGGAGCTGTCGTGTCCGACCCGCTGCTGCCCGTGCTCCTCGCCGTCCCGGTCGTGGTCCTCGCCTGCCAGGCCGGCGGGCGGGCCGTCATGCTGCTCGGCCAGCCTCCGGTCATCGGCGAGATCCTTGCCGGAACCCTGCTCGGTCCCTCGCTGCTCGGCTGGCTCGCCCCCACCGTCCAGCAGCACCTCCTGCCGCCCTCGGTCCTGCCCGTCACCTCCGCCCTGGGCACCCTCGGCCTCCTGGCCTTCCTGTTCCTGACCGGACTAGAACTCGACCTGCGCAGCCTGCGCACCACCCGCGGCGCCGTCGCCGCGGTCAGCCTCACCGGACTCCTGCTCCCCATGGCCCTCGGCGCCGCCCTGGCCGCCGCCCTCTACCCGCACTTCGCCCCCGACGGCGTCGAGCGGCTGCCGTTCACCCTGTTCGTCGCCGTCGCCCTGAGCATCACCGCCTTCCCGGTCCTCGCCCGGATCCTCGCCGACCGCGGCCTGGAGACCACGCCTCTGGGAACCTTCGCCCTGGCCTGCGCCGCCACCGACGACGCCCTCGCCTGGTGCCTGCTCACCGCCGCCGTCACCCTGGCCACCACCGGCACCGCCCTGTCGGCCCTGACCACCCTTGGTCTCACCGCCGCCTTCGCCGCCGGCCTCACCCTCATACGCCCGCTGCTGCGCACCCTGCTCGAGCGCGCCGGCCGCACCGGCGACGAACTCGTCCTGGCCCTCCTCTTCACCGGGCTGTGCCTCAGCGCCTACACCACCGACCAGATCGGCGTGCACCCCGCCTTCGGCGCGTTCCTGCTCGGCGCCGCCGCCCCCCGCGGACTGTCGGCCGTCGAACGCAGCGCCGCACGCATCCGCACCGTCGTCCTGCCGCTCCTGCTGCCGCTGTTCTTCGTCGACGCCGGCCTGCACACCGACTTCTCCACCCTGCCCGCCGGACAGTGGGGCTGGGGCGCGGCCATCCTCGCCGTCGCCGTCGTCGGCAAGTGGGGCGGCGCGGCCGGTGCCGCCCGGCTCACCGGCTCCGACTGGCGCTGGGCGGCCGCCGTCGGCACGCTCATGAACTGCCGCGGCCTGACCGAACTCGTCGTCCTGGGCATCGGCCTGCAGACCGGCGTCATCACCGATACCTTGTTCACCCTCCTAGTGATCATGACCGTCATCACCACCGCGGCCACCGCCCCGATCCTCCGGCGCGTGGCCGGCGACGACCCGCGAATGACCCCGCCGGCACCCCACGACGATCCCGAGCGCGCCCCGGCCGGGGAGGCGACCCGATGACCCGCTCCCCGAACCCGGTCCTGGACGCGGTCCTCACCCGGCGCAGCGCACCCCGCCTGACCGAGCCCGCCCCCGGCCCCGCCGAACTGGAGCGCCTCGTCCAGGCCGCGGCGACCGCACCCGATCACGGGCGGCTTCGCCCCTGGCGACTGGTCGCGGTGAGCGGCGACGAGCGGGCCCGACTCGGCGACGCGCTCGGCGAAGCCGCCGACACACCGGAACAGGCCCGCCGCGCCGCCGCGAAGCCCCTGCGCGCGCCCCTGCTCCTGACGATCGTGCACCGGCCCGTGCCCAACCACCCGAAGGTCCCCGAGTGGGAGCAACTGGCCGCCACCACCGGCATGGTCACCACCCTCTCGCTGCTCCTGCACAGCCAAGGCTTCGCTTCGATCTGGCGCACCGGCGCCGCTGTCCGGGCACCCCAGGTCCACAAGTACCTCGGCGTCGACGACGACGAACAGCTCCTGGGCTGGCTCTACGTCGGGACCCGGTGCGCCTCCAACGCCGCCGACCGGCGTCCGCTCGACACCCCCGCCAGGATCACCTGGCACACCACCGGCATCTGAGCCCGTCACCCAGCACACGACACGCCGGCAGTCGCGGCAGCGGAGCTGGGCGGACGCCGAACCTCCGCGAAAGGCAGACCGTGCGCGACATCCAGCACATCGAGATCCCCGGGCACACCCTGAGCGTGCGCGTCGACCCCGGCCCCGAACGAGAGGGCCGCCCCGCCCTGTGGCCGAGCGTGGGGGAGTACCCGATCTACGACCCGTTCCTCTACACGACCATGACCACCGACGACGAGCGCAACCACCGGTTCCGCGCGGCACTGGCGCACCTGGCACCGGACCGGCGGATCCTGGACATCGGAACGGGCCAGGACCTGCTCTGGGCACGCGAAGGCGTGCAGGCCGGAGCCCGGCACGCAGTGGCCATTGAGGTCATCGAGGACGCGTTCCACAAGGCGGCCGCCAACCTGCCGGCCCTCGAGTCCCCGGACCGGATCACGCTCCTGCTCGGCGAGTCGACCAGACTCCGCTTCGCCCCCCGCGCCGATGTCTGCGTCGCCGAGATCATCGGCTCGCTCGCCGGCGCCGAAGGCGCGGCAGCCGTCCTGGCAGACGCCCGCACCCGCCTCCTGGAACCCGGCGGGCTGGTCATCCCCCACCGCGCGGTCACCTTGGCCGCAGCGGTCCGCCTGTCCGACCTGCTCCCCGAACAGCCCGTGGCGTTCGCCGAGGCCGCACTCCCGTACCTACGAAGCATCTTCGGCTGGCACGGCAGCCCCTTCGACGTACGACTCAGGGTCGAGAACCCGCCCGCCGACGCGCTGCTCTCCGAGGGAGCTCCCATCGAGGTGCTCGACTTCAACGGTGACCTGCAGACGCAGCAGCGTACGACCACGCACTTGGCCATCACGCGGTCTGGCCTCGTGGATGGCGTGCTCACCTGGCTCAACCTCTGGTGCCTGCCGGACGAAGAGCCTCTCGACGCACTGAGCATGAAGACGAACTGGGCCACCATCTACTTGCCGCTCTTCGACAGTCCCGTGCCGGTCGAGCCCGGAGATGTCCTGGAGCTCACCTTCGCGGCCGCCCTCAGCGACGACCGTGTTCACCCGGACTATCAGCTCCAGGCTGTCCTGCGCACCGCCGACGGGCAACAGCGCCGCGGATCTCTGATCTCCCCGCATCACGGCGGCGCCTTCAGGTCCCACTCGCTCTACCGGGACCTCTTCCCCGCGGGCTGACCGGCCACCGGGCCGCGGCCTCCGGTACATCGCGGCCCCGGCCCCGGGCGCGGGGCGTCCTGGCGGGGGACGAAGAAGCTCAGAAGTCGCGCAGCGGCTCGCCCGCGTTCAGGCGGTCCAGGCGCTCGGACAGCCGTCGGCTCATCAGGTGCTGCGAGGCCTGGGAGGCCCGCCTCGCCGCCGCCATGTGCTCGGCCGAGTCACCGCGCAGCCGCGCCAGCACGGCCTCCGTGATCAAGAGTTCCACCGTGTCGCGCGTCCGGTCCGACGGAAGGGCCGACGCCTCCTTCAGGGCTTGAGCGCCCTGCTCGGCCAAGCCGGCGACGGCGAACGCCCACGCCGCCTGTCCTTCCAGCTCACGCAGATCGAACCACTCAAGCCAGGCCGGGCCGGCGCTGCTCTGCGCGCGGACGAAGAACTCGCGGGCCCGCTTCACCGCCGCCACGACCTGGTCCGCCTGACCGTTCAGCGCCCACGCCCGGGCCTCGGTCACGTACGCGTAGGCCCTGACCAAAGGAGGGGCCCCCTGGGCCGCCAGCACAGCGCTACGCGCGTGAGCGAGCACATCCGGCTGGCCTCCCTGCGTCGCCGCCAACCGGGCCTGATGGATGTGGACCCGGGTGATGCGGGCGCGGTCGCCGATCGCCTGGGCCAGCCGCATCGCCTGAAGGTCGTAACGCTGGGCGAGACCGGGAAGCTGGTCGTCGTAGGCCATCGAGGCCATCGCCAGGACGGCGTCCACCACGCTGCCGTACAGCCGCCGCCCAGTCCGGGCGGAGAAGCTCCCGTTCAACATCGGCGTAGCGTGCGTGTCCATCATCGACGCGAACGCGCCGCGGAACTTGCCCCCGCCGTGCTGGGAGTCGAGCTTGCCGAACAGCCGCGTCTGCTCGTCGAGAAGGTCGATGTCCGCCGCGGTCACCTTGTGCTGCCCGTGACCACTGATCACGGCGTCGGCCGGCATGACGAGCGCCTCCCTCGAGGCGGGACCGAAGACGCTCGGAGAGAATGCGCTCTTGACGACGTTGCGTCGGCGCATGGCGTCCAGGGCCCACAGCTTCGAGAGCATCCGCACGGCATGAGGGACGTCCAGGTACTCCAGCGACTGCGCCGCGACCAGGCCGGTGTCGGACGGCCAACCCAGACTCTCCGGCGTCACCACCCGGTGCAGGGCATTGGACAGCACATGGCACGCGGCGGCCGCGAGGTCGTCGCTGGGGGTTGCGCCCTTGCACCATCGCGAGACGGTGCTCGTGACCACCGTGTAGGGCAGGCGGATGGCCTCGCAGCGAGCGGCAATGCGGCGAGCGAAGCCGCTGATGGACCAGTCCAGCGTCTCCAGATGCTTGAGTAAGACCTCGTTGCGCTCCGCCTTCGCTGATCCAGGCTTCGTCATCGCGCCGCCCATCGTGGTGAGGTCAGTGGAGAGGGCGAAGTGGTGCCAGCCGGGAGCGCTGTTTCGACGGTTGGCTTCCACGTCGAGGAAGGAGGGGAAGTAGGGGTGGGACCGGTGGCGTTCGCCTTGGCCGCCGAGACGAGCAGAGTGATCAGCACGCCCAGCAGGATCACGCTGAGGCAGCCGCCGAGGTCGCGCAGCGTCGACTTCAGCGGATCCTGGTGCCAGGGCCGCCCGTCGTCCTGGTCCGAGTCGTGCTCCACCTGGGCCGCCGGGTGGTCGGGGATCGAGGGGCGGCGGACGAAGGTGTTGATGGCGGACGGCGCGTAGCCGAAGTACCTGCCGCGCTCCGCGTCGTCCCAGGGCTGGCGTGGGCCCCAGTCGACGGTGTGGCAGGTGTCGCGGTGGACCGACAGGCCGATCCGTACACGCGGAAATCCGGGCTGGTCCCGCACGGCCGCCCAGACGCGCGCGCGGCAGGAAGTGTGGAACGCGCAGGACAACGGCAACGAGCTCGCGGACGCGGCCGAAGCCGTGCTCGGCATGGCCGGACTGATCGGCCCGGAGTGCTGCACCCCCCTCTTCGTGGTGGAGCGGTAGTTGAGGTGGTAGGAGCCCACGATCGCGGGATCGCGCTGGGGGCCGTACCGGCGAGCTGCAGGCTGCGGACGTGAGCACGAAGGTCTCCCCAGAGGTGGAGGTGTGGATCCGGGCCGCCGCGACGGTGGGCGCGGGGACGTCATGCCGACCTCCTGCTCCGGCGGTCCGACGGCGAGGCCTGTGCCGGTGGCGCCGGCAGGGCAGCGCGGCTGCCTGCGGCCTCGGTAGGGGGCTGTCGTTGGGCATGGGCGGCTTGCTGGAGCTGGTCCAAGCTCCACTCGGAAGGCAGTGCCCGGCGGAGGGCCTCTTCGAACAGCTGGCGTTCGCCTGTAGCCGCAGGACCGTTGCGTACGCCGCTCTGTGTGTGGCAGGGGTGGTGAACGACGTACACCTGGCGACGGAGCCGCTGGGCGTTGCTTCCATCCCAGCCCCAAGCCGTGCACGTGTACTCGGTGAGCAGCGATATGGGCTTGGCGAGTGATTCCGGCACGAGGTGCATGGTGATGACCCCGTCTTCGGCCAAGCGGAAGAGGTGGGACATTCCGTCAGGTATCCGGTCAAGTATGTTCTCGTGCAGTAGCAGCACCGTCCGGCACCGGTGCGAGGATGCTGTTCGCTGGCCGGGATTGGCGGGGGCAGTTCGGTCCGGCAGAGGAAGAAGGGATGCCGGGAGGGGGCCGGAGCTGTAGACGAGGGCGGCTCGGGCGCTGGCCGCCAACGCGTCCACCCACACCGGGGACAGAGGGAAACCGTCCAGGCGGTGCTGATGGCCAGGATGAGTGAGGAGCGAACGTGCCTCCTGCGCCTCGTGGTCGGGTGCTTCGAAGGCGCCCAGCAGAGCGCCCGCAGTCGCGGAAGACATCGGAGCCCGAGCCTCCTCTAGCGCGCGAATCCTCGTGGCCGATGCTCCGATGATGTTCGCGGCCTGCTGGTCGCTCAGCCCGGCGAGCCTCCGGAAGCGGCGCATCAGCGCGCCGACCAGAACAGGAGGCAGGGAGGGTATGTCGCACCGATGTGCGCACAGCGGGGAAGCGAATGCGCCTGTCATGGACGTGTCACCGCCGGATCCGCTGGAGCAGTGACGGTGGGGACCTGGCAGTGGAGGAACACGTCCTGGTTCGGGTGCAGTTCGGCCCTGCATTGCATCAGGGCCAGGTGACCACCAGGTGTGCTGGTGGTCTTCTCGTGTCCCCACCCGGTGTCTTGAGCCAAGGACAGCAGCCTGTTGGGAGGACTACCGGTCGGCAGCAGGACTTCGCCGCGTACCCACCGTTTGCCTGTGCGGGCGGCGAAGTCTGTGGCCCACAGGGTGACCAGCCGCAGGATCGGCTCTCCCACTGGAGCATCCGGGGACTTGGCGAGGTGGCACAGCAGCAGGCTGGGCTCGGCGCCTGCGGGTACGTCCCAGGTACTGAGGCGGGGTTCGCGCACGAGGTGCAGTGCCGCCAGGAGCTGGCCGTCGCCAGAGAGCGTGACGATCTCGGCGCCGCCGCCGTGGTGGAGGAGGTTGACCAGAGCTTCTGTGTGAGGGCGCAGGGCGGGGCGTTCCTGGGGCCAGGAGGTCAGATCGGCGGCGAGCCGGTCGCGGTCTTCCTGCCCGGCAGGGACAGGCGTCATGACGTAAGGCGGTCGGGTGGACACGGGGTCGAGGTCCTGTTCGTGGGTCAGCGGAGCGGGACTGTGCCCGGGTGGGCGCGGCAGGGCTGTGAGTCAGGCGGTTGCTTCCTCGATGAGGGCTTCGTCCGGTGGTTCGGCAGGGCGGCTGTACCTGATCAGGGTCTGGGCTGCTCCGACGAGGCCGGAGTGGGAGAAGGCCTGCGGGAAGTTGCCCACCATGCGCTGGCGGCGGGAGTCCCACTCCTCGGCCAGCAGACCGACGTCGTTGCGCAAGGCGAGGAGTCGCTCGAACAGCTCGTACGCCTCGCCGATGCGGCCGATCTCCGCGAGTGCGTCGACGAGCCAGAAGCAACAGATCAGGAATGCTCCCTCGTCTCCTGTCAGTCCGTCCACGCCGGCATGCGCACCGGCGGTGGGGTAGCGCAGAAGGAACCCGTCCTCGGTAGACAGTTCTCGCTGGATGGCCTCGACCGTGCCGATGACCCGCTTGTCGTCCGGCGGCAGGAACCCAACCTGCGGGATCAGCAGGAGCGCGGCATCGAGCTCGACAGATCCGTAGGACTGGGTGAAGGTGTTGCGCCCGGTGTCGAAGCCCCTCTCGCACACGTCGCGATGGATTGCCGCACGCAGCTGCCGCCAACGTTTCACGGGGCCATCGGCGTGCCCGGCCTCGACCATTTGGACGGCGCGGTCGACGGCTACCCACGCCATGACCTTCGAGTGCACGAAGTGCCGCCGTGGGCCGCGGACTTCCCAGATGCCCTCATCGGGCTGAGTCCACTGCGCCTCGACAGATTCGATGAGTGCGGCCAGGAGGCGGTTGATGTTCTCGTCGCACCCGAGGCCGTGCAAGGCGGCCACGTGGAGGGCCTCGACCACCTCGCCGTAGACATCCAACTGTCTTTGGTCGGCGGCGGCGTTGCCGATCCGGACGGGTGCGGATCCCTCGTATCCGGACAGCCATTCCAGCTCGGATTCCGGGAGTTGGCGCTCACCGGCGATGCCGTACATGATCTGCAGGTTCTCCGGGTCGCCGGCGACCGCGCGCAGCAGCCAGTTACGCCAGTCGCGTGCCTCGTCGCGGTAGCCGGCGCGCAGCAGGGAGGACATGACGATCGCGGCGTCCCGCAGCCAGGTATAGCGGTAGTCCCAGTTGCGGGTGCCGCCGATGTCCTCGGGCAGCGAGGTGGTTGGCGCGGCCACGATCCCGCCGGTCGGAGCGTACGTCAGGGCCTTCAGCGTGATCAGCGACCGGACGACTGCGTCGCGGTAGGGACCGGCGTAGGTGCAGTGGGCCGCCCAGTCGGTCCAGAACGTCTCAGTCGTCTCCAGGGCCTCCCCGGTCTTGATCCGTTCTGGGGCGCATGCGTGGGAAGGCTGCCAGCTCATGGTGAACGCGACACGCTGGCCCGCGTCGAGGGTGAACTGCGACCAGGGGGCGGGCAGTTCGCCGCAGAGCTCGCTCTCCGTGTCCAGCCACACTGCGTCGGGCCCGGCGACCAGACGGGTGCGGCCGTTCACGGTTTCCGTCCAGGGCACGATCTGCCCGTAGCCGAAGCGCAGGCACAGCGTGGAGGCCACCGGAACGGTGCCGGTGACAGCTTCGACGATGCGGACCAGACGGGGCGCGCCCTCACGTGGCGGCATGAAGTCGGTGACCCGGAGTGTCCCGGTGGGTGTGTCCCATTCCGACTCCAGGACCAGCGAATCGCCACGGTAGACGCGCCGCGCCGCCGTCGGCGGTGCCTGCCCAGAGCTGGTGGCCGGGCCGATGCGCCAGGTGCCGTTGTCGGCGTTGCCGAGAAGCGCTGCGCAGACCGCGTCGGAGTCGAACCGGGGCAGACACAGCCATTCGACGCTCCCATCCCGCCCGACCAACGCAGCTGTCTGCAGATCGCCGATCAGTGCGTAGTCCTCGATACGCCCAGCCATGCAAATTCCGTCCTGTGGTGTGGCGCCGGTCCAGTCGGATGGAGGCACCCTGGTGGTTATGTCGTTTGGGCCCGACGGCCTTGGGTGGGGCGGTTGCACCTGCTCGGGGGCGCTGTGCAGGTCGCTTCGCTCTAATGGGTGAGCGCCGGCAGTGGCGGGGGAACGTCGACTGCAACGCTCAGCCACTCGCAGGCGTCAACCGTGGTGTGCACGGTGTGGTGGGGAACGGGATCCCCGCGGCGGCGGGATCGCCCGTGTGAGACCCAGATGGTGTGCAGCCCCGCCCGGAGTCCGCCCGCGATGTCCGCGGCCAGGCAGTCGCCGATCATGGCCGTCCATGTGTCCTTGTCGGCCTGGAGGTCGTCCAGTGCGAGCCGGAACAGGGCCTCGTGCGGTTTGCGTACGCCGTAGTCACCGGAGATGACGACTGTCGTGAAGAACCGATCGAGTCGGCTGACCTCCAGCTTGGTGCGCTGCGCGGCCGGTGATCCGTTGGTCACGACACCGAGCGACCATCCGTCAGCAGTCAGCGCTTCGAGGGCGGCGCACACCTCCGGACGGTGCGGCACGAGTTCGGCCGTGCGTTCTTGGTAGGCGACGTGCTGCGCGGCGATGGATTTTTGGATGCCGAAGGTCTCCTTGATATCGGCGAAGAAGGCGTATCTGGCGCCGGCGTGACGTGCGTCGGCCTCCGTGATCCACGGATGTGGGATGCCGGTGGCCTGGGAAAACTCAGCGGCCCAGAGAGCGAACGCGGCGGCGTGGTCGGTGAGGGTGTCGTCCAGGTCAAAGAGGGCGATCTTGGGAGCGGGCATCACTGCCACCCCCGCATCTGGCCGGGTACCGCCGTGGGCGCGCATCTGTCGTGGCTTGGCGGCGCCAGCGCGTCTTCGTCGGGGGCCGCTCGTTTGCTGTGGTGTGCAGACTGCTGCCTCTGGGCTGAGAGCGCGACGAAGAGCCAGATCGGGGCGGTGAGTAGTCGGCCGGCCGGTGATCGGGTGACCCACCGAAGGGGCAGATCGGCGGTGCGGGCTCCGCGCGGAGGGATCGTGATCCACTCTCCGCTCAAGTAGTTGGCTGGGGGTGGCCAGCCCGGCCCACCAAGTCGCGGAGGTACGTAGCCGGATCCGAGCGGGACGAAGAAGTGCCACACATTGCCGTCGGCGAAGACGGCTCCTTGGGGCAGGCCGAGACGCTTGAGCTGCAGGAGGACTGGAGCAGCATGGTGTGCGGGGGCCTGGACGACGTCGAAGGCACGCCCCGTCGGCAATGCTGTGGCGGTGGAACTGCGCCACGCTTGGCCCAGAAGTCCGAATGCCTCCTGTTCAGGATCGTCGAGGGCCGGCATGGTCGGGCATGGTTCGACGTCTGCGGCTGGCCTGTCCGCCGTGCCGTGGTGGGGCGGCGCGAGCGGGGCGGTGACGGTGGCCATGCGGTGTCTCCAGGCGAGTAAGCGGTGTCGGGGCGTGCGGCAGGGCCGCTGACGGCGGTGCGGCTCGGCCGCCCGATGTGCTGTGTCAGGCCGGCACGACCTGCGTGGTGGGGCTGTCCGGCTGGCTGGCGAGACGTTCGGAGTAGTGGCCTTTGTCGATGCCCAGGGCGAACTCGGCCAGCCGCAGCGCCTGGATGTCGGATGTGCCGGCGGGCGCGTATATGTGGTAGGCGTCGCGTACGTAGCGGCCTATGGGCCGGTTGTTGACCAGGCCTGCGGCCCCGTGGATCTCCATTGCGGCGCGCGCCGAGTCCAGCACGGTTTCGGCGACCAGCTTGGCGTTCATCAACTCTGGGTCGCAGGGAAGACCCTGGTCGAGGAGGCTTGCCGCGTGGTAGGCGGAGAGCCGTGCGGTCATCAGCCGTGACTGCATCCGGCCGAGCTTGTCCTTCACCGTTGGCAGGTGGTGGAGCGGATTGCCGTAGCGCTTGCGTTCGTGGCAGAGGGCGGTGGTTGTCTCGAGGATGGCCTGGTGCAGGCCGAGGGCCACGGCGGTCAGGTTGAGGCGCCCGTACAGGATGCTGGAGGAGTAGGCCACGTCCCTGCCGTCGCCCTCGGCGCCCAGTCGGTTGCTCGCAGGGATGCGGCAGTCGTTGAAGATCAGCTCGCCGAAGCTGAATCCGTGGAGCCCCAGGGTCTCCGGGTGCGGACTGCGGGTCAGTCCGGGGGTGCCGGCTTCGACCAGGAACGCGCTCAGGCCTCCGGATCCTGTGCCGGTGCGGGCGACCACGCCGTGGAGGTGTCCGATGTGGGAGTTGCCGACGTAGACCTTCGCGCCGTTGAGGACGTATTCGTCGCCGTCGCGTACGGCAGTGGTCTCCATGCCGAGAACGTGGCCGCCGGATGCTGTCTCGGTGACTGCGATGGTGGGCAGGCAGTCCCCGGCGGCAATCTTCGGCAGCCAGCGACGCTTTTGGTCTTCAGTTCCGAAATGGATGATCTTGGCGACTCCGAGCTGGGACGCCTGCACCATGGCTCCCATGGCCGCGCTGACGCGCGAGAGTTCCTCGATGATGATCGTTTTGGCCAAGTGGCCAGCGGCCATGCCGCCGTATTCCTCGCCGATCGTGGCGCCGATCCATCCCCGGCGAGCGATCGCGGCCGCGAGGTCGGTCTCGATCTCCCCGGTCCGCTCCATCTGATCCACACGCGGTGCGACCTGGGACTCGGCGAAACCCCGTACGGCTTCACGGAGTTGGTGGTGCTCTGCAGCGAGATACGAGGCGGACATGGTGGGGTTCCCTCCCTGAGAGAGCGCTGTCGGGCGCGGCGCGGGGTGTCTTCTAGTGCGGCGGCTGGAAGCCGGCGCGGCGATAGAGGAAGGCCATGACCTCGTCGCGGCACTGTCTGATCAGCTGGAGCGATCCCTGACCCGTGGCGAGGGGCTTTTCGACGGGACCGACGAAGCAGACGGTCCCGAGCGCGATGTCCTCATGCATCAGGGGTGCGCCCCCATAGGTGCGGATGCCGATCAGGTCCACCACCGCGTTGCCCGCGAAACGGGGGGAGGCGAACACGTCAGGCAGGATGAGTGCCTTCTTCTTGTGCACGACCTCGGGACAGAAGCCGTGGTCGAGGGACATGCTCCGGCCTACCGTGGGCAGCTCGCTGTCGTCGCCGGGGGTCGCCAGACCGAAGAACTGCTGCTCAGCGCCGAAGATGTTGACCATGGCGTAGGGCACCCGGGCGGCTTGTGCCAGCCGGATGGCGAAGGCGTCGAGTTCCGCGTCGGGGCCGGTGAGGCCCAGAGCACGCTGCACGTCGGCACGCGCGAGCTGTTCGGCGGTCTGGGCTGGTGGCGTGGTGGGGTTCGGGCGGGTCATGTGAGAGCTCCAGAGGAGGAGACGCCGCGCAGTTCGATGCTGCGGCGCACGAGAGTGATCAGGACGTGCTTGGCCGAGGAGCGCTGCCGCACATCGCAGGTCATGACGGGGATGCGCGAGGCGAGACGGAGGGCCTGGCGGACTTCGTCGGGGGTGTATCGGAAGGCGCCGTCAAACTCGTTGATCGCGATGACGAAGGGCAGGCCACGTTCCTCACACCAGTTGACGGCCGCGAAGGAATCCGGCAGACGCCGTGTGTCGACGAGCACCACGGCGCCCACGGCACCGTAGGAGAGGTCGTCCCAGAAGAACCAGAACCGCTCCTGTCCGGGGGTTCCGAACAGAAACAGGATCAGCGAGTGGGGGTCGGCGAAGGTGATCCGGCCGAAGTCCATGGCCACGGTGGTGACGGATTTGTCGGCTATTCCTTCGAGGTCGTCGACCCCTGCGCTGGCAACGGTGAGGGTTTCCTCGGTCGTCAGAGGTTCGATCTCACTGAGTGTCGTGATCATCGTGGTCTTGCCGACGCCGAAGCCGCCTGCCACGACGATCTTGAGTTCTTCCGCAGGTGTGCTGGCGCGCCCGTGGCGGTCGCCTTCAGAGGGAGGTTTGTAGAGCATTGAGCAGTCTCTCCAGAAGGTGCACGTCGGGGTCGGACGTGCCAGCGGGGTTGGCGAGAGCGAGTGCCTGAGCGTCGAGAAGATCGCTGATCAGGACTTTGACCACTTGGACCGGCTGGTGCAGCCGAGCCGCGAGCTCCGCGACGGAACACGGAGCGCCGCTGCAGTGCAACAGCAGCGACTCGTGCTCACGGCTCAGCTGAGCGGGCAGGACTGTGGCCTCGGTGATAAGGCAGGTGGTCAGGTGCAGCGGGTGGGTAGGGCGGGTGCGTCCTCCGGTGATTGTGTAAGGACGCACATCCCCTAACGTGCTGTCGGACCACCCGCCACGCGAACCCACGTCAAAGTCCCGTGTTGTAGCCGTTGTTGCGCCGGGCCTGGATGATCAGGTGCTCGTCGAGCCCCTTGATCAGCTTCTCCATCTCGTGCCCGACCTGCCCCACGTCGGCCTGGGGGTCGGTCACGACGGCCAGGACGGTGCCGAGGACCGCCTCGTTCACCATTCCGGCGCTCATCAGGAAGAGGTATCCGGCGTCGTGCTCTACAACGACCTGACGCACACCGCCCTTGGCGTTCTTGAACTGCTGTCGGGCCAGGGCCCAGATGCCGGTGATGGCCGCGGCTGTGGTGTCCGCCTCGTCAACCGTCTGTTCCGTATAGGCGAGTTTGAGGCCGTCACCAGTGCCCAGGAGAGCGTGCTGGGCACCAGGGATCCGGCTCACGAAGCTGCTGAGAAGTCCGTCCAACTGGGCTCGCGCCGACGCTGCCTGGTCGCTGGTGATGGCCTGGCTGTCCGCGTCCATTGTCAACTCCTGCTCTGCATGGGGGGATTGGTGGTCGAAGGGGCGTCGGTGGCGGTCAGTGTGTTGGGAGCTTCCGACTGCCGCTGCCCCTCATCGAGGGGCGCACGAGACTGAAAGCTGGCCATCAAGCCGCCAGTGGGACGGCCGGCAGGTTCCTGCTGCCGCGGTCGCGGCGCCTGGTCCTTTGGCTGGCTGACGTCCCGGACCGGCAACGGCGGCCTGTCGCTGCCGGCGTCTGCTGGAGGGTGCGGCCGGGCGGGCGTGGGCGGAAGATCGTGTGTCTGGCCCGTCCTGGGCGACCCTGCGCTGCCGGAGTGCGGCGCGCCGCTCGGGCCTGGAGGCGAGGCTGGTGCGCCCGCGACAGCGGCGGACTGCGTCGGCGTCTCGTGGGCCTCGACGAGTAGTTCGCTCGGCAGAAAGACGATTGCGTGGGTGCCGCCCACGATGTTGGGCCGAAGCTGAATGGTGATCTTGTGGCGCCTGGCGAGGAGTGCCGCTACCAGGAGTCCGAGCTGGCCCGTGCGTAGACGGTCGCGAGGGTCCTCTCTTTCGGGGTTGGCCAGGAGCCGGTTGAGGGCATCACGCTTGTCCTGAGACATCCCCGTACCGCGGTCGACTACCTCGATGGCGATGCCGTCGCCGGTTTGGGTGGTGTGAACCTCAACCTTCTCGGTGGAGAAGTCTGTGGCGTTCTCCATCAGTGCGGCCAGGAGGTGCACGAGGTTGGGGCTGACGTATCCGGGGACCGACGCCGTCACCGGTGTCAGTTCGACACGCACCCGCGCGTACTCGGGGATCTCGGCGACAGCTCGCCGGATTGTCGTCGCGACGAGGATGGGCGGGGTGTTGCGGGACGGCAGACTCCCGCCTATGACCGCCAGGCTTTCCACAGCGCGCCGAATCTGCGTCAGCAGGTGGTCGATGCCGAAGATCTGATGCAGAAGGTCCGGATCCTCAACGCCGTTCTCCACATCGGAGATGACGCTGATGCTTCGGTTGACCAGGCCCTGAAGCCGGGGAGCGACCGACTTGAAGATCTCAGCCAGCTCTGCCTGCGGGTTCAGCACACCGTGCGTATGCGCCGCCGCCCGCATCACGGCTTGCCAGGCCTCGGTGAACCCCGCTTCGATAGCTGGGATCACATCGAGGCGCACGTCGCCTGTGCGTGGCTGGACAGCGGGCTCGGCGAAGTTGGTCCGTGCCGCGCCTTGCTGGGCCTGCCCGAGCGCCCAGCGCACCTGTTCCCGGCCCTTGTCGATCGCGGCCATGACACTGGCCAAGGCGTGCAGTGCTTCGTCGCGCTGGGCGCAGAGCTGCCTGAGCGCTCCATCGTGCTCGGCGCGGAGCTGCAAGATGTGCGCAACAGCTCTGTGGGCGCGTCGAGAGCGAGTCACCGTCCACCACAACAGGCCCCCCGCTGCGGCGCCCGCGCCGACGACGCCGGCTTCGGTGGGCACGGCGCCGAGCCGGTCGAGGAGCCACGCCCCACCCACTGCCAGGGACGAGAGCGCGCTGGAAAGGACTGCGGGGGGCAGGCGAAGGCTGCCATCGGCGTGCGCCCTGCGACGGCTGCCGCCAGTCGCGGCCTGCTCGCGGGCAAAGTGCTCAGACATGGCACACCTCGCGCCGGCGAGCCCGGCAGACTCGACGCATCCCGGCCCGTGTCTGGCTGAGCGACTCATGAAGCGCTGCCGACTCCGTGACCGCGGCAGCCGTTGGCTCAGGCACACTGGCCCAGAACCGCGCCCGGCATGGCAGCTGATACCCCTTGGTGGGGCACTGGAGGCTCCGGCCGCTGCTGCAAACGGAATGCGGTGCCCCCCACCGGTCGGCGGTACCGGATCCCACAGGGATGAGCAGGACCTGGTGGGTGAGGCAGCACAGCAGCGGTCCGACCTCGCGGCTCTGGTCAACCATCAAGTCGACCGAAGCCATGCCGAGACCCACGCCGACGCGGACGATGTCGAAGTCGCGCGGGAGCCTCGGTGGGAGGGGAGCCTCGCCGAATTGAATCTGCCAGGCATGGCGCGTGATCAGGGGAGTCATCAGCTCTCCGGTCAGGACGGGAAGCCCGTCGTCGGGTCAGTGCGCAACCTTCGCGGCAGGGACCACGGTGAGCGGGGCGAGGAGCGACGAGCCTTGTGCAGTTGTGCCCGCGCTCCCGTGCCCGCTGGTCGCGGGACAGCAGGTGGGCCGGCTGCCGCTGGGCGGAGTGGATCCCCGCGCCGGCGGCAGCCGGGAGACCGAGCGCGAGGCTGCGCTGAGTCTCGCTCTCAACTTCCGGGGATCGAGGGCCCGTGCGATCCCCAGGCGACGGAAGTCGGAGCCCAGGTCGGGCAGCCCGAGCGGCATACGGGGGAGTGCCGAAACGGGTGCCCAGGTCGATGAGTGCGACGTCGACGGACGCGGCCGCCGCTCACGTACCCCAGTGACGGCTTAGGGAGCCCGGGAGCCGAGGAAGCCGAGTGCGTTGTTCTTCATGCCGCCGAGCCCGATTTCAGGACGTCCTCGCGACAGCACACCAGCCTGGTGATGCCGGACGGGAGCGCGCCGAGGACGCCGATCTGCGAGGGGTGAGTCGCCACGGTGGTGGTTCCTTAGTCGAGATCCTTGAGGGGAAACCGAGTCCTGTGCACGAAGGGCAGCAGGCGGCCGCTTCGGATGAGCCGAGGTCGTGAACCAAAGCCTTCCCGGTCGCCAGCGCCATCGGTAGATGAATCCGCACCCCACTTCACCCCACTTGGGGCGAGCGATCAGAGCCTTTGGCTTCTCGTGTATGAATTGCGGACGTAGGGACATTTAGGCCCTTAGAGGAACATTCTGCCGAGCGTTCCCCGTTCGGATCAGGTGCCCGGCCACCTGATGAGTCCGGCACCCCACTTCACCCCACTTTGCTGAAGTGGCTTGACAGCATGGATCGTTGTGTGTAGCCAGCCCTCTGAATGCGGCCGAGCGGGTCCGGGATGCGGTGTGCAGGCGTGGCGTTGCGGCTGGTCAGATCCCCCTGAGCGGGCCTGGTGCGCGGGTGGGTGAACTCTGTGGCCGTGCGGCAACGTGCCCAAGGACGTCGACCCCCGGTCGCGCCGCCGCATGTGCCCCGACCGCGAGAAAACCAGGCAATTGGGGTAATTCATCTGCCTGGCGGCCAGGATGCGGCCCAGCGCACTCATCCAAGTGGGGTGAAGTGGGGTGCCTTCTCGTGTACCGCGCCGATCTGCCATGAGCCAACGTGGTCCAGAGGACTACCCCGGTCCACGCCCCCGGGCGTCTCAGAGCAACCAGGAGACGAGGGCATGCCCATTCCCGCTACAACCTCGGCGAGCGCAGCTGGCCTGCGTGGCGAGCCACTCGCACACGCCGAGGCCGACCTCACTGGCCTATTGGCCCCCCAGGTAGTCGCCCGCCACCTCGTCCACGAGGTACTCGCCGACGAGAACGACTCGTGGACGGACGTCATCGTCCTGGTCGCCGACGAGCTGGTGGGAAATGCTCACCAGCACGTCGAGGCCGGCAAGCCGATAGGGATGGCGGTGGACCTGTACGAATGGGGTGCAGTTGTCCAAGTCGAAGACAGCGGACGCGACATCACCGCCATTTCGCGTGAGCCGAAGGAGCCGGCACTCGAGGACGAGGGAGGGCGCGGCCTCTTCCTGATTGACACTCTGGCGAGCTCGTGGGGCGTGCGGCCGACTGACACGGGCAAGAGCGTCGTGGCACTGTTTCTTCACCAGCCGGCCGGAGGAGGGCGATGAAGGGCTGCGACCTGCGCCCCAGAGCCCTCACTCCCGGACTGAGTCTCGGCCCGCTGGGCGTTAGCACAGGGACCACGCGCTGGGACTTCCCTGAGCAGATCGTCGATGACGGGCAGATCCTCAGAGGGCTGCGCAGGGCGATTGAGCTGGGAGCGTCGTTCGTCGACACCTCCGATGCTCACGGCGACGGACATGCTGAGCGGCTGGTCGGGAAGGTCCTTCGGGAGTACCGGCACTATGGGGTTCACGCCATCAGCAAGGTCGGGCGACTGCGCGGTTCCGCGCCACACCCGTATGCCGGCCCGAGGGTCCGCCACCAGCTGGAGCAGACGCTGGAGAATCTGTACCGAGAGGACCTGGCCGTCTACGTGCTGGACTCGTACGACTTCGGCCCCGGAGATATGTACCTGGGACCCGTGGTCGCGCAGATGCACGCCATGCGCGACCTTGAGCAGATCGGGGCAATCGGCCTCCGAGGCCCCACCAGCGCTGACAGCGTCCACCAGATACGGCGCTTCCTCTGGCTGGTCGAGGAGATCCAGCCTGACGTGGTGTGGGCCCAGGCAAACGGCCTCCTGCCCGCAGCCGTCCTGGAGGAGGGCGAGAGCCTGAGCGAGTTCACCGCGCGAAAGGGCCTGGGACTGGTCGTTGCTTCGCCTCTCGGGCACGGAATGCTCGTCGGCCAGCGCAACCGCAGGGCTCTGGATGCACTTTGCGGGCAAGGTGTTTGTCCCGAGGCGGCTGCCGCCGTTGTAGAGGGCGGCCTGCGGGAGCTGGCCGGGCTATTCGGATCCGGGCACGGTACCTTGGCCCCGCTCCTGCTGCGGTCGAGCCTCCAGCAGGCGCCCCATGCGCTCGTCGCCGTCGGTGTCGCGGAAGAACACCTGATTGAGCAGTGCTTCGATGCCTTGCCCGGCTCGCTCTCTCAAGACGAGGTTGATCAGATCGATGCCGTCTTCGCCCGCATGAGGCTCAGCCTGCAGATGCTGGCGGGACGGCCTGTCATGCACGAGCGAGTCGGGGGGCTCGGCTGAGCCGGACAAGTTTTTCGGCCGACAGTCGGCCTGAACAAGTGGCGTTCCTGCCGTTGTGACGGGCACAGATCCGATGGGGCCGGCCTCAACTGGCGTGGCGGCCGACCCCAAGGGGTCACTTCGTACGTCAGTCCAAGCCTGCGATCGGGTCGAACGCTCCGTCCTTCACGCTCTGAATCCAGGCACGAGCTCCGTTCAGGGGATACAGCAGGGGCGGGCGGTCGGTGCACTTGGTGTCGCTGACCAGGATCCAGTCGCCCATCCGGCCAACCCTCACGCAGTCCCCACCCCCGCCGCTGTAGGTCGACACCGTCCCCTCCAGACGGGACAAATCGAGCTTGGAGAGGTCGGGCCTCTGCGACTGCACGGTCACTACAACTCCTTCATCATTTTCTTGAGGCGCACGCGGGTCTCCTCTGGCTCCAGCGCTTGGTTCCAGAGGTCGGTGAACACCGCGGCGTAGCGGTCCGTGTACAGCTCCTCGTCGATATACCCCGAGCTGACCATGTTCTCGAGCCATACGACGGACCGCGCAGGCCCGGGGAAATCCATCAGTACGAATCCGCCCGCGACGCCGGGGTGGACACCGATGGTGTCCGCACCGGGCAGGATCCTGATCGTGCATCTGGGCTGCTCGGATTCGTCGACCAGCCGTTCCAGCTGCTCCTCCAGGACAGCCTTGTCCATGAGGGTGCGACGCAGACAGTCCTCGTCGATCAGGGCCTGGAAGTCGCTGAGTGCACTGCCGGCGTTTCGCCTCTGGCGGTCCATGCGGATGTCGACGAGTGCCTTCACGTCGGCCGGGCGCAGATCGGGACGCATGCGCCCGATGACGTGAAGCGCGTATTGCCGGGTCTGAAGACGGCCGGGGACGATCCGCGGCTGGTACGTGCGAAACAGGGTCGCCTTCTGCTCCAGGGCGAGGAACCCCTCGAAGTTCATCGGCCCGAGGACTCCGGCATTCCGTCGCCAAAGAGCCGGCCGCGGACGGGTGGACGGGCTGTCGGAGCTCAGCAGCGCAAGGATCTCGTCCCGCTCGGCGGGCTCCGCTCCGATGCAACCAAGGATCGCCTGCGCCAGGGCTGCCTCCTGGGCGAAGCGCTTGCGCTGGCCGTGCTCGATGCGGCTCAGCTGACTGGGCCCCAGTCTGCGCGGCGGTTCGTGTTCCAGGAGCAGCGCGGAGACCTTGGCCAGCGTCAAGCCATGACGCTCGCGCAACTCCTCGATGCGCGCGCCTACTTCACGGAGCGTCAGTGACGACGGTGCCTCGTTACCGGGCGACATGCCGGTTAGTGTGCCTTCTCGCCGGGCTCCCGACAACAAATCTCTTCAGCAATTTGCTCACTCATGTTGCTAACTCCCGGTCGACAGGCGCATCCTAGCGAGGGTCACGATGCGTACGAGATCCGTCGCGGCTTGTGGCATGTGCCGCTGGCTGTGCCGGTCTCAGCTCGTCCCCCGCCTTCGTCCGAGGAGGGCCGCACCATGGGCCGCCCCACGTTGTTCCACGTTGAGCTGAAGCGACG
The DNA here is from genome assembly GCF_044740925.1 of Streptomyces sp. NPDC088254. Classification (NCBI taxonomy): domain Bacteria; kingdom Bacillati; phylum Actinomycetota; class Actinomycetes; order Kitasatosporales; family Streptomycetaceae; genus Streptomyces; species Streptomyces sp. NPDC088254. Next base: position 44,257 of record NZ_JBIURQ010000006.1, on the reverse strand, counting down.
TGGCTGGGACAGCTGGGAAGAGTTCTGCATCCACTTCACGGCTGGCGGGCGGGCTTTGGCGGAGCTTACGGGCCAGCGTCGCCTTGCCACCGCAAGCGTCGGACGCACCACGTTCGAACGCTGGGCGCAGCCCACCTATTGTGGTCGGCCGCGGTCAGAAGCGGCGCAAATCCTGGAACACATCTTCGGTCACTCCACCGACGAACTGTTCAGCCCGGCCCGTACACCTGCCGAGCTTCGCCAGCCGACCACCGAAGCGGCGGCGGTGATTGACGACCGCTGGCCCTCCACATCGCGCCTCATCGTGCCGGCTACCGGAGCCGCGGGGATGTGGGAGCTCACCGGCCGGGACTCCCTGGCCGGTACAGCCGCCGCTGTACAGGTCATGACCGCCGTACACGAGGAGGACGGCGACGAGGTACGCGTCCTCGACTCCGACGAAGGCCTGAAACAGTTCTTACGGCCCGCTGCCCGCCGCGGCTTCCTCCTCGGCGTGGCAGAGCATGCCGAGGACTACGGGTTGTACGTACTTGACGCCGCATCGGCAAGACGGGCCCAAGCTGTCGCCACGGCCCGCAGCAATCCCGTTTCCATCCCCAAGGCGTACCTCCTCGACGACCTCACCTACGGAATCCTCTGGTCCCTCACACAACTGGACGATGGTCTCCTCGCCGACGACCAGGCCCTCGACGCCGAGAGCCATAACCTGGACACCTACCTCGCGCTCCCGCGCTCTGCCCCCAACCGCCAGCTGCTGGAACTGACCTCTGCGGGGTCCAGCTGGTGGGGGTCAGCATTCTGCGCCCACTACATCGAGCGGGAACTCCAAAGCGCCGGAGAGATTCCCGCATTTTGGACGCGCGAACAACGCGGCGCCGAGGCAGCACCGTGGGTGATCTTTTCCCACAAGATCGACTATCTGCGGCGCATGGGCCGCTTCGTCGACGGCGGCCAGACGACCTCCCGTGTCTTCTGCGTCCCTGAGGCTGCCGTCGCCCGCACCGAGCGCTACGAACGCATCCTGCTGCTGCTCGCCATTGCCCTCATGGAACGCCACGGCATCCGCGTCCGACTCGTAACAAACCCCGCGTACGCCGACATGGACGGTGTCGCATTCATCCCTGGCCAGAAGGCCGTCGTCGCCAACTGGGTGCGTACCGGAGAGGCGTTGTGGGCCGCCAGCACCACCAGCAGCCGCGGGGATCTTCGCTCGTATCGCACCGCCTTCGGCGATGCCGAGGAGATCAACATCCTCATCAGCCCCGACCCGAAGGGGCGCCTGGAAGAGCTCGCTCGCTACTTGGACATCGACTGGGGGTGGATCACCACACGATGCCGAGAAGTGGCCGAGCACGGTGTCGCCGGCCTCGTCCGGACGCGGAGCCGTCTGCTGACGAGCGACGGCCTCGACGATGCCCTGTCGTTCCTCGGCACCTTCGCCCCCAGAATCTGAAACGATTTACGCTCTCCCGCCTCCGCGACCCTGAAAGGGCTCCTGTGCCAGCCTCCTCCAGCACGAACGACACCGTCGAAGTGATCACTCTCGGCGGGACCGTTGCCATGACACGCAGCTCCCAGGCGGGGGGCGCGACGCCGAGCCTAACCGGAGCCGACCTGGTCGACGCCGTTCCTGACCTGCGCAGTGCTTCGCGGATCACTGTGGAGGACTTCCGACAGCTCCCAGGCGCCTCACTGACTCCGGTAGACATCGTTGCCCTGGTGGAGCACATCGCAAAGGCCGAGGCAGAGGGCATCCGAGGCGTGGTGGTAACACAGGGCACCGACACGATCGAGGAGAGCGCCTTCCTGGCAGACCTGTACTACCGAGGGGACATCCCCGTGGTCTTCACCGGCGCCATGCGCCATGCGAGCCTCCCGGGCGCCGACGGGCCAGCCAACATCCTCGCCGCAGTACAAACTGCCGCCTCAACAGAGGCACGCGGCCTCGGAGTCCTGGTTGTCTTCGGCGATGAGATCCACGCCGCGCGGCACGTGCGCAAGATGCACACGACCAGCATCACCGCGTTCGCGTCTCCGAACGCCGGGCCCATCGGCCACGTTGTGGAGGGCACCCCTCGCATCCACAACCGCGGACAGCGCACCCCGTCCGTTCCTTGGCCCGGCGGCCCGCAGCCCCGTGTCGAGGTGGTCACCGCCGCACTCGGAAGCGACGGCGCTCTCCTTGACACACTCAAGGACACAGTCCAGGGCCTCGTGATCGCCGCCTTCGGTGTAGGCCACGTCCCGGCCTCCTGGTGTGACAGGCTCGAAGCGCTCGCCGATACGATTCCGGTGGTCCTTGCTTCCCGGATCGGCACCGGTTCCGTGCTCACGAGCACCTACGGGTTTGCTGGATCGGAAAGCGACCTGCTCGCAAGGGGACTGATCGGCGCCGGCACTCTCGACCCCTTCAAGGCCCGGCTGCTGCTCAGCGCCCATCTTGGTGCGAATAGCTCCCGTGCTGAGATCGAAGCCGCCTTCGCCGCCTGCCGGTGACCCACGACCGCACCCTCGGAGATTCCGTCATGCGCTCCACTGAGCTCACCGTCCGCCGCCAGATCATGGTCGTCCTCGAGCACGGAGAGGACTTCTACTCCGGCCTGGCCGAAGCGTGCGCCAAGCACGACATTCGGTCTGGCTACATCCCCTCCTTCGTCGGGGGCTTCCGCACTGCGCGACTCGTCGGGGACTGCAAGCCCCTCGAGAACCCGGACGCTCCTCTGTGGGAAGAGGTCGAGGTAGAACATCTGGAGGCTCTCGGTGGTGGCACGCTCGCCTGGGACGCCGAAGAGGGCCAGCTGGCGCCACACATCCATGTCGCAGCAGGCATCAAGGACGCCTCCGCCGACGGGCGCGTCTCCCACCTTCTCGGTGCCACCGTCCAGTTCATCTGCGAGATCCCCGTGGTGGAAGTGATCGGAGCTGCGGATGGGCCGGCACTGACCCGAAGCCGGGACCCACACCTGTTCGGTGGGGAAGTACCCATCCTCGGCTTCGGCTCTCACAACTAGCGGCGACGGCGGCGACAGCCATGCGCCGAGCCACTCGATTTCGCCAGGTGGTTCACCAACGACGCCTGCATCTCTTCGAGTCGTTCTGCTCCCACTTTGTGCGCGCCGCCCATGAAGTGGCCCAACTGGACGAGAACCCTCGTCTCGCGACGGCGATGGTCTCGCGGAGCGCCTGGGACCGCTGGATGGACGGAGACATCCAGGGCACTCCGCGGGCCGACACCTGCAGAGTCCTGGAGCACCTCCTGGGGGAACCCGCAGAGGTCCTGTTCGGCCCGCCGCGCCCCGCTCCACCACGCGAGGAGCAGGAAAAGGCGCTGTCGCCTCACCTCGACGCGATGGCGTCCTTCCGACTCGCCGACCGCCAACTCGGCGGCGGCCACGTCTACAACTCGCTTCTGCTCTACCTCCGCACCGAAGTCACCACCAGCCTCATCGGTCTCGGCGCAGTCCAAGGCGCAGAGGCGTTCCGCGACGCGGCAGTGCTGACGGAGATGGCCGGCTGGATGGCACACGACTCGGGGCGCGACACCGTTGCCCAGGGACACTTCCTCAGTGCTCTGCGTTTCGGCCAAGCAGCCGGCGACCCGTCTGTCGCCGCCAATGTGGAAGCCGGCATGAGCCACCTGGCCCTCCAAAGAGGCCACGCCGACCAAGCGGTCGAACTTGCACGCAGTGGGCTGGACCGGCTCCGCGCCGCCGAGCCTGTGCCGGTTCTGGCAGCCCGACTCCACGCCATGAAGGCCCGGGCGCTCGCGCGCGGCGGCTACGCCAAGCAGGCACAGCAGTGCTTGGAATCGGCACGCGAGGAACTAGCCGCTGCCGACACGGCGCTAGTGCCGGACTGGGTGGCCCCCTTCGACGCCGCGGCACTCGCGAGCGAAGCCGCATCCATCCTGCTCGACCTACGAATCCTTCCGGCGGCCACCGACGAGGCGAACCGCGCCCTCAAGCTCCGCGACGCGAGCCGGGCCCGTAGCCGTAGCCTCGGTCAGATCACGCTCGCCCAGTCACTGATCGCGCAAGACCAGGTGGACGCGGCCTGTGCCGTCACCCACGACCTACTGGAAACCTGCCAGTCGCTGGGGTCCATCCGCATCAGTCGGGACCTTGCGGATCTTCGGACCGCACTCGAGCCATACGCCAGCTCCAGACAGGTCAAAGAAGTCCTTGACCATATGACCGTCGTGGCCCGGCACCGTAGATTGCTGCTGGCCAGCCTCACCGTCACGGAAGGGTCCCAGGTGTGAGCAACGCACCTCAACCGGGAGATCCCGGTCGTGATGTGTACCTCGCTGAGGGCAACGCCAAGCAGGCCCGGAAACGCGTGGTCGCGGACGCCCTGATCCGAAACGACCAAGGACACGTGCTCCTAGTCGACCCGGCCTACAAGGAAGGGTGGGATCTGCCTGGCGGCATGGCTGAGGCCAACGAGGAACCTCTCGACACTGTCGCGAGGGAGCTCCGCGAGGAACTCGGGCTCGGAGCCGACTGCGTCCAGATGCGCGGCCTGCTCTGCGTGGACTGGGTGGGTCCTCACGGCCCGTGGGATGACCTCCTCGCTTTCGTCTTCGACGGCGGTGTCCTACCGAATGACCGAGTCGAGAAGCTGTCTATCAAGGACGACGAGCTCAATGGCTTCCGGTTTTTCGCGCCCGAGGAAGCGCTCCGCCTCCTCCCCAAACGGCAACGCGCACGAGCGACCCAAGCACTCATTGCCCTCGGCGACGGAATCCCCCGGTACCTCCGAGACGGCGTCCCCGCATGGAACTCCTCAGAGACGCCGACTGGTTGGCAACGCACTTGAGCCGGATGAACAGAGGAGTTCCTGGGATGCCGCGGAAATCGAAAGGGATGCTTCGGCCGCTCCACGGAACGATCGTGAGAGGTGTCCCATTGCTCCCGCCAAATTCGATCTCGCGCTCCCGGCAAGAGGCGCCCTCCACCTTCCAGGGATTCCCGGAGGTGTAATGCCGGGGACGAGCCAGATGGCGAGCTCGGGAATTTCTTCTGCTTTGCGTTCTAAGGCGTACGAAGTGTGCCCTCCGGGGGTCGACACCTTTGACCCAGCTCTCACTCTCCCGACGGTGCAGCACGAGAGCGGTCCGGCGAGCGGCGGTCACTCCCGAATGTCGCCGGGAGCCACGTCGTCCCGCAGCCTCAGGTATCGCACCGGGTGGCGGTGTCGGCCCAGGTCAAGCGCTGTATCGGCGTCGACTTCGGCGACGTGCTCGGGCACCACGGGCTGGAAGACCAGCAGCTCCTTCGTTCCCCAGCCCGCCGAGAACTCCCGGCCCCACCAGGGGTGCTCGGCTCCCGCCGGTCGCAGTACCGCACCCAGTTCGATCGCCGCCGTGCGAGACAGCGGCGTGGAGCGGGCGACCAGCCGGAGACGGCCGGTCGCGTCGAGCCGGCCGAGCAGGAGGCCGCGGGGGGCCTGCGCGGTGCCGGTGACCGCACCGATGATGCCTTCCGCGGCTCCGCCCAGCGCCGGTGCACCGCAAACCGTCCCGCGGCGGCGATCCGGGCCGCGGGCCGGACTGATCAATAGTGCACAGGTGGTGGTCGCGGCGTTTGCCTGGTCATAGGGCGATCGCATGCGAGGTACCACCAGTCATTTGCGCTATCCACGCGTCCTGCGTTCCGCGTAATTCAGCGGCCTAGAGTCGCGAATCTGGGGGCTGACCTGCGCGGACATGGGTGAGGGCGCCTGAGAGGCGTTTCTCTAGGCGCTGGTGTTCGTGCTGGTCAGCGGGGTGTAGGTTCGAGCGTGATGATCTGCTTCGGTGTGGGGATGCCGAGCTTGGCCAGGAGGTCAGTCTGGGGCTTGGTGAGGGTGGTGACCTGCCGGAAGAGGCCGGTGGGGCCGGTGAAGGTGCCGAGGTGGAGACGGTCGAGCTCGCGGCGGACGGACTGCCAGGTCGCGTCGGTGGTGGTCTCGATGATGCGGATCAGCAGCAGGGCGAGCCAGCAGAGGACGACGTGGGCCCGTATGCGTTCCTCGAGCCGGTGGTAGACAGGCCGCAGGTCGATGATCTGCTTCATGTCCCGCCAGCCCCGCTCGACTTCGAGAAGTTGCTTGTAGCCGAGCGCTATGTCCTCCGCGGACAGGTCCGGGTCGGAGCATCGCAGCAGGTACTTGCCGTCGAGGTTCTCCTCGGCCTTGATCTTTGCGTGGTCGACGCGGAGCTTGCCGGCCGGCGTGGTGCGGAGGTAGCGGTTGAGGCCGGGCCGGTCGGCGATCTTCCCTCGGAGCTCGCCGCGCTTGAACTCGCTGAGTCGGTCGGTGTCCTCGATCAGGGTGGTGAGCTGGGCGACGAGCTGCTCGCGTATGTGCTGGTCGCGGGTGGCGGCTTCGGGGTTGTGGCAGATCACGAACCGTTCGGTCTCCGAGATCTTCACCTCCTTGACCCGCATGTTCCCGGTGATCTCGCCGTAGCGGCCCTGTCGGGACAGGGCGGCCTTCACCTCCGGGCTGCCGGAGCGGAGTTTCTCGCCGACGATGTAGGCGTTCTCGCCCTGGCGGAGGTAGCGGCGGTTGCGTTCGCTGGAGAATCCCCGGTCGGTGACCCACACGATCTTGCTCAGGGTCCAGTCCCGCATGTCGTCCTTGACCTGCCGGATCAGCTTCTGGTCACCGGTGTTGCCAGGCCAGGACCAGACGCGGACCGGGATCCCGTCCCGGGTGACGGCCATGCCGATCACGATCTGCGGCAGGTCGTCGCGGGAGTCCTTCGACTTCCCGAATGTGCGGAATCCTGCCGCCTGGTCCGCCGGCTCTTCGTCGTCCTCGGCGGGAGGGTGGTCGTCCGTCAGGATGCGGCCCTTGTCGTCGCGGGCGGCGGGCTCGTCGGGTTCCTCCAGTTCGAAGTAGGTGCTGGTGGTGTCGAAGAACAGCAGGTCGACCTCGAGGTTGAGGAGGTTCGCGACCTCGTCGAACACCCGCTTCTCCAGGTCGTCGGTGACTTCGTGGAGCCAGTCCATCGCCCGGTAGCAGGCGTCGTCGTCGGTGGCGGGAAGTCCGTCGACGTGGACGTCGTGAGTGATCCAGTCCGCGGCGGCCAGCTTCGACGACGGGGCCAGGGCCCGGTTCGCGACCAGGGAGAACAGCACCCGTTCGGTCACCGACATGTCGCGGCGCCGGCCCCGCTTGGGCTGCCCCACCTGCCCGACGATCTTGTCGATCTTCAGGCGCCGCCAGAGATGATCGAGAGCATAGGTGCCGCCGAACGGGACCGACGAGACGTACTCCAGGTCGCCCGCCGCGGTCGATGCCAGTGCCTCACCCGGCTCGAGCAGCCTCGATAGAGACGCGACCAGGCGTTTCACCGCGTCCCGGTCGAGGTCGTCCTCGCGGCCGAACGTGAACAGAACCCTCGGGACCGCCCGGCCCTTCACCGGATCCCACTCGTTGTGGGCCAGGTGCAGGTACCGGACCGTGCCGGACTTGTTCTCCCGCTTCGTCGTCTTCACGTACACGGCTCCAGACCTTACGGAGAATCTCCAGGCCAGCGCAGGTGAATCCGAAAAATCGCGTCTCTAGGCGAATCCGGTCGCGTCACCAGCTCCCACCTCGCTGACCTGTACCTTCAACCCGGCCCGGACTCCAGAACCCCTGAATTACGCGGAACGCAGGCGCGTCCACGCCCTTAAATGATCAGGTGATGGTCCGATCCGCCTGGGCCGCATTTGGCCTGGTCAGCCAGCGTTCCAGAGGTGCGTTCTAGAGCGCGAGCGCCAACGACGACAGGTCGTCCGCTCGACATGTGCCGGGCCTGGCCAGCCCCCGGAGCGCTCCCGGAGAATGGAGCCATGGAACGACTGATCGACTTTTCGCGCGACCGGCTGATGCTGTGCGGCGGCTGCGACCGTCGCCTCGTCGTCGATCTGGACTGGGTCGACCGGTGGGAGCAGGGCGGAGAGGAGTGCCCCGGCTGCGGCCTGACGTGCGAGCACGAGGACGCGCCCCGGGTGACGGTCGATCCCGACGACCCGGCGCTCGACGACGACCGGGTTGCGACCGTCTCCTGGTACCACACGAGCACGCAGCCGGACTGGCCGACGAGGGACTTCGATCCGGCCGCCGTCCTCACGCCCGAGACCCGCCTGATGATGGGCGGCGACGAGCATGTCGCCGCCTGGGCCGCGAACCAGCGGGCGAGGGCCCTCCACGTCGGCACGTACGAGGCCGCTGTACACAACATGCTGCGTCGGATCCGCGACCAGGCCGACCGGGGCAACCAGTTCTACCTGTACCGAGTCCATCTGAATCCGTCCGTCGTGGTTCGCGAGGGCTGGCTCATCGATCCCAGCGACTTCGTCGGCGACGTCGTCCTCGACGAGGTCTGCCCTCCAGGCGTCGACGTCGCCCGCTACCTCAACTACCACGAGGACCCCGGCGGGCTCTCCCTGGCGCTGGGGCGGGAAGCGATCGCCGGCGTTCAGCAGGTCCCAGTTCCGCTCCCGGATGCCTGGGACGCCGACTGGGTGAGAGAGGCCGTCGCGGCCCTCGAGACCGCTTCCGACGCCCCCGTCCCGGCGACCGGCAAGCTGGCCCGCTTCATGCGGCCGGCCTCGCCGCGAGCTGTTCTGGGCCGTGAGCTCGCGGCGGCGCTGGCTGGCCGTCTGCCGGTCAACCTCCGGGATCAGTTCAAGTCGACCGCAGCGTTCGCCGAGGGCGACGATCCAGCTCGGTGGGCGCGTCGGACCAGCGCCCTGCTCGACCTGATCGGGAATCCAACGCGCGTGCTGTCGGCGCTCGGCAAGGCTGAGCACCGACACGTCTGAGGACCCAGGCAGAGAAAATCCCCCATACCCCTCTACAACGAGCAGCACGCCCGGCATGCAGGTTTGCTCTCCCCGCGTGCCCCCCATCGCGCGCATGTGCAACATGCCCGCGCATCCACGCTGGCGGCGGCATCACTCACTGGCGAGTTCGCCATGGCGCAACCGCCCGGAGCGTACGGCGTGCGGTTCAGGAACGGGGCGGCAGGGTGGCGGCGTCGGTGCAGGAGAGGACCAGGTCGCTCATCTCGGTGACGGCCCCGTGGCACCGCACCGCACCGCGGGCGCGGGCCTTGCGAGGGCAGCCGGGTAGCTGGCCGCGGCGTAGTCATTGGCCAGCCGGTAGACGTGGAAGCCGCTCTCGCGCAAGGGTCCGAGGACGTCGTCGACGGCCTGGCCCTGCCTCCGGCGGAAGCGCCAGCCGGGCCCTTCCAGAAGAGGCGCAGCGAAGTGCGAACGGCGTCCTTGTGGTGTCCCGGTCGTGTCGCCTGGGAGACGCCACCCGGCATCCCTGTACAGGTGAGTCCTCCGAAGGCTCTGTGTGCGACGCCAGTGCGGCACTGTTGGAGCGCGCGCGAAACACCGTGAGGACGTGCGCAGAACTCCAAGAGGTACACCGGCATCAGTCGGCGTCTCATCGGTGTCCCCATCGAGTCTCGTTCGTGTACTGATGAGTCACCTCGGCACGCTTCCTTGGCCAGCCGGTTCCGCTCGTTCTCCTCACGCCGCTGGGCCTTCAGCGCCTTCCTCGCCGCGGCCTCCTCCATCTGCTTCGCACGCACCCGCTGCATGTTCCCGGGACTCGGCATCCCCGCCACCAGCGCCTCCTACAGGCCGACCGACTTGAGCATGTTCAGCAGGATGTCGGTGTTGCCGATCGCAGTCTCCAGCGCCTCTCCCGGGCCGCCTCCAGCTGTTCGGCCTGCGCGGCCAAGGTGTCCACGTCGCGCTGGGCGACGGCGTCCTGACTCGCGGCGATCACGCCGAGCAGCAGGTGCAGGCCACTCGCCGCGTGTGCGGCGGCCAGCGGGATCGGCCCGGTCGCATGGTGCTGGGCCATCAACGTGAGCGCCGTGCCGGCCCGCAGGACCTGCCAGCGGATGAACTCGACACGCTTGGCCGGGTCGTCCTGCCCGGCACCTGCGGCCTTCAGCTGTGCCTGCCACGCCGCGTGGTGGGCGTCGTCATCCAGGACGACACCGTCGGCGAGCGCCGCCTCGGTCTGCACCATGCCGAGCAGGGCGTTGACCAGCCGGACCCGGTTAGCGTCCTCTCCGCCGAGCCGGGCTGATCAATAGTGCACAGGTGGTGGTCGCGGCGTTTGCCTGGTCATAGGGCGATCGCATGCGAGGCGCAGAGATCCAGTCTCAGCGTGTCTGTGATCGTGCTCGGTTCGGAGCGTGGGTACTGGTCATCGTCTGCAGGTCGCTGCTGCCTGCCGTACCGGGCTCCCGAAATGTCAGTGCCCTCCGCCATAATCGGGGCACCGTCTTCTACGAAGGACCTCATCTCTGTGACGATCACTCAGCAAGAGCTCGAATCTCGGCTGTGGGACGCCGCGAACGCGCTCCGCGGCCCCGTCGACCCCGCTGACTTCAAGACCTACGTCTTCCCGATGCTGTTCTGGAAGTGGATCAGCGACACCTGGGTGCACGAGCACGACGCAGCGTTCGACGAGTACGGGGACGACCTCGACGACGAGATCGAGGCCGACTTCCACCGGTTCGAGCTGCCCGAGGGCACGCTGTGGAGCGAGGTCACCGAGAAGGTCACCAACCTCGGTGCGGAGATCGCGAAGACCTTCCAGCGGATCGAAATGGCCAACCCCCGCTCGCTCGCGGGCGTCTTCGGCGACGCCTCGTGGGGCAACCAGGAGCGCATCCCGGAGTCGGCGCTGCTGGGGCTCATCCGAGCATTCAACAAGATCAGGCTGGATCCGTCGACGGTCTCGCACGACCTGCTCGGTGCGGGCTACGAGTACTTGCTGAAGAACTTTGCCGACGAGTCAGGCAAGAAGGCCGGCGAGTTCTTCACGCCCCGTGAGGTCGTGAACCTGCTCGTCGGGATCCTCCAGCCTGAGCCCGGCGAGTCCGTCTACGACCCATCCTGCGGCTCCGGCGGGATGCTGGTCGCGACGATCAACCAGCTGCGCGAGTCCGGCAAGGACCACCGCACGCTCAGGGCGTACGGCCAGGAAATCAATCTGACGACGGCCTCGATCGCCCGGATGAACCTGTTCCTGCACGAGATCGAGGACTTTGACATCAAGCGCGGAGACACCCTCCGCGTTCCGGCGTTCAAGGCCCCCAGCGGTGCGGTTCGCCAGTTCGACGTCGTGATCGCTAACCCGCCCTTCTCGCTGGAGAATTGGGGAGCGGACCGCTGGTCCTCGGATCCGCGAGCCATCTACGGTGTGCCGCCGGCGAAGTACGGCGACTACGCCTTCGTCCAGCACATGGTCTCGTCGATGAAGCCTGGATCCGGTCGTGTCGGCGTGGTGATGCCCCACGGCGTGCTGTTCCGTCCAGGCGCGGAGGCGAAGATCCGCCGGGGCCTCATCGGGAAGGACGTTCTGGAAGCTGTCGTCGGGCTGCCGCCCAAGCTGTTTTACTCGACCCAAATCCCGGCATGCCTGTTGATCTTCCGCGATCAGAAGCCCGTCGAACGTAAGGAGCACGTCCTCTTCATCGACGGCTCGGCCCGGTTCGTCAAGGGCAAGAACCAGAACCGTATGTCCGAGGATGACGTCAGGGCTCTCACCGAGGCGTACCAGACAGGCAAAGACCCAGACGGTGAGGGTGGCGCGAACGTCCGGCTGGTGCCGTTCGAGGAGATCGAGCAGAACGGCTTCGACCTGAACATCGGCCGCTACATCAAGGTTGCGGCCGAGGAGACTGCCGATCTGGGTGCAGCGCTCGTCGCGTATGCCGATGCTCGCCAACACCGGATGGAGACCGAGGCTGCCATGTTCGAGCGGCTCGCAGCGGCAGGCGTCGACCTGAGCGTGTTCGGGGTGTCCGGTGAGTGAGTGGGAGCGGGTCCGGCTCGACGAGGTCATCGCGCTGGATGTCGACGCGGTCCCGGTCACGGCGACGGCCTCCTACGATATCGTCGGTGTCTTGAACCGCGGTCGGGGCCTGTTGTTCCGGGACCCGATCGCTGGCGATGAGACCTCGTACAAGACGCTGAATCGCATCCGGCCGAACCAGATCGTCTACAGCCGCTTGAAGGCATTCGAGGGAGCAATCACCGTTGCTCCGAACGATCTGGGCGAGGCCTACGCGTCGCAGGAGTTTCCGACGTTCACGTGCGGCGAGCGAATCCTTCCCGATTACTTCCGACTCCTTACGACCAAGAAACGGCTGTGGGAGCAACTGCAGGCGTTGTCGACCGGCATGGGCGGCAGGCGAGAACGGGTCAAACCCGCTGACTTCTTGACGATTGAGGTCGCTCTCCCGTCCCTGTCGGAGCAGCGCCGCATCGTCGACGTCATGGTTGCGGTGGACGCGCAGATCGCTGCGCTGACAGAGGAGATTGAGGCGGCGACGCGCACGTTGGGCGTACTCCGCGCAGATGTACCTGAGGCTGACGAGGTGCCCATCGCATCAGTAGTGGACGGCATCGACAGTGGTAAGAGCGTCCAGACAAAGGGCGAGGCGCCGGTGCAAGGTAAGGCGCGTGTCTTGAAGTTGAGTGCCGTGCAGCTCGGGCACTTCGACGCGAACGAAGCCAAGAGGCTCGATGATCACTCGGGGTACGCACAGGCTCACCTTGTGAACGATGGAGACCTGTTGATCACGCGGTCGAATACACCTGAGCGGGTTGGCTACGTTGCTGTCGCATTCGACGTGCCGCCGGATACCTACCTACCTGACCTCATCTGGCGGATCAGACCGGATGAATCACGGTGTCTCGCCACTTACCTGGGACATCTGCTCTCGGCTGCTGAGTTCAGGGCACGTATCGCTGCCTCGGCATCTGGCACAAGCAAGTCGATGCAGAAAATCAATAAGAAGAACTTCGGGGCTCTCAAGATCCCTGTCCCGGAGGCGATTACGGATCAGGAAGCATACGTAGCAAAGTGTGACGCGATGGCTGACGCTCTCCGCGTGGGCAATGCCGAACTCTCGCACCTCCGCGCGTTCCGCTCCGCGCTCCTCGCCTCCCTCCTCAACCAGGAAATCGAGATTCCCGAGTCCTACGACGCTCTGCTTGAGGAGGTGTCCTGACGTGGGTTGGACAGAAGCGAGCACGATCCAGCGTTCACTGCTCGAGTGGGCGGAGGAGGCTGGCTGGGAGCGTCTCCAAGGGGACGAGTTGCCGCGTGATGAGCATGACGTCATTGTCGAGGACTGGGCACGCGCAGCGTTACTTGCGCTGAACCCGGAGCTGGTCGACGACCCCGATTCGGCGGACCTCGTGCTGCACGAGCTCAATCAAGTGGTCCTCGATGCGCACAACGGTCTCGTCGCGGCCAACGAGCGGCTGACCGTGATGCTTCGTGGCGACCACTCGTTCACGACGATCGACGGCAGGCACGTGCCTCGTCGGCTGATCGACTTCAAAGACCTCAGCAATAACCGGTTCACTGTCGCCGACGAGGTCACCATCAACGGTGCTGCCAGGCCGCGCCGGTTCGACATCGTCTACTACGTCAACGGGTTCCCGCTGGTCGTTGCCGAGACCAAGACACCGGTGAAGCATCAGGTCTCGTGGGTCAACGCCGCGAAAGACCTTCACGACGTGTACGAGGAGGAGTACCCGAACTTCTTCGCAACGAACGTCTTCAACGTCGCCACCGAGGGCCTGGAGTTCCGCATGGCCCCGATCCGTGCGATACCGGACCCCGACTCCGAGATCTGGGCCCCGTGGGGATCCACTGAGGACGACCCGAAGACCGTCACGGGCCCGGCTCGCGTCGAGCGGTCCGCGCGCTTGCTCCTGCGGCCAGAGACGATCCTGCCGATCCTCAAGGACCTGGTGATGTTCCGTCACGCTCGGGACGCCTCCGAGGTCGACATCAAGTTCTTGCCTCGTTACCCGCAGTTCGAAGCGGCACTGGCGATCCACGCCAAGGTGCTCGCAGGCCGTCCAGGCGGACTGATCTGGCATCACCAGGGATCGGGCAAGACCGAACTCATGGCGTTCGCCGCCGCCCGTCTGCTGCGTGATGACGCGGTGACGGGAAAGTTCGGGAGCGCGCCGACGGTCATCGTGATCGCCGACCGCAAGGATCTGGTCAGGCAGACGGCGGAGATGTTCGAGACCGCCGGCATGCCGCGGATGACGGTGCCCCGCAACCGGCGCGAGCTGCACGCTCTGCTGCGCAGTGGTGAACCCGGTGTGGTCATCACGACGGTGCACAAGTTCGCGGAGGCTGGCCATCTGAACAACCGGTCGAACATCGTGGTCCTCGTCGACGAGGCGCACCGCTCGCAGGAGGGGAAGTTCGGCGACGCGTGGCGCGCGGCGGTGCCGAACGCGAAGTTCTTCGGTGCGACGGGTACTGCGGTCCAGGACAAGAGCCGTTCGACGTTCAAGCTGTTCGGTGACCCTGACGATCCGGACTTCGTGATGTCGCGGTACACGCCGGAGCAGTCCATCGCCGATGGGTTCACCAAGCCGGTGATCGTGGAAGGCCGAGCTGTCGGTTTCAACCTCGACAAGGAGGCCCTGGACGAGGCCTTCGACGAGCTGGCCACGGAGGAGGGCCTGGACGAGGAGGAAAAGGTCTTCCTGTCGGGGAAGGCTTCTCACATCGAGACGATCCTCTCCAACCCCGAGCGCGTGACTGCCGTGTGTGCTGACATCGTCGACCACTTCCTCACCTACGTCGCGCCCCTGGGGCAGAAGGCTCAGGTCGTGGCCTACAACCAGCGCCTTGTGATCGCCTATACCAAGGCAATCGAGGCCGAGCTGGAGCGCCGCGAGGCCGTCATGCCGGACGGGCGGATGCGCGAGGTCGGCGTGGTGATGCACGTCGCCGACAGCAAGGAGACCCCGCAGGAGTTCAGGAAGCACCTGCTCACTCCGGAGCAGGAGGAGGCGCTCAAGCGCCGCTTCAAGAAAGTCGACGACCCGATGTCGTTCATCGTCGTCACCGCGAAGTGGATGACCGGCTTCAACGCGCCCATCGAGGGCGTGCTGTATCTCGACAAGCCCGCCAAGGACACGAACCTGTTCCAGACGATCACGCGGCCCAACCGCCCGTGGAAGAACCCTGTCACCGGGCAGCGCAAGGACTACGGGCGGGTCGTCGACTACATCGGGCTCGCGAAGGCCATCGGCAAGGCTGTTGCCGGTCCGGAAGTGAAGGACGACGACGAAGACGAGCTCAACGTCACCGACGCCTCCAAGCTGGCGGGGAAGTTCGTCACCGACCTCACGCGTCTGCTCCATCTATTCGACGGCATCGACACCAGCGACTCGTCGTTCGAGTCGCTCGCCGAGGCCCACGAGCGGATGCCCGAGGGCGGCAGCCAGCGCACAGAGTTCATCGAGACCTATGTAGCGCTGCAGACCGTGTGGGAGTTCCTCGACCCGCACCCGATGCTCCAGCCGTTCAAGCGGCAGTACTTCTGGCTCGCGAAGGTGTACGAGTCGATCCGGCCCAAGGACGTCTCCAAGACGTTCCTCTGGGCGCGTCTCGGGGCGAAGACCACTGGCCTGATCCACGGTCACATGTCCGATGTCGGCGTGAAGTCGATGCCGTCGAAGACAGTCACGCTCGACGCTGCCGGCCTGGCGCTGGTCAAGAAGATCGCCGAGCAGCTGAAGCTCTCCGAGCAGCAGACGCCAGAGCCGAAGTCCGATGACGTGTACCAGGAGGTCCTCGACTCCATCGAGGCGCGCCTGCGGCGTCGGCTCGCGGATTCGGAGAGCCCGGTGTACCGGTCGCTGGCCGAGCGGATAGAGAAGCTCCGTACCAAGGCGATCGAGAACGTCGAGGACTCGCTGGCGTTCCTCGAGGAAGCGCTGAAGATCGCTCAAGATGTGGTCGCCGCGGACCGGGCAGCGGAACAGGGCGACCAGAGTGCGCTCGACAGGCTGGCCGATCCCAAGCGCGGGGCGCTCACCCAGATCGTCGAGGAGAACACGCCACCGGGACTGCACAAGATCGTCCCCGACATAGTTTCGCGGATCGACTCGATCGTCGTCGAGGTCGCCTACGCCGGCTGGAACGCGAGTGACGCGGGCGACAAGCGCGTCCGTCGCGAGCTGCGTTCCGTTCTGAAGGAGTACAGCTTGCCGATCAAAGGTGAGCTGTTCGACCGGACGTACGAGTACGTGCGGGAGAACTATTAGAGGCGCGAGGGTCCTTCGAGGACCGGGCTTGGCAGCCTTACGGGGACGGGCTCGTGGCAGTGATCGGCGACATACGTTGCGCCGGTCACTGCGGGGCGTTCCTGGCGTACGGAGACCGGGCACGTGGACGAGGCGGGACGACGTGGCGTGCTGTAGCTGTCGCCTGTATCTCGGAGGAGCTGATCGGCTTGATCCTCCATCGCCCTGCGCGACGCAGGGCGATGGAGGCGGTAATGGCGGCTCCGATGCGGACCGCTTCCATCGGGACCGGGCGGACGGCGACCGCTGCTCGGATTCCGCACGTGCAGTCGTTCGCGGCTGCATCGCTCGGCCTGAGTGCACCGTGGGCGGGGCATTTACGCCTCAAAACAGGGCGCATGCCATGGATGCTAGCGGAGAAGCGATGGTTACCAGCCTCGCAGAGTGGAGCTCGGGTCGCTGCTGGTCGGTCGGCTGGGCCGGGCGCGAAAGAGCCCCCGAAGGGGCCCTTGACGTGAGGGTTAAGGCTCAGGCGGCCGCCGCGTTCGTGGAGCGCTCTTCGACGCATCCCCTCTCCGACCGCTGGCGCTCGTCTCCACCTCCCACAACGCCCATGGCCGGCTGCTGCTAGATGTGGACGTGCTGCGTGAGCAGGCCGGGGAACTGGCAGAGATCGCGGTCATGGCCGACGACGCCGCCGACTGGGCGTTGTCGAACCGGCTGACCGGCTGAGTGCGTGGGGCAGTGCTGTGCGCGTATACCTGCCGGATGCCGGCCGCACCGACCGCTGGCAGTGCCGCCCCCTGATCGAGGTCGACCCCGTCGACCCAGCTTGCCCTCGGGCAGATCACCGCACACCTGCGCCGAACCCACGTCCGATCTCCGCGCCGTCCCCCGGGCGGGCCAGCACCCGCCACGACGTCCGGCCGGCCTGGAGAACACCCGGTTCACCAGGCATCGCACCACCGCCTTGGAAGGAACAGATGATGAAGAAGACGATGCTGCTGGACTTGGTCCGACTCGCCGACTCTGACCTGCGCCATAGTCCGCATGCACGTGATCTTCGCCGGCAACCCCACCCTCAGCGTCCTGGGACCGGAAGGCCGCGAGCAGTTCTCCACCGTTGTCCTGGGACAGGTCCCCACCGGCACACCTGGCGCAGGTTGGCCCCGGTGGCTGGCCCCGCCCCCAAGGACCGCGGGCGCCCGCGCCGCGGCCGCGTCCACGTCGTACAGGGCGGCGACACTGTCAGCCAAGCGCAGGTGCTGACGCTGACCGACTACGAAGCCCTCGGGCGGGTCACCGGCGTCTGCTGAGCTGGGTTCGGATGCGTCACAGGCCCCTTGGGGGAGAAGACCCCCTTGGTGCCTGTCGCGGGATCTTCAACAACGCTGCGAGGTATGAGTCACGTGGTAGTCAGCTGCTGCTCGAACGGCGGTCGGTCGCTACTGGTTCCGCCGCTGGAAAACTGCTGCTCAGATGCGACTGGGGCCGCTACTTTCAGGCCGTATGAGCAAGCATCTCTCCCTGCGCGAGGCCGTGTTGTCGTGGCTCGAGTACGCGGGCGGTCTGTCCCCAACACCCCAGTCCATCGTGGTACTGATGCTCCAGCCCCACTGGGAGGACGTGGTGAGAGAGGTGGCCGCCGCAGCGCCTAGGGAAGAGCACCCCGACCTCTACGCCAAGATCGACGGAGACTGGGTCCCGAACTCCCGAACGCTGTTGGAGGAGTCGGGGCTGGGTGAGGCGGCACGTCTCATTGCCCAGGGCGTGCCGGTTCCCGTCTCCGAGGTCGCGGACAGCTTCGTCACCTTCTGTACTGGCCCGGCACCGGTCTCCGAGCGATGGCTGCTCCTCAACGGCACCTTCCCCCAGGGAACACGGATTCCGCTGGGGCGGCACACCTTGCAGACCTTCACTGCGGACGAACTCAATCAGACGATCCCGATGCCTGCGCTGAACGTCCTGCAGCGCCGGAGCCATGATCTCGACCTGATCACCGGCGCACCGTTTCTCCATGTTCCTGACCCCAGCCGCACCGTCACGCGTCGTCCGACCTGGTTCGACTTCACCGGCCCGCGTGCGGAAGCCCAGCACTGGCAAGCACTCCTTCCTCTGATGTTGTGGGACAGCGAACTTCTCCGGGTGGACTCGGTCTTCACCGTTGCGCGCGGACGCCGCTTCGATCTGAACCCCAGAGACGTGCCGACGACCATCCAGGTCTATGAAGGCCAGTACGGGAGAGAGGAGGAGGTTGAGGTCCGCGACACCGGAGCCTTCCATGTCCCGGCCGAATATCTTCCGGCCCTGGCTGACTTCTGCACCGCGATCTCGGCGAAGATCGACGCGATCATGGCAGGCGCGACCCACGAGCGGCGCATCCTCAGCCGGCGCGCCCGGCGACTTGAACGCGCAGCCCGGCACCTTCTGGCCGCTTACCAGCGCACCTACAACGACGACGGCGTCTGGGAGGTGGAGGCCGACGAACTCCGCCTTGACTACGTCATCGCCCTGGAAGCCCTGCTGATCAGCCCCAACGACACAGGCGGGCGCATCACCGCCAACATCCTCTCCCGCGCGGCTGCACTCTTTCTTACCCGTGACCACCAAGAAGAGGCCAAGGGTATCGTCCGACGTGCTTACAAGGCCCGATCTATCTATGTCCACGGCGACGTGATCAAAGACCAGACAGAAGAGGAGAAACTGAAAGAGCTGCGAAATCTCCGGCTCCTCACACTGCAGGTCATCCTGCGCTGGCTCATCCTGACCCCTTCCGACACCGAGGACCTCGCGCCCCTGCTCGATGCTGCCGTCCAAAGCACAGGCCGCGAAAACCACATCAGCCAGCCCCTGCGCGCCTTCTTCACCACTACCCCGCCACGCAACCGGCCCGCCGACGTCACCGCCACCTGACCCCTGGGGGAAGCCGCCCGTCGCAAGGGAAGAAGCCCCCGGCGGCCGCTGGTGCAGAGCGGGCCGCCGGGGGCCTCATGCGGGTCGCCCGGAGCCGACGGGGGAGGAGGTGCCGGGCGACGATCAGGGGGGAGACCACTGCGGTCGTCTCCGCGGCGGGTGCGGTGCCCTGGAGCCGGTCCAGCCGTTCGTAAAGCGCGCGCAGTATGCGGGCCTCGTTCTTCACCCGGTGCAGGTTCCGGGACCTCAGCGGCAGTCGGCTGTCGGCCTCGCCCAGCGCGATCTCAGCGAGCAGGCGCCGGCCGTCGTCGTCGGGCAGTTGGCCCGCGCACGCGCGGACATCGGCGGCGACCGCGTGGGCGGCCCCGGACGGCAGCAGCCCGACCTGTTCGTAGTCGTCGGACCACGCGAGCACCGCCCGGACCACACGCTCGCGCGTTACGCGATCAAGAGGCAGTTGCGTGTCGATCCGGCCTTCGGGGTCGTACAGCACCGTGTGACCGTTCATGACACAGACGCCTTCGCCCGCGAGGCGGAGATGAGATCCCGCAGATGGGCGGCGAACCGGTCGGCCGCAACGAGCACCGACGGTGCGTCGCCGCGCGGGTGGCTGACCCAGTCGGCCGCGGCCGAGGAGATCTTCGCTGTGCGCTCACCAGTGCAGTCCGCGAGCTGACGACGGGATACAAGCAGGGTTCTTCCACGTGTGGTCCGGCTCCATATCGGCGGGCCGGACAGCTTGAAGCAGGTCTCATACGACGCGGACCGGTACTTGGCGCTCGGTCAGCAACTGGGCCAGTGCATCGGTCTCCTCTTCCAGCAGGGCGATGGCGGCCAAGCGGCGGGCACGGGTGACAGCGACGTACCACACCCGCAGCACCTCGTCCGTTGCCGGATCGCCGGTGGCCCAGCGCTGGACGCTTCCAGCATCGGGCAACAACAGCAGAACCCCGTCGGCCTCATCGCCCTTGAGCTGATGGACGATGTTGGTGCGCATGCCGGTGGCCACCTGGCGACGTGCCACGGTGGGAACTCCGGCGGGGCGTCCCTTCTTGCCCTGCGGCGCCGCCCCGGGCAGAGGAGGCCAGGCCTTCATGGCTTGCCACACCTGCGGACCCCACTTCTTGTGGGGCGGGGGCAGGCTATGCAGGAACGCGAACGCGGAGCGGTTGACCTGGTTGGCCGGGAGACTGTGGGCGGCGCTGATGCGGTCGGGGCCGCCGGCTTGCTCCGGATACCAGTAGCCGAACAGGACACGGGCGGCGATCAAGCAGGCCCGCGCGAGGTCCTCTCCGGAGGCGCCCGGAGTGTCGACGGTGGTGCGGGCCCAGGCCAGGCTGGTGATGGCGCTGGTATCGGGTTTCTCCCGGTTGATGCCCGGCAACGTGGCGTACTTGAAGGCAGTCACCAGGCAGTCCTGCGCCTGGACGGCGTACTCCTTGGCGAGCGTACCGAAGGTGTCGAAGAGACTGGCACCGCTTGGGGCATGCAGGTGACGGCCACCGGAAGCGGCGAACCGGGCAGGCAGCAGCAGGACCGGGGTGGCGTCGTCGCGTACGACGGACGTGTCCGGCGGGCGCTGCCCCGTGCGTAGGGTGGCCGCAAGTCCACAGATGACCGGGGAGCTGCGCCAGTTGCCCGTCAGCGGATGAGTGGTGGGTGAGAGCCCTGCTGCGAAAGACCGAAGTGCCTGGGGCTCGGCCCCGCGCCAGGCATAGATGGCTTGGTCCGGGTCGCCGACGAGGACCAGAGGCAGGCCGGCGTTGTGTAGTAGCTGGAGGATCGCCAGGTCGGCGGCGGAGCAGTCTTGCGCCTCGTCCACGATGACTTCCGAGAATCGGGAAAGCAGCGGAGGCAGCAGTGTGGCGGCGGCCTTGGCGTTGCGCAGATTCCACAGGGCCAGAAACCGCGCCTCGTGCCCTGTGTGGTACCCCTGTTCGCACCACGACTTGCGCGTGTCGAAGATCCTCTTTTCCCATGCGCGGCGGCTGTAGGAGCTGGCCTCGATGAGCTGGCGGGCCTCGTAGCGGAGCTTGTCCCAGGCCACTGCCTCGCCTGCAGGGTTCTGCGAGGGATCGATGGTCATGGGGAAGCGGTGCAAGGAGATCACCCGGTCCACGTCCTCGACGGGAGCCTTGACGCTTGCCCACGACTCCAGCAACCGGGGCACGGGATCGGCCACACGCAGCGGCTTGACCAGGAACTCCCACAGGAACGAGTCGAGGGTGCCGATGAAGTGCGGTGCCTGGACCAGGTCGGCGCGGCCCGTCTTGCGGCAGCGGCGGATCATCTGATCCCGCGCCACCCGCGTGAACGAGATCAGCGCCCGGCCCTGCCGCAGCCGTCGCCGGGGCAACTGCAGATGGCGGCTGGTGATCACATGCGTCTTGCCGGCGCCCGGGCAGGCCGGAATGAAGGCAGGCGCCGGCACGGCCACGGCAGCCTGCTGCTGCGCTTCGGCACGGGCCCGCACCGGCGTCGCTTGCCCTGGCCCGGTCACGGCGCGCCCACCGCAGCGGCGCCGGTGCGGTCCGTGGCCGCGACGAAGCGGATCGCGTCCTCCAGGTAGGCAGGCACGGTGAACGCCACCGCCGGGTTGGCCAGAACGTCGGCAAGCTCCTGGGCGAACCGGCCCTTGGAGATCTTTGTGCCCTTTGTAAGCTCTCCGTCCGGGCTCGTGACGGTTCGACTGGTCTTTGTGACGAACAGTTCCCCGAACGCCAGAGCGGGATCCGCCGCCTTGACGACCTGCTCCCAGCGCTTCTGCGAGCGCGGCGCGCAGCGCAGGAACGCCGCCCGCAAGGCGGCGATGTTGTCCTGCGACCACAGAGCTGGCTCCAGCGTCCGCGGCGCTGCAGCTAAGTGCAGCTTACCGGGAGAACCCCAGCGGCGGGGAAGCTCCCGCAGCGACTCCAGCCGGGGTGGTTCCGGCTGATCGGGCGCCACATCCGTATCGGTGATCAACGCCACCCGCTGCCCCAGGCTCATGCCGTCCACGGGCGCCAGCAGCACCCGCAGGTAGACCTCGAACCCGACGCCGTCCACGATCACCCGGGTGGTCCCGAAGAACCGCTCCAGGGCTTCGAACGCCTCCCGGTTTGCCTTGATATCGGCACCCTCACCGGCGGCCAGGACACGCCCGGCCAGGGCGGGCAACAGAAGAAGCTCGGAGATGCCCTCCACCAGGATCGCCCGGGAGGCGAACAGCAGGGCACTCTTGGTGGCATCCAGGTAGCGGTCCAGATGCCGCACCCGGTCCGGACTCAGACGCAGCCGGGGGATGGGCAAAGGCCGTGCCTGCCAGCCCTCGGACAGCTCACCCGGCCACCTGGCCATGACCACCAGGTCCTCCACACTGGCCGCGGCCGACAGGATGGGGGAATGCGTGGTGACCACCACCTGCAGGTGTCCGGCAGGCTCTACCGGATCCCCCGCAGACCGGCGGCGCGAGGCCTTCGCCCGCCGCTGCAGATAGCGCAGCAGCAGAGTCTGCAGCTGCGGGTGTAGGTGCGCCTCGGGCTCCTCCACCAGCAGCACGGTCAGATCGGCCTCCGCCGCCGCGTCCAGCTCCGCCATCACCGTGGCGATGAACAGGGTGTTGGCATAGCCCAGCCCCGACGCCACCAAGGGAAACGGCTGTACAGATGCATCCCCCAGCAGCACACGCAGCGAGCGGGCGATCGACGCGAACGTGGGCTCGGCCAGAGCCAGTTCGCTCTCCTGGGGATGCGCGCCGACAGTCAGGTCCCGTAGCGGTTCGTTGATCTTCTCGCTGACCTTGACCACGTCCCCATCTGCGGCCACCTTCTTCAGCTCGGTGCCGATCCGCTCCACGAAGGCATCGACCTGGTCGTCGTCCCCCAGCAGACCGCGAAGGATCATGCGCACCCGGTCGCCGCCAGCCGAGGCGAGCTCCCGCTCCGCATCACGCAGCGCCGGCAGATAGACGTGCCGCACACCACCGCGCGCCGGAGGCTCTCCCGTCACTGGAAGGCCTGCGCCCTGCGACCAGGCGGTGCTTCCGCGCCGGCCGCCCGTCTGCGGCGGAGTCCAGGACACCTGCCACCGCGCAGTGCGGTTGTCGGGAGCCCCTTCGCGCAGCAGCGCCTCAAGGTAGGCGCCGCTTTGCCCCGCATGAATGTCGGCTAGGTCCATCTGCAGGCTCGGACCACCCAGATCGGCTGTGGTCCTCAGGACGTCGGACTCCTCGAAATACCGCACACGGCGCCCGTCCAGCGGGTCCGTGAGCAGGCGCAGTGCATCGATCACGCTGGACTTGCCCGCGTTGTTCTCCCCGACGAGCACTGTCACTTCCGGCCTCAGCGGTATCTGCACCCGCTCGCACGACCGGAACCGCTCCACCAGCACCTCGGACACATACACAACTCGCCCCCGTCCCCGGCACATCACCGTGCTCAGCAGCAACGGTGATCAGCAAGAGATGGTAGTCCCAGCCCGTTTCCGACCGGGTGCCGTCTGCACAAGTCGTCGTCGCTGGGGTCGGCGAGCAGCCCGAACCCCGGCTCGTCGTGCAGTAGGGACGGCGGGCAGCCGTTGGCCGCATACGGCCTGGTTGCGGTCGGTCGGAACTGCTCGTGAGGTGTTCTGAAGCGGCGAGGACGGTTTCGGGCACCGAGGTCTCCCGGGCGGTGCGCGGAGCCGCGGTGCCTCCCGCTAGGACGTGAGCGCGGCAGGGTGGCGTTGCGGGTTTCCGGCCGTGGGCAGTCCTTCCCGTGGATGTTGGTCTTGTGGACCGCCTCGTGCACTCTTGTGACGGCAGCCGCTGTGACCTGGGTGACGCTTCTGAACCAGTTGGAGGGCTTTGCGGGCGCTCCCCGCTCGGGCCGTGAGGCGTGACGCCGCGTGTCTCCGGCCGAGCGTCGGTGAAGGGTGAAAATTCCGGGGTCTTGCGCATGCCAGCCCCGTAATCTGCCTATATGGCCGCCCCTGATCGTGAACTGCTCTCCCGGACCGCCCGGAACGCCGTCCGGGGACTGATGAGCGGTCTCGTGGCAGGGGCGATCGGCGAGTACTGGGAGAACGAACACTTCGCCCAAAACCCTGACGCCACTCCCGGCGAGGGCGGCGTCCGCAAACAGCTCTTCGACTCCTACGCCGCGTCCGTTGACTGGACCGACCACGACCATGTGACCCGGGCCCTGCGGGTATTCGAGAGCATGCTGCGCCGCCTCGACCGCGAGAGCCGAAAGTCCGGCGGGGACGGCTTGCCTGCCGACACGGTGGCGGAGCTGCGAGAGGCGTTCGCGCGGGACGGTTGCCGCCTGGACGATGAACTCCGCCTGCACACCGCCCGCATTGACCACCTGGTCGTGCACGCCGACGCCCTGTCCGAGGCATCGGGCATCCACGCCGAACTCGAACGGCTCCGCAGATTCGGGGCCGATTACCCCGACGACGCGATCGGCGCTGCCAAGCAGCTCATCGAGGCCACCGCCAAACTCGTACTGCTCAAGCGCAACTTGCCGGTCGACGAACGCCAGGACCTGCCCGCGCTGATCAAGCAGGCTCAGCAGGCCCTTCACCTCCACCCTGCGGCCGTGCCGACGGCCCGCAACAGCGGGAGCCCGGACAACGCCGACAGCATCAAGCGCATCCTGGGCGCACTGACCTCGGCTGCCATCGGTGTCGCCGAACTGCGTAACCGGTACGGGACCGGCCACGGACGGCTGGCGGCACCCACAGGACTCGGCCCCCGGCATGCCCGCTTCGCCGTCGGTACCGCCGCCACCTGGTGCGAGCTGATGCTCGACACCCTCGCCGACCCCAACGCCCCCTGGCGCAAGGCGGCCCCCGCACTGACCCCGCCTGCGAGGAACACACCCGCAGCCTCAACCTGAGCCCGCGCGAGCTGGAACTCCTCATAAGAAAGGGCAGCCGGTGGCACCACAGCAGCTCACCGTCGTCACCCGCCAGCGCCTCATCGACCTCTTGGTCGTCGAGAAGGTCTGGTGGTGGGGCGCTCTGGACGAGGTGAGGTTCCTGGAACGCCTGTACGACCTGGACGCTCTCGAAGGCGATGGCTACCGGCGTCTCACGGCCAGAGAAGACATCTGGCAGCACTGCATCAACAACGACGACTGGCCGCCGGAATGGGTGTTCACGGACTCCCGCTTCGGCCTCAGCAGCGACTCTCCGCAGCCGCTCTTGAACTTCCTCGCCGAAATGCTCCACCCCGTGGTGCGGCGTGACCCGGCCGAGGTCCAACGTCTGGCCGAGAAGCTCAACGACATCCTCACCAAAGACGGCTTCGAGCTCTACCCGACCGAGTACATCAGCGGGCTGCCGGTGTATGCAGGCGGACCCCTCGCGTCCTTCCACGGCGCCAGACCGGACTTGAAGTTCGAATCACGACCGCTGCTGTCCGACCCCCGAGTGCTCCACGATCATCAAGAGCGCATCAGGGCCGGCCTGGAACGCGACCCGGCCGCAGCGATCGCCTCGTGCAA
Source organism: Streptomyces sp. NPDC088254 (assembly GCF_044740925.1). NCBI lineage: Bacteria > Bacillati > Actinomycetota > Actinomycetes > Kitasatosporales > Streptomycetaceae > Streptomyces > Streptomyces sp. NPDC088254. Next base: position 18,798 of record NZ_JBIURQ010000006.1, on the reverse strand, counting down.
AGAACTCGTCGAAAGCCTTTGCAAGATCATCCTGGAGCACCAGGACATCGAGTTCCCGCCCGGTGAAGACCTACCGCCGCTGTTCAAGCGCGTCACGACGCTGCTAGGCCTGAACGCCGACGCCGTGGCCGACCACGCCAAGGCCAGTGCCACGGTGGTCAAGATCCTGCGCACACTCACCACGACGGTGCAGGGCCTGGCCGAACTGCGCAATCAGCTCGGACTCGGCCACGGACGCACCGCACCGAGTCCAGCGCTGACCCGCCACGCACGGCTGGCGCTGAACAGCACCGTGACCGTGACGGAGTTCGTGCTCGACACCTGGCAGGACCGCATCGATCGAGGAAAACTCCCACCCCTATCTCAGCAACCTCGGGCCGAGTGAAGTGGGAGTGCAGTGCCGTGAAGCTGTATTGACCGGTGTTGTGTTCGCTTGATTCCGACCGAGTCCGCCGCCCATCTCACGCAGGTGCTGCTCGTGACTAACGCCGAAGCCGCCACGCAGCCCGGCGGTGAGCAGACCGCGACGTCCTGACCCGCCCGACCGACGAAGAGGGGGTGCCCCACAGCGTCCCGGAAAACGGAAGGTCCGTTGTCGGACCCGCTCCGTACCCTTGGCGCTCAGCCCCCTGGGCTACGGCCCGTGCCGGGCCTTGGATCACGGGAAGCGGGACCCTATAGTGACGTCGATCTACCTCTCCTCCGACAACCCCCCGGTGGATGCCGAAGACCGAGGCCGACCTCCAGGCCGCCGTCGACGGCGGCCTGTTCGAGGAAAGCCACCACCTGGACCTGAAGAAGGCCCCGAACAGCAAGGGCGACAACAAGGAACTGGCACGCGACCTGTCCTCGTTCGCCGTCCACGGCGGCACCCTGATCATCGGCGTCCAGGAGAACAAGGAGAGCCGCACCTTCGAGCTCGCTCCCCAGCCCCTGAACGGACTGCCGGAGAAGATCGAGCAGGTGGCCCGCACCATCCCCGACCCGCCCCTGACCATCCTCACCGAGGAGATCAGCGCGGCGGTCGACGACGGGACCGGCTACCTCATCGTGCACATCCCGGCCAGCCCTGTCGCACCGCACATGGTCGACAACCGCTACTTCGGCCGCGGCGACAAGACGAAGTACCAGATGGGCGACGCCGAAGTCGTCGCACTCCACGCACGGCGACGCAACACCGAGGCCGACACCCTCACCCTGCTGCGCAAGGAGATGGACGAGGACCCGTTGTGCGACGTCGGATCCCAGTCCCACCTCTTCCTGGTCGCCCAGCCGGCCGCCGGACGACGGGACATGTGCCTGCCCATCACCGGCGCCCGGGACTGGAACCACCGCCTGCGCACGCTGATCCAGCGTGCCCTGGAAGCCCCTCGCACCCGGGCAGCGCTTTCCGGGATGGGATTCAGCCCTGATCTGTCTTCCGCCCACCAGGGGCACCGGCGCGCGAGGGGAGTGGCTCTCAGCTCCTCGGGGCTCGGAGCCGGCCGCGTCTATGCCCCGGAAGGCGGTTCCTCTGACGAGTCCGTCATCGAGCTTCAGCTCTTCGAGGATGGAGGGCTGCGGCTGCTCATGACCCGTCTTTCCGAGGGCACATCCAGGCCGTACGAGTCGCCAGGTGATGCGGAGCAGGTCATCTTCGACGCTGCCGCCGTCGTCTTCACCCGACACATGCTGGAGCTGATCCGCCTCATCTCCGATGACGTGGGCTACCACGGGAACTGGGCGGTGGCCGTCGGAGCCAACCGGCTCCGCGGCCGACGTCGATGGAGTCAGCCGTCCATCTTCGCAAGTGACCACAGGTACAGCGCCGACACGTACGAGGAGAGCACCGGCGTGACCCTGGCCGAGCTGCGCGACGCACCGGGCACCGTGACGCGAAGGCTCCTCGGCCCCCTGCTCCGCTCGCTGGACTCCGAAGAGGCGTTCGTCAAGGCCCTGACCGACGAAGAGTAATTCTCGCTCCACGAGACGACACGGGCCCCGGAGGATCAGCCATGACACCTCCGGGCCCGGCTCGAGGGCGCACCATCCAACGACGCCGCGACCCCACCACCACACGGTGGCCCCAGCCGTCCTCGCCCTGCACGACAGGAAAACCGGTCGGCGTTGTCAGTGTGACCCCTCATGCTGGAGGTCCAACTGACGATGAAGGACCCCGGAACCACCATGACGTTGAACTTCGATGCAGACCAACCGGTAGTCGGGCTGAAGAGACAGAAAGCGCTGATCGAAGCGGTTCTCAGTGCAAGTAACGCTGACGAGACACGCTGGCTGGAGTGGAAGTCTCACCACGACGTGTCGAAGCCGGAAGGAGCCTTCGCCGTCTCGAAGGCGATCCTCGGGTTCGCCAACCGGATGCCCGACGTGGCAGCGCAGTGGGCCGAAGGCCACGCCTACCTCCTGGTCGGAGTCGAGGAAGAAGCGCTCCAGGGAGTCACGAGGCACGACATTGAGAAGGTTGATGCCTGGCTGGGGCGCTACATCGGCGACTTCGACCGCTACCAGTTCACCTACGTGCCGTTCGACAACGGTGAAGGCCCGCGGCACGTCATGCTGGTCGACGTCTTCCCACCGCGATGGGGCGATCCGGTTCACCCGCTCCGCAAGGAGTACCAGAACTTCTACGCGGGCACGGTCTTCCACCGGTACGCCGGCAAGACCCAGCCCGCGCGCGCAGCCGAGATCGATGCCCTGACGGAGCGGGCCCGGCGCGCGGCCAAGCGCGTGAACGTCACCGTAGGTGTTGCCGCCGGCGCCGTCGCTGTGGTGCCGCCCACCGAGGACATGCGCACCAAGATCCTCGACGTCTTGCGTGAGAACCTGCTGAAACAGCTCGGTGTCAGGCGCCAGGCGAAGAAGAACACGACAGATGCCTTCCCGTACGCTCCGGCATTCGACGTGTTCCGCGCCCTGCCCCCCACGGACTACCGTTCGCCCGATGAGTTCCGTGAGCAGGTTGAGGAGTACCTGCGCGACTTCGACGCGGCGATGCAGCAGTCCTTCGTACAGGTGGTTGGTACAACGGGTACGCCACTGCGGCTGAGGCTGACCAACCCCGGGGAGGAGAATCTCTTCAAGGTCGAAGTTGTGCTGAGTCTCCCCGACACGGTCCTCGCGCACGTCACAGACGACGAAGAGGACGTCGACTGGCCTGACGAGCCCAAAGAATACGGATCAGCAGCTCTCCCCGTCAGCCTCAGCGCCTTCCCGGGCATCGCCGCCCTGCAGGCACCAGCGTTTCGGCTGCCGCCCATCGACTCACCGGACATCGAGCATGAAGAGGGCCGCACGATCATCCGCTTCGCGCCGGTCGACCTGCGACCCCACGAGACCGTCCCTCTCGGTCCGATCACGCTCTACAGCACGCAGGAAGCGGCAGACTCCTTCGTCGGCGAGTGGCGCGCAACGGCCACGAACGTCAGCGGCACCGTGCGCCAACGTCTGCCCGTCCCCGCACAGCACCTCGAAGTCGACCTGCACCAAGCGCTTCTTCCCCTGCTCAATGACGACATCGAGGCATAGACACTCGACGTCCAAGACCCTGGCCCGACTGGCGCCGCGGAGGCCTACGCTGGCCTGGGAGCGCGACACGGGAAAGGGCGGGGACAGGTGAAGCGGGAGCGAGCCACCACGCTTGGGGAGGACATGCTGCGCAGGCTGGATGAGGGGACCGACTGGCCGCTGACGCTGGTCGACGAGGTCTACCTGTTCGGCTCCTACGCCCGCGGCGCCCTTGAGCCGCACGACGTCGACATCGCCGTGGACTTCCACCGCGACGAGCGGATGCGGCAGCTCGAGATCGCCTCCATCTTCTCCGGCCGCAACCCCCACAGCGAGCTCCGTCGGCAGCTGGCCGGCCGCAGCCGCGGCATCCAGTTTCAGTTCGATACCGCCCAGCGTCGCCAACTCGAGAGCGAGGGCGTGCCCATGCTGCGCCTGTGGCGCCGCGGCGACACCCTCCAGCATGCCCTGAGCATCCTGCACGCCATCCAGCCGGATCCCTCAGCGGGGCGCGCACCACGCGACGACATGATCGAAGAATTCGAGGCCCTGGACCATGCGATCCCCCGCCCGGTTCGCCACGACCTGATCACCTGGCCCGACACCGGCCAGATCACCATCTCCCGCATCATCCTGCCCGACCAGCCCGCCGAACCCGCCGATGTGGAGATCGCCTACGACCTGAGTACCCGCTGGGTGGACCACAGCCCGCTGCGCCGCGCCGCGCTCTGCGCCCTGCAGCACCTCCAGGACCTGAACGTCGGCCTCAGCGACGTGGAACTCTCCGGCTACCGCTTGCCCACCCCCAGCCGCATGGCCGGCCGCCTCGAAGAGGCCCGCTGGTGGGTGAACTGGAAGTGGCAGCATTACCGGTCCATCCCGTACTGCCTTGCCGACGGTGACGGCTGGCTCGAAGTCCTGGCCCCCACCCGCACCCGTCCCCTGCACGCCCTCCTGTTCGCCCCCGGCCCCACCCCTGCCCAGGCATAGCCAAGCCCAAGGCGCAGCACCACGGCGGCCGGAGAGGACTGCCCCGGCCGGACAATGCCACGGGCGCGGGACCGGATCATCCAGAACGCGCAGGACGCCCTGGAGTTCCTGGCCGATGCGCTGCGCGTCGCCCGCGCCATCGTGGACGCCGAGAAGCACCCCGACGAAGCCGTCGTGCTGGACGACGACCACGTGGGCGTCCTGTCGCGAATCATTCACGATCACGCACCGTCCGGCCTCACCATCACAGAGCGGAACCTGGCCGAGGAGATCGATCAGGTGGTCAAGCGCACCCTCGCGTGGGGGCCGCGAGGGCGTGGGACCGTGACGGGGAAGGGTGGGTCCGGCCATGGGATGCGGAGCGAAACTCCGTCATCAACGCGCGTCGTGTCCGGCTGTGCGCGACAATCGCTCCTCCGGGCATGGTGCCCGGTAGGCACGATGCACGGGGCGGGGCGATGGAAGACGTACGGGAGCTACTGGCCGAGTACGGTCAGTGCCACAGCACCGAACTGTCGGAGCCGGACCGTCACCGACTCCTCGTCGACGTGGTCATAGCCCTAATCCGGCGCACCGACGAGGAAGCAACGGTGGCCCACCGCGCGCCGGACGAGCCGACCGTGTTCTTCGAACTCGCCGGACGCGACTACGCGATCACCGTGACGGCTGCGTCAGGCACCGATGTGGCCGAGTCGGCCAGGGCCGCGGTGCGTGCCCGCGAGCAGCAGGACCTGGGTCAGGGTGTGCGGTGGGTCCTGGTGTGCGCGAGGACTCCGGGCCCGGCGGTGGACGATGCCCTGCGCGCCGTTCTGGGTGCGCGGGGCGTGCTGCTCGACCGGGACCATCTGGAAGCCGCCGTGTGCGGCCTCGCTGAGCTCGCGGCGCTGATCCGGTCGGCTTTCCGCCCGCCGCGGCCGCCGTACACGCCGCTGCACGAACTCCTGCTGCAGGAGCCGGAAGAGCCGACCCCCGCCCTGTCCCTGCCGGCGCGGCCGTCCGGACCGGTCACCGTGCCGGCCCGGACGGAGCCGGGCATCACGGCCTCCGTGGTCCTGGCCGGCGAGTCCTGGCCGCTGCGGCCGAGCGGTCTTGCCTGGGAGTCTGCCGGGCGGGCGCTGATCACCACCGAGACCGGACTCGCGGAGATGGATCTGCGGCGGGGCGGGGTGCGGTGGCGGCTGCCGCTTCCCGGCGTGCATGGTGCCGCGGTCGTACTGCCGGACAGCTCGGTGTGCGTGCTGCGCGGGCCGGCGGTGGTGATGTGGCGCGACGGCGCACTGCGAGCGGTGGGCGGCGGGTTCGAGGCGAACGCGAGCCTGCTGCTCGGCCCCGACGCGAGCGTGTGGGTTCTGTCCGGATCCGGTGCGACGTTCGGCGCCGACACCAGCTCAACGCTGGCGCTCACGCGACTCGGCGACGAGGTCGGGGATCAGCAGCGGTTCTCCATCGCCTTCGACGCGGCGGTGCGGTCGGCCGGCTGGCTTGACGGACGGCGCTTCTTCCTTGCCGCTGGCGGGCACAGCGCCGTCGTCGACCTCGCCGTCGGCACGAGCGCCGGCGGGCGGGAGGACTGGACGGTGACCCCGGTGTCCTACCCGGGGCATGTGGCCTGCAGCGGGAAAGACACGGTCCTGGTGGCCGGGCGGGCCGGTTCCGGCATCGGTGTGGAACTGCACACCGTCGATGCGGTGGCCCGCACCAGCGATGCGGTCGCCGAGGTGCAGCTCGGCGAGGTACTGGGACTCGCCCAGGACCCGGAGGGCGGGGCCGCGTACCTGCTGGGTTCGTTGCCGACGAACGACATCGACGCCGTCCACCCCGTACTGATGAAGGTCACCGGACACGTTCCTGCCGACTCCCCCACGGTCGAGGAACACATGCCGGCGCCCGCCGCCAGTGATACGTACGCCGCAGTGCGCCGGCAGGCCCTCGGTGTGAAGAAGGACTACGCCCTGGAGAAGTTCCCGCTGCCGGACGGCAAGGGCGGCATGGGGATCGTCCACGAGGCCGTGCACAAGCCGACGGGCACCGTCGTCGCGTTCAAGAAGCCGCGGTCGCTGCGCGAGAACCTGACCGCACGGATGCTGCGCGAGATCGAGGTCGCCCAGAAGCTCGGCAGCAACCGTCACGTCATGCCGGTCCTCGACTCGAGCCCCCGGGCCGAGTGGTTCGTCATGCCGCTGGCCCAGGACACCGCCGAACGCCTCCAGCCCGAGCTGCAGCGCGACGGCCAGGAACTGCGGGCCCTGGTGGACGCGGTGGCGGCCGCCCTGGCCGACGCCCACCGCCTGGACTACCTGCACCGGGACATCAAGCCCGCCAACATCCTGCATCTCGACGGCCGGTGGGTCCTCGGCGACTGGGGTATCGTGCGCCGCCCCCGCGGGCAGACGACCAATCCCAAACGCACCGGCACCACGATCGGCACGGTCGAGTTCGGCGCCCCCGAGTTGTCCGTCGATCCTCACAACGCGACGCCCGCGAGCGACATCTACAGCCTGGGAAAGGTCATCGGCTGGCTTCTGACGGGCGCCGACCCGCAGCCGAACGTGCCCCTGCTGCCGTCCGGCCCCTGGCGTGGCGTTGTCAGGCAGTGCACCTTCCATGAGCCGTCGCACCGCCCGCAGTCCATCGCCGAATTCCTCGACCTGGTGGAGCGAGAGACCTCCCCCACCTTCGACCTGCCCATTGCGCGGGCCCAGCAGCTCGTGGCCGCCGCCCAGGAGGGGGACACCGACGCGGCCCGCCGGCTGCTCGCGCTCGCCGCTGACAACGGCGACGACTACGAGCTGTACCTGGACGTCCTGCCGGGCCTGGAGATGGACCTCACCGGGCTGCTCCTCCTGGCCAACCCCGAGCAAGCCCTCACCCTGGTCAAGGCGATGGCCGGGCACGTCCACGGCGACGGCACCGGCTGGCCGGACTACAACGAATGCAAGAGAGCCATCGCGTGGCTGCGCGGCGTCGCCCGTCACGCCGCCCGGGAGGAGGAGTGGGAGGTGCTGGAGGAGGCGGCCCGCGGTATGTGCACCTGGGACGCGGCATCCAACGAGTTCGACCAGCAGATCGCAACCCGGGACTGGCTGCGCCATTTGCACGGCCAGGCCGCTCAGATCCTCGCCAGTGTGCTACGGGAACACCCTGGCAGTGCACGTTACTACTACGAGCTGACTGGCGAGCGCGCCGTGGACATCGCCATCCGTAGCGCCATTAACTCCGCGGCCAGCAAATGACCGCGCAGCTGTCGGCACGACAACCGCGGCCCTCGCGGCTTGTTCGCACTTGCCGGACGAACTACCTGCGGCTCGCTTTCCGCAGTACTCGGGGCGGGCGCGCCCCGTGCCCGCCCTGCCCGGTGGAGGTGAGCGGTGCGTTGTGGTGGCTGGGCGGGTGGCCCCGGCGGGTACGCTGCGGCTCGTATGGTCACCGGCGGGAGGAAACAGCAGGTCATGGGGCGTCAGCAGTATTAATGGGGGCGGGGCTTGGCGGCCGTGGCCGTAGTCGCGGTGGCCGGCTGTACGGCCATCGACGATCCGGCGGCGCCTCAGGCGAGTGATGCCAAGCCGTCCGCCTCGCGCTCGGCCGGGGTGCCGGGCGGCGAGGCCGCCGACACGGGCACGCTGCCGGGTGTGCCGACGGCAGGGCAGGCCAGGGCGGAGCTGGCGGAGCTGAAGGTGGCGCCGCACGATTCGATGTCCGGTTACAGCCGCGACAAGTTCTCGCACTGGGCGGAGCAGGGGGAGAACTGCAACACCCGCGAGACGGTTCTGGAGCGTGACGGCGCGGACGTCACCCGGGACGACGAGTGCCGGGCGGTGTCCGGCCGGTGGGTGAGCGTGTATGACGGTAAGATGTTCACGGACGCCTCTGATCTTGACATTGATCACATGGTGCCGTTGGCGAACGGTTGGCGGTCCGGGGCGAACACATGGACGCAGGAGGAGCGGAAGGCGTTCGCGAACGACCTGACGCACCCGCAGCTGCTGGCCGTCTCCGCTGCTTCCAACCGCAGCAAGGGCGACCAGGGACCGGACGAGTGGAAGCCACCGTCCCAGGCGTACTGGTGCACTTATGCCCGGGCCTGGGTGTCGGTGAAGTCCGACTACGAGCTGTCGGTGACCGAGGCCGAGAAGGACGCGCTCACCGACATGCTGGGTACCTGCCCCTCATGAACGCACACCCCCCGCAGCCTGAACAGCTCGTCAGTGAGGTGAAGGCCGGGCAGGGCGGCGCGATGACGGACGAGGTCGGCGTCATCACTGGCGACCTCACCGTCGCCACCCGCCTGCTGACCGACGGACGCGCCGGCATCGCCATCCAGTACACGAACGCAGACGAGTGGTACACCCTGACCGGTAGCCCCGCCCCGGTGCCGCCGGAGGGCCTGGCGGCCTTGCACGAGCAGATCCTGGAACGAGTCCGCCACGGCGGCGGCGCCGAAGCCCCGCGCTGAACGGGCGAAGCCGCTCAGGCCGCCGGTCATGGCGCCTGCCTCACCTCCTGGGCGGCACCTTCATGCCGGGCGCACTGACGGGGGCCCAGAAGAACTGCCGCAGCGAGATCTCAGCGCGTGTTCCCGGCGCCGAAGGGCCCTCGAAGGGCGAGTGCTGGGCGAGTGCAGGACCGTCGACAGCGCGGCCCGCACCCAGCGGGCGACGGTGGCCTCGTCCCCCTCGGGCATTCACGGGAAGTAGGGCACTCGCCCGATTTCGCGCAGCGCCTCGGTTCGCGCTTCGAACTCCGGGCCGGGACGCGGGCCGCCCGCGAACGGCTTCATGACCATGCACCGTAGCGTCTCGACCCTGAACACGCGTCGGCAGTAGGCGAGTTGGGTACGGTCCGACCGGCGGTTCGGTCGTTTGGCGGCGGAGGCGAATCATGAAGAGTGCGCACGTGGGGCTCGCGGCGTTCGAGACCAGAGCGGGCGAGGCTGCCCGGACCCTGCTGCACAACCAGGGGTACGACGGCGGGTGGGGCCTCACCCTGACCTCGGTTTCGTCGATCGTCAACACCAGCGAGGTCCTGCCGATTCTGCGGGCTGCCGGCATCGCCGGACAGCCGGTTCGCCAGGGGCTCGACTTCCTCACCGGCGCCATCCCGGAGCACTCGCGGCCACGGCCCAAAGGCGGCCGTGGTGAGCACACCCGGTTCATCGCCTTCGGCCTGGCCGGACTGCTGTCCCACCCTCGCTTTTTCCACCACAGCGGCGTCGCGGAGACCGCGGCCTGGTGCGTCGGCTGGCTGGAGGACCACCAGGTCGACCACGGCTGGCCCGAAGTCCTCGGACTCGACGACACCTCGCTGCACCAGACCGCCTTGGTGGTGCACCGGCTCGCCGAGCTCAGAGGTACCCTCCATGATTTCGGCCCCGGACTCCTCTTACCCGGCGGGGTGGAGACCAGCAGCCTGTTGGAGCGCGTCGAACCGCTGATCGACCACGGAGTGCACGGCCTGCTCTACCACCGGCGCCCCAGCGGGGCATGGGGGTGGCGTACCTACATCGACACCGACCCGAGCCCGAGCAAGACAGCGCTGTGCCTGCTCGCGCTGTCGACCGTCTGCTCGGGCACCGGGCCCGGCGGCGAGCCCGCTTATCGGGACGGCCTGCGGGAGGCGGGCGGGGTGCACGGCCCGGTGCAGCACAAGCGGCTGTCCGACGTGGTCGTCGAGGCCGGCCAGTGGCTGCTGCACAACCACCACCGGTGGGAGGAGTTCGTTGAGGACGACAAGGACGTACAAGGCACGGCCTGGGAGCACATGGCGTACGCGCTGTGCACCCAGGCCGCCATCCGGGCCGGCGCGAGCCCGCGCGACCCCCGCCTCACCAAGGCGTGGAAGCTGATGAACGGCCTGTGGGACCCGGAGGCCGGACTGTGGAACGAGCCGGGTGCCTCGGGCAAGCGCGCAACCATCCGGGCCGCGTACTACACGGTGTCGGCCTACGAAGAAGCGATGCAGCGTCTGGCCCGGATGAACCTTGCCGACACCACCTCCGAGCACGCGAGCGAGGCGTCGGCCGAGATTGCCATCGTCCATGTCGCCCTCGGTCCGGGCCGGACCGTCCTCCTCAGGGCACGCGACAGCGAAGGAAGCGTGGCGTGTGAGCTGTCGGAGCGCCTGTTCGACGTGGTGAAGGTCGTGTACGACGCCCCCGAGGCCGGAATGTCGACCGAGCGGCTCGCGGCGCAGCTCTACGTCGCCCCGTCCTCGGTGCCCAAGTACGTTCAGCGCCTCAACCACGCCGTCTCCACGGCCTTCGGCGGCGCCCCGGCCAGGCTACTGCTGGCCAGCACGGTGGACGGGGCCAGCGGGTACCGCCTCGCAGGGCGGTAGGCCGCCGCCTACGACGTGGCGCGCTCCCCGGCCACCGGGTAGTTCAGCAGGGCGAACCGCGCCAGGGAACGGACCTGGTCGAAGGTCTTGAGGGTGTCGAGGTCCTCCAGGCCGAACCAGGCGGCCCCGTGCACCTCTTCGAGCTGCGCCTCCACGGCCTGTTCCCGGGCGCCCGGCTGCCGCTGGACGTAGAAGAACTGGACCAGCGCCGGCGTCGGAAAGCCTTCGCGCTCGATGTCCACATAGAACGGCACGGGTTCAGGAGTGGCGTTGTGGTCGGCCGGGTGGATGGTCGGCTGGCTGGAGATCGCCTCCACCAGCAGCCCCGTCTCCTCCTTGAACTCGCGCACCGCCGTGCCCGCGAAGGACTCCCCGGGCTCGATATGACCGCCCGGCGGAACCCATTTGTCGAAGCGGTTGTGGTGCACGAGCAGCACCTTGCCGCGCTCGACGAGGTAGCCCGAGCAGCAGTACACCAGACCGATGTCGCGGGCGGTCTGGCCGTCGTGGATCAGAATCGAGCGAGGCACCCCGCCACGATAGCCCACAGGCAGCCACTCGAACTCCCGTGCAGGTGAAGCGACTTCAGTGGAGTGTCAGCGCCGCGCCGATGACATGTCATCGACAATGACAGCGCGATGTCATCGCGTATACGTCATGGCGGGACGGATTGTGGTCGTATCCCCGGCCCGCGGCTCCCGCTCGCGGTCGGCGATGCCCCTGTCCGTCGAGGAGAGGACCCCGATGCGCTCTCGCCCGTCCCCGTGGCGTGCCCGGTACCAGCAGTGGTTTGCGGCCCCGCAGACCGTGGTGGTGCAGCCCACGACCTGGTGCAATCTGGACTGCCGGTACTGCTACCTGCCGTTTCGCAGGCTCAAACACCAGATGCCGCTGGAGGTGGCCGAGGCCCTGGCGCAGGCGGTGGCCCAGTTCGACGACAGCGGCCATCCGATCGGCATCGTCTGGCATGGCGGGGAGCCGCTCGCCGTGGGCCAGCAGAAGTTCGCCGCGCTGCTCGCGCCGTTCGAGGCCCTGCGGCGGGTGGGCCGAGTCCACCACTATGTGCAGACCAACGCGACGCTGATCACCGAGACGTGGTGCGACCTGCTGGCCGCGTACGACGTCCGCGTCGGGGTGAGCGTCGACGGCCCGGCCGCCTTGAACGCCGAGCGCGTCGACCTGCGAGGCAAGCCCGCCTTCGACCGGATCCTGCGCGGAATCGCGCAGCTGCGCGAGCACGGCATCCCGTTCTCCGTGATCTCGGTGGTCGGCACCCTGGGCATCGCGATGCCGGAGGATCTGCTGGAGTTCCTGACCTCTCTGGGCGGCCATTCGGTGGGCTTCAACATCGAGGAGATCGAAGGGGTCAACACCGACCGGCAGCCGCCCACCGCGGTCCAGGCCGAGGAGTTCTGGCGCCGCACCCTCACCTGGACCCGCCGGCGCCCTGGCGCCCCGGCGGTCCGGGAAGTCGAACGCCTCGCCGAGTACCTCCAGCTGATCCGTTCCGGCCAGAGAGGTGAGTGGGACGGGCGCCGCCTCGACCCGATCCCCACCGTCTCCTGGAAGGGCGACGTGGTCCTGCTCTCCCCGGAACTCGCGGACACGGCGGCGCCCGAGTACGGCGACTTCGTGGCCGGCAACATCCTTGACCGCCCCCTGCCCGAGATCCTCCGTGATGCCCACCGGCTGCGCTACGTACGCGACTTTCTCACCGGCCTGGACCGCTGCCAGGCCGAATGCGAGTTCTTCGACTTCTGCCGCGGCGCCCAGGCCGCCAACCGCTACTTCGAGAACGGTGACCTCACGACCACCGAGACCAACTACTGCCGGGTCTCCCGGCAGGCCCTGGTCACGGCGCTGTCCACGCTCGCAACCAAGGAGGCTGTTGCATGAAGATCCTGGACCGACTCGCCACATCCGACACCCCCGTCGTGATGGAGTTGATAGCCACGCACGACGTCCCGCCCCCGGTGATCGTTGAAGCGACGTGGGACAACCGGCCCACGTGGGACAACTGGGCGAAGAACCCGGCCCCCTTCGACAACCGCCCGACCTGGGACAACTGGAACAAGAAGAAGTAGGCCGCGCCGCTGCTGGCACGCCTGGGGCGTGCCAGCAGCACCGGCGACCGAGCCACCGCGCTGAAAGGCTGTTGATGGACACCCGCACGATCCGCCGTACGAGCGTCACGCTCCCTGCCCTGAACGAGCCGGGCCTCAACCTCTCCAACGTCACCTCGCTGGAGGGCGGTCGTGGCCGGGTGGCGGAGTTCCACTACGCTGGCGCTGACCTGCGGGACCTTGACCTGGCCGACACCCACCTGATGGACGGGCGGATCACCGGCCTCAAGGCCCAGCGCACCCGCCTGGAGAAGCTCCGCGTCGACTCCGTGGAGTTCACCGGATGCGACCTGTCCTCCCTGCAGTGGACCGACAGCAAGATCTCCCGAGCCGTCTTCCGCGACTGCAAGCTCATGGGCGCCGCACTCGAAGACGTGACGCTCGACAACGTCCTGTTCGAGAACTGCAAGTTCGACTACAGCACCCTCACCCGCGTCCGGGCCACCGGCCCGGTGATCTTCGCCAAGTGCTCTCTACGCGAGACCACCTTCGCCGCCGCTGACCTCGGCGCCGCCCTGATCGATGACTGCGATCTACGGCTGACCGAGTTCGACGGCGGGAAGAACCGCGGCCTGGACCTCCGGGGTAACGACCTCTCCCAGCTCCGCGGCCTGGCCTCGCTCAAGCAGATCGTCATCGACCACGCCCAGACACTCCAGCTCGCCGAGGCCCTCGCCGCCGAGCTGGACGTCACCTTCGGTGAAGACCTCGACGACAAGTAGCCCCGCACCTGCCCTGGGGAGGCACGGCCATGGGCCCACAGCTCGTATTCCACTCCTTCGACGACCTACGCGGCCGGTGCGACATCGCATCGGTCCGGCAGACCACCAGCGAGTCCGGTTACGACGACGGCGCTATCGTCCCCGACGAGAACTGGAAATCGATCACCGCGGCCGACGCCGAGCAGCATCGTGCCGATGACTCGGTGCCGGACAGCATCCGGATCGAACTCGTACACCGACCGCTGCCGGACCTCGATTCCGACGACTTGGCCAGCCGCCTCGAAGCCGCCGCCCGCCTCGACCCCCTCGACGGCCGCTGGCCCACAACCCTCCTGGGGTGCGCGGCCAGCCCCGGCCACTGGGCCACCACCACAGAGGACTCCACCACCGGTCGCCGGATCGGACTGCACGTCGACAATTTCGACCGACTGCCGTACGCCCGACGCCACCAGGGTCGCCGACGGCTCTGCCTCAATCTCGGCCCTGGCCCGCGCTACCTGCTCATCGGCGACCACGACATTCAGCAGATCTGCCGCACGCTCCACGCCGACCCGGACCGGCACCACCCCCACACCGAGGACATCCGCCGGTACGTCACCGCAGGACACCCGCTGCGCTGCCTGCGCATCCGCCTCGATCCGGGCGACGGCTACATCGCTCCGACCGAGTTCCTTGCTCACGACGGCTCGACCGCCGGTATCGACCAGCCCTCCGTCGCCGCCTTCTGGCTCGGCTAGTGACCGAACGCGTCATGACCGATCAGCCGCGAGACAGAGCTCAAGGACCGGGAGACCCTCGCATGGACGCGAGGGCGCCACACCCCGCGCTCGACCCTGCCATCGCCTGGCCCACGCTCGGCATGTGGGTTCGATGGGAAGGCGAGCGTCTCGACCTCGTGTCGCTAGCGCCCGCACGCGGCACCACAGCGGATCAAGTCCTGCTGCCGTGCTCTCCGGAACTCCTGATACAGCTCGGGAAGATCTCGCTCGGCAACAGCCGTGCCGGCCTGTACGCCGTGCGCCTGGCGGAGGACGGCGCGGACCACCGTCTGGTGCTCTGCCAGCGGGGTTGGGAAGGTGCGGTCCGAATCAGCGGAGCCGTGTCCTCGATCACGGAGCCGCTGTAAGGGAAGACCCGAGCCGCCATGCTCGCGGCCGGCCGCGAGCAGAGAGCCCAGCGCGGTCTCCGCGGTCATCTACAGCGTGGACCCGGGGGCGACCGTCGGCCACTCCCAGGCGGCGAAGAGCACGACGACACAGACGGCCTGCGCTGACCTGCGCGCCCACACGGAAACGCCCCGGTGAGCGTCAGGGAAGCCACAGGGGTCGTCTGGGCCTCGCAGGGCGATTGTCCGCAGGCTGGTTCCGCGCGACCTGTACGAGCCGGTACAGGACTACCTCGACGGCGTCTTGGGCGACTGACGCGCTCCTGAAGTGTGGCTGCTGCTGGTGCGTCGGTCACAGGCGCTTCGCTGTGCGGTCGCGCAGCAGCAGCCACTGACTCGCGTCGGCGCCGCCTGAGCGCGCAGCCGGTCCATACAGCAGCACGGCGTATGCCGTCCGCTCCGCCTTGCTCGGGGCGGCATACTGGCCTGACGCCTCCGGGGTCGGGAATGACCTCGTCATGCCTTTCCATGCCTTGTCCGCGTTCGGAGTGCTGAGCATCGGCCCTCCCGGGCTCAATAGGGTCACGCAGGGAAGTACACGCACGCGTGCGTGCAGCCCCGGTAGGGGTTCACCGTCCACTCGAACGGCATGCGGGAGGCGCCCGGCACCCGGTTGAGGATCGAACGGGCGCGGATCTCGTGGAAGGTGATCCCACGGAACTCGGGCGTGTCGAACGTCCTGGTGGTGACCGCGTCCGCGCCGAACAGGGCGGCGTCCGCCGCGCGGTCGTGGCGGGACTCCACGGTGAGGTTCTCCCAGCGCATGACGCCTCCTCGGTAGCACTGAGCCCACAATAGAACATGTGTTCCCATGATCGTGCGAGGGTGCTTTCCGACCGGCCGGCGACCGCTTCCGGCGCCCCGATTTGGCGGCCGGACAGCGGGGTGGTTGGCTTGCCCCGAAGCTGAGGAAACCCCTGTTCAGCCCTGAGCAACAAGGACCTGGAGGAACCCATGGCGCAGGTCGAAGCCACCACGGAGCGGGTCGTCGCGGCGGACCCGGAGACGGTGTTCGACACGATCGCCGACTACAGCGGCACGCGCGGGAAGCTGCTGCCCGAGCACTTCAGCGAGTACGAGGTGCGCGAGGGCGGCGACGGCGAGGGCACCCTCGTGCACTGGAAGCTCCAGGCCACCAGCAAGCGCGTCCGCGACTGCCTCCTGGAGGTCACCGAGCCCAGCGACGGCGAGCTGGTCGAGAAGGACCGCAACTCCTCCATGGTCACCGTCTGGCGCGTCACCCCGGCCGGCGAGGGCAGGTCCCGGGTCGTCGTGACGACCACCTGGACCGGCGCCGGCGGCATCGGCGGCTTCTTCGAGAGGACCTTCGCGCCCAAGGGTCTCGGCCGGATCTACGACGCGATTCTCGCCAACCTCGCCACCGAGGTCGAGAAGTAGGACACGCTGTCACCATGACGGTCAAGGGCCCGGCGGCCCTTGACCGTCACGTGTTTCCAGGGCCCTGGATCCAAGGTTTGACCTGCGGTGGCGCGCGGGCTCCGGCGGTGCGCCGGGCGGGGGAGTTCCCCGGCGGCCCGGCAGTGAAACCAATTGCAGAAATGACGCACATCGCGAGCGGCGCGCGCCGTACGGTGGTGCCTTCGGAACAGATCTTGCGCAGCTCCGGGAGGGCCTGGGCCATGGACCGCGGCACCGAGAGGCACGCACCTCCCAGCCGTGGCGCCGACGCCGGTCCACCGGACGAGCCTTCGGAGGGCGGCCCCTTGGGCGTCGCGCGCATCCCGCTCGCCGTGGTCGTCGTCGACCGGGGCGGCTTCGTCACCCACTGGAGCAGCTCCGCCCGCGGGCTCTTCGGCGTCGCCGCGGACGAGGCGATCGGCCGGCCCGCCATCGACCTGCTCCCCGTCTCCGGTGTGCTCCCCGAGGTGGACGAGGACCTTCCCTGCGAGGGCCCGGCCTCCCACGGCGATGACGTCTCCCTCGACGGCGCGCTGAGCCATCCGGCCGCCGGGCGGGCCCGGCTGACCGTGCCCGAGCGGGGTGGGACGGGGGGCAGGGGCCGGGTCGACGTCCTGTGGTGGGCGTACCCCCTCGTCGGCCCGGGATCCGAGCGGCTGCTCGTGCTGGCCGCCGACGCGGAGAGCCTGGACCGGCGGCCGGAGCCGGACCGGCGGACCGTCGAATGCGCCGCCCCCGCCTTCGCCCTGCACACCGACGTCCCCGGCGCCGGGGAACTCGCCCGCCGGCTGCCCGGGATCCTGCCCGGCATGAGCGTCGGCGACAGCGCCCGCATCGTCGCCCAGGTCCTCGAACTCGGCTATCCCGTCCTGGAGTTCAGCCGGAACGACCGGGTGCCCGTCACCCTCGACTGGGGTGTTCGGCGGCGCGGGGCGCGGGCCGGAGGCCCCGCGTGGTGAGCGCGCCGGCCGGGGGCGTGGCGCCAGCCGCACGGCAGCCGGGAAGTCCGTCCGGTGCGCGCCGACGCCGCCGGGGCGCTGAACGAGGGTGACGCCGAAGCGGCGTCGCGCGAAGGGGAGTTGGGCATGAGCGTGACGAGTCGGTACCGGGACTCCTGGGAGGGGTTCTGGCGGGCGGCCCCGACGACGCCGGGCGGGGTGTTCTGGGACGCGGACCCCGCGGTGACCTCCGCCCACCACCTCGCCTTCTTCGAGCCCCGACTCCTCGACGCCGCCCTGCCGTTGGTCGACCTCGGCTGCGGCAACGGCACCCAGACGCGGTTTCTCGCCGACCGCTTCCCGCGGGTGATCGGCGTCGACCTGGCCGACGCCGCCCTCGACCACGCCCGGCGCGCCGACCCCGCCGGAAGGGCGGCGTACCGGCGGCTGGACGCGGCCGCCCAGGGCGAGGCCGAGGCGCTGCACGCCGAACTCGGCGACGCCAACGTCTATATGAGGGGCGTACTGCACCAGTGCGAGCCCGACGACCGCCAGCCGCTGGTGGACGGTGTCGCCGCCCTCCTCGGCGGCACCGGCCGGGCCTTCCTCGTCGAGCTGTCGGAGGCGGCCCGGCCGCTCCTCGAGGACCTGGCCGGCGGGCCCGCCGGACCGCCCCCGAAGCTCGCCCCCGTCCTGAGTCACGGCATCGCCCCCGGCGAGGTCGCCGACGAGGCCGTGCCCGTCTATCTCGCCGCCGCAGGCCTCACGGTCCTCGCCTCCGGTGAACTGCCGCTCGCCACGACCGAGTTCACCCCGGACGGCACCCGGATCGAGCTGCCGTCGAGGTGGCTTCTGGCAGGACGCGCGATGTGAGCCGGGTCACAGCAGCATTCCGCCCCGGTGCTGTCACACATCCGGGGCGCGGCGTGTCAGGGGGGTGAAGCGAGCACGACACCCCGATGAGGAGCCACTGACATGTCCACTGCCTATGTCGTCGTCACCGTCCTGGGGGCCGTCCTGGCCGGGTTCTCGGCCGCGTCCTTGCTGCTCGGCGCCGAGTGGACCGTGAAGCCGCTCGCCGACTACGGCGTGCCGCGCGCCTGGTGGACTTGGCTGGGCGTCGCGAAGGCCGCCGGCGCGGCGGGTCTGCTGGCCGGGCTTCTCGTGCCCGTGATCGGCGTGCTGGCCGCGGCGGGCCTGGTCCTGTACTTCCTCGGGGCCGCGGCCACGGTGGCGCGCGCCCGCTGGTTCTCGCACCTGCCGTTCCCGCTGATCTACGGAGCGCCGGCCGCCGCGTCGCTGGTGCTTTCTGAGCGGCTCCCGGCCGGGGCCGGAACCCGGGGGTGCGGTGGCCGGGACTCCCCGCGCTCTGGTTCCGAGCGGGCTCCGGCCGGGGCCGGAACCCGGGGTGCGGTGGCCGGGACTCCCCGCGCTCCGTTGTGAGCGGCTCCCGGCCGGGGCCGGAACCCGGGGTGCGGTGGCCGGGACTCCCCGCGCTCCGTTGTGAGCGGCTCCCGGCCGGGGCCGGAACCCGGGGTGCGGTGGCCGGGACCCCGTGCTCCGTTGTGAGCGGCTCCCGGCCGGGGCCGGACCCTGGGGTGCGGTGG
>NZ_JBIURQ010000005.1:0-533433 GCF_044740925.1 Streptomyces sp. NPDC088254 | reverse complement strand
GCGCGCGTCCTGCTCCGCAGGAACGACGCGCCGACGCTACGCGTCGGGTTCAGCCCCCCGCTCCGCGGGGGCTGGGCTTCGGTCCCTCCGGGACCGGATCCGCTCCGCGGATCGAGTTGGGTCGCGGTGCGGTGTCCCGATCGCTCCGCGATCGTGTCTCCTCCCCGACATGTCTGGGGGTCCAGGTTTGATTCGGCTAGCAGTAGGAGCCGGCGGTCGCTGCTGTGCCCGGCTGGGTTTTTGGTGACGCCTCGTCAGTTAATGACCAGAACGCCGAGCCGTGCCAATCCTGTGTGCCAACGCTTCCTTATCTCCAAAACTTTGGATTATTCGAGTTCTGCCGCTCCCCCGTATTATCGGAGATGGGACCCGGGGCGCGCGAGACGCGGCTGCCGCCGCACTGAGCTCAGCGGCCAAACCTCAGCTGTTTGATGGCCCGATGCGCCGGGAGCACGGACCACCAGATCGATGCCGTGCTCGGCGAGGGTGGCGGACACCAACTCTTCTTGCGTTGAAGGGAGTTGATTAGCGTTCAGCTTGGTGCGGACCTTGGCGAGCCAGGAACCGATCATGACACGGTCGCCGTCCACCTCGATCTACTCTCGGGCGCCGGGGGCGCGTCCCCACCGTGCCACGCGTTCACGCAGACCACCGAGATCCTCGGGCTCTGGACGATGCGGCGGGGACGCTGGCGGTGCGGTCGGCGAAGACGACGGCGTCGACGGCCGGCCTCCCCACTCGGTTGATGGTTCAAGCGGCGTGTCAGTGGAAGACGACTGCGTGGCCGCTGATGAGACTCACGCCACGCAGCGATCCATACGAGGCTGAAAAGCTCGCTTGGTACCAGCTCCACCAGGCCTGTCGGGCAATGCGCCGCCGCGATGTGCTCGGCCTGCCCGCCCAGAGCAGCCGTACGTCCGATATGAGGCCGCCGTTGCACCTGAAGAACATGAGACGTTCCCGGTTTGATTAGCGGATTAGGTTCGGGTCACTCTCCAGGGGATCCTTGTTGGCGGCCCGCTTCATATTCAAGGGCTTGCGCAAGGTCTGCCCGGGTGCGTACGCCGAGTTTGAGATAAATGTGCTGGAGGTGGTTGTGGACGGTTCGGACAGAAAGTGTGAGGTGTTGGGAAATCGTTTTGCTGGAATTCCCGGCGGCGGCCATCAAGGCGATCTCTTGTTCGCGTTTGGTCAGGCGGGCGGAGGCGGCGCCGAGCGTGGACAGGAGCGGAGTCCGGGCGTCTTCGCACTGGGCTGCGAGGGCTGCGGCCCGAGTGGCGGCGGCGGTGGCTTTGCGGGGGTCACCCCGGTGTGTCCAGGCGCCGGCTGATGCGGCTGATGCTTCAGCGGCGAGGATGGGCGATCCCATCTGCTGGAAGGCGTGTGAGCACTCCATGAGGCGGCCTGGGTCGTTGTCGGCGAGGGCGGTTGCAAACCGTGCGCGGGTGTGGGTGAGGTCTCCGTCGCACTGGGTCGCGAGTTCGGTGAGGCGGTGCTGGACGCTCGGGGCGTCACCGAGGCGTGCGATGTCGGTGAGCAGAAGGACCTCGGACAGGGTGTGGCCGGTGCGGCGCGCGTCGTCGGCCGCAGTGCGCAGGACGTCGCGGGCGCGGCTGAGCTTGCCTTGGGCCGCGTGCAGCCAGGCAGTGCCGAGGGTCTCCTCGCCGGCCATGAAGCCGCTCGGTGCGTATTGTTCGAGTTCTGGGAGCAGGGACTCGGCTGTGTCCGTGTCGCCAGCCAGTGCGGCGCAGGCGATCAAACCCGAGACGTAGAGCCTGGTGGTCCTGGTGTGCTGGTGTGTACGTGCGATGGCGGCGGCTTCCGCATACCAGCGGCGGGCACTGGAGGGATGTCCGGCCAGCCACTCCGTTCGTGCGATGAAGTAGGCGAGCCACTGGCGGGCGAGGGGGGAGGGCGAATCCTGAAGCGTGTCGAAAGCGCTCAGGCAGGTCTCGCGGGCCTCGCTGATCAGACCGGCCTCCGAGAGCGCCAGCGCGAGCGGCGCCAGTTGGATCGCGGGATGGGGCAGAAGGGTTCCTCCACCGATCGCCTGGTGCATGCTGTGCCCGTGCTCGGCCAGTGCCCTGGCCTGTGCCACGCGGCCGACGACGGCCAGACCCACGGCTTTCGTCGTCGCCGCCAGCAGCCAGATGTCAGGGCTGTCCTGATGCGGGGCTCCGGGGAGGCTCTCGAGTAGTTGGAGCCCGGCCTCTGGCAGCCCGGAGACGGCCTGCATGGCTCCTTGCAGGAAATGCAGCTGTTGCTTCGCCGTCCGGCTGCGCAGCATTGTGCGGGCGTCAGCCAATACGGAGAGTGCCTGGTCGAGTCGCGGGCTGGACCAGAACAGGTTCATGCTCCGGGCGGTGACTGCGGTGATCTTCTCCTGATCGTCGCGTGCGTGGGCGTCGGCGTCGGCGAGGACCGCTTCGGCGCGCTCCAGGCGGCCGGTGTACGTCAGCACTCTGCCCAGCAGGATCCGGGTCTCCAGGGTGTGCTGGTCCGGTTTGATGGCGGTGAGCAGTTGGATGACCTGTTCGCTGTCGTTGGCGTTCATCGCGATGGCGGCGGCCTGGGCCAGGAGGGCGGGGTCGGCGGTGCCGATGGCCGCCAGTCGCCAGGAAGCGACGTGCAGGGCGTCGTCGCGGCGTCGGAGTCCGTGGGTTTCGAGACGCTCGGCCAGACGAAGACCCAGGTCGTAGCGCTGGAGGGGTGAGATACCGGCGGCTATGACCTCGCTGTAGAGGGGGTGGGACAGCGCGGCGGTGATTCTTCGGCCGTGTGCGGTGACCTGGATGATGCCCGAGCTCTCGACTTCGGCCAGGTGGGCGCGGTCGATGAGAGAGGCGGCGTCGGTCACGGACAGGGGGCCGCACAGGGCAAGGGCTTGCAGGAGCGGGAGCGCGGCGGGTGGGGTCGCCGCGATCTTGGCGGTGATCAGGTCGTTGAGGTGAGGGGTGACGGCAAGCCGGTGATCGGGCATTTCCCAGACTTCACCGTTGAGGCTGAGGGTGCCTGATTCGACGGCTCCCAGGACGAGTTCCTTCAGGAAGAGGACATTTCCACCGCTTGCGGTGTACAGCGCGTGCAGGGTGCGGCGGCCGACGAGGCCGCCGAGGACGCGTTGGACGAGTGCCTCGACCTGGGGGCGGTCCATGTGGGACAGGTCGATGCGGCGGACGCGGTCCCCGCGTCGCAGCAGGGCCTCGACAGCGTCACTGACTGGTTCACCAGTGCGGGCGGTGCCGACCAGGACGATGACTTGGGAGTCCAGGAGCTGGCCGAGCAGGACGGCTGATGAGCTGTCCAGATGGTGCATGTCGTCGACGAAGACCACGGTGGGCTTGCCTGGCTCTGCGGCCATGGTCCGGGCGACGGCTCGAAAGCCGCTGACCGGGTCTGCCAGGTCGACGTCCGGGGGCAGCAGGTGGGCGATCGCGCTGAGGGGTATCTGCCCGGCAGCCTTGCCGGCTACGGCCCTCGCAGTGCGTCGTCCGCTCTGGGCGGCTGCCAGTTCCAGAAACTCATCAGCCAGGCGGGTCTTACCCACTCCCGCCGGCCCGCAGATCATCCAGCCACGGGTGTGGCCGTCGGACAGGTCCCGGGCGAAGGAATCCATGAATGACTGTCGCCCGATGAGCGGCCATCTGTCTGCCCAGCCCTGCATTCGACTGCTCCCTCAAGGGGCGACGGGTCAGACAATGCTACCGGACTGCATGAGCGGCATGGTGATCGAGGGACGGGAGATTCGACATCTTAAAGCGCTGGCATCGCCTTTGCACCGGCAGCAGAGCTTCGCCGGATGCGCTGCCGCCGGCGGATTTCTGCAGCATCACATGGAACACTATGTCTATAGGTTGAGCAGGTCCCGCGCTTACCGTTCGTAAAGCCTGGCCGGGCTTGTGTGGGCGTCGACTTCTCCACACCCGCAGAATGGCTGACGGTCCAAGACTTCGTCGCGCCGACTCGGAACAACCCGTTGAGACCGCAGCAGGCGGGAGCAGGGCGGGTTGCAGGACAGTGTTATCGGATCCGGCATGACGAAGTTTGTCGAACATGTGGGGGTGGTATGCAGGCGAAGGCGTGCCGAGAAGAACGGGGGTGACACCTTCGTCTCAGCCCAGCACGCCCATCGGCCGTGAACCAAGCGCCAACGGGCCGGTCGCTGACACGTCAAAGACGGTTGCCACGATGATGTGGACGTCTTATCCGGTCGGCGTTGTTCTGCGCGTGACCAACCACACGAGAATTCAACGACGTCGGCCGGTCATATCCTCGTCCCCGCCGCGCTCGCCCGGTGCTTCCAAACGTCTGGCCCTCGGCAGCGCGCTCACCCGCCCCCGCCGCCCGGGTCCATGTTCCAGCCGCGACTTGAGGAATCGGTTGCGAGTTTGTCTCCGCCGCCGCCCGGGTCCATGTTCCGGCTCGCCGCGGTGGACATGCGGTGTCCGTCCGACGGGCTGTCCCCGGGGACGGCATGTGCCAGCGAGGGCACCGCCACGACGGCGCAGGCTGCCCACGCTGCGATTATGACCCTTCTCATTCTGCTCATTTCTCTTGCTCCTAGGTGATATCTGGAGGCCTTCGCATTGATCGGATGAGGCGCGCACGTTTACCTCGTGCGCTCATCCTGTGCACGAGAGTGCGAGGGCGCTTGAGTAATGGGTGCTCATCCTGGGCCACGCGCGGCAGGGGCGTGGTGGCAACGGCTCGTCCACCCCACTGCGTGGACAATGGTCTCAGTGCTCCGCTTCGTTCTCGGCCTTGCTTCGCCTGCGGCAGACCTGGAAGGGCAACGGGGCTTCTTTACGCAGCAGTTCGAACAAGTCGGGATCGACGTTCCCTCCACTGATCACCGCCACGTGGCCCCCGGCAGCGGGGAGGTCGCGCTCGTGGTAGAGGTACGCCGCGGTGGTGACCGCCCCGGACGGCTCGACGATCATGCCCGCACGCCGCGCCAGAAGGGCCACGCTCGAGCAGATCTCCTCTTCGGTGACGGTGATGATGTCGTCGACGAAAATGCGCATGTGCTCGAAGGTGTGCTCCCCCACGGTCGTCATGCGCAAGCCGTCGGCCATGGTCCGGCTGACACGCTCAGTCGGCCAGGTCACGCGCCGTCCGGCGCGCAGGCTTTCTCCGGCGTCCGCCGCCAGCTCCGGCTCGACGCCCACCACCCGTATGCCGGGGTGTGCGAGCTTCAGTGCAGCGGCGACACCTGAGATCAGTCCGCCTCCGCTGACGGGCACCAGTACCGTGCCGATGTCGAGTCCCGCAGCCACCGCTTCGTCGGATATGTCGAGGCCGACCGTTCCCTGGCCCGCGATGACGTCCAGGTCGTCGAAGGGCGGCACGATCACATAGCCGTGCTCCGCGGCCAACTGCTCAGTGAGGGCTGGGCATTCTTCGGGGGAAGCGAAGCGCACATCGGCCCCGTACTCCCGGACCCCGTCGATTTTCACCTTGGCGGCCGTGGAGGGCATGACGATCGTTGCTTTCACGCCGGCCTGCCGGGCCGCGTAGGCAAGTGCTTTGCCGTGGTTCCCGCTCGAGCGTGCAATGACGCCGCGGGTCTTTTGCGACTCGGACATCCGCGATAGTCGATTGCATGCACCACGTATCTTGAACGAGCCGGTGATCTGCAGGTTTTCTGGTTTCAGGAAGAGAGACCGATGCTCGCAGGAGGCCCATGGAGCCCTGAGCAGCGACGTACGGGAGACCACTGGCTCCAGGCGTTGACGGGCCGTGTGCAGGTCGTTGAGAGTGACGAGAGTCATGGGGCGGTCATCCTTGTCAGGTAGTCACGGTCATCTGGCGAGCGCGCCCAGGGGGTGGGGCGCCCTCGGCGCTCAGCGCCGGCCTGGGGCCTCTGTGCGGCCGTCATGCGCTGGGGGACGGATCGCTCGGTCCGGGTGACGTCGACGAACGTCATGGGACGATCGTCGGCCGTACGCGGAGCGGCCTCGTCGGAACTCGCCGGCAGCCGTCGGGCGGAGCGGTCGCGTTGCCCCGGGCGGATGACGATCGTGTCTTGCCCGGCCGTGCCCCAGGTGACCGTTGCCGTAGTGCCGTCCGGGTGGTCGACGGCGCGGGGATGGGATTCGTTCGCGTTCTCATCCGGGCAGCCGGTGTCGCCGGGTCGAATGATGACTTCGTGCTCTGTGTCTGTGACGACGGCACTGTCGTCCAGGAGGACCGGGGCTGCCGCCCTCACCGCGACGATCGAGCCGATGGGAGCGGCGAGCAGCACGCCGGCTACGGCTGCGGTGAGGGCTACTGCTTTCAGCGGCTCGTGCATCGTTGTCCTCCTGGTTGCTCGGTGCGCGGATCTCCGGGGTTGTGTGCCCTACCGGATGGCCGGGCGGTCGGCTACCGCATCGGCATACTGATCACGACACGGTCCCGCCGGTTGCGCTGTGGTCGCCTGCGTCAGTACGGCCTTTGGCCGCACGGCGGAGCAGACGACGGCCAGAAGTGCGTCGCCGGCTCGGCTCGCCGGGGTGAGATGCATTCCGGGGGTGAAGGGGCGCGCTCAACGCCACGATCGCCGTTGTCCCGGCTGGGCGTACATCTTGTTCTGGCCGTGCACCGTCACAGCGCTGAGGGTCCTACGACTGCCCAGTGGCTGACCTGCCCGTCCCGCCCGGTGACGTAGTCGGCGGCTATGGCGACGGCGTCCACGATGAAGGTGCCGCGCCCGTGCTCGTCGGCGGGGCGGTCGTCGTGCTGGTCCTGGGTGCGGGGGCCGCCGTCGGTGACCGCGACCAGGATCGCCCGGTCGTCGAAGAAGCACAGGGACAGGGCGAAGGGCGGCTCGGCGTACTGCACCGCGTTGGTCACCAGCTCCGAGACGACCAGCAGGGCGTCGTCCACGGTTTCTTCGTCGGCTCCCCAGGCGTGCATCACCCTGCGGGCCTCGCGGCGCGCGGTCGCGGGCGCCGGCGGACCGCACTGAAGCGACAGTCTCCACGCGTCGGCGGTCGGAACCGGCGCGGGTCCGGTCGCGGC
The DNA here is from genome assembly GCF_044740925.1 of Streptomyces sp. NPDC088254. NCBI lineage: Bacteria > Bacillati > Actinomycetota > Actinomycetes > Kitasatosporales > Streptomycetaceae > Streptomyces > Streptomyces sp. NPDC088254. The sequence goes on along the minus strand of NZ_JBIURQ010000005.1, from coordinate 526,431 downwards.
GAGGGCGAAGGAGTCGTCTGTCGTCCTGGCGGCGGTGGGAGGTGCGGTGCAAGTCATGGTGATCACGGCCTCGGAGAGCTGCTGTGTGACTCTTCCAGGAGACGCCGCGCAGCTCTGGCGCGACTGAGCAAGCGGTACTCAAACCCGGAACTCACGGGGACGGTCTTCGAGGGCGAGGCGCGTGTCGGGGCCGGCTGTCCGCACCGGAGGGCTCGGCACGCCCGGGCGGGCAGCTTCTGCTCCGGCCGAGTATCTCCTACTCATGTGGGGTGCTCCTGCGTCCTGGAGAATCCCGACGTGTGGGGCCGCACGCGAGTGCGGCCATGGACAGGAGGTTCGCGATGGCGGCAGAGGACGGCTTCGGCGTTGCGGAGGCCGGCGCGCGCGGGGACGGGCACGCTGAGGGGCTTGCCGCCAACCGGGCGCCGTGGGATTCCCTGGCCGAAACCCACGGCACGACAGCCACCGATCAGTCCTACGACGTGGAGGCTTTTCTCAGCGTCAGCAGACGCTGCGCAGCATCGAGCGTGAACTGGCCGGTGACGTAGCGGGCAAGGATCTGCTCCATCTGCAGTGCCACTTCGGCATGGACACCTTGAACTGGGCTCGCCTGGGCGCGAGGGTCACCGGAGTCGACTTCTCCCCCGTAGCGATCGCCCGTGCCCGGGACCTCGCCGAAAAGGCGGGCCTGGTCGCGGACTTCGTCGTGGCGGACACCCAGCGCCTGCCCGACAGCCTTGCGGCCGGGTTCGACGTCGTCGTCGCCACGTACGGCGTGTTGTCCTGGATCGCGGATGTCGACGCGTGGATGCGGGGGGCCGCGCGGGCGCTCAGGCCAGGAGGCCGACTGGTCCTGGTGGACATTCATCCGGCCTTCCAGACCGTCCTCAGCTTCGAACCCTTCGTAGCCGACTGGCCATACGGCGGCGGCGAGGCTCAGTACGTCGCTCTGACCGGCACGTACGCGGATCCGAGCGTCGTGACGGCGCCCCGGCAGACGGTGCAGTTCCCCTACTCGGTCGGTGAGATCGTGACTGCCGCCGCTTTGGCGGGCCTGACCGTGGAACGGCTGGCAGAGCACACGGAGACCGAATCCGACGGCCGTCACATCCTGCCTCGAGGCGCCGACGGCCTCTACCGGTTCCCCTTCAGCGACACCTACCTGCCGATCATGTACTCGCTGCGGGCTGTCGCGCCACGCACGTCGAAGGCCGGCGGCTGATCGCGTCCTCCCTCTGACGCTCAGGGCGCCTGTCCGCAAAGCCAACGACCGCCCCGCGTTTCGGGTGCGGCGTAGCCACGGTGATCACCAACACGGGGGCACCGGGCTGCAGTCGGACACCGGATGGTCGGCTGCGCAGCGGCGAGTGGTGGGCACATGAGTGCCTCTTGCTCAGGTGCTGTATGCCGGCCGCGACTCACGCTTGTCGCTGACCTTCAGACCTCTACGGCAAGGCATGTCATGCGTTCATACAGCAGAGTCGAGTGTCATCTCGAGCGGCGCTGGGGCAGTGCATGCGCTCCGGCTGTGTTCGTCAGCGAGCTGGACCTGACGGACGTGGCGACGGCGACGGCGGTGCACCTGACCGGCCGCCGGTCGTATGCAGTCGAGGCCGCGCTGATCGGTTTCGACGCAATACCCGCTCTCATGGAGAGCCTGGAAGAGATGCAGGCCCTGCCGTTGCGTTGGCTCGGGATGACGACGCGTGACGGTCACCTTGCCGCCTTCGTTGCCTGGCAGCCCCTGGCGGGAGGAAACGGCATCGATATCGACCGGGTGTGCGTCGATCCGGCATGGTTTCGCCGCGGTCTGGCTCTGAGGCTGCTCGATCACCTGTTGACCGAGCTGGCCCCCACCGGGCAGGCGCTGGTCAGTACGGGCGCGGACAATCGTCCGGCCATCGCTCTGTATGAGCGTCTCGGCTTCACCCGTGTCGGCGTCGTCGAGCGGGCGCCCGGCCTGCTCATGGCCGAGTTCCGGCTGGCGCGCGAAGAGGACCACAGGCGGCCTCGTCGATAGCCCTCGCCGACGGGGAACGCATCGAGGCGACGCCGTTCGTGCGCATTGGCCTGAGGGGATCCGGCGACGCCGACCTGCCGGTTCGCTTCCCGGACGTACGGGAGGGCCGCCGCTCGACAGGATCCGGCCGGCGGGATACGACGGGCCGAGGTCGCCGGCCGACGGCAGGCCTGCTGACCAGGCCTGCCGTCGGGCCGGTTGCCCCTGTTTCGTGGCATCTCGTGCGGCGGCCGGCTGTCTGGCGGGCCGGCCTGCGGCTGGTGGATGCGCCGGCCGCAGGCCGGCCATGGGTGGGTCTGCGTTAGCGGTCAGTGGTGGCCGCGGCCGCTGGTGATCTCCTGGTACTCCTGGGCGGTCGGCTTGCTGATCTGGCCGTCCGCACCGTAGTACGCCATGCTGAGCCGCACACGCAGCTTCTGCGCGCGCGTGACCGGGCGCTCGACGCCGTTGTCGTCGACCCGCGGGCTCAGCGCGGCCGGCTCGTACTGCTCGTGCGCGGTGAGGGTGTGCACCTGCTCCTGGCTGAGGGGGGCGTGGACCTCGATGAACTCACCGTGCGGAAGGCGCCTGATGATGCCGGTCTCCCGGCCGTGGAGCACCTTGTCCTTGTCCCGGCGCTGCAGGCCGAGACAGATCCGTTTGGTGACGACGAAGGCGATGACCGGTCCGGCGAAGAAGAAGATCCGCACGAACCACGTGATCGCGTTGAGCGACAGATGGAACTGGGTGGCCCAGATGTCATTGCCGCCTGCGATCATCGTCACGAAGTACGCCGTCAGCCAGGCGACCCCGAAGGCCGTACGGGTGGGCACGTTGCGCGGGCGGTCCAGGAGGTGGTGCTCGCGCTTGTCGCCGGTGACCCACGACTCGACGAACGGGTAGACCCCGATGAGCGCCAGGACCACGGCGAAGCCGGCGAGCGGGATGAAGACTCCCAAGGCCAGTGTGTGGCCCCAGAAGTTGATCTCCCAGCCCGGCATGATGCGCAGCAGTCCCTCGGCGAAGCCCATGTACCAGTCGGGCTGGGAACCTGCCGCGACCTGGTCGGCCCGGTAGGGGCCGAAGGCCCAGATCGGGTTGATCTGGGCGATGCCCGCGATGACCGCGAGGACGCCGAAGACCAGGAAGAAGAAGCCGCCCGCCTTGGCCGCGTACACCGGCAGCAGCGGCATGCCGACCACGTTCTTGTTGGACCGTCCGGGTCCGGCGAACTGGGTGTGCTTGTGGTAGAAGACCAGGATCAGGTGTGCCACCACGAGGCCGAGCATGATCCCGGGCAGCAGCAGCACGTGGATGGAGTAGAACCGCGGGATGACGTCGTGCCCGGGGTATTCGCCGCCGAAGAGGAAGAAGGAGAGGTACGTTCCGACGATCGGGATCGACAGGATCGCGCCCTCCATGAAGTGCAGTCCGGTGCCGGAGAGCAGGTCGTCGGGGAGCGAGTAGCCGGTGAACCCGGTGAACATGCCCAGGAACAGCAGCAGGACGCCGAAGACCCAGTTGACCTCGCGCGGCTTGCGGAACGCGCCGGTGAAGAAGACGCGCATCATGTGCACGATCATCCCGGCGAGGAAGACCAGCGCCGACCAGTGGTGCAGCTGGCGTATCAGCAGTCCGCCCCGTACGTCGAAGCTGATGTCGAGCGTGGACTTGTACGCCTCGCTCATCATCTGTCCCTGCAGCGGAATGTAGCTGCCGTGGTACGCGGCCTCGGTCATCGACGGGTGGAAGAACAACGTCAGATAGACGCCGGTCAGGATGAGGATGAGGAAGCTGTAGAGGCAGACCTCGCCCAGCATGAACGACCAGTGGTCGGGGAAGATCTTGCGCATGTTGGCTTTGGCCAGGGTGTAGATCCCCAGTCGGCCGTCGGCCCAGTCGGCGAGGCGCTCGCCTGTCGGCGCCTTGCTGCGCGCGGGCGGTTCGGTGGTGGATTCGGTGCTCAAGCGCGCTCCCGGAATTCAGGGACGACGGGCTCTTCGAAGTCGCCGGGCGCTTCGAGGCAGCCTTCATCTGTTCGTTGTGGGAAGGGGGGCGCCGCAGCCGTACGGGACATCCGAATGCGCGCCCAGCGGCGGAAACCCGCACCGAGGCAGCTCAGGGCGACGCTCAGCGTCAAGCCCAGCGCGCAGTTCAGCGCTCTGATGCTCCCCATGGGCATGGCAAGGGTCGATGCGTCGTTCGGGATCGCCGCGTAGGAGACGACGAAAGCGGCGCCTGCCAGTGCCGCTGCGGTGAACAGCGTTGCGACCATGCGCTCGGAACGTCTGGTGGTCTGTGCGTCGCAGGGTGGGGTGAGATGATCGCGGCGCGGGTTTCCCTGATCGGCGCGCGGGTTGCGCCAGACCGGCACGGTCACGAAGGCGTGGACATATGGCTCCTTTTCCCTCCTCACTCGGACGATCTCTCGTGGAATGTCTTGCCTGTGCATGGCTCGTCCGCCTTTGCGGCCCGCTTCCCAGCCTCTCTAGAGGCTCTAGGGAATTCTAGACCCTCTAGATCGATGCGATGAAGGCAGGTGTTCATGGACCGGCGACCGACGGGCGACGGGCGACGTGACCGGGTGCGCGAGGCCACCGTGCGGGAGATTCACCAGAGCGCTCGGACGCTGCTGGTCACCAAAGGGCCGGCCGCAGTCACGATCAATGCCGTCGCCCGCGAGATGGGCATGAGCGGGCCCTCGCTGTACCACTACTACGCCAGCCGGGACGCGCTGGTGGACGCGGTGACCGCGGGCTTCTTCCAGGAGTTGGCCGAAGCCATGGAACGTGAGCGGGACGAGCGCACGGGCGCCTCGCCCGCGGACCGGTTTCTGGGCGCGTGCCGCGCGATGCGCGCCTGGGCGGTATCCCATCCCGCCGAGTTCGAGTGGATCTTCGCCAGCCCCGTCAGCGGCACGCAGCACCAGCCCGACTCCGCCCGGCACCAGGCCGGCCTGCGCTTCGAGAGCGTCTTCATCGACATGATCGTCGAGGTGTGGAACACCCGGCCATTCCCGGTGCCGGAACTGAACGAGCTGCCCGAGGGCCTGCCCGAGCAACTCCACGCGTACTCCCGCCTGATCGACCGACGCCTGCCGCCTGAAGCGGTGCACGTGTACGTGACCTGCTGGAGCCGGCTCTACGGACTGCTGTGTCTGGAAGTCCTTCACCAGATGGACTTCGTCCTGACCGACATGCAGCCGCTCTTCGAACAGTGCCTGAGCGAGCTGAGCGACATGCTGGGCCTCACCCAGGGGCCCTGACGGAGCGTTGCGCGCACGAGAGTGAAAGGGAGCAGCGCTCAAAATCTTGCGATCGCCTTCCCGCCGAGTGTGGGCGACATCCACCAGCGCCCCGCTGAGCCGGTCACCACCTGCACGTTCACTCCGCGCAGACGGTGCTGTGGACGGGCGGGGAGGACCTTCCTTGGAGAGACGGGAACCGGCTCCGCTCAGCACTCGCCCAGCGGCTGGAGTCGGCGACGTGCCACCGGCTCACTCCCGTCGAAGACAGCTTGGCCGACTGCATGCCCGTCACAGCGACCAGGAGGGCGCCCGGCTGCCGCTCCGGCGAGCATGCCGCAGCGGTACCGGCCCGAACTGTGCCCGTGCCGCGTCTGCGGGAGTGCCCGGGGCGGAGGCCCGCGGAGTTTTGTCCCCGGGAATGTGCCAACGCCGCCGTCACCCGGTCGCTGCAGAGCTGGAGTCTCACGGCAGTCCCCAGCCTTGGTGCGCAACGGTGTCCCGTCCGGGCAAGGCGTCACGCCATGCTCACGCGAGATGCGGGCGACCGGCGGCGTCTCGGATTGCGCCGGCTCCCGCCCCGGCTCTGTCATTCATCGGTGGATCGGGCCGGACGGAGAAGTGCACCAAGTCCTGGAGCCAGGAGGCCGACGATCTGATCGGAGTCCATGATGGCCATCGGGTTCAGCCTGAGAACGTAACGGCTGAAGATCAGTCCGAGAGTCGTCGTCAGCACGGCCCCCGCTCGTTCTGCGGCGTCGGTTCCGCCGATGTGTTCCGCCAGCCGGGCGGTCAGTTCCCGGTCGACGTACTCGCGGAACACGCGCATGAGCGCCGGGTCCCGCTGGGCCTGGGTGACCAGGAGCGTCAGCGGACCGCCGAGTTCCGGATCATCCCATACGGCCAGGACAGCCCGGATGATCTGTTCGGGCATCTGCCCGGGATCATCCTCGAGCACGCGGGCCATCACCTGGCCCGGGCTGATCCCGAGCGCCATCGCCCCACCGAACAACCCTTGTTTGGAGCCGAAGTGATAGCTGATCAGGGCCGGGTCCACGCCGGCCGCCGACGCAACGGCTCGCATCGTCGTCGCGTTGTAGCCGTGCCGCAGAAAAGCCGTCTTGGCCGCCGCCAGAATCCTCTCCTTGGCGTCGGAGCCTCCGCGCGGACGTCCGCGAGATTTATTCATCACCATTGAATATCACGGGCCTCGGAGCCTCGTGCGGGCACGCAGGTGCTCACACAGCCCAGGTCACGCCTTGCCGGCGCCCAGCGGGCGGTCGGGGGCGGCGGCCGCGGCGGTGAGCGCCGCTGCCGCCGCCCTGCAGGCTCAGCGGGTGATGTCGACGAAGACCATGGGCCGGTCGGCGACGGTGTGGAACGCGGCCTCGTTGCGGCCCCACCAGTGACCTGTCGGCTTGCCGGTGAGGGCGTCGGCCTGGATGAAAATCGTTCCGCGGCCGGCACCGCTCCATTCCTTCGTGGCAAGTCCCGGAGAGCCCTCGACCCGGGTGTCCCGGAACGCCCAGTGCGGCGACGTCTTGGAGGAGAAGGCGACGCCGTGCGGAGCGGAGGTGCTGTCGGAGACCCTGACCGCGTACTCCTGGGTGGCGCTGTTGCCGTCGCGCTCGAACGGTGCCACGGACTGCACGACCATCATGTGCCCGGTAGCGCCCCCGTCCGAGCCGTCCAGGTACTTCACCGCGATGACGGAACCCGCATGCAGGTCGCTGACCCGCTGCGCGGAGGGGCGGCTGATGTGATCGCTCATGTCATCGAGCGCGCCGCCGGCGGAGGTGTCGGTGAAGGCGTCGTAGTACTGCTCCGAGGTGGGGCTGCGGAAGCCGATACCGGAGGTGAACCACGTGTCGGTGGCCCAGGAGTAGGCATGTTTCAGCGAGGCGGTGAGGAACTGCGCGCACTTGGCCTCGACCTGATAGGAGCTGGGATCGCCGGGCGTGCCCCAGACGACCGTGGCTGTGGCGGAGTCCGCGTGGTCGAGAGCACCGGGGTAGAAGTTCTCCGGGTCCTGTCCCGGCCAGCCGAGTGTCGAGAGTTGGTCGATGATCTCGTTCTCGGCGGCCACCAGGGGGGCGCCGTCTTCGATCCCGTCTGCCTGTGCCGCAGTGGGCATGACCGCCAGAACAACGGCTGCCGACACTGCGCACAGGGGGCCTATGAGCTTGTTCATCGTGCTGATCTTCTTCTTTCTGTGATGCTGTTCTGTCGCGGCGGAGTTGGTTACTGCCTGCGGGGCGGGTGGCCGGGCGGCACAGCCGGATGTCGTGCAGTGCTGCGGGCGGGATCAGCCGTCGCGCGGCGCCGTGCAATGGGAACCGGCCGCCCTGCCGTCCCAGCGACCCGCTGACATCGGGAGCGGCCGGAGTCCGGGCCCCCGCACTGAGAGGCGTTCCGGGCGGGCGGCCCTCCCTCACCGCGAACTTGCCCGCCTCTGGCATCGCTCCGGTCGCTCGGGCAAGCAGGGTCAGTCAACCGTGAGCCGGGGAATCGGAGATGAGTAATGCCTGCCCATTCGGAGGGCCGAGGGCTGGCCATACGTCTCACAGGAGGCGCTGGCCTTGATCTCAGACATACGAGGCGCCGAGTCGGTCTGAAACGCAGATCGCGTGATTCTGCAGCGTGGTTGCGCCGGGTCCGAGGCGGCCGCGGCCGCGCTGTGCCGATCCCGTCCGGCAGCGACGTATCAGGGAGTTCGCCGCTGATCTGGCCCCACCGTGCAGCCGATGCCGGACCCGCCACCCGGATACGCAAGGTGCACCGCGTCGCGGACGGCACCCGGTGGCGCCCAGATCACCGCACGTACGAGAGACGGGCAAGCATGTCACGACGAACGGGCGGCCGGTCATGCAGCGGGCCGGCCGACAGGACTGGACTGTGCGGGAAGCGCCGTCCCGTCATGAAGGCCGGTGCACAGGCAGGCGACCTGACCGCTCGCGGCTTCAGCCCCGCGGCGGTGGACACGAGGTGGCCGGCGGCACCGCCTGGGGCTTTGACCGGTTCCGTCGTCTGATCTGCGTGTTCAATGGGCGGATGCCTGCGGTTCGAGGATGCTCCGGACGGCGGGGGTGTAGGCGGCGACGATCTCTTCAGGCGTCATGCGCACTACGGCTGGGATGCGCAGCAGGTAGCGGGTGAGGGCGAGGCCGAGCAACTGAGCGGAGACCAGCCCGACGTTGTCCTTGGTGGCGGGGCCCAGGGCCGGGGAGACCTGGGCGGCGAAGATCTCCCGCATGCGGCGTGCCGCCTGGTCGTTGGTGACGGCGGAGCGCAGAAGCAGCAGGAGCGCGTCGTCGGCGCCCTCGTGCTCCCAGCGGTGCAGGAAGTGCCGCACGAGGGCTTCGGCCCGTTCCTCTGCCGGGGTGGCGGACAGGTCGGGAAGGCGCAGGTCGATGTCGAGGGCGGCGTCGAAGAGCTGGGCCTTGCTGCCGTAGTAGCGCATGACCATGGAGGGGTCGATGCCCGCGTCGGCCGCGACGGCCCGGATTGTCGTGCGCTCGAAGCCCTGAGCGGCAAAGCGCTGGCGGGCGGCGTCGAGGATCGCTGTCCGGGTGCGGTCGGAGCGCCGGGGGCCGGGGGGAGCTTCTGTGTTGTCCGATGTCATGCCAACGAATGTAGGCCATCGTTCGTTGACTTTCCATCCCTTTGGATGCGTTAATGTCAACGAGGGTTGGCCAACAAACGTTGGCATCATGTGTCCTCCGTGGTGCAGCCCGTTGCGGTGCCGGGGCGGCAGCGGTCGGCGCCGGTCCCCCTCACTGCGCGCTCGCGCGTCAACGAACTCTGCGCTGCTGCCACGCCGCGCCTCCATGGCGGCTGCATCCACCACGGACGCGTCCATCGCACCAGCGCACCTGCCCAGCGGGAAAGGACGCCTCTCATGAACCGGGGCCTCGCAGAACAAGGTCACAAAGTGGTGCGTCACGGCGCAGTGCTGGCCGTCACATGCCTGGCTCTGGCTGCGGTCGTCTCGGCGATGGCATCGCTGAATGTGGCCCTGCCCGGCATCGCTCGTGAGACCCACGCGAGTCAGACGCAGCTGTCGTGGATCATCGACGCCTACAGTCTGGTCTTTGCCGCCCTTCTGCTGCTGGCGGCGACTCTGGGCGACCGGTTCGGCCGGCGCCGGGCCTTGCTGAGCGGCCTCGCTCTGTTCGCGGCCGGATCGGTCGCGGCCGCGTTCTCCTCGGAACCCGGGGTTCTCATCGCCCTGCGAGCTCTGCTGGGGGTGGCGGCTGCTTTTGTCATGCCCGCTACGCTCTCGACCATCACCAGCACCTTTCCCCGTGAGCAGAGGGCAAGTGCGGTCAGCATCTGGGCGGCCGTCGCGGGAGCGAGCGCCATACTGGGCCTGCTGGCTTCCGGCGCCGTGCTCGAAGCATGGTCCTGGCGATCTGTCTTCTGGGCGAACGTCGTTCTGGCGGTCGTGGCGTTCGTCGGCAGTTACGTCTTCGTGCCGGAGTCGGCCGAAGCGGACAAGCAGCGCGTCGACACCGTCGGCGCCACGCTCACGGTCGTCGGCCTGGGAATTCTGGTCTACTCGGTCATCCAGGCGCCCGAGCAGGGCTGGGCGAGCGCCCGCACCCTGATCGGCATCACGGTGGGATTCCTCGTGCTCGCCGGTTTCGTCGTCTGGGAGCTGCGCCACCCCCACCCTCTGCTGGATCCCCGGCTCTTCCGCAACAAGCCGTTCGCCGCCGGGACTTTGTCGATCACCTTGCAGTTCTTCGCGTTCTTCGGGTTCATCTTCGTCGTCATGCAGTACCTGCAGCTCGTGCGAGGCGACAGCGCGCTGATCGCCGCCCTGAGTGTGCTGCCCATGCCCGCCGCGATGATTCCGAGCGCCCGGCTGTCCCCGAAACTGGCAGCACGTGTCGGCGCTCGCCGTCCCTGGATCGCAGGGCTGATAGCCGTCGCCATCGGTCTGAGCGTGCTCGCCGAGCTCGACAAGACGAGTCCCTACTGGCTCGTCGTGACGGGGCTCATTCCCCTGGGCGCCGGTATGGGCCTGGCCATGACGCCCGCCACCGCGGCCATCACCGACGCGCTGCCCGCCCGCCTGCAGAATGTGGGCTCCGCGGTGAACGACCTGTCCCGTGAACTGGGCGGCGCCCTGGGAATCGCCGTCCTCGGCAGCGCGCTGAACGCCGGCTACCGCAACACGCTCGACACCGAAGGGCTCCCGGCCCACGTGGCTGAGGCAGCTCGCTCATCCCTCGCCGCAGCCAACATCGCCGGCGCCAGGACAGGCGACATCGCCCTGGTCAACCAGGCCCGCGACGCCTTCGCCTTTGGTCTGCACCTCGCTCTCGTCACCGGAGCAGGAGCAGCCGTCCTGGGTGCGGCATCGGTCGCTTTCCTCCTGCGGCGCTCCCCCGGCGCCCGTGACAGCGCCGACGGTTTCGACGGCGCCGCCACGCAGGGATGACCCGCTGCCGCCCTCCTCCCCCGCGCTGCCTGTGCCCCGCCTCGTGCCGGCACAGGCAGCGTCGTGCTCGGCCAAGACCGTGAGGCCGGGACGGCGCATTGCGCCTTCTGCACGTCGCGGTCCCCCTCGCGGCTGACCGCACTGCGGCAGCCGGGGGACGCGCTGCCGGTGTGCCCCGGCCGGCGTTCCTTCGCCGAACGCCCCGCACCGGCCGCCGCGACGGCGTGTACAGCGCTTCATCTGAGGGGAAAGGTGGTGTCGCGCAACGCGGTCAGGGCCGGGGCGTACATGCGGGCCTTGATGGTGGCGAGGGTGGCCCCCGCCCTGCTCGCCTGCAACCGGGCCAGTGCGATGGCCGCCGTACGCACTTCGTCCTCGGCGACCGCCTGGTCGACGATGCCGGCGGCCACCGCGTCGGCTCCGCCGTAGCGGTGCGCGGTGAGCATGGCCCGGTGCGCGGTGTGCGGGCCCAGCCGTGCCTGGATGAGTGCGGACATGCCGGGGCTGAAGGGGATGTCGATGTCCGCCTCGGGCAGGCACCAGTATCCGCGGTCAGCGCGCATGACGCGGAAGTCGTGCGCGAGGGAGAACATCGCTCCGGCCGCGAAGGCATGTCCCTGCAGAGCCGCGACGGTGATCACCGGCAGGGACAGCATGCGCGCGAAGAGCTCCTGGACGCATACGACGTAGCCGGGGTGCTCGTCCAGGTGGGCCAGCAGCCAGTCCAGGTCCAGGCCGTTGGAGTAGAACTTTCCCGTCGCGGTGGTCACCAGAGCGCGCGGGCCTGTCTCTTTCTCGACCTCGTCCAGTGCGGTGGCGACGGAGGCGAGCCAGTCGGGGTGGAAGCGGTTCTCGCCGTCTCCGAGGTCGAGAACGAAAACGTCGTCGTGACGATCGAGCGTGGGCATCTGGCTCCTTCGAGTGAGGCGGGATTCGGGTGTGAGGGGCGAAGTTCGTCGGGGCGCTCTACCGGTTTCCCAGGCGTGCCGCTCGCAGCGAGGCCCGGGCGCGCCTGCTGTCACGAAGCCCTCGCGGCGCCGGCCTCGCCGTCCGCTCGCCTTCCCGTCCTTCACGGACGTGCCCTCGATCAGCGGCGTGGGTATGGCGCCGGCTGAGGCCAGGAACCTGAGCCGGGTGCCTCAGCGGTCTTCTGCGACCGGCCTCGGCCTCAGGGACGCCGGCGCAGAGGTGGTCCTCCGCCCACACGGTCAGGGCGGCCAGCGGGATGAGGAGGGCCTTACCGTGGGCGGAGAGCGCGTAGCGGGAACCTGATGGCGTGTCCGGCGCGGCGGTTCGGGTCACGAGGCCGAGGGTGGTCATCTCCCGCAGGCGCCGGGTGAGCACGCCTTCGCTGAGACCGGGGAGGCGCTCGCACACCTGGGCGACATCGGCCGGGCCCCGGGCGAGGGCGGTGATGATCAGCCCGGTGCCGCGTCTGCCGAGCAGGGAGAAGGCCCGGGTGAGGGCCACCAGGGGTTCGGGGAGTTGCACAGGGTGGGGCTGGTGCGGCGGCTGAGGATACGGCAGCGTCATGGCCGGTTCCTTCCTGGTACGTCGCTGAGGGCAGCGGGTGCGGCCCTCGCGCCGTACGTCGTGATGGCTGTCGGGCGGTCGGCGGTGGCTGCGCAGCCGACTTCGCCGTGTCGCTGTGGGTGCCGCTGTTCGGCGTCTCTGCCTGGTCCGTGCCGGGCTTGCCGGTCCGGCGCAGCAGGAGGGTGACGACGACGGCCAGGACGGTGGTGGCTGCGCCGCTGAGGAGGGCGAGGTGCATGCCGGAGGCGAAGGCGTCGCGGGCCTCGTCGATCAGTGCGGGGTTGCTTGTGGCGTGTTGTGCGGGTTGCACGCCAGCACGCCGGCGGCGATGACCCTTTCGGTGCCGGACATCGAACTCCAGTCGTGCCGGAGGTCGTACGGATCACCGGATCCGGCGCTGAAGGCACCGTTGGTGGCGGCGCGGAGTCCGCCGACACCCCACGCCGAGGACTGCTACCGAGCCGATGCCGAGGCCGGCCGGTTTCAGCGCGTCCCTGCGGGTCACGGCTATCTGTGGAGGGTCGTCTGTGACGGTGTTCGTGGCCATTGCGTCTCTCCTGTCGCGCGGCCCCGGGCTGTGGCAGGAGCTTGGCGTGGGGCAGGGTGTTCGCGCACCACCCCGCCGCGAGATGTACCCGGGGTGCCCGAGCTGGCAGAATCGGCGTCGGGTTGCGGTGCCGGGCCGCAGGTCGGGAGCGTCGTGACGTCGGACATACCCAGGCGGCCACTGCTGGCCGTGAAGCAGGTCATCCCGCCGGCCCGGGCCGGCGCGGTCCCGCGTGAGCGCCTGCATCGGCAGTTGCGTCTGGCGGAGACCCGGCTGACCGCGGTGGTGGCACCCGCCGGCTGGGGCAAGACGAGTCTGCTCAGCGGCTGGGCGGCGGACCCCGAGGAGAAGCGCCGCATCGCGTGGGTCTCGCTCGACGAGAGCGACGACGAACCCGTCCGGTTCTGGAGCTACGTGCTCACCGCGCTGCACAACGCCGGCGACGCGATCAGCACGGGCCCGCTCAAGGCATTGGACGCGGCCGACGTCTCCCCGGTCGACCTCGCGCTGCCGAGGCTGCTGAACGAGCTCGCCGCATCCGAGGTGGCGCATGTGCTGGTCCTCGACGACTACCACCTGCTCACCGACCCGCGGATCCACGAGGCGGTCGAGTATCTCGTCTCCTACCTGCCCGCCTCGCTGCGGATCGTGATCGCCACGCGAACCGACCCGCCGCTGCCGATCGCGCGGCTACGGGCCCGCGGCGACCTGACCGAACTGCGCGCGGCACAGCTGCGGTTCTCGCCCGACGAGGCGGCAGCCCTGGTGTCGGCAGTGTCGGGGCACGACCTCGACAAGACGACGGCAACAGCCATGTGGGAACGGACCGAGGGGTGGGCGGCAGGCCTGCAGCTGGCCGCCCTCGCACTGCGCGCGGACCCGGCGAAAGCCCACGCCGACGACCGGCACCTGCTGGACTACTTCGCGGCCGAGGTGCTGCCGGGCCTCGAACCGCGCCACCGCGACCTCCTCGTGCGGGCCGCGCCGCTCGAACGGCTCTCCGGCCCGCTGTGCGACGCCGCACTACAGGTGACCGGATCGGCCCAGGTACTGGCCGATCTCGTCAGGGCGGACCTGTTCGTGGCCGCCCTGGACGACGAACAGCAGTGGTACCGGTGCCATCACCTGCTCCGTGAGGTCCTGGCACACGAGGCCACCACGGACCCGCGAGAGGTCCTCGGCCACGCCGCGGCCTGGTTCACCGACCAGGACCGGATCGACGACGCGGTACGCCACCTGCTGCGCGCCGACCGCGACAACGACGCCGCCGAGCTGATGCTGCGCAACGCGGAGACCTGGTTCTTCCCCCGCGGGGCCGCCGCGACCTACCTGCAGTTCGGCGAGCAGCTGCCCCGCCGGGCGGTGAACCCGGCGCTGGCGTTCTCACTGGCCTACACGGCAGCGCTCTGCGGCGATCAGGAGCGTGTGAACCACTGGCTGGACGCCTGCGAGGCAGGTGACGCCCACAACACTGCCGTACCCGGCTGGCACAGCTTCCGCAGCGCCGTGCTCTGCGTGCGGGCGGGCTTCGGCATGCCGGATGCCCAGGCCGCTCTCTCCGTCGCCATGGTGCAGCAGGCGCTGGACGAAGAAACCGAGGCAGGCACCGCCGGGCATCCGACCACTCGGGCGGCACTGGGAGCCATGCTGGCCCGCGACGGCCGCTTCGACGAGGCCGCGACCCTCCTGCTCGACCTGTGGTCGTCACCGACCCACCGCAAGGCGTGGCCGCCGTCGCTCATGCTTCAGGGCGCCGGCACACTGACGATCAGCCTCGCCGAAGCCGGCCGCGGCGAAGACTGCGACCGGGTCCTGCGCGAGGCCCGTCCGCTCGCCGACGCCGTCGAACGAGACGGGCGGGAGACGAGCACGCCGGGGCTGGCCCCGCTGCGCATCGCCCAGGCCAGACGCAGCTACCAGAAAGCCGACATGGAGGCGGCCGCCGTACTGCTGCGCCGAGCCGTAACCCTCGCCGAACTGCACCCACGGCCGACCGTACTGTTCCTCGGCCTGCTGTATCTCGCCGACGCCGAACTCGCCCTCGGAGACCGGCCGGCCGCCCGCGCCGCACTGGCGCGGGCCCGCGAGGTCGTGGACGAGGAGCCGGTGAGCGCCTACGCGGCTCGGCGCCTCGAGCAGGCCGAAACGCGGCTGGGCCGTGCCGGCACCCGCACCGCCGCACGCTCCGGTGTCCTCGCGGAGGAACTGACCGACCGCGAGCTGTCGATCCTGCGGGCACTGCAGGGACCGGCGACCCAGCGGGAGATCGGGGCGGCGCTGTTCCTGTCCATCAACACGGTCAAGGCGTACAACAAGAGCCTCTACCGCAAACTCGGCGTCGCGTCCCGCCACGACGCCGTCGCAGCTGCGCGCGATCTTGGCCTGATCTGAGGCCACCCGGAGTGTTCTTCCCGAGCGGGTGGTGCGCGGGCACCGGGGCCACAGGATTTCTGGACGGCATGACCCATACCCGTTTCGAGCTGAGAGGTCGTCTTCACCTAAGTCGCCCGTTTATCGGATGATTCCTCGGGTGATGGAAGACGGTACAGGCGGGGGCGCAGAGACCGCCGTTCCGGTCGCCGAAGCCATGGATCAGGCATCGATCCGCGCTCTGCTGAACCTGCTCTGGGATGCCGGCCACGAGGTGCCGGCTTTTGAGGCGGTGACGGTCGGAGACGTCCCGCGGCGGTCCTGCCGCGGCGGGAGTCCCACGACATACCGGCGGGCGGCACCCGGGTGAGAAGGACTTCGCCGGTCCGAACGGCAGTGGGACGCCACTCGCTTCCCGGTGTCCGCCGATGCCGCCACGGGCTTGCGGGCACGCGCGACGGCTGCTCGGTGCGGCGCACGTTCCTTCTTCCTGCGCCGGCGCGTCGGCGCACCCCGTTCACCGTGCACGGTGGCGAGGAGGGCGATGTCTAGCGGTAGTTGAGCTCGGCAAGCTCGGTGGCGAGCTTCCTGGGCATCAGGGTGTGCCCCAGCAGAGGCAGCGCGAGGTTGCGGACACCGCGGGCCACGGAGCTGCGCGTGGTGGCCACGCGGGTCATGCGGTGGGTGAAGGCGACCACACGCTGGGCCACGGGGCGGCGTTGCGCCTCGTAGCCGTCGAGCCGGCCGGTGGCGAACGCCCGGCCCAGGGCGTAGCCGTCCTGGATGCCGGTGTTCATCCCCTGCCCGCCGGCGGGGCTGTGCACATGGGCGGCGTCGCCGGCCAGCAGCAGACGGCCGGCGCGGTAGTGGTCGGCGACCCGGTGGTGCACCCGGAACCGTGACGACCATGCCATACCGGTGACCTGGGCCTGGCCGGGGGCGCGCTCGTCGAGCAGCTTCTGGACGAAGGCGATGTCCGGTGCGGCGGGCGCCTCGTCCACGGTGGCCACGACCCGGTAGTGGCCGCCGGGAAGCGGGGCGACGACGGCGAGCCCCAAGGTGCCGAAGGTCAGCGAGACTTCGTCCGGTCCCGGGACCCAGTTCATCACGACGTCGGCGAGCACGAAGGACTCGGCGTAGGCGTTGCCGGTGAAACCGATGCCTGCCGCCTCACGCACGGTGCTGTGCATGCCGTCGGCGCCGACGGCGTACGCGGCGCGCAGCGTCTCGCCGGTGGTCATGGTGAGCGTCACGCCCTTCCCGTCCTGGACGACGGAGGCGACCTCGTAGGGGCGGTGCACGTCGCCGCCGAGCGCGCGCAGCCGGTCCAGCAGCACGCTCTCGGTCTCGTACTGAGGAACCATGAGCGTGTACGGATGGGGCGTGGGCAGCTTGTCGAACGGCACGGTCAGTAGTCGGCGCGCGCCGTCGCGGACGGCGAACCGGGTGACCTGGACGCCCCGCGCGATCAGTGCCTCGGAGGCTCCCAGCTCGTCCAGGACCTCCAGCGTGCGGGCATGCACCACGGCGGCGCGCGACGTGTTGGCACCCTCCGCCAGCTTGTCCAGGACAACGAAGTCGATGCCTGCGGAAGCGAGTGTGACGGCGAGGGCGAGACCGGCCGGTCCGGCGCCGACGACGGCGACTTCGGTGCGGGCGGGAAGTGGGGTGGCGTTCATGGCGGAGCCTTCCGTTTCTGATCCGGGAAGTAGGTCAACAAGCGTTGGCCGACGCTCGTTGACAGGATGCTCGAATTTCCAGCGAGAGTCAACACGTGTTGGCCCACACGTGTTGACGCGAAGGGTCGGGGTCCTGCAACGGCACTGGGACCGAGGGAAGGCTGGTGGGTTGCACCGAGGTGCGCGGGCTGCGGGCGGACCGCTCGCGCAGGCGGCCGGCAGAGCACACCGAGACAGAGTCCGACGGCCGCCTCACAAGCTGCGGGACCCCGACAGCACTCGATCTGCCTGGGGCTTCATCCGTCTGCTGCCCAGCCCGCCCCGGAGGCTGGAAGGGGCCCGGCGCGTCCCGGTCCGGTCCGGCCGCGGCTCCTCCTCGTCGCGTCATACCCGGCGGTTCGGAGCAGCTCCGTGCGTTCCTCCTCGCCGGTTCCGCCCCACACACCCGACGTCTGTGCGGTGCCGAGGGCGTAGGACAGGCACTCGGAGCTCACCGGGCAGCGGGCGCAGACGCGTTTGGCGGCAGCGGCCTCCCGCAGCGCCGGCCCGATCGTGCTCACGGGGAAGAACAGCTCAGGGTCCTCGCCCACGCAGGCGGCGGCGCGCAACCACTCCATCTCACTCCACGGCATCGCTTTGCCTTCTTTGCTGTAGAACGCGTGGCGCTGCGGCATTTCCCGGCCTTCACCAACCGACCGTTTCAGGCTCACGGCGGCCATGAGGGTGGCTGTCGAGCCGATGCCCAGTCCGGCCGGCTTCAGGGCGGCCCCGCGGGTCACGGCTGTCTCTGAAGGGGTCGTCCGGGACGGTGTTCGCACCCATTGCGTCCCGCCTGTCGCGCGGCCCCGGTCTGTGGCAGGAGACTCGCGTCACACGGGGTGCTCGCGCACCACTCCGCCCCAAGATGTACCCGGGGTGCCCGACCGGCAGAATCGGCGCCGGGTTGCGGTGCCGGTTCGCAGGCCGGGAGTGTCGTGACATCGGACAGGCCTGTGTGCTGGTCCTCGACGACTGCCACCTGCTCACCGACTCTCTGATCCACGAGGGGGTCGCATACCTGGTCGTCCACCTGCCCGCATCGCGTGGGTCTCGCTCGACGAGAGCGACGACGAACCCGTCGCGACCTGAGCGAACTGCGCGCGGCGCAGCTGCAGTTCCCGCCCGACGAAGGAGCCTCTCACCGCGCTGCACAACGCCGGCGACGCGATCAGCACGGGCCCGCCACAGGCGGGTCCCGCCGGCCCGGGCCAGGTTCTGGAGCCACGTCTCCACCGCGAACTCAGCGTCGCCTCCCGGCACGACGCCGTGACAACGGCACGCGAACCCGGCCTGATCTGATCCCACCCCGGGTGTCTTTGCCTCGCGGGTGGTGCGCGCGCCCACGGGCGACGGGTTTCCTGTACGGCATGGCCCCCACCCGCTACGAGCTGACCCTGCGCGCACCGATCGCCCGCACCCTGCTGGACGTGATCCGGGCCAGGTTCGACCACGTGTCCACGCCCGGCGAGGACGGCACCGTGCTGATCGTCGAGAACATCGACCAGGCATCGGTGCGCGCCCTGCTGATCCTGCTCTGGGACACCGGCCACGACGTACTGGCCTTCCAGGAGACAAGGGCCTGAGACGTCCACCGGCATGCGTGATGGCCTCGGGCGTGCGGCTGTCACCGGTTGACGTGCGGCACGACCTCGCTGTCGCCGCGGATGGCGGACCGGCGCCGGAGGGCGGTCGGCCGGTTGCGACCGCAGCCGACCTCGCCGGTGCGGTCGGCTGCGGCAGAGGCTTGCGGTCCACGACACGCCAAGGCCTTTGCCATCTCCTTGCGCGAGGTGCCTTCCGCGCCCGGACACAAGGGCCCGCAGAGCGGGCATCACCGGCTGGCCCCTGCATCGTTGACTCCCCCGGCCTCCGCCCGAAAGCGTGTCGCACCCTCCGGATCCAGGACTGCCGCTCACGCCGGTGACACCGCGCGCGAAGGACGGAAGACCCGGGGCCGGACCCGGTACGCCTGCCACCGCCACAGAAGCGATCAAGACACCCGGGTGAACCCCTCGCACAGCGACTCGCCCGGACGAACGCCCGTCCCACTGACGCTGGTTCTTCCGGTCGGCATCGTGGCCGCCGCCCTCGCCCCACGCAGGATGACTCGCTCACTCACCGGCTGCGCGATCTTCGGCCACGGCGCAGTCGCGAGGGACCAGGACGCGGCCTCGCTCGCTTCCTGGACCTCCGCCGGGCTGCTCTCCTGCACGGTGGTCGAACTGCCGGCGAAGACGATCAGGCGCAGAACGAGGAACCGCCCGATTCCGGCGAGCCCCGAAGCACTGAGATAGACGGCCTGCTCGCTCAGCGTCCCGGCCGACGGCTGTATGAGGTGCAGGACGAACATCGCCGCGCACGTCACTGTGTAGGCGGCCAAGGCCGACCCGGCGGACTGCCAGTGCCGGCGCCATCCGGCATGCCGCCCGGCCTTGAAGGTGAAGCGCGCGTGGAGTTCTGTGCACAGGATGGTGGAACCTGCGGTGACCAGTGCGTTCGCCGACGCCCAGGGCATCAGCGTGGCCAGCAGTGCCACGGCCGGCCCGGAAGCGAGTCCGACACCGCCGCCGCACAGGACGAACCGGGAGAAGGAGGTGAGCGGGCCGGGAGCGGCTGCGGTCGGGTGCGCCTCGCCCAAGGCGGCTTCTGCCCGGCCGGTGCGCTGCGCCTCGTACGCCGCACCGGGCTTCGAGGGGAGCAGCGACTTCATGGCGGTCGTCCTTCCGGGCCGGGGGCACCCCGGTCTCCGGGCCGGGTGCAGAACAGAGTGCCAACAACCGTTGGCCATCACCTGTTGACAGGATGCTCACCCCCGGCCGGAAAGTCAACACCAGTTGGCCTACATCTGTTGGCATACTGTGGGGGTCGGAGAACCCACTGCCCCCGGCGCTCCGACCGCACCCGGTCTTCTTTCTCTTCGGCCAGCCGTGAGGGCCGTTCACCGCCCTGCTGTCGCCGCTAGGGGCCAAGGCATCATGATCCGCCGTCACGTCCGTCGGCGAACCTGCCGCACTCCGCGGGGATATGGGCATCGTCTACTCATGTGAGGGGCTTGGAGCCGAAAGGACGATGAGTACCTGAGAGGACCCGCACCTGAGGTGCGGCGCAGTTCTCTGACCTGAGTGGTCAAGGAGGCAGGCCGACCCTGTTCCTCTCGTCCCCCTCAATGAACAGGGAGCCCTCGTGGCCTCGTTTCTCTACAGACTCGGGCGGCTGGCCTTCCGTCGCCGCAGGCTGGTAGCCCTCATCTGGGTGGCACTCCTGGCACTCGCCGGTATCGCCGCGGCGTCCGCGCCGGCGGCCACCTCGTCGTCCTTCTCCGTTCCCGGCACGGAGGCCCAAAGGGCCTTCGACCTGCTGGAGGAGCGTTTCCCCGGTGGCAGTGCCGACGGTGCCACCGCCCGCATCGTCTTCAAGGCGCCCGACGGCGCGAAGATGACGGACGCCGGTGCCAGGGCCGAGGTCACCGGCGTGGTCGCCGCACTGAAGTCCGGCTCCCGGCAGGTCGCCTCCGTCACCGACCCGTACACGACGCAGGCTGTGTCGAAGGACAGCTCGACGGCGTACGTATCCGTCACCTACCGGGTCGGTTCCATGGAACTCACCGACGACACCCTCCACGCCCTGAAGAAGGCCGGCGCACAGGCCCGGCACGACGGGCTCACCGTCGAGATCGGCGGCGACGCGCTGCAGGCCACGCCGGAGACGGGTGCCGGGGAGATCATCGGCGTGGTGATCGCCGGGGTGGTCCTGGTCGTCACCTTCGGGTCGCTGATCGCCGCGGGTATGCCGCTGCTCACCGCGCTCGTCGGCGTGGGTATCGGCATCTCCACGATCACGGGACTGGCCGCCGCCCTCGACCTGGGCACGACCACCTCGACGCTCGCCATGATGATCGGCCTCGCGGTCGGCATCGACTACGCGCTGTTCATCGTCTCCCGCTACCGCTCAGAACTCACCGAGGGACGCGAGAAGGAGGAGGCCGCCGGACGGGCCGCCGGCACTGCGGGCTCGGCCGTGGTCTTCGCCGGCCTGACCGTGGTCATCGCCCTGGTAGGCCTGGCCGTCGTCAACATCCCCCTGCTCACCAAGATGGGTGTCGCCGCGGCCGGCACCGTCGTCATCGCGGTGCTCATCGCTCTCACCCTGATTCCGGCCCTGCTGGGCTTCGCCGGTGACCGTGTCCTCGGCCGCAAGGCCCGCCGGGGCAGGGCCGTCCCGCGCAAGCGGAACATGGGCGCCCGCTGGGCGCGTCTGGTGCTCCGCCACCCGGTCGCCGTCCTGCTCATCGGCGTCGTCGGCCTCGGCGCGATCGCCCTACCGGCCGCCTCGCTGGAGGTCGGCCTGCCCGACGACGGCTCGCAGCCCGTCAGCACCACCCAGCGCAAGGCCTACGACCTGCTCTCCGACGGCTTCGGCCCCGGCTTCAACGGACCGCTGACGGTCGTCGTCGACGGCGACGAAGCCGAGGCCGACCGGGCGATCACGCTCATCCGGAGTCTCCACGGCGCGGCCGCCGTCACCGAGCCGACCCTCAACAAGGCCGGCGACACAGCCATGATCACGGTCATCCCGAAGGACCGGCCGTCCTCACTGGCCACCGAGGACCTGGTCCACGAGATCCGGGACAAGACCAGCGACCACGTCTATGTCACCGGTGCGACCGCGCTGAACACCGACTTCTCGCAGAAGATGAGCGACGCACTGCTGCCCTATCTCGCGCTGGTCGTCGGCCTCGCCTTCCTCCTGCTGATGGTGGTGTTCCGCTCACTGCTCGTGCCGCTCAAGGCAGCGCTCGGCTTCCTGCTCTCGGTCGTCGCCGCGCTCGGCGCCGTCGTGGCCGTCTTCCAGTGGGGCTGGCTCGGCTCGCTGTTCGGCGTCGAGCAGACCGGCCCGGTCATGTCGATGATGCCGATCTTCATGATCGGCGTGGTCTTCGGCCTCGCCATGGATTACGAAGTCTTCCTGGTCACGCGGATGCGAGAAGCCTTCGTCCACGGCCAGCAGCCCGGAGACGCCATCGTCACCGGCTTCCGGCACAGTGCCCGCGTGGTGATCGCAGCGGCGGTCATCATGATCGCGGTCTTCGCGGGCTTCATCGGTTCCAGCGAGCAGATGATCAAGATGATCGGTTTCGGACTCGCGATCGCGGTGTTCTTCGACGCCTTCGTGGTCCGCATGACGATCGTTCCGGCCGTGCTGGCTCTGCTGGGCCGGCGGGCCTGGTGGCTGCCGCGCCGGCTGGAGCGGAGTCTGCCCAACGTCGACGTGGAGGGCGAGCAGCTCGACAAGGAACTGTCCCAGAGCCCGGGCGGTTCGGACGAGGACCGCGGACTGATCCCCGTCTGAACCAGGGACGGTCCGAAAAGATTCGGGGCTCTGTGCGGGGCGGTCGGCGGCGCCGCACACGCCCGGGCATCATCTGCTCGCGGCGCGCCCCGGAAGGCGGCGGCCCGTGGGGACGAGACCGCCGCTGGAAAGGATGGCCGTGCTGTCGCTGCAGACAGCACGGCCATCACCCACCGGCGTTCGAAATGCCGCAGCGCTCAGCGCCCAGGCCAGGAGTCCTGCCGAGGAGGAGAAGCACAGCGGGCCGGGTGCAGCTCGGCGGGAGGAACGGCGCGGCGCAGCAGGACGGCGGACGCCTCCGCACCGGCGTTGCGGTAGCTGCGCCTGGCCCGGGCGATGCGCAGCGCAGCCGGCCCCCGCGTGCTCGTCTCCCGCCCGTCGCGCTCGACGGCGTCGGCGAGCGGACGGACCTCGCACATGACCCGGTTCGCAGTCCTGCCCGCGGCCGGCTTCGACGAGGGGTGATCGTCAGCGTGCCGAAACGCCCTGCCGCATCAGCGACGGCGGCCACGCCTTGCGCTGGCGCGGCGACGACCGCAGATCGCGAAGCGGCCCTCTCGGGCCGGCACAGCCCCCGGCGCCGCCCTACGGCCGGATGCCCGGCGGAGCTCGCTGCGGTCTCCTCGTCCAGCGCCTGTTGCATCACCACGACGGATTGCGCGTCCTCGGCATCCGGCACCGAAACCCGCAGGCACACAGAGCGCAGCGCTGCGCAAGCGGTGCCGGCCGGAGACGGCGGTGCCGCGGGCGTCCCCCGCCTCGCAGACGTCCCATCGGTGGTTGGCCGGCTCCCGATCGCCGCAGAGCACCGCTGTGCAGGCCGGTGAGTGCGCCGGCGCGGGGCCCACCGGCCGGCCGGGCAGCCGCTCGCCGAACTGCACGTACTCGCGGCGGCCACGGTGTCGCCGCTGACCAAGGCGACGTCTGCCTGCCCGGAGGCAGCTCGTCCTCGTGGTGGAGGCAGGCCCCAATCGTGACGGCGCCCGAGGGCAAGCCGTCCAGGCACCGCTTCCTCTCGTGCCCAGCCCTCGTGCGTTGCGTCAGATCAGGCTCTTCAGGAGTTCTTCGACCGCGTCGACAAGGACATCGCCCTCGGTTCCCGGACGTCGGACCATTGCGAGTTCCACGTCGGGCAGTTCGGGCAAGCCGCGCGCCGCCATGCCGGACTCGACCTGGGCGGGAAGGAGGGCCGCAGCGCCCAGCCCGGCGCGGACCGCGCTCTGCACGCCGGCCAGGCCGGTGCTCTCAAAGGCGATCCGCCAGTCACGTCCGCTGTCTTTCAGAGCGTCGAGTACCGGCATGCGCCAGCGGCACGGCTGGGAGAACAGCACGAGCGGCAGCGGGTCCAGGCTGAGGTCCACCTCAGGCCCGGCGGCCCAGACGAGGGGCAGCCGCACGGTCCAGCGCGGAGGTTCGGGCAGATACGCCGGGTCACACAGCGCCAGGTGAATGCGGTTGGTCGTGAAGGCCCTTCTCATCGCCGGGCCGGGCGCGCTGACCAGTTCCAGCGTCGCCTGCGGATGCATCCGGCCGAAGTCGGCCAAGGCCTGTGCGAGCGGAGCGGCAGCGAGGTCCTCGATCAGACCTACGCCGCAGTGCCCGGCCACGGTCTCCCCGGTGGCCGTCACAGCCTGTGCCGACAGGGTAAGGATGCGTTCCGCGTACGGCAGCAGAGCCTCCCCGGCCCTGGTCAGCGACACACCTGTGGCAGACCGGTACAGCAGCGGTTGACCGACGGCGCGTTCGAGTTTCCTCAGCTGCCCGCTGAGCGCCGGCTGGCTGTGCCCCAGCACGTTCGCCGCCCTGCTGATGCTCCCCGAACGGACGCAGCTGACAAAGGCCCGCAGGAGCGATGTCTCAAGATCCGGCCCCATAAGCACAGGTTATATCCGCCCTAGGAAAGTTGCCGGTTCCTTGAACCTGGCGACGGACCGTACTGTCCGAAACATGCGCTACCTACACGTTGACGTCTTCAGCAGCCGGCCGTACAGCGGCAACAGCCTGGCGGTGTTCCCGGACTCCGCACAGCTCAGCGCGGAGCAGATGGCGCGCATCACCCAGGAGATGCGCCACTTCGAGTCGGTCTTCCTGACCCGGGACCCCGCCGGTGACCGGAGCCGGCATGCGCGCGTCTTCGACCTTGCCGGGGAACTCGACTTCGCCGGCCACCCTCTCATCGGCGCGGCATGCGTCCTGCACGCGCTGCACGGTGGCGACGAGACCGAGACCTGGCCCCTGAAGCTCAAGGCCCGAGCGGTCGACGTCACCACCCGACGTCGAGCAGCGGGCCGCTACAGCGCCGTTCTCGACCAGGGCCCCGCCGCATTCCTCGGCCGCCCCGACATCGCCGAGCTGGCCGCCTGGTTCTCCTTGGACACCGACGACCTGGATCCGGACCTTCCTGCGGAAGTGCTCTCCACAGGACTTCGGTACCTCATGGTTCCTGTGCATGGCGACGCGCTGGAACGCGCCCGGATCGCCCGGGACCTCGAAGCTCCCCTCGCTGCACATGGCGCACAATTCGCCTACCTGCTCGACGCCACCACGCTGGAAGGCCGTCACTGGAACAACGACGGCGTCCTGGAGGACGTGGCCACCGGTTCCGGCGCCGGTTGCGCCGCCGCCTACCTGCGCCGGCACAGCCGGATCGGCGACGGGGAGAGCGTCACCCTGCACCAGGGGCGCTTCACCGGCCGCGCCAGCCAGATGACGATCAGCGCACACGGCGAAGGGCAGGACATCCGCTCCGTCACGGTGGGCGGCGAAGTGGCGTTCGTCGCTGAAGGGCATCTGAGGGAGCTGCCCGCATGAGCCCCTCCGCGCTGCCCCACGTCGGCCCTGCCGCCATCCGGGCCGCAGTCGGATACGAAGACGTCCTGGAACCGGTGGCCCTGGCGCTCGCCGACTACAGCCGGGGCATGGGCGACTCTCCGGTGGTGGTCTTCGCACCGGCCGGGCGGGACGGCGACGTTCACGTGAAGTCGGCCTGGCTGCCCGGGCGCCCCGTGTTCACCGTGAAGGTGGCGACATGGTTCCTCGAGCGATCCCGGCGCGGCGGTACGCCGGCATCCGGGATCATCGCCGTCTTCGACGCCCAGACCGGTGATCTGCGGATGCTGCTGGAGGACGAGCACCACATCTCCGACATCCGTACCGCTGCTGCGGGCGCCCTTGCCGCACGTACCCTGGCCCGACCGGATTCTGCCGTGCTCGCCGTCCTGGGCACCGGTGTCCAGGCTTATTTGCAGATCCTGGCGGCCGCCCATGAACTTCCCCTGCGGGAGGTACGCGTGTGGGGGCGCAACCCCGACCATGTGCTGCGCCTGACAGCCGCTGTCATGGCCCGCCACCCTGAACTGCACGTGAGGGCCGCGACCGATGTCCGAGGGGCCTGTCAAGGGGCCGACGTCCTGGTCACCGCAACCGCCAGCACCGAACCGCTGGTCGAAAGCGCGTGGCTCACGCCAGGCATGCACATCACCGCAGTCGGCGCCGACGATCCTTCCAAGGCTGAACTGTCTCGCGACTGCCTGCTGAAAGCCGATCGGATCGTCGTCGACAGCCGTGAACTGGCCGGCGTCCACGGGGACCTGGCGCGAGCCGGAATGGACACCGCGGAGCATGCAGAGCTCGGAGAGGTCCTGGCACGGACCGCACCCGGCCGATCGGACAACGCCGAGGTCACTGTCTGCAAACTCATCGGCCTCGGGGTGCAGGACCTCGCCGCAGCCGAGGTCACCCTCAGGTACCTCGGCGACGGCGCCCCTTCACGCAAAAGGCCACCGGCGAGTGCAAAGGATGTGGGCGGCGCGCGATAGGAGAACCAGCGGACCTGCAAGGCCAGGTCGGTGCATCGCTGGTTTCCCCGGAGTATGTCCAGCAGCGGGAGCGACTGCTTGTCGTTGCGATTTCCGTCGGTCGGCGGGAGCGGGGTGCCGGTGACGACGGGCTGCTTACCGCCCCGTGCGCGGCCGATCGGGCTGGGCACGCCTTGGGTCCGCACCGGACGGCCCGGACACGACAGAAGCCGATCACCGGTTGGATGCCGATATGCAGCATGAAAGGGATCCCGCGCAGCGTGCCGGTCCGGCACCCGCAGTCTGCCTTCCACCGACTTCGGTGCCGGCCAGGGCGGCAACGGCTCGATCGGCGACCACAGCTCCACGATCCAAGGACGCGACTGCCGTTTCCTCACGACCAGAGCAACGACCATCCACGCCGAAAGCCACATGATCAACGGCTTCTGGGGATGCTCTGGACCAAGGGTGCCGGCGTCTCCCCCCCAGGGTGGCGCGCAGCGCCTCCCTGGCCTTCACCCGGTCCGCGGCCGGGCAAGCACGGCGGCGGGCCCCACTCCGGCAGCTGCGCCGCGAACACCTCGGCTTCCTCGACCCGCTGGTGGACCGTCATGACCGTACGCAGGTCGGGCGCGACGGTGTGCTCCAGGAGCGCCGTCTGCAACAGGGCCAGGCCACGGCCCCGCGGCACTTCCTCTCACGCCGAGAATCGGCGAGGGATCGCGGATCTCAGTACGTCATCTCGAAGTCCGCGATGACGCCCTTCTCCATCGCCTCCGAGAGCCCGAGTCCTGCCGGCCACGCGCCGAACGTCCCGTCCGGATGGCTGGCCATACCGGCGATCTCCAGCCTCCTGTCCGCGCCGCACCGAGATGGTCGGGGCTTCGCGAGCAAGCCGGTAGAGCACATGCCGACGCAAGACGTGCCCGGGCGGAAGCCGTGGATGGTCGAAATCCTCGCGTGGGTCGTGTGTCATGCCCAAGCGTTCCATGACCGCCCGGGAGCGTCGGTTGCCCGCAACGGTGAAGGAGACGATCTCTGGCAGGTCCAGCACGTCGAAACCGAAGCGGACGGCCGCTCTTGCCCCTTCGGTGGCGTAACCATGCCCCCATGCTGGTCTGGCCAGCCTCCATCCGACCTCCACCGCCGGAGTGAAGGATGCATCGAACGCTGTCCGAGACAGTCCTGTGAAGCCGATGAAAGTACCGGTGGAGACCAATTCAACCGCCCACCAGCCCCATCCTTCACTCTGAATTCCCGCCGATATCCGTTCAGCTAAAGCATCGCTGTCCTTTCGCTCCAAGAGGCCTGGAAGATACTCCATGACCTCTTCGTCAGCGTTCAGACGAGCGAACGGCTCCATATCAGACGGCTTCCAAGGGCGAAGCACGAGACGGGCCGTGCGCAGCTCAACCGGTGGAGACAAGGTCACCGGACCCTCCATCCCAACGACACTCGAACAGACCCGCCGGGCCCTGACTGACGCGCCCTCACAGACGGGCTCGAAGGTCCTGCTCCTGAGTACTCGAGCTGTGCATGCTCTGGTGCGGCAGCGAGGTGGCGGCTGTGGACGTCGGCTCTGCGAGCTTCGCCACCGCATCGACCCGCCTCCCAGCCATGCGGCACCCAAGGCAGTCCGGGTGCCCCTGCCGGGCGCCGGGGTCCTTCACCCGCCAGTCCCACTGGTCGGCTGGTCGGGGACCGCTGGGCTTCCCCCAGCCCGCCAGGTGGAGAAGCCAGGTGATGACCGCCGCCAGGGCGATCACGGCGATACCGGAGATCACCAACGCCGCGGAAACAGCGATCACTCCGAGACCTGCGACACAGAAGCCGGCCACTGCGACGGCTGTACCGGTCCAGCCGGCCACCGTATGCCCCAGGTCCACGTTTTCGTGTGCGCTCATTTTTCTCTCCCTTTCAGAGGATTCAGCGAGTCAGGTTCTGCAGACGTGGCAGTGCACACCAAAGGGATCGCATCGGCCGGCCGAACACCGATTTCCTGAAATTCGGCCTGGAGACGTGATGCGATGTTGCTCAGAAATCTCCGAGTTTCGTGAACAGCGGTTGTGGAATGACGGACGAACCGGTGGCAGGGGTCCGAAGAGGACGTCGTCGATCCACTGCTTTGTTCCAGGTGCTCTCGACGAGGTGGCCCTCACGCCGTAAGCCCCCGCGCTGCAGCAGTTCGGCCGGGTGGAGATTGCGCCTGTCCCAGTTGGCCGAGACGCGGTCGGTGGCGGGGATCCCCGGCCGAGAACGTGGCCGCCCGCTGCCGGGCATCCTCCCGCAGCAGCGGCGTATACCGGGGCTGATACCGGCTCACCCTCCGGCCCGGACCGATACGCAGACAGGGCCGGAGCGTCTTGTGGCACGAACCTCCAAAGCAGCAGCCTTGCCGTCTCCATGCCCTCACGCCGTTTCACAAATCCGCCCTGGCCTGGTCGCGTCGGGCAGAACGGGCTTCCTCGGAGGCGTTCGCGGGGAGATGGTCCTGCGCCCACACCGTCAGGGCGGCCAGGGGAATGAGGAGCGCCTTGCCGTGGGAGGCGAGCGTGTAGCAGGTACGTGTAGGTGTGCCCGGGTAGGCGGTTCGGGCCACCAGGCCGAGGGCGGTCATCTCCCGAAGGCGTCGGGTGAGCAGGCCGTCACTGAAGCCGGGGACGCGCTCGCGAATCAGGTGAAGGTCGGCCGGGCCCTTGGCCAGGGCCGCGACGATGAGACCGGTGCCGCGTGTGCCGAGGAGAGCGAAGGCGCGGGTGAGGGCTTCCAGGGGCTCCGGCGATCGGGGAGGGCCGGGTTGGTGCGCCGTCTGAGCGCGCAGCAAAGTCATGTCAGTTTCCTTACCGGGTACGGCGCGAGGGACGAATCGTGGTCGCTCGCGCCGCACGTCGTGGTAGATGTGCCCGACAGTCGGTTGGTGGTTACGCCGTAGCCTGCGCCGCTTCCCGGTCCGTGCCGTCGGTCTGCGTCTGCGCCTGGTCCGTGCCGGGCTTGCCGGTCCGGCGCAGCAGGAGGGTGACGACGACGACGGCCAGGACGGTGGTGGCTGCGCCGCTGAGGAGGGCGAGGTGCATGCCGGAGGCGAAGGCGTCGCGGGCCTCGTCGATCAGTGCCCGGTTGCCGGTGGCGTGGCCTATGTGGTTGGCGGCGGCGAGGGAGGAGCGTGCCGCGTGGGCGATCGGGGCGGGGAGCCCGTCGGTGTCGAGGGAGTCGCGGTACTGGGCGCTCATGAGGCTGCCGAGGACGGCGATGCCCAGGGCTCCGCCGAGTTCGCGGGACAGGTCGTTCACGGCGGATCCCACGTTCTGCAGACGGGGTGGCAGGGCGTCGGTGATGGCGGCGGTGGCCGGCGTGGTGGCCAGGCCCATGCCCGCGCCGAGCGGCACGAGCCCGCCCACGATCAGCCAGTACGAGCTGCCGGCGTCGAGTTGGGCCAGCACGGCCAGGCCGGTGGTGACCAGGATGAGGCCGACGGTCCAGGGGGCACGGATGCCCCGCCGGGCGACCAGGAGCGGGCTGAGGCGGGCGCTGGGGATCATCGCCGCGGACATCGGCAGCACGCTCACCGCGGCCATCAGGGCGCTGTCACCGCGCACCAGCTGGAGGTACTGCATGGTGACGAAGATGAACCCGAAGAACGCGAAGAACTGCAGTGTGGTCGAGATCGATCCGGCCGCGAACAGCTTGTTGCGGAACAGCCGCGGGTCGAGCAGGGGGTGAGGGTGCTTCAGCTCCCAGGCGACGAAGGCGACCAGGACGACGAGCCCGATGGCTATGCCGGCCAGGGTGCGTGTGCTGCCCCAGCCGTGCTCGGGCGCCTCGATGACCGAGTAGACCAGCACCCCGAGTCCGGCCACGGTGAGAGCCGCTCCGACCACGTCCACCCGGTGTTTGCCCGGCTGCGCGGACTCCGGCACGAAGAGGTGGGTGCCGATGAACGCCACCCCGGCCATCACCGCGTTCAGCCAGAACACCGACCGCCACGACCACACCTCCAGCAGCGCGCCCGAGGCGAACAGTCCCAGCGCGGCGCTGGCGCCCGCGACCGCCGCCCAGATGCTGATGGCGCGCGCCTGCTGGTCGCGGGGGAACGTGCTGGTGATCGTGGACAGCGTGGCGGGCATGACGAACGCGGCGGCCACGCCGAGCAGGGCGCGCAAGGTGATCAGGACGCCCGGTTCGTCCGTGAAGGTCGCGGCGAGCGAGATCACCGCGAACAGTCCGACGCCGCCGAGCAGGGCCTTGCGACGGCCGAAGCGGTCACCGAGGGTCGCGGCGAACAGCAGCAGCGAGGCGAAGATCAAGCTGTAGGAGTCGATGATCCACGACAGCTGGGTCTGGTTGGCGTGCGTCTCCCGGGCCACGTCGGGCAACGCCACGCTCAGCGAAGCCATCGCCGATACGACGGTCGCCAGGGCCAGGCAGGTCACGGCCAGAACGGCACCGGGGCGCAATGCGCGCACCGGTCCTGCGGCCGGGCCCGTGACGGGTGAGGCGGGCATGGGGGATCTCCTTTGTACGAAAAACTGGTGGACGGGCGGCGCTTCGGACCCGCCGCCCGGGCAGAGGTCAGCGGGTCACGACGTCGTCGAGACTGCGGCGCGGGCTGAGGCCCGGCGTGCGCTCGGGGTGACCGATCCGGAAGGACAGCAGGCCGCTCGAGGCGGGGCGGCCGAGCAGAGCGGCCCAGCGTGCGGAAAAGACATCGGGGTTGCCGGACGCGGCGTCGCGGTCGATGCGTTCGGTGATCTGGTTCATGTGGTGCAGGCCGAGGCCGAGAGCGGTCGCGGTCAGATGCATCCGGGCCAGCAACCGTCCGCCGTTGACCTGCGCCGTTCGGTCGGTGACGTCGTCCACGGTGATGACGCCGTACGCGGCGGCGGTCGCGGTGTGCACCTCGCGGGTGGCCTTGACCCAGTAGGCGTCGCCGTCCTTGCGGGACTGCGCCGGCAGGAGTTTCGCCGCGAACAGGGTCAGGCGGCTGAGGCCCTGGCCGTCGAGGGTGAGCCCGTCACGGTGCTTGTCGATGGTGCTGCGCGAGCTGCGGAACCAGGTGAAGGCTTCTGTCGACTGGGCGGAGTCCGCGGTGATCGCCTCGGTGGCCTCCACGTAGAGCCGGCCCAACCGCTGACGCGCCGTCCCGTCGGTGATCCACAGCACGCTCGCTCCGTCGACGCGGGAACTCTGCTCGGTGAAACCGCTCAGGTCCACGGGCCTGGACGTGTACGGGCCGCGGTTGGTGTGCCGGTGCGGGATCGCGGCGGCCAGGTCGCGGTCCCGCCCTCTGCCGCCGCCGCTCAGGGCGATCCGGGCGACCAGGTCCGAGGCGACGCCGTCCGGGAAGAGGGTCACTTGCGCGGTCAAGGCGGCCGATCCGGCGGCGATCACCATGTTCTCGACGGCGCAGCCGAGTCCGGCGAAGTGTTCACGGCCGCTCGCGTCGTTGAGAGGCATCCGCCGGCTGGGGTCGGAGTGGACGTCGATGACGTTGCCGTTGACGCTCATGCGCCAGGGCTGGGTGTTGTGCGGATTGCACGCCAGGACGCCGGCCGCGACCACCCGCTCGACGCCGGACATCGAACTCCACTCGTGCCAGAGGTCGTACGGATCACCGGATCCGGCGCTGAAGGCGCCGTTGGTGACGGCCCGGACTCCGCCGACGCCCACGCCGAAGGCGGCTGCCGAGCCGATGCCCAGGCCGGCCAGCTTCAGCGCGTCCCTGCGGGTCACGGCTGTCTCTGGGGGGTCGTCTGGGACGGTGTTCGTGGCCATTGCGTCTCTCCTGTCGCCCGGCCCCGGGTGGTGGCAGGAGACTCGCGTCGGACAGGGTGCTCGCGCACCACCCCGCCGCGAGATGTACCCGGGGTGGTGGAACTCGGCGTGGGAGTTGCCGGCGAACTCGATGCCGGGCAGCCGGCCGACCGGCACAGCCGGCAGCCGCCGGGAGCCGCCCCCGACAGCGCACCGGACGACCTCGCAGCCGTACGCGGTCAGCTCATCCCAGACTCCGAGTTCGCCCGGGGCCGCCAGGGTGCCGGCGGGCACGATGGCCGGGAGCTCGGTGGTGTTCATGGCGGAGTCTTCCGTTCCGGTCCGGAGAACAGATCAACGAACGTTTGCCAACATTCGTAGGCCAACGTGTGTTGACATAGTGCGCAGACCTCCTCCGGAAAGTCAACAGACGTCGGCCTACAATCGTTGGCACACTGCACACCGAGACCCCGAGACCAGCCCCGCCAAGCGCTTCGACCCCACCAGGGCCGCGATCCTGCCCGCCGCGAACCATCCGCAGCCCAGGCCTGGAACGCACCACGACCCGAGCCGTGCCCTGCGACGCCGGGAACGCCCCCTCGAGAGTGACGCCCCCCCCCCCGCACAGGGCGGCTCCTCAGGGCGGCTCTTCGACGCGACACCCGCCATCGACCCGCAGCCGCCGCACCCCAGAGGGCCCCGGCTGAGCCGTGCCCTGCCGCACGAGAGCGCCGCACATCCTCCAACACGGGGAGGGCGACGGCCCGGCCGACGACGCACCGCACTCCACGGTCACCAAACAACACCCCGCCACACGAATGCACGAGAACTTCGCGGCCCCAGTCACCCCGGCGCTGAGCACGGCCCCGGGGTCCGGGACTCACCGCACGCGCGCCCACCTGATCCCCGCCCAACCCCTCGACCCCGCACCCACCCGCTTCCTCCTGCGCCTCCCGGCCGTGACCCCCCTGCCCCTGAAGAAGACCGAAACCGGCCTCGCCCCCCACCTGCGCTTCACTCATGCCGGCTGCCCCGTCCCGATCGGTGCGGCACACACCGCTGGTCGCAGGCGCACGCCCAGAGGCGCCGCCACGCCCCGCACGAAAGCCGAGACCACCGGTCCGCGGCTTCGGCCGACTTGTGCCGCCGTGCGGACGCCCGGCCACTTCAGCACGCGTCGAACCAGCCGCCGCCACAACGCCGTGCAGGGCACACGAGCGGCTGCCGCCACCTCACGCAGACCCGGTAGGCCACCCGCCCGACCCACTCCCCGTCCAGCACACCCGCCGACAACCGGGACGGCCCATCCCTCCCGAAGCCGACACCGAAGCGGACACCACCCGGTCTGCGAGGACGCTGAGTAACGGTTACTCAGGCAGATCCAGCCGCACACCGGTTGCCTTGCTTCCAACCCGCCGCCGCCTGCGGACGGGGTGGACGTCAAATTCGCTGGGCCGCCGGCATGCACGGCACTGCGAGGACGGTGGATGCGGGAGGTGCTGACCCGGTGAGTGATGGTCGCCTGCGCTCCGGCCGCTTGCGTCGTCAGTGCTCTGCCGGCTCCTCATGTGCCGGCAGCGGTCCCGGGCCGGTCGCGTGTCGGGAGTGCCCGGCTCCGTTCCGGCGCGGTGCCCCTGCCATCGTGCGGGCTTTGTGCCAGGCCCCGCGCAGCGTCATCTCATCACCGACCGAGGAAGGTGGCCGTGGCACCTACGCCCCCGCCGAAGAAGAACGTCTCCCGCCGGCTGTTCCTGCGCTACTCCGGGGCGGCGGGTATAGCCGTCGCTGCCGCTGTGGGCACAGTGCACGGCGTCAACTCCCTCGCGGGAACCGGTTCTGCTGCGCCAGCCACTGCGGTGCCGGTCCGCACGGTGCTGCTGCGTCGCCGCGACGACATGATGAACCTGCAGATTCTGCTCGTGAACCTTCAGGTCGGCGGCAAGACCGGGGCGCCGGCGCTGGTCAAGCAGGACGCGACCCAGCCCGCCTTCCTGGTGGTGGACTTCGGCCCACAGTCGACGCAGGAACGTTCCTTCCCCGATCCGGGCGCCGTCGGCCAGGCACCTGTATCGCTGGAGTGGGGCGCGGCGAGCCGTCTGGCCTTCGACGTGAGCGATCACCTTCCCCTGCCCTACACCACGTCGGGCTTGCTGCACTGGGCCGGTTTCCCCGCCAGGCTGGTGCCGAACGCGCTCGGACGCGACGTACCGGACTCGTTCCAGGGCGAGCTGCGCGCGCCCACCAGTCACGAGACGTCACTGGAAGTACCGTTCGGTGTCGTCGTCTCTCCCGACAGCAGCAGCGGGTGGTGTCATGTGGAGACTGCCGCTGTTCCGTCTTCGCCCAGCGGCTGGACCGAGTTGTGGAACACCCGGCTGGGCACCCGAGTGGAGGGCGGCGAGGACGGCGAGCGGACCGTCCGGGAGGACGATTCAGCCCGGCCTCTCAGAGCGGTTTGGCTCCGTGACTCCCGCTTTCCGACGTGGCTCGGCAACCCCTCCTCCGTCCCCACCTCCAGTCCTTATCCGACCTCGCTGACCCCTCGCCACCGTTACGACCTGGTGCGCTTGTCGTCCGACTTCTCGGTGCGGACCGCGTCACTGCCCGCCCCCATCGAGGCTGATCTGCTGTCGCTGTCCGCCCTGGGCGCGGGACTGGAAGCACATGGCTCCTGGGACACGACGGGCAGTTCCTTCTCCTCAGGACTGTCTGAGTGGTCGCACAGCATGGGCTTGGGACGCGACCACAAGGTGCGTGTCGCCCAGCACGGCTATCTGCTGCCCTTTGGTCACCGCGCGGCGTATGTTCAGGTCACGGAGCGTCAGATGGAGCCGGACGGAGCCGGGACCGTCGGCGGCATCCTGCGTACCCGCACGTTCTTGGTCGTCCTCGAGCGTGAGCGTCGCTACGAAGGCGATCAGAACATGCCCAACGGCGGCAGATCGTTGCCGTTCCGCCGGATCCAGGCCGTTACCCGTACCACTCCTGCACTCGACCAGGCACGGCCCTACGTCTGGATGTCCTCCGACCCGGTCGCAGGAGCCGATACCGCCTACGCCTTCCTCGCAGAATCCGGTTCCGCCCCGCTGCCGCTGCATTTCACAGGTGTGGACTGGCAGGGGCGGCGTGTTTCGTTCGCGGCTCCAGTGATCTTCATCAGTGAACGGGGCTCCCGTAACAGCTTGCTGCGCAGCTCCGTGGCGACGAAGTACAACACCGAGACTTCCGCCGATGATGCTGCACGGCTTGGACGGGTCGGAGGGAAGTCCATCGCTCTCGCCGCACCGTCGAAGCCCGGCGACACCAGTCTGCTGGTCCGGACACTGTCGTTCGGTATGGCGATGGCGGATCCGGCGACGAAGGGCGTGCCGGCTTTCCCGTCGGTGAGCCGGGTAGTCGCCGAACTCCCGGCCAGTGTCGTTGCGTTCGCGCCTGACGCACCGGCGACCGCGCTGCAGTATTTCGACGGCTACATCACCCATGGTTTCGACGACGCACACAACGCGGCAGGTGTGTACCTCGCCAAGGCGCAGGGCAGCGCACGCACTGCTCTGGAGTTCGCTGCCGAGCGCAGCGGCGGCATCGCCACCCCGGGACTGATCATGGACGGTCTGTCCAGGAGGTTCGGACCGGTGGCCGGCGACCTTGTCCAGGTGGCGCGTGAGCGGTTCGACGTGTCCCGGATGCTGTCCGACCTGGACGTCAACCTGCTGGGTGGCGTGCGGCTGTCGGACGTGGTGGAGAACCTGGCGGGCGATGTACCGAACCCACAGCAGGCCATCAAGGTGGTGACCCGGGAGTTCGACCGTCTGGAAGGCGCCGTCCGCAAGCTGGAGCGGGTCGAGGCCCGGCTTTCCTGGAGCCCTGAACTCAAGGCCGGCCCGGGAAGTCTCAACATGTTCGTTCCAGGCCCTCGTGGTCGGTTGGACATCGAGGCCGTCTCCGTCGTACGGCTGCTGCCGCCGCTGAACGCGGACTACACGGTCCGGGGGCGGCTGAGCGATGTCGCCATCAACATATGGGGCGACAGCGGCGCACGTCACTTCGTCACCGTGGGAATCAAGTCCCTGCGGTTCACCGCGGCCAAGGGGCGCCCCACCGACATCGACTGCGAGCTGGGGCAGGTCTCCTTCCACGGACCGCTGAAGTACCTGGAGGAGATCGCCAAGCTCTGCAGACTGTCGGTTCCCGGTACGCCTGCAACCGCTCGCACCGGCAGCCTGACGAGTCGTGCTGCCGCGGCCCCCACCGGCTCCCAGTCGCCGCTGGATGTGCGCGTGGTCGGGCAGCAGGTCCAGGCCGAACTGTCCCTGGCCCTGCCGTCGCTTGCTTTCGGTGTCTTCTCCCTCGGCGCGCTCAACCTGTTCGCAGGCCTGTATCTGCCCTTCGACGGATCGCCTGTGCGGCTGCGGTTCGCCGTCAACTCCCGTGAGGCACCGTTCTCCCTGACCATCTCCTTCCTCGGCGGTGGCGGCTTCTTCGCCCTGGAAGCCGGAGCCGACGGGGTCGAAAGCCTGGAGACGGCTCTGGAAGCGGGGGCTGGCACGTCCTTCAACGTGGCCGGAGCGGTCTCCGGCCACGTTGAAGCGAAGATCGGCATCTACTTCGGCGTGCGCACCGTCGAGGCCGGCGAGTTGACCGCACAGCAAGTGGAACTCTCTGCCTACGTCCGCTTCAGCGGCCGTGTGCGTGTACTGGGTCTGGTCTCCGCCTCCTTGGACTGCTACCTCGCGCTCACCTACTACTCGGCCCCCGACCGACTGGTCGGTGAGGCAAGGGTGACCATATCGATCGACCTGTGCTTCTTCGACACCTCGGTGAGCTTCAGCGTGCGCCGCGAACTGGCCGGCGGTCACTCCGCGACGGCCCGAACCAGTGCGGCCAAGGAGGCGAGCCGCGCGCGACTCGCCGCCGTCGCCGGGGCCACCGCCGGAGCCTCGGCACAGGGCTTCTCCGACGCCTACACACAGCAGCACTGGGATTCCTACTGCACCGCCTTCGCCCCCGTGGGAGCCTGACCATGCCCCGACAGAACATCATGTGGACCGTCCTGCCCCGAGGCGGCGTATCCGCCAAGCTTCGCTTCACCGTGCATGTCGCGCCCCGGCTCGTCATCGACACCGGAAACGGTCGGCTCAGCGATTTCCCGGACTGGCTGAATTGGCCTGCCACGCTCGCGGACGCCCGGTTCAAGCTGCACCTCCCCGAAACCGGCGCCAAGCCTGCCCGGCTGGTTTCGGCCCCGGACAGTGCCCGCTGGCGTGCCCTGTTCGACCAGGCGACCCTGGTGCGCGGCCATTCCTTCACCGGACGCGAGAACCGGCTGGTCCGCTCCTACCCCGTCAGCCATGTCCTGTCGTTCCTCTCCGACCGCTGGGGACGCTTCGGTGCCACGGGCGTCGACGCCCCGCCGTCCTACGACGACCTCACTCAGGACGGGGCCTTCGGTCCGATCGGATTCGAGGAGGTGACCGTCGGCAGCCATGGCAAGAGCGGCTGCACCGATCCCGCCACGGCCGAGGGCGACTACATTCTCGACCCAGCGACCCGGGTGCTGACACGCACCGCCGGCGGCACGCTCTCAGATGACGCCGAACTCGTGGTCAGCTATGTGGCACCCGGCATCTACGCGTCCTCGGACGAGGAAGAACGCACCATCCTGAGCACCGCGCAGCCCGCACCACCGGTGGTGCGACAGGTCGTACCCCTGTTCCGTTGGGACGCCCCGGCAACCGACCAGAGCAGGCGCCGCGGTAACGCCATCCGAATCTATCTGGAGCGTCCCTGGTGGTCTTCGGGCGCCGGGGAAAAGCTCGGCGTGGTACTGGTGAGCAGCAGCACCGAACCGCCCCAGGCCCTGCGCCCGTACCTCACCATGCAGGGTGTGGACCCCACGGTGACGGACTACCTCCTGCCTCCCTACCCGCGTCTGGCGTCATTCCCTCGCACCACGAAGTCGGCCACCGGAGTGACCTTGGCAGAGGTTCCAGGCACAACGGTCACCATCGCCGGCCATGACGTCTCCTTCGACGCGGCCCGCGACCTCTGGTACGCCGACGTCGAGCTGGTCGCGCCGAACGGGGCGCCGCCCGCAGCGTGGCTTCCGTTCGTGCGACTGGCACTGGTGCGGTACCAGCCGAACTCGCTCGACGGCTACTCGGTGTCCAAGGTTGTCCAGGCCCCGATGGCCCAGCTGAGTCCGGAGCGTAAGGCCACCCTTGTGCGCGGCTCCGGCACGGCGACGATCTCGGTAACGGGGCCGGCGTACACGGGGAACTCGTGGCTGGCCACGACCCGTCCCTCGATGCGGGCTGTGGTCGAGCAGGCGAACCCGGCCGTTCCCGACCCACACCTGCGGTGGGAGGAGATCACCGGCTCGGCTGTCGCGCTGACCGCGACCGGGAGCAGCGCGCAGACGACATGGACAGGCACCGTGGTGACCTCCGGCGGCCCTTATGGCAACGCGCCGCGAAGGGTGTGCATCACCGAGACCGAACGCCACCTGGGAGGCACGGGCCGCGTCGTGTACCTGGATGTCCTGGCCCTCTAACGCGGTCGGCCGGACGGCCCGCGGCCCGTGACCATGAATGATCACGGGCCGCGCCCGGATTCGGCAGACATGCGAACCACCCACCAGTAGGCCACGGAAAGCAACGCGCTGACAGACTTCGGTGGCGGCTACGTGGGAGACAACGCTGACCAGCGCATCGGCCACCACCAGGAGGAGGACGGGCGTCCCCCAGGATCAGCGCACGCTGGATGCCGAATGCCGCACCCACCCCGCCCTGCGTCTATGACGAAGCGCAGGAAGACAGCCTGACGGTTCGCCGGCCGGTGCGACGCCGGCCATCACTCATGAGATGCCTCCGGGGCAGCGGCGCAATCCGGGCTCCAGGCCACCGGGCAGACGAGCTGAGGTCATGCGCTAATCCCTGCCCTCCCCGGGGAGGAACAGCGGCGCAGATGCGCTGGGGACCGAGGGGACGCCGGCCCGCTGCCGAGGCTGAGCCACCTGCGGGCGCGCCCTCGAGATCGCCGGCGGGCGCGCGTCGTCAGGCCGCCTCGAAGCTCGCCCAGTGGTCGATGAGATCTTCGCTTTCGCGTCCGGATCCGGCCTGGCTTGTGAGGGCAGCGACGATCATGCCGCCACGGCCGTGTTCGTCGGCGGGCCGGGCAGCTGCCCAGTTGTCCGGGGCGGCCTGGGGGCCACCGTCGCTGACATGGACTTCCACGGCTCCCATGCCCTTGACACAGGCGCGCAGGTGCAGCACGACGGGCGGCATCGCATGGCAGACAGCGTTGGTGACGAGTTCGGAGATCACCAGGAGGGTCTCGTAGATCTGGTCGTCGTCCAGTCCCCACGCGGCCAGAACAGGGCGGGCCTCATGACGGGCCGAAGCGGGAGCGAGAGGCCCGTGCTCCAGAAGCAGACCGAACACGTGCTCACTGGTGCAGGCCGCTTGCAGCTCGGGACACTGCTGCCGGCGCGAGATCGTGGTCGTGTTCATCGAGATCACTGCCTGAGGAGCCGGAATGGGTTTTCTGTCCCTTCCAGAAGACCTCCAGACGACACAGAGACCATGAGCAATCGCTACCCAAACGCGAAAGCCGGGAGCGCCGACCCGCCCTCGACCGCCCAGGGATCCAGCCGCCGGAACCGGCGGCCCCCGAGGGGGCACGGACACGACCGCCCGGCGCGCCCGGGCGCGGCGAAGATCATCTGCCCCGGCCTACGAGTTCCATGGCGGCACGGACAACGCCCCCGTCGATGACGCACTGTTCTGGTACAGCCAAGCCTTTGCGGGACGACTGGACAATCGCACAGCCGGTGAGTTCGGCCGCGCGCGTGACATCTACCAGCAGGTCCGCGAGGAGCCGGACGAAGCTCCCCGCGGCGGGGCCCAGCCCTGCCCCCTACCGACGGGAGAGCCCGCAGAGTACCCAGCCGATTCCAGAACAGCGCAGTCTTTTCGACGACATCGACCGCTGGTAGATGGCCAGAACGCCCATCATGGGCCCCGCATGCGCAGCGTTCCCTTGGTTTCCGCCACGCTCTGCAACAAGACCCACGCCATGGCACTTCTCCCCGGCAGATCACGCGGGGCGGCACGGAGTACGAGGATCGGCGACCGAGTTGAGCTCGGCGGCCGATCCTCACCCGTTCTCGGGGTCGGTGGTGCCAGGAGCGGGGATTGCCTCGATGCCGTACTCGGCGAGAGTAGCGGCCAGCATCTGCCTCTGCCTGGGCGGGAGTTGCCCGGCGTTCAGTCTGGTGTGGGCCTTGGCGAGCCAGGGGCCGATCATGACGCGTTCACCGTCGACCTCCATCCACTCGCGGGCGCCGGGGGTGCGTCCCCAGCGCTCGACGAACAGGCCGAGGATCCGCACGGTCTGGGCGAAGGTGCGCCGCCTCGGGGCGCCGGAGCTGGGGGGAGCCTGGTCGGGGGTGAGGCCGATCCGGGTGAGCAGGTCGCGCTGCCCGGGGGCGAGTTGGGTCCAGGTCGTGAATTGGCGGTGCAGCCAGCTGCCGGCCTTCACCGTTCCGATGACCGTGTCGCGGGTCAGGGTGGCGGGGTGGGTGCCGGCTTCAATGTGGCGGCGGATGACGTGGTACTTGCGGTGCCAGTCGGGGCCGTGCGGGAGTTTCCAGTCCGGGTCAAGGGCGGTGAGTTCGGCGGCGCGGGCGGGGGCGAGACGGCCTTTGCGGGCGGCGGTGCGCTGGTCGGCGAGGAACTGGCCGCCGGGCTGGTGGGCGGGGATGGCGAGATGGCCGTGCTCGGCGTGGAAGGCCTCGACGGTGGCCATGTGACCCTGCCAGAGGGCCTCGTGCTCGTCCCAGACCATGCCGAGCGCCTCCAGCTCGGCGATCCACGCCGCGTCGAGGGCGCCCGCGCGGCAGGCGGTGCGCTGGCCGGTGATGAAGGAGCCCAGCCGGTAGCCGTAGGCGTCCTCGTAGTCGGCGGGCACCCGCAGGTGGCCGTGTTCGGCGTGATAGCGGATGGCGGCGGCCAGACCGGCGCGGCGGGGGGCGGACAGGACGGCGCCGCTGGAGGGCCACACCAGCAGGTCGAGGGCGCGGGCGATCGCCGAAGGGTCGAGGGTGTGGTCGAAGCGGAAGCGGCGGGTGATGTAGGTGTGGGAGTCGCGGGCGGGGTGCTGGTTCTTGGCCCGGGGGGCGCGGGCGGCGATGGTCTGGTCGTGGTGGCGCAGGGCGGCGGTGACCAGCCAGAGGGCTTCGTAGGGGGTGCCGAGGAGGTCGGTGGGGTCGGCATCGGGCGGGATGTAGGCGGGGACCACGAGGCTGGCTGTCTTCGTCGTGGCGGTGGGTGGTTTGCGCAGGGCGCGGCCGAGGGCCTGGACGATGCGGCGGACGCTGGCGGTGCGGTCGGCGAAGACGACGGCGTCGACGGCCGGCAGGTCGACCCCTTCACCGAGGACCTTGGCGTTGGCCAGCACGGCCCGGTCGGCTTCGGTGAAGCGGGCGATGATGTCGACGCGCCGGCGGGGGCTGTGGGTGCCGTCGATGGACTGCACGACGACGTCGTCCGCCCAGTCGGGGCGTAGTTCGTCGGGGAGGGTGCGCAGGGTGTGGGCGAACTGGCGGGCGAAGTCGGCGGCGTCGGCGATCTGCTGGAAGTAGACGAACACGTGCCGCAGGTCCTGCTCGCGCATGGCTTTGAGGATGGCCAGGTGCAGGGCGGTGGTGCGGCGCGCGGTGGGCCCGGCTTCAGGGTCGGTGAGCGCGTGGTGCAGTTCAGTGTCGGTGACGGTGGGGACGACGAGCTGGTAGTCGGCCAGGACGCCGTCGTCGATGGCGTCGGCGTGGGAGTAGGTGTGCAGGCGGGGGCCGAAGATCTGTGGCTGGTCCATGGTGGCCAGCAGGGCCGGGTCGTCCCAGGCGGGTGCGGTGGCGGTGGTGCGCTTGGGTTGCGCTCTGGTGGTGGGCGGCTCGGTCAGGCGGGGGGCGTCCCACACATAGGGGGTGGCGGTGAGGTAGAGGCGGCGCTCGGCAGGGATGCGCTCGTTGTCGTGGAGCGCGGTCCAGTTCTTCTCCCAGGTGCCGGCCGTGGCGTGGGCTTCGTCCACGACCAGCAGGCCGAAGAGGGGGGCGGGGAAGATCGCGGAGTGCTGGGCCTCTTCGATCTTGGACAGCGAGTCGTAGGTGAAGAAGACCGTCGCTTTGGGGTGGCGGCCGAGCCAGTAGGCCAGGTACTCCCCCGCGTTGGCCGAGTCGACCTCGGCCTCGGCGAGCAACGGGTGGGAGGCGGCGCGTAGCGAGGAGACGGTGACCATCGGCTCGCGGCGGCCGTCTGCGCGGGCGGCCGCCGCCCACTGTGCGACCAGGTCCAGGCTGGGCACCGCCACCGCCAGGTGCCGCACGCCGAGTTCCTCGGCTACGCGCAGTGCGAAGAGGGTCTTACCGGTGCCGCAGGCCGAGACGGCGTGCCCGCGGGTGCGCGGGCGGCGCAGATGGCGAACCGTGTTGGCGAGGCCCTCCTGCTGGTCTGTGCGCAGGACCAGACGCCCGGGGTGTTCTGTGGCGGTGGGGCTGGCGGTCATCGCGCGTTCCTCGGTATACGTGAGGGCTGGCTCGTTTCATTCTCGCGTGCAGCAGGGGTGCGGCGCGGGGTCTCTGCTCTGGCGGGGGCGCGCTGCGAGCCATGCGCGCCCCATGATCAGTGTTGTCGGATGCGGACAGGGGGCGAATGCTCGGGGCTCGGGCTCCGCTTGGTTTCAGGCAGCCCGGCGGAAGGCTGTCTTGCGTGCCGTGGGCAGGCGCAGAAGGTCTTGCAGGGGCGTGCCGTGTTCGGCCCACCGGCGCAGGCGGTCCCGGTCGATCCAGTGCACCTGGTGGCGTTCGCCCCATGCTTTGGCGTCCCGGGTGAAGGAGCCGTTGGTGACCACGACTGCGATATCGGCTCCGTGCGCGGGGCCTGCGGTTCCTTTGACCTGGTACATCACGGATGAGCCGACCTTGCCGGCGACAGTGGTGTGCTTGGCCTGCAGGACGATCCTGCCGCGTTGGCGGTCTTCGCCGATGACGTCTGCGGCCTGGTCTCCTTGTCGGCCGACCTGCCGTGCGTTCCAGCCGTCGCGGAGGAGCAGGTCACGCAGGGCGAATTCGAAGGCCCGGTCGTTCATGGCGTCGAGTTGCGCGAGCGTGATCCGGAGCCGGGCCAGCGTCTGGGCCCGCACCTTCCGGGCCTGCAGTTCACGGATGAACCGCCAGGCTGCGTAGCCGAGGGCGAGAGCCGCGAGGACGGCGAGCCATGGCCAGATGCGGACGGCTGCCTGCCATGTGGCTGTGGCGATCTTGGCCAGCAGCCAGAGTGCGGCGCAGGCGAC
Source organism: Streptomyces sp. NPDC088254 (assembly GCF_044740925.1). Taxonomy (NCBI): domain Bacteria; kingdom Bacillati; phylum Actinomycetota; class Actinomycetes; order Kitasatosporales; family Streptomycetaceae; genus Streptomyces; species Streptomyces sp. NPDC088254. The sequence goes on along the minus strand of NZ_JBIURQ010000005.1, from coordinate 483,331 downwards.
GGCCGCGGCGGCGGCCTGTTCCCTGCCGCCGCGGGGTGGGCGTAGCCGGGGCGAGCGGCGGGGCATCAGTGGCCCACGCTCGCTGACACTGATGGTGTAGGGGTTTGCGGTGGTGTCGGGGAGGCCTCTCCGAAGCCGATGAGCTGGCTCCATAGCCACACCACCGCGATCAGCCCTGCGATCGACCAGCCGCTCAGTTTCTTCGCGCTCGGGCGGGGTTTGCGCCGGTAATGACTTCGCACCTTGTAGTAGCCCTCGGGCGGCTTCGCCACTGCTTCCTCCTGCGTGTCGTCAGGCCGCCAACTGCGGTCTGCTCTCTGGGAATTTGTGTAGCAGCGGGCACTGACAAATCCGCCGGTTCGATCAATGGAGGCCTTGGCGGCGCCTCGAAAACGCGCCGTGATGCGGTCACGGGTCCGGCGGGGTTCGAACATGCGGAACAGTGGTTCACGGGTCTGCGGAAACTCCCGTCATGCGGACTGGACTGGCGCGTTCTGGTACGGCTGTGGTGGCCGATGCAGGTGCTCATGCACCGCAGTGCTCTGTTTCCGTCACTTCGATCACATGCAGAAATGGCATGAAGCAGTACGTGTTCGATGCGCTCCTTCTGGGAGGCAGGTCGGGTGCCTTCAAGGATGGGCGGCTTTCGACACGGGGGCGCTGTGGGGCTGCCTGTCTCGACTGTGTACAGAGAGCGGCCGCTGAGGGGACGTCAGGGGCTGCCCTACACGCCCGCATATCCATGGTGACCTGTGCCGACACGGCGGCGGCGCCAGGCGGGAGAAAACAGATGGCGCGGTCACGATCGTCCAGGGAACGCGAAAGAGCCCGGATCGTGTAGATCCGGGCTTCTTCCGCAGTAGCGGGGACAGGATTTGAACCTGCGACCTCTGGGTTATGAGCCCAGCGAGCTACCGAGCTGCTCCACCCCGCGTCGGTGTGTCCCCCACCGTACGCCATCCCAGCAGGCGCCGAAGACCACCTTCAGGGCTCTACGCGGCGAAGCCGACGTTGGTGACGTACTCGTACTGGCCCCACTGCGAGCCGAGGTCGACGATCGTGTCCTGCCACGCGGCGTCGAGACTCTGGTGGTCGCCGGCCGCCCAGGAGCCGACGATGCGGTCCCAGCGGCGCACGTTCATCGTCCGGTACTCCACCACGCGCTGCAGCGGCTGTGGCACCTGGGACTGGTTGAGCGGGTGGATCTCCACTCGCGTCCCGCGTCCGTCGCGGTTGAGGCGCCTGAGGAGATGGCGGGCGACATAGCGGCGGCGCAGCGTCCGGTACGCCTGGTCGATGCGTTCCAGGCTGGTCTTGGAGGGGCGGCGTTTGCCCTCCAGCCAGGCCTTCAGCGTCCGGTGGGTCACGGTGAGTCCGGCGTCGCGGGCGGCCTTCAGGGTCTGGGTCGACTTCGTCAGGTAGTGCAGGCGCGCCATCCAGCCGCGCTTGGCGGTCACGGGAGTGGCGATGCCGCCCGCGAGTTCGTCGAGTTTGCGCGCGACGGCGTCGCTGCCCTTGATGCCCCGTGCGCCGAACCTTCCGAAGTCGATGTTCTTCTCCGGCACTACTCCTCCTCGCCTTCGTGCTCAGCGGCGTCGGTTCCGGCGGTGTACGTGTCCTTGACCTTGACCTCGGTAACACCGCGGCCTTCGGCGAAGACGCGGCGCCAGTCACCGATGACGTGGAGTTCGTCGGTGCCCATCGCCCGGACGACGGCCAGGCCCTCGTCATGGGCCTTGAGTGCCTTGAGCCAGAGGTTGGCGAAGGCCTGGCTGCGAATGAGGTGCATCCAGTCCGGACGGTAGAGCTCCCGGTTGTAGTTCGACTCCCCCATCGTGGAGACGAACTTCGAGTACATCGCCTTCACGTACTGAAGCGTCACCGTGTCGCCCTGCTCGATCGCCGTGTCGCGGGCGTCCTTCAGGGCGATGCGGAACTTCTCCAGCAGGTTCTCCGTGGCCCCGGAGGTGTACGACTCGTGGATCTGAGGAGGCTCGCACAGCTGGTGCTTGGGGCCGGACAGGCGCAGCAGGAGGCGGAGCGTCGGCTCGGTGACCCACAGGGGACCGGGCTCGTCCCGCTGGCCGATCGGGTTGGGCAGCACCGCCTCGTGCTCCCACTCGGGCGGGGTGATCAGGTGGACTCCGGCGCGGCGGCGGTCGTGGGCGAGGCCGGTGGAGTGCTCGAGCTGGCCGAGGGGGAGGTGCGTCTTGAGGGCGGAGAGGTAGGCGCCGTTGATGTCGAGCGCGGTCACCTGATGCCGGCCGGGCGGGAGTTCGTGGCGGGTCCACTTGGGGCGGGCTTCCCAGATCTGGTCCGCGCCGCGCGCGGTCTGCTTCTTGAGGATGTCGGGGATCCAGGGGTGCGCGATCACGTCGTAGCGGGCGCCCTTGCGGGTCTCGTCCAGCAGTCGCATCGCGTCCGGGATGGCCCGCTTCACCAGCGCCGCCGTGGTTGCGTCGACGTCGCCCCGGTGCTCGGCAAGCGCACCCTGCACGGCCTCACGGATCAGGTCGACCGGGCCGGACGACTCCTGGAACGCGTGGCGGGCCGGGCCCTTGGAACGCTCCGTCGCACGCGCCGGACGTGTCGTGCGCAGCGGCGCTTTCGAGGTGTGCGCGGTGGGCTGTCCGGCTGGCGGGGCAGCTGGGGCTCCGGTGGCGGTGGGCCGGCAGTCGGCCGGGGTCAGATGCTGAGCGAACCCCGCCACGCGTTGTCCGGCCGGACGGCCGCACAGCACACAGGGCTCGGGGGCGACGAGCAGTTCCACGTCGTCCCCGTCCTCGTTCCCGTCTCCGTCCTGGCCGAGGTCGGGCGAAGACAAGGGAGTGGCGGTCGGGGCCGTGTCTGACGTGACGGGCTGCTCCGCAGCCGGCGCCGCCTCGGTCTCGGTCTCGGTCTCGGTCTCGGTCTCGGTCTCGGTCTCGGTCTCGGTGGCGAGCTTGGCGTTCAGTCCGTCCAGCAGGTAGGCGTATTTGGTGCGGATCTCGCCGGCCGGGTCCCGGCCGCTTTCCCATCCGCTGAGGGTTGAGGGGCTCACGCCGAGCGCGCGTGCCACCTGTGCCTTGGACAGCCGAGCCCGCTCCCGCAGCTCGCGGCGCACGTGGCAGGGCGGGAGTTCGGCCTGGGGGCCGACGGCGTCAAGCAGCGAGTCGATCGCGTCGAAGTCGCTCACCGGTCCGTCCCCCTCGCTTCGGTCCGCACAGTACGACGCCTGTCGGCGGGCAGCGCCTCGCACGCTCTGGTCGGACCCGCCAGGAGATCCAGCGCGCCGATGCCATAGTGCTCGGCCAGGACGTCGACGTCGCGCAGGCTCCAGGAGATGGCGCCCGACTGCCGGCGCGACACCTGTGTCTGCGTCAGTCCCAGCACCTCCGCAACCGACCGCTGCGATTCACCCGTTACCTGCATCAACGCAGCCACCGTCAGCCGCAGCGACTCCTCCAAGCGCAATCCCATGCCACCATCTTACCCGAATCCATGCAACTTCCGCATCTGAATCAGCTTTTCACTATCAATAATGCAGAAAAGCTTTCATTGTTCTGAGAGAGCTGAAGGTTCTCGGGCACGCGGTGTGTCAGCGATCCATGCCGCTCCGATGTCGCGGAAGCCGTCGGGCCGCGCGCCGGGCTTCCCGATTCGCCTGGCGCGCCTCTTCCACCGCACGATCGGACAAGCACCGCGGGCACACGAGGTCCACGACACGGCGGCGCAGGGCCCGGCGCAGCCGGAGCCCGGGCGGTGGCGGCCACCCACGGCAGTGGCGGCGCACCGTACGCACTCCAGTGCCCAAGAGCGCGGCGACCAAGGAGGCGTTGCCGGCGTAGCGGGCCAGGAGGAACGCCATCTGCGCCTGGTGGCCGGCCGGAAACCGGGCCGCGAACTCGGTGCGCTCCTCCAGCTGGAGGAGGACGTCGTGGCGTTCGCAGCGCGGCGTCTTCTTGTTGTTCCGGGCGATGCCCGGCGAGCTGATGTCCATGGCTCAAGAAGCCTGCCGGGGGCCTCCTGTGGACAGCGGGCGGCCATTGAGGACTTCTCGCATGCGCCGTCACCGACAGAGGCAGCCGCCCGCCCCTTGCGTTCCGTACCGCTGCTCTCCGTGCATCTTCCCCGGAGGCTCCGAACGCCAGGAACCGCCCTGGGCATCACCGCGGTGGCTGAGGACCGGCCGATGCTCCTTCCGGATGCTCGTTGATCCAGGACAGGCCGCCGATGTCGAGGCGGCGCCGGGTACGGGTGACGGCTACGTAGGCCAAGCAGGCCTCCTTGTCGTCGATCCGGCGGACGGCTGCCTGCCCCGTGTCGTGCGGCGGCCCGTCGGAGGGTGGGGCGAAGTCGTCGGCGATCTTCACCTGTGCCCATTCCCGGCCTTTGGCCTTGTGCGCGGTGGAGACGGTCACCTCGGCCTGGTCTTCGGGCGCGAGATGCGCCACGGCGGCCAGGATGGCGTCCGCGCCGTGGGTGTCGACCAGGTCGACCAGGGGTTGCAGATCACGACCGGCGGGGTCGTAGGCGGCGTTTAGTCCTGCAGATCGCCCCAGGTGGTGAACAGCACCAGTTCGGGGTGGGTGGTGCGGCGTCCTTCTTTGAGGTCGCGGGCTGCCAGGGCCAGAGCGCGCAGGCTGTCTCCTCCCCCGGCCAGCGCGACCCGGTGTCCGTCGGACAGCAGCTCCATGACCTGGGCCATGGCACCGACGTTGGTACGGCACAGGACCGCGTCGGGCCGGGTGACGGGGCCGAGTTCGGTGGGCACGGTGTCGGCGCCGGTGAGACGGATGGGGGCGTCGGCCAGGTGCAGCCAGCGGTTGGCTTCCTCGGCGAGGCGGGGGCCGAAGCGGAAGGAGCGGGACAGGGCGAGCTGGGTGCCGTCGAAGCCGGCCATGACGTCTTTGGCGCCGCGCCAGTGGTAGATGGCCTGGGCGGAGCCGCCGACCATGACCAGCTGGGCGTGGTCGCGTTGGGCGAGGAAGATCTTCTCGACGACGGGGTTGGTGTCCTGGGCCTCGTCCAGGAGCAGGAAGTCGGCGTCGATCTTCGGCTGGGCAAGGGCCCAGATCTTGAGGTAGTGGTCGTGGTCGAAGCGGACGGCGCCGTCGTCGGGGTGCTGCAGATCCAGCCATGCCTTGCGGGCGAACGGGACGAGGTGGGCGGCGAGTTGTACGTGCAGGCTGGGCTCTTCCAGGCCGCGCAGCTGGGGGACGTGGTGGCGGGTGATCGTCGCATCGGCGGTGTGGCAGAAGCGGGCCACGGTGCGCAGGGTGGCATAGGAGAGGGTCTTCTGGGACAGGTCGCGATCGCCGACACGGATGGCTTTGGTGATGCCGAGGGCTTGGCCGGTCTGCCAGGCGGGGCGGCGGGGGGCGCCCAGGCGGCTGGCGTAGCGGTGGCCGACGGCGGCGTAGGCCAGGGCGTGGGCGGTCTTGCACAGGACGCTCTTGGGGAAGCGCCTGGTGGCGTCCTGGGCGATGGCCCGGTTGTAGGCGAGGTAGCGGCCGCGGCGCTGGGTGGCGTGGGCGAGCTGGGTCAGGGTGGTGGTCTTGCCGGTGCCCGCGCCGGCCTGCAGGGCGAGGTGTTCGCCGGCGTGGAAGGCGTCGGCCGCGGCGGCCTGTTCGTCGGTCGGGTTCAGCACGGCGCGGCTCCGGAGGTGCGGGTCAAGGCGTGCCCGACGGCCGTGAGGAGATGGGCTGGGGCGGTGTGGGCGAGCAGGTGCTGCAGAGCTCGTTCGAGGCGGTCGACCTCCGCGTCGGCGTGCTGGGCCAGGGCCCGGTGAACGGCCAGCTCCAGGAAGCGCTGGGGTGTTTGTGCTGCTCGGTCGGCCGCCGCCCTGAGCGCGGTGTGTGCGGCGGGCGCGAAGGCGACGTTGAGGAGGACCTTGCCGCTTCGGTCGGGGTAGTGCGTGGTGATGACGTCGACGGGCAGCCGTGTGCCGATCTGGCGGCGCAGTCGGGTGAGGGCTTTTCCCGGGGTCTTGGCGCGTACGACGGTCATGAGCCGGGTGGCGTCGCGGTTGGGGGCGAGCGGCATCGTGCGGGCGGCCTGGTGGAGCTCGGCCGCGATGAGGGGCCGGGTCAGGGTGATTTCCAGGGCGTGGTGCGCCATCGTCACACCTGGCCGCCGGGGCCGTGCGGAAGACGGGTGCGGATGTGGGCTGCGTGCAAGAGGGGGTCGAAGACCTGCCATCCGGCCAGGGCAAGGTCGGCGGCGTTCGGCGCGGCGGCGTGGGCGGGGCAGCGCTGGGTACGCCAGCGCACCTGCTCCCCGTACGGCAGGCGGCTGAGGTCATAGACGGCCATCGTCCCGGCGGGCAGGGCGAGTTGGCCGCGCTGGGGACCGGCGGGCAGGAGCTTCCAGACCCCTGTGGGGGCGCCGGGAGCCAGTACGGGCAGCGGACAGCGGCGGCGGTGCCGGGTCTGGGCCACACACCGGATGTCCTCTACCGCCCGATCGGCGAGATAACGACCCAGCAGCAGCTGCACGACGGGACGGGCAGGCCGGGCGCTACCGGCGTCCGGCTCGGGCGGAGGCGGCGCGGCCGGGGCGAAAACACCTGAGTCGATCAGACGGCGGGATCGGACGCCGAGTCGGCGGCGCACCTCCTCGACGTGGGAGGTCAAGCGGAGCGTCGGGATGCGAGCCGGGCAGAGCACGGCGTGCGGAATGCGGCACCAGGCGCTGCCGTCACCGTGCGGATGGGCGATGCCGCAGCTCAGGTGCCAGCGGCAGGAAACGGGGACGCGGGCAGCAGCCAGTTCGGCGGGGTGCAGGGCGATGGGGCGCTGGTCTGCGCGCTGGTAGAAGTCGATGGGGTTGCCGCACGCGCGGCAGCGGCTGCTCTGGCCGGTGCGCAACAGGCGGCTGGGGCTGGTGGCGGCCACGCGCAGCGGGCGTCGGGTCCGGGTGTCGCGGGGGCTGCCGTCCCAGCGGCATGCGGTGGAGGCGGAGTTGGGGCACATGGCGGTGAAGGTGCCAGGCAGCGCACCGCCGCGCCGTGACAGCTCCTCACGGTGTCCTACGGATGGCGCAATCCCGGGGAACGCCCGCACGAGTGGACGAACCTGTGATCGAGGACGGGTCGCCTGTTCAGGTGGTATCGCACCGGGGTGACGGAGGTGCCTGACGGGCGGTTCACGGTTGCGGCGTGCCGGGTGGGGTGTGGTCTGCGCACAGGGAGCCGAGGAGCTCGTCGATGGGGACGCCGAGGGCGTGGGCGAGGGCGTGCCAGGTGGTGACGCTGCCGGTGGTGCGGCCGTGTTCCAGGTCGATGAGGGTGCGCCGGGCCAGACCGCTGCGGCGGGCGAGTTCGTCGAAGGTCCAGTTGCGCTCGACCCTCAGGCGCGCGAGTGTCACGCGCGGCGAGGTCGGGGTCGGGCGGCAAGATCGTCACCCCACCATCCGACGGTGCAGAACCCTGCCCTGTCAGTGCAGACCTCTGCACTATTTGCTAGGTAAAAACCCACCCAGCCACGCTCCGCGCAGAACACATAAGACCAGCTCACGCCCGCTGCCCACCCCACCCGAACCACACATCCGGCCTCTCAGCGAACCCACAACATCCCAGGCCAGCAAGCGCCCGGTACACCAACAAACCCCCCTCCGAGCGTTAACTTCTACGCGCAGGTCACGGCACACGGACAGACGCCGCACTCCGAGATCCGCCTGCGCCAGCAGATCGTCAAACTGAAGGAACTCCGCGCCAAGGACGCCACCGAACTGGCCCAGCTGCGGACCGACGTCGAGCACCTCGTCCGCGCTGTCAACCAACTGACCGCGCACAACCGGCAGTTGCTCCACGCCCTGCCTCAGCCCACATCCCCGGTCCGAGCGCTGCCAACGCAACCGCACCCGGACTCGAGCCACTGAGTTCCTGCGCGCGTGGTAAGCCTCCTGCCGCTCGGCTTCGACACCCTGCGAGCGCGCTGACCCGGTTCTCTCCTACTCGCGGCGGGCCCTGCCACCCCTAGTCGAGCGCGGCCCGCTCGGCGGGCTACAGGTCGACGACGCGGAAACTCCACCGGCACGAGCCGGCCCCCGGAGGCCCAGCTCGTTTTACGGCAGCCACACGGTGGACATTGACGGCGAGCCGGCCACGCTCGATGCCGACGGCTACCGGCCGCTGCGGCTACCCGCCCAGGGCTGACATCTGGCTGCGCGGCCTACGGTGGCCGGATCGTTCGGTCCTGCTGGCGCGGGTTAGACGGTTAGGGCCCTGGTTCCCACGCCGACGAGCGCGGTGGAGCTGGATGCGGCCGGTTTCAGGTGGGGCGGCGGATGGCCTGTACGGCGGTGTCGTAGAGGTCGAACATCTCGGCCTGTCCGCCCAGGCGTACCCATTCCTCGTTGGCTGCCTGCAGGCAGACGATCGCTGCGGCTGCGATCGCGCGGGCTTGCAGGGTGCGGCGGTCGGAGTCGGGCAGTCGCGGCTCGATCAGCGGTGCGAACAGGTCTTGCCAGCGGGCTTGCTTCTCGGCGTGTCCGGCGCGTAGGGAATCGTTGCCGAACAGCAGCGTGATGAACTCCAGGCGCCCTTCGGCTGTCATGTCGATCTCCTCGAGCACCTGGAACGCCGCGCGCAGCGCCGTCCAGGCGTCCTCGTCGGCCGGGCGCTCGGCGAGGTGCGCGGCGATCAGTTCGCCCTGTTCGTCCAGGCCGCTGAGCGCGAGGTCCTCCTTGTTGCGGAAGTAGTTGAACAGGGTCCGCCGGGAGACGCCAGCGGCGGCGGCGACCTCATCGAGGGTCGTGTCGTCGTAGCCCTTGGCGGCGAACAGCTCGATGGCGGTCCGGGCCAGCAGTGATCGGACCACGGAGCGGGTCTGTTCCCGAATAGGTTTCTGAGCCATGCACTGATGGTACGTCGTCTCACACGATGCAGTTCCTTGCACTCAGTGCAAAAGCGTGCGTAGAGTGAATGTCATGAGCGACATCGACTACCGCCGACAGACCGTCATCGTCACCGGCGCCAGCTCCGGCCTCGGCGCCGAATTCGCCCGCCAGCTGGCCCGCCGCGGCGCCAACCTTGTGCTGGTGGCCCGCCGGGCGGACCGGCTTGAGAGCCTGGCCGCCGACCTCACCCGCGCCCACGGCGTCACAGTGACCGCCGTCGCCCGCGACCTCGGCCGGCCCGACGCCGGCCGCACGCTGCGCGCCGAACTCGAGTCCCGCGGCATCTACGCCACCGGACTGGTCAACAACGCCGGCTTCGGCACCCACGACGCGTTCACCGACGAGGATCCCGACCGCCTGCAGAGCATGATCGCGCTGAACGTCAGCGCGCTGGTCGACCTCAGCCGCGCCTACATCGGCCCGCTGTCCTCCGCCGACACCGGCGTCCTGATCAACGTCGCGAGCCTGCTGGGCTTCCAGCCGACTCCCTACATGAGCGCCTACGGCGCCACCAAGGCATTCGTCCTCAACTTCACCGAATCGCTGTGGGAGGAGACCCGCGGCACCGGCCTGCGCGTCCTGGCCGTGTGCCCCGGCGCCACCCGGACCGAGTTCTACGACGTAGCCGGCAGCTCCGCCGACTACGGCACGAAGCGGGCCACCCCCGAGCAGGTCGTGAAGATCGCCCTCGACACGCTCGACCGTCGGTCCGTGCCCCCGTCGGTGATCACCAACGGCCGGTCAGTCGCTCTCCTCGGAAGGCTCCTGTCGCGCCGCTCGATGGTCCGGCTCATGGGCTGGATGGAACGCCGCCAGCGCCCCCAGCACCCCGTCGCCCTTACCCATGCCCACAGCTGAGGAACACGATCATGAACAGCAGAACCGACATCACCGCGCAGCCCACCGACGCGGAGCGCTTCCACCACATCCTCCAGACTCAGCGCGCCGCCTACCTCCGCGACGGAGCGCCCTCCCTGCAGGCCCGGCGCAGCGATCTGGCCAGGTTCAAGGCGGCGCTGATCGCCCGGCGCGGCGACATCGAGGAGGCGATCAACACCGACTTCGGACACCGCTCGCGACACGAGACCGCACTGATGGAAGTCGTGGGCGTCGTGCAGGGCATCGACTACCTGCAGCGCAACCTTCGCCGGTTCATGCGCCCGACCCGCCGTCACATCGAGCTGCTGCTGCGTTTCGGCAGCAATCGCATCGAATACCAGCCGCTCGGCGTGGTCGGCGTCATCTCGCCGTGGAACTACCCGGTCAACCTGTCGCTGATGCCCGTGGTCACCGCGATCGCGGCCGGCAACCGTGTGATGCTCAAGCCGTCGAAGCTGACCCCGGCGACGAACGCGCTGCTCGCGCAGATGCTCGGCGAGCTCTTCCCGCCGGAGCAGGTCACGATGGTCAGCGGCGACGGTTCCGCGTTCTCCGCCCTGCCGTTCGACCACCTCGTCTTCACCGGTAGCTCCGAGGTCGGACGGGCCGTGATGAAGGCGGCCAGCGACCACCTCGTCCCCGTCACGCTGGAACTGGGCGGCAAGTCCCCGACCATCGTGGCCAAGGGACACGTGACCGACCGGGCCGTGTCAGACATCGTCTTCGGCAAGCTTCTCAGCGGCGGGCAGACCTGCATCGCCCCCGACTACGCCCTGGTGCACGAATCCGAGATCGACGCGTTCGTCACCGCCTACGACCGACTGGTGAAGACCGCCTACCCCGACGGCCCGACCGGCGAGGACTACACGTCGATCGTCGACGACAAGCAGTACAAAATCCTCACCGGCCTGATAGAGAACGCCCGCGCCCACGGGGCGCGGATCATCGAGGTCGGACACCGGCCGGAAGAGGCGGCCCGCCGTCCGCACACCCTCGCACCGACCGTCGTGCTCGGCGTCACCGACGACATGCGCATCGCCCACGAGGAGATCTTCGGCCCCATCCTGCCGATCTTCGGGTACCGCGCCATCGGCGACGCCATCGACTACGTCAACGCACGGCCCCGGCCGCTCGCGCTCTACTACTTCGGCGACAACGGCCCCGACCGGCGCAAGGTCCTCGACCGCACGACCTCCGGCAACGTCACCGTCAACGGCACCATCATGCACGTCGCCCAGGACGACCTCCCCTTCGGCGGCGTCGGCGCCAGCGGCATGGGCAAGTACCACGGCATCGAAGGATTCCGCACGCTCAGTCACCCCAAGGGCATCCACGTACACGGCCGCTTCAACGCCACCCGCATGCTGCGCGCCCCCTTCAACAAGCGCACCGAAGCCCTCCTCAACTTCCTGCTCCGGTGAAGAAGGCAGCACTACCGCCCGGGCAGCGGCCAGGACATGGCCGAGGCCCACACCTCCGCAAGGAGGCCCCGATGACTGACCGGCCCCTTTCTCGTCACCGGGGACACCTCAAACGTCACGACCATCGCCGAGGCGGGCTCCGTGCCCGCCTGGGCAACAGATGAGCACGCGATGACGGTCGCTGACCGTCGCAAGGATTGAAAGGAGTAGGGGAAGAGGGCCCGCGAGGGCGCCGTGTCCCTGACCGCCATGAAGAAGATCGACTACCGTACCCAGACCACATTGATCACCGGGGCGAGTGCCGGACTCGGCGCGGAGTTCGCCCGTCAGTTCGCCGCGCGCGGCTCGAATCTCGTGCTGGTCGCCCGCCGCGCCGACCGCCTGCAAGCCCTGGCCGATGAGTTGTCCGCGAAGCACAAGGTCACCGTCACGGTGGTGCCGCTCGACCTCACCGTGCCGGCCGCGGGTGAAGCGCTGGCCAAGGAGGTGGCCCGGCGTGGGATCACCGTCACCAGTCTCGTCAACAACGCCGGTTTTGGCACCCACAGCCCGTTCCGGCAGGAGGACCCGGCACGGGTCCAGCAGGAGATCAACCTGAACGTGGCCAGCCTGGTCGATGTCACCAGGGCGTTCATCGGCCAGCTGACCGGTGTCCTGGTCAACGTCGCCAGCTCCCTCGGGTACCAGCCGTGGCCGAACGCCGCCGTCTACGGGGCGACCAAGGCGTTCGTGCTGAGTTTCACCGAGGCGCTGTGGCAGGAATCGCGGGGGACCGGGCTGCGTGTGCTCGCTCTCTCCCCGGGGCCGACCCGCACCGAGTTCTTCGATGCGGCCGGCTCCGATGACATGGCCCGCGGTGTCCGGCTGCAGACGCCGAGTCAGGTGGTCACGACCGCGCTGCGCACGCTGGACCGGCGTAACCCGCCGCCCAGCGTCGTCTCCGGCACCTTCAACTGGGTGATGACCCTGACCTCGCGCTTCACCACCCGCCGAGCCAACGTTCTGGCCTTCGGCGCGATGACCCAGTGGCAGATGCGCTCGAGCCGACCCGGCCACCACTGACCCCCTCCGGGCCACCGCCACACCACATCGACAAGCGCCCCCTCGACGGCCTCCGGGTGGCGCCGAACATCGTCCATCGCCCTTCCCGCCCGTGCTGGTGACCGTGGAGAGCCCCGACTTCTGCTTCGGCGGCGCGACCTCGATCTGACCGCAGGCGACGCCGACCGATCTTCATACGAGCACCAGCCCGCGCGAGCACGGTGCCCATCCCCTTACCCATGGCTCGCCGTGCCCGTCACTGAGCCGATCCGGCATGAGAATCACGGCCGGCCGTTCGGCGAGGACCGATCGGGACGCCGAGCACCAACATTGCAGCCCGTGCAACGGCCAAAACCTGGCCGGGGCGAACACCTCCGAAAGGAAGCCACCGATGGCTGATCACGACCTTGTCCTCGTCACCGGCGCCGGCGGCATGGGCCGCCTCGTCACCGAGCGGCTGCGCGCGCAGAACGTGCCGGTCCGCGTCCTGGTCCGCCGCGAGGACGACCGCGCGGCCGAGGTGCGGGCATGGGGCGCCGAGGTCGTCACCGGGGACCTGACCCGGCCCGAAACGGTGGCGGCCGCGCTCGACGGCGTCCGCCGGACGTACTTCGGGCTCAGTGTGTCCCCGGACCACCTGCTGGCGGCGACCGTCATGGCCACTGTCGCCAAGGCGCACGGCGAACTCGACCTGCTGGTGGACATGTCGCAGATGACGGTGTCGCAGATGACCGCCACCAGCACCGCGGAATCCCACCAGCAGCGGCTGCACTGGCTGGCGGAGCAGGTGCTGGACTGGTCGGGCCTGCCCGTGGTGCACGTGCGCCCGACAACGTTCCTCGACAATCCGCTGTTCACAGCCCTCGCGGCGCGGTCGATCCGCGAGAACGGCACGCTGGCGCTGCCGTTCGGGACCGGACGCACCTCGCCAGTCGCTGCCGACGACGTCGCCCAGGTGGTCGCGACCATCCTGCGCGATCCCGGGGAACACGCCGGGAAGGTGTACGAGCTGACCGGACCGCGGGCGCTCGACATGACCGAAGTAGCCCAGGAGTTCTCCAAGGCGCTCGGCCGGACGGTGACCTATCTGGACGTCCCCCTGCAATGGTGGCGTACAGAGGTACTCGCGAACGCGGGCCTGACACAGCACACCGAGCAGCACATCGCGACCATGGCGCAGCTGCACCGCGCGAACCGTTACGACAGGGCGACCATCGACGTCGAGCGCATCACCGGGAAGCGGCCCCTGACTGTCGAGGAGTTCGTCGCCGTCCGCAAGGACTTCTACCTCGGCTGACTGCCGCAGGAATCCCAGGTGAAGGGGGCATCACCGAAATCGCGGTCGGGCACGTCGACGGTGGGCCTGAAAGGCAAACGGCATACCGATATCCAGCAGCGCCCTCCTGGGCGACGGCCAGCACCAGATTTGCTGGACAGTGACGCCCCACTAGCTCAACACGCTGGACTTGACAGGGAACAGGCCCGGTCCGTGTACAGCTTCGTGGTTAACTGCCCGCCGCAGCCGCCGAGCAGAGTCCCGCACCAGAAAGTGTCGTCCTCGTCGACACGGCGGAATGCATCCAGCTCGATCGCTTCCATCGGCAGCATCAACGGCTCATCCGAGTCCGCCCCGCCGAGCACCGCCGTCTGGATCCGTCGCCTGTCCGTGCGCACAAACTCCCCCGTTCCCTCCTGCCAACACATCGTGTCACCAGCGGAGTTCACCGACCAGGTCGCCTCTCGGCTCGCCGGACGGTTATCGGGCGATGGACGACCGGTCGGCGCTGAAGGTGTGTATCACCTTCTGAGCGCTGGGGTCCGGCGGCAGGGGTGTGGTTCCTCCCGTGCCGCGCGGCGCCTTCGTGGTGTCAGGCGGCGCGCTTCACGTGGCGGACCAGCCACATCAGTAGGGCGTCCAGGTCGGCGGCGGCCGACAGGACCCGGTCGACCGCTTCGGGAGTGTGCAGCCACTCCTCACAGCCGAGGGGACGGGCGGCGATCAGCGAACGGTGGCGCAGCAGGTCTGTACGGGAGTGGTCCGTCGGATAGCCGCGCGGGGGGCGTTTCATCACGTCCCCCGAGATGTCGTAGCCCTTGTTGCGCACGTCCTCGACGATGGCGGACAGTTCGCGGCCGCTCCCCTCGGAGGCCACGGCTATGCGGAACATGTCGACCTGGCCGGGATCGGGGTACCACCAGGCGCCCTGGATGCGCAGGCCGTCCAGGTCGAACCGGAGACCGATCTCGATCTTGCGGCCGAGCCGGATCACCGCGCCCTGGTGCTGCCACCACCAGGAGTTGGTGCGGTAGTGCCAGACGGAGAAGTCCTCGTACCGGGGGTCGGTGTCCGCGACCTCGTTGAGCAGGGCGATCATCGGCTGCCGGACCAGGCGTTCGCGGTCCGCGCGGTAGCGCTCGCGGGTCGCGTGGGTCGGTTCGCCTTGGAGCTGCCACAACACGTCCATGGCCTGTTCCGGCCAGCCGGTGAACTGTCCGCGCATGCGCGGATGATAGCTCGCGCGTGATCCGCGTGCGGGGAGAGCGTCGACCTTCTTACCCGCATCGAAGCCGGTGTGGCGGCGGGGACAGTGTCAGCAGTGCGGATCGACTGCGAGTCGATTGAGTTTCAGGGGTGAACGAAAAGGCTGGGCGGGTGATCAGCAACGTCGCTGCTGACCGCAGGGTCGACCGCCGTACGTGGTCGTCCGGCTTCCGCGGCGGAGAGCGGGGCGGCCTTTCCTTCGCGTCTGCCTGCTGCGCTGCGCGGCGGAGCCGGTTTTCCAGGAGCGCGCCCCGCGGCGCTGCGGGGACCGGAACGCCACCCTGGCGGGAAGGGGGGCGACCTGCTCAACGGACGTGGAATGCCTGTCAGCCTGCCGTCAGGAGACTGCTCGCGCGGGCGGCGAGTTCGTGCGCTGTTGCGTCCCCGGGGAAGCGGCCCAGACGGACCTGCATGTCCTCGGCGGCGTCGCGGACCCGTACGGACTGCACGCCCTCTGCGCAGTCGACGAATTCCGACCAGGCGCTGAGCGCGCCGTCGAAGTCGCCCTGGCGAAAGCGGATCTCGCCGAGGTGTCCGAGCACGCTGGCCCGGGTGCGCCGGCGGTCCAGGCCGTACTCGTCGAGGGCCTGATCGAGCTGTTCGGCAGCGGCGGTCAGGTCGCCCATCCTGGCCAGCGTCATGCCGGACTCGTAGGCCCAACGTCCGATGGTGAAGTGGGATGCCCAGGACTGCCCGGGGGGTGTGCTGGCTGTGCGCTCGATCTGTGTCTGGGAGGCGTTCAGGGCGCGGGGGGCGGTGCGGTGGTCACCGTCGAGTGCGGCGGCGTCGGCGTGCGTCGACTGGTAGTAGGAGACCGCGCGTGGGTCGTCGAGACGTCCGGCGTAGTTCATGGTCATCTCTGCCAGAGCGATGGCCTCGGCGCGGTGCCGGTGGCCCTGGTTGATGGCCTGCACGGTGAGGCCGCGCAGTGCGGTGGCGGCGAGTTCGGGCTCTGCGGCCTCGTCGGCGAGGCGCCAGGCGTGGGCGTAGTAGTGGCGTGCGAGGGTCTGGTGCCGTTTGTCGTCGCTTTCGTCCTGTGCCATCCACCCGATGACGTGGGCGAGCTGGCTGGTGGCGGCGTACAGGTCGCGGCGGTGGCCTCGGTGTATCGGCCGTTCAGCCAGGGGCCGGCGTTCTCGGTCAGGTAGCGCACGGCAAGGTGGCGGACGTGGCCGCCGCCGTACTCGGCGGCGCTGTCGCCGAGGGTCTTGACCATGGTTTTGATCGCCTCGACCTCGCCGCGGCCGACCCGGACAGCCGTTGCAGGGGCTGAGCGGACGCGACGGGTGACGGCGTCCGAGTCGGGCATGCCGAGGAACGACAGGGCGGCGCCGGTTGAGGCGGACAGGAAGTTCCGTCGGTCCACGTCGCTCCTTCCGAGTTCCAGCACTGATGTCACGGTATCCATGGTCGGGGCCGCGTACTCGGCCGGACCGACGCTGTGGGGGTTGGTCCCTAATACGCAGATGACGGCCGGGAACCACAGCGCCCCTGGTCCTCGTTGGCCGGTCAGCAGTTTCCGCGCTCAGACCGTGTCCTACGTGGTGAGGCGTCGTTGGTCTCGGTATGGGGCGGGGTACGTGGAGTTGGATTGTTCCGGACGGGCTGTGGGAGATCGCGAAGCCGCTGATCCCGCCGTCTCGAGTGCGGCCGCAGGGCGGCGGAACGCAGGACACGCCTGATGAGACGCTCTTCGCGGCCATCATCTACGTCCTGGTCAGCGGCTGCGCCTGGCGTCAACTGCCGCCCTGTTTCGGCATATCGAAGTCGACGGCTCACCGCCGGTTCCTGATCTGGTCGAGAGCCGGCGTCTAGGGGCGGCTGCACGAGGCCGTGCTGCACCGCCTTGATGACGCCGGCCTCATCGATGTCACCCGCGTCGTCCTGGACACCGCCCATGTCCGCGCTAAAAAAGGGGCGAACACACAGGTCCGAGCCCCGTGGGCCGCGGCAAGCCGGGTTCCAAGATGCACGTCCTGTCGGACGCGAACGGACTGCCCCTTCTCGTCGGCGTCTCGTCCGGCAACACCCATGACAGCGAAGGGCTGAAGCCCATGGTCGAGGGTCACCAAACGAGACACGACCCCGAGCGCGGCCGCCACTTCAAGCCCCAGCGCCTCCACGCGGACAAAGCCTACGACCGCGCCGACCTGCGGAAATGGTTACGCGGCAAGCGCATCGGAGTGCGGATCCCGCGCAAAGGAATCGAGTTCAGCGAACGGTTGGGCCGCCGCAGGTGGGTGATCGAGCGCACCATGTCCTGGCTGTCCGGCTACCGCAGACTCAGCCCCCGCTACGAACGCGACCCCCGCAACTACCTGGCATTTCTCGGCCTCGCCGCCGCCCTCTGCTGCTACAAACGACTCGTCCGCCTCACCACGTAGGACACTGAGCTATTTCCATCATCGGCCTGAGCTCGCCAGATGCAGGGTCAGGACGGCTTGGACCAGGCTTGTGATGCGGGTGGTCGAGCACCGCAGTTTGCGGAGGAGTCGCCAGGACTTGAGGGTGGCGACGGCCTGCTCGACCAGGGCCCGGATCTTGGCGTGGGACTGGTTGACGGCCCTCTGACCGTCGGAGAGTGTCTCCCAGCGTCCCCAGTACGGAACGCGGACTGTGCCTCCGGCACCTCGGTATCCCTTATCCGCCCAACACGTGATGCCGGCGTCCGTGAGCATGCCGACGATGCCGTGTTCACGGGCGGCCCGGACGTCGTGGACAGCGCCGGGAAGAGCTGGCGATGCCCACAGCAGCCGACCGGACGGATCGGCCATAACCTGCACGTTCATCCCGTGCTTTTTGTGCTTCCCGGAGTAGAAAGGGCGGTCCGCGGCGATCCGGTCGATGGGCAGCAAGGTGCCGTCCGGCAGTACAAGCGCCTTGGTCGATGCCGTACGGGCAGCCTCTTCGAGGGTCGGGGCGAGTGCGGCCAAGAGGTCGACAGCCTCGGCGACGTATCGGTAGGCGGTGGTGGTGCCGATACCGAACCCGGCCGCGAGCTGGGCGTAGGGGTGTGGCCGTTGCGGAGGTGGGCGAGTGTGAGCAGAGCCTGCCGGCCCGGAGTCAGGCGCCTCCACCGACTACCGAGCTCCCGGCGGTGTTTGCGGAGCTTGGTGGACAGGAAGCGCAGGGCAGAGCTGGACACGTCGACGCCCGACGGGGGTGCCGCCTCTGTTCCGCAAGCGCCGACGTGAGCAGCCCGCGCGTGATCAGCGGCATGCCCAGGGTCCGCCCCCGCATCTCCACGCCGAGGCGCCGGGCCAGCACTCCATCGCCATCGCGACGGACGGCGGCTTCTACGGCCGCCCCAGGCTCTGCTGCCGCCCGCTGAGGTGGAGGCCCTACCCGGGCTGGACGACGTTCCCCGGTGGGGCGCCTTTGTGGGTCGCACTGCCGAACTCGACCGTCCTTTCGCAGCCCGGTGCGGTGGTGGTGCAGGCGGTGCACGGGCTCGGCGGCATCGGCAAGAGCGCCCTGGCCGCCCACTGGGCGGTCAGCCGCGCCCGTGCAGCGGGCTGTGCGCCCATCCGTTGGATCACCGCCGACAGCGCCGCCTCCGTCCAGCGGGACCTCGCTGACCTGGCCGGCGCACTGCAACCCGCCTCGGCAGAGGCGCTGCCCGCCGCAGACCTGACCGAGCGCGCCGTGCAGTGGCTGGCCACCACGACGGTTGGCTGCTGGTGCTGGACAACGTCAACGATCGCCGGGACATCGCCCCTCTGCTCGACCGGGCCCACGGCGGCCGCTTCCTGATTACCAGCAGGCTCGCGACCGTGTGGCACGACACCGCCACCGTGGTCCGCCTGGAGTCCTGGAGGAGAATGCGTCACTGGCGCTGCTCACCCGTGTCGCCACGGCTGGTGCCGGCCCGCGCGACATGGACGGCGCCGCCGAACTGTGCGCCGAGCTCGGCCACCTGCCCCTTGCCGTCGAGCAGGCTGCCGCCTATCTCGCACAAGCCCCACTGTTGACGCCCCGTGACTATCTCGCTCTACTGGCCCGGTACCCGGCCGACCTCTTCGGGGCCGGCGGCGTCCCCGGCGCCAACAGCGAACGCACTGTCGCCCGCGCCTGGAATCTGACCCTGGACCGGATCCGGCAAACGCAGCCCCTGGCCACCGACCTGCTGCGTCTACTGGCCTGGTACGCCCCCGACCGCATCCCCGTCGGCCTCCTCGGCGGTGTGCCAGGCACCCCAGAGGTCACCGGCGCCCTCGGCTTGCTCACCGCCTACAGCATGGTGACTGCTGACCCCGGCACCGGCACCTTCGCCGTACACCGGCTCGTGCAGGCCCTGACCCGCACCGCCGATCCCCGCGACCCTCACCGCACCCCGGACCTCGTCGAACGGGCCCGCCGGGCCGCGGCCGCCCACCTGCAGGCGGGCGCTGCCCGCCACGTCGCTGGACCCCGCCACCTGGCCCGCCTGGCGGGCTCTGACGGCGCACATCGACGCCTTCATCGACCACTCGCGCCCCGAGACTGACACCTTCGAGACATCGGAAGGGTGCTCAACGAGGCCGGCCTCTTTCTCACCCGCCAGGGTGACATCAGCCGCGCGATCACCTATTACGAACGCGCCCTCACCTACAACGCACGGGAGCTGGGCGAGACCGATCCCGAAACCCTCGCCGTGCGCAACAACCTTGCACGGGCGTACGAGTACAAAGGTGACGCGGCCCGTTCCCTCTCTCTCCTAGAGGACACCCTCAGGGACCGAGAGCGGGTTCTGGGCCCAGACCGATCAGCCCTCTACATAGCCGAGCGCGGTGTCGGGACGGCAGTGCGAGCACGCGGCCACTCCCTCGGAGAGCGCCCGTCGGGCACCTTCCTGGGATATACCCACCGATCTCTTGGCCGCGTTCTAGCAGTTCCCGACGTGGACGCAGACCGGCGGCGACTGCCCGCTGAAGCCGTGTTCGAGCAGCGACTCCGGAGCAGGCGCTCCTCTTCGGCGATCCAGCGCCGGGTTCGCTCTAGGTCCCGCAACTGCACCCGCTCCAGGAAACGGAGCTGCGCGATACGCGAAGGAACTGAATCGATCATATGTTCGGTTCTAGGAGATGGCCGACGGTGCCCCCTCCTGTGATGTTCAGCGATAGTTGGCCATGCGCAGCGATACTTGGCCACGTGTGTCCTGCGCTGTCGGAGGCTGTTGCTTGCGAAAGATCAGCCTGGCGTTTCGCCTGCCGATAGAGTTGGGCCCGGCCGTGACTGGCGCGGGTGGACAACCACCGGGGAGCGGCCGTGTCTGTTCCGATGTGAGCGTCGACCGCCTGGGCGTCTCCGTCAGCGATGTCCCGCTGAGGAGGCCATGACGTGAAGCTGCGCTACGGAATCAACCCGCAACAGGAAGCTGCGCACGCGGCACCGGTGACGCCGGGCAGGTGGCCGGTCCGGCTGCTGCACGGAGAGCCGTCGTTCATCAACATGCTGGACGCGCTGAACGGATGGCAACTCGTACGCGAGGCTGGCCAGGCCCTGGGCAGGCCGGCAGCCGCTTCCTTCAAGCATGTCTCGCCTGCGGGTGCGGCCGTCTCCGGGGCCATTGATGAGGTCACCGCGGAGCTCTACGGCGTCGCTGGTCACGAGGTCGGCGCGCTGGCCAGTGCCTACTTGCGGGCCCGGGATGCCGATCCGAAATCCTCGTACGGCGACTTTGCCGCTGTCTCGCATCCGGTCGATGACGAGCTCGCCGAGCTGCTGGCCGACATGATCTGCGACGGCATCGTTGCTCCCGGGTATGCGCCGGGCACCGTCGAGCGGCTCAGCAAGAAGAAGAACGGTCGTTTCCTGATCATGGAGGCGGACGACGGTTTCGTGTCTCCGCGCGAGGAAGCGCGGGAGGTCTTCGGCCTGCGTTTGGCCCAACAGCATGACGAGGTGGAGCTGTCTGCCTCCCTCCTGCGCGTCGCAGACGACGTGCTCTCTGAGACGGCCGTGGCGGACCTGCTGCTGGGCCTGGCAGTCCTGCGCTACACCCAGTCCAATTCCGTGTGCTACCTGCGCGGCGGCATGACGCTGGGAATCGGTGCCGGTCAGCAGTCCCGGGTCGACTGCACCCGTCTGGCCGGTGCCAAGGCCGACACCTGGTGGCTCCGGTGCCACCCCAGCGTCCGCGCGCTTTCCTTCCGCCCCAGTATCCGGCGCCAGGACCGGATCAACTGGCAGATCCGCTTCATCGAAGGCGACCTCACGTCGGAGGAGACCCGGCGCCTGGCGGAGGCACTCTCTACACCGGCCGGGGAACTTCCCGCGGACGAACGCGCTCAATGGATTCAACGCCTTGATCGGGTGGCTTTCGCCTCCGATGGCGCCCTGCCGTTTCGCGACAACGTCGATCACGCCCACCGCCACGGCGTTGAGTACATCGCGGAGCCAGGGGGATCCATCCGATCCGCCGAGGTTGAGGAAGCCTGCCGCGAGCACGGGATCACGCTGGCACGCAACGGGCTGAGGCTGTTCCATCACTGACGGCCTTCTTCCGACCGCGAGGCATGCTCCCCGGGCCGGGCGGCGGCTGTCCCAACCGAGCGGCCCGGTGGCGAGATACGAAGACTTTGTCCACGCCGAACGGTCAGTTGGCGGCAAGAATCGACGGCCACGGGACAACTTCGGCACATTTGGCGATCGTGCCAGCGCGCGAAGTGAGCATGTTGACGGAGTCTGTTCCAATGCACCTGCGGTGATGCTGTCCTGGTGAGGTGGATACGCAGGCCAGGGTGCGATCGGATACCTGCGGACTGGATCAGCTGATCGCTCCGTACGTGATCGCCGACGAGGTCCGGGACCAACTGGTACGGGGCGAGGGCTGGCTGCGGCGGTGGATGACGGCCTGGCGATTCGCGGGCGATGAGGTTGTCTGGCCGGTCTGCGACCTGGTGGCAGTGCCGGTGTTCGGGTCCGAGCCGGTGCGCCGGTTCACCTGGCGGGCTCGTCAGCGGCACCGGCCGGGACTGCAGTTCATGGTCTCCACGGGGCGCCATCACGGGTTTGAGTCGCTGGAGGAACAGCGGCTGCTGCTGGCACTGGACTTTCTGCGGGTGGCCGAGGTGCTGCCACAGCCGTTCCGGCTGGAGTTCGAGCACGCTGGTGGCCGCGCTGCGCACACGCCGGACTTCCTGGTGATCTGGCCGGGCGGCGGCCGGTGGCTGTTCGATGTCCGCCCGCTTCGCTTGATCGGCCTGGACGACGCGCTCAAGTTCGCCGCGGCTGGGGAAGCGGCTGCGGCTTGCGGCTGGCGCTACGCGGTGGTGTCGGGGTGGCGTCCGCATGTGTTCGCGGGGCTGGATGCATTGTCGGCCCAGCGCCGGCCGCTGGAGGATCTCCTCGAAGTGCAGGAGCCGCTGCTGCAGGCTGTGGTCGGACAGCCTTTGGCCTTAGGCGAGTTGGCCGCAGCAATGGACTGGCCGGTGGTGGCCCGCGCCCATCTCCTGCATCTGCTCTGGCACCGGCGCCTCGCCGTGGATCTGGGCAAGCCTCTGGGCGACGGCTCGCTGGTCTGGGCCGGCGGCAAGGGCCGGGAGGGGTGAGATGCGAGGGGAGCTGCTGGACCTGGCGGCGGGCGGCGCAGTGCGTCTCAACGGGGTCGAGTGGACCATCGACGCGGTGGAACCGCAGTTGGGACGGATCGTTCTGCGCGACGGCGCGGGAGAGCGCCAGCGACGGCCGATCCGGTGGCTGATGCACCACCCGGACTGCCGTCCTTTGCGGGTGTCTCCGATATCCGAAGGACGCCCGCACCCGCCGGCGGGGACGGCGGATCTGACCGAATCGCAGCTAGAGCGGGCCCGGTTGCGGGCGGCGCACATGCTGGAGGCGGAGACCGGTTACCGGGGCGGTCACGCATCACGGGCTCTGCCGGGTGAGCCGCGACCGGCCTACGATCCGGAGCGGACGACGCTGGCCCAGCGGCGCCGGGCGAAGGCCGCCGAACTGAAGGCGCTCGGCCCGGAAGAGGCCGCCATGCTGGGACTGGACCGGATGAGCGAGCGCACCCTGCGGCGGCTGGCCACGGCCAGCTCCCACGACATCGTGGCTGGCTGCGCGGACGGCCGCTGGATGCGGCGGGGCGGCGGACACCCGAGCATCACCGAGGAGATCCGGGAAGCGATCTTCGCGGTGAGAAGGGAGAGTCTCCAGCGGTCGCGGATCAGCATGCGCGCCAAGCATCGCCTGCTCCATCAGTACATGCGCGAGAAGTTCCCCGGCTTTCCGCCCGAGAAGGTGCCATGCTGCAACACCCTGCGGACGGTCTGGAAGGAGTGGTTCGGGCCGGACGGCGCCCGGCAGCGTTACGTCCGTTCCGCGGACGCCGCCCGGGACGCCTCGCAGCGGGTGGTCGTGCACCGGCCGGGCCAGGTGGTTGCCCTGGACACCACGCCGCTGCCGGTGAAGGTCCGCGAGTCGGTGTTCGGCGATCCGGTCTCGGTGATGCTCACGCTGGCCCTGGACCTGTTCACCCACTCGATCGTGGCGTTTCGGCTGACGCTGGTGTCGGACACGTCGGTGGACATCGCGATGCTGCTGCGGGACGTAATGCTGCCGCTGCCGATGCGCGAGGACTGGGGCGAGGACATGGAGTGGCCATACCCGGGCGTCCCGGCCACGGTGGTTGCCCAGTTCGCCGGACACCGGGTTGCGGCTCTGCCGTTCTTCGCCCCGGAGACGGTGACCACCGATCACGGCAGCCCCTACAAGAACCACCACGTGGTGGAAGCGGAACGGACGCTGGGCTGCAACATCCTTCCCGCCCGCACACTTCGGCCCACGGACAAATTCGCCGTCGAGCGGGCCTTCTCCGCGATCAACAGTCTGCTGCTGGAGCACCTGCTGGGCTTCACCGGGGCGGACGTCGCCGACCGCGGCTCCGACCCGGAAGCCGACGCGGTGTTGTCGATGTCCCGGATGGAGCACCTGATCGCGACCTGGGTGGTGAAGATATGGCAGAACCGGATCCTGGGCGAGTACGCCCCGGCCTGGGGACCCGGCGAGGATCACAGCCCCAACTCGCTGTTCGCCGCGGCGATGCAGCAAGGCGGTTTCGCCCTGCAGATCCCCAGGCCGGAGCTCTACTACCGCCTTCTGAAGGCCCACTACGTCAAGATCCACCCTCGGCGCGGGGTGAAGATCGGCGGACTTTGGTATCACGCCGTCGTCCTGGACGACCCGCGTTTCCACCTGCCCTCCACCCGGGGCGGCCGGCACAAGGGCAAGTGGCTCATCCGTTCGGATCGCCGTGACCGGCGCACCGTGTTCTTCCAGGACGACGCCGAGCCCGACCGCTGGCACGTGCTGAGCTGGACCGGGCTACCTCGCGCGACCGAGATCCCGGCATTCTCCGACCGCGCCGCCGAGACGCTGCTCGCCGAAGCCCGCAGACGGGGCCTTGCTCCCCGCTCCGATGCCGAACTCCTCCCGGTCCTGCTGGAGTTGCTCGGCTCCGCCATCCCGGTCGCCCAGTGGCCGACCCAGATGACCAAGCGTGAACGCAGCAGACGGTCCCGGCAGCACGCGCAGGCCGAGGCGGTCGCGGTCGACCGGGCGCCGGCCACGGCTTCCGGCCGGGGCGGTGACGCGGAGGTGCTGGCCTGGCCCGACCAGGCTCGCACCATTCAGGACAGCGTCGATGCTGATCGGCGCCGCAGACGCGAGGCCGCGACTGCGGGGCGGCGGCCCACCCGTCCGCCACGACTCGGCGAGACGCTACGGCGCCGGACGCTGTTCCTGCTGCCGCCGGACGAGGACGAACCCGAAGCCGTCGCCCGACGCGAGGAGCACAGGTGAGTCACGCCATCCCGGAAAGTGATCTCGCTGAGGCGCTGCTGCGGCAGGCTCCGCGCCGTGACACCTACACGGGCTGGCAGGACTGGCGCACGAACCGCCGCTCGTTCGTTCCCGCGCCGAGGCTGTCCCTCGCCGAGTGGAAGGCGCTCAGCCCGCGCGAACGGTCGCTTTATGACTTACACCGGACCGCGACCCACGTCCACCTGCCGTTGCAGGAAACGCCCATGTCATTGAAGGTGTCGCGGCTGGTCAACCGCCGCTTGCGCAACAACGCGCTCAAGACACGGCCATCCACCCGGGCCGGGGTGATGGTGACAGGCTGGGGCTATCAGGGCAAGACGGAGACGGTCTGCGAGGTCGCCGCCGCCTTCGAGGACGCCTGGCTGGCCCTGCATGATCACCTCAACCCGAACACCGTGGACGGCGCCCGGGACCTGCACGCTCCCGTCGCCTACGTCCAAACACCCGTCACCGCCAAGCCGAAGGGTGCCTGCCAGGCGATCCTCAACTTCTTCGGCGCCGAGAACCGGCGGCTGACCCTGCCCCAGCTGATCCGCCAAGTCGCCGACTCACTGGACGACCACGGCACCCAGGCGCTGATCCTGGACGACATCACCCGCCTGCGCATGCATCGGGCCGACGACCAGGACACCCTGGACCTGATCCGCGCCCTGATGAGCATGAACGTCACGCTGGTCCTGGTTGGCGTCGACATCCTCGGCTCGGGACTCCTACGGCAAGGACACTGGGATGCCACGACTCGCCAGTGGGTGATGCCACCGTCCACGCACACGCGCGTCCACGGGCTGGAGGCCACGCAGACCGAACGCCGCTTCGACGTGGTCGAACTCGACCGCTTCCGCTACACCACCCCCGACCAGATCGCCGCCTTCCACGACCACCTCGCCGGCCTGGAGGACAGCCTGCGGCTGCTGAAGGCAGAGCCGGGCCTGCTCACGGCCGGCACCATGCCCGAGTACCTCATGCGCCGCACCGATGGCGTCGTCGGTCTTCTCGAACGCCTCATCGAGGACGGCTGCCAAGAAGCCATGGACAGCGGCAAGGAGACCCTCGACGAGGACCTGCTCGACGAGATCATCCTCAGTCTCGACGACCCCGACCGCGACCCACAAGCCGGGGAGGTCCCCTCCATCCCCGGATCCTCCATGCCGAGGACGCCGGGCAAAGCCGCCCGGAACACCGTCCTCGACGACTGCGGCCCCGCCGCCGCGGACCGGTGACCAGCCGTGTCACGACTCCCTGAACCGCTGCCGCGGGCCCTGGCCCCGCTGCCCGGGGAAGGACTGCCCGGGCTCACCCTGAGGCTGTCCCACCGCCTGGATCTGTCGCCCACCATGCTGTTCGCACGAACCGGCCTCCAGACGTCCAAAGGCTCCTACACCTCGGGCCGGCTCCTTCTTGCCCTGGGCGACCGCCTCACGGCGTTCGCCCAGGCCACCCAGCTCACTCCCGTCGAAGCCGCACGTCTCACCCTTGCACCCGACAGCGAGCGATACCCACCGATCTCCATGTCCCTGCACCCGCGACCCAACCGGTTCTTCCCCTACGACCTTTGGGTGTTCACCGCCTTCACGCGGTACTGCCCGCGCTGCCTCCTCGGAGACGGCTCAGTGATTCAGCAACGGCACGGCGGCCCCTGGAAAATCCGATGGCGCCTGCCGGTGATCTTCATCTGCCAGGACCATCAGACTTTCCTCCGGGATGGCTGCCCACGCTGCCAACGATCAGCCCACGCTTTCGACCAGGCCGGCAGCCGGCTCCTGCCGCTGTCTCCCCACGGCGGTCTGCACCCGGCCCAGTGCCGCAACCGGGAAACAGGGCTCACCCCGACCCGCCAGTTCTGCGGAGCCCGCCTCGATTCCATGGCCGCGCAGCCCCCTCAGCCCGAGATCACCCCCTCGCTCTGGCGTCTGCAGAACCGGATCACCGACTTACTCAACGAAGCCACCGACCCACTCGAAGCCAGCCGCTACTTCACCGGGCTACGCGTCATGTCGGCCATCCTCCAGGCCACCTGGCCGCAGGGCAGGCACTTCACACCCACTGGACTGTCGGACGCACTCGATGAGCACGTCGATCAGCTGAAACGACGAGCCGGCGAGAGAAAAGACCACGCGGAAAGACTGAGGTGGGACGCCCCACCTCGCTCTGCCGTCGCCACCGCCATCCTCCTGGACGGAGCCGCCACGCTGCTCGCCCTGGAACGACCAGCGCTCCGGGAGGCCCTGCGCACCATGCTGCCCTCGGCACCAGCGAAGTCGTCCAAGCAGTGGGGACGCACCTGGCTCCACCTCAAGAAGCACGCCTCCACGCAGCTCCGCGATGACGTCGAGGCCGCAGTGGCCAACTATCTCTGAGCAAAATGGCCAACCGTCTTTGAGCACAACCCGGTCACCAGCGGTCTTGCCACCGCCTCTGGCCAACTATCGCTGGAGGTCACACCTCCGGGGCCTCGCTGTTCCGTGACATCGGAGCTTGAGCGCGTGCCATCGAACCCTGAGCGTGGCGACGAGCGGCGTTATCTAAGGGGTCGCTTCTGTGCAGCTCAGAGGCATGATCGACGGTGCAGGCAAGTAGGGCACGTGAACGGTTCCGTCGAACGTTGCACAGGGCCACGCTTGGCCGGGGCAGGGCTGTCAGCGTTTGACGCGGTTGCGGATGGCGAGGACGGCCAGGCCCAACAGCACGGGTTCGGTGAAGCGTGAGGTCATCTCGATGTAGGTGCCGGCGGTCGTCAGGTCCTGGCCGAAGGCGCGGAACACCACCGAGTTCAGCGTGACGTTCACGGCTTTCTCGAAGCGCTTGCCGGTGAACCGGTCGCCGGTGGGGTTCTGGGGATCGTCCTTGTCGATCTCGAAAGTGACCTTGCCCCCGCCGGCCGGGACGGTGCCGGTCGCGGTCTGCTTCGGGGTGTCCTGGGCGAGGCCGAAGGCCATCAGCAGGACGATGGTGAAGAGCATGGCGACGCCGAGCCAGGCCAGGGCCCGGGAGGCGTGCAGGCCGTAGCCGGACAGCGCCCAGTAGGCGGTCAGTAGCCCCCTTTCGCTGCGGGGGATGTCGTCGGCGTGGCGGCGCATCTCCATCTCGCCGTAGTAGAAGTCCGCCGCCCCTGGCTCGTGCTTTCCGTCCTCGAAGGCCTTGCGCAGCGCCCGGTATACCGGAGCCAGTTGCAGCGGCCCAGCCCGCCCGGTGCCGAGGACCCAGCCCTGCACTGCCCCCGGCTGGCTGGCGCGCCAGTGGTGTTCCTCGGCCAGGACGCGGCGCCCCACCCTCGCCGTCGGCTACGGCTCAGACGTCCGGCGTCCTGCACGTGGGGTCGGGGTGCTACGTCCGGGGGAGCGTGGCATCGCTTCGGCGAACTCGGGCGGTGGTGCGCTTGTAGAGGCGAGCGCCGAGGGTGCGCCACAGGAGGCGGGCGGGGACGGGCATCTGCGAGAGGAACAGCTGGCGTTCCTGTGCGGTCGCGTCTTCGAGGATCGCGCCCAGGAAGATCAGGAGCTTGGCCTTGGGGACGCTGCGGCGTCCGCGTTCACCGACCTCGGTCCACTCACGGGGCGTGATGTGGTCGGCCATCAGGGGCAGGAGGTGCTCTTCTTCGTCGTCCATGTGGGCCGCGGCGTGCCGGTCGAGTGTGCGCAGCGCTTCGGCAAGGAGCAGGGCGGTGTCGCGGTCGGCCTGGGCGCGCCAGCGGTGCGACAGTTCGGTGGCCGCGGCGAGCGCGTCGGCGATGGCCTCGTGCTGGCCGGCCATCCGTGAGACGACGCTGTCGCCGGGGGCGGCGCGCTCGCGCAGCTTGGGCCACAGCAAATCGTCCTCGCCCTCGTGGTGCTCGCCCAGGGCGCCGAGGACCAGGTCGAGGTGGTCGGCGAGTACGGCGGTGCGTCGCCGGTCGCCCGGGGCGGCGGCTTCGATCAGGTCGGCCAGGAGCGGGATCTCGCGGCGGAAGACGCGGTGCAGGACGACCATCTCCTGCGGGTCCAGGCGCTCGTTGGCGGTGAACGGACCGGCGGTGGTAGGCATCGGGGGGTCCACTTCTGTGAGGGAACGGTGATCATTCCGGAGAACCCGCAGCCTAAGGGTTGTCCCGTAACGAGGCCCGGGGGCTCAGGCATACTGGCGCTCGTTGTCGCTGGGGGCCGGACCTAAAAGGGAGCCTGAGTGCCTGAGCTGCGGTGTTAAAGCGGTTCGTTGGGTGCATGACGAGCCGTTTCCCGGCATCATCGAGGTTCAGTTCGTTGACGCTCCGGGCCGACGTTGGTCTTTGATCGACAAGAGCTCGATCTTCGCGCGGTTCGCTGAGCTGACCCCCGAGTCGGTCTACCCAGTGAAGGTCACGGTTGCCTGCGAGGTCCAGGGCGACATCGAGGCGACGGCCGGCGACGGAGTCGTGACTATCTCCACTTCACCGGATGGGGTCACGACGCCGGATGGACGGGACACCTTCGCTGTGAACCCGAGCCAGCTCATCTTGTGAGCGCGAGATTGTGAAGTCGGGCGATGCCGAGCATGGCCTGGTGAACGCCGGTGCCTTTGAGCCGGCAGTCGCGCAGGATCTTCCAATTATTCAGCCGGGACAGGGCGTGTTCGACCCGGGCCCGTGCCCGGCGGTGGACGGCGTTCTCCGCCTCCTGCTGCGGGCTGAGATGCGTCTGACCACGTTGTTTGCGGTGCGGGATGAGCAGGCCGGTGCCCTGGTAGCCGCCGTCGGCGATGACCGGGGCGCCTCGGCAGGCCCGGTCGACACCGGACTCCGCAAAGGCCCGGCAGTCGCTGCGACTGCCGGGCAGTGGGGTCCCGATCGCCACGACCAAATGGCTGTTGGCGTCGATGACGACCTGCAGGTTGGTCGAGTACCTGTAGTTCTTGCTGGAAGCGGCGATGCTGCGGTCGCGGGTGGGCACCAGGGTGCCGTCGACGATATAGATGGTGTCCTTGCGCGGTCGACGGGCCGGCGAGATGGCCAGCAGGGGCGCGAGGTGATCGAGAATGCGGTCCGCCGCGGACTTCGAGACTCCGAACAGCGGCGCCACCTGCCGCAATGTGAGGTTCGTGCGCCAGTACGTGGCCACCAGCAGCACCCGGTCCTTGAGCGGCAGTCGCCAGGGGCGGCCGCGCTGAACGTCGCCGCCACGGCGCCGTACCAACGCCACCAGCCTGGCGAACTGCACCTCGGACAGCCCGGAGAACGGCTCGATCCACTTCGGATCATCCGTTGAGATCACCCCACCGATGCCCAGGCAACGCAGCAACCGCCACACGGGTTACCGGACAACCTCTAGCCAAGTCCCGGGCCTTAAAGACGCCGTCACCTGCCCTTTCGGTGGCAGTCAGACGCTGCCGGGATCAGCTTCTCCCCTGCGGCGAGCGTCGAACGGCCTGATCTTGCCGAGGGCGATGTCTACGCGAGTCTCTTCCATCCACAGATCGAG
Organism: Streptomyces sp. NPDC088254; assembly: GCF_044740925.1. Lineage (NCBI taxonomy): Bacteria > Bacillati > Actinomycetota > Actinomycetes > Kitasatosporales > Streptomycetaceae > Streptomyces > Streptomyces sp. NPDC088254. The sequence goes on along the minus strand of NZ_JBIURQ010000005.1, from coordinate 453,332 downwards.
AGTGCGCTGGGAGCCTACAGTTATCGGGTGTGCCGGGCCGAGCACCCACAGCATGTCGCGCACGGCGTCGGTCATCTCGTCCAAAGCCGCATACCTGCCGTCCATGTTGTTGGCATCACTCGCCGTGATGTAACGCAGCTCGATCAGTGCCCTACGGGCACGCAACGTGAGCGTGTCACCTGCGCCCAACGTTTCGCTGCTCACGCTGACGACATCTTCGTACAGGGCCAGGGCCCTGTTGGTGTCACCATCCTGGTCAAGCCACTTTGCCATCAGGCCGCGGGCCGCCAACGTCTCCGGGTGGCCCGGCCCCATGGCCCGGAGCATCTCACCGGTCAGTTCCTCTAAAGCCGCGACTCGGCCGGGCAATGCGCCGTAATCGCCCCTCAAGCGCAGGTGCATAGCGCGGACCGTCAGCGTTTCCGGGTGGTCCGGCCCCCACACCTCGATCATGCCCGGCAAGATGTCATCCAACTGGGTTACCGCTAAACCTATACGGCCCTGCCGTGAGAGCTGCGCCGCCCACGCGACACGCAGCCGCACGACGCGCGGATGATCAGTCCCCCATATCCACTGCGCCATAGCCAACCCCAGCGGCACATCGCGGTGCGCCCGTCGGGCCAACACGTTGAGGACCAAGAGCACCCCGAGCAGGTAACCCCACCGCCATACCTCGCCGGCCGGTATGAAAATCGAGCCGACAGCAGCGAGCGCTATGACGACCGCAGGTGGACGCCACGACTTCGATAAATATCTCCAGTCATAATCGCGTCGGCGACAGATGGAAGAAAGCTCTTCCACAACCGTGCGTTGCGTATCGGTCGCGCCGCCTATGCGACCAGTCGACTCCGGAATGGGAGTGATCGAACGTCACGGCGGCTTACCGCCAGACACCGTGCTTGCCTGCGAACATGGCTTTGATCACGCGAGAAAGCCGCGGTATCAGCGCGGCGGTGGCGTTCGGGTTGGCCCAGGAAGGTGCGGATGTGGCATCACCCGCAACCTGACGGCCTGCCGGTCACACGTCCGGGCCCAAACCTCCGATGGGATGTCCGGGGCCCGATGGCCTGTCTACCGCTCGTCAGGACGCACTGTCGATGGTGACGGCGACTTCCAAGTGGCACGGTCCACTCGCCGCCCTGGAGGTTGTCCCGTATATGCCCTAAGGCATGCAGGTTGACCTGCTTGTTTGTCTCTCGTCCGGTGAGGGTGAGGTTGTGCAGGCGGGCGATGCCGGGCATGGCGTGGTGGACTCCGTCGCCTCTGAGGCGGCAGTCGCGGAGGATCTTCCAGCTCTTCATGCGGGCGAAGATGTGGTCGACGCGGGCGTGGACCTTGCGGTGAGAGGAAGGCCTCCGGCCCGAGCCCGGCCGCCAGGACCGCAACCGAGGGTGCGGGCCGGCGGTAACCTGGGTCATCCCGGTCACCCACATCGGCATCATCGCCATGCTGATCCTGACCCGCTGGGGCAGCCAACTCTGGGCCTGAGACACACTGCCACGACGAGGACCTTGACCCGGCCGCTGCGCCGGAACTCCAGAGCGAACGGCACGAGATCGCCCGAACTCCACTTCCCGGCCGGAGCGGCACCGTCAGATCCACCCCCTGTGGCGACATCGCGAGGCTGCCACCCGCCGGTATCGCGACGGAATCGATGCCGGTGCGGTAAGCCCCGTTCCCCTCGTTCATTCGGTGCCGGGCGAGCGAGATGCCACGGGGAACGATCGGGCGAGGTGACGCGTATCAGACTGTCGGCCGAACCGCCCAGGTTGGCGATACGGAAGAACGCCGCCGTCTCGGAGTAGCTCTACAACATGCCCTACAAGTCGCTCCACAACTTGCCGCAGCCGGTCAGCAGCCAGGCCCGTGGTCAAGGGTCTGACCTGCTGGTCAAGGGATGCCGCGCGAGGCTCAGCGCCGGCCGACAACTTCCCTGGGAGACCCCTACGGGCAGCACCGGCCCGGTTCCGCCGGGACCCGGCGCGCTCCGCTCACCCCGGGGCAGCACCGCCGCCAGGACCACGGTCAGGTGCTTACCGAAGTTCACCCCCTCGCACGCGCCCGTCACAGCGCATCGTGGCCCAGCCCGAAGCACACGGCCGACTCGGGGAAGAAGAACTCCGTCCGCACCCGCGATGATCGGGCAATGACCGACCGCCGCCCACTGGGCACCGGACCCGCTGCCCGAGCCGATACTCACCACCACCGTGAACACCCCCGGCCGACGCAGGGGTGGGCGGCCAAGTCGAAATGTGATGGTTCTCCAGACGCTTCTTATGGGTCCCAGAAAGCCGACGAAGCAGGTCGAGGCGCACGCGGAGCTCCGGGACCATAATTCGAACGGTTGCACGATGTCTGGCCCAGCCGCTTTGCCTGACCGATGACTCGTCACTCCCAGCCGTAGTACAGCCGGAGGAACTCCTCCATCGCCGCGTCAACGCCGGCGCGGTCACCGGTAGCGAGCAGGTCGAGCAGCAGACCGCGGACGGTGGCGAGTCCCAGCCTGGCCCGGTTCCGGGCCGCGTCAGGCTCCGCCCCCGCACCGACCTCGGCTGTTACGAGCGGCTCCAGCCAGTCCGTCACCAGCCCTTCGAGGACCGGGGCGGCCTCGGGGCGGCCGCGCAGCGCATGCCCGCAGATTTCGAAGAAGAGCCGCTCCTGACCGGCCAGCCGAGGGTCCGCCAGTTGCCGCCACAGCAGCCGCGCGACATCGGCGGGCGAGAGACCGGGCTCCAGGCGAAGCCGGGAAAGCACATCGCGCTGGCGTCGCTCCGACGTCCGGACGATCTCGACGAGCAACTGTTCCCTGGAACCGAAGTAGTGGATCAGCATGCGGTGACTGACACCGATCGCGGTGCCCAGCCCGCGCAGGCTCAGGTCCGCTATGCCGTGTGCCGCCACGTGGTCGACAGCCGCGTCCAGCAGTTGTGCGCGCCGATCCCCGTGCGCGCCTTGCACGGCCTCGCCCTCGGGGTGCGAGTCATCAATGGTGACCACGTCACGACTGTACCAATCGGTACATGCCGCATGTACCGTGTGGTACATGAAGCCTGTCACCGTGTGGATCGACGTTCCTCAGACTCCCGAACAGGTTTACGGCTTTCTCGACGTCATGGCCCACCACGAGCGGTTCACCGACCACTACCTGACCAACTGGCGCTACAGCGGCCCCGCCCGGGGCATCGGATCGTGCGCCACCGTCACCGCCGCGCTGAGCGGCACGAAGACCGATGTCACTATCAAGGTCATCGAGGCCGATGCGCCGCGGCGCATCGTCGAACACAACGTCAGCGCGGCCGGTCGGCGACTGGCTCACGGCACCTACGCCATCGAACCGCTGCGAACCGGTGGGACCCACATCTCGTTCACGTACACCTGGGTGCACGCCCCTCTCGCCGACCGGCTGCTGGCCCCAGTCGTGCGGACCATGATGCGGCACGCCAACCGCACGGTCATGCGACGCCTTGCCACCGAGTTGGCTCGCCACGTGTCCGCCGCCGAATCCTGACAGCGGTACAAACCCGTTCTCCCCGGCGCAGGCCTGACACCCACCGGGAGCCCTGCCACGGTGGGCCTCGCGCTGCTGACCGCCCTGCTCGCCTCCACCGACGCCGTCGGCATCTGGACCGTGCAGTCCGCCATCTTCCCCCAGAACACCGCCCGCCTCGCCCTGCACCACCGCGCCGGGTTCCGCATCATCGGCACCCGTGAACGCATCGGCCGCCACCACGGCACCTGGCGAGACGTCGGGTCGGGGAAGATAACTCTGTCCGCAGCCGAGACGCTCGGGCAATGACCGGCCGCCGCCCCCCTGGGCACCGGACCCGTCCACGCCGATGCCTCCCGCGCCCGAGACACCGACCCGGCACCGGCACCGCGCGCCCAGCTCACCGCCGACCGCCTGCCCGCCGTCCAGACCGCCACCGAGCGGAAGCCTGCGCAACCGCTCGCCGGGCGACGCGTGCTCGGGGCCGGCCCCGCCGCGCCCGGGCTGTACTCGCTGGCCTCCACCTCCGCGCCTCCATGCTCTGGATCAAGGACCTCACGCGGAGCATGTGACCACGACTCACTACGGCGTGCGCTGCGGTGTGTGCTGGATGATCTGGCGTGCTGCGCGGGTGAGGGCGGCGTTGCCTGAGGCGGGGGTGCCGTCGGGGAGATGGAGCACGTCTTCCAAGCCGATACGGGCATCCAGGTGGCGGGAGGCTGCAAGTCGCAGGACGGGCCACGCGGTGGCGTCTTCGCCGTGCAAGAGAATGGGGACGGCAACCGATTTGAGTTCATTCAGCAGGCCAGTTGCGGCGTGGAGCGCGTCCCGAGGGGTGGCCTCGGTGATCTCGGCCAAGACGCGCAGGACTCGGCGAGATCCGGGCCAGTCCAGAAACCGTCGTGCCGCGGGGGTACCCGAGTAGATGCCGGCTTCGATGCCGATCCCCCGGTCCAGCAAGGCCGCGGCAACATCGGCGGCGCCGTCCTCGTGCCAGTTCACGGAGGCGTGGTCAGGCAGCACGGTCCAGGACCGGACGTGCGCGGCACGGACGTAAGGGTCTGCCGTGGCCCATGCGCCGGTGGTGACCCCAACCGGGATGCCTGGGACAGCAGCCCGCACCGCGCTCACAGCGGCGGCGACGGCGGTGGCTTCCAACGTGTCCTGACCCGCGCGGTCCTTGGGGTGCAGGTGCACGTCCTCGGCGCCGGCGCCGACAGCCTCACGGGCCGCCACTGCCAGCTCGTCGGGGGTCACCGGCAAACGGGAACACTCGGCACGGCTTCGAGCACCGTTGAGGCACACCTGCAGCATGGCGCCATCTTCGCAGGTCGCACCCGGCTCTCTCCGGCAGGCGACCGAACTCGGGGCGGGTCGACTCCCCGCGATCAGGGCCCCATACAGGCCCTGGCGCCGATCATCGGTTCGCCCAGTACCTGAAGGAGGCCCAGGACCTGAAGAAGAACGACTTCGGCACGAGTATCCGCGCACCGGCGCAGGAGACGGGCGCTCCTGCACAGGTGTGCACCGCCTGCTTGCCGATGCCGGGGTCACCTTCCGCTCCCGGGGGGGCGGAGACCCGCGCATCGCCGAGTCCTGACCGCGGAGCCGGGCGTACGGTGAGGGCATGGCGAGGTGGGAGCCGACCTACTTCGAGGCGGAGGACATCGCGGTCCGGCGCCTGATCTCCGCGCACCCCGAGGAGTACAAACGGCTCCTGAGTGAAGCGAAGGCCGAGCTGCCGGCCGACCCCTGTCGACAGTGCGCGTACCTGGGCGCTGCGGCACTGGAGCGGATCTGCTCGGCCACGACAAGCAGGGCCACCAGGTACAGCGAGCCCTGTGCTCCCACCAGATCCGCAGCGTGGCGGCCCTGCTCGCCGCCCTCGACGGCGACCTGGGCCTGTGCTACCTCCACGGCCAAGGGCTGGGGACCGGCGGCCTGGAGCGCGTCCACGGCCGGGGTACGCCAACTGGAGCGTACCGCCCGCGCCGGCGGCCCAGCTCCCCTCACTCTCCAGGAGCTGCGGCCGCGCACTACACGCCCGCGCGGCGGTGCCTGCCCGTAGCACTGGCACACTTAGGATCCCTGCACGTGGCACACACCTTCGAAGAACTGGTGCAGATGCAGCGCACCGCCGACCAAGCACACGCAACCGTCCGCGCCCTACATGACCAGGACGATGCGCCCGCCTTCGAGGCCGCATGGCAGGCCTGGCGGAACCTCGCCGAGGGTCCAGGCCGCGGTGACCGAGCACGCGCAGGAGCAGGGCAAGAGGCGCGGCGGTGTGGAGCTTGAGGGCTCCGGCCCAGGGTCCAGCGCTGGTCCTGCCAGCTGTGCGCGGTCGGCCCTTTGGCCAGCTCCGCCTCCAGTTGCGCGAACTGCTTCTCGCTCAGCCTCGGCAACGACGCCGGCCCCTGCGACCGCAGAGCACGCGGCCCATCCTTCTCCCACCCCTGCCGCCATCGCTGCACGGAGCGGACGCTGACCCGCAGGTCCTTGGCGATCACCGAACTCGCCTCGCCCCGGGCGAACCTCTCGGCCGCCTTGAGCCGTAACCCCTCGCGGAACTGCTGCCGTTCGGCAGTTGTCGGCGTACACGTGAACGTCCCCACCCGCGTACGGATGAACGCGGCCAGTTCCTGATGCGCTGACGGGTGCTGCTCGGCACTCTGCTGCTTGGTCGGTGTAAGTGGCGGAGGGGCGGTCGACGGTGGTTTTGGATCCGCATCGCTGGTTGGAACTGCGGCGATTCCGCGGCCTGTTGGAGTCCGGGGCGATGAGCCTGTCGGAGATCGCCCGGGAGACGGGGCTGGACCGCAAGACGGTCCGCAAGTACCTTTCGGCGCCGGGCCCGGCGACCCCGCCGCGCCGGTCGGCGAAAGGGCGGTCCCTGGCAAGGAAGATCGACGAGTTCGCGCCGCTGATCGACTCGATGCTGCGGGCCGAGGTCCTGATGAAGGCATCGGTGATCCACGAGCGGCTGGCCGCGGAGTACGGGTTCACCGGCAACTACCAGCGCGTCAAGCTCTACGTCCAGGAAGCCCGTCCCCGGATCGCCGAGGAACTCGGCATCACCCCAAAGGAGTTGGCGGGCATGCACCGCCGGTTCGAGGTGATCCCCGGCGCCCAGGCCCAGGTGGATTGGGGTGACGAGGGCAAGGTCCTCGCCCACGTGGGCATCGCGAAGGTCTACTCGTTCCACATGACCTTGTCATACTCCCGCGACCCGTTCTGCTGCTTCACCACCAGCCAGGACCTGCAGACCTTCTTCGACTGCCACCGCCGGGCATTCGCGCACTTCGGCGGGGTGCCGATGACGATCGTCTACGACCGCACCAAGACCGTCGTGCGCCGTCACGTGGCCCCGGGCGAGGCAGTTCCGCTGCACCCGGAAGCGGTCGGCTTCGCCGGCCACTACGACTTCGACATCGACGTCCTGGCCGCCTACCGGCCCACCGGGAAGGGCCGTGTCGAACGCCAGGTGCTGATCGTCCGCGACCACGTCCTGTCCGGCCGGGCCTTCTCCTCGATCGAGGAGATGGACGCCGCCTTCACCGCCTGGGTCCCGCAGCGCAGGTCACAGATCCACAAGACGCACCGGGAGGTCATCGGGGAGCGGGCGGCCCGTGACCATGCGGCCCTCAAGCCGCTGCCGCCGACCCCGTATCTGGTGGCCGAGCGGCATCTGCGGCCGGTCGGCAAGGACTGCCTGGTCGCGTTCGGCGGCAACCTCTACTCGGTGCCCGCCCGCCGCGTCCGCCCCCGGCAACTGGTGGAGATCCGGGCCACGAAGTCCCAGGTCATGCTGCACTCGACCGTCACGGACGATTCGAAGCGCTCACCGAGGCCGAGAGGCGCACGCCCTCCGACGCGCTCATCGAGGCCATGTACGACTGGGTCAATGAGCCTTTTCAGCGTTGCCTCTCCAGGGCGAGGACCGCGGCGGCGATGTCTGTCATGCGGTTCGGGCTGCAGCGGCTCCGGCGGAAGATTCGTCAGGACTTCAGGCGGGCGACGTCTCGTTCGACAGGAGCGCGGGCCTGGGCGAGTGCCCGGTTCAGCGTCTGTTCGGTCGGTGACAGTTCGCCGTTGGGCGGGCGGCGGATGGCGGTGGTGGCCCATGAGCCGGCACCGATGTAGGCGCGGTCGGCGACGATCGGGACGCCCTGGCGTTCGCAGATTCGGATGATGCGGTGGGTGCGTGCGGCGGTCAGATGGTGAGCACGGCCCGGCAAGGCCGGTGAGATCCACAGAAGCTGGCCTTCGGGATCGGTGACGACCTGCATGTTCACGCCGTGGCGTCGGTGCTTGTTGGAGTAGTCGGCGCGTCCGTCGCCCAGGCGGTCGCACTCGTTGAGGGTGCCATCCAGGAGCACGTAGTCCGGGTCGTGCTCGCGCAGGGTCTTGAGCAGGCCCGGCACCCGGTCGGCGAGGAGTTGCACGACGGCGGTGGTGTAGGCGTGGGCGGTGCCGACGGATATGCCGACCCGGCGGCGATCTGCGCGAGAGTGTCGTGCTTGCGCAGATAGGCGAGAGCGACGAGTGCACGCTGGTGCGGCGGGAGCTTGCAGCGGCGGTCACCCTCACGAGTGACGATAAGCATCGTGACCCACTCGACCAACGCATGAGGCAGGTCGAGTGCGGCAGGATAGGGAACCGACAGGGCTCCTGGACCGGCAGGTTGAGACTTCGAACACCTCACCCAACGGCACGGGAGCCCCGTCCGTTGCGGCACCAAGGCCATCACCCGATCGGTGGCCACGCTGAAAAGGCTCAATAAGAGGCGGTGCCAGCATGGGACGAACGACGTGTCGGAGGCCGGCGCCAAGTAGGGCCACCGTCATCCATCTGCCAGCGTCTTCCGCGCCCACTGGCTCGTCGTCGCCGACTACGTGGACGCCCTGCGGCAGGCCGGATACCCGCCCAGCCTGATTTTCTTCCGTGCTTTCACCATCAACACCGGCCAGATCGTCAACCAAGGCCGCGCCGAGAAGCTGTTCCGGGGGCTGACCGGCACCAACGGCGAGCCGATGAGGCCACGCGGGGAAAGCGGCTTCGGGCAGGCCAGTCTGTCCACCGGCCGCGGCTCGATCTGGCGGATCACCCCGCTGTCCCTCACCCCCGCCGGCCGCCTGCCGATCGCCGTCGCAGGGAAGAAGAACCCGACCACGAACGCGCCGAGCCTTCGGGTCGAGGAGGTGGACCCCTGCCATCTCTCACCGGTCATGCGGGCCACCGGCTGTCGTCTGCGCCACCACACGCTCTCCCTGCCGGACGGCTGGATCGAGCACACCACCATGACGGACGGCCGCACGACGTACGCCCTGCCCGGCCTGCCCGCCGCGTGAGCACTCCTACAAATAGTTCCACTGGTCGGTGCCGGAGGAGCGGTCCTCCATCCAGAATCACTGGTGGAGGACCTCTCCAGGCGCCGGTGCGACCACCATTCCGCGCGGGCGTCATGAGCCGTCGCTGAACAATCGGGTGAGGATCGCTCGGGCCGCTCCCGAGCACAGACCGCTGATCGCGGCCAGGGTGCCCTTCTGCACGATCTCGCTTCGGACCTGGTTCTTCTGTGCCGGTGCCTGCTCCTGCTGCTGCTGGGGAACGGACGGCTGCTGGTTGCGCTGCTCATTGCTCACTGCTCCTCCAAGTGGTCGGTCTGATGTGGCGCGGGAAAAAACCCGTCCGACCCCGACAGGTCGGACAGTGCCGGAAGCGGGGGCAAGCGCCGCAACCCCCCTCCCCCTTCGCAGGACTCACTCGGTGACAGACAGGACCAGGCATGAAAAACCCCGGGCAGTGAGCCCGTCGGCAGGACGAGAGGAGCAAACCGGCTCGGAAAGCGGCATGCAAGGGTCAGCCACATATTCCAGCGCGAAGGGGTACGCCTACGGCACACCGTGTCCCAACTTGGCTGTGGGGTAGGTCTTCCCTGGTACGCGACCGAACGGAACCGCAAGCTAACCCGACCGCGTTCCTCGAGGACGCGCCCCACAGCCGCTGTACGTCACCGGAATGACGTACGGCCGCTGTCGCCCACTGCGCGGGGCACCTGGCGGGAGACTGCCGCCATGAGCACGACGCGCGGCTCACTGGGCACCGGTCCGAGCACCACCACGAGCACGTGGCTTCATTCACGAGGATGGGCAGCAGATGTTCACCACTTCGGACGGCGCCACAGCCCACGGGGAATTCGAAAACTGAGTGAGTCGCTTGCCGTAGTCAGAGGCGGCGGCTGGCACTTGCCCGCTGCGCTGATACTCAACGGCGGTGGCAGGTGCCGTTCCCGCAACGGACGAGAAATCATGTTGTCAGGCTGCTGGCGAGCTGGGAAGATGCGCCTGTTTCCCAGGCGGAGGACATTTGTTCGTTTTCGTGTGTGCGGGATGCAGCGCAGAGTTGACCACCCCGCTGTCCCAGGTCTCACTGCCAGTCCACGCCCGTCAGAAGTACGGGAACGGGGCCCAGCTTCCGGTGCTCATGGAGTCCGGGACGTTTGCCGTAGACCCGGACCCCTGGGGTGGGCCGTGGCGGATGTGGGACGAGATCGATCCGGGCGAGGCGGAGGCGCGCGGCATCTACGCGCCGGTGTATGCCCTGTCCGACAGCACGGCCGGGGCGAGTGTCATCGCGCCTGGTGATATCCGTGGAACCCGGCTGATTCCTGAGAAGCGCGGCGGTGCCTGCTGCGGCCTGGACGGAGCCGACGGGCCCAACATGGCTTGCGAGGCATGCGACCTCCCCGTGGCAACCAGAGTCGACGACTGCTCGCTCTGGCAGGCAGTGCGGCTCAGCTCGGACGCCGTGCACCGCGTCCCCATTGACGGTATCCACGCTGCGCCCCTCTCCTGGGCGGAGCTGGCAGAGAAGGGGGAGAAAACGCCCCCGTTCGAGCCGATTGCCACGTGGGGAGGACGGCTGGGGTCGAACCACTACTGGTCGTGGAGTCCGCAGTGGGAGGCGGCAGCCGGCCAGGCGCTCGCCCACCTTCTGGTTGCCTCCCAAGGGCAGCCGGTGAAGGTCCCGGGCGGTCTGACCGCGGACGTGTTCCAACGTGCGCTCGACGCCCTGCTCCCGGCGGGCCCCCGAAATCGGCGCGCCGTCCTGGCTGGCCCGGGACAGCCCTCCCCGGACGCGGGCGTCGACATCCTCCTCGTACCGGTCCATCCCCAGACGGGTGAGACCTGGACCCCTGCCGCCCCGACTGCGTCGGCATACCTGGTGCCCCTGCCGCTGGGGGTGTGGCTGTGGCTGGTCTCTCCCCAGCCGTACTTGCCGGCTCCCGCATCAGGCCGCATACCCCAAGACGTACTCCGCGACGACCCGCTCCCGCTGCTCCCCAACCACCTGTTCCGGGCCGACCGAGGAACGTTCCAGAACACCTTGGTCCGGCTACCAGCCGTGCGCATCCCGTGGCTGCGCACGATCCTCGACACGCAGGGCGTCTCGGCCGACCTCTTCTAGCGAGCTCGTGCACGGTAGGCAGTGAGACGTCGAGATGGCGGTGGGGCGACGGGTTCACGTCTGCCGTACCGAAGTCTCGTCCGCGGTCTGCTGGTGGGACAGCAGTCCGGCGACGGCCTGGACTGTGTCGCTCATGTGCTCACGGCGGCCGAGGCGGCTGGTCAGAGCACGCCAGTCTTTCAGGTGGGCGATGCCGTGCTCGACCCGGATACGCCATGAGGAATGCGCTTTGCGCTGTCTCTCATGCATCTCCTCGTACCAGTCAGTAGGTGTTTTTGATCCCTGGCCGTGAGGTGGGTACGGCTGGATGATCTGGGGTGTGGGGGCTGGTGAGACGGCTCGGCGGTACTGCCGGGAGTGGGGTGATCCGCTGCCGCAGACGATGGCGGCGGAGGCGGTGTTCTGCTCGGGTCGGTGCAGGTCACGGCGGTGACGGAGGCTTGAGCGGACCCGGCAGCGGGTGGCTGCGATGCAGCGGGGAGAGCATGCGGAGTGCCCGGTTTGTGGGCGGTCGTGGACGGTGGGGGTGGAGCGGTCGAGGGCTGCGGTGTACTGTTCGGACCGTTGCCGGGTGCGGGCCTGTCGTCAGCGGCGGGCGTCTCGGAACGGCGTTACGGAAACGCCATAGCCGAACGCCACTTGGGCACCTCGAACACCCCTTGTCTTGCAGGGTAGTTGGAGCCGATTGCTGAGCGCTTCGAGCGCCCCCGGTTCACGCCCCCGGTGTGTCGCGCGCGCGTCACGGTGGACGGTGACCGGGGCCGGCGCCCCCTATTGACCGGTCACGCCGTGGTGGCCGGGCCGGACCCGGGCGAGGGCGGTGGTCATCATGACCGACGTGAGCGACCGGATAGGGAACGTCACCCGGCAGCGTTACGAACAGCTCGTCATCCAGGCCAAGGAACTGATCGCGCAGATTGCCCGCGCGCAATTCGCTCTGGATGACATGGCGTTGGAGATCGAGCCGATGAGGTCGGTGGGCGGGTCGATGCCGAACGGCACAGACGACCTCTTCACCGTGACGGACTCGTTGCAGATGTTCGCGGACGACATCGGCGTCGAGCGCCGGACGGTGGAGGAATGGCGTCACACAGCCAACCGATGGCCCGAAGGGCGCCGCAAGGAGGGCGTGTCGTTCACGGTTCACCGCATCCTTGCGTCGGTCGCGGGCGAGGACGAACGGTGGGCGGCGATCGAGGACGCGCCGTTCAACCCGCGCACCGGGGCTCGGCAGTGGACACCGGACGGCGCGAAGCGGGTCGTCGGCCAGCGGGTCGATCGGCCGGTGACGGTGGATGAGAAGGTCCAGGCCGTGGCCGACCTGACCCGGGACGACGAGGTCGCAGCCCAGGTCGCCACCGATCTGCTGAAGCGGTCGGCGGTGACCGAGCACGTCACCCCGGCCGAGCGGGTGCGGGTCGTCACGGAGCTGACCAGGGACGCACGGTCGCCCAGCAGGTGACCACCGACCTGCTGCGCCGTCCGGCCGTCGCCCGGAAGACGATGCGGGACGACACCACTCGGATGCTCGTCAACCGCGCCCAGTTCGACAACTCCAACGAGACGCGGGACCGGATCCGGGAACGCACCCCGGCGGTCCGTGCGATCGAGCACACCATCGAATACCTCGACCTGGTCGGCTCCTGCCACGGCTTCGTGGCCACCCTCGGCCGCCTGGTCCCGCAGCTGCGGGGGCAGGAGTTCACCCTGGACGAGCAGCTGGTCCAGCTGCTCAAGGGCGAGTAGGCCATGCCGCGATGCCGGGAGGCCCGGCCGCTGGCCGAGCACTACGGCGACCTGGTCCGCGTCGCCCTAATGGAAGCACGCCCCGCCGGCCTGCACACCTATCAGCTCACGGCCACCACTCGCCCAACTCGCTCGCAGGTCGGCCGCGGCATCCGCCACGTCCGCGACGTCGTCGCCGCGGAGAACCTGACGCCGATCACCTGGACCCGCGGGGACGGCTATCTGTTCTCCGACGACCCCGCCGACTGGAGCGAGTACGACAAGCTGCAGTTCCGGCAGATCCTCGGCCGCCTCACCCGGGTGATCACGGGCACGCTCGATCCGCACCTGGCCCGCTACCCCGACGACGAATGGGCTCAGCTCGCCACCGCCCAGCTCACCGGCGTCCGCGCCACCCTCGCTCAGCTCTCCAAATAGCCCTCGCCGCCGATCTCCCTGTCGAGCCCGCCATGCCCACTGCCTCCCGTCGCCGCCGCTACCCGTCCGACACGTCTGTTGCCGAATGGGCCCTGCTGGAACCCCTGCTGCCCGTCCCGGCCTGCCAGACCAGGACCGGCGGACACCCGGAGAAGTGGCCCCGGCGGGAGATCGTCGACGGCATCCGCTACATCGTCGACAACGGCGCGAAGTTGGCGGGCCCTACCTGCGGACTTTCCCCCGTGGGAGACGGTCTACGGGTTCTTCTGGCGGTGGAACCGGGCGGGAGTCGTCACCTACATCCGTGATCAGCTCCGGCGGCGGATTCGTACCGGCAAGGGTGGCTGCCCGCACCCGGTGACGCTGATCGTGGACTCCCAGTCGGTCAAGGGTGCTTCGACCGTCGGCCGGAACAGCCGGGGCTACGACGCCGCGAAGAAGATCAACGGCCGCAAGCGACATATCACCGTTGACACGCTCGGCCTGCCTGTGATGATCATGGTGACGCGCCGACATCCAGGACCGCGACGCCGCCCGTGACGTCTTCTGGCGCCTACGCCTCACTCAGCCGCAGATCACCCAGGTCTGGGCCGACCGCGGCTATGCCGGCGACCTCGTGGACTGGGCCCGCGAACGCCTCTGGCTCACCCTGCGCATCGTCTCCAGGCCCAAAGGCGCCAAGGGCTTCGTCGTCCTGCCCCGCCGTTGGAAGGTCGAGCGGACGATCGGCTGGTGCATGAACGCCCGCCGCAACGCACGCGGTTACGAACGGCTGCCCCAGCACTCCGAAGCACACCTGAACTGGGCACTCATCACCATGATGACCCGACGTCTGACCCGAAAGAGGCCGCGGAGCAGCCAGTGGACCAAGAAGCCATCGGCGACCCGCTGAGCTGGGACGATTTCAACGTGAATCGTCTCGCCTCGCGAAGTGAAAGACTTGGTCATCGCTAGGATGCGGTCAGCCTGCGAGGTTCGATGCGCTCCTCCACCGCCCTGGCTCCGTCGCTTTTGACGATGTAGGCGCCCTTACCGGGAGTTTCCGTCACCGCTTCCACCAATTCCGTTCCTCGGTACACCAGGCCGACTCCGTCGTCTGTGCAGTGAGCAGTAGGTATGGTGCCGTCCGCCACGAGCTGGTGAATCAACGGGCGTCGACCCTCATCCGAGTCGTAGTGCACGCCGTTGCCATACGGCAGGAAAGCGAGTGCGTCCGTGACTGGGCGCAGTTCCGGCCCGAACGAGTCGGTCGCACCTCCCTGGAACCAGCAGAGGGAGCCCGCACTGACTCCGCTGAGCACGATACCGGCCTGCCAGGCACGGTGCATGATGCGGTCCAGGCCATGTGCTCTCCACACCGCGAGCAGGTTGACCACCGAGCCCCCCATGACCCAGACCACATCGTGCTCGAGGATCGAGCCCTCGACGTCTTCAAGGTTGGGCATGGGGAACAGGTGCAGAGGCGTCAGGTCGAATCCCGCTATCCGCGCAGCCTCGGTCATGCGGGTCGTGAAGTGCTCGGCATCCCCGATGGCGGTGCCGACGTACATGATGCGCGGGCGCCGACCATGCACGCCGGAGAGGTCGACCGCATGATGCACCAAAGCATCAAACATCACCCTGGTTCGTCCTCCGACTCGATGTCCGCCGGAGGTCGCGAGGATCGTCGGTTCCAAAGTCGTCATGGCCATGATCGTATCGGCGGCATGCTGACGGACCTGGGCAGGCGCCGGTTGAAAAACACCTACTGATGTAGTCGCGGTGGGACAGTCCGGTTACCAGGCCGCCCCGAAACCCGATCCATGCCGGTCAAACTGATCGTAGGTTCATGCCATGACGACCGTTGACGACATGGACTACGAGTTTCGCACTGCCCGGCCTGAGGACAGCAAGGCCATCGAGGCACTCGACGGATCCTTCACTACCCGCACCATCTTCCGCGTGATCGTCACCCAAGACGGGTTCGCCCTCCAGGAGATCCCGGTGGACCCGCCCATCCACAAAGTCTTCCCAGCGGAAGACGCCGACGACGACCCTGCAGCCGAGGAGGATCCGAACCGTCGTACTTTCGTCGCCGTCGGCCCTGACGGTCTGGCGGGCTTCGCCGCCGTCTCCTACGTTCCGTGGAACCGGCGGCTGGCCATCGAGGACATCGAGGTCGCTCCGGGCCATCGAGGTCAGGGCGTCGGCCGTACCTTGGTGGGCCACGCTATCGAGTTCGCCCGTGAGTGCGGTGCCGGGCACATCTGGCTGGAAGTCACCAACATGAACGCCCCGGCGATCCACGCCTACCAGCGGATGGGATTCACCTTCTGCGGACTGGACACGACGCTCTACGACGGCACGCCCTCATCGGGCGAACAGGCCCTCTACATGAGCATGCCCTGTCCCTGAAGTCGCCAGCAGACGGCTGACAGGGGGCTGGTACGTTGCCCGGCGCGACCGTCGTCCCCATGGGGAAACGTGACTGCGAGAGTGGGGAATTGCCTGACGCCGAACCTGCTTGACTTGGGGAATTCCATGACCGTCGACAAGTACGCGTAGGCGTTGGTGGCTCCACCGTACTGCGGGTCAGACTGCAGGAAGCGGCCGGTCCCGGGCTCGTACGCACGAACACCGGTCAGCGACAAGCCGCTGAGGGTCTCGGAGGAAAACCTGTGCGCTGCCCTGCCAGCCGTAGCGAGCGGTGCCCGTGCCTGTGAGAGGCACGCCGTACTCGCCGTAGCGCTGCACCGTCGATGCGGCCGGGTCGGCGAGGTCCAGGCCGATCGTCGCCGGCGACAGTGAGGGCGGCAGCGACCAGGACCAGGAGGAATGGCAGATCCGGCTTGGTGCATGGATCGGGAACCAGCGCAGCCCGGCCGCACCCCTCTCCGCGGAGCGGATCGAGCAGCTCTCCACGATCGGCATGCGATGGACCTAATTATGCCGCCCTCGCGCGCAGCCCGCACATAGGCGTACCTGAAGCGTTCATCATGCGTAGAGCCGTTTTCTGATCGCCTGAGGCCGGCCCCAGCAGGAATCCTGCTCGCTGCTCCGGGGTACTGCCGGCGGTGCGGAGCAGGGGGGTGGTGCGTGTCGGCGGTGGGAGTGGGCGTGGGTGAGCTGGTCTTCAGCTGACGGTCGGCGACGTCCCTGATCCGCGCCCGCTCAATAGCCTGCGTCGACTGGCGCTGTCTCGAGAATGCAAGAGCTGGCAGTCGGGGGCGGGCGGTGTGGGAGAACCAACCCTACGGACTGCGGGGTACCGGCCCTGCCGGCCGACCGCTTGGGGAGGCGGACGTCGCCGACCTGACGCTACTCGCACCGCCGGGCCCGATCCGACCTGCATGGTGAGCCACTGACTCACCGCCCCGGAGAGCGGTGGCCGTGAACGAACCGTCCCGGGTACAACCGGCCAAGTGGAACCTCTCCAAGGAACCCACTGCCTGGAGACAAGCGGGAAGTCTCGGCTCACCACGTTGCCCAGGCGTGTTCCCCCTGGTTCGTCGACACCGTTCCCGAACGGGAAAGAGGGTCAGCCGTTGAGGCTCTGCATGAGCGCAGGGGCGTAGCGCTCGCCGGAGACGATGCCGCGCGGGGCGACGGCTGCAATGGCGGCCAGGTCCTCATCGGTGATCGTCACGGTGGTGGCGGCGACGTTCTCCTCCAGGTAGCGGCGGCGCTTGGTGCCGGGAATGGCGATCGCGCCCTGGTGCAGCACCCAGGCAAGAGCCAGCTGGGACGGCGAGACCTGTTTGGCGGCGGCGATGCGGCGGACCTCGTCGACCACGGCCAGGTTCCGGGCGAAGTTCGCGCCCTGGAAGCGAGGGTCGGTGCGGCGGAAGTCGTCGGCGGCGAAGTCGTCCGGGCTGGTGATCGCACCGGACAGGAACCCGCGTCCGAGCGGCGAGTAGGCGACCAGACCGATCCCGAGCTCGTTCAGGGTGGCCATGACCCCGTCGTCCTCGATGCCGCGCTCGAAGAGCGAGTACTCGGTCTGGACCGCCGTGATCGGGTGGACGGCGTGGGCGCGGCGGATGGTCTGCGGGGCGACCTCGGACAGGCCGATGTAGCGGATCTTGCCGGCGGCCACCAGCTCGCCCATGGCGCCGACTGTCTCCTCGATCGGCACCTGTGGGTCGACCCGGTGCAGGTAGTAGAGGTCGACGTGGTCGGTGTTCAGGTGCCGCAGGGAGCGGTCCAGGGAACGACGGATGTACTCAGGGCGCCCGTTGTGGCCGACGAGCGTGCCGTCGTCGGTGAACTCGATGCCGGTCTTGGTGGCGACGACGGCCTGCTCGCGGCGGCCGGCGAGGGCCTTGCCGAGGAGCTGCTCGTTGATGAACGGGCCGTAGCTCTCGGCGGTGTCCAGCAGGGTCACGCCCAGTTCCAGGGCGCGGTCGATGGTGGCGAGGGACTCGGCCTCGTCGGTGCTGCCGTAGAAGGCGCTCATGCCCATGCAGCCGAGTCCTTCGGCGGAGACGGTCAGGCCCTGGCTGCCGAGGGTGCGGAGTTCCATGGTGATCTTCCTTGCTGTTGCGGGTCGCCCGCGGGATGTGTGGCGGGACGTCCGCGGGATGTGTGACGGGTTGGTTGTGTGCCTGGTGCGTCTGGCCTGGTGCGCCTGGGGTGCTGCGGCCCCCGACCCGGACCGGGTGCGGCCTGGAGTCGGTCGCCGGTCGCCAGTCGTGGTCGGGCCGCGCCCGGCGTCGGTGCACCCACCGGGCCACGGGGCGGTCAGCGCACCCAGGCACCGGTGAGGGTCTGGACCGCGGACCCGTCGAGGTCGGCGAGGGACGCTGCGGCGAAGTCGCGGGCCCACTGCGAGGTCTGGACGCGGAAGGGCGGGCGGGCGACGGTCAGGGCGTCGATGATCGGGGCGGCTGCCTCGGCCGGGGTCTGGGCGGTGCTGAACGACTGCTGGGTGCGGCTGATGTAGGCCTCAAGCGCCGCGGCGTAGGGCCCGGCGGCGGCGAGCAGCGCCGGGACGTCCAGGCCGAGATTGGCGACGAACTCGCTCGCCACCGCGCCCGGCTCGACCACGGTGACATCGACGCCGACGGTGGCGGCGACCGGCGCGAGGGACTGCATGAAGCCCTCGACGGCGAACTTGGCCGCGCAGTACGCCTCGTTGAAGGGCTGGCCGACGACGCCGCCGACGCTGGTGACGGTGATCACCCGGCCCTTCGACGCCCGCAGGTGCGGCAGGGCGGCCCGGGTCACCGCCACCACGCCGAAGAAGTTGACCTCCATGGCCGCACGGACGTCGTCGATGCTGCTCTGCTCGATGGTGCCGACCTGGGCGGCCCCGGCGTTGTTGACCAACGCGTCCAGGCGGCCGTGCTCGGCGACGACCTCGTCCAGGCAGGCGGCGATGCCGGCGGAGTCGATCACATCCAGGCGCTTGACGTGGATCCGGTCCGCGACACCCGCCTCGGTGGCAGCCGCGAGCAGGGCCTCGGCCTTGCCGGTGTCGCGCATGGTGGCGATCGTCGTCCAGCCCGCCTGGGCGGCGCCGATGGCGGCGGCCAGGCCGATGCCGGAGGACGTACCGGTGATCAGAACCGTCTTCGGGGAGGTCATGAGGGTCTTCCTTGCCTGCGGAGGAGAACGGGCCGACACCCGTAACCGGGGAGTTCCCCGGTTATCCGCCAACGGTAAACGGGGGACTCCCCGGTTGTCCAGCTAGACTGGTCCCCCGATGAAGGGAGCAGTCTTGACCACCAAGCCGAGCGCGTTGCGTGCCGATGCCCGCCGCAACCGGGAGCGCATCCTCGAAGCGGCCGTACGCGCCTTCTCCGAGAAGGGCCCGGACGTCGCGATCGACACGATCGCCAAAGCCGCGGGCGTCGGCTCGGCCACGCTCTACCGCCACTTCCCCACGCGCGAGGCGCTCGTCGAGGCGGCCTACCGCAACGAGCTGGCCCGTGTCTGCGACAGCGCCGCGAAGCTGCTCGCCGACAACCCTCCCGACCGCGCGCTCCGTCTGTGGATGGACGGCTTCATCGACTACGTCGCTGCCAAGCAGGGCATGGCGGACGCGCTGCGGGCGGCGGTCGCATCCGGTGCGGACCCCTTCGCCGAGACCCTCGAAAAACTCGGCACCGCGCTCGGCACCCTGCTGCGCGCCGGCGCCTGCGCCGGTCTCCTGCGGCCGGACGTCGACCCCTTCGACGTCGGCTTCAGCCTGGCCGGCGTCGCGCTGATCACCAGCGCTCCCGACCAACGCGAACGGGCCGGCCGCCTTCTCGACCTGCTCCTCGACGGCCTCCGGTACGGAGCGGACGGCCCGACGTCCAACTCGTGACCGGGCGCGCGAGGCGTTCCGTGCCACCGGCGGCACCCCGCTGCCGCCCGTCGCGGCCTGGGCACCGGACCGGTTCGGACCGGCCGGCGCCGGCCTCTCCCCTGTCGACCTGGTGGAAGGACTTCTGCTGGCCCCGTTGTTTGGAGACATCCAAGGTTGGCGGGCTCTCGCGCTCGGTCGCTGGCTCTTTTGTGCGCGCCGGAGCGAAACCGGCCGGCACGCTTTGAAGCTTCCCCTTGATGTTGGACACCTGGAGACTGGGACGTGAGGTTCCAGAGGAAGTAGTGCCAGGTGGGAAGCAAGAGCGACCGCAGCAGGCGGTACTCGGAGGAGTTCGAGTGCGACGCGGTCGCGCTGGTCCGCTTCTCCGGCAGGACCGTCACCGAGGTGGCCCGGGAGATCGGGGTCAGCGCCGAGGGTCTGCGGAACTGGGTCAAGCAGGACACGATCGACCGCGGGCAGGGGGCGCCGGGCGGGCTCACGAGCGCGGAGCGGGGGGAACTGCGTCGGCTGCGGCGGCAGAACCGTGAGCAGGCCGAGACGATCGAGGTGCTGCGAAAAGCGGCGGTCTTCTTCGCGAAGGAGAGCGATCGATGAACGACGTGTATGCGTTCATCGAGGCGGAGAAGACCACCCATGGCTTCGTAACTGACGGGCGACAGCGCTTATCACCGAGCTTGGACAGCACTTGGTGATCACACGGCAAGAAAATGTCGATGAGAACTGACACCGGTCATGGGCGCGCTGCGGCGCGACGCTGATGAGGATCTCCGAAACCTCCACCGCAGTTCGGTTGATCCACCAGACTTGCTCTTGTTTCCCAACGGAGAAGGGACGGCAAGCATGGCGAACAGCGCACTTCTGGTGATGGACGTCCAACGGGACGTCGTGGCCATCGCCGACGACGGTTCCGGATATCTGTCGCGCTTGCGCAGAGCGATCGACGGTGCCCGGGCTGCCAGCATCCCCGTGATCTACGTGGTGATGGGGTTACGGCCAGGCGATCCGGAAGTCAGCCCTCGCAACAAGGTGATGACAAACGCCGTGCGGGCCGGCCTGTTCACCGAGGGCGCCCCTGGCACCGAGATTCATGACGATGTTTCGCCCCAGCAGGGCGACGTGGTGGTTACCAAGAGGCGGGGGAGCGCGTTCTCGGGCAGCGACCTCGACTTGGTACTCAGGGCTCGCGATATCGACAGCCTCGTTCTCACCGGCATCGCCACCAGCGCTGTAGTGCTGTCCACCCTGTGGCACGCCATCGACCTGGACTTCGGCCTCACCGTCCTGGCGGATGCCTGCCTCGACACCGACCCTGAGGTGCACACAATGCTCACCGAAAAGCTGTTCCCGCAGTGGGCAGATGTCGTCGCCGTCGAGAACTGGCTCAAAGCCATCGCACCGCAATAGCGGGAGGCCGTCCGGACCCTCGCGTGCGGGGCAAGACTGCATCGCCTCCCACCGTCCGGGTGAGGTCAGCCGGATGCGTCGTGTGCGGCGGCCCGGGCTTGGGTGATAGCGAGGCGGTAGGTTTCGGTGCCGGTCTGGATCAGGTTGCCTCCGAAGCCGAGCCGGTCGACGATGGCCGCGCAGAGCCGGGGGTCGGTGAAGGTTTTGGTCCAGCCGCTGAAACTCTCGTTCGAGGCGATGGCGACGCTGTTCTTTTCCTCGCGCTCGGTCAACACCTGAAACAGCAGCTCAGCGCCCCTGCGGTCAAGCTCCACATAGCCCAGCTCATCAATGCAGAGAAGATCGACTCGGCCGTAGCGGGCGATGGTCTTGGTCAGCACCTTCTCGTCCGCGGCCTCGACCAGCTCGTTGACGAGTTTGGTGGCGAGTGTGTAGCGGACCCGGTAGCCGGCCATCGCGGCTTCGGTGCCCAGCGCGATCAGAAGGGCGACTTGCCGGTGCCGGAGTCGCCGATCAGGCAGAGCGGCAGGCCCTTCTTGACCCACTCACAGGTCGCCAGGGTGTGGATGACCGCCGGGTCCACGCTGGGGTTCGCCTCGAAGTCGAAGGCCCGCAGTGATTTCTCGCGCGGGAACTGAGCGGCCTTGATCCGCCGTTCCGAACGGCGGCGGGCCCGGTCGTCGCATTTGGCCATCAGCAGTTCGGCGAGGAAGCCGCGATACGACATCTGGTCACGGGCGGCGGCTTCGACCAGCTCGGGGAACTGGGCCCGGATGGTCGGCAGCCGCAGCATCCGGCATGCCTGGTCGACAGCAGCGTCGGCGGCCTGTTCGGTCAGCCCGCGGTGGCGTTTGAACGTCGTCATGGCGTTTCTCCCTCGACGGCGGAATGGTCGGCCGGCCGCCTCGGTCGCAGCAGCTGGTCGTAGGCCGCGACCGACGGCAGCGGCCGGTTGTCGGGCGGCAGGTGGGCCAGGCGCCGTTCGGTCAGGAACGTCACACTCGCCCGGTCCGGCTCCGGATCTGCCGTCGTGGCCGGCGCATCGTCGGCCTCGGCGGCCTTGCGGGCTTCCAGTGCGACCGCATCCGCGGTCAGGGCGCCTGCCCGGAGGGCGGCGGCGAGCCCGGTCACCAGGTACTCATGATGAAGATGCCGTCCCGGCAGCAGGACCTCGATCAGAGCGCGGGTGCCGTCCCGGTCACCGTGGGCCTTGCAGGCAGCCGCCCACCAGGCGTCATGGACGGGGGTGAACTTGCCTGCGGAGCGGGCCTGTTCCAGCGCGGTCGCACCGGGAAAGGCACCAGGCTTGTGGACCAGGGCCTCCAGATAGTGGTCCAGTTCCAGGCGGGCCTGGCCCTTGGCGATGAGCCGCTCGTGCCGGGCGACTTCCTTGCGGCCGTCGTAGACGACGACTTCGGAGGCGTGCAGCATCACTCGAACAGTGCGGCCGATCAGTCCCACCGGCACCGAGTAGCGGTTCGTGCGGACACTGACCTGCGCGTATCGGTCAACCCGGAGACTGAACAGCCGACCGGTCTCGAACGGCTCGTTGGGCAGCGGCTGCTGCAGCGGGCGTTCGACGGCGAAGTACTCGCCGATCGTCCTGGGCCGTGACCGGATGCGGCGGTCTTCGTCCTCGGCGTCCCACCGCTCCACCATCGCGTTGAGTTCGGCGAGGGAGTCGACTTCCGGGACGGGGACGAGGTGGTTCCGGCGGAACCAGCCGATCTGGCCTTCCACCCCGCCCTTCTCATGGGCTCCTTCAAGGCCCGGGCGGCAGTACATGCTTTCGATTCCGTAGTGCGAACGGAACGCGGTCCACCGCTCGTTCTCCACCCGCGCTCTCGATAGGCCCAGCACCCGGGCGACCGCGGCCCGCAGGTTGTCATAGCGCACCTTGCCGCAGGGGACGCCGCCCAGCACGCTGAGAGCGTGGACGCGGCCTTCGAAGAACGCCTCCTGCCCGCACGAGGCGAAGATGCGGTGCACCGCCTTGCCGGAGTACGACAGGCGCATCGAGAACAGGTAGACCTTGACCTGCTCGCCGGCCAGACGGATCGTCACGTCGCCGAAGTCGACCTCGGCTTCCGCCCCCGGCATGTGGGTCTGGGGGATGAACGCGTTGAGCGGCCCGCGTCCCGCCTCGATCCGTATCTGAGGCCGGCGAACAGCGACATTGGCCCGCACCATCGGATAGGTCACCTCCACCGCACCGTGCTCGTCCAGCAGCCGGTTGAAGATCCGCTTGACGGTGTGCCGCTGCTTGCGCGGCGCGTCCAGATCCGCCCGCAGCATCTGGTCGATCACCGGCTTGAACGCATCCAGCCTCGTCTTGCGGGGTGGCATCTGCTTGCGCGGCTCCGGCCAGACGGACGTCATGGCCGCCCTCACCGTCCGGAAGCCCACCCCGTACTTGCGTTGCAAGGCCCGGTTCGACATCCCCGCCCGGGCATCACGGCTGATCGCCGCGTACAGATCGACCTTGGACTTCGGTGGCACCGGCGCCCCCTTACCGTGCAGAGCACCCCACCCCCAGAGTCCCACCGCAAGAGCCCAAGTGGTGTCAAAACTCGGCGATATCACTCTCCGCCAACACCGGGCGGTGTCGCCGCCGATCGACAACCGGTGTCAGGACTCACCGATAAAGCCACACCCACTCAGTCGCTCTGCTGTGCCGGCTGCTGAAGGTGGCCCGCTCCTCCTTCTACGCCTGGATGGCCGGCCAGCAGGCCGGCGCCGCCCGCCGGGCCGCCGACGACGCCCTGGCCCACGAGATCACCGTCTTGCACATCGCCTCCCGGTGCACCTACGGGGTGCCGCGCATCCATGCCGAACTGCGCAGGCTGGACCGGCGGGTCAACCGCAAGCGAGTGGAGCGGGTCATGCGTGAGCGCGACATCACCGGGGTCACCCGGCGCAAGCGCCGGTCGCTGACCCGTCCGGCGAAGAAGGCGGTGCCCGCTCACGACCTGATCGGCCGCGACTTCACGGCCGCCGCCCCGGGGCAGAAACTGGTCGGTGACATCACCTGCATTCCCACCGACGAGGGCTGGCTGTATCTGGCGACCTGGCTGGACCTGGCAACCGCGAGATCGTCGGCTACTCGATGGCCGACCACCACCGCGCATCCGCGGCATTGTCGTAGCACGAGCCGGTTCGCCCCATGCTCTGCCGCAGCCCCAACCGACGTATTTCCCGGCGGAGTTCGTCAGCGGTGTACTCCGCTCCGCGGTCCGAGTGCACGATGCAGCCGGGCTGGAGGTCGCTGCGGCCGGCGGCCATCGTCAATGCGTCGGCCACCAGCACCCGCCGCTGGCCCGATCGGATTACCGCCCGCGCTGAGATCTTCACCTTCATCGAGACCTTCTACAACCGCAAGCGGCTGCGGAGGCACCCAGTCTGGGGCTACCTCACCCCGCTGGAGACCCGGCAGCGACACGAACAAGAACACGCCCTCGCAGCGTAAGCATCGAGTGTCCAGCATCACGGGGAAACTTCAATCACCCTGCTGGACGTCTACCAGGCGATCCCCGACGAACCCGTTTTCGGACTGCACTCCTCGGAACCGAACCCGGAGTGCTGCGTCGGCTGCAACATCCAGCCCGTCCTCACCCACGTTTACGACCGTGCGACCGAAGCTCTGCGCAAGTCCCTGGCGCAGACCTCCGTCGCCGACGTACTGCGCGACACGCTCGCGCTGTTTCCCTCCGATGCCATCCCGCACGTGGCTCTTCGGAACTAGGTGACGGCATGAGCGCGCCGCAGGTCGGTGCCCGCTGACTCACCCAGGAGGCAGTCGGAGACTGCCGCGACCAGAGGGTCGGAAACAGGTCTCACACGTGGGTGAGTTGTGCCGGATTCGATCGTTCAGCCTTCTGCGGCGGGTGACTGGGGTCCACCGCCGCAGTAGTGGTTCAACGCCACGTCGTACTGCCCCGCCGGATCAACCAGGAATGGCTGGCCTTCGGGCACACCCAGGTTGTCCAGCCCCTCATCGAGTCCGGAGAACAGGGAGCTGAACTCCCGTATGAACGGCGTCGCTTCACGTGGTCACGCCGGGTCTCGGCGGGTGAAGTGCACCCGCCAACCCATGATCGACATGACGCTGGACGATAGTCCGTGGACAGCTCAACAGCGCATAACAGAAGTGGGACGGGTTCAGGGCCCTGATCGTGACGCCTCCGGCCGGTGGCGCCACCCCGCACGCCTGCACCGTGCCCGTCCCGACCTCTCCCCCGCCGACGTCCCCCCGTTGGGCGTCGCTGCCGCGCTGACGGCGGCACGGGCGCGGCGGCTCCGACGCGCAACCGGCTGAGCGCGCCCCGATCCACGGTCGCGGCCGCGCCGCCCGTCCCGCCCATTCCCTTGCTCCTTCACACCAGCCAGAGGGACATGGGCAGAGCGGCCGCAACGGGGATGTCAGCGGGCCGACCGCGACAAACCCGCGCGGTGACCTGCACGGACACGGTGACGGCCCTGCGGGCCGCGCAACACCCAGCGCAGCCCTTGGCGCACCATCCAGCGCAACAGATAGGCGCAACCCATGGCGCATTCCCGTGCTCCTGGTCGACCGAGGCGCGCGGTCAGGTCGCTTGAACGGCCCGCCGGGCGCGGGCCATCTGTTGCAGCTCGGAGCGCGCCGTCGGCGCCGTGCCGCCGAAATTGATCATGGTCCGGCTGGCGTCGGAGTGAGTGGGTCATCCGGCCGCCGGATGCGGACTCGACGGGGGTGGGGGACGGTACCTCGACACCTTGCGCGACTGGGCCGCGTCACTCGACATCACGACGGGGACGCCGGACTGATCGGCCTCCATGCCACGCCGCCGGTGGCGGAGCTGCTGAGAGACGAGCGGGAGTGTCATGAGCTCTCGTGCTACTCCCAGACGAGCGCCGCTACCGAGTCCGGCGCCGCATCGTGGGGACCGTGTACCGCGCTGCCAGGTGCCGAGCCTGCAGAGTCGGTGTGCACGGCACCTCGTGAACCATCGGGCAGGGTTCCGCAGCGGCGCGGTCCGAGTACGTGGCAGACGCAGCACCGCTGGGTCACGATCACTTGGCTTCGAACGGCGCCGGTCTCATGCCGATTCCGCCGGGCGCCTCTTGCGATACCAGGGGCTGACGGTGGGGATGCGGAGCCCTGCCGTGTGAAGCGGGTCCTGGCTAGCGATCTGCTCGGCTTCCGCCAGGGATATGGCGCGCAGGATGTACAGGCCGGTCCCGGAGTTCTCGCCGTCGGGCGTCATGAGGGGACCGCCTTCGAAGGTGATCCCCCTGGCTTCGAGGTTGGCTCCGAAGGCGAGGTGCTCTTTGATCTTCGGCATGAGGGTGCTCGGGTCGTCACCGACGAGTCGGCTCATGACGAGGTAGAGGAGCTCGTGGGTCTCCTCGGAAAACGGGCGCTTTTGCTCGCTGTTCATCAGCAGTGCTCCTTTGCTGGAGGTGTTGTTGCGGGACGATTCCGCTATCGGGTCACTGCCCGTGCGGGGCGCGCAGTTCGGCAGCGAGCCGGCCGATGGTGTCCTCGGCGGTGGGGGCGGGGCCGAACATTTGGGTCTGGCGGGTGGTGTCGGCGACGTAGCGGCCGGTGTCGAACCAGCGGAACATGGCGGCCATGTCCTTGACGATCGGCTTGAACGGGCCGACGAGGGCGCCGGCGACCTGGACGACTGCGGAGGGCACAGCCCGTACTTTGATCGGCTTTCCGGCCCGGCTGCCGAGCAGGCGGGCCACCTCCCGCATGCTGACCGGCCGGTCCCAGCCGATGTCCACGCGTTCGGTGGGCGAGGCATCGGCGTCCACCGCGGCCGCCAGACAGGCCGCGAGGTCGGCGGTGTGCACGAACGTCAGGGGGACGTCGGGCTTGGCCATCCAGAGCATCCACCCCTTGTCGAGGGGGTTGCCCGCCAGCGTGGTGACCTGGTCGAGGAAAGCGCCCGGGCGCAGGGCGACGAAGGGGACGCCCAGCTGTTCGAGCTTGTCTTCGGCCGGCTTCTTGTGCCAGAAGTGCGGTACGTCGGGTGTCTGGTCGCTGGTGAGGATGCTGATGAGGACGAAGCGGCGTACGCCGGCGCGGTGGGCGGCCTCGGCGAGGTTGGCATTGCCGAGGGTATCGATGTCCTGTGCCTTCTTGTCGCCGCCGGTGTAGCCGGCAGCGGTGGTGATGACGGCGTCGGCGCCCTCCATGGCGGCGGTGAGGGAGTCGAGGTCGAGCATGTCGCCGCGGGCGATCTCGACGCCCTTGTCCTGGAGCTTGCTCGCGTTGCTGGTGGGACGGACCAGGGCGCGGACCGCCTTGCCGCGGGCGAGGAGTTCGTCGACGACCTGGCCGCCGAGGGCGCCGGTCGCGCCGACGACCAGGACCGAAGGTGCGGTGGGAGCGGAAGTGTTCATGGTTACTCACTGCCTTCGGACTGCTGGTGCTGGCTCTTGTAAGGGTGGAATGGGTGGGCGCCGTCGACGGAGAGGTTCATGCTCCAGGAGGTGACCGGGGTGATTTTCATGAGCTGCTGCTCCCCGGCGCGGGTCGGCCGTAACACGAGTTCGGCTGTGCCGTATACGCGCAGGTACCGCGGTGTCCACGGATCGGTGGAGACGAGATCGTCGATGACGAGAGCCACTTTGTGATTGCCGTCGCGCACGTTGCGGGCGCGACGGGTGTTGGTCGGGTTAAATCCGCCGATGTAGAAGTGCGTGCCGTCGAACTCGAACACGACCGGGGTGACGTCGGGCTGCCGGTCTGCCGAGACGGTCGCGACGCGGGCCAGGCGTTGCGTGCGGATGTAGGCGATCTCTTCTTCGGTGAAGGACATGGTGGGGGTCGTCCTTTCGCCAGGGGAAGGAGTGAGCGGCCAGGTGGACGCGTGCTGTCAGGAGACCCCCCAGTCGGTCAGTGCCTCCCTGACCTGGTGGGCGTCCGCTGTGTTCCACGCGCGGGCGAGGTGTCCATCGGGCCGTACCAGCGCGGCCGCCAATCCGGACCAGGGCCTGGCGGGAACCACCTCCACCGTCGGTGAGCCCAGCGCATCGAGCTCGCCGGCCGGGGTGAAGTCCACCAACAGGAAGCGATCGACGCGCAGTCGGCGCAGCAGGGTGTCCCCGTCCAGCAGGTGCAGGTCCGGCACACGGTGCCCCTCCAGGGGGTGGCCCGCATCGGGGGCGCGGTAGGAGACGCTGAGCCCTGACAGCAGTCCGGCCAGGTGTGCGTTGGTTTCCGGTCTGGCGAGCAGCGTGCTCATCAGCTCGCGTAGGGCCGCGCCTTGGGGGGTGAACGTGGTCATCAACGCGGTCTGGGCCTGCGTGTTCTGCGCCAGGGACTCGGCCACCGGGCGGCGTTCACGGTCGTAGGAGGCTGCGCCGCCGGTGATCAGCGGTGTGGCCTGGCCCTTGACCTCGGCCGCGAGCTTCCACGCGAGGTTGACGGCGTCCTGCATCCGACGTTGACTCCCTGTCCGCCCGCCGGGAAGTGCACGTGCGCGGCGTCACCGGCCACGAAGACCCGGCCGGCCCGGTAGCGGGTGGCGTGGCGGGTGGTGTTGTCGGCCGTGGAGATCCACACCGCGTTGCGCAGCCCGTAGTCGGTGCCGGTGATGCGCTTGAGGATGCCGCGTAGGTCCTCGACGGGGAGCGGCTGGCTCCGCCGGGCGGCGACCTGCTCGGGCGTCAGGTCGGTGTCCTCGGGCAGAACGCCGAACACGCGATGGATGCCGTCGAAGAGCGGCACGACACCGACCCAGCCGTTTTCCTGATCCCAGACGTGACTCGCGTGCTCCGGTGCCGCGTCCAGGTGGACGTCTGCAAGGTAGGACACCGTGTTGCCGGGCGTGCCGGGAAACTCGATGCCGGCCTGCTGGCGGACCGGGCTCCATGCGCCGTCGGCTCCGACCAGGTAGCGGGCCGTGTGGACGGTGTCGCCTGCTCGCACGCGCACGACGGTGTCGTCCTGCTCGAAGCCGGTGACCTCATGGCCGTAGTGCACCGGGATGCCGCGCGCTTCGACGAGCGAGGCGAGCACCCTCTCGGTGGTGGCCTGGGTGATCTGCAAGATGTAGGGGTGGGGGGTGTCCAGGTCGGTGTAGTCCAGCAGCTGCGGGAGCATGCCGAAGTGCGTGCGGGGCACCGGGCGACCGTGCGACAGCAGGATGTCGGTGAGCGTGCGGCCGTCCTCGGCCCGCACGGTGGTGAGGACCTCCAGGGTGCGGGGGTGCAGGACGGCGGCACGGGAGTTCTCGCTGCGCTCGGTGAGCCGCTCGAGGACCTCCACCTTCACCCCGGCCGAGTCCAGGAGCGCGGCGGTCAGCAGACCGACCGGGCCTGCGCCCGAGACGATGACGTCGGCGCTCATGAGTGCCCTCCGCTCACGATCGTGGGCATTGCTGCCGGGGCGGTTGCCCGCATCGGTCGGATCGCTCCGGTCTCGCTGGTGCTGCGCACCCTCGGTGCCGGCCTCTGCATGTCACTCCTCACTGGGTTGAGTCGAGGGCTGCGAGCGGCTACCGCTGCGACAGGGTCGGCGACCCGGTTCCTGCCTCACAGCCGACGGCAGGGTGGGAGATCGCCGGATCAGCGCATGAAGTCCATTACTGCCGTGCTGAGTTCCTGCGGCGCTTCTTCGGGCAGGAAGTGGCCGGCATGGGGGATGACCAGTCCGGTCACGTCCGTGGCCACCAGGCGCAGGGTCTCCTCCGGCATGGTGCCGGTGCTGTGCTGGCCGCCTATCGCCAGGACCGGGATCGTGAGCGGGCCCTCGTCGCGCCAGCGCAGAGCGTGCTCAGCAGACGTATCGAGAGTGCGGTAGTACTCGAAGCTCGCGCGCAGCGCGGACGGATCGCGTAGCTGGTCGACGTAGACGTCGATGGCCTGCTGCGGGATGGCGCCGGGCCTGGCGGTCTTGGTCGTGAAGTTGTAGCCGAAGTAGATCTCCTCGCGGCCGGCGACCATGCGCTCGTTGATGTCCGCGAGGCGGTTGAAGGCGAAGTGCCACAGGAACTCGTTGGTGGCGGGGTCCGACATCAGCGGCGGGGACGGCGAGAGACCGGGAAGGATCGACTCGGCTCCGACGAGGCGGGTGACGCGGTCACGGTGGCTCGCGGCGAGGGCGTAGCCGACCAGCATGCCCAGGTCGTAGCCGACGACGGCGAAGCGCTCATGCCCCAGCTCGGTCATCAACTCCGTCATGTCGTCAGCGAGTGTGGCGGCGTCGTAGCCGGTGGCGGGCTTGTCACTGGCGCCCATGCCGCGCAGGTCAGGGGCGATGACGGTGAAGTGCTCGGCCAGGGCGGGCATGACCAGACGCCAGCTGTACCAGAACTGCGGCCAGCCGGGCAGGAGCAGCAGCGGCGGCCCGTCGCCGCCGACGACGGCGTGCAGGGTCAGTTCGCTGGTCTGGACGGTGTGGCTGGTGAACGTGTCGGTGAACCCGGCGGGCAGGTCCGGTACGTCGGTGACGGTGAACGGCACGATGATTCCTTCACATGATCCATTAAGTGGATGAATTATCCACTTCACCGTAGCACGGAACGGATGAGCTATCCACTTATGCTGTTCGCATGACCAGTGCATCGATGCGCAAGGACGCTGCCCGCAACCGGCAGCGCATCGTCGACGTGGCCCGCCAGCTCGTCGACGACGGCACCCCGCTGCAGCTCAACGACGTCGCCCGTCTCGCGGGCGTGGGGGTGGCCACCGTCTACCGGCGCTTCCCGACACCAGAAGCCCTGATGGAGACGGTTGCAGCCCCCGGCCTGGAAGCGCTGATCACCCGCGCGGAACAGGCGCTGACCGAGGAAGATCCCTGGGCGGCCCTGACCGGCTTCCTCGACGTCACCCTGGAGGCGCAGCTGACCGACCCCTCGCTCACCATCGTCCGCGCGGCGCCGGAGCGCGTTCTGCCCCGCACCGAGGAGCTGACCGCCACGCTGGACTCACTGGCCGGCCGACTGCTCGACCGCGCGCGCACGGCAGGCCTCGTCCAGGGCGTCGTCACCTGGGACGACCTGCTGCCGCTCATGTGCGGGATCGCCTTCGCCGCCAAAGTCCACAGCGAAGATCGGCCGGCACGTCTGGACTCCGGCCGCCGCTACCTGGGCGTAATGCTGCAGGGGATGCGCGGCTGAGCCCCTCTCCGGAACTGGGGAGGATCCGTGCCGATATCGAGCCGGATGCGAAGTCGAAGCCACTTGATCCCCGCACAAAGTTGTTCGAGCAGGTAACCGCCTTGGCCCACTCTTCTTGGCGGCTTCTGTGCGCCCACAGTCAACCGTACATCCGCTATTTTGCGCGGCACTGCCACCCGCGTGATGCGGCTCACATACGCTTCCGGGAAGATCGGTTCAGGATTTAGTTGTTCGGGCAAGTAATGGGGTCGCGGGAAGCTGCGCCCCTGTCTACTCCCCCGAAGAGAGATGACGATGTCGAAGGCATTCGAGCCCTACGAGCTGGGCGGCAAGCGCCTGGCCAACCGCCTGGTGATGGCACCGATGACCCGAAGCCGCGCCTACGGCCCCGGCCAGAGCCCCATGCCGTTGATGGCCGACTACTACGCACAGCGCGCCTCCGCCGGGCTGATCGTCACCGAAGGCGTCCAGCCCTCCAGGGTCGGTCAGGGCTACCCCGACACCCCCGGCATCCACACCGCACAGCAGGTCGCTGCCTGGCGAAAGGTGACCGACGCCGTACACGCCCAGGGCGGCGTGATCTATCTGCAGATCATGCACACCGGACGGGTCGGACACCCGGCGCTCATGGGCCTGCAGCCCGTCGGCCCCTCCGCCGTCCGGGCCGCCGGGCAGGTATACACCCACGAAGGCCCCCAGGACTTCGTCACCCCGCACGAACTCACCGACGCAGAAGTCCGCGCCACCATCGCGGACTTCGCCGCCGCCGCGCGCAACGCCGTCGAGGCGGGTTTCGACGGTGTCGAGCTGCACGGCGCCAACGGCTACCTCATCCACCAGTTCCTCGCCCCGAACAGCAACCAGCGCACCCACGAATGGGGCGGCAGCCCCGAGAAGCGCATCCGCTTCGCCGTGGAGACCGCCAAGGCCGTCGCCGAGGCAGTCGGCGCGGACAAGGTCGGCTTCCGCATGTCTCCGGGCAACCGCTACAACGACATCGACGAGTCCGACACCGCAGACGCCGAGACCACCTACACTGCCCTGGTCGAAGCCCTCGCCCCGCTGAACCTCGCCTACCTGCACCAGCTGGAAGTCCCCGGCGCGCGCGACCTGACACGCCGGCTGCGCAAGGCATGGCCCACGACCTTCATCCTCAACCCCTTCACCGGCCAGGAGCCCACCGGACCAGCCGAGTTGGAGCTCATCGAGGACGGCACCGCCGACCTGGTCGCCTACGGAGCCCTCTTCCTCGCCAACCCGGACCTGCCCGCCCGACTGGCCCAGGGCGGCCCGTTCAACGCGCCCGATCCGTCCACCTTCTACGGCGGGGACGAGAAGGGGTTCACCGACTACCCCACGCTGGAGGAAGCCCGCGCCTGACGCTTCGGCGACAGACCCGAGCCCACTGGGCATGCCGCACCTGAGCAGCACATACCCTGCGCTCAGGATGCGGACCTGAGGGCTGTCTGCGGCGGTCGGCCCAGCGCCGACCGCCGCAGACATGCGCTGCAAGCACGGCCGCACGTTGAGAAGGCAGAGGGAAGCACCGTGGAATCCGAGGCAATGCCCCAGGCCCCCGCGACCGGGGAACTCCCCGAGGCCGCACGCCGCGGACCGATCAGCCATGCGATCTTCCGGGTGGCCCGCCTGCACCGCATGCTCGCCGGCCAGCTGCTGCGCGAGGTCGGTCTGCACCCCGCCCAGGAACTCGTCATGATGCAGCTGTGGGACCGCGGCAGGATGCGACAGACCGACCTGGCCCAGCACGTCGGCGCCGACGCTGCCACCATGACCCGCACCATCCAGCGCCTGGAGAAGGCCGGATTCGTGCGCCGCTTGCGCTCCACCAGCGACAAGCGCTCCGTCCTGGTCGAACCCACTGCCGCCAGCCAAGCTCTGCGCCAACAGGTCGAAGACCTCTGGGCCCGCCTGGAGGACTACGTGGCCGGCGATCTCGCCGGTGCTGAACTCAGCGAGACCCTCGCCGTCCTCGAACGCCTCGAAGCCAACCTCGCCACCCACATCAACGACGCCGAACCGCCCTCGCCTGCCTCTGCACCCGACGCCTGACCGGGCGAACGATGGCGGGGCCCAGCGGGAGCCCCTGGGAAGTCGGCAGTGTGGCGTCACAGGATGTAACGCCAGCTGCACGGTGCCGAGGGTCGAGAACCTTCGTCTATCGACCGTTGGACAGACGCACGGACGCCTGCACCGAACACAGCCCTCAGCCCACTACGACGAGAACCGGTCCGAGCCTCCTCACGGGCCCATTCATGAGCAAGGCAAGCCAGCGACGGTCACCACATGTCTCATGAGACACGTCAAAGTCTGGAGAAGGACGGGTTTAGGGCCCTGATCTCCGTGGACGCGGGCCGGGTGGTGCTGCGTTCAAGGCGCGGCACTGAGATGGCGGCCTCGTTTCCAGAGATCGTGGCCGGTGCCGCGCAACTGCCTGACGCCACCGCGATAAACGGCGAGTTGGTCGTATGGGAGGCGGGCCGGCTCGCCTTCGAGCGGCTGCAGAACCGGCTTCAGTGGCGCGGCGCCGGGGCGTCCCGGGCCGCGGGCGAGTGGCCGGCCCACTTCGTCGCGTTCGATCTGCTGAGGCTGTCCGGAACCGACACGACCGGATGGCCGTACCGGCGGCGCGGAGCCGCGCTCGAGTCCGCGTTCACCTCGCGTCGGCTATCCGCCCCCTGGGCGCTGTGCCCGTCGACCACCGACCCGGACACCGTGCGTGAGTGGCTGACGTGGGCGTCGGTCGGAATGGAGGGCCTGCTTTTCAAGCGGCTGGACAGTGTGTACGAGCCTGCGGTGCGCGGGTGGCGGAAGTACAAGGTGCACGAGACCACAGAGGCGATCGTCGGCGCGATCACCGGTTCCGTTGCCGCGCCGAGCAGTCTGCTGCTCGGCAGGTACGACGACCATGGCCGTCTGCAGTACACCGGCCGCACCACCACTCTCGCCCAGGCTGTGAGCAGCGCGGTCGCCGGGCTACTCGATCTGGCCCGGCGCGGTCATCCGTGGACGGGCTGGTCGTTTTCCGCCGGGTGGGGCAGCCGGGAGACGCTGGACATCACGCTGGTGGAACCGGAGCTGGTGGTGGAAGTCGGCGTCGACGTCGCCCGCGACGCCTCCGGCCAGTGGCGCCACCCCGCGCGCCTGCACCGTGCCCGCCCCGACCTCTCCCCCGCCGACGTCCCCCGCCTGACACCACCGCCGTACTGACGGCGGCACGGGCGCGGCGGCCCCGCCGACGCGCAACCGGCTGAGCGCGCGCCCTGATCCACGGCTGCGGCCGCGTCGCCCATCCCGCCCGTCCCTTCCTCCTTCACTCCAGCCGAGGGACATGGGCAGAGCAGCCGCAACGGGGATGTCAGCGGGCCGACCACGGCAAAACGGCGTGGTGACCTGCGCGGAAGCGGGGACGGGCCTGCGGGCCGCGCAACACCTAGCGCAACCCTTGGGGCAACATCCAGCGCAACAAATAGGCGCAACCCTTGGCGCAACCCCGTGCTCCTGCGCGACCGGGGCGACAGGTCACGCGGCTCGGACAGCTCCGTGGGCGCGGGCGAGGTGGCGCAGCTCGGAGCGTGCCGTCGGCGCCGAGGGGACGGTCTCCCAGTAGGGGTGCCACCACAGCCGTACGGACAGGCGCAGTAGGCGGCGGCGCAGGGCTGTGGTGTCGCGGGGGCGGGGTGCTGCGAGCGCTTCGTAGGTGGCGTTCCAGGCTGCTTGTGTCTGCGCCAGGTCGTCGGGGAAGTCGGTCACGTCCATACCGGCATTAGATCGCTTGTTCGAATTACGTGTCACGTCGGACACGCCACTCGGGCCGTGGTCGGGGGCCGCACCCGGCGTGGTCGGCCTCATGGTCGGGACGCCACGCGGGCTCAGCGGCGGCTGAGTTCCTCAGCCCAGTTCCGAAGCGGTCCTTCGAGGACCAGGTTGTCTCCGCGGGCCACGGTCTGGAGCATCTGGGCGCACACGGTCGCTTCGGCGGCGAGGCCGGCCGGACTGCCCAGCACGGGGAAGGCGGCACGGACGCGGGCGGCAGTGTCCGGCTGGAGCAGCGAGTAGGCGTAGAGCGTGGCGACGTCGCGCTTACGAAGGCTTGGGACCAGGCGCTGACTGACCCTGCACGCACCCAGGGCCTTGCCGCGCAGCAGATGGAGCTGCCGAGGGGCCGGCGTCCTCTGTCACCGATGGCTGCGGGAAAAGACGCTCTTCGAAAGCGGTCACTCCGAACAGCAGGGCCATCATCGCCACGGGCATGAGCAGGGTAAACAGGATCACAGCACCTCCCAGAGGGTCGGTCTGTGGCACCTGACGGAGCCGGCTCCAGGATGCGCCCGAACGGGGGAACGCGCACCCGGGCCCACGGGCCGCACGACAGCCAAGGCGCCAGTAAGCCCACCTCCAGGGCGAGAGCCGGCACTGCTCGAAGCGGGCGGCCCCGGCGGTGACCAGGGCAGGACCGCCGTCGTCGGGCTCATACAGGGTCTGCTCTTCCCGATGGGTGGCAGCGGCGGCCATGGCCACTTTCCTGCGGCTGTGCGGGTGTGTCGTGTGAGGGGTCAGTTGCCGCGGTGCACGCAGAAGAGCTGTTCCTCCTGCGCGTTGCGGTCGCGGAAGTTGACGATGGCCGGTCCTTGCGCGCTGAAGTGGTTGGTGAGCTGGGTGTCCTGATGCCAGGTGCTGCCGTTGAAGCGGGTCCACCACAGGCTGCTGCCGCTGGTCCCGCCGCGGTGGACGCAGTACAGGTGTCGACCTGGCGCTCGACCCGGCCTTTGCCAGTGGGGCGGTAGGCCGCCAGAACGTCGATGTCGAAGTCGTAATGGCCAGCGAACGCGACCGCTTCCGGATGCAGTGGGACTGCCTCACCCGGGGCGACATGACGTCGGACCACCGTCTTGGTGCGGTCGTAGACGATCGACATAGGCACCCCGCCGAAGTGGGCGATCGCCTCGCGGTGGCAGTCGAAGAAGGTGGTCAGGTCCTGGCTGGTGGTGAAGCAGCAGAACGGGTCGCGCGAGTAGGACAGGACCATGTGGAACGAGTAGACCTTCGGGATCCCGACGTGGGCGAGGATCTTTCCTTCGTCACCCCAGTCCACCTGCGCCTGGGCTCCGGGGATTACTTCGAACCGGCGGTGCAGGCCCGCCAGTTCATCGGGAGCGATGCCGAGTTCCTCAGCGATCCTGGGCCGGGCTTCCTGCAGGTAGAGCTTCACCCGCTGATAGTTGCCGGTGAATCCGTACTCCTGGACCAGCCTCTCGTGGATGACGGCACCCTCACCGTTGTCAGCCGTGACCTCCAGGCGGCCTGGACTGAGGCCGCCTGCTCAAGCGATTCGTAGGCGGACAGATCGTGGGAATTGTTGAGCGGCTGGTGCCGGATGAGTTGTGGGAACTGTTCCAGCGGGTGGTCCCTGAGGCTCCGTCGCGGCCTCAGGGTGGCGGCCGGCGGCGACACGGTGACCGGGAGGTGCTGGCGTCGATCGTGTTCGTGGCCACGTCGGGCTGCACGTGGCAGCAGTTGCCGTCCGCGTCGTTCGGCCCGTCGGGAGCGACCGCTCACCGGCGCTTTGCCGAGTGGACGAAGGCCAGGGTGTGGGCCAAGCTTCATCGCCTGGTCCTTGACGAGCTCGGCGCCCGCGGCGAGCTCGACTGGTCCCGCTGCGCGATCGACTCGGTGAACATGCGGGCCCTGAAAAGGGGGACCTGACTGGTCCGAATCCTGTCGACCGGGGCCAAGTACGGCTCGAAGATCCACTTGATTACCGAGCGGACCGGTCTGCCCCTGTCCGCCGGAATCTCGGGGGCGAACCTGCACGACAGCCAGGCGCTAATCCCGCTGGTGAAGGGCATACCGCCGATCCGCTCCCGGCGCGGACGCCGGCGGCGCAAACCGGGAAAGCTTCACGCCGACAAAGGGTACGACTACGACCACCTGCGGCAATGGTTACGCGGCCGCGGCATCAGGCACCGCATCGCCCGCAAGGGCATCGAGTCCTCGACCCGTCTGGGCCGCCACCGCTGGACCATAGAGCGCACGATGTCCTGGCTCGCCGGATGCCGCCGCCTGCACCGCCGCTACGAGCGCAAAGCCGAGCACTTCCTGGCCTTCACCAGCATCGCCTGCACCCTCATCTGCTACCGCAGACTCACCAAATGAGATGACGTCTTAGAGGTCGTTTCTTTTGGCGTGCGTGAGGGCTGGCTGCTGGTGAGTGGTGGGCGTGGCCGTGGCTGGTGTCACTGCGTGTGTGGGAAGGCTGTTCCAGCCAGAGTCTTTGCGGCGAGGCGTACAGCGTTCTCCCAGGCCCGGACCTCTTCGGGGGACATGAAGTCGAGGTGGTACTCCAGGCCCACGGCCGCCACGAACTCCCGCTCAGGATCTGTCAACGCCTCGATCCCCTGCCAGACTCGATCTGCGGCCATCTTCGGTGACAAGGCACCGGCGGTCAGCTCGGTCGCCATGTGATGCAGGAGGCAGCGTTCAGCGGTCTCGCAGTCCGGGATCTGGATCCCGAGCTCCTCCATGGTGTGCCCGAAGAGCTGGCGGATCTCTGCTGGGTGCTCGCGCCGGGAACGGCCGGCCAGGTCGCGCAGTGAAGGAGAGTCGTGGCCGGCAGCCAGTAGGTGGGCCGCCAACATGGGCAGGTCTTCCTCGCAGATGAGGTTCGCCGCGTACTTCCAGGCGATGGTGGCTGGCTCGTCCATGAGCGAATCCTGACCGAGGGGAACACCTCTGACCAGTGAGTTATCGGATCCGTGTGAGGCGCCGATTGCCGATGAGGAGGGCAGCGATACCCACGAAGGCCAGGAAGTGCTCGGGCTTGCGCTCGTAGCGGCGGTGGAGACGGCGGCAGCCTGCCAGCCAGGACACCGTTCGCTCGACCACCCATCGGTGGCGGCCGAGTCGTTGTGAGGATTCGATGCCTTTGCGGGCGATGCGGTGGCGTATGCCGCGGCTGCGGAGCCATCGGCGCAGGTGGTCGTAGTCGTATCCCTTGTCGCCATGGAGTTTCCCAGGTCGCCTGCGACGCGGGCCCCGGCGGGACCGGATCGGCGGTATGCCTCGTACGAGCGGCACCAGGCCCTGACTGTCGTGCAGGTTGGCTGCGGAGATGCCCAGGGACAGGGGCAGTCCTTTTCGGTCGGTGATCAGGTGGATCTTCGATCCCGGCTTGCCACGATCGGTCGGATTCGGTCCCGTCAGTAGCCCCCTTTTGCGGCCCTGACGCTTACCGAGTCGATTGCACATCGGGACCAGTCCAGCTCACCGAGCGCGCCGAGTTCGTCGAGGATGACGCGGTGCAGCCTGGCCCAGACGCGGGCACGGCTCCACTGCGCGAAGCGCCGGTGGACCGTGGGCCACGCCGGGCCGAAGACCGGCGGGAGTTGCCGCCAGGTGCAGCCCGACGTGGCCACGAAGATGATCGCCGCCAACGTCTCGCGGTCGCCCGCCCGTCGTCGGCCCCCGCCCTGGGGACGTATGACCTCCGTAGGAGGTACCACCCGGCGAAACAGCTCCCACAACTCGTCCGGTACCAGCCGCTGGACCAGGTCTGCCATGCACTGACCAACGACCACCCCAGGCCAAAAGAAACGGTGTCTAAGTGGACCAGTGACGCCGTGAGGAAGTGGTCCGTTGAGGCCCTGTGCCCTGACCTACGGTGATCGCAGAGTAAGGCACCCCCTTATCGGCCCCCAGCAGGAGTTGATATCTGTGCCCAGAAGGCCCATTTCGATCTGCGTCGTCGGAGTCGGTCCGCGCGGCCTTTCCGTACTGGAACGGCTGTGCGCCAACGCTCGTCACTCCTCGGACCGCCGCCCCCTCCACATCTACCTCGTCGACCCTTGGCCCGCCGGCGCCGGAGCAGTGTGGCGCACCGATCAGTCCCAGTTGCTGCTGATGAACACCGTGGCCTGCCAAATCACGGTGTGGACCGACGAAAGTGTGTCCATGGAAGGGCCGGTCGAGTCCGGCCCCAGCCTGTACGAATGGGCACGGGAGGTCAGTGGCGCGAACGGACATGACGCACCTGGCCGGGACGAGTGGGCGGTGGCCGAGGCGCGCCGGCTGGGTCCTGACGACTACCCGACGCGGGCCTTCTTCGGCAGCTACCTGCGGGAAATGTTCGCCCGTATATGCCTGGCGGCCCCGCCGCACGTCGACATCACCACCCACTACACCCGGGCGGTGGCCCTTAGCGGCGGCCATGACATGGCGGCACAGCAGAGTGTGTTGCTGGAGAACGGACGGCTGATCGAGGGTTTGGACGCCGTGATCCTCTCCCAGGGGCATGTCGGCGCTGAACTCAGCGATCAGGAAAAGCTGTTGTCCGACCGGGCGCAAGAGCAGGGACTGCTCTACATCCCCCCCGCCAACCCGTCCGATGTCGACCTCTCCGGCATCGCCCCGGGCGAGCAGGTGCTGCTGCGCGGCCTGGGCCTGAACTTTTTCGACCACATGGCCCTGTTCACCAGTGGCCGCGGCGGCCGGTTCGTCCGGCACGGCTCGGAGCTGGTGTACGAGAAGTCGGGGCTGGAGCCCCGGATGTGCGCTACCTCCCGGCGGGGCATCCCGTATCACGCACGCGGCGAGAACGAAAAGGGCGCACACGGGCGCTACGTACCGCGGCTGCTGACCGCGCAGCGCATCGAACAGCTGCACCATCGCGCCCAGGACGGTGACCGCGTCTATTTCGGGACCGATCTGTGGCCACTGATCGCCCGCGAGACGGAGTGCGTCTACTACGGCACCCTGCTGGACAGCTGTGAGCGCAGCTTCGACCGG
Organism: Streptomyces sp. NPDC088254; assembly: GCF_044740925.1. Taxonomy (NCBI): domain Bacteria; kingdom Bacillati; phylum Actinomycetota; class Actinomycetes; order Kitasatosporales; family Streptomycetaceae; genus Streptomyces; species Streptomyces sp. NPDC088254. The sequence continues at coordinate 413,602 of NZ_JBIURQ010000005.1, read as the reverse complement.
GAGGCGTTCACCGAGCTGTACCTGGCTGCCGAACCCGAAGCGCACCGGGTGGAGATCCTGGACGCCTTCGGCATCGCGATCGAAGACCGCTGGGACTGGGATCGACTCGCTCGCCCCTACACAGGACTGCAGTTCGCCGACCGAGACGCCTTCCACACCTGGCTGGTCGAATACCTGCGGCAGGATGTCCAACGGGCCCGCGGCGGGAATGTGAGCAATCCGGTGAAGGCCGCCCTTGACATCCTGCGCGATCTGCGCAACGAGATCCGTCTCGCGGTCGACCACGGCGGTCTGGACGGCAACTCCCACCGCAACGACCTGGAAGGCTGGTACACACCCCTCAACGCCTTCTTGTCGATCGGACCGCCCGCCTTCCGCATCGAGCAGATGATCGCGCTGATCAACGCCGGGGTCCTGCAGGTGACCGGCCCGGGCGCCAAGATCCACGTTGACCCCGACCAACGGGGCTTCGTGTGCACCTCCCACGACATACCGGCCCCGCCGGTCAGGGCACGCGTCCTCATCGAGGCCCGGTTGCCCGAGCCCGACATGCGCCGGACCACCGACCCGCTGATGCGCCAACTGTTGGACGACGGGCACATCACGCCCTTCCGGATCGAGGGCGGCTGCGGGACCACCTACGAAACCGGCGGACTTGCCGTGACCGCCCGGCCCGGCCACGTCATCGACGCCCACGGCCGCGCCCATCCGCGCCGTTTTGCCCACGGCATACCTACCGAGTCCGTGCACTGGGTCACCACCGCTGCCGCACGCCCCGGCGTCGACTCCGTCAGCCTCGGCGACGCCGATGCCGTCGCCCGCGCCGTCCTCGCGCTCTCCCCCGCCCCGGCCGCCAGCAGGACTGAACCCAGCACGTGGGCCGGAACCGGGACCCGTACAGGGGTGGGCACCGGTGGAATGGCCGGGGCCGAGACATGGGCCGGGTCTGGCGGAAGGAAGGTGAGCTCATGATCGCGCCGTCCGGCATCCCGGCCGACTCAGGACTTCTCTCCCCGGTCCGGGTCGGCACCCCCGTCGAGGCAGCCGTCAGCGATCACGCCTGGCTTCAGGGCATGCTTGACGCGGAAGCAGCACTCGTGCGGGCCCAGGCCACCCTCGGCACCGTGCCAACCTGGGCCGCCGACACCATCACCAACGCGGCTCGCGCGGAACATTTCGACATCCGTGCCCTCGCCCTCGAATCCCGCGAAACAGCCAATCCTGTCGTCGGCCTTGTCCGCGCACTGACACAACAGGTGGCAGCAGAGCATCCTGCAGCAGCGGAATACGTACACCGCGGCTCGACCAGCCAGGACATATTTGACACTGCCGCCATGCTCATCACCGCCCGGGCTCTGCGCCTCATCAGAACCGACCTGGCACAGGCTGCCGACGCTCTGGCCGCATTGGCCCGCGAACACCGCGATACACCCATGGCCGCACGCACCCTGGCCCTGCAGGCCGTACCCACCACGTTCGGGCTCAAGGCAGCCGGCTGGCGCCAACTCCTCCTTGATGCCGACACACGCCTGGCCCACATATTCGAGCACGGGCTGTACTTCTCACTCGGTGGAGCCGCCGGTACCCTCGCCGGCTACCTTGAATACGCACGCATCGACGGCGCCGCCGACGCCGTCGCATCTGGCCAGTACCTTGAGCAACTGCTGGACGCCTTCGCCGAGCAGACCGGGCTGACCCGCCCGCCGCTGCCCTGGCACGCACTGCGCACACCTCTCGCCGACGTCGCGGCAGTCCTCGCCTTCACCGCGGGAGCCGTCGGAAAATTGGCCCTGGACATCCAGACTCTCAGCCGCACCGAGATCGCAGAAGTCGCCGAACCCTCCCGGGAGGGCAGGGGCGCCTCCTCAGCTATGCCCCACAAGAGGAACCCGGTCCTGGCAACCATGATCCGCACTGCCGCGTTGCAAGTGCCGGTCATCGCTACTGGGCTGACGCAGTGCCTGGTCTCGGAGGACGAACGCTCAGGCGGAGCATGGCACGCCGAGTGGCAGCTGTTACGGGAAGCACTGCGGCTGACCGGTGGTGCCACTCACACCGCCGTCGAGCTGGCCGAGGGCCTCACCGTCCACGAGCAGCGGATGCTCCACAACCTCGACCTGACCGGCAGCCAGATAGTCTCCGAACGCATCACCGCCCTCCTCGCCCCCCGACTGGGCAAGGACCAGGCCAAAAAGCTGCTGACCGCAGCCTCCACGGAAGCCGCCAGGCTGGGCATCCCACTGGCGCGGGTCCTGGCGCGGCTACCGCAGACAGCCGACACTTTCACCCCGGAGTATCTGGAAGCAGTATGCGATCCCGCGCAGTACACCGGCGCGGCCGCAACACTTGTGGACCATGCATTGCAATAAGAAGCCGGCCGCTCTTCGAACGTCACCGTTTGGTCAAGCAGGGCAGCTAACCTTGATCGTTCATGAGTCCCCGTCAGCTTGTTGACGGGGACTCGGTGTCTGTGTGGGATCTTTTCGGGGTTGGGGCAGGTTGAGGGCCCGGCTGTCGCGTCGGGTGGGCGCCCGGGTTCCACTTCGCCGGTGTGGTGGCGCGGGTTGTCGGGATGGTCGAAATGGCTGGTCAGTCGGGGTTCGGGAGGGCGTGGAGCCGGTCGATCGCGTAGGTGATGACGTCGGTCGAGGGCTATCGGGCTGTGAAGCGGAGCCAGCGGCGGCGGCCGGTGTTCACAAGCTGGGCGGCGGCGGAGAACAGACGCAGACGGAGTTTCTTGGGTTCCCGGCGGCGGGCCTCGCTGGTCAGGGCGAGCATCGGCATCCAGGCGCGGAGGCCGAGCGCGAGGGAGTCCTTTGGCCCGCTTTACCACCCGATCCCCGAGAGATCAGGCGGCGAAACACCTGCCCAGGACACGCACCAGCGCACCCAGCGCACCCGCGTAACCGTGCTGTGGCGGCGTGGCGTACCCAACGACCAGACCTGGCGGGTGGGGCCCGGGCGTCCCCCAGTAACCGCCCAACGTGGCCACAGCAAGCGACTCCCGGCGTGCAGCCTGCGTAACCTCCCGCTCGCCCGGGCCGTCCGGCGACCAGCGGACCAACGCATGCAGCCCCGCCTCCTCACCGGCCAGCCACGCCCCAGGAACCTCCCGCTCCAGGGCGGTACTGAGCTGCTCGCGCCGGACCCGGTAACGCTCACGGCATCGACGCACATGCCGGTCGTACCCACCCGACCGCAACAAATCTGCCAACACCATCTGCGTCAGCGCCGCTGAATGCTGGTCTGCAACCCGCTTCGCCGTCGCGATCCGCTCCACCCATTCCGCTGGCACCGCAAGCCACGCCAGCCGCAGTCCCGGAGCAAGAGTCTTACTCGTCGTTCCCGCATAAATCACCCGGTGCGGGGCCAAAGCCTGCAAGGCCCCAACGCGTTGCCTGCCGAACTGAAATTCGCCGTCGTAGTCGTCCTCCACAATGACTGCGTCAGCCTCCTCCGCCCAGGCGACAAGATCCTTGCGCCGGCCCGGCGCCAGCGTCGCGCCCAGCGGGTACTGGTGGATCGGAGTAACGACCGCGGCCCGGCCACGCAGCGCTTCAGGACGCAGCCCCTGCGCATCCACCCCGACAGGGTGGACACTCAGCCCGGCCGTCTCGATGACATTGCGGAACAGGGGATAGCACGGATCCTCGACCGATACGGTGTCCATCCCCTGTTCGGCAAGGACAGCCGCGATCAGGCCAAGAGCCTGGGTGAAACCGTGACAGATGATGATTCTTTCGGGCTGGGTGATCACCCCGCGTGTGCGGCCCAGGTAGTCGGCCAGGGCCTGGCGCAACTCCGGCCGGCCTCGCGGATCTCCGTAATCCAGCGCCTCGGCAGGTGCCAGCCGCAGGACCCGCTGGGTGGACCTGACCCAGGCGTTGCGCGGGAACATCGTCACGTCCGGCAGACCAGGCCTGAGATTCCATTGCCACGGGCTGCGCGCATGCAGCGACGACGGCTGACGGCCGCGGGCCTCACCATGCGGGGCAACCACGACCCTGGTTCCCGAACCCTGTGCGCTCTCCAGGTACCCCTCAGCGATGAGACGATGATAGGCACTGGTGACCGTGCCCCGGGCCAGGCCGAGGTCGGCCGCGACGCCGCGGGTGGAGGGCAGTCGCGAGCCGGGCAGGAGCCTGCCGCTCTCGATGGCCCGCCGCAGCCCCGCCACCAACTGCTGGCTTCGGCCCCGCCGCTTTTCCAAGTCGAGTTCCAACTGCAGGTCCAGGGAGCGTATCAGTGGGCTGGAAGTCACTGCGCGGTCCAACCCCCGTCCACGGCCAGTGCCTGGCCTGTCACATATGAGGCGCTGTCAGAAGACAGCCACAGCACGGCAGAAGCGACCTCCTCAGGCCGCGCCAGCCGGCCCAGGGGGATATTGCGCAGGTAGAACTCGTCAGCCGACGGCCCGCGGTCCCTGCGTGCCTGCTCCAGCATCGGCGTCAGCACGGGGCCCGGGCACACGGCGTTGACCCGGATGCCGGCAGGCCCGTAGTCGATCGCCGCGGTCCTGGTCAGCCCCACCACACCATGCTTCGCAGCGGTATAAGGGGCGGCGTTGAGATAGCCGACGATGCCGGCGATGGAGGCGACGTTGACGACTGCTCCGCTGCCCTGCTTGAGCATCACGGGAATCTGGTGACGCATCGACAACCACACCCCTTGCAGGTTGGTGTCGGTGACGCGCCGCCAGTCCTCGGCTCCGAATTCGTGGAGCATACGGCCCGATCCGGGCACTCCGGCGTTGTTGCAGGCAACGTGCAGGGCGCCGTACCGGTCAAGGATGGTGCCCATCAGACCGGCGACCTGTTCCTCGTCAGTGACGTCCACCGTGCAGGCATCCGCTCTGCCGCCCTCCTCCCGGGCAAGAACGACGGTCTGTTTGAGCTCCTGCGTCCGCCGCCCGGCGACCACGACCAGGGCGCCTTCCCGCGCGAACGCAAGGGCGATCGACTGTCCGATGCCGGTGCCGCCCCCGGTGACGAGCACGACCCGGTCCTCAAAGCGCTTGTCCGGCATGGCTACTCCTTGATAAGGGCTTCGACGGCCAGTTGGATGGCCGTGGCATCCGGCAGCACGGCAGGTTCCAGGCCTGGGCTGGCCGGATAGGGCACTCCAAGGGAGCCCAGCCGCACTACCGCGGCACGCAGGTCGGTGAATGCGGCCTCGGTCACGGCGGCGGCGATTTCCGCGGAGGGGCCGTAGCGGACCCAGGACTCGGCCGCGACTACCACCCGCCCCGTCTTGGACGCCGAACGCGCCAGGGTGTCGACGTCCAGCGGACGCAGCGAACGGACATCGACCACTTCGGCGTCGATGCTCTCTTCGGCAAGCCGTTCGGCAGCGATCAACGCCTCGCTGACCATTCTGGACAGGGCCAGCACGGTGACATCAGTGCCGGGCCGCACCACCTGGGCGGTCCCAAGGGGCACGATGTGCTCGCCCTCCGGCACGGGCCCGCTCACCCCATAGAGCAGTTTGTGTTCGACGAACACGACAGGATCCTCACTGCGCAGCGCGGCCGCCAGTAAGCCCTTGGCATCGGCCGGGTTGCTCGGCATCACCGTGTGGATCCCGGGCAGGTGGGCCGTCCACGCCTCCAGCGACTTGGAGTGTTGGGGGCCCGCGCTGATGCCGGCGCCGCCTTGGGAGCGGATGACGACCGGTACCTTGACCTGGCCCCCGTATGCGAAGGGGAAGACCGCCGCGCCGTTGGCGATGCTGTCCAGGGCGAGGGTCATGAAGTCGGTGTACATCATCTCCACGACCGGCCGCAGACCGTTCATGGCCATCCCGATCGCCGCTCCGACAATCCCGTTCTCCGAGATGGGGGTGTCCATGACCCGGTCCGCTCCGAACTCGTCGAGCAATCCTCGGGTGACCGAGAAGACACCGCCGTACACGCCGATGTCCTGACCGAGCAGCATCACCCGCTCGTCCCGCCGCATCTCCTCACGCAACGCGCAGTTGAGGGCCTCGCTGTACGTCATCTGCTTCATCGACCCTGCCCGCCATCCCACTTCGTCGCGTACACCAGCAGGTCCGCCGGGTCGGGCCAGGGGCTGTTGGCAGCGAAGGCGACCGCGTCCTCGATCTCCTGCGCCGTTTCGCGGGCGATGCGCGCAAGGTCGTCCTCGGGTGTGCCACACGCCCTCAGCCGCGCGGCGGCATGTTCCAAAGGATCTGTGTAGCCGTCCCACTCGTCCTCGCGCCGGTAGCCGCCACGATCCGAGCCGGAGAACGCACAGTCGCGGAAAGTCACAGCCTCTACCAAAGTCGGGCCGCCGCTCGCACGGGCACGGCCGACACCTTGCGCGACAGCGTCCCGTACGGCCTCGGGGTCGCCCCCGTCCACCCGCACGGCGGGCACTCCGTAGGCGGCGCCCCGCCGGTACAGCTCCGTCTCGTGGACATGGCGGTCAAGCCGCACGCTGAGTCCGTAGCCATTGTTCTCGACCAGCACCACCACTGGCAGCTGCCACAGCGCCATCATGTTCAACGCCTCGTTGAACGCACCTGAGTTGACCGAGGCATCACCGGTGACGCACAGCGTGATCCGCTGCCCGCCGGCACGCTGCTGCGCCACGCCGTGTCCCACGGCGAGCAGCAATGAGTGGCCCACGATGCCGGACGGTCCGAGCAGGCCGTGTTCCCGGTCGCCCACGAGCATGTGGCCGCCGCGGCCCCCGCACTGCCCGTCGGCGCGCCCCATCATCTCCGCCAGAGTGTGGCCCAGCGACAGCCCGCATCCCACATACAGCGAGTGCGGACGGTGCGTGGCAGTCACGATGTCGCCCTTTTCCAGCGCCGCAGTGGCGCCGATACCCACGGCCTCCTGACCGATACCCAGATGCATCGGTCCGCTGACGAGTCCCTGCGCCACCAGGTCGGGAAGTTTCTCATCCAGGCGCCTGGCCAGGCTCATACGCCGGTACAGCTCCAAGAGCGGGACGGCCGGTGAGGATATGTGCGGGTTATCCGTTGCTGTAAGCATCACAGTTCACACAGCCTTCTGCAGAGTGATGGGTTTGGAGGTTCGTTGCAGCCGGCGCCGTACGGGAGCGGCCAGGGCAAATGCCCCGGCCAGCCCGGCGCCGCCCAGGACGGCACACGTCCACCACAGGACGGTGGGCCCTGCGGTGGCGTACAGGTGAGCTCCCATCGGCGGCCCGATCAGCTGCGCGGCCGCGTACGACCAGCCGAATGTGGCTTGGTAGCGGCCTTGGGCTCGGTCCGGGGCCAGGTCGGCGACGAGGGAACCGACGAAGCTGGCCGCCCCGATCTCACCCAGGGTCCAGACACATACCGTGACGAGGTACTCGACTACGGTGGTGGCCAGCGCGGTGGCGGCGATGCCCAAGCCGAAGACCAGCCAGGACACCCCCAGGACGACCAGCCGGTCATACCGTTCCAACCAGGCGGAGAGCAGGGGCTGGGTGACGCCGATGATGATGCCGCTGGCCAGGAAGACCGATCCATAGACGGAGCCGCCGAGGCCGTCGTCCTTGATGGCCAGGGGCAATCCGACCGTGATCTGGGCGGCGACCACCCCGTTGACCAGGTTGAGCGCGGTCAAGGCGAGAAGCAGCCTGTCGCGCAGCACACCCGGAGCGGCCAACCGTTCAGCGGTGGGCACCTGTTCGCGCGCCGGACGATCCGCCGGCAACAGGACGACAGTCACCAGGGTGAACGCACCCGTGGCCAGCGCCTGCACGGCGAACAGGGTCCCGTAGCCGTGTCCGGCGAGCAGGCCGGCGAGCAAGCCGCCCAGTGCTACACCGAGATTGACGGCCCAGTAGATGAGGCTGTAGGCGCGCGGGCGGTCGGCGGCCGGTACGGCTGCGGCCACCACTGCGGCGGCGGCCGGACGGTACATGTCGGCCACGGCACCGAACAGCAGGGCGACGGCGAGGACCGCCGTCAGACCTCGGGCCATGCCGAGCAGGGCGATGGTGACGGAACTGGCAGACAGCCCTGCCACCAGCGCGAAGCGAGGGCCCAGCCGGTCGGCGAGCACACCGCCCAGCGGCTGGGAGACGAGGCCGCCCACACCGACCGCGCCGAGCACCCATCCCGCGTCCTCCGCCGTCAGCCCCTGATCGCCCAGATAAAGAACCAGGAAAGGCACGGCCATGCTGCCGATGCGGTTGATGAACTGACCTGAGAAGACGACCCAGAAGCTTCTCGGTAATCCGCCCAGACGAACAACACCGAAGGCACGAATCATATTCGAACCGAACGTCAAGAATTCCCCCATGGTGAACGAGCGGCCGATGTGCGGCGCGCCACAACCATGCCCCTATGCAACCATACAGCTGCAAACACATGATGTTCGATCTTATATTTCGGTATGTAATCATCGTCCCGCACCAAGCGACAACCTGCCAGGTCGCTTTCTATCAGGGGGAGTTGACAGACCATGCGGCATCGATTGGAATCGTAGCTGCCTCGGTCAGCCCTCCGTGTGGCTTTGCCGTTCCGAATCGAAAGGTTTCCACGCAGATGAACTATCGTCATGTAGTCCTGGTCGACACCTATTCTCTTTCCCAGCGGCTGGCTGCAGGGTTTTCCTCCGCCGGCTTCACACCCATCAGGGTGCAGAGCACGCCGGAGATCCCGGAGCTTTATCGGGGCAAGCCCGACCCGCACCCGTATGCGGCCGACTTCGTGCATCACGGAGACATCCGGGAAACGGTAGACAAGTTGACTCAATTCAAGCCACTCGCCGTCCTGGCCGGTGGCGAACTCGGCGTGGAGCTGGCGGACGCACTCAGTGAGCAGCTTTCGGACGTGTTGGGGATCCCCACCAATGGCACCGCACTGAGCCAGGCGCGCCGAGACAAGTTCGAGATGATCGAGCGCATCAAGTCCTGCGGACTGCGCGGCGCGGAGCAGATCCGGGTGCACGACGAGGAGCAACTCCTGGCGTGGCACCGGCAGCTGGGGCGCCGGGTCATTGTCAAGCCCTTGCGCAGTGCCGCCAATGACGGCGTTCAATGGTGTGACACCCCAGAGGACTCGGTACGCGCCTTCCGCCGGCTCTCCGGTCGGCGCAACATATTCTCCGAGGCCAGCGACGGCGTCGTCGCGCAGGAGTACCTGGTGGGCGCTGAATACCTGGTCAACACGGTCAGCCGGGATGGCCACCACCATGTCTGCGACGTGTGGAAGACCCACCGCATCAGCGCCAACGGCGTGATGGATCTGGCGGTGGCCTGTCATCTGCTGCCGCGCCGCGGCGACGTGCAGGACCAAGTCGTGGACTACGGTCTGCAGGTTCTGGACGCACTGGACATCCAGCACGGCCCGGCGCACATCGAGGTCAAGCTGACCCCGGACGGCCCGTGCCTGGTGGAGGTCGGTGCCCGGATCTCCGGGCTGGACCTCCCGGGGTTCACGCAAGAGGCCACGGGCGAGTCGCAGATCAGCTGGACGATCGACGCCTACACCGACCCCGAGCGTTTCCTCGCCCGCCATGAGGAGGACTACACAGTGCACCGCAGTGTCGCGTGGGCCGGCATGGTCTCGCCGGTCCGTGGGCGGCTGCGCGCCTACCGCGGACTCGACGAGCTGCAGGCGCTGGAAAGCGTCCAGAGCGTGCGGGCGATGGTCACCCCCGGGGATCCGATCTTTTGCACGGTGGACGACTCCACGTACCCGATGGCGCTGTCGATGGCGCACGAGGTGGACGAGGTGTTGCTGCGCGATCTGGGCACCGTCCGTTTCCTCGACGGCCACGGCTTCTACGAGTTGGAGGACGAGCCCGAGCACATCCCCTCCCCCTGATTCTGGCCCTCGGTGAGGACTTCCCCGACGCTGAAGTCCATTCCGGCCGTCGGGGGCGCGCCCCGCAGATCCGCCCGGCGGATCTTTCCGGAGGTCGTCTTCGGCAGAGCTCTGAATTCCAGGCGGATGATCCGTTGGTGAGGAGCGAGACGGTCTGCGGCGTGCGCGAGAATCGAGCGGGCCGCGGCAGCAGTGGGCTCGCTGCCCGCGACGAGCGTCACGTACGCCTTGGGCACCAGAGCGCCGGAGGGTCCTGGGACCCCGACGACGGCGGCCTCCGCGACTTCCGGGTGTTCCGCCAGGACGTTCTCCAGTTCGAAAGGCGAGATGCGGTGGCCGGACGATTTGAAGACGTCGTCCAGGCGACCTATGTAGGTGATGTAGCCATCCGCGTCGCGAGAGGCAAGGTCACCGGTGTGGTAGAGCGCGTCGGCGAAAGCGTTCACGGTGCGTTCTTCGTCGCCGAGGTAGCCAGTCATCATGCCTGCCGGGGCCTGCGTTAGATCGACGCAGATCTCCCCTTCAAGTGAGGGTTCACCGCTCGTGCGGTCCACCAGTGTGATGCGGTAGCCGGGCAGCGCCCTGCCCATCGCGCCCAGGCGCACTGGCAGGCCGGGGGTGTTGCCTATCTGTGCCGTGGTCTCGGTCTGCCCGTAGCCGTCGCGAACGGTGATCCCCCATGCCTTCTGCACCTGTTCGATCACCTCGGGGCTGAGTGGCTCGCCCACGCTCACAGCCTCCCGCAGGGCCACGGGGCGGTCCTTGAGGTCCTCCTGGATCAGCGCCCGCCAGGTCGTCGGCGGCGCGCAGCACGTGGTGGCCGCATGGCGTGACAGCGCGGAGAGGATCGAAGCCGGCGGGTGTCGTTCGGCGTCGAGCGCGATCAGTGTGGCCTCGGCGGTGAACGGCACGAAGAAGGAGCTCCAGGCGTGCTTGGCCCACCCGGGCGCGGAGATGTTGAGATGCCGGTCGCCGGGCCTCAGACCGTTGAGGTACATCCCGGACAAGTGGCCTACCGGGTAGCTGAGATGGGTGTGGGCCACCATCTTCGGCTTCGCGGTGGTGCCGGAGGTGAAGTACAGGAAGAGCAGTTCCTCGGCCCGGGTGGGGGCGTCCGGGGTGAACTCTCGCGGGGCGGCGGCCGACATGGAGTACGGCAGCCAGTCGGGCTGCTCGGGGCCCACCGCAATGCGGGTGAGATCCGAGTGCGCAGGGCCGATCCGCGACGCCACGGCGGCCGTGGTGACGAGGTGGCTGACGCCTGCCCGGGCAACCCGGTCTGCCAGGTCCGGTGCCGAGACCGTGGTGTACGTCGGAACGATCACCGCGCCCAGCTTCATCCCGGCGAGAAGGGTCTCCCACAGCTCCTGTTGGTTGTCCAGCATGACGATCATGCGTGATCCTCGCTGGACTCCGACGGAGCGCAGCCAGTTCGCGACCTGGTCCGAGCGCCGTGCCAGCTCGGCGTAGGTCACGCCAACAGTGCTTCCCTCGTCCGTGTCCACCAGCAGCGCGAGACGGTCTTCATGCTCGTGGGCTGTCACGTCGAACCAGTCGAGTGCCCAGTTGAAGTGCTCGAACCGGGGCCAGCGAAACCGCTCGACTGCCGCGTCGTGATCCTCACGCAGGTCCAGGAGCAGGTCCCGAGCAGCCCGGAACACTGCGGTGGTGCCCTTGATCATGCCACTTCCGTTTCTCGAATGACGAGGCTGCCTCTTGCACCGCCCGCTGTCGGCTCACTGCGGCTTCGTAACGAACAGCACGGGGAAGACGGGCTGTTCCAGGTAGCCCCGCGCCCAACGGTCCGTCGGCGGAGCAGCGTTGGTCTGTGTGGTCGTGTAGCCGCGCCCTCGAAACTCGTCGCGGATGATCTCCAGGTCACGGCCGAGCTGACCGTCCTCGCGGCGGATGCCGGTCATCACGATGACGCCGCCCGAGGCCAGGTTGGCATCGACCATGTCCACGAAGTCGCTCTGGCGGCCCGACCGTGCCACGATCAGAGCGGCCTCCCACACGAACATTGCGTCGAAAGGCTGCTCGGTCCGGAAGCCGAACATGTCGGCCGTCTCGAAGACGAAGTCGCCGCTGCTCGCCTTCTTCCGCAGCAGGCCGAGGAGGTCAGCGCTCGCGAGTCTGACCGGGCTATGCCGCTCGGCCAGCTCAAGCACTTCTTCCCCGGTGAGGGCCTCCTCCAGCGCCAGGCAGTAGTCCAGTTCCCGGCCCTCGCTGGACTCGTCGGTGTACAGCCCTGGCTGCGGTGCAATCCGCAGGTAGCGGCTGATGCCCTTGGTGAGCGCGAACCAGTCGGCGATCCCTCCGCAGACCAGCGCTTCCTCGGCTGCCGCGCGAAGTTCGACGTAGAGGTCGGCTGCCTCGCCGGCCGCGAGCGGGCGTCCGGCGCGCGCGCAGACGTCGTTGATGAGCGACAGTGCGGGGGCTGCGTCCGCGGACAGCTTCGCCTCCAGGAAGACGCCAACCAGGAGCTGATTGAGCACGTCGATGTGCGGGCGGTCGTGCCGGGCTCGAGCGAAGCGGGTGTTGCGGTCGAGGATGTCGATGCCCACGCACAAGTCGATGTCTTTGAGAATGCGCTCAGGCAGCAGGCGGATCGTGTCACCCGTGCCCGCCGGGATGCTCAGCAGCCGTCGGGGGGAATCGAGCAGCCGGTCCAGGAGAGGGGTCAGCCAGGGGTAGCCGGAGTAACCGGAGTAGTTGCGCACTGCCGCCCAGGGGGCGCTCTCCGGTTGCAGCGCCATGGCGGCGTTCGCGGTGCGCATCAGGTTCACGGAGGGCGAGATGGGATAGGCGTCGGGCCTCCGGGGGCTCGATTGGCCGGACTGTCGTATGTACAGATACGACTTGGACTGGAACGCGTCATACGCGGCGGTGGTGAGTCGATCGGACTCAGCGAGGCGCTCGAAGCCTCGGTCGGTGAGGTAAGCGGTGTGCGCCGAACACTCGGGGGGCAGATAGGTCCCCACAACCCTCGCGCCGTCTTCGCTCAGGTGTTCGTACGCCTTCTCGAACAGTGCATCCCACAGTCCGGGGTCGAGGAATGCCGTGACGGGGAACTCGATCAGACTGCCATTGAGCAGCGCGCCGGTGCCGGTGGCAGGGTTGCGGTGGGCGAGGAGGTTGCGGCGGAACACTGTGATGCGGCCAAGCGGAGAACGCGGTTCGCCCTCGGGCGCGCCTTGCGGGTAGGCCACGTACACGCTTTGGTGTGTGTCGTCGACCCGGTCGGTGGCCTGCCGGGGCAGTCGCTCCAGAAAGTCCGGTATCTGCAGCGCGCGTACACGCTGGGCACTGGTCAGCTCGTTGAAGTTCCGTATGACAACGGCGCTTTCGTCAATGGTGCGGGAGGGCATGGCGGGTTCTCCTTCTCGATCACACGACGGGGGAATCCGGCTGGGTGCAGCGGAATAGGGGGCGGAGGTCGAAGGGGCAGGGATTGCGACGGCCCCGGAGGTGTCGTTGCGGAGGTGGTCCGCGCGGGCAGGGGCATATCTGGCACGCCGCAGTGTGCGCCGCCCGCCGAGCAACGCAGAAGGGGTCCGCCTTGGGGCGCAGTCCGTCAGAGCGTCGGCTCCCAGACGATCTGTGAGGGGACTGCCGGATCGATCTCATGGAGACTGACAGACTCGGCGTGCGGGGCCACGCGGTCGGCGAGTTCCTGGCGCGCCTGCAGCAGTGTCTCGGTGAGGATCGCCGGGGCGATACCCTCAAGCAACAGCACGGCGTCGCGCGTGTGGGCCGTCACCTTGGTGACGTCGGAGTCCCGGTGATTCCAGTGCCTGGTCATGACCTGCCGCCCGTCGGCGTAGATGACCTCGCCCTCCAACGGCACTTCGGTCTTGTCTGACTCACCCAACGGCACGTACACGTCGTCGGGCTTCGCGTAGCGCAGTTCGATGCCAGTGTGGAATGCGGACAGGTCGAATCCGCCCGTGGGGAGCATGTAGTTCAGCGACACCAGGTTGCAGGTGTCCACGAGCGGGGAGACGCGGGGCAGTCGGCCCGACTTGCGCAGGCGCCGGCCAAGGGCGTCAATGCTCGGGCGTGCCCGGCGGGGATTGGTGCCGAAGCTGCGCAGCAGCTCGTGCCAGACGGAGATGGCTGACTCGTTCTCGTCCGGGATGCGCCGATGCCCCTGCCTGACCTCGGCTTCCAACTCGGCCAGCGCCTCTTCGGTCTCGGGCCAGGTCTCGCCGTTCTTGATGCCTTGGACCAGCAGGAAGACGGTGCGGCACTGCGGATATCGGGCGGCGATCTCTGGCGACATACCGACAGTGAGGCTGCGTGTGGCGGGAGTCGTTGGGCCTGTGGTCTCGGGGTGGATCATGGGGAGTTCCTTGGGGTGGGTCAGGGACTTCTTCAGTGGCTGCAGCTCGTCGCGTGCGAAGGGCTGGGCCGGGAAAGAGACGCGGGAGCGTGTGCGAGAGTCTCCGGAGCCGCGGGGTGAACAGGGGGGAGGCGACGGTCGGAAAAGGCCGGGAAAGCGCTGCGGGCCCGGCCGACGTCGGCCGGGTCGACAACGGCGGACAGCACGGTGTCGCCTGTGTCCGCCTCTGCGGTGATCCGGCCCCAGGGATCGACGATCAAGCTGGCACCGCCCAGCTCGATGTCGCCCTGACGCCCTGCCGCGTTGCATGCCAGCACCCACACCTGGTTTTCTATCGCCCGGGCCTGGGCTAGAAGCCGCCAGTGCGCGATCCGTGCGGCCGGCCAGGCGGCGGCTACGAGCAGCATTTCGGCGCCGTCGTCGGCCAGCATTCGAAACAGCTCCGGGAACCGCAGGTCGTAGCAGGCCGCGAGACCGATCTGGCCGACGCTGGTTTTCCGGGAGCGCACGGTGTCGCCCGGCTCCAGGAGGGCCGCCTCCTTCGACTGGTGGCCGAAGAGGTGTACCTTCCGGTAGGCGTGCAGCAAGGTGCCGTCAGGGCCGAACAACAGACTCGTGTTGGAAAGCCTGCCTCCCGGCCCGCGTTCGACGATGCTTCCGGCATGCAGGTGGACGGCGGCGGCGATAGCGGCTTCCCTCAGGGCCCGGGCGGCCGGGCCGTGGAGCGGCTCGGCCGTGCGGTCGTAGTCGTCAAAGGCGAAGTAGCCGGTTGCCCACAGTTCCGGAAGGACGACGAGATCGGCGGCGCGCTGCGCGACAACCGCGTCGCACATGGCGGCAACCCGCTGTTCGAAGGGTTGGCTGTGATCCACGTCGGCCTGGATCAATGCAGCGCGCATGCGTCTCCTCTGTCATGAGGGCAGGGGATGGGAGGCAGTGCCATCGGCGGGTGCGCCGGAACCGTCGTGTCCTGGAGGCGGACTCCGGGTTCAAAAGCATGTTCCGGGAAGACCCGTCTCACCGCTGCTCAGATTCCCTTTTGGTCGCGTACCGACGCGCTCGCTGCGTCATCGGTGCCGGTGGGTGACGGCAGAAGCACCCGTTCGTTCAGCGCACCGCGTTTTCTCCATTGCGCGTAACACAGGCCGATGACGATCCATCCGATGCCAGTGATGATGCCCGCAACGCCGGCCGAGGTGATGAAGACGAAGCACAGCAGCAAAGCAAGAGCTGGAATCAAGGGATAGAGGGGGACCTTGAACGAGGCGACGATCCCGCGTCGACGCGCCTTGAACAGGGCCAGGATCGATGTGATGAAGGTGAGCGTGTAGAGGAAACCGGTTGCGGAGACCGCGAATCGCAGGTTTCCCGCAATCGACATGAGTGTCTGTGCGATGCCGGCACACACGATGGCGATGGCGGGAACATTCTTGTCGGTGATGGTCCGGTTCAGTACGCGGGGAGCCAGCCGATCCCGGGCCAGCACCATCGAGGCACGCGAGATGACGATCAGGTTCGCGTTGACCGCTGCCAACAGGGCCAGCAGCACGATGCAGTTGACGACGAACGGGCCGTGCGAGCCCAGGAAGACCCGGCTGACGTCGACCACGGGAGTCTCCGAGGCGCCCAGCTTGTCCCACGGAATGATCCCGTTTTCGATCAGGAGGAGTCCGGCGTAGAGGATGAAGGAGATGCCGAGGCTCGTCAGGATCGACAGGGGGATGGTCCGGCGGGGATCCTCGATCTCCTCGGCTGACACCACGATCGCGTCCCAACCGGTCAGGGCGAGGAAGCCTATGAGTGCTGCCTGCATGACGCCGCTCATGCCGTGTGGCATGAACGGCGTGTACTTGGCCGTGTCCACATGGGCGGTGCCCACGGCGATGAAGCCCAGCAGGACGATCACGGTCAGGATGAGTGCGATGAACTGCACTTTGCCCGAGAAACGGATTCCCAGAAGGTTCAGGCAGGTGAAGACGGCGATCACCACAGCAGAAGCGACTGGTTGGCTCAGGGCGGGCACGAGCAAGTGGAGATAGCTTCCGACACCGATGCCGACGTAAGCACTGGCGCACATCCACGCACCCCAGTTGGCCCAGCCCACGACGGTCGCCACGAACGGCGGCAGGTGGCGCTTCGCGTAGGCGTACGGTCCTCCCGAGTCGTCGTGCATGGAACTCAGCTCCGCGTAGCACAGGCTGAGAATGAGTGACGCCCCTAGCGCGATACCGAATGAGACGACCACGGCAGGCCCGGCGATACCGCTGGCGGTACCACTCAGTACGAAGATACCGGCGCCAATGATGCCGCCGACACCGAGCGCAGTGGCTTCCCGGTATCCGATCTTGTGGTTGGGTTTCGTCGACACCTGTCGTTCCTTCAACTTACTTAGCTGGCCAGATACGAGAGTGCGGCCGTCACCATGGCTTCTGACGCGGTGAGCAGAGTGGGCCGTGGATCTGGGGCGAACTGCGGTGAGTGGTTGGTGGGGAGGTGCTTCACTTTCTCCTGCGGAGTGGCGCCAAGAGCCGACTGCCACGCCTCGATCGACGTGCTTCCGACGACCCAGTAGACGGTGGGAACCGCTGCGCCGTCATAGTGCACGCCCGCGCCCGCGGCGCCGAAGTAGGGGAAGTCCTCGCTGGCCGCCAGCAGCGGCATCTCGATGACCCGGTCTTTCCCGAAATAGGCTTCATGGGCGGCACGAACCTTGCTGGTAGGGGCCGGGGAGTTGTCGTTGACCGGGACCCCCTCAATCACTTCGACCTCAGGGGGGCGGGGTGCTCCGGAGGCCGCGGCTTCCGCCTCCACGATGCGCTTGATGGCATTGAGCAGATGGTCCTGGAGAGCGTCGTCGTAGCACCGCACGCTGATTCCGAGCTCTGCTGCATCCGGGATGATGTTGGCCTTCGTGCCGGCGTGCAGCGTGCCGACGCTCACCACGGCGCAGCTGGCCGGATCCACCTCACGGGCGACGATGGTCTGCAGCCGAGTGATCACGTGTGCAGCGATCACGATGGGGTCGATCGTCGCCTGCGGTGCGGAGCTGTGCCCGCCGCGGCCGAATATCTTGACCTTCATCACCGCCGAAGCAGCCATCATGGGCCCTGACCGATGCCCGACGATACCGATCGGCAACGGTACGACATGCTGCGCGAGCGCCACATCGGGTTTGAGGATCCGGCTGTAGAGCCCGTCCTGCAGCATCGCCTGCGCTCCGTCGCCGGTCTCCTCCGCCGGTTGCGCGACGGCCAGGAGAGTGCCTCGCCAGGCGTGCCGGGCGCGGGCCAGGAGGACGGCGGCGGTGAGCATGCTGCTCGTATGGGCGTCATGGCCGCAGGCGTGAGAAACCGGCACCTCCGCGCCCTCGCTGTCAAGGGCGCGCCGCTCGCTTGCGTAGGGCAGTCCGGTGCTTTCCTGCACCGGCAGGGCGTCCATGTCCGCGCGCAGCATCACAGTGGGGCCGTCGCCGTTGCGCAGAACGCCTGCCACGCCATGGCCACCGACACCGGTGACGACGTCGAACCCGCCCTTCTCCAGCCAGCCGGCGGCCAGGGCGGCTGTGCGCTCTTCCTGGTGCGACAGCTCGGGATGGCGGTGCACGTCCAGGTAGAGGCTCTCCGCCTCGTCCAGGAGACCGGCGTGCAGGGGTGCAAGAACGCCCTTGGCGCGTTCGGTGATATCGGCCTCAGCCGGGGTGTGCGCAGTCATGGGTTCCCTCACCTTCCCGCCGGTTTGGAAGCGAGCCACGGCAACCCCTGTGACTGCGCGGCGCGCACCGCTTTGATCTCTTTCTTGGCCCACTGCTGGGCGATCCTGGGCAAGCCGGCTTTGGCGATCACAATGTAGGCGTCCTCCGGGCGCAGGGTCTTGCGGAAGAAGACGTCGATCGTGGGATCGCCACAGCTGGGCAGGTCGCCGTAGAGGGCGTCGAGGTTGTCGTAGGCGCCGAGGATACGCAGACTGCCGGGCTCGAACTTGTCGCTCTGGCCCAGCCATTCGGCCACGTCGGTGGCGATCAGCGAGACCTGCCTGTCGACGACGGTGTCCGGAGCCGGCCAGATGTTGTCCGGGCCGCACCCGTTGCGCAGCAGGCGGTACACCACCGGGCTTTCCGTCCGCGCCACCAGATACACCGGTCGAGGGGCGTAGGTGAGGCATTCCAGGGCGATCATCTTGGCGTGGATGTGCCCCATGAGACCGCCGCCCTGCGATTCGGGAAGCACACCGCTGGAGTCCAGGTAGAGGCAGTGCGCGTTACCGAAGATGCGCCGGTGGTATCCGGTCCATCCGCTGATGTTGCCCAACGGGTCCACCAGCAGGCAAAACTTGGAGATCTTCTCGAAGAAGCGCCCTTTTCTGCGGTCGCGCCAATACGGCGTCATGTCCGCGCCGAACGCCTTCGTGGAGATCTCCACGAGAACGGAGTAGATCCGGTCTTGGTACTCCTCCGAGAAATGTGCCGTGTTGTTCCAGCAGATGTAGGACCAGTCATCCTTGAGACGACGCTGCGGAAGCTCGGATGTCGCATCGTGCAGCATGCTGACGGAATTATTCGGCGAGGAAATTGCTGACTCCTTTCGGTAGCACAGGCCCTTGACAGTGGGGGGCGAGCCAGGCGGGCAATGAGGTTCCTGCGTCGTTCACTGCCCGCCCGGTGCGTCGTCTCTGGGTGCTTAGACCGTCGCCGCCGCACCCGTGTGGATGTCAGCGCCGGTCGTCGACGTATCCCAGGGCGACGTAGATCTTGCGACGACCCGCGTCCTGGATGGCCCGGCGTCCGTGCATGACGCGCGTGTTGTCGACGATTGCGACGTCGCCGTCCTGCCAGTCGAGGTCCTCCGTCAGGTCGGCCGTCACCTTCTCGATCTCCGCGATGACCTCCTGCGGGATCTCCTCGTCGTTCGCGAAGGTGATACGAGGCTTCTCGTAGTGATAAGAGGGGCCGAGGATGCTGTTGGCGAAGGAAAGCCGGTCGCCGAAGAGCGTCGGGTGTGCCGCCGGCACCTTGTAGACGTAGTGGATGGACCCGTCGTCATTGGCGCGGATCTGCAGCTTGTCCTCACCGAAGAGCTTGGCCAGCCCGATGAGATCGTCGACTGTGATCTCATCGTTCCGCTTGGCTCCGTCGAGGAGGCTGGAGGTCAAAGCCCGCCATGCTTCTTCGCTGATGTTCCGTGAGTAGACGATGTCCTGCTCCAGGAACCGTTGCTTGGTTTGCTCGGTGAGCTGCTCCCAGACCCGGTAGCCGTCGCAGACCGTGGTCTGGGAGCCGAGGCGGGCCGCGCTCTCACACATGAACCAGGTGAGGTCCGGCGTGAGCGGGTTGGTGCCGTGCTCGACGTGCAGTCCCACCGCATCGGTTCCGAGGTCGACCTTCTGTACCGTCTTTCCTTCGCTGAATTCCCGCGCCGGGTCGAGAGTGGTGCGGGTGCACACCGACTGCACCAGCTCGGAGAACTGCTCGATCGACGGGGCGAAGCCCCGCAGGAGCAGGTAGCCGGACCTGGCGAGTTCGTCGAGCACCCAGGCGCGCTCCAGGGTGCTCAGCGGCTGATCGCCCTTGGCGGTGACGAGAGTGCCTGCCCCGCTGCCGTGCCGACTGCTCTCGAAGCCTTGCTGCATATCGATCCCTTCATCATGGAGCGGAGTTGCTCAGCCGAAGACGGTGCCGTGCGCCGATGCCGTGCCGCCGGCCAACTCGCCGCCGTCCAACACGATCTGCTGGCCCGTCAAAAAACGTGCCGAGTCGGAGGCGAGGTAGAAGAAGGCGTCCGCGATCTCGGCGGGGTCGGCATGGCGGCCAGCCGGGATCTTCGCGTTGACCTCGGCGAACATTTCGTCGGTGTATTCGGCGCGCTGCATGGGCGTCATCACGTAGCCGGGGCTGACGCACGCTGTGCGGATATGGGGCGCGAGTTCCAGCGCGAGGGTGCGGGTCAGGGCCAGCACCGCGGCCTTGGAGGCGTTGTAGTCGGCGTAGTACGGATAGCCGGCGGACGCGTTCGTGGACGCGGTGGCCAGCAGTACCCCGGAGCGCGCGGCGATCATGTGCTTGGCGGCGGCCTGCCACAGGGCCATGACGCCGAGCACGTTGATGTCGAGGAGTGAGCGGACGTCTTTCTCGGTCATCTCCACGAACGTGCGGCGCAGGCTGATCCCGGCGTTGGCGACGACCACGTCGATCGAGCCGTGCTCGGCGTGTATGGCGTCCAGGACGGAGTGAATGCCGCTCCAGTCCGTGACGTCGGCGTGGATCCACTCGCCCACCGCGTCGGAGTCCTCCGGCCTCGAAAGGTCCAGATTGATGACGCGGTCCCCCGCGGCGGCGAAGCGGCGTGCGGTGGCGAGGCCGATGCCTGAGGACGCGCCGGAAATGACGACAGTACGTTGTTTCATGTTTCTCTCAGCCGAAGGTGTACGACAGGTCGGTGGGCAGCGACCGGAACACGCTGCCGAGGCTCTGTTGGTAGTCGGCGCCCGTCGCGAGGGCCGAACGCAGGACTGCGACCTGGGAGGCGTCCTCTTCCCACAGCGTGCTGTGCAGGGCGCGGGCGAGTTCCTCGAGGGCCTGACGTGCGCTGAGCAGCCAGTCCTTGCTCGGGTCCGGTTCCAGGGATACCTGGTACGACTGGAGCCAGCCGGCGGTGAGGACGGCCGCCGCGGTGTCCGCGAAGTGATGGTGACGTCGCGACAGGTATCGGAAGAGTTCGGCCCGGTAGGCCTCGCCCAGATGCAGGTCGGAGGAGAAAAGCCCGGCCGAGAGCAGGCCCAGGACATCGGCGTACGTCTCCTCCAGGGCCATGCTCTCGAAGGGGGTGAGGCCCTCCGCCGGCTTGCCCTCGTCCGTCACCGTGGACTTGCGCCAGAAGTGGGCGAGGTCGTGTCCGCGGAACCAGCGCAGCGAGGTGCGCAGCAGAGCTTCGAGCCGGGTCTGCGCGTCCGCGCCCTGTATCTTCCTGAACAACCTCAGCGAGCAGTTCTGGATGCGTTCTCTGTGGATGTTGGCGAAGACGACGGTGAACTCCGGCCCATTCACTCGCGACTGCGGGGCTTCCAGCGGGAAGAAATGCGCGAAGTTCTTGTGCCCGACAGCTGATTCTCCGCCGCTGAGCAGGAGGTCCAGGACGTACATGGACGGCTGCTTGTCCTGGACGGACTTGATCTCGCCCCCCAGGATTTCCGCCATCCGGTCACGGACCCAGCTCGTGCGCAGGGTGACCATGTCAACCTCCTGCTGGAGGTCGTTGCTGGGCACCGCCACCAGGAACCCGATGGATTGTGCCGTCGCGCGCATGGCCCAGGTTGCGATGGGGCCGCAGTAGAGCCAGGGCCGGTCGGGGTGCGGCTCCTGCAGGGTGATCGGTTCCCATTCGCCCGTGCGGGCGTAGGCGTTCAGACGCTGGGCGGCCGTCCGGGCGTGCAGGACCGCGTCCTGCGTTCCAGGAGCAGTCTCCTCGTCCGCGAACGCCAGGAGCTCCTGGGCGGCCGCCTGGGCAAGGGACACCGTCTGCTCCCGCCGCCCGGATGAGGGCTCGACCTGCGGGATGTCCAGAGCGGCTATGCCGTCGAACAGGGACTTGGCGTGGACGAGGTGGTCCCAGCCGTTGGGAAAGTGCTGCTTGAGTCGGGCGTACTCGGGGTCGAGGCGGATGACGGCGAGCACCGGCTCGTCTCGGTGCCAAAACGGCGTCTCAGACGTGGGGCTGCGCAGCGGGATGTCGAGACTGGCGCTGCGCCGCTGTCCCAGACCGGTGGTCACTAGCGTTTCCGTCAACGAATGCCTCCGGGTGTGATCGTTGCCGCAGCAGTACCCGCGTGCTGCTTGGCCGGCGCGGCCAGCGGTGTCTGAGACTGCTCGGCGGAGTCGGACTCGCTCAACGCTGCCCCCCACTTCCTGCGGTTGGCGAGGAAGGCGAAGACGTGGCCGAGGTACTGGACGATGAACCACAGGGGCAGGAAGGCGGCGAACGACGGCGCCGTGCCGGTCTGCACCCAGCCGATGACGGCCCAGGTAACCACACCAGTGGCGGCGTTGAGGGCGACCGTGGTGGACAGGTCGGTCTGCTGTTGTGCCCAGTCGGACGCGCTGGGCTTGAGGATCGTGCCGAGGATCAGGCCGCTGAGGACGGCGCCGAGCAGGCCAGCACCACCCGCCTGCAGCATGTCCATCGGGGTGACGGCGTTCGGGCCGATGAGCGCGGAGTACAAAGCGCCGAGGCCAACGCCCACGACCAGACCGGGCAGGTGCATTGCGGGCCTGCGCCAGTGCGCCGGGGACTCCATCGGCAGGTCGGCCGCGCCCTGGGGGCAGCGGTACACCGGCGGGAAGATGAGCCCCGTCACGTCGATGTAGCGCTTGTACGACTCACCGGCCATGGCGATCAGGCGCTTGTCGTAGAGGATGCTGCCGACGACGTTGTAGATGTTGAGGACGATGGCCAGGACCAGCAGGTCGGTGGTCATGGTCGGCAGCAGGAAGAACATGCCGAAGAAGGCTGTGTGGACGGGGAACCGGATCCAACGGCGGGTGCCGACCTTCCAGCTGATCAGCTTGGGGCCCGGAGCACCGGCCGTCTGGGCGACGAGGGTCGTCGACCCGAAGGCGAGACCGCAGTCGTACTCGAACAGGTGAAGCTGCCAGTACCAGAGCCATGACACGACAGCAAGGCCGTACATGACGACCATGGATATTCCGGATAGTTCCCAGACCACGTCGTCGGTGTGTTGCCAGAGCGCGGCCGCAACCAGGATGTACACGACGTTGGACAGTGACTCGACGGACCGCCAGGCCAGCGGCTCTATGCCCGTCTTGGCTTTTACCGTGCGTTTGACCCTCAATGTGGCGAGTCCGGAGTGCTGAACCCCGAATCCGAGAACGAGAAGGGTATCGACAAGAAGCTGGACAGACTGATTCACGTGGAACCGCTCCTCGATTAAGACGAAGTGTCACGCTCACGTGCAGAACCGACCCCAGCGTGCAAGTCGGCAAGGAATACGTGCTCCTAGAAATTGAATGCTCAACGCTTCACCCGTGCGCCGCCGGCAGGCTCAGCAAGCAAGCCGACGATGCGCGTTCGTAGCAGGAGCACTTCGAACGGGGACGAGGGTAGTCATACGAATGAACGCGTGGCAAGCACCTGATCATTGCTGGGAGTTGACGGCTCGGAGTGCGCTACAGTCCCACTTGCTCATACGTATGACGGTTTCGTGGGGACGCGCTGTCGGTGACTGCAGCGGCCCCCTCCTGCACGAACGGAGCGAATATGCCCTCACGCGCCGCCCATAGCGGCGACTTACTACCCAGTTCAATCATGAAATACCCTCGATGCGGATCACCCCAAGGCCCGATGTCGCGTCTGGCTCGATACAAGCGGCAGAATTTTGGCCACATGGCTGAGTTCTGGTCATGCACGCCCACTGACGGGGCTTCTGGTCGGGATCCGGAAAGCTATGGAGCCTGGTTTCGGACATTCCCCACAGCTGGGAAGCAATACGGCTTCAGCGCCCCGGCGGCCAGATGGATGAGCCACACCTTTCAGCCGTTCATGCACAGGAAACCGGCCGCACGGGCGAAGAGCAGGCAGTGGTGTAGCGGCAGTCCCGGTGCGCAGTCCGTCCGCCGGTCGGTCGCCGCACAATGTCGGCCACCTGGACCGCGGGCCACCTCCGGGCGCAGGTGTGGCCGAATCTTGTCGGCTACTTCTTCTGTCGAGAACCTGCGTCGACTGGTTCCGCTGCAGTGGGCCGAGCCGCCCTCCGGTAACACGCACTCTCCCGCGCCTCTCAGACAGGACTCTTCCATGCGCTTTGTCACGGTGTACTGCGGTGCTTCCCCTGGACGACGGCCATCGCATCGACATGCTGCAGCCCAGTTCGGCCGGACCATCGCCGCGTCAGGGCTGGGGATCGTCTACGGAGGCGCGTCCACCGGTCTCATGGGAGCCGTTGCCGACGCCGCTCTTGAGGGTGGTGCCCCGGTCGTCGGTGTCATCCCGGAAAAGCTCGCGGGCCACGAGGTCGCGCACCAGGGCCTCACACGCCTGGAGATCGTTCCCGACATGCATGCCCGCAAGGCCCGCATGATCGAGCTCGGTGACGCCTTCGTCGCTCTGCCCGGCGGTTTCGGCACGGTCGACGAGTTCTTCGAGGTACTGACGTGGGCTCAGCTGGGCCTGCACGGGAAGCCGTGCGCCCTGCTCGACACCGACGGCTTTTTTCAGCCCCTGCTCGGCTACCTCCAGCACGCGACTGCCGAAGGCTTCGTGCATCAGCGCTATCTGGACAACGTCATTGTCCGAGCCGATCCCGGTGAGCTGCTGGACTCACTGGCACATCACCGCAGCCTGCCGCATCTGTTCTCGATGGCTTGAGGGGGGATTATGGCGCATCTCGTTGACGACTCCGCCGGCCCGGCCGCCGAAAGAGCTTGGATACCGACCGGGTTGGCAGTCTTCGACATGGACGGCACCCTGCTCCCGAACACCACGGCCTGCCGGCAGATCGGGCTCGCGGCCGGGGACGGGTCGACCGTCGAACAGCTGGAGCAGGCCTACCGCGACCGGCTCATCGACAGTACCCAGTTCGCCGAGCGGTGCCTCGAATCGTGGGCGCACGCCGGCCCCAATCTCTATCGGCACGCCTTCGCCGCCTGTCCCCGGATCGGCGGGCTGGAGGCCACCCTGGCCCGGCTGCGGGAGCTTTCGATCGTCACCTGTCTGATCACCATGGCGCCCCGCCCGTTCGCCGAGTGCTTCACGGGCTTCGACCACGTCTTCGCGTCCTCCTACCCGCACGACATCCTCAATCCTGAGGACAAGCCGGAGATCGTACGACAACTCCAGCTGGATCTCGGCCTCGAGGAGGAGCAGATCATCGCCCTTGGGGACTCCGACTCCGACGTCCCGCTGTTTCGCACCCTGAGCAGAACCGTCGCCGTCAACGCCTCAACCAACCTGAGGGAGCTGGCGGCTTGCACCTACGACGGCGATGACATCCAGGATGCCGTGCGCAGCCTGTTTGCCGTGACGGAGCCCCGGCCATGACCCCGCACGGCCTCATCGTCGGGTTCTGCGAAGGCTTCACCACTGACTTCCCCGGCCAGGCGCCGTTCGTCGAAGCAGCCCTGCACGACGCCGGCTGGAACGTCCAAAGCCATCACGGCTTCGAAAGCCGCTTTCCCGACGGCGAGTTGTGCATCGACCTGCCGGAGGATCCGTCCGGCCGGACCGTCCTGCTCTGCCAGTCGGTTACCGGCGCGCATGCTCCCGCCGACGCGTCGCTGATGAGTCTTCTAGCGGCAGCCCGCTCCTACCGCGAACACGGCGCCGGCCGCATCGCGGCCATGCTGCCGCACCTCGCGTACGCCCGGCACGACCGGCATGTGCCCGGCCAGCGCAGGCCGTTGATGGCCGGCCTGCTGGCCGATCTGGCGAGGACCGCCGGCCTGAACGACATCGTGACCATCGCCTCGGGCGCACAAGATCTGCTGAGGCCCCTGTTCATCCGGAGCGGCGCCCAGCTGACCTTCCTGCCCGTGCACGAGCTGCACCTGGAACTGCTGCACCCCCTCATCGGCCGGGAGACGGTACTCGTCGCCCCCGACCGAGGTGCAGCCGACCAGGTCGCCATGCTCGCGGCGACGCTGAAGCGGCCTCTGCTGGTGGCCGACAAGCGGCGCGTCGGCCCGGAGCAGGTGGACGTTACGCTACGCGCGCCGTACGACATCGGTGACGTGCCGCATGCGGTCGTCGTCGACGACTTGATCACCAGCGCAGCGACCGTGGAGACGGTCACGTCCGCGATCCGCGAACGCAGCCCCGCCGTCCGGATCGACGTGATCGCCACCCATCTCAGGCTGACCCCGTCGGGTTCACGGCGGCTCGGCAGGCTGCTCGAGAGCGGTGCGATCAGCAGCGTGCACACCACCGACGCGGTCGGCCAGCGGCCCCGTATGAAGGGGCTCTCGTTCACCGCCGCGATCCCTTGGATGGCACCCGCTCTGGCCGCAAGGCTCCACAGTCAGGCATGCCCCGCACGACAGGAACGAAGGACCACCTCATGACCCTCGTCACTGACCATCCCGGCGGCGACGCCGGGATGCGGTATCCCGAACTCGCCGTCTCCGTGGTCTGCTTGGACCAGACGCGGCTGGGACAGCACATCGAAACCCTGCACGGCCTGGGCGTGGCGCGCCTGCACGTCGATCTGGTGGACCCGGCGTTCGGCGGGGGGCTCGGACTCCCTCTGGAGGCCATCAGCGATCTACGCGACTCCTGTGACCTGCCGATCGACGTGCACATCATGCTCACCCGTCCCGAACCGGCTGTACGAGAGGCTGCGGCTCGCGGCGCGACGAGCGTTTGTGTGCACCAGCGCTCGCTGACGGCCGAGGTCGGCGCCGCACTGCGGGACGTCGGCGACGACGGCACGTCGGTCGCGCTGGCCGTCGACCCCGGCGAGCCGATATCCGTACCGGCCGTGCGCAGTATCCGCCCGCGCCGCCTCACGATCATGAGCGTGGTCCCTGGCGGAGCCGGCCGCCCGTTCAGGCCCGAAGCGCTTGAGACGGTCTGTGAGGCGTCCCGGCTACGTGCGGCCGGTCTGGTCGAAGAGGTCGAAGTCGACGGCGCGGTGGGCCCGGCGACCGCACCCCGTATGGCCGTGGCCGGCGCCGACCTGCTCGTCCTGGGCAGCACAGTGTTCCCGCTCCGCTCTCCCCATCTCAACCGTCTGCCCGAGCTGCACCGCGCGCTGGCCGGGTCTGCCACTTCCCACTCTGACAAGGAGAACCATGGCTGTTCACACGATCCGCATCGGCGACCTGCAGCGTCATCTTCCGGTCGTACCCGTCAGTGACGATGTCTCCATCGCGTTCCTGAAGCTGTACGGCGACACCGAGCTGTTGGAGGTGGCAACTGCAGCTCTGGCCGATCAGCTCACCGACGACGCCGACGTCATCGTGGGTCCGGAGTCCGGCGGCATCCTGCTGGCGCATCTGCTCGCCCAGCGGACGAAGAGGCCCTGTGTCATCGCCCGTAAGAAGGTCCGTCCGAACATGACGGCACCGCTTCGGGTACCAGTGCGCACCATAGGGACCGCGGGCGAGCAGGAACTGGTGCTGGGGGAAGACGATGCCGCCGTGATCGACGGCCGACGGGTCGCCCTGATCGACGAGGTGGTCAGCAGCGGTGGCACACTCCAAGCTCTCCTGACGCTGGTCGGCGCAGCGGGCGGAGAGGTCGTGCAGACCCTGGCCGTCGCCACGGAAGGGGAGCGCCGCCCCTCGGTGACTTCGCTGGTTCATCTCCCCGTCTTCACTCGCGAACCAGGGGACGGGGCGGCCGGATGAGCCGTGATGACCGCCTGAGACGAGGCATCGTCGCGCTCTGCTCGGTACAGCTGCTGGTGGCACTGGAGTTCTCCATTGCGAATGTCGCGCTGCCCGACATCAGTCAGGACTTCCACGTCGGTGCGCAGAGCCTGCAATGGGTGCTGTCCGGATACGCCCTGGCGTACGGGGCCGTTCTGCTGTGCGGGGGCCGCTTCGCCGACGCCTACGGACCTCGGCGGCTGCTGCTTTGTGGATTGGCTGCATTCACCGTTGCGTCGATGACGGCCGCAGCCACGCCCACATTCGGACTCCTGGTCGCACTACGGGTCGCCCAGGGCGCAGCCGCCGCCTTCGCCACCCCCGCCGCCCTGGCCCTGATCACCTCCCTCACTTCAGGGCACCGGCGTTTGGTGGCGTTGAGCTGGTGGGGTGCGGGGGGATCGCTGGGGTTCGCCCTGGGAGCGGCCCTTGGTGGTGTGATCACCGATGTCGCCGGCTGGCGGGCCGTCTTCTGGACGTGTGCCGTCCTGTCGGCGGCATCCGCTCTGATGGCCCTGTGGTGGGTGCCGGAGCACCGGCCCCGGGTGTCGGCCCGCCCGGATGCCATGGGTGCGGTCCTCCTGGCAGCCTGCGCCGCCGCAGGCATCATGGCGCTCTCCCTGGTGCCCGCGGCCCTCTCAAGGCCAGGAACACTCGCAGCGTGTCTCCTGCTCTCCGCCAGTTCGGCCATTGCCCTGCGCATGCGCCAGAAGAGTCAGGAGATGCCGGTGCTCCCGCGTGGCTTCCTGACCCGACGACCGATCCTGCACGCCAACATCGCCGGTGCGTGGGCCGCGGCGGCCGGCGGATCCATGGTGTATTTCGTGACCACCTTCATGCAGACCGTGCTCGGTTGGCCGGAGCTGACGGCCGGTCTGATGCTCCTGCCGGACGCGGCCGCCGCCGCGTTCGGCGCCCGGACCGCACGGCCCCTGTACGGCCGTCTGGGCACGGTGCGATCCTGCTGCGTCGGACTCGCCGGGATCGCCGCAGGAATGGTGGTGCTCACCGGCACGCCCATGGGCGGCGTGCCGGCGGTCGTGTGCATCCTGGTGGGAACCTGCCTGACCGGGTATGGACTGGTCCTGGTCGCCGTGATCACCGCAGTCGCCGCAGCGGCCCGCCTCGATCCCGACGAACACGGCGTGTCGGGCGGTCTGCTCGTCACAACCCAACAGCTCGGCGTCGCCGGCGGGCTGGCACTCCTGCTGGTCGTAGGCGAGTTCACCACCGGGGCCCCGCTGTCCAAGACCGGGATACGGGCCTGCCTGCTAGCCGGGGGCGCGCTCGCGGTTGCCGGATGTGCTGTTGTCGCAGCGATGGGAAGGTCCACCGCGAAACAGCACCCTCAGGACTCCCCAGCCCGGTGAACGTGACGTGCGCCCGGCCGTCATGCTTGCTGCTCTTGAAGGGCAGTCCAGGCGCAGCACCGCTCCACGACATAAGCCGTCGCCGGCGTAGCGGAAGCACTGCCCCTCTGCTGGCGGTAGGAGTCTTTCCAGCCGCTGGCTTCGATGCGATACCCCAATATCCCTGCATCAGAGGGCGCCTGCTCCGCGCTCGGCAGGTAGACAGTTCGCTAATTTCATCACTTCTGCCAATTTGACACCGAAGAGACGTCCTGCCGGCGGGTCGAACCGCCTCGAGGCTCGTCGGTGCGCCCGTTTGCGCTTGACTTGCCATCGCCTCTTCGGGATTATCGACGCCATTGACAACAATGCCCCCTGGCCGCAACAGATCGACCTAGAATATCTCGATCGATTTGCGACCGCAACGATTCGCTCCTTTACAAAAATAAATTCATAGCGAAAACAATGGACAGGTATGCGGATGACAGGACCGGAAACCCCACGCGCCGTCACGGCCACCGACGTGGCACGCATGGCGCAGGTTTCGCAGTCGACCGTCTCGCTCGTCTTGAACGGCAAGTGGAAGGGCAGGATCCGTGAGGGGACCGCCCGCCGCGTGATGGCGACGGCGAGCGAATTGGGCTACCAGGTCAACCAGGCTGCCCGCAGCCTACGTCTGGGCAGCTCAGGAACCGTCCTTCTGGTCGTACCGACACTGGAGAACCCCGCCTTCTCCGCCGTGCATGCCGGAGCCGCTCGGGCAGGCGCGACGAATGGCATCGGCGTTGTGGTGTTCCCGCTGACCGCAGAAGACGGATGGGGG
The DNA here is from genome assembly GCF_044740925.1 of Streptomyces sp. NPDC088254. NCBI lineage: Bacteria > Bacillati > Actinomycetota > Actinomycetes > Kitasatosporales > Streptomycetaceae > Streptomyces > Streptomyces sp. NPDC088254. Next base: position 383,924 of record NZ_JBIURQ010000005.1, on the reverse strand, counting down.
CCGTTTCCCGTACCGAAACAGGCAATCGACGGGGTTCTGGCCTGCTCAATGTCGGCCGACGACGTCGCCGAGTTGCGCATCGGGCTCCCTCTCGTGATCCTCGACGATGCCCCGACCCGTCACACGCCGACCGTCAGCATGGATCTCGGCGGTAGCATGGCGCATATCCTGGCCCACCTCATCTCGCTTGGTCATCGGCGCATCATGCATGTGCGCGCGGATCGCCCCACCTCGACCTTCACCGAGCGTGCGCATGCCTTCGACCAGTGCGTCCTCAGTCATCCCGACATAACTGCAAGCCATATGGCGTGCAACCTCAACCCGCGCGATGTCCGAGACCGTCTGGTCTCGGTACTGTCCTCCCCCGCCCGCCCAACGGCCTTCGTCTGCGACGACGACAACATCGCCATGGGTGTCTACTACGCAGCGAACACGCTTGACCTCACCGTTGGCGAGGCTCTTTCCGTGGTCGGCTTCAACGATCTGCCGATGGCTTCCTTGATCTCACCCTCCCTGACCACAGTGCGCTTGCCCCTCAACCACCTGGGCTTCCGCGGCATGCAGATGTTCATGGAGATCCACAACGGAGAAACGGTCGACGACGTCATGCTCGGGACGGAACTCGTCATACGGCAATCCACAGGACCTGCACCGCTGTCCACCGATGTCGGTTGAGAAACCCTGCGCAAACACGGCGAAGGACCGCTCGACGACCCAGCGGCGGGGCAGTGACTGAAAGCCTCGGACGTCCTCGCCTCGGCGGACGACGTCGAGGACGATCCCCAGGTGCTGGCTGGCCCAGTCGGTGAGGTGGCCGGTGTAGCCGCCGTCGGCCGAAACCCGTGCCAGCCGCCTGAAGCGGCCGGTTGCCGTCGGCAGAAGGGCCCGGGCGCCGTCCCGGTGGATCACGGACGTCGGCGTGACCAGCACGGCCGGGAGGAGCCCGAGCGTTTCGGTGAGCAGCTGCCGCTTGCGCCCGTTGATCTTCTTGCCGGCGTCGAACCCGCGTGAGGTGTGGGCGACGGTGGCGTTCGCCTTCACCGACTGCGAGTCCACCACCGCCGCACCCGGCTCCGGGCCACGGCCTTCGGCCTGGCGAACGGCCTGGTGCAGGCGATCATGCAGTTCGCCCACCAGCCCTGTGCGCCATCGGGCGAAGAATGCCTAGACCCGCCGCCAGGGCTGACAGTCGGACGGTACCGCCCGCCACTTGATGCCGTTGTCGACGAGATAGCGCACCGCTTCGATCATCTGCCGGTGACAGAACCCCTCCGGCCGGCCGCCTCGGCCCGCCAACCAGCCCGGAACCGGCAAGCGGAACTTTCACCACAGCCCACTCGGCATCGCTCATGTCCGAGCCGTACCGGGGCCGGCGCCCCGGCCGGTGGACCGCGTTCCCGACCCTGTGAGCGAGACAGTCACACCCAGGAGTGGACGGACTGGACCTGGCAACCATGACCACGCACCACTTCGACAACAGGGCCTCTTGCTCCTCGCTGGACTCGACATACGCGAGCTACCAAGAGGCCCTTCATCCATATGTCCGCACCGGCCGACTCACCCGAACCAGGCCCCTGTCCGAACCCCGCCAACCACCCGAGCGGATAGAGAACAGCCAGTTACTGAGGTTGAACTCGTGGAGTCGTTGGGGCTGACGGCTCGTCGCCTGTGCGGTATCACCGGGGCATGCGGTATCCACAAGGGGGCGGGCTGACTGCCGAACGGCAGCAGTTCCGCGAGGAGTTACGGCTCAAGGCGACCGAGAGGTTCGCCCAGGGCGAGGCGAGCTCGGTGATCGCCAAGGACCTGCGAGTCAGCGTCCGCTCCGTGCAGCGATGGCGGCAGCTGTGGGACGAAGACGGACCGCGGGCTCTGCGGTCACAGGGGCCGGCGTCACTGCCGAAGCTGAGCGATAAGCAGTTCGCCCAGCTGAAAGCGGAGCTGGCCAAAGGGCCGGCCGCGCATGGCTGGGAAGACCAACGCTGGACCCTGAGCCGCGTGAAGACGGTGATCGGCCGGCGCTTCCACCTGACCTACACCGTCCAGGGCGTGCGCAAGCTCCTGGTGCGCAACGGCTGGTCCTGCCAGGTCCCGGCCCGACGGGCCATGGAACGGGACGACGAGGCAGTAGCCGGGTGGGTCAAGGAGGTGTGGCCCTGCGCGGAAGACTCGCGGCGGCCCGTGGAGCCTGGCTCGTCTTCGAAGACGAAGCCGGCTTCTCCATGACGCCGCCGCAGGCCAGGACCTGGTCGCAACGCGGCCGGACCCCAGTCGTGCGGGTCCGCGGCCGCTCCCGCAGACGCATCTCCATCGCCGCGCTGACCTGCTACAAACCCGGCCACCGCTCCCGGCTGCTCCAGACTTTCGCTGTCCCCCTTTGACGCCCCGAGCAGTCCCGGGCCGCGGCCCATTCCCTCAGGTCGGCGGCCTTTCGCCCCAGACAGAGAGCAGATGGGCCTCAGGGGCAGCTCATCATGCACCGTCAGGCCGGCCGTGAGGTGGTTCAGGCACCGTCGAGTGCGGTGTCGGATGAGCAGCTCGTTGCGATGCTGATTGACCGGGCCCGGAACGACGGGCTGCAGCTGACCGGGCGCAGCCACCTCATAGACGGCTGCCTCACCGAGACCGGCCTCACCATCAAACCCGCCTGAACAACCCAGCGACGGCTACGCATCGGTGACGTCCCGGGGCGTCGCCGGGTGGAGGGAGTCGATGTCCTCCATGAAACTCAACATCCGGGCGTTGACGAGGTCGGGGTGGTCGATCTGCGGCCCATGTCCGGTCGCGGCGACGATCTCGGCGCGGGCGCCGGCAATCACCCGAGGAACGCGTTCGAGCTGACGCTTCGGGTGCACCAGAAGGCTGCGCTTACCCATGATCAGGTAGAACGGCTTCCGGATGGTGCCCAGCTCGGCGTCGGACAGCGGCAGTGGAGCGGGACGGCGTATCCGGAAGGCCTTCACGCCGGCCTGGATCCAGGCGCGCAGATCCGGATCGGATATGACCGGCTGTTCCAGCCACTTGGCCAGAGCCGGGCGCAGCCGCTTGGGAGCGAAGGTGGCGAAGAGGCTGGCGAAGATCCAGACGAAGAAGCGGAGCCCCACCTTCTCCAGCCCGCCCGGGTCGAGGGCGGTGACGGAGGCGATCCGTTCGGGCCGGCGGTGGACCTGGTTGATGACGAGCCAGCCGCCGTAGGAGGAGCCGACGAGGTGGACCTTGTCGAGGCCGAGGGCGTCGAGGGCCTCGTCCATCCACTGGGCGGCCCGCTCGGGTTGCCACATCGGCTCGCGGTGGATGCTGCGGCCTGGGTCGCCGGGGGTGTCAAGGGCGTAGACGGGGCGCTCGGCGCTGAGCGCGGCCGTGTTGGGGTACCACATCGCGGAGCAGCCGCCCGAGCCGTGGATCAGGACGACCGGCGTGCGGGACTCGGCCGCCGGGTCCGCGGGGCCGTACCGGTAGACGTGAGTCGTTCCGAAGCTCGTCTCCACGTCGGTCTCGGAGCGGATCTGTGCGCCCTTCGCGTAGAGCACGTCGCAGGCGGCGAAGTAACGGTCGCGCAACTGGTCGTTGACGTAGCGCCCTATGTCGCGGCGCGTTCCGGGCGTGTTCTCGGGCACGGGCTACCTCCGTGAGATCCGCTTTTTGTGATACGACCGTACCACATTGGTGATACGGCGGTACCATGAAAAGCAGCCCTCGAGCTGACCCAGACGGCGACAGGGATCCCACCCACCCCCACCACGGCCGGAGACACCACGGATGCCCAAGCGCGTGGACCACGATGAACGCCGCACCCAGATCGCTGAAGCACTCATCCGGGTCGCAGGGCGGCAGGGCCTGCACGCGGTCGGCATGCGCGACGTCGCCGCCGAAGCGGGCGTCTCACTGCGCCTGGTGCAGTACTACTTCCAGACCAAGGAAAAGCTGCTTTTCCACGGCCTCCAACACCTGACGGACCGCTTCACCGCCCGCGTTGGCGCCTGCCTCGCCGCTGCCGGCCAAGACCCGGGCCCCCGCGCGACCATCGAGGCTCTGCTGCTTGCCTCGCTGCCGACCGACGAGGAGAGCCGAATCTTCCACCTTCTCTACAGCTCCTACTCGATCCTGTCCGTGACCGACGAGGCCCTCGCCGCCCAGCCGTTCATCGACAACCCTGACGCCGCCGAGAATGCCCTCACCCAACTGATCCGACAGGCACAGGAGACGGGCCAAGCCGATGCTGGAACCGACGCTCGCACTGAGGCGATCAGCCTGCTTGCCATGACGGCAACCATGGGCACCAGCATCCTCGTCGGACAGCGCACGCCGGAGTCTGCCATCGCGGCACTCCAGTACCACCTCGACAGGATCTTCAATCGCAGCCAGACCTCGCCTACGACCCGGTGACTTCCGTTCTTGGCTTCACCGGCATCGGCCTGAGGTGCTGTTGAGCTGAGACATCAGCTCGCGGTTGGTGGCCCAAGTGGCTGCCAGATTCTCGTCGCGTTCACCAAGCCGCGAGTTGAGCTCCGCAACCTGCGGCTCGAGGTGGGTCAGCTTATCCTCGAGGGCGTCGGCGTCGTGAAAGCTCCGAGCCCAGCAGCCTGCCAGGCCTCCTGACCGAGGACATGGACAGCCGTTGTTCGAGCTCGACGAACCGCTGGGCCGGGCGGGTGCGTCGGCGAGGTTAGCCCGGTCGGACTGGAGGAAGCGGCGACTAACCTCGGGCCCCGAGGGACCTGCCGACGGTTGCACAGCGCGGGCCAGTACGGCGGCGTGGAGATCGCCGTGCCGGTAGGTCAGTTGCGGTGCACGTGCGCCAGGCGCGCAACGACAGACAAGGCGATCTTCAGCCTGTCGCAGGTCAGTCGTCGAAGGCGGCCCGGACGCGGCAACGTTCACGGACTGAATCGTCGGCGCATGCCTTCGCGAGCCGGTCGGCAGGCAGCGGCCAGCGAACGCTTCCCGCCCTAGCCGGATACCGCTCGCGGCAGAACGGATGACGGCCTACCTAGTGGCTCAGCTCGGAACATTGGACGGTCTTCGGCGAGGGACCACACACTCGGAGTGCGCTCAGCCAGGCAGTTTTGCTGCGTAGATCCAGTCGAAGCCGTCGTATCCGGGGCCGTCGAGATGTTCTGCCCGCATCAGGCCGGCACGTACCGCCACGCGCTGCGAGGCAGCGTTAGCCGGTCGGACTCGGGCGATCAGCGGGAGGTCGGTAACGTGGCGCGATACCCAGTCGGTCACTGCGGTCGCCGCCTCGCTGGCGAAGCCCTGACCCCATGCCGAGGCGGCGAAACGGTAGAAGAGGTTGAGAACGTTCATGCCGTTCAGGTCCATGGGCTTGACCCCGCAGAACCCCAATTGCCGGGCATAGTTGTGGCGTCGGACAACCCAGTACCCGTATCCGCAGCTCTGCCATTGGTTGTTCCAGCGCTGATAGAGCTCCTCGGCCTCTTCGGGCCGAGCAAGGGCGTCGGAGGGATTGTGCAGGCAGGTTGCGGGGTCACTGTGGATCGCGAAGATTGCACCGATGTCGGCTTCGGTCGGACGCCGCAGTGATAGTCGGGCAGTCGACAGCTCTTCGCCTGCCAGGCTCCATTCGCTCATTCGAAGATGGTAGAGCCATGAGATGGCGGCGATGTGGAGTCCGGTGAGGTAGATAGTGGCGGACTCGCTCCCGGCCTCAGCCGTTCAGCACAGCCCCCACACACCCGCCCTCCGGGCCGCCCGGCACCGTCGACCGCTGGCCCGGGCTGGGACCAGCGTCACCCAGAACCGGAGATATGGAACAGGCACTTAGCTTGTTCTTTATCTTCCGGCCTCGAACGGTGTCTCGTACTGAGTCGCTCACCTGGGGGTTCGCCGGACATGGGGGCGGCCTTCGTCTGATCCTGTGCTCCGACCAAGGTGCACGTGACCGAGACGAAGGCCGTGAGGGTGAGTCTGCTGCCTGATGTTGTGCGGAGGGATGCGTTCGCGGAAGCGTCACGCTTCCGGGGCGAGTTCTACGAGTGTCTGACTGCTCGACGCGACGAGTTGTTCGAGCTGACGGATGCGGTGCTGTGTGCGGACGGTGCGGTGAAGTCCCCGGTGGACCTGACGCTGCTGCCCGAGCATCGGCGTGGGCACGGAGCGATGTACGGAGGCCTGAACCACGGCCGGATCGATGTCGAGCGGGTGCGGACGGTGCTGGCCGGGCTGTCGCTGCCGCGGTTCGACGGCGGGCGTCTGGTCCTGGCCGTCGATGTGTCGCCATGGCTTCGTTCGGACGCGCCGTGCTCGGCCGAGCGGCTGTTCTGCCATGTCTATGGCCGGGCGAAGACGGCATCGCAGTTCATCCCGGGCTGGCCCTACTCCTTCGTCGCCGTCCTGGAGCCGGGCGCCACCTCTTGGACCGCGATCCTGGACGCGGTCCGGCTCGGACCGGTGGACGACGCCACCGCGGTCACCGCCGCCCAGCTGCGGGGAGTCGTTGAACGGCTCATGGCCGCCGGTCAGTGGCGAGCCGGGGATCCGGACATCGTGATCGTCAGCGATGCTGGCTACGACGTCACCCGCCTGGCCTGGGTCCTGCGCGATCTGCCGGTCGAGCTGGTCGGCCGGGTCCGCTCCGACCGCGTCATGCGACTGCCGAAGCCGCCTCGTGTCTACGACCCGAAGGGCGGTCGGCCGCCCAAGCACGGCCCGGAATTCCGCTTCGCCAAGCCGGAGACCTGGCCCGAGCCCGCGATCACCACAGTCACCGACACCACCAACTACGGCAAGGCCGAGACGCAGGCATGGGACCGGGTCCACCCAAGGCTCACCCACTGCTCCTCATGGCTCGACCATGACGGTGAACTCCCCCTGGTTGAAGGCACGTTGATCCGGTTGAAGGTCGAGCATCTGTCGAAGGACCGTGATGCCCCACCGGTGTGGTTATGGTCCTCCAAGACCGGCGCCGCTCCGGACGACGTGGACCGATTCTGGCAGGTGTTTCTCCGCCGCTTCGACCTGGAGCACACCTTCCGCTTCGCGAAGCAGACGCTCGGCTGGACCACCCCGAAACTCCGTAGTCCCGAGGCGGCGGACCGCTGGACCTGGATCCTGATCGTCGCCCACACCCAGCTCCGGCTTGCCCGGCCCCTCGCCAAGGGCCTCCGCCGACCCTGGGAGAAACCAGCTGCCTCCGGCCGGCTCACCCCCGCCCGGGTCCGCCGAGGGTTCAGGAACATCCGCGCTCACCTGGCCTGCCCCACCCGTGTTCCCAAACCTCGAGACGCCGGCCCCGGACGGCCACCCGGCGTCAAGAACAAACACCGGGCACCCCGCTACGACGTCGGCAAGACCCTCAAACGCCCCGAGACCCTCAAGGCCATCGGCAAGCCCGGAAGATCTTGGTAGACAAAGAACAAGGCGGTCCGCCGCGTCGCTGCTGGACGATGACCGAGCCCTTCCCGCCCCCGTCGCCGGACCGGCCGACCGGCCCGGCGACGGGGGCCGCGGGGTGCCCTGGAGTGGCCGGGACGTGTGAGGCGTCGCAGCCTGGATACGCGGTGTGCACGGACACCACGACCCGTCCGGAAGACCCTCTCTGCCATGCCCAGCGACAAACCGCTCGACCCGCACTCGGAGATCACCCTCCGGGTCAACGGCAAGCCCCATAGCCTGGTCGTCGACCACCGGCGGGTTCTGCTGGACCTGCTCCGCGAGGACCTGGGCCTCACCGGGTCCAAGAAGGGCTGCGACCACGGCCAGTGCGGCGCCTGCACCGTCCTGGTGGACGGGCGCCGCGTCAACGGCTGTCTGCTGCTCGCCGTCACCCTCGACGGCAGCGAGGTCACCACCGTCGAGGGCCTCGGCGGCGACGGCGAGGAACCGCACCCCCTCCAGCGGGCCTTCCTGGAACGGGACGCCTTCCAGTGCGGCTACTGCACACCCGGGCAGATCTGCTCCGCCGTGGGCATGATCGCCGAAGCCGCTGCCGGTCACCCGTCCCACGTCACCGACCCGGCGGAGCCCTCCGGCCGGCCTGTGCCGCTGGACGGGGTCGAGATCCGCGAGCGGCTCAGCGGCAACCTGTGCCGGTGCGGCGCCTATCCGCACGTCGAGGCGGTGGAGGACGTGATCGGGTGAAAGGCTTCGGATACCTCAGGCCCACCGGCGTCGAGGAGGCCGTCGAGGCCTATGCGGCCCACCCTGGCGCCCACTACCTCGCCGGCGGCACCAACCTCGTCGACCTCATGAAACTCGGCGTGGAGACCCCTGGCGTCCTCATCGACGTCGGCCGGCTGCCGCTGGACTCGGTCGAGGAACTGCCGGACGGCGCGCTGCGCGTAGGCGCCACCGTCCGCAACAGCGATCTCGCCGCCCACCCGCTGGTCCGCGACCGCTACCCGGTGCTGTCCCAGGCGCTCCTCGCGGGCGCCTCCGGACAGCTCCGCAACGCCGCCACGACCGGCGGCAACCTGCTCCAGCGCACCCGCTGCCCCTACTTCCAGGACCTCGACAAACCCTGCAACAAGCGGCAGCCGGGCAGCGGCTGTGGTGCCCGCGACGGCGTGCACCGCGACCACGCCGTGCTGGGCCACTCCCCGCACTGCATCGCCACCCACCCCTCCGACATGGCCGTCGCCCTGGCGGCCCTCGACGCCCGGGTCGAGCTGTACGGCGCCGAGGGCGGGCGCAGCATCCCTGTGGCCGACTTCCACCGGCTGCCCGGGGTCCGTCCGGAGCGGGACACCGAGATCCGCCCCGGTGAGCTGATCACCGGCGTCCTGCTGCCGGCCGCCCGGGCCGGTGTGCCCTCCGCCTACCGCAAGGTCCGCGACCGTGCCTCGTACGTCTTCGCCCTGGCCTCCGTGGCGGTCGTCCTGCGGGTCGCGGACGGCGTCGTGGACCAGGTGGGGCTCGCCTTCGGCGGCCTCGCCCACCGGCCCTGGCGAGCCCACCACACGGAGACGGCGCTGCTGGGCGCGGCGGCGACCCCCGAGGTCTTCGAGGGCGCCGTGGCCCTGGAACTGGACCGCGCCGAGCCGTTGTGCGACAACGCCTACAAGGTGCCCCTCGCCCGCAACCTCGCCCTGGACGTCCTGAACCGCCTCGCCCTCGCACCCGCGACGGCCTGACCTCTTCCGGACCCGGCCGACCCCAGGAGAACCGATGGCGAACGACCCACTGGAGCACGGCGGCCCGCTGCCCGGGACCGATCTGCCGCACGACGATCCGATGGCCGCCACCGGACCGGCCCGGGACGATCCGCGGGCCGGCGCCGCTCTGCCGCACGACGACCTCGTCACCCGCGCCGCCTCCGCCGCCTCGGGTGAGTCCGGCGAGGGCCGGCAGCCCCGTACCGGCGCCCTGGAGCAGGACCCCCACCCCACCCCGCGCACCGGCACCGCCCTCGGGGCGCCCGCCGGGCGGAGAGAAGGGCGGGAGAAGGTCACGGGTAACGCCCGTTACGCCGCCGAGTACCCGGTGCCCGGCCGCGTCCACGCCTGGCCCGTGCCGGCGGCCGTGGCCCGGGGCCGGGTCACCGGCGTGGACACCTCGGCCGCGCTCGCGCTGCCCGGCGTCCTCGCCGTGCTGACCCCCGGCGACGCCCCGCGCCTCGGCGAGACGGACGACGCCACCCTCGCCGTCCTGCAGAACCGCCACGTGCCGCACCGGGGCTGGTGCGTCGCCCTGGCTGTCGCCGAGACCCTGGAGACGGCCCGCGCCGCCGCCCGGGCCGTCCGCGTCGGCTACGCCACCGAGCACCACGACGTCGTACTCCGCCCCGACCACCCGGACGCCTACGAGCTCGACGGGGGCGCTCAGCCGGGCCGCCTAGAACACGGCGACCCGTACGGCGCCTTCGCCACCGCCGACGTCCGCCTGGACACCGAGTACCGGGTGCCGCCCCTGCACAACCACCCCATGGAACCGCACGCGAGCACCGCGCACTGGGACGGCGACCGGCTGACCGTGTACACCTCCAGCCAGGGCAGCACGACCGTCCAGTCCGTGCTCGCCGGTCTCTTCGACCTGCCCGAGGAGCACGTCACCGTGGTGGCCGAGCACGTCGGCGGCGGCTTCGGCTCCAAGGGCACCCCGCGCCCCGACGTCGTCCTCGCCGCCATGGCCGCACGGCACACCGGCCGGCCGGTCACGGTGGCCTACCCCCGCCGGTACATGCCCACTGTCGTCGGCCACCGGGCCCCCACCCTGCACCGGCTGCGCCTCGGCGCCACCGCCGACGGACACCTCACCGCGGTGCTGCACGAGGTCACCACGCACACCTCGCACGTCAGGGAGTACGTGGAGCGGGCCGCGGTGCCGTCCCGCGTCATGTACACCGCCCAGCACCTGCTCAGCTCCCACCGGGTGGTGCCGCTGGACGTCCCCAGCCCGTCCTGGATGCGCGCCCCCGGCGAGGCCCCCGGCATGTACGCCCTGGAGTCGGCGGTCGACGAACTCGCCGCTGCTCTCGGCGTGGACCCCGTCGAGCTGCGGATCCGCAACGAGCCCGAGAGGGAACCCGGCAGCGGCAAGCCGTTCAGCAGCCGGCACCTCGCCGAGTGCCTGCGCGAGGGCGCCCGCCGCTTCGGCTGGGACCGGCGCGACCCGCGCCCGCGCTCCCGGACCGAGGGCCCACTGCTCATCGGCACCGGAGTGGCCGCGGCGACCTACCCGGTCCTGATCCGGCCGTCGACCGCGACCGCCCAGGCCCTGCCCGACGGCACCTTCCTCATCAGGGTGAACGCGGCCGACATCGGCACCGGCGCGCGCACCGTCCTCGCCCAGGTCGCCGCCGACGCCCTCGGCGCGCCCCTGGACCGGGTGCGCACCGAGGTGGGCCGCAGCGACCTGCCCCCGGCGTCGCTGGCCGGCGACTCCTCCGGCACCGCCTCATGGGGCTGGGCCGTGCACGAGGCGTGCGCCGCCCTGGCGGCCCGGCTCGCCGAGCACCCGGGTCCGCTGCCCGCCGAGGGTCTCCTGGTCCGTTCCGACACCGCCGGCCGGGCGGACGCCGACTCCCCGTACGCCCGGCACGCCTTCGGCGCCCACTTCGCCGAGGTCGCCGTCGACACCGTCACCGGCGAGGTCCGGGCCCGCAGGATGCTCGGCGTCTTCGCCGCCGGGCGGATCCTCAACGCCCGCACCGCGCGCTCCCAGTTCGTCGGCGGCATGACCATGGGCCTGGGCATGGCCCTGACCGAGGGAAGCACCATGGACGCCCCGTTCGGCGACTTCACCGAGTCCGACCTCGCCTCCTACCACGTGCCCGCCCACGCCGACCTCCCCGACATCGAGACCGACTGGATCGAGGAGGACGACCCGCACCTCAACCCCATGGGCAGCAAGGGCATCGGCGAGATCGGCATCGTCGGGACCGCCGCCGCCCTAGGCAACGCCGTCCACCACGCCACCGGCATCCGGTTCCGCGAACTCCCCCTCACCCCGGACCGCGTCCTCACCGGCCTGCTGGCCGAACGGTGACGACCGCGACGAGGGCCACTTCGGCACCGCTCGCCCCTGACGTCAGGTCACGACAGGAGCGGTCACGTCGCCGCCGCCACGCAGCGCCGCTGAGCCGCTGCCCTGGTGTGCGGGACGACGGCTCAGCGGCGGCCCTGCCGATACGTGTGGGCACCTTGCCTCAAACGAACGCGTCAGTGGAGATGTGGCCGAGCCGCTGAGGCACGTCAGTGGTGCTCGGAGGGCGGGGCGAGGCCGTGGGCCCCTCAGGGGTTCCTTGATGGCCGGATCGAGGCCCCGTCCCGTCACGAGACCGGAGCGCATCCCGTCGTGCCGGCTTGCTGCCCGGACGTGCGCGGTCGACCGGGCTGGGGCCGCTTGTGGGCCCCTGCGGGCCGCCCACACGCGGGAAGAGTCGATCACCGCCCGCGACCAGTCCGGCTTCTTCGCCGCGCGGAGCTTCTTCAGCAGCACCGGTGCAGCTGGTCCCACACCCCGGCTCGTTCCACGCGGCCAGCCGCCGCCAGCAGGTCATGCCCGAGCCGAAACCCAGCTCCTGCGGCAGGTACTCCCCCTGGATACCCGTGTGCAGGACGGACAGGATGCCGCACAACGCTTGCCGGTCCGGGACCCGCGGTCTGCCCTCGACCAGCTTCGGACCCGGCACGGGCAGCAACGGCTCGATGAACGACCACAGTTCATCCGACACGATCCACGGCGACGTCTTTCACCATCCGTCTGCAGAACCGCATGTACTTGTCGATCTTCGCGGCGAGGACCTGCGCGGACTCAAAGCAGTTGTCGATCTCCACGAACATTAGCGGCACCTCGTCCTCGGGGGCGGTGATGACGATGTCCGCCTGGGCGCCGCCCCTGCCGGGGGTGGACCACGTGCCCGTTGCGGGCAGCGCCACCTCGGTCGCGTAGGAGGCGGTGGTGCCCAGCCCGTCCGGTGCGTCGACGGCGGCCTGCGCGCAGCGGCGAGGACGTCGGCCGGCTCGCCTGCGAGCTGGGCGAGGTCCGGCTTCGGGCGCAGCAGGGCGAGCTCTTGAGGGCGTCACGCTCTTGAAGTTCGGCGCTGGCAGCGACGGCCGCCTTCAGGCGAGGTGCGAGCTCGCGGTTCATGGGGCCCATGGCGCTCGACGCGCGCTCCAGACCGGCGGCGACCGCCTCCAGCGGGCTGGCGTCAGCGGGCGCGCCGGCGATCCCCTCGGCCAGCAGTCGGCTCAGCGTCTCCTGTCCGGCCACCAGCAGTTCGCGCTTGTCGGGGAAGTGCCGGGAGAAGGTGCTCTTGGTGACTCCTGCGCGTTCGGCGATCTGCGCGACCGTCGTGGCGTCGTACCCCTGCTCGGTGAACAGGTCGACGGCAGCCACGACGAGGCGTTCGCGTGCGCCTGGTTCCCATCTACCCATGGTCACCATCCACTCCTGGGGGAGCTTCCCATGCGCGTTTTCGTCACGGGCGGCACCGGTCTGATCGGTTCCGCTGTCGTCGCCGAACTGCTCGACAACGGCCACACCGTCCTCGCACTCGCTCGCTCCGACGCATCCGCGCAGGCCATGGAGTCGGCCGGCGCCGAGCCCTTCCCGGGAGCCCTCGCCGACCTGAACACCCTTCGCGCCGGGGCCGCCCGGGCCAACGGGGTGATCCACCTCGCGTTCGACCACGACTTCAGCAGCTCCGACACCCTCGCGACGTCGGTCTCGGAGGAGGGCGCCGCCCTCGCGGCCCTCGGCGAGGAACTCGTCGGCAGCGACCGCCCCCTCGTCGCCTGCTCGGGTACGCCCCGCGTACCCGGCCGCGCCTCCACCGACGCCGACTCGCTGATGACCGAGGGGCCGGTCGGCGGTCGGGGTCGTGCGGTCACGTCGGTCCCGGGCCTGTCCTCGCGCGGGGTCCGCAGCAACGCCGTACGCCTGCCGCGCACGGTTCACAACCAGGGTTCCGGCGGATTCGCCGGCATATTGACCGACATCGCACGCCGGACCGGAGTGTCTGGTTACCCGGGCGACGGCGCACAGCGCTGGCCGGCCGTGCACGCGCTCGACGCGGCAGTCCTCTTCCGGCTCGCCTGGAACATGCGGAAGCGGGTACCTCCTGGCACGCCGTGGCCGGCGAGGGGGACAAGGTTCGCGATATCGCCACGGTCATCGGCCGGCGGCTGGGCCTGCCGGTCGAGCCGGTGTCGGCACAGACCTTCGGTCCCCTCGGCCAGATCTTCGCGAGCGACCAGCCCTCGTTCAGCGCGTACACCCGGCTGACGCTCGGATGGAAGCCCAAGCACCCCAGCCTTCTGGAGGACCTGGAGAACATCCAGCCCTGACCGCCGACCGGGACGTTCGGGCAGGCCCCCTGCCAGGTGCCCCGTCGCCCCCCGTCGTGGTTCAGGTCACTGTCGACGGCGCTCCCACCCCGAGGACGTCGAGCATCGCTCGGGTGGCCGGGCTGGGGTTGAAGCGGTTCCACACCAGGTACTCGGTCCGACGCGGTCCGTCCACCACCGGGACCAGCGCCAGTTCGGGGTCGTCAGCAGCCCGCGGTCGGATGAACGCCGACGGCAGCAGGGCGATGCCGAGCCCGCGCGCTGTCAGCCGGGTGATGAGCTCCACGACGCCGGCTTCGTACGCGACGTCGCGCGTCAGGCCCGCGGCGGCGAACGCCTGATCGGACTGGGCCCGGGCGGGCGTCCCGCCCACGAAGTCGACGAACGTCTCTTCGGCGATCTCCTGCAGCGTGACCTGGGGAACGTCCGCCAGCCGGTGGCCGGCCGGCACGACCAGCACGTGCTCGTCGTGACCGAGGACAACGGCCTCCACCCCGAAAGGCGGTTCGCTCTCCGGCACGCCGAGAAACGCGATGTCCAGGTCGCCGTTCCGGACGGCCGCAGCCAGTTCATCGCTGCGTCCGGAACGGAGGGCGATGCGGACGTCCGGATGCCGGGTTCGGTACCGCTGCAGCAGCTCGGGTAAGTCGACAGCAGCCGTGGTCACGATCACGCCCACAGCGAGCCGGCCGCGTACCACGCCGGTCGCGGCGGCGGCGTCGGCGGCCGCCCGGTCGGCGGCGGCCAGGCATTCGCGTGCGCCCGCGACGAACGCCTTCCCGGCCGGCGTCAGTTCGACGCGCCGGCTGGACCGGGCGAACAGCTTGACCCCCAGCTCCCGTTCCAGGCCGGCGATCCGGTGACTCAGTGACGACTGCACCACGAAGCAGCGCGCCGCAGCGCGGGTGAAGTTGCGGGTTTCGGCGACGGCGACGACGTAGCGCATCTGCTGGAGATCCACGCGGCCATCGTTCTGGTTCATGGCTGCGATGACAAGCATGTGTTGGACTCATGACCGGCTGAGTTCTGAGACTTCATCACATGCATACCTCGACCGAGCGGGCGTCCGGCCCGCCGCGGATCCCGCACGCGCGGCAGTGGGCCACCGTCGCACTGACCGCACTCGCTCCGGCGTCCTGGGGCACTACGTACGTCGTCACCACGGAACTGCTCCCGCCCGGGCACCCGCTGTTCGCCGGGATGCTCCGCGCCCTGCCCGGCGGGCTGCTCGCGCTGGCGATCACCCGAGTACTCCCGCGCGGGGACTGGTGGTGGAAGGCCATCGTCCTCGGCGCGCTCAACATCGGCGCCTTGTACCCGCTCTTGTTCGTCGCGGCCGAACGACTCCCCGGCGGTGTCGCCGCCACCCTCAGCGCCACCCAGCCGCTGATGGTCGCCGGGTTGGCCGTCGCGCTGCTCCACGTCCGGCCGACGGCCTGGCGACTGACCTGGGGTGTGCTCGGCGTGGTCGGCGTCGGACTCGTCGTACTGGGGCCGCAGGCCCGGCTGAACGCCGTCGGCGTCCTCGCCGGTCTCGGCGGTACGGCCACCATGGCCGCCGGGATCGTCCTCACCAAGCGTTGGGGCCTCCCCGCGGGGGTCGGTCCACTGACCCTGACCGGTTGGCAACTGACGGCAGGCGGCCTGCTGTTGCTTCCTCTCACCTTCGCGATCGAGGGTGCGCCGCCGAGCATCGACGCCGGAGCCGCTGGCGGATACCTGTGGCTCGGCGGCGTGGGTGGGCTGGTCGCGTCCACGCTGTGGTTCCGCGGTATCGGAAAGCTGCCGGTCGGCGCGTCCGCACCGCTGGTGCTGCTGTCCCCGCTGGTTGCGGCCGTCATCGGCGTCGCGCTGAGCGAGTCACTGAGCCCGCTGCAGACCTTCGGCTTCGTCCTCGCCCTGGCCGCGTTGCTCGCGGCGCAGCTCAATTCACCAAACCTGTCAGGCCGCATGGCGCGCGGCAGGCCGACAGAAGCCCGATCCGAGAAAACCGGACCGCGCGACGACCGTGTACGAGAAGGACGGATCCGATGAAGACAGGCATGACGATCGCCGTGCTGGGCGCCACCGGGATGGTCGGCAGCCGGGTGATCAACGAGGCCGGCGCACGCGGACACCAGGTGATCGCCCTGTCCCGGAAACCCGCGGGTGAGGACCCGGGGAACCCGAACGTGACGCCGGTCGCGGTCGACGCGAACGACTCGCACGCCGTACGTGAGGCGCTCGCAGGCTCCGCCTCCCCTTGCGCCGCAGACGCCGTCGTACTGACCGTGCGGACCATGCCGGTCGACCAGGAGTTCCTGGTCGGTACTACCCGCACGGTGCTGGGCATCGCCGCACGGCTCGGGATCCCCGTCCTCGTCATCGGCGGCGCCGGCGCATTACGCAGCCCCGACGACCGTGATCTGCTGGTCGCCGACAACCCGGCGTACGTGCCTGCCGACATCAGGGCCGTCGCCGTCGCCGGAGTCGCTCAACTGCGCGCCTGCCAGTCCCATGCCGATGCCGATTGCGTTTACCTGAGTCCACCGGCCCTGCTCGAACCCGGCGTACGAACCGGCCGTTATCGGCGTGGCACCGACACCTTGCTCGTCAGCGCCGACGGCCGGTCCTGGATCAGCGCCGAGGACCTGGCCGTTGCCGTGGTCGACGAACTCGAGACCCCTGGCCCCGACCACCACATCACGGTCGTCCACCAAGGCGAACCCCCGTCGGCGTCAGCCGGGCAAGGGGCAGGCCGACGATCGCACCCTGTCCGGGCACGGAGCTGACCAGCTCCCCGCCGTCCTGGTTAACCTTGCCGTTGGAAGCCCTCGTCGTGCGCACCGACTTTTCGGCAGACGGTGCTTGGGACGCTCTGCGGGCGGCGCTGTTCTCGCCCAGCAAGGACGGATTCTTGGCCAACGTCACCCTTGTCAATGATCGGCAGTACGAGTTATCAGGCTCTCGACCTGATCCCCGCGGAGTACCAGCATCCACTTCTTGTCCTGGCGGACTTTATAGCTGTCACCTCCGCTGAACTGCCGCTCCTCGTGGTGGACAGGCGGGGCGAGCGTGGGCGTTGCGTCCGCGTTGTGGCAGCCGAGTTGTGGGGCATCGAGAACAACGTCTCGGGCGCGAACATGGACTTCGAGGAGTTCGTCGGCGCCGTCGATGGCGACGGCGTGTTCCGAGGTTTTTGATGCCACGGCCAGTCTCAGGCTGCACGTGGTCGGGGTGGCCGGTCAGCTGGCCCAGGGCATCGTGCCCGACGACGATGTCGGGCCGGAAGTCCCGGAACGGTTCGCCCATGTCCGCCGGGATGTCCCCCTGCGGCTCGTCGTCGACGCCCGGACGGAACGGCACCCATATGTGGTCGGCGTTCTCGCGGGTCCTGGCCGCGTACGCGCGGACCGCGTCGGCGGCCGCCGGCTCCAGCGGCTGACGGGCGTGGTCGGCGGAGGCCGGCTGTTCGCTCATATCGTTGCCGTCGCCGCCGTCCAGGAAGGCGCGCGGTGGCGTACTGCCACGCTGTGCAGGGTCAGTCCGGCGACGGGGTAGAGGGTCTGCGGTTCATAGACCCTCACATGCGCGGTTTCACCGTCGAGGTCGTACGTCGAAGGACCCGCCGGGCCGGGGACAGTTCGTCGAGCGTGAGCAGGTAGATGCACGGGCGTGAGTGGGCGAGCAGCTCGGCTGCGACGACGTTCGGAACGCCGTGCTTCTGGCCCGTGTCGTACACGAGTTGCTCGTGGATCGATGTCATGCGCGTGATCGTGCCAGGAGGCACTGACATCCCTTCGTCGGTTCGGTCACCGTGGAGGTGCATGCGGGGCATGAGGCGGTCGGCGACGCGGCGGATCAGGGCGTCCTGTCCGTCGGGCAGCGGGTCGGGGGGCGACAGTGTCCTCCCCCACTCCTGGACAACCAGGTCCTGCCGACGCACCGCTTCGCCGTGGTCGGCGTCGGCGGTCCGGGCCACCTGGCCATTCAGTTCCTCACCAGGTGGGGCAGCAGGGTCACCGCCATCTCCACGACATCCGCCAAGCGGGCCGACGCCGAACGCTTCGGCCACACCGACTTCATCGCCGCCGGCGAGGCAGGCGCCCTGTACAGGTTGCCGACACGTTCGACTGGCATCGTGGGTTCAGCGGGACAGACCCGGCAGACGATCGACTTCGCCGCCCGCCATGACATCCGCCCGCAGGTGCAGGCGTTCCGGCCGCGGACGTCGAACAGGCACTGGAGCAGGTCCGCATGGGGAGCGTCCGCCAGCGCGCCGTCGGGGGGGTGCGAGTAATCCGACAGCGCCGGCGGGGCGGCGGGCGTCCGTGAGGTCACCCGCGCTGGCGGGTACGGGAGTAGTGGCGCCTTGCGCGGTCCCGGTTGCCGCAGTCATCCGAGCTGCACCAGCGGCGGGTCCCGCTCCGGGAGCGGTCGAGGAAGAACCAGCCGCACCCGGGGCCCGCACAGCGCCGGATGCGGCCCAGGTCGTCCCCGCCCAGCAGGTCCTCGGTCAGCAGTGCCAGTGCGTGACGGAGGTCGCCGAGGCGGTCCGCGCCGGACTGCCACCTCAGAGGGAAGGTCGGGGGCAGCGTGGCGTCCTCGCGGGCCTGCATCAGGCTCCGGCGCAGTGCCTCCCACTCCTCGGCAGGGGGCGCCTCGTCGTCGACGAGGGCGTCCAGGATCGGACAGAGAGTGGCGCGCAGGTCCACGAGCGCCGCGGTCGCGTCTTTTGCGGACGCGGAGTCCGCGGGCGCCTCCTGGAGCAGCGCCTCGGCACGGTCGGCGGTGAGCAGTCCGCCGGCGACGGCCCAGCGCGCCCACGCCTCGGCGCCCTGGACGCGGTCGGCCGTGCGGACGGAGTCCAGGCGCCAGGCGACGGTGTTGACGAAGTCGAGTACCGGATGGCCGCCCACGAGCGCCACGCCGGAGTCGTGAGGGCTTCCCGACGCGGCCGGGGCGCGGTGAACCGTCTGCTTGCTCGTCACGTTCTCAGTCTACCCGCTTTTCTAACAGGCGTAAGCGTCTTTGCTTGTTAGACTCGAAGCCATGGACCGTCTCCGATCAGCGAAAGCCGCCGTCTCGCCACGGGCGAGCTTCCTCTCCGGGCTCAAGACCGGGTCCGGGCTGGCGGCCGCTTCTTTTCTCCTCGCCGTCAGCTTCGGTGCGATCAGCGCCTCGCAGGGCTGGGGACATCTCGCGCCCGTGATCTGCTCGATGGCCGTCTTCTCCGGGTCCGCCCAGTTCGCCCTGCTGGCGACCCTGGGCTCCGGCGGCGGGATCGCCGGCGCCGTGACGTCCGCGGCACTGATCAACAGCCGTTTCATCCCCATGGGCATCGCCGTCGCCGGTGATCTGCGCGGCGGCCGGTTCCGCCGTGCGCTCGAGGGCCAGACGGTGGTCGACGGATCATGGGCCGCCGCCCATCTCGGGGGCGGACGGTTCGACAGGCACCTGCTCTTCGGCGCCACCGCGATCCAGTGGCCCGCCTGGGTCGCGGGCACCGCCCTGGGGGTCGTGGTGTCCCCCGACCCCGCCCTCCTGCACCGGCTCGGTCTTGACGTCCTCACGCCGGCGCTGTTCGTCGCGCTGCTCTTCGAGGAGGTCCGCCGGGAGCGGATCAACCGACTGCCGGCCCTGCTCGGCGCCGTGCTCGCGGCCGGCCTCATCGTCTTCCTGCCGGCCGGTCCCGCCCTGGTGGGCGCGGCCATCGCGGCCCTCGTCGCCCTCTTCAGGGCACCCGCCCCGCCACCCGCGAGGCCCGAAGGAGTCGAAGGGGTCGAAGGGGTCGAAGACACGGACGGCGGAAAGGTCAGATAGAGCAGAAGTGGCCGACGAGGCCGTGCACCCCGTCCACTCCGACGAACAGGTCGCACCATGACTCTCTGGCTCACCATCGGCGTCGTCGCCGCCCTGAGCTTCTCCTGCAAGGCCTTCGGCCCCGCCCTCTTCGGCGGGCGCACCCTGTCCCCACGAACACGGTCGGTGATCGCCCTCACCGCCCCCGCCCTGCTGGCCGGCTTCATCGTCGTGGACGTACTGGGTTCCCGCTGGAGCGCAGTGGACCTCACGGTGATTGCGGGACTCGCGGTCGTCCCGCTGCTCCTCTGGCGTCGGGCCTCGCTCCCGGTGGCCCTGGCGGCCGCCGTCGCCGTCACGGCACTCCTGCGCATCTAGGGTCCGTCTCCAAACGGATCTTGCCCACAGCAGGAGTGACGCGAGACTGACCGCTGCCTCGTAGGACGTGGCGGTCTTGTCGTATCCGGTGGCGATGCCAGGGAAGCCCTTGAGCAGGTTGAAGCAGTGTTCGACGACGTTGCGGCGGCGGTAGATCTGCCGGTCGAATGCCGGCGGCCGGCCTCCGTGGCGGCCCCGGTTGTGGCGGTGTCGCTGCTGGTCGTCTTCTGCGGGATGGTGCACGCGATGCCGCGTCTGCGCAGGTAGGCGCGGGAGCCGCGGGAGCTGTAGGCCTTGTCGGCGACGACCTGATCGGGTGTGCGGCGGGGCCGGCCCTGGCCGGTGCGCGGGACCCGGATTCGTTCCGGGAGGGGGCGTGCGCAGATGATGTTGTGCCGTTGACCGGGTGTCAGCGGGATCGCGAGGGGGCGCCCTTGCCGTCGCAGGCGAGGTGGATTTTGGTGGTCAGTCCACCTCAGGATGATCTTTGAAGACGGACCCTAGCTCCACTCATCTCGGCGTTTAACCTCGCGGGTCACTCGTCCTGCTGACCTGCGGTTCTTCACGGGACAGCGGAGACGGCCGTTCTCCACGCTTCGAGATGTCGAGTCACAAAGCACAAGAGAACGGCCGCTGCCCATGAGTCTGCCTGTCGGTGTGCCTGGAATCGAGGCGTTGGGTCTGTTGTCCCGCTTTCGGGTCGAGTTCTATGTCGCAGCCAGTGCGACACGTCCACGGCGAGCACGATCCGCCCATCGGCCGCCTTCGGCAGCGGCAGGCCCGCCAGTGTGCGGCGCAACCGTGTCGGCTCCAGCCATCCACGGTCCAGAGCCGCGTACAGTGCACCGTGCCCGCGCCTGTGCTCGACCGCCAAGGAGAGCTCGACCAGGGTTTTCACCGGCCCGTCCGCGCACAGCACCGCGTCGGTGAGCTCGAAGAGCGCGTCCGCCCGCTTGCAGAGACACTCACTGTCATGTCTACGGACGCGGCGACCGCAGCTCGGACCAGTTGGTGCCCGGCTGGCCCTACTCCTTCGTCGCGGCCCTGGAGTCCGGCCGCACCTCCTGGGTCGCTCTCCTGGACGCGGTCCGCCTGGGCCCGGCCGACGACGCGGCGACCGTCACTGCCGACCAACTCCATGATGTGGTCGAGCGGTTGACGAGTGCAGGCCACTGGAGACCGGGCGATCCGGACATCCTGATCGTGATGGACTCCGGCTACGACGTCGCCTACCTGACCCACGCTCTCGCCAACCTGCCCGTCGTACTGGTCGGGCGCCTGCGCTCGGACCGGGTCATGCTCCGCGACCCCGGCCCCGCCCGGTCGGGTCCCCAGGGTGGGAGCCCCCGCCGGCATGGGGCGTCCTCACGCTCAAGAAGCCCGACAGCTGGCACGAGCCCGACGTCACGACCGCCACGGACACCACCCGCTACGGCACGGCCACCGCGACGGCCTGGGACCGGATGCACCCCGGCTCACTCACCGCGGCCCCTGGCTGAACCACGCCAAGGAAGAACTCCCCATCCTGCACGGCACGTTGATCCGCCTGAAGGTCGAGCGCCTGCCCGGTGACCGTGACCCGAAACCGGTCTGGCTGTGGTGCTCGGCCACCGCCGCCGCACCGGCGGACGTGGACCGCTGGTGGCACTCCTTCCTACGCCGCTTCGACCTGGAGCACACCTTCCGGCTGATGAAACAGACCCTGGGCTGGACCGCCCCGAAGGTCAGGAACCCCGACGCGGCCGACCTGTGGACCTGGCTGATCATCGCCGCTCACACCCAGCTCTGCCTCGCCCGGCCCCTCGCCGAGGACCTCCGCCGTCCCTGGGAACGGCCCGCAGAACCCCGCCGCCTCACCCCCGCCCGGGTCCGCCGGGGGTTTCGCAACGTCCGCGCGACAGCAGTCCGCCCGGCGAGCGCGCCGAAACCGTCCCGACCAGGCCCCGGACGGCCTCCCGGCTCGAAAAACAAACAACGGGCCAGGCGCCACGACGTCGGCAAGACCGTCAAACGCGCCGAATCGATCAAGGAATACCAAGCCCAGCGAGGTTGAACGCCAAGCTGAGGTCAGCGTGTGACGCCCGCGTCGCGGGCCAGGATTGCAGCTGGTACTCGGTCAGCGACCTCCAGGGCAGTCAGGATGAAGGCAACTCATCAGTTCGGACTGGTCCTGGGGAGCGGGCCCGTCGGGTCGATGTGGGTGTCGATCCAGCGGACGACGCTCTCCATGAAGGAGTCGAGCCCGGGCGTCACCTGCGCGGCCTTGTCTCCAGAGGCGATGCGACGCAGGACCCCGGCGAGTGTGTCTAGCTCACCGCCACCGCGGGCAGCCAACGCATCCAGGACCTGGGGAAGTTCGGCCGCCGTCTCCGCGTCGCCGTTCGCGGCGGCCACCACCTTGGAGAGGAGGTGCCGTATCGGCTGGAGAACCCACAACCCGGGCGGGATGCCGACGTCGGTCGTCGGCATGTCGAGCAACCGGAAGACGATCACATGATGGAGGAGTTCGAGGTTGTCGTCGGGCACATCGGCCCTGTTCTCGAGCGCGCCACGCATGATGCGGACCAGCGGGCTCCACTCCGGAAATTCTTGGAGGTCGTCCAGAGCGAGGTGGGCCTGCTGGCGGGCGGTGTCGTCGCCGGCGATCGCGGCATCGACGGCTGACAGCACTGGGTCCCATGCGGCGAGATGAGGGGCGAAGCGGAGATTGAGCCGACGCCAGGCACGCGGCAGGAGGTCGTCCAGCGTTCGCTGCGGCAAGAGGGGATCCTTGGTGGTGAAGAGGCCGGGAAGGCTCTGTTCGAGGGGGATGCCGATGTGCTCGTACGCGGCCCGTTGCACGTCCGGCCAGTCGAGGGGGCAGGCCAGGACGTGTCCCCTGTACAGATTCTCGGCCAGTTGGTCCGCCACGGAATCGGAGGCGGAAACACCACCGTGCACGCACTCGGTGACGGCTCCGATCAGGTGATTGCACAACGCTTGCAGGGGTTCTTCGGCGGCGATGTGGAAGTTCCCCAGGTTGAGGTGACCGATGGCGAGATCATGGAGGTCACCCGCTTCGGTGGAGTGGCGGAGGGCTTCTCGCTGCAGGCGGACAGCCATCTCGACGTGGCCCTGCAGGTGCTCGAGACCAGCCTGCGACCCCATGACCATCCCCAGAAGCTTCGGATCCTCTCCCTGTTCGGCTGCCCGGCGCACGCGCAGAAGCAGCTCTCGGGCGTCGTCGAAGCGGCCCAGCGCCATCAGTGGGGCGTGGCTGTGGAATTCGACGCGGACGGATTCGGCTCTGACCGCCATCCTCTGGCGCAGCAGGTCGAGGAGTTCGTTGTTGAGATCGAGCGCCCTCTGCCATTCACGCAGGGCCAATGCGGCATGGAAGCCGGTCTCGAGGGCGCACTCGATCAATCGCCGCATCTCCCGCTCACGGGGGGAGCTGCCAGCCGTGGGTGTCAGGACCGACTGGCCGCGCAAGCGCGTCAGATCGCCCAGACTTGGTGGAAGTCGCCCTGCTCGTAGGCTTCCTGCAGCTCATCCAGCCAGGTGTCGGACGCCGTCTGCGGCTGCGGAGTGCTCGGGGCCGGTTCTCCCGGGGTGCCGGACGGGTTGTGATCGTTTTCTGCCGGGGTGGGCAAGGCCCCTGACACCTGGGCGATCCACTGCCGGCAGAAGGAACGGACAGAAGCGGCGTCCGCTTCGTCGGCCGCCTGGCGCAGCCAAGGCAGCACGCTGCGTACCGTCTCTGGCGACGCGTCCCGGGAGAAGAGCACTTCGAGGAGATGGCGGACCTCGCTCCAGGTGCCTTGTCGCGCTGCGTACGGAACGGCGTGGCGAGCAGCCGCAGCCTCCATGATCGTCAGTTCGCGGCCCGGGTGGTTCAGGGCCTCCGCGCTCATCATGCGCACCCAGAGTTCGGCGAGGCATCCGGAAACACTCCGTGAAAACTCCGGTTCGGCCAGGGCGCGCACGGCCTCTGCCACGGTGGGATGACTGCGGATACAGAGAACGCCCTCGTCCTCCTCATGGACACCGATGACGAGACCGGGGTAGATCTCCACCGCGACCTGACCCGTCATCGTGAAAGCGGTTCCGAGGCTGTCGGCGGATCCCGGAACGGGCGGAACCTCGACCTCGAAAGTGTTCTGTTCCGTCGCGCGTTCGACGGTCAGCAGGGCCCGTGCCTCAAGACTGCGCACCAGGCTCTGCCAGGGTGGTGCGGTGCCCGGCCGGTCGAGGTGCTGCCACAGCCTCGGCCAGGCATCGCGGAGAACCCAAGGGATGCGATCGTTCTCCTCCAGCTCGCACAGCAGAGCCCCCAGCAGCCGCTCGGGCTCCGGCAACTGCCTGGTCACTGTGCGGGTCCAGTGGGTAATGGCGAGCTGGTCGTCATTCAGTTCGGCGAGACGGAAGCCGCCGGGCCTGCCGACGTCGAGGACAACGTCGCGTGAAGCGTCCAGCAGCAGTCCTGGGTGGCCCCCACACGCTCGAAGGACGCTGCGAATGGTCTCTCGGGACCTCGATCCCGCGCGGAAGAGCGCCGACATGTCCGGCAGCGACCTGGCCAGGAGCGCGGCTTCGCGAGTCGAAAGCGGCGCGACTGGCAGACGCGTCACCCGGTCGTCCAGCTCGGGGACGGCACACGAAGTCGTCATGACCAGTCTGGACAGACCGTAGTGGCCGGTCATCGCGTTGACGAGTCTGCCCCATCGATGGTCCCGCCACCGCCCCTGTTCGGTGAGGAGAGGGGTCGCATTGTCCAGGACGACGAGGACGCGGTTGTTGGTCAGGAAAATCGACAGCAGCCGCAAGGACCTGGCGAGCAGGTCCGGGTCGTCCAGGGTGCCCGGGTCGTCGAAGTTGGCGATCGGTGGCAGGCCCGCATCCTCGAGCTGTTTGCGGAACTCGCGGGTGAAGCGTTGCAGGGCGGTGCCCACGTGCTCGTCGTCACGCACCTCGTGCCATACGACGGCCGCGAACCTGTCGGCGTGGGTGTGCGCGAGCTCGAGTGCGCAAGCGCTTTTGCCCACCCGCGGCATGCCGTGGAGCATCACTCCTGACGCACCGCTGCGGGGCGCGAGTGCCTTGCTCGCGGCGGTCAGCAGTCCGGCACGGCCCACGAACTCCACCGGCGGAGAGGGCAGGAAGGCCTGCTGTCTGGAGTGGTCCGCGCCGAGTGGCGGACCGGTGAGGGCGGGGGCGGTCAGCCTCCGGTCCGCGCCTTGACACCCGAAGAGGATGGGCGTCATCTCCGCCAGTGTCGGCCGTCCGAATTGCTCATGCCATTCCGACAGGGCGAAGGCCAGTGCCTGCGGCGGTGATTGAGTGGCATCGCCGATGAGGCGGTTGTAGACGCGGTGGGACAGTTCGATCGCGAACCGGTCGTCGACCGGGTATCGCATGCCGAGCACCCAGCAGTCCAGTTGTGCGGCCAGTGCCGCTGCCAGCGAAGGCGACGGTGATGTCCGGTCCGACCGGGACCCGGTATTCCTGTTGATCGGTCGGAGTTCGTCCACGTGCGCGGCGAAAGCGTCGGCTTCCGAGGCGCCCGACGAGCACGAGGAGACCATGGCGAACTTCACCCGCGTGGCCAGGGGGCCGAGGAGAATCCGCAGGTCCTCGTTGGTGACCAAGTCTGGTGAGCCGTCCTCCCGTTCCAGCAGGAGGCCAGTCGCCGATCCATGAGCGGAGACATGGAGGATGTCCCAGCCCTGTCCGTCGTTGACGACGTCGCGCAACCGCTTCCGTGTCACGCCGTACTGAAGGATCCGCAGGTCGATCGCCTTCCTGTGCACGGCACTCACCTCTTGGAAGAGGTTCGTCAGCGCGACCCTCTCCCGGCGGAGGTTGAGCGGGCTCGTGTCGTCGGGAAGGCTGAACAGGCCGAGTACCCGCAGTGCCTTTCCGGCTTCCGCCCGCGGCCGCGCCGGTGTCTGGAGGTCGAGATCGACGACGAAGCGGATGTCTCGCGAGGCAAGGGTGCGGCTGTCAGCGACGGCCAACTCCCACGGCCAGAGGGCAAGGTGACGTTTCTGCTCCGAGGTGATGAGCCGTACGGTGACCGGGACGGACTCGGCGATGAGCGCCTGCCCCACGGCCCCCAGGCCGTACGTGTACGCCCAACGCCCGATCTGGGTCAGGATCTCGCTCTCACCGTCGGCTGAGATCTCCGGCACGCCCGACCACTGCAAATGGCCGTGCAAGTCCTGCAAGGCGTCGGCCTCCCAGCAGGGTTCAGGTATGACCACCTGATGATCGGCCAGGAATTCACCTCCCCGGCTGAGCACCCACCTCCAGGACCTCGGCCCGTCGAAGTCTTCCACGCGGAGCTGCAACTCCAGCACCCGGCCGCCCCCTCGCCCCCGCACGTACGCGTAGTGAACTGGGTATTACTTTATGTGTTCGGCCGACGCCGCGGAGGGAACTCCCATGAAAGTCTTCCTGGTGCTGTGGACCCGCACCGCTGGAGCCCGCATCCGTCACCGAAGAGGATGCATGCTTCGGCGTTTCCGGAAGCGGGATCGGTCATCGCCGGCGGTGTGCTGCGGCGCGATCTCGAACTGCGGCGGCTGGATTCCCGCGAGGCAGCCCATATCCGGTCCGGTCGGACGTTCGAACCGAAGCCGCCGGCACCGGCCTGGCGGCCGCCCGGACCGGCGGCGCCCCGACCCGAGCGCCCTCCCCGTAACCGCTGGAACGGTCCCGGCAGATGACCTTCACCTCGGGGTGATCGCGGAGCCAGGCAGCGAGGTCCTCCCCGTCGCGGCCGTCGTAGAGGTGCAGCGGCCGGTGGGTGGCCACGTCGATCAATACCGTGCCGTAGTGGCGACCCTTGCGGAAGGCGAAGTCGTCGACACCGAAGACCTCCACGTTGCCGACCTCCGGCTCGGGCAGGGACCTGACCAGCCGCAACAGCGTGTCCCTACCTATGGTGAGGCCGACCGCGGACGCCAGCCGGGCTCCTGCCCGGCCGGCCAGGGCCAGCCCGATCTTCGTCAACACCTCGCGCAGCAGCGGGGTATGCCGACTGTGCGGGGTGGTCAGTCCCAACACCTGCTCGGCGAACGTCACCGCCGTGCAAGCAGGGTTCTCCGTACCTGTCCGCTCTGCTGATCGAGGAGGTCGAGCGGCGGCCGGACCAGGTAGTGCTGAGAACGCGGGTGCGGGCGACGACTGGCTCCTGTCGGTGCGGCCAGAGCTCGGCCCGGGTGCACGGTCGGTACGTTCGGCGGCTGCGTGAGTAGACGTCGGCGAGATGAGCGGAGATCTCCCCGTGGGTGAGGCCCTTCGCGGACAAGGACACCACCATCTCGTCGACGCCGGTCAGGCGGCGCTGCCGCTTCCTGACGATCTGCGGCTCGAACGTGCCGGCGGTGTCGCGGGGCACCCTCACCTCCACCGAGCCGACGTCGGTCAGCACGGTCTTCGCCCGGGTGCCGTTGTGGCTGTTTCCGTTGTTCTTCTCGGCCGGGTCGTGCTT
Source organism: Streptomyces sp. NPDC088254 (assembly GCF_044740925.1). Taxonomy (NCBI): domain Bacteria; kingdom Bacillati; phylum Actinomycetota; class Actinomycetes; order Kitasatosporales; family Streptomycetaceae; genus Streptomyces; species Streptomyces sp. NPDC088254. Next base: position 356,543 of record NZ_JBIURQ010000005.1, on the reverse strand, counting down.
CTCATAGCCGACGTGGTCGGTGATCTCGCCTTCCAGGGCAGACTCGAGCACCCGCTTGGTCAGCAGCTGCAACAGCCCGCCCTCGCCGGTCAGCTGCAGCCCGTCGTTCCGGGCCCGGTCAACCAGCATCGCAACGAGCTGCTCATCCGACACCGCACTCGACGGTGCCTGAACCACCTGCTCGGCCTGCTCGTTCTCCACGGCGGTCTCCGTCATCAGACGCGTCTCCTTGATCATCAGATCCGCCGTTGATTAGACACTCCCGGAAGGCCGGGCGAGTCCGTACTCGCCCGGCCTTCCCTCAGCGCTGCTTTGGGTGTTACTTGCGTTTACGGGCCTGTGTCACGCCGAAAATGATGAAAGCCACGATGACGATTCCAAACAGCAGCCAGAGAGGAATGCCATCAAGCCCTTTGTAGGCTAGTGACGTCGAAGCGATGTGTGACTGCACGAGATCTCCTCAATGTGATGCGCTGACCGTGTGGGCTTCTAGCTCGTTGCGTCTTCGTAAACAGCCTCCGTAGCCTCACCGACTGCCATTCCGCCGACCGCGCACGGAATCGCTCCTGCTCCGCCGGTCAGGTACGTACAGCCAGCCGTGAAAGCCTTGTCCGCAGCGAAGCTGATGGCCGTTCCGGCAGCTGCTTTGTAGTCTCCCGTCAGCAATTGGCCTCCGAATTCGCCGATGGCAATGGCGTCTCCGGCCTTGCCGACGGTGTCCATAACCCCGTTGAGGCTGATGGTGCCGGTCGGGTCGATGCGGTTGACGGGGTCGCCTTCGGCGTAGAGGTAGGGGTTCTTCTCCTGGCCGGAGGGGTCGGGCTGGGTGAAGCGGCCGATGTTGGCGTCGTAATAGCGGGCTTGGAAGTGATACAGCCCGGTGGGGTCCTGGTAGCCGCCGGCGAAGCGGTAGGGCTGGGCGACCGGTTCGGACGACTGCGGCAGGACGCGCACGCCGCGGGGGCTGTAGGCGTAGGTGTTGACCTTGTTGCCGTCCGCGTCCGCCAAGGCGATCACGCTGCCGATGGCGTCCGTGAGGTAGTAGTACGTCTTGCCCCCGGTCGTCATGGAGTTCAAGGTGCCCCCGGGTTCGCGGTTGAAGCCCATGTCCGCACCGCGCGGGCAGCCCTGCTCGATGCCCTGGGAGGTGAGGTCGCCGGCCAGGTCGTAGCAGTACTGCCAGGAGTCCGTGACTGCTCCGGCCTTCTCCTCCTTGGCGTAGGAGAAGCGGCCCGCCCCGTCGTAGGTGTACGTGCGCTTCGTGGTGCGGACGTTGTCCGTCAGGGCGCGGATCTTGGAGCCGCCGGTGGCTGCGTTGGTGCCGTAGCCGTAGGTGTAGGCCAGGTCGACCAGGGTGCCTTGCGGGGAGGTCGCCCTGATGGTTCTGGGGCGGCTGGAGTTGTCGACGTCGACCTTGTGCACAGTGCCGCCGGGGTAGGTGGTCGTGGTGCGGACGTCGTTGTTGTTGTACTTGTACGTCGTCACGCGGCCCTGAGGGTCCTTCAGCTCGCTGAGCTTGTTGACCTCGTTCCAGGTGTGGTCCACCTTGCCGGCCGGGTCCTGGTAGTAGTCGACGTTGCCGGCCGGGGTGTAGGCGAGCAGGGGCTGGGAGCCGTCCTGGAGGTGGCGGACCGTCTCGCGCTGGAGCGGGTCGACCTCGTACTTGGTGGTGCCGGTGCCGTCCGAGCGCTGGACGAGGTTGCCGTCGCCGTCGTACCAGTACTCGACCTTCACCGTGTTCGGCGAGGTGACGGTGCGGATGCGGTCGAGGTTGTCGTAGGTGTACGTCTTGGTGATGCCGCGGGCGTCGGTGACGGTCTTGGTGCGTCCCAGGTCGTCGTAGGTGAACGTCGTTTTCTCCAGCGGCGCCGGGGAGTTGACCCACTCCAGGTTGCCCTTGCCGTCGTAGTGGAAGTCGGGATGATCCCGTGCTGTCGCGGCGGTCGAGTCGTGAGCCGACCCAGGCAGAGCCGGCGAGGCCCGCAGCGCCGCCGGAGCGGATCGGTGAGGACCTACACGTTCATGCCGTGGCGCTCGTGCTTCCCGGAGCAATAGGGGGTGTCGGTGGCGATGCGGTCAATCGGCAGCAGTGTGCCGTCGAGGATGACGAACGCCTCCTCCTGGATCGTCCGCATTACCTCGGCCAGAGAGGGGGCGAGGGGAGCAGGACCTCGACGGCTTGACGTATGGAGCGGTAGACGGTCGCGATCCCGATGCCGAACCCGGCGGCGAGCTGGGGCATAGGTGTCACCGCACCGCAGGTGGGCCATGGCGAGCAGGACGTGAGGTGCGGCGGGAAGACGCCGCCAACGTGTCCCGATCTCCTGCCGCCCGGTCAGGAACCGCAGGGTCGTCTAACAGGAGCTTCATGGTTACGCATGCGTGTCCAGCTCGCGGTCAACACCACCGGCTCGGAAAGGGCTCAGGGATGACCTCCGGTCATGGTCGGGCGCACCACAACCGCACCGGATCACGCGGAGAACAGTGGGAATCATGGTGAGATGGTGGCTGACCCAGAGAAAGGGCCCGCGGTGATCTACAGCTGAACGGCGGGATCAATCGCTCTCACCACGTGACCATCCGTGGTCCCGCCCGTGCATTTCCAGACCGCGGTCTCATGGAAGTAACCCACATGCAGACCGCGGTCGTGCTCGCTACGGACGGGCCAGGTCACGCGATGGTGGCTCATGACGAATTCCTGCACCCCTTCTGCCACAGCACCCAGAACCTCTGTCGAATCGGGTGTGGAGACCTCCGCCGACTTGATGTGGACCACGCCGACCGGTCCCAGGTCCGGGTCGCGAACGTAGTCGATGTAGCAGAAGTCGCCGGTGGCCGCTTTCCCGGTGTCCTGCTCCGCCGACTTGGTGACCGTCTCGAAGGCCGATCTCGCCATGGAGAAGGTTCGCGCGGTCCAGGATTCACAGAACTCCGATTCCGGAATTTCTCCACGCTCGCCGTACAGTTCGGCCATCCACGTCAGCACCTCCTCGGGGAGTTGCTCCCCGTGCAGCCAGACCGCTCGCAGCATCCGGTCCTGCCAGTCCGAGAACTTCGACATCATCGCTGCCTTCCATTGGCAATGAAAACGGGAGGAGAAGTGGCTGCCCACTTCTCCCCCGGCGGTGATCAACCCGAAGGGTCTCAGGTGAAGAGACCTAGACGTTCAAAGTCGGGTTCCTGACGCAGATGTTCATGACGGTGAACTTCCCGCTGAATTCAACGTTGTCCGTCCAGTCGAAGAAGAAGGTCATGCCCATGGCCCTGTACTTCCCCCGGTCCGATTCCTGTCTTCCTCTCCCGTTCGGAACACCCCCAGGAGCCGTGGAACACGTAGGTGCCCGACTCCAGGTGGCTGTGTTCCTGGCCAGTTTCCTGTCCGAGGCGATCGAGGTCGGAGGCCGGTATGTGTTGTGGGGGAACCCCGACATCTGTGCCCGGCAGCTGCTGGCGACGCTGGGGTCATCGAGCCGAGCAGTTGGCCGACCGCATCACCGTAGGTACGGCGCGACAGCACCGCTGGCCAAGGTCGGGAACGCTCGTACGTCACCGCCTTTCGCTTCGGCGAACTCGGGCGGTGGTGCGCTTGTAGAGGCGAGCGCCGAGGGTGCGCCACAGGAGGCGGGCGGGGACGGGCATCTGAGAGAGGAACAGCTGGCGTTCCTGTGCGGTCGCGTCTTCGAGGATCGCGCCCAGGAAGATCAGGAGCTTGGCCTTGGGGACGCTGCGGCGTCCGCGTTCACCGACCTCGGTCCACTCACGGGGCGTGATGTGGTCGGTCATCAGGGGCAGGAGGTGCTCTTCTTCGTCGTCCATGTGGGCCGCGGCGTGCCGGTCGAGTGTGCGCAGCGCTTCGGCAAGGAGCAGGGCGGTGTCGCGGTCGGCCTGGGCGCGCCAGCGGTGCGACAGTTCGGTGGCCGCCGCGAGCGCGTCGGCGATGGCCTCGTGCTGGCCGGCCATCCGTGAGACGACGCTGTCGCCGGGGGCGGCGCGCTCGCGCAGCTTGGGCCACAGCAAATCGTCCTCGCCCTCGTGGTGCTCGCCCAGGGCGCCGAGGACCAGGTCGAGGTGGTCGGCGAGTACGGCGGTGCGTCGCCGGTCGCCCGGGGCGGCGGCTTCGATCAGGTCGGCCAGGAGCGGGATCTCGCGGCGGAAGACGCGGTGCAGGACGACCATCTCCTGCGGGTCCAGGCGCTCGTTGGCGGTGAACAGACCGGCGGTGGTAGGCATCGGGGGGTCCACTTCTGTGAGGGAACGGTGATCATTCCGGAGAACCCGCAGCCTAGGGTGCGTATCGAGTCGTGATCAATCAGCGGGTTTCACCGTCTCGGCCGGGGCACCGAAGCCCACCCTCCAGCCGCGCCAGAGGGTCCGACGATGTACTCAGGCGGAGCTGAGTACTAGCGCGCTGGTCGGCGATGGGGCGAGCGGAAACACTCGGGTCATGCGTAAACGACCACTGAGACCTGTTCCCCAACTGTTGGCGAGCCTGGTGCTGGCTGGGGTGTCGATGGCGGCGTGGGCTGCCTGGCTGGGCTGGGACCAGCACTATGACGTGCAACCCGATGGCACTTCGACCGGTCCGTACGAGGCCTGGCAGGTGATCGGGCTGGTGCTGACCCTGCTGGTACCGGTGTACTGGGCGGCATCGCGTCGCTACGTCGCCGGAGCTGTGCTCGGCACCACGGCCGGCCTCACCATTGCTGCCTATCTCGACTGGTCGGACGATTCCACCGGCCAGTTCATGGTCGGCGTGGGGATGGTCATGATGGGGAGCTTCGCCGTGACCGCCACCGCGTGCGCCGCGATCGCCTCCGCGAGACGGCCCCTGAGTCCTGGTGCACGTATTGGGTCCTGATCAATCTGTGGGATTCCTCGGGGGCTGGTCCTGGAGCGTAGGCCTTCTTGCGTGACTCGAGTGCAACTGACGGATGAGGAATGGGAGTTCATCGAGCCGTACCTGCCGATCGGCGAGTACGGCCCGTATCCTGAGCGGCTGCGGCAGCAGTTCGAGGGTGTGATCCGGCGGTTCAGGACTGGCGGACAGTGGCGGGAGATGCCGCAGGAGTTCGATGCCTGGTCGACGGTCCGCAACCGCTTCCGGCAGTGGCGTGGCGGCGGTGTCTTCGAGGCCCTGCTGGAGGGCCCGATCGCGGAAGCCGCGAAGCGGGGTGAGGTGGACCTGTCGCTGGTCGGCATCACGAAGCGGCGCACCGGCCTGGCGGGACGGTGCGCCGCTCTTCCGGTGTCGGGCCGGCTGCGCCGGGGTCAGTGCCGACTGCCGCCGCGGTGCCCCGAGGCGGACTGAGCTGCAAGATCCACCTCGTGGTCGAGCAGGGGCAAAAGCCCTTGTCCGTCGTGATCACGGCCGGGCAGCGGGGCGACTCCCCGCATTTCGAAGCGGTCCTGGAAGCCATCTGACGTCACCGGGTGCGTCATCGGGCGTCAGAGATTCGGTGCGATCATCCAGATCGACGGCCACGCCGACACGATCGGCCTCGCCGGATTCGGACGGAAACATGCCCCACCACATGGAGTTGCCTCGGCTGGGAGTCTGACTGAAAACCCTGCTGGGAGACCGAACGGCAGTCACGCAAGGAAAGTGTGAATGTATGAGTTTCCGCTCACATATTCCGCTGCCATGGTGAATTGGACGACAGTAGAGGGGAAATGCTGGACTTCGAGCAGGAGGTTCGTCATGTCCTGTCCACCGTCGGTTGATGCGCGTAAAGCGCTGGATTTCCTCAGGACCAGTGGGCTGGTCGACCTCAGTGTTCCCCTGGAGCGCGTGGTCGGTCAGGTCAGCCAGCTGGACGATGTCGCAGGCTATGTGCTCGCCTGGGAACGCTACGTCCTGGTCGTCGCCAACGAAGTAGCCGACGTCTCGGTGCCTGCAGAAGGCTGATCTGCTGGACAAGGTGACTGCCGGGAGGAACACGGTGGAAACAGAAGAACCCGGCGTCCGGTCATCTCGAAGGCGCGCGGTGGAGGACCGGGCCGTTGCCTGGCTCGCTGCGCGCCGGGCCATGTTGGACCCGCGCAGATCCCAGCCGGACCAAGTGCTGTTCACCCGCAAAGCTCTGATCGAGACGGCCTTTCTGGTGGGATTGCGTGCACGCCTTGATGGTGCACCTCTGACCGGTGGCTATGCGGCCGTTCTCGAACAGGTCGAGGACGTCGCCCGGCAGCCCTCTTACCGGGAAATGATTGCGCGAGACGAAGCAGCCCTCCTGCTGTACGCAGGGACATACGCGGCACTGCGGCTCTGCGGTCGTGAAGACCAGGAATTCCGGCGGATTGTCCAGCAGGCCTCGGACGGCGGATACGCGGCCGCGTTCGAGCGAGTGCCCTATCGGCAGCTGGATCTGCTCCACACCCTGTACCTGTGCGGGATCGAAAACGACCTGTCCTCCATGGACGAGGTTCTGCCCTTCACGCTTCTGTGTCGACGCCCGAACGTCCTCAAGCTGGGCGACCGCGACGTCTACGCCATCACACACACGCTGTTCTACGTCACGGACTTCGGTCTGCGCGAGCCTGTATGGCCCCGCGGCTACAGCCCGGGCGAGGCCGTCGAACTCCTCGAAGCGCTCCTCGTCCTGGCCGAGGCCCGTGCGAACGCCGACCTGGCCGGGGAGTTGTTGTGCTGCCTGTACTGCCTCGGCATCACCGACTCCCCAGCGGCAGATCGGGCATGGCGGTTCCTGGAATCCGTCCAGGAGGACAACGGGCGGGTGAACGGGCCCGAAGGCATCATCCACCCCGGACTGGACAGTGGTGATGACGAGTTCCGCCACTGGGCGGAGGGGTACCACACCACCATCGTCGCCGCCCTGGCCGGCCTTCTCGAGCGAAGCCCCCGACGGTCTGCCAAGCCACGCCCGGATCTGCCGCCTGCGGATATCCCTCTGGAAGCGCCCCTCAGGCGCGCTGTCCTGTGGCTGTGCGACGAAAGCATGATGAAAGACCCGCGCGTGGGGCTTCCCGGTGTCGCGGCCGCTGCTGTCGGGGCCGCAGCAATCCGGGAACACCACCTCGCCCGGCCGGCGCTCGAGCACTACGCGGCGCGCCTGGCCGACTCGGCCCCGGCCCTCTGGCAGGAACAGGGCATGGAAGTCGCGGGAGAGTTCGCCCTGGCCCTCCGCGCAGCGGGAGTCGGCTGTCCGTCCCTGGAACACTTCCTCAAAGCCACAGCCGATGTGGTCAGCTCGCTCGACAGGGTCCCTGCCGACATCTACGACAATGTGCACCGGCTTGTCGGCCTCGGTCTCCTCGGCCCGTCAACCGCCGCCGTCCCCCGTCAGGCTGTGCCACACGAACAGCGTCTCTACCCGCTTCAGGCCGCCGTCTCCCTGCGCGAAGCCAGAGAGACGTACCACCTCGGCCAGATCGCAGCCGCCATCCGCACCCTTGCCCAGGACGGGTGGGGCCATCACCGCATCACCCAGGACGCCATCTCCTTCCTCATCGCACAGCAGAACACAACGGGAGCCTTCGGGTACCCGGCCTGCGACGACCGGACAACACGCGCCCAAGCCCAGTACGCCTGGACCCGAAGCGCAGTAACAGCCCTCGCCGCCATCGTCGGCGGCAGGCCCTGACTCCCGACGCAGCGGTGAAACGAGGCCCCCCGGAAGGCATTCGTCGACTTCCCACCGCAGTGCCCTGTCCCGGCCGGGGCACCCACCAGGCAGAGCCGCCAGTGAACTTGAGTGAGTGATGTCGGTGCCGTTCGCCTGACAGCTTGGTGTCGGCACCGGTAGCCCTGGGAGTGTGAGGTACGCGCAGGGCGGCGGGCTGACCGACGTCGAGAGAACCACGCGGGAGCGGTTACGACTCCAGAACGGGTTGTGGGAGACCTTGTGCGATGAGCGAAGGTGCCGCCACCCCACCGGGCGATGGCAGCGCACCTGTTGGGCCGTATACCGTCCACAGCGCCGTCGCTGAGCTGCAGCGGGCTACCCCACACTGCCTTGCGCCACACCGGCACGGCGCGTTCGGGGCTGTCCTGGCCGGAGCAGAGCCAGGGCGCTTGGGCGAGTGCGCCCTGGCCGTCGCCCCGCAGATGATCCCCCGCAGCCATGTCAGTGAGGCCATGTCACCCCGCAGGTCCGCGTCGACGTCCACGCTGCGATCATCACGAGCCTGGAGCGTGGCTGGCCGGCCTACATCCAGGTCCTCATCGACAGCGGCGCCATGCAGACCCAGTAGCACCGCAGGCGGCGGAGACAGCCGCGCGCGAGGCGGCCGAAGCGGGGGCGAAGAAGAACCGCCGCCTGGTTCGGACGCCGTCGGCAGAGGGCCAACCCTGACTCCGCGACGGCCGGGCGGAGTGCACGGCTCCCTCCGGCCCGGCCGCTGCGGCTGGGCCGGAGGCCGCCGGCACCTCGGGTTGAGCGCTGTCGGTCAGTTCACGGGCGCCACGCCCGCGGAATGCGGCGAGCGGCTGCGGCATGAGTGTCCGCCCAGCGTCGGATGGAGCGGTACAACGTGGAAGTGACAGGCTCCACTCTGTGCGTCACCTCGAAGGGCTCGGTGACCGACAGGTAGCCCTGGTACGCCTGGAATGCCGTGACGCGCAGCAACTGTGCCCGGTCCAGGTACTCCCGCGCGAAGGGCAGATAGAAGCGATTCCACTGGTCCCCCGACACGTAGGGCAGCTGCTCCAGCAACGCCACTCCGTTCTCCGCGCGCCAACCGTTCAGGGCGTCCAGGATGGTGTCGAAGGCCTCCGCGACGCGCGGCGCGCCAGCGTTGCGGCCCAGTACGGAGAGCCTGGCGCTGGGGGGCCGGCCTCCCTCGACCAGGGCCGCGATGTGCCCGGCGATGTCGTCGGTGCTGACGATGTCCAGGTACGCGTCCTTGTCGCCGACCAGCGCGGGGACGGCTCCGGTGCACAACGAAGACGGCAGCCAGAAGAAGCCGCTGTACCGGTCCAGGAAGCCGTCCTCCCGCGCACCCATCACGATGGGGAAGCGGACGATGTCCGCCCCCGCGTACTCGGCGGCGATCAGCCGTTCGGCGGCGGCCTTGGACCACTCGTACGTGTTGCGGTACGCCCTGGGTGACGTGGGCTCCACGCTGCCTGTCAGTCCGATCGCATAGGAGGAGGACAGGTGGACGAGGTGGGTGTCCTCGTCCAGCCATTTGAGCAGGGCCCGCAGCGGAGCCACGTTCGCCTGCTCCGACTCCTCTTCAGTGAGGTTCCAGCGGGTGTCGGCGGCGCAGTGGACCACCACGTGCCAGGGGCCTCGCAGCGCATCGGGGGCCTCTTCGGCGCCGACCCGCCAGGCAAGCTGGCGCGGGGAGCGGCCACCGTGGCTGCTGACCCCGTACACGTCGTGGCCCGCCGCGGTCAGTCGGCGCAGGACGGCGCCGCCAACCGCTCCCGTGGCACCCGTGACGAGTATGCGTGCGGGGGAGGTCACGAGACGACGAGCCGCCTTTCGATCGCCCGGAGCATCTGATCGGAGTTCTCCCGCAGGGCCTTGGCCGCCACCGGGTTGAGCATGTCGGCCAGCAGCGGGATGCCGATCTCGAAGTCCACGGAGAACGTCACGAGGGAGGCGTCGCTGCCCTGCGGGTCCACCCGCCAGTAGCCGGAGAACCGGTCCAGATCCCCGGAGATCTGATGGAACGTCATGGTGCGTGTGGCCTCGTCGAGCTGGTCCTCCTCGACCCACTCCAGCACCGAGCCCTTGAGGAGCACCGACCATTCGCTCATGCGCTTGCCGTGCGCTTCGCCCCTCACGGTCACCGACTCGACGTTCTCCATGTACGCGGCGTAGTCCTCCAGTCGTGTGACGGCTCGCCACGTCTCCTCTACGGGCGCCTTGATCTGCAGGTTCACTTCGACATGGGGCATTGCTGACTCTCTTTCCTCGCAGAACGGTTCTCCGGGCGCACGGGCCGGTTCAGCCGGCCGGATCGAAGCTGATCTCCCGCCCGGTGCAGTGGTCTCCGACGACCTGGTCGCAGACGAGCAGGCTCGGTGGATGGTGGTGCGCGGCCAAGGAGTCGACCAGCAGGCGCGCGGCGGGCAGGCCGCTGGTGTACAGACGGCTTCCGATCACGGGGGTGAGGGCCGACATGGCGCGGTCCCGTACGTCGCTGAGCGTGGCGCGCAGCGCGATGGCCGCGGCTAGGGCGGCGCGGCCGGCGAGCGCGCCGTCCTCGAAGTCGCGGCCGAGTTGGCGACAGGCACCACCGAGCGTCAGCAACTCCCTGGTCGCGCGGCCCAGCAGGGCCACGCGCGGGCCGTACTGGCCGGAAGCGGACACTTGCCGGTAGGCCAGGTCGAGCAGGGCGCTGAGAACTCCGTGGTAGGTGGCGCCCAGCAGCACGGAGAACCACACCATGCCGGAGATCACCGTGTCGTCGATGACGTCGGCCGGCCCGCGGTGGAAGACGAGCCGGTCGTCCAGCTTCACGTCCTGGAACACCAGCTTGGCCGTGTCGGATCCGGTCATGCCCAGGGAGGGCCAGTCGCCCTCCACGGTCAGTCCCGGGGAGGCGGCTGGGCACAGGGCCAGGATGGTCTCGTCGGTCCCCTCGACGCGGGCGGTCAGGCACACCAGCGTGGCGGTGGAGGCAAGTGAGCAGGGGTACTTGACCCCGGACACGCGGTAGCCCTTGTCCGTCTCGACCGCCACGGACCGGCTGCTCATGAAGTTGGGGCTGCCGCCCGGCTCCGCGAAGGCCGACGCGACAAGGGCGCCCGTCCCGGCGATGCCCTCCAGCAGCATCCAACTGGTGTCCCGGTGGCGCTGCCAGTAGTCGGCCATCAGTCCCACGGTGAACGAGTGCATGTTCAGGGCGATGGCGGTGGACGGGTCGAGGGCGCCCAGGGCCCGCTGTGCGGAGGCCACGTGCACCAGGCCGGCACCGCCCCCGCCGAACTCCCGAGGGATCGCCAGTGCGGCGAAGCCGCTGGCGGCCACCTGCCGGATCCGGTCCGGGCCCGAGGCATCGTCCGGCGCGCCGTTCGGCGCCCACTCGGTGTGCCAGCCGGCGTCGAGCAGCTCCCTGTGGGGCGCTCGCTCCTGTTCTGCGCGGTTGCCCATGTGTTCAGGTGCTCCTCTCCTGGACGGGACGGGTATGGCGTGACGACGGGTCAGGCGCCGGGCCGCCGCGACGGTGCCGCTGCGCACAGGTGCACACGAGCGCCCGGTCCGTGACGGCCGTACCGGTCGAGAGCGGGCGGGCCTGCTCCGACAGGTGCCGCAGCAGCCGCGCCGCAGACCGGCGGCTGCGGCAGCGCAGGACCGGGGCGGAGCAGGCCGCCAGCGCGGGGCGCATCCTGTGCAGTTCGCGGCCGCGGAATCCGGCGGCCTTGCGTACGAGGGCGGTGAGGCTGCGCACCGGAGGATCGTCCGCCGCCAGGCCGACGGGCAGGTAGTCCCGCGGCCGTCGTCCCAGCAGCGCGTCCCGGCGCAGTCGCAGGGAGCGGCGTACCAGAGCGGCCGCGCACAGCCACGGGTGCCGGTCGAGCAGGATCACGGTGTCGGCCCGCTCGACGCGCTGCCGTACGGTGTCGGCGAAGTTGCCGTCGATGATCCAGTACGGTCCGGCGGTGAGCTGTTCCAGCGTCCGCTCCCACTCCGGTGCCGTGGGTCTGCGCCAGCCCGGCCGCCAGTACAGGTCGTCGAGGTGGATCAAGGGCAGACCGGTGCCGGCGGCGAGGGCGTGGCTGAAGGTCGACTTGCCACTGCCCGGACTGCCCAGCACGACGATCCGGAGCGGAACCGTGGGGGTCATCGCACGACCACCGGGTCGTTCATCAGTGCGGCCACCTTCCGCATCGTCGGCGCGTCGGCGAGGGACACACGCAGGCACCCCTCCAGTCCAGGCACGTCGTCGAGCGGGCGGATGCGGACATCGTGGCTGTCCAGGTGGCGTGCCATCCGCGCGGGCACGGCGCGGTCACCGGTCCGGAACGTCACGAAGTTGCCGCCCGGGTGGAGAGCGCTCCACCCCGGGTGCCCGGCGAGGACCTCCCGGACGAAGTCCGAGCGGATGGCCCGCACGTCGCGCCACACCTCGGCGAACCTGTCCCGGTCCTCCAGGACGGCGTGCAGCAGTGCCAGCGCCGTGGCCGAGACAGTGCTGTCGGGCCGGAACCGGGACAGGTAGGAGACGAGCGCCGGTGAGCCGAAGACCGAGGCGATGCGCGCCCCGGCGAGTCCGAAAGTCTTGGAGTACGAGCGCACGACGAGCAGGTGCGGCGACGAGGCGACGAGCGGGACGTGGGTGATGCCGGTGAAGGCGCCGTAGCACTCGTCGACGACGAGCAGGTGGCCGGAACGCCGTGCATGGTCGGCCGTCTCCCTGATCTCCGCCGGTGACAGGGCAAGGCCGGACGGGCTCGCCGGGTTGGTGACCACCACGACCGCCGGGGGGTGGTTCGCCATCGTGCTGTGCAGCTCGGCCAGGTCCAGTCGGAGGGCCGCGGCCTCCAGTGCGGCGCAGCCCACTACGGGCACGGCGCGCAGGGCGGCGTAGTACCGCCAGCTCTCGAACGCCGGCTCGTGCAGGATCAGGCCCCCGCCGCCGGTCGCCAGGGCGTCCACGACGAGGCCCACGGCGGAGTCGGAGCCGGCAGTGAGCAGGATGCCGGACGACTCGTGGCCGTGGTGGTCGCCGAGCGCGGCCAACAGGTCCTGCTGGTAGGGGTAGTACATGAGGTCGGCGGCGGTGAGCCGGTGCGCCGCCGTCGAGACGAGTTCGGCCGCCGCCGGGTGGCGCAGTTCGCAGCTCTTGAGGTTCAGCACACCGGCCCGTTGCCGCCGCGGCTGCCACGGCAGGTCCCATACGTCCGAGCGCGTGGGGAACGGCACGGCGTCCGCGAGCGGTACGGCCGTCGGCGCGTTCATGCGCCGCTCCGGGCGGCGGCCACGGGTATCCGCTCGTACACGGACGTCACCCGGGTCTCGCGGCCGAACAGAAAGTCGTAGAGGCCGCCGTCCGGCTCGTGTTGCGGGTCGGCGATCAGGTGACGGTTGTACCTGCTGATCTCCATGGGGGTCATCGAGGGGGTCATGTCGTGCAGCCGCGTGTACATCGTTGGGCGGAAGCGCGCGCCGACCTGCTCCACCAGTTCCCGCGTCCGCGTGGCTCCCTCGGCTCCGGTACCGGGCAGGCCGATGATCACGAAGGCGTTGAGCTCGATTCCGGCCCGGGCGCATTGCTCCGCGAGCTCCCGGAACCGCTTCTCCTGAATCTGCTTGGCCCGGGGCAGGGAGCCATGGCCGTCGGGTTCGAGGGTCTCCAGGCCCACGGAGATGCGTACGCAGCCCGCCCGGCCCATCAGCTCCACCAGGGCGGCGTCGAGGTGGTGGACCGTCGTGGCGCACTTCCACTGCAGCGACAGGCGGCCGGCCAGGAAGCGTTCGCACAGCTCGCGCACCCACCGCTTGTCCAGCGTGAAAGTGGGCGCGTAGAACGAGACATACTCGAACGGCAGGGCCCGCCGGCTCTCCTCGATGTACGCGACGGTGGCGTCGACGGACAGCCGCCGCTCGCGGAGCCCGAAGATCTCGTGCACCTCGCAGAACTCGCAGCCGATGGGGCAGCCGCGGGCCGCCGGGACCACCAGTTCCCGGCGGAACGGGATGCCGCAGAACTTGTCCTCGTCGCGCGCGTAGAGCCGGTCGTAGTGCTCGTACGGGATCTCCCGCACATCGGGCAGCGTCCACTCCTCGGGGGCCAGGCTGTCCCCGTCGCGCGACGGCGGTTCCCACCGGTCCCCGTCGCGTACGGCGACGCCGGGCAGCGCGGCGTGGGGTGTGCCGGCGGCGAGGGACTCGACGTAGTGCGCGACGCCCGCCTCGTAGTCGCCGGACTGCACGATGGCGTCCAGCCCGTACCGCTGGAAGAAGCCGGGGTTCATGCTGCTCAGGCGGCCGAAGGTGATCAGCCGGCTGGCGGGGGAGAGTTCGCGGGCGTAGGCCGTGAACCGTTCGAAGCCGTCGACGGCGTCGAAGTCGTTCATCATGGCGATGACGTCGTACCGGCCCTGGTAGAGGAGATCGCCGATCGCCTTCCAGTGGGTGTTCAGCACACCGGCGTCCCGTACGTCGACGCGCTCCACCGAGGGCAGTCGGCGCAGATGCCCGGCCGTCATGTACAGCGGGGTGTGGTGACCTGCGTTGAAGTAGCTGGGGACGTGGGGCGGCCAGATGACCAGGACTCTCACAGGGAACTCCTTCGGCATGGCGCAGAGGAAGAGCGGGAGGGGCCATGCGGTGCGATGTGCCGACGTGTCGTCAAAGCTAGCCGCGGCCGGCCGGTCGACCAGCGGGTGTTTCTCTGGGCGGAACGGATTTCCGGCGTCACGGACGCAGCAGTGCGTCGAGCCCGGAGAAGTCGGGACGGCCGGGATCCACCGGCACGACGTCCCAGCCGAGTCTGCGGGCCGGGGCGATGTCGTTGTCGTCGGAGTCGCCGACCATGATCCTGCGCCCGAAGGAGCCGGACGTGATCAGCTCGAAGGCCCGCGCATCCGGCTTCTTCGGTCCTCCGTCGGCGGTGAACAGGGCCCGGTCGTACACCTCGGGCGCCTTGAGCCCGGTCAGGAGGCGACGCATCAGACTGCCGGGGAGATAGCAGTTCGACAGCAGCCGGACCGTGTGCCCCGCCTCGGCCGTCCGGCGCATGGCATCGGCGGCCGGCTCACACAGCTCGTAGCGGTCGTCGTCCTCGCATCCGAGAGCCCGCCACAGCGCCCGGTCGAGGTCGTCCGCCGGGCGGACCACGCCCCGGTCGCGCAGAGCCGTCGCCAGGACGTCGCGGGTGGCCGGCTGGAGGACCGACTTGTCGGCGAGCGCGGTGTACACGGTGGTGAACACCTCCTGCACCACCTCGCCGGCCGACCGCCGGTCCAGGGCGAGCACCTCGGCGACCGCCCGGGTGAATTCGTCGGGTCCCGGCATGGGGCGGTGCTCGGTGACGATCGTGCCGAAGCAGTCGAAGACCACCACCGTCGTACGGCGTGCCATGTCGTCCCCCGTGTCCGTCTCCTGGGCCGTCATGACCACGAGACCTTCTGGTGTTCGAAGCGGAAGAAGGTGAGCGTCACTGCGGCGAACACGGCGGAGAAGCCGAGCAGCACCACCACCGGCAGCACCACCGCACCGGCACCGCCACCGTCGAGGACGACGGTCGAGAAGCCGCGCATCGCCCAGTAGCTGGGCACTCCCGGCGCGAGCGGACGCGCCCAGTCCGGCAGGGCGGACAGCGGTGTCAGCGCACCGCCGAGCCCGGCGAACAACAGTGCCGCGAGGTTGGCGAACACGGCCAGCTGGGAGACCGTCCGGCACAGCGACACGAGTGCCATGCCGAACATGACCACGCAGAGCGCCAGTGCCGCGCCGACCGCCGCGAGCGCCGCCCAGGAACCGCTGACCCGCAGGTCGTACAGGAACCCACCGACCAGGAACACCACCGTGAGTTGCAGCATGGCGACGCCCAGCGGGACGACGACACGGCCGGCGACGACCTCGCCGGGCCTCGCGAGGCCCGCCCGGAGCCGGTCCCAGGTCTTCCATCCGTGCTCCCGGAAGACCGCGAAGCCCACCAGGTTCACCAGGAAGAACGTGAACATGACGGCCATGCCGGGTACTGCCTGCTCCGCGCCCGTGGCGCCCTCGACCTGCTCGGCCCGCAGCGCCGTACGGAACAGCGGCTGCATGAATCCCATGAGGAGCAGCGGCATCACGGTTCGGACGAGCAGGGGGGCCGGGTCGCGCAGTTGGAGCCGGATGTCGTGCCGGACCAGAGAGGCGATCCGTCCCAGCGATTCCTCACTGCGCATGTGATTCCTCCTCGGCGGCCGCGTCGTACCGGCGTCCCGTGACCCGCAGGAACACGCTGTCCAGACTGGGCTGGACGATCCTGAGGTTGACCAGCTCGCCGGCGGCCGCGCCCAGGGCCTCCATCACCCGCGGAACGGCCAGATGCGGTTGCTCCACGGTCATCCGCAGGACCCGGCCGTCCCGCACCACGGGCCAGGGCAGGGACAGGTCGGGCGGACCACCGGAGAAGGTGAGCTCGACACCGCTGTCCCCGTACTGCCGTACCAGCTCCTTCAGCGTGCCCCGGGCGACCATGCGACCGCCGTTCAGCACGGCGACGGATCCGTCGAGGGTCTCCACTTCGGGCAGGTAGTGCGTGGAGTAGCAGATGGCGGTGCCCTCGGCGGCCATGGTGCGGACGAGCTGCAGGAGCTGTTCACGGGTCTGTACGTCCACGCCGGCCGTGGGCTCGTCGAGCAGCAGCAGCGAGGGCCGGTGCATCAGGGCCATGGCGGTGTGCACCCGTCGCTGCTCACCGCCGGACAGCCGGGCGGCCCGGCGGCCGAGCAGTCCGCTGAGGCCCAGGGGCTCGGCGACCTCTTCGATGCGGCGGTCGGCTGCGCGGCCGCGCAGCCCCGCGAGCTCCGCGAAGAACAACAGGTTCTGACGTACTGTCAAAGGCGCGTAGACGCCCAGCTCCTGAGGGGCGAGCCCCAGCCGGCGCCGGGCCGCGTGCGGCTCCCGGATCGGGTCCTTGCCGAGCACCCGGACGTACCCGGTGTCCGGACGCAGCAGCCCCGCCACGATGGACATCAGGGTCGTCTTGCCGGCGCCGTTGTGGCCGAGCAGGCCCACGATCTCACCCGGTAAGACGTCCAGGTCCACCTCGCTCAGCGCCGTGATGGTGCCGTACCGCTTGGTGATGCCGCACAGCGTCAGGGCGGGGCCGTCGCCGTCCCGGCGGGGGCCGGGCACGGTGAGGGGGTCAGTCGGCACGCCGGGTCCAGTTGCTCGGCATGACGTCCGGCAGCCCGAGCCGCTGCAGATGGGGCGACCAGGTGCGGGCCAGTTTGAAACCCTTCATCAGGCCGCTGCCGGCGCGGACGTCCGGGAGCTTCTGTGCGTAACCCAGCTGCCCTTCGGTGAGGTCGAGATGGGAGCGCAGCCGGTCCAGCCACTCCTCGCCCCGGCCCTGAGGGATGGTCTCCAGCCCGGCGGCGGCGAGCCGCAGCCCGTCCTCGACGTCCTGTTCCGGAATTCCGACGAACGGGTCGAAGCCGGGCTGCTCCCCGGTGTAGGCGAGTTCGCCGTGGGTGCGCAGACCTCGTACGGATAAGGACAGCTGCACCAGGTCGTAGGCCATGAGTACCGCGACCTCAGGCTGCCCCGCCGATACCGCGCCCTCGACGTCCTCCAGCGCGGCACGGCACTTCAGCAACAGGCGGACCGCGCCGTGCGCTCGGAACGCCATGAGCCGGCGCAGATCCGGCAGCGGCTCGTGGATCTGGGTGTGCGGTGCTGTCATCGTCCGGACACCTCCTCCTCCGGTGTCGCCACGCCGAGCCACAGCATGTCGTGTACGAACAGTCGCTTGATGTCCGCGGGCGGATCGGAGGCGGGCGGCCCGGACCACAGGATGTCGTCGGTATCTTCGGGCGGCAGGTCGGTGCGAGGGATCTCCAGCGCGCGCAGTTGCCAGCGGTCGACGACCGTGCGGTCGTCCAGCCGGGCCGTGCCGATACCGGTCGCCCAGCGCAGCACGGTGTGCAAGGGCGCCTCCGGGCGGGTCAGTTCACCGACGAGATCGAGGCAGCGCGCCACCCGGTCGAGGGGGGTGAGCGGGGGCATGAGGACCTCACGGAGGAGAGCGAGCGACTCCGGGTCGCCCGCGGCCTTGAGCTTCTCACCGACCCATTTCTCGGTGAAGTAGATCTGGCCGGCCGCGGCGGCCCGGGCGTTCAGGGCGGCCACGACGGCCTCTCGGCCCCGTGCCGCGGCGGCCATGGGCCGGTCGTCGGCAAGCAGCCCGGCGGCGCGGGCCAGCCGGTGCGCCTCCACCGTCCACCACTGCTCCACCACCCGTGCGAGCCATGGCTCCCGCAGCCCGGCGTGCCAGCTCTCCCACGGCTCGGTGACGACGAGCTTCAGGCCGAGGGCCAGTCTGCTGGCGGTCTTGATGGTGCGACGCCGATGATTCCAGGCCTCCTGGGTGACCGACGCGAAGCGCGGCCAGGAGCTGTCGCGGAGCCGGGCGGTACGGTCCCGGACGGCGCTGGCCTGACGGATGTTGACGTCGATCAGGGTGCCGTGCTCGTGTGACTGGATGGGGAATCTGGTGAGCTGGTCGTTCTCGACGAGCACCAGCAGGTCGAGGTCGCTGCGGCGGTTGCCGAACCCGGCCAGCACGGACCCGGCGGCCACGGCGAGTGCCGGCCGGCCGAGGCCCTGATCGGTCTCGCCGACCACGTCTGCGATGTCGAGACGGCGTTCCTCCAGGAACTCCTGGAAGCGCTTTTCAAGCACGTGCCGCTCCGGAAAGGCGGCCGGTGCAGAGGTGTGTTCCATAACGGTCTGGGGCCTCCCGGCGGCAGCTTGGCGAAGAGCGAGAGAGCTGGGGAGCGGACTCCCACGGGCCCGACAGCCCGGTCACGGTAGGCAGAATGCCGACGGCGCGGCAAGGCGCACCAGGAAGTGTTCCGGTGCGCGGAACAGGCCTTATCCGGAAAGGGGACGGCCGGTAGAACTTGCAGAGGCAGAACTGCCGCCACGGCTCGACGCCATTGAGTCATCACCTATCACCTCATGAATCCATGTGATCCACTTCAGTGGTCGTCGTGTCGGTCGTACGCGGCGGAGGCGCCCTTCCGGCCCGTGCGCCGGACGGTCGGGCTCCCCGCTCGGGTACGGGAACGCCGAAGGCAGCGGGCGGCAGTCACCAGTAGAAGCTCCTCCGCGCGAGCAGGGCGCAACCACCGGTCATCACGGTGGCTGGCGCGCGGGGAGCGGCTCGTCCAAGGGGTTTCCCGCGGACATGGCCGGGCTCATCCGCCCCGGCACGCGCTCCCCGAGCCCGTCGGGCGTACCCACACCGCATGTCGTCCGGCCGGCTGCCCGTCGGCTGTCCAGAGTCCGGAGAGACCTGATGCACCTGCCCCTGCTCAAAGCCCTGCCGGAGGACTTCCGCGTCACCGAGGCCCTCGCCCTCGACACGGCACCGCCGGACGCCTCCACGCACACCTACCTGTTGCTGTGGAAACGGGGCCTGACCACCCATGAGGCGCTCGGTGGACTCGCCGAGGCGTTCGGTGTCGACGTGCAGGACGTGGCGGCGGCCGGGCTCAAGGACGAGGACGGCATCACGGAGCAGTTCGTCTCGGTGCGCGCCGTGCTGTCGCCCGGTGACGTGGACCGCGCCAACACGCGCGGCCGCTCCGGCAGCGGCGACCGCGCCTGGCACGTGACGACGCACGGGACCGGCGCCACGGCGCTGCGGACCGGAGTGCTGGACGGCAACTGCTTCCGGCTGGTCGCACGGGGCCTGGACGCGACCGCGGCCGAGGCACTGGCCGAAGGGCCTCAACGGCACACCCACTACTTCGTCAACTACTACGACACGCAGCGCTTCGGCGTACCGGGCGGGCCCAAGCAGACGCATTTGATCGGCGGCGCCCTGCTCGCCGGCAGCGAGGACTCCGCGCTGGACCTGCTGCGCCGTTCCGGGTCCGCCGAGGGTGCACGGGCGCTGGAACACCAGGGGCCTGCCGAGGAGTTCTTCAAGCTGCTGGACCCCCGTGTCCCGGTGTTCTACCGATGCGCGCACGCCTCGTACGAGTGGAACGCGCAGGTGCGATCCCTGCTCCAGGAGGCCGCGGGCCGCGACGTGACCCTCGTCGAGCGGGAGGGCCTGCCCTACGCCTTCGCCACCACGCGCGAGGCGGTGCTCGCCCTGGCGGCCCGCTGTCCGGAGCTGGACTACGTGCGCTACCGCTGGACGGACGGGAAGTGCTTACGCAGCACAGCCGCCCGCCCGACCGTGCTGCAGACGCACATCTCGGTGCACCGCGTCGAGCCGGACCCGCTGCACCCGGGGCGGTTCGCCTGCGCCCTCTCGTTCTTCCTGCCGTCCGGTGGCTACGCGACGGCTGCGGTTCACCAGTGGTTCGTGCAGGCCCTCGGCGCGCCGACGGACGGCGTGCCGGACGCCGGGGTGGCCGCGGCCGTGCCTGCGGGAAGCGGGCGGCGCGCGTGAGCGCGGCAGCGAGGAGCACGGGCGCGGGCCCGGACGCGCGAACCGTGCTGGGCCGGGTGCGGGCGCACCTTTCGCCGGGGCTGGCCCTCGTGTACGGCATGAACGGGGCCGGCGCGGTCGAGTCGCGTGGGGGCGGGGCCAGGATCGTCCTGTCCGACGGGCGGTCCGCACTGGACTTCGGCAGTTACGCGGTCACGCTGCTCGGGCGCGGGCATCCGGACGTCCTGGGTGCGGTCCGCGGGGAACTGGAGGCGATGCCGGTCTCCACCCGCGTCCTGGCGAACGGTACGACGGCCGGGTTCGCGGCCGAGCTGGTCGAGTACACCGAGCCCGATCGGCTGACCAGGGTGTGGCTGGGCCTCAACGGGTCCGACGCCGTGGAAGCCGCCCTCAAGCTGGCCCGGCTTGCCACCGGTCGTACCCGGGTCGTCGCCGTCGAGGGCGCCTACCACGGGAAGTCACTGGGGGCGCTCGCCGCCACCTGGAACCGGCGCTACCGGCGGTCCCTGGAACCCCTCCTGGGCGGGGTGACGCACATCCCCGCCGACCCGGAGGCGGTGCCCGGTGCCTTCGCGGACGGGGACGTCGCCGCCGTGATCGTGGAACCGGTGCAGGGCGAGGGCGGGGTGAGAGCACTGTCGCCGGCGTTCCTGGGCGTCCTGGCCGCCGCCGCCCGGCAGCACGGGGCGTTCGTGATCGCCGATGAGATCCAGACGGGGCTGCGCCGGTGCGGGGAGCGGGCGTTGAGCGTCACCGCCGGTCTGCGGCCCGACGCGGTGCTGTTCGGCAAGGCACTGGGCGGAGGTGTCCAGCCGCTGTCCGCGCTCGTGGCGACGGAGGAGCTGTACAGGCCGCTGGCCACCGACCCGTTCGTGCACACCTCGACGTTCTCGGGCCACCCCCTCGCTGCCGCGGCCGGCAGCGCCGCGTTGCGTGCGGTGGAGGCACTCGCGCCCCGGGGCGAGCGGCTGACGGCTCTCATGGCGGAGGGGCTCCGCCGGATCGCGCACCGTCATGCCGGGCTGATCACGGAGGTACGCGGCCGGGGCCTGCTGTGGGGCGTCGAGTTCGGCCCGGGCGGTGCGGCCGGGGACGTCCTGCTGGAGCTGAGCCGGCGCGGGCTGGTGGTGTCCCCGTGCCTGGGGCGGCCGGAGGTGATCCGCCTGCTGCCGCCGATGGTGGCCACCGACGAGGAGGTCGAGGAGGCGCTTGACCTCCTGGACGCGACCTGCGCGGCGGTCCCCGACGAATTCCGTTCCGCCGCACGAAACGCGTCCGGCGCCGGCCCGGAGCCCCGCGGTAGGTTGCCGGAGGACGGCGCCCCCGCGGTCCCGGCCGCCGGTCCGGGGACCGGCGCCGAGGGGGCCGCTTCGGCACGGCACGCGGGGGGCGGGGCGTCGGTGCCCGGCCGTTTCCGTGTGCGATGAGGAGTGGAACACCATGGCTCGCGACAGGAGCTACGAGGAATTCGCCGTCCAGTACGACCAGGGCAGCGCCGACAACATTTACAACACGCTGCTGGACCGCCCCGCGGTTCAGAGCAAGTGCCCGCCACTCGCGGGGCGGTGCGTGCTCGAGGCCGGATGCGCGGGCGGCCGGCTGACCGAGTGGCTGGTGGACCAGGGGGCGGCCGAGGTCGTCGCGCTGGACGCGAGCCCCACCCTGGTGAAGCTGGCCCGTGAACGGCTGGGTGACCGCGCCGGCGTACGGGTGCACGACCTGCGCGAGCCGCTGGACTTCCTGCCGGACGCGTCCGTGGACGTCGTGGTGTCTTCCCTCACGCTGCACTACGTGGAGAACTGGGTTCCTGTGCTGTCCGAGTTCCGCCGCGTCCTGGCACCTGGTGGCACTGTCGTGATCTCCACGCACCACCCGCTGAACGACTTCGAGATGTCCCCCAGCGGCGACTACTTCCGCGTGGAGGAACTCCGGGACGAGTGGCCCAGCTTCGGACCGCCCACCCCGGTCGTCCGGTTCTTCCGGCGTCCCCTCGGCCGCATGATCGCCGATGTGCACGGTGCCGGACTCGTCCTGCGGGAGCTGTCAGAACCGCGGGCCGACCCGGCACGCCGGGAGGAGTTCGGCAAGAGGTTCGACAAGTTGTCACGCAAGCCGTGGTTCCTCGTCCTGGTGCTCGGTCATCCGGGCGACCCGGCGGAGGACGGGACGGCACACACCGCCGGGTGACGTCGCCCGGCCGACCACACCCCAAGGAGCAGCCGCGTGCTGAACACCCCATCCGCCGTGGCCGTCGTGGACGGCGGCCGGCCCGACGACCGGCGCACGCCCGACGCGGCGGCGTACTGGACCGTCCTCGGGGGGCCGGCCGTCCCGCGCCCGACCCTCATGATGGGCGGCTTCAAGCACCTGCTCGTGCCGGTGCTGGCCGCCGCCTGCCTCGCCGATCGTCCGTGGCGCATCGCCAACGCCCCGCGAATCGAGGACCGTAGGCTTCTGTCCGCGATGCTCCGGCATCTCGGGGCGACGGTGGACGACGACGGGCCCCGTGTCACCGTCGACGCCTCCGGCCTCGGCGGAGCCCGCATTCCGGCGCACTGGAGCGCGGGCGTCCACGGGGGCGTGTACCTGCTGCCGACGGTGCTCGCGACGCGGGGCGAGGTGGCCTCGGGCCGGCACGGCGGTTGCGCGATCGGGGGCGGGACGCAGGGCTCCCGTCCGCTGTCCCACATCGCCGCGGTACTGGAGCGGTTCGGTGCCGTGTGCGAGGTGGGCGCCGAAGAGTTCCGCGCCACGGCGCCCCGGGGCGGGCTGCGGGGCGCTCGGATCGACCTCGCGGACTTCGCGGAGCGCGAGCCCCGCGCCGGGACGCCCACCGGTCCGCACTACTCAGGTGCGACCAAGACGGCGCTGCTCGCCGCGGTCACCGCACGGGGAACGACAGTGCTGGACAACCCCTACCCGAAGCCGGACGCGATGGAGCTGGCGCGGGTGCTGGGCGAGGCCGGGGCACGGATCGAGGTGTCCCGCGGGCGGATCACCGTGGAGGGCCTGGGCGGCCCGCTTGGTGGCGCGGACGTCACGCTGCCGTCCGACCTGATGGAGGTCGTCACGTTCATCGCATGGGCGGTCCATCTGCGCCGGGAGCTGGACCTGCGGCTGGAGCGGTCCGACGTGGTCCGGTCGGGGCTCGCCCCGGAGCTGGAGTGCCTCGCCGCGATGGGCGTGCCGCTGGCCTGGGAGGGGCCGCTGCTGCGGATCAGGCCGCCGGAGCGCCTGCGGGGCACCGACGTCCTGGCCGCCTCCCACCATGTGTACAGCGACGCGGGCCCGCTGTTCGCGCTGATGCTGCTGGGAGCCGACGGATCGTCACGGCTGACGGACGGCGTATGGGAGAACCGTTTCGGCTATGCGGAGGGCCTGCGGAACATGGGCGCCGTGCTCGACCGGGTCGGAAACGAGCTGCGCATCACCCCCGGCCCTCTGAAAGTGTCCCCGGAGCCCCTGGTGGCCGGTGACCTGAGGGCGGCCGCCACCCTGCTCCTCGCCGCGCTGGGCACCGGCGCCCGGCACCGGCTGCACGGCGTCGGCCATCTCGCCCGGGGCTACGAGGACCTGCCCGCGAAACTCACCGCGCTGGGAGCGCACATCGACGTGCCCAAGGAGACGGGAGAATCCGCATGACAGCCACCGCAGTGCTCGACCGGGACGCCATCGCCCGCACGGCCCTGGCCCGCGATCCCTTCGTCTGGGGACTGGTGGCGGACTCCGTACCCGGCGCGCCGACTCGTCGTCGTCTCGCCGAGGAGTTCCCCGCCGAAGGCTTCGTGCTCACCGAGCGCGCCGGCGGCACCGCGGCGGGCAAGGGCTACCGCACGTGGAACCTGCCGTTGGTGCAAGGCGGCGTCGCCGTACCCGAGGGCATGCGCCGGCTGACCGGGCTGTGGCAGAGTTTCGTCGCGTCCTTGCTGGACGACGGCTACCGCACGGCGGTCGCCGAGGCCACCGGCCGGGACCTCGACGGATGTGCCCTGGAGGTGCGCGCCGTACGGTACGGCTCCGGGTCGTGGATCGACCCGCACACCGACCGCGCCGACAAAATCGTCACGCAGACCTGGTACTTCAACGAGGGCTGGCGCCCGGAGTGGAGCGGAGCGCTGCGCATCCTGCGCTCCCCCGCCGTGCACGACGTCGCCGCCGAGGTCATGCCGGGGCTGACCGACTCGGTCCTGCTCGTTCCCTCGCCCGACTCGTGGCACACCGTGATGCCGGTCGCCGACGGCGCGGGGCAGGACCGGCGCGTCCTGCTCGTGCACTTCGTGTCCGAGGAGCGCACCACATGGTGACCCCGGTGCCGGGCCGCCAGGGCGACACCGAGCAGACCCGGGTGCAGCACCGCTATCACCGAGAGCTCTTCCCCGCCCTGCACGACTGGGAGAGGACCGAGGCCTCCATCGTCGAGTTCACCGGGGAGAGCGGACCCAAGGGGCTGTTGGGCCTGGACCAGATGGGTCACTTCGGCCCCCAGGGCTGCGATCTCGTCAGCGGTCTCGTGCGGGAGGCGTTCCCGGACGCCGTCCTGACAGTGGGCGAACTGGGCAGCGGGTTCGGCGGCGCGCTGCGGTACCTGGCGGACGCGCTCACCGCCGGCGACGCCGGCGTGGCGCGGATGTACGGCATCGACCTCGTCCCCGAGCACTGTGCGGTGAGCCGGCGCATCAGCGCCGCCCAGGGGCGCTTGGACGTGACCGAGATCTGCGCCGACGCGACCGACGTGCCGCTGCCCGACGGGGCGCTCGACGTAGTCGTCGTGACCGGTTCGATGCCCCACTTCCCGCACCCCGGCGCGGTGTTGCGGGAGGCGGCCCGCCTGCTGCGCCCGGGCGGACTGCTCGTGGCCACCGAGGAGGTGAGCCTCGCGCCGCCGGGCCGGGAGCCGTCCGCCGCCTTCCGCGAGGTGCATCCGCCGGACGTCTTCCACGTGACGCCGTTGCCGGACCGGCTGCGGCAGCTGCGCGAGGCCGGGTTCGCCGACGTGGAGCGCAGGGACCTGCGGGGGTGGGCCGTCGCGCTGCTGGCGGACCGGCTGAAGGTGGTGCGGCTGTTCCACGGGAGCGTCGCCAACATCTACGGCAAGGCACCGGTGGAGCTCATCCGGCGCACGCTCACCACCGCCCGGGAGGAATACCTGGCCGGGCGGCTGCTGCCGTCGCTGCTCACCGCACGCCGGGCGAAGGACGCCTGACGTGACGTCCGAACCGCCCGGCCGCCGGACGGCGACCGCCCGGTGGGGGCCGGTGGCCTGGTCGTACACGGCCGACGACGAGGCCGAGACCGCACGGGTCGCGGCGCACCTCGTGACGTCCCCGCCCTCCCCGTGGCCCTCGCACGACCGCGTCGGGCTCCGTGTCCGCTCGACGCGGGACCCGGCGGCTCTGGACCGGCTGGAGCGGGTGGCGTCGGGCCCGGCCCGGGGGCTGCGCGAGGAGAACTACCGGCGTGCCCCGGACGGGACGTGGGTGCGCTGCGGCGACCGTCCGGCGGACGCGGAGGAGCCGGGACTCCCCCGGCACGCCGTCGGCCACCGCGACGGGCGGTGGACGATCTTGCATGACGACGACAGCGGCCCCGAACAGCGCGCCCGGGTCGGGGAGATCGTGCTGCGCGCCCTGGTGGCGGCCGCTGTCGCGGCGCTCGGGAGCCTGACTGTGCACGCGTCCGCCGCGACCGGCCGGGACGGGCGGGCCGTCGTGTTCCTCGGCGACTCCGGTACCGGCAAGAGCACGCTGGCCCTCCACCTCGCCCGAGCGGGAGGCCGTTTCCTCAGCGGCGACCGGACCCTGCTGGTGCCGGGACCGGGTGGCTGGTGGGCTGTCGGGGCCGGGCTGTTGCCCCGCTACCGCTGGGGCACGCTGGAGGGGCTCGGCCTGGCGGAGCGGGTGCGTGACGCCACCCTGCTGCGCCACGGCGACGGCCGTTGCCGGGTGGCCGACCTGCCTTGGACACCGGCCAAGGTGATCTTCACGCCGACCGAGTCGGAGCACGTCCTGGGCGCCCGCACCGCCGACTGCGCCCCGCTCGGCAGGCTGGTCGTGCTGTCACCGGCCGGGGGCGACACGCCTGTAGCGCGTGGGCTCACCCCCGAGGTGACGGCCGCGGCCGCCTGGGCGCACCTGCTGCCCTCCGACGCCGGCTGTCTGGCCGGACCGTGCCCCGGCCGTCCCGCCGGGGCCGGAGACCTCTCCGGCCCTGCCGAGGGGGTGGCCGGGTGGGGACTGGAATGGGATCCTGTCCGCCACCGGGGCGAGGACGCCCTGAGCCACGTCCTGGCGGACGCGCCCGGAGCCGCACCGTCCGCCCGCCGAATCACCGCGCCGTGACGGGCGCGTGGGGGGCACCGGCGGTGGTCGGCGCCGCCGTCCTGCGGGGCGCGGCATGCGCGACGGGCGTCCTGCTGCTCGCGCACCCGCCGGGTGCCGTGCTCTGGTGGCTGACCGGCTGCTGGCTGCTGTACCGGGCCGGGGCCGCCCTGGGCACCGCCGCGCTGGCCCCTACCGCCCGCGCCCTGGACCGGGCCGCCCGCGACCGGCTGCTGCGCGCCGTGCAGCGGCTCAGCGCGGACGCCGGCCGCCGGGACCCCCTGCCGGTGCGGGATCACTTGTACGCAGCGGCGGGCGTCGCGATCCGCTGGGAGCCGAAACCGGGTGCGGCCGTCGCCGTCCTCGCGGAGCTGACCGGCTCGCTGCTGACGCTCGCGGGAGTGTGCGCTGCAATCGCCGTCGTCGACCCCGCCCTGGCAGCCGGTCCGGTCCTGTGCGCCGCTCTCGCGCTCGGCCTGGTGGTGCGGCCCAGGAGGCTGGGCGCGCGGAGTTGTGGGCGAGCCGGCTGGACCGCCCGCCGCCGCGAGGCGCGGACCGTCGTCGTGCTCGCCGGTGTGCTGGCCGGCTGTGCCGCGCTCGTCCCGGTGCTCGGGGCCGTGCGCCGGCCGGACGCGGCAGCGGGCCTGGTGCCGGCCGCGGTCCTCCTCGCCCGCTTCGTGTACGGCCTGGCGGCGGTGGACATGACCGCCGTGCGACACCGGCGGGTGACGTGGCGTCATCTGCGGGAGGCCCAACGGGCAGCGGTACCGGGCGGCGGAGAGCAGCCGGCCACGCCGACCGGGGTCGTCGTGGTCCCGGTGCGGCCCAGTCGCCTGGGCTTCGCCGACCTCGCCGAGAACGTGCACCTGGGCGCTCTGGGCCCGGACGACTCGCTGCCGGAAAGGCTTCCCCGCACCGTACGGCTGTGCCGCCTGGAGGAACTCGCGCGCTCCCTGCCGCACGGATGGCACACCGTGCTGTCCGGCGAGTTCTCGGGGGGTGTCGACCTGGACGAGGAGGCGTGGCGGCGGATCATGGCCGCCCGGGTGAGCGCCCTGCTGGAACTGGGTGCGACGGAGGTGCTGCTGCCCGGGGAGCCCGACCCCCTCCTGGCCGCGGTGCTGGCCGACTGGAGTTCCCGCACGGATACGCGGGTGCGGTCGTCGGCCACGCCCCGGAGGGCCGCGCCGGACCTGGCCGCGCCCGAGGAATCAGTACCCGGCGGGGCCACCCCGGACAGGGCCGTACCCGACGGGGTCGCATCGTGAAGGGCACGTGGCTGACGACGGTGGTCGCCGGGCTGCTGAGCGCGGCGGCGGCCCTGCTCGGCGCTGCCGCGGGCCTGGTGGCCCACGCGGCGGGCTCCGGTGGCGCCCTGGGGCCGCCGCTGTGCGTGTTCGCCGTCGCATTCTTCTGCGCCCGCGCCGCGGGCCGCCCGCCGGGCGTCCGCGCCACCGCCGTACGGGCGCCGGGGCGCGCCCTCGGGCGCCGAACGCCGTCGGTCCGTCATGTGGTGGACCGGGCCGTACGGTTGGGGGTGGCGTTCGTGGTGCACCCGGCTCTGCCGCTGGCGCTGCTGCCGCTGTGTCCCTCAGTGCCGGCCCCCGCGGCGCCGGCGCTGAGCGGGCCGGACGCCGACGCGGCCCGCGCGGTGCGCCGTGTCGTCCGCACCGCCACGGAGGACGCCTGGGCCGGCCCGTCCGGGGCTGTGCTCGTCCCGCTGCTGCTGCGGCGCCACGCGGAGTTCTCCGCCCGCGTGGCGACGGCCACGGCCCGGGCCTCGCGCCGCGCCGCCGCCGACGGGGTGCGCGCCCGCCTGCCCGTGCTGTACGCCCTCGTGCTCTCGGCCACGGTGCTCACCCTGGCCGGTCCCGCGCAGGCCGGCCACGGTGAAGCCGTCACGGCGCTCACCGTGTTCGTCACGGTGATCACGACGCCGCTGAGCAGTGACGACGAGAGCGGACGTCCGGGCGGCTGACGGCGACCCGTCAGGCGTCACTCGGACCGGGCTGCCATCCGCGTGCCTGCGCCCACCCGTCGGCCCGGCGCATCAGCTCCCACACCACCGCGGACTTCTCCGCGGTGTAGGCACGCCGGTCCGTGCCGTACCGCTCCGCCAGCAGGGATTTCCGCTCTCCGTACAACTCCGCTTCCGCGGGGCGGTCCCGGAGGTAGTCGCGCAGCAGCAGGCAGAACTGCTCCGCGAAGCTGCCCGCCCGCCGGACGTGCACATGGGTGCGGGGGCCGGACGTCTCGCGGAAGTACCGCTTGGTCAGGTCCGGGTTGGCCGCGCGGAACTCGAAGCCCAGCGCCTCCAGCGGCCCGCGGAAGGCAGCGGGTTCGAACGCCTCGACGGAGACCTGCACGTCGATCACGGGCTTCGCCCTCAGACCCGGCACCGCGGTGGAGCCGATGTGGTCGATGCGCAGCGCGACGTCCCCGAGGGCGGCACGCAAGCGGAAGCCGAGCTCCGCGAAGAGAGTCGGCCAGGCGTCGCGGTACTCCACGATCTCGATCACGCACCGCACCCTATCCGTGCCGCCGGACGCTTCACCCGCCCCGCCGTTCCGTGAGGCGGAACGAAACGGCGGATCGCGCGGATCCCTGTTCCACGTGGGGGAACACCGCCTTCTCCGGCTCCCTCCGGTCGGACACCATCACACCGTCAGGACTTGCGGAGCCTCCGTGCACCACGCCCCCCGACGAAGGAGGCCCATGGCCGTCGCCGCATCACCCGAGACCGGCCCCCGTCCGCATCCGGCCGCCGTCGAGACGTTCCGGCTTGCTCTTCCACCGGCCGAACTGACCGTGCACAATACGCTGCCCGGACTCCGGGCGGCGATCAGCTCGCTGGTGCACCCCCTGTTCGAGGTGAGCGACACCGTGTCGCCGGCCGCGCCCCGCCTGACCGTCACGGCCCGCACCGGGGAGGGCACCCCGCCCGGCCCACCGGAGCCGGGCACCGCCCCACAGCTGTTGGTGCACCCTGATGGGCCCCGCTTCGTCATCCTGGAGCGCACCGCCGACCGGATCGTCCTCCTGCGCGACGGCGAGGCCGACAGTGCGCCGCTCGTCGTCACCGCCACGCCCGGCACGGCAGAGGTGGCGGCCGAGACGTCCGATGCCGGGCCCGCCTCCGTACGGGCCGTCGTCCGCTTGCTCGGCACGCTCATCGGCACACAGCTCACCGGTCGTGGGGCGGTGTTCCTGCACGGATCGGCCGTGGCCGTCGACGGCTCCTCGGTGATGATGCTGGGGCCCAGGCACCGCGGCAAGTCGTCGCTGGCCTTCCTCGCCGTCACGCTGTGCGGCGCGGACTTCGTGTCCGACGACACCCTCGTCGCCTGGGCGCCTCGCGCCGGCTCCCCGCCGGTGCTGCGCGGCTGGCCCAAACGCGTAGGCATCGCCACGGCCCTGCTCGCCGGTCATCCCGCCCGAGGCGCCTTCGAGCGCGCGTCGCTGCGCCGCCACGGTTCCGGCACGCCACGGGTGCCTGCCGACGCCGAGTGGAGCACCGCCCCCGACGGCCGGAAGCGGCTCTTCACGGATCTCGACGAGTTCACGGCGCTGACCGGGGCCGGCGTGGCCACGGGCACGCGCCCGGCGGGGGTCGTGCTGCCGCGGGCTGAGCGGGACCGCAAGGGCTGGGCCGTCGAACCCGTCACCGACCGGAGCGAGATGCTGGACGGCGCCCTGCTGTCAGGGCCGGACCTGCGGCACTTCACCGACTACCTCGGCCTGCTCCCCCGTCCGCGCCCCGAGCCGCTCGTCCGCGCGGACGTCCTCGCGGCCATCGGTGGCCTGCCCTGCGTCACGGTCCGCTACGGTCCGGACGTCAACGCCGACTTCCCCCGGTTCTGGGACGAGGTCACCGCCGCGCTCGCCCTGCCGGGGCGGGCCCGGTGAGCGGCGCCGTGTCCTCCGCACCGGGTGTCAACTACCGCATGCCGCGGGCGTCCGGCCTGCGGCATGGCATTCTGCACCGGTCCGGTGACCTGACAGCGATCACGGCGGAGGAGGCCGGCGTCCTCGTGGCACGGCACGGCCTGGCCTCGGTACTGGACCTGCGCTCGGACGCCGAGGTGGAACGTTACGGACCGCCGAGCGGACTGCTCGCCCACGGCGTGCGCTGGCTGCGCGCACCGCTCACCGGGTACCCGCGTGACACCATCGCCGCGCGGCGGCCCGGTGTGGGCGACCGCACGCGTTACCTGCACGGCATCCTGACCGAAGCGGCACCCGGCACTTGGCCGCGCCTGTTCCGGACGCTCGCCGGGGCGGCGGACCGCCCGTTCCTGCTGAGCTGCCACTTCGGCAAGGACCGCACCGGTGTGGTGGTGGCCACCCTGCTGGCGCTGGTCGACGCGCCCCCGCACGAGATCGCCGCCGACTACGCCGCCGGCATGGCCGACCTGATCGCCAAGGCCGACCGCTTCCGGGACAAGTGGCTGCGGCGCGGCCACACCCGCGAGGACTACCTCTCCCGGCTGCACACCTCGCCGGTGACGATGGAGCGCTGGCTGGCGGAGGTGACCGCTCGTCACGGGGGTGTGGAGGGAGCGATGGAGACGCTGGGCGTTGCTGCTGACGACGTGTCGCGGGTGCGCCGGCTGCTGGCCGCTGAGGCACCCGCGGTCGTGTATCCCGGGCAACCGGCCGGTGCCGGCGACGTACCGGAGGGCCTTCGATGAGCGTGTACGCACCGGGGGACGGCGTCCGGGTGCGGACGCCGGTGCCGGACGAACTGTGGCACGAGATGCTCGCCGAGTCCGACCATGACGTGCTGCCGAGCCAGACCCCGGAATGGCGAGCGGCCGTGTGCGCGCACGGCTGGCGGGACGCGACGCGCCTCTACACCTGGCCCGACGGCACCAGATTGCTGGTGCCTATGGTGCGGTCGACCGCCGAAGCCCGTGCGGAGTACGCGTCGTGGCCGGTGGGATGGGGCGTGGGCGGGGTGCTCGGGGCTCACGACGCGGTCACTCCCGACCGCGCACGGGCCGTGCTGCGCGACCTGGCGGCCCTGCCCGCGGAGCGGGTCTACCTGCGCCCGCATCCGACGTCGACGGCGATGTGGGACGCGCTCGTTCCGCCGGGCACCCGGCGCAACCCGCGGATGACGCAGATCCTCGACTTGGAGGGCGGCTTCGACCACGTGTGGCGGCACCGTTTCAAGGGCAAGCTGCGCTCCGCCGTGCGGCGGGCCGAACGGGCGGGCCTGACGGTCGAACACGACGGCACGGGCCGGCTCCTCCCTGAGTTCGACCGGCTCTTCGAGCTGTCGCTCGACCGGTGGGACCGCCAGTCGGACGAGCCGGCGGGAGAAGTGCGCCGGCGGGTGCGGGCGAAGAACCCACCGACGAAGTTCACCGCCGTCGCCGCCCACTTGGGCGAGAACTGCCGTGTCTGGCTGGCCCGCCACGACGGCCGGGCGGCTGCGGCGGTGGTGGCGCTCTACCAGGGGCCGTACGTCGTCTACTGGCAGGGGGCCATGGACAAGGCGCGGGCGGCGCCCACCTATGCGGCGCCGTACCTGCTGCACCTGGTCATCGAGGACGCCTGCGCACAGGGTGCCCGGGCGCTCCACATGGGTGACACATACCCCGGCACGTCGGTCACCCGTTTCAAGACGGCCTTCGGCCCGGACGAGTACCACACGGCCGGCTACTGGATACCCGGGGCTGCCGCCGGCGGACGAGCGCCGGTACAGCACGAGAGGGAAGGCATGAAGAGCTCATGAAGGACCGTCACTGGAGGACCCGTTACCGCGTCGGCGCGTACGAGGTGTGGGGCACCTCGCTGGACAGTGAGGAACGCCGCCGGCGCGCGCCGTCCGCCCAGCCGGCCGACATCGGCCTCTATCTCGACGAGCGCTGGCGCGGCGAGACGGACGCCCGTACTCCGTACTTCGTGTACTGGCCCACGCTGGAGGCGCCGGTGGAGAGGTCGCTGCTGGTGAGGCGGATCAAGGAGGCCGCCGTCGCGTTGGAGGGAGGAGCCACGGTGGAGGTGGCCTGCTTCGGCGGACACGGACGCACGGGCACCGTGCTGTCCTGCCTGGACATGGTCCTGGGCGGGGCGACGGCAGAGGCCGCCCTGGAGAGGATCCGACGCGAGTACTGCCGTTACGCCGTGGGGTCGCCCGATCTCCAGAGCTTCCTCTTCGACGTCGAGAAGGAACTGGGGCCCCGGGCCCACGGGTCGCTGCGTGCCGGGGAGGTCCGTTGAGCACATCCCTGGTCTCCTTCGGCAGCACGACGACCGAGGACGCCCCGTTCCGCTGGTACCACGTCCGGGACACCTTCGCTCCCGCCGAGGCGGAGGCGCTGCGTGAGACGTTTCCCCGGGACGGGTTCCGGATGGTCGCGCGCACTGGTATGGACAAGTCGTACGCGATGTACCACCGCTCGTTGCATTCCGTGGGCGACGGGGAGGCGGACCTCGTCGGGCTCGCCGAGCCTTGGCGGCGCTTCGTCGCCGAGGTCACGGGACCGGCCTACCGGGCGGCCGTCGCCGAACTGACGGGCCTGCCGGTCGAAGACGCATCCGTCGAGGTGAACGTCTGGCGCTACGGCGCGAGTTGCTGGCTGGACCCACATGTCGACAAGCCGGAGAAACTGGCCACGCACGTCCTGTACTTCAACCGTGCGTGGCCCGCGGGCCGGGGCGGCGATCTGCTGCTGCTGGGTTCCTCGTCCGGTGACGACGTGGTCCGGCGGGTCACTCCGGTGGCCAACACCGGTGTCCTCCTCGTACGCGGAGAGAACAGTTGGCACGCCGTGGAGCGGGTGAGTGGCGGGGCGGACGGTCCCGAACGGCTGTCCGCTCAGGTGATCTTCCACCGTGCGTGAAGGTCGACGCCGCTGCGGGCCTGCGGGTGGGGCGGGGGCGGCCGGGAGGGCCGCCCCACACTGTCAGCAGGGTCGTACGAGGGGACCGAACACAGACCGCTCGTGGTTCCGTTCGCCGCGTGTCTCCGGACAATGGGCGACATTGCGCCGATCGTCTGTGCCGAACCGGCGGCGTACGTCCTGCTTGACGCGGCGAGTTCGGCGCAGCGCGTCGTCCCCCACGACGGCCAGCAGCAGCATGGGCCCCTCACAGAGGTAGGCGAGCGTGAGCGGGCCGTCCGGCTCGTTCAGCTTCTCCGGGTACCAGCGCGTCGCCTGGGCCGGGGTCAGCCGGAGGTGGCCGACAGGTTCGACGGTCAGTCCCGCTTGCCGCAGCGCCCGGACCACCTCCGGGGCCAGGCCGCGGCTGACGCCGTCCGGCTTGACCAGCACATGGGTGTCCCGGGCGATGTCGCAGGGTGCCGGCCGCCCGCGGTGCGTCCGGTGCCCGATGACGGACGCGAGGAAGCGCTGCATGGACCGGCTCCTCACGCCACGGGAACCAGACCGGAGGCGCTGTGAACGGCCCGTGAGAGCCCCGCCCCGGCGGCCCGCAGGTGCGCGGCCGTGCGGACCGGGTGCGTCCGCACGGGCACCCCCGCGGTGGCGAGCACGGCGATCAGGGCACCCGAGGCGTCCAGCACAGGCACGGCGATCGCCCCGGCCTCCGATCCGCACTGGCCGATCGCGAAGCCCTGCTCCGCAACCCTGGCCAGTTCTTCGGGCGACGGTTCGCGAGCGGCTCGGCGAGGTCCGCGCCGCTCGGCCGGGCCCGTCCCGGCGGGCGCGAGCCGGGGGTGGTGGACTCGCAGGACCTTCGCCGCTGCGCACGCCGCCGCCTCGCTCTCCGCCGGGGAGCCGACGGCTGGGTCGGCCCCCCGGCCGCCGCGCACCCCGTCCGCCAGGACCGGGTCGAGGCCGTTCGGGAGGAACAGGAACACGCTCTGCCGGGTGCGGTCGTGCATCCTCTTCAGGTGCGGATGCGCCAGTTCGCTCAGCATGCGTTGACGGGGCACGCGCGTGCCCAGCGTGAACAGACTGAGCCCGAGGCGCAGGCCCCTGTCCCCGCGTTCCAGCATGCCCGCGTCGACGAGTTCGGCGATCAGGCGGTGGGCGGTCGGCTTGGGCAGGTCGGCACGGCGCGCGAGTTCGGACAGGGCCAGCTCCGACTCCCCGGGACGGAAACAGTTCAGGATGGCGAGCCCCCGCGAGAGCATGGACCGCGCTGCGCGTGTCTGTCCGGTCAAGTGAGTGTCCTCCTGGTCGATGAGAGGGTGGTGGCGGGATGGTTGCGTCTTCGGTCAGCGGCTTTTGACGACCTGAGCGGCGTAGCCGAGGCCGGCGCCGAAGCCCTGCAGCGGAACCGGGCCCCCGGTCCGGATCCGGCCGGTGCCGATGAGCCGGGAAAGCGCCAGCGGCACGGAGGCGGCGGAGGTGTTGCCGCGCTCGGCGATGTCCCGGCCGACGGCCGCGCCGGGGCCACGAGGGCGGCGGCGGGGTGCTCGATCATGCGCAGGTTCGCCTGGTGGGTGGTGAAGCCCTTCAGGTCCGGCGAGACGCCGGCGTGACGGGCGACAAGCTGATCGTCACCGAGCGGTGGACGGCCTGCCCCTGCATGGTGACGCTGGTCTGCCGGTCGGGATCGGTGACGAGGCCGGTCCGGTCGCCGTCGCTTCCCCACACCACGGGGTGGAGCTCCACAAGGTCGGCCGCGACGACGACCGCCGCCCCCCTCGCCGTCGGTCATCTTCTCCGCGCCGTGGCGGCTCGTCCTGGCCCGTATGAGACCGCTGGTAACGCCGAGGGCGTAACAGAAGCCGGCGCAAGCAAAGTTCACGACGAGCCCGTCATGGCCGGATGCCCCAACCTGGGTGCGACGCCGGCCGCACCGTTCGGCATGGGAGAGGGCAGCGAGCAGGTGACGAGCACGAGGAGGTCGTGCCGGGCGACGGCCGGCGCTTTGCCGGCGGCCGACGCGGCCATGTCCACCACGGACTCGTCGGACTGGCGTACCGGCGACTGCGGACGCCCGCAGGGCGTTCTGGCCAGGGGCCGCTGGCACCGAGTCGCTTCGTTGCCGACGAGGCGGGACGACGGGCGGCATCCGGCGCCGACCGAGATACGGCTTCCGTCCGGCGGGCGTGGACACGGACACGTGTGATCTCCTCGACGAGGAAGGGTGGACCGTCATCAGCGGACGAGCAGCTCGGTGAGACCCCGAGTCGCCATGTCGGTCTTCCAGTTGAAGCTGTCGGGGCTTCGACGAGGCCGAGGCGCGGGACCCGTTCCACGAGCGACTGGATCACCGTGACCTTCTGAAGGCGTGCCAGGGGAGCCCTGAGGCAGCGGTGCACTCCGTGTCCGAAGGTGATATGACCGGTACGACGGCCCTGGCCCTCGTCGGCCGGTGCCGAGGTGCGGTGGGCACCGAAGATGACGACGACCGACTGGCCGGGCTCGATGGTCGGCCCGTCGATCTCGACGGGTTCGGTCGTCACGCGGGCGAAGTCGGCGAACACCGAAGGACTGATGCGGATGAGCTCCGCGACCAACGAGGGGTGAGGTCCGAATCTGTCCGCAGAACGGCTGCGAGGGACAGGTCGTGGAGCAGGCTGAGCGCGCAGGTGGTGAGCCGGCCGATGGTCGTCTGCAGGCGGCCATGGGCAGGGACAGGCAGGGCGTGATGAGTTCGCGGTTGGTCAGGCCCTCTCCGTGGTCCTTCACCTGCACCGGTGAACTGAGCAGGTCCTCCCCGGGGTTCTTCCGCTTCAGTGCGACCGGTCCGCTCATGTACCGGGGCAGGCCGAAGGTCTGTGCTCGGTTCGCCTCCTCGTCCCCGGTGAGGTCGAAGAGGACGGCCGCCCAGGAGCCGAACAGTTCGCGGGCCGCGGTCGGCACTCCCAGGATGTGGCACAGCACTTCGAGCGGGAGCGGCTGGGCCACCGTGGCGACGAAGTCGACCGGCGATCCCTGTTCCGAGAGCCTTTCCAGACATTCAGCCGCCGTTGTCCGCATGCACGGCTGGAATCCCACGCTGCTGAACCTCGTGTCGGCAGGCACTTCGCGTCCGAGCCGGTAGTCGTTCACAGCCCACATTCCGGTTCCGTTCGGCGCCGTTGCCCACTTGATCCTGACCGACTCCTCGAGCCGGAAAGCAGTGGGCAAGGGGCCGATCAGTAATATTCCGGGCACGGCTGAATCACGCTCGACCATGGAGTTTCTCCAAGACGGTGGGACGCGCCGGTCGGCGCGGGATGAGAGCGAGCTCTCCGTCAGTCGGTCCTGCCGATGAGCGGGCGAACCGATTCTGGTTGTTCCGCGCAATGCCGGCAGTCATCGATGCGGCTCGCGCTCAGCTCCTCTCGGCACGGGCGACGGCTTGTGAGTGGTCCGGAGCGGCAGCGTCGAAGAGGGCAGTTCCGATACGGCCGTTGTGCGCGATCTGCAGTCCGGCGGTGCCCGCGCTCTGGACCACGCCCACGAAGTCGTCGAAGCGCGGCACCGGGAGCAATCGCTGATTGATGCGGGCGCTTTCGGTGGCAACACCGCCGACGGCTGCCAGGTCGCTGGTCAGCGCCGCCAGACCCGGCTGGACGCCGCAGGTCGTCGAAACGGCACAGCTCATCGGGGTTGTGGCGGTCGGGTAGCAAGGAGAGCGAGCCAACCGGGCCGAGGCCGAGCGGGAAGCCCGTCACGGCGGCGGGCGGAAGCGCGGCACGCAAGGACTCGATGAGCCGGCCCTCGCGATGGAACGAAGAGCACCATCTCGTCGTACATGAGGGGATCGCCTCGGACTTGGCCTGAACCGCCAGCCGGGCCACCCTCGCGTGGCCAGGTTCCCCGCCGAAGGCGTAGCGCGCGGCCCGGACGGACGTCGCGACATCGCTGGTCGAGGACCCGAAGCCGAGGCTCACCTTGATGTTGCTCTCCACGGGGAGTACCCCTCGGAGCGGAGGAATCCCCAGGTCGGAGGCGGTCATCAGCGCAGCGCGGTGTGCCTTGGTCTTCCCGTCCGAGGTGACCGTCGGATCGGCCGCGCGCTCGTCGAGTCCGACTGTCGCCTCCGAGGTGAACAGCCGGTACGGGAGCGTGGTCAGCCATCGGCAGAGCCTGCCGCCGGACATGGTGAAGACGCCCTGGAGGAGTTCGCCGTGATGCCCCGGAGGCAACCCCGTGCCCCGCCGCCCGCCCCCCGGCGGACGTGCGGGTACTGCGTGTTCTGCGCCCTGACTCAACTGAATCCCCCGTTGTTGCCGTTACGCGGCGGCCACTGTCAGGCGTCGGGCCCGCCCATGGCCGACACCAGACTCGCCGGCCTCATGTCGGTCCAGGTGGCGGTGATGTGGTCAAGACAGCTCTGCCGATCCGAAGGACCGAAAAACGACGTTCCAGCCCGCCGGCGCATCTGCGAATACCGGCCGCAGAGGGTACTGCTTCTCATTGTTGACTACGTCCAGATACTGGGCGTCATCGAACTGGAAAGGGTCGCTCACTTCTCATCCCCCGTCCTGCGCATGGGCCTGGATGCTGGCATTCCGCCTCGAATACCACCGGGTCTGCCGACCGGCATCAGCGCGAGAAATACGGAATGTTCGTGCCGCGTTTGATTCCTATCAGGTCGCAGCTCGTTGTGTCCACGGTTGAATTTCCAGCCACCTTCCGCCATCCCGCTTCCATACTCCTCGTGATCACACTCCGAGCCATATGTCCACTTCAGCCACCTTCAGCGAGGCCGTCGAACACCGCAGAGTGGATCACCTGAGGTCGTACCGGCGCGTAACATGTGGCTGGCTCAAGACTTTCACCCGTGACCGCCGAGAGAGTGCTGCTAGTTTCGAAACCATCTTTCAGTTCGATTACATAGGATCGGCGGTGAACGGGGTCGCGGGGGGGTTATCGCGCACAGCACGAGCGCTCGGCAGAGCGTCTCGTGCCGGCTCTGCGCGCTCAGCCGATGAAAGGGTCACGGCATACGGCGGGTGCGACACCAGAACGCACGTCAAATTTTCTTCCCGCCCATTTCGCCGCTGTGCATGCTTCCCGGCGCCCCACCTGTACGTGACGCTCGGAGGAGGGTTTCGGGGAGGCGGCTGAACTGGTGTGTTGTTACTGAAGGCTGCCCCGTGACCGCTGGTTGCGGTAGGTGCCGGGCTGTTCCCTGTGCTGGGCGCCATTGAGCGGCGCGGGCATTGTCAGTGGGTGAGGGCACACTGACGGCACGAGCGCCTCCTCGTCCACCGCAGACGACGCGTCCCACACCTCTCCTGTCCGGGTGGAGTCGATGGGCGGACCTTCGATCGCCATGCCCGTCTCCGCTCTGGCTTCATAGCGCGGATGCACGGAGAGCGGGGTCATGGCGGGAGTGAAGCTTCCCCTTGATCGCGGACACCTGGAGACTGGGACCTGAGGTTCCGGAGGAAGTAGCACCAGTTCTGCTGTGCCGGGTGCTGAAGGTCGCCGCTCGTCCTACTACGCGTGGTGTGACGGCGAGGCCGCCCGCCGCGCCCGGGAAGCCGCGGACGACGCGCTCGCGCATGCGATCACGGTGCTGGCTGGCATCGCCTCCCGCCACACTTACGGTGTCCCGCGCATCCACGCCGAACTGCGACGCCTGGGGCAGCGGGTGAACCGCAAGCGCGTCGCCCGCGTGATGCGCGAGCGCGGCATCCGCGGCGTCACACGGCGCAAGCGCTGCTCGCTGACCCGGCCGGATGCGAAGGCGAAGCCGGCCCCGGACCTGATCGGCCGTGACTTCCACGCCGAGCGCCCCGGGATCAAGCTGGTCGGCGACATCACCTGCCTGCCCAACGCCGAGGGCTGGCTCTACCTCGCCTGCCGGCTGGACCTGGCCACCCGCGAGGTCGTCGGCTATGCCATGGCCGATCACCACCGAGCCGACCTCGTCGTCGACGCCCTGGACATGGCCCATGGACGGGGGAACCTGGAGCCGGGATGTGTGATCCACAGCGATCGCGGCAGCAGCCAGGCGGCACGCGCCCTGCACCGCAATCTGGCGGAGCTGCGTCGGCGCCACCCGTTCCTGATGAGCGAAAGTCAACGTCAGGACGGCGGGTTTCCGCCATAGCGGTGGTTTGCCGTCCCGGCCGCCGTTCTGCCCGGTGCGCCGCCAGGACACTGGCCGGGGCGGCCAAGGCGCCGCCGTGGAGGGCGGGAGAGCGCATGGCCGACAGCAGGATCCTGGTGGCGGTACCGGAACACCCTCGGGGCGAGGGCGCCGGGCCCCAGCAGTTACGGAAGATCCAGGACGCGATCGAGGCGGGCGGCTTCGAAGTCCGGTGGGCGGTAACGGCGGAGGACGCGGACGCGGTACTGCGTACCGAGGCTGGTCTGGCGGCGGCGCTGGTGGCCTGGGACCTTCCCAGGGCCGCCGGTGACGGGCCCGGCGCCGCGCTCGCCGCGCCAGGAGGCACACTCGACGGGAGCCCGGGCGGCGGCGCCGTGCTGCGCCGGATCGGCCGCCGATTCCGGGACCTGCCGGTCTTCTTGGTGATGGCCGACGAGGGCCTGGGGGACCTGCCGCTGTGGGTGTCCGAGTCTGTCGTGGGCTACATCTGGCCGCTGGAGGACACCCCGGGCTTCATCGCGGGCCGCATCACAACCGCCGCCCGTGCCTACCGGGAATCCGTGCTGCCGCCGTTCTTCCGGGCACTGCGCCGCTTCGACGACGCCCACGAATACTCCTGGCACACCCCGGCCCACTCCGGCGGTGTCGCCTTCCTCAAGTCGCCGGCGGGACGCGCCTTCCACGACTACTTCGGAGAGCGGCTGCTGCGCAGCGACCTGTCGATCTCGGTCGAGGAACTGGGCTCGCTGTTCGAGCACACCGGCCCGATCGGCGAGGCGGAGCGCAACGCCGCCCGTGTGTTCGGCTCCGACCTCACCTACTTCGTGCTGCACGGCGACTCCACATGCAACCGCCTGGTCGGCCATTTCAGCGTCACCCGCGACGAGATCGCGCTGGTGGACCGCAACTGCCACAAGTCCGTGCTGCACGGCCTGGTCGTCTCGGGCGCCCGGCCGGTCTACCTGGTCCCCACCCGCAACGGCTACGGCCTGGCGGGGCCGCTGCCCCCGGCCGAGATCGCCGCGGCCGCGGTGGCGGCCCGGATCGCTGCGCATCCGCTCACCGAGAGCGCGGTGTCTCCGCACCCGCAGTACGCGGTGTTCACCAACTCCACTTATGACGGCCTGAGTTACGACGCCGTAGCCACAGCTCGCGCGTTCGCCGCCAGTACGCCCCGGGTGCACTTCGACGAGGCGTGGTTCGCGTACGCCCGTTTCCATCCGCTCTACGCCGGCCGTTACGGCATGTCGGTGGACGAGGAGGTTTTCCCCGGCCCGGACCGCCCGACCGTGTTCGCCACCCAGTCCACGCACAAGCTGCTGGCGGCGCTGTCGCAGAGTGCGATGGTCCACGTGCGACCCGCACCGCGGGCACCGGTGGAGCATGACCGGTTCAACGAGGCGCTGATGATGCACGGCACCACCTCGCCCCTCTACCCGATGATTGCCTCGCTCGACGTGGCGACGGCGATGATGGACGGCCCGCAGGGCGAGTGGCTGATCGACGAGGCGGTGACCGAGGCGATCCGCTTCCGTCAGGAGATGGTGGGCCTGCGACGGCGAATCGAGAGCGCCGGGGACCGGCCGCCGTGGTTCTTCGGGGTGTGGCAGCCGGACACGGTCACCGACCCGGCGACCGGCGACCGGCTGCCGTTCGAGGAAGCCCCGCCGGAGCTGCTGCGCACCGAGCAGTCCTGCTGGCTGCTGGAGCCCGGCGCCGACTGGCACGGTTTCCCCGGGCTGACCGAGGGCCACTGCATGTTGGACCCCGTCAAGGTCACGCTGACCTGTCCGGGGATCAGCGCCACCGGCGAGATGGCCGATGAGGGCATCCCGGCCCGGGTGCTGACCGCCTATCTGGCCACCCGAAAGATTGTGGTGGAGAAGACCGACAGTTACACCACGCTGATCCTGTTCTCCATGGGCATCACCAAGGGCAAGTGGGGCACCCTGCTGGACGCCCTGACGGATTTCAAGGCCCTCTACGACGCCGACGCCCCACTGGAGCGGGTCCTGCCGGAGGCCGTCGCCGCGCACCCCCGCCGGTACGCGGGCCTGACCCTGCGCGGGCTGTGCCAGGAGATGCACGAGCAACTGCGCTCGGTGCGCTTGGTGGAACTTTTGGACACGGCTTTCCAGCAGCTCCCGCAGCCCGTGGCGCCACCTCAGCACTGTTACCAGCGGCTGGTGCGGGGTGACACCGAGCGGGTCCGGATCTCGGAGGCGGCGGGCCGGGTGGCGGCCGCCATGGTGACGGTCACCCCGCCTGGAATCCCGGTCCTGATGCCGGGCGAGTCCATCGGCGCCCCCGACGGCCCGCTGCTGCGCTATCTCACTGCCCTGGAGTCCTTCGACCGCCGCTTCCCCGGCTTCCGCAGCGAGACACACGGCGTGACCAACGATGAGGACACGGGCGACTACCTGATCGAATGCCTGACCCAGGGCGCGGGGCAGATGCCGGGGCACTCGCCCGGGCGTGCCGGTTAGGGCCTCTTGGGAAAGTGCTGGTCACAGCCACTCCTCCTTGCACCGGCCCGGGTCCGCCACTGTATGCCGTCCATCAGCTGCCGTCGAGTCAATACTGACGGACGGCCCGGCTTGATGCCCCGTGGCAACAACAGCTCCGGCTGGGCCCACTGGCCATTCGTCAGATCACCACGCCCCATGGAGCCTGATCATCGACGACCAAGATCCACTTTTCGCAGCAGACCCTAGTACTGCAACGGTGCTTGCCGTGACTGCTGACCAGCTCGGTCGTTGATGTGGTCATGGGTGGGGACCTTGCTGATGTCAGGTTGTGGTCCGATGAACTCGAGGCAGTGCATGAGCGGACGACCGGGAACGCTGCCGCCGGGCCGGCATCGACGACAGCGTCGCCTTCAAGACGAAGGCGCCCACGGCCAAGACGGTGGTCCCCCGGGCAATCGCCGACCAGATTCCGTTCGGGTGGGTGACGGCGGACGCCGCTCATGGCTTCAGCAAGGGCTGGCGGTCCAAACGGTGTACGCCCGCTTCCGCCGCTACGCGCTGAGCGGTTTCTTCGCCCAGGCCCTTCAGCAGATCCAGGCTCAAGCCGATGAGGCCGGCGACATCGACTGGCTCGTCCAGATCGACTCCACCATCCTGAGAGCTCACCAGCATGCCGCCGCTACCGGCCGAAGGGGGAGGCACGCACCGGACGATCAGGCCCTCGGTCGATCCCGCGGAGGCCTGACCACCGAGCTCCACCTCGCTTGCGACGGCCGCGGCAGACCCCTGGCTCTATCCAGCGTCGTCTCCGGCCGGCTCAACCGCGTGATGGCGGGCCTGGGCCGCGGGCTGAGCCGACGCCGCGCGGTCCTGCTCATGGGAGCGATGACCGCGGCGAACTGGGGCGGGTCCCGTAGGCGAAGGGGCTCCCGCTCCGGGCCAGGTACGCAGGTGCGCCTGTGGGCCGGTGCGGGAGCCCCGTCACATGTCACGGTGGGTCAGGAAACTGGCCCCCCGGCCGGGGGGACCGTCACCGTGGGCCCCCTGACAATGAGCGTGTCCGTCGGACCAGGGGGTCCTGAGGGTCCGGGCGGACCAGGGGGTCCGGAGGGTCCGGAGGGTCCGGAGGGACCAGGAGGTCCGGAGGGACCAGGAGGTCCGGAGGGTCCGGGAGATCCGGAGGGTCCGGGAGGTCCGGAGGGTCCGGAGGGACCAGGAGGTCCGGGAGGTCCGGAGGGGCCAGCAGGTCCGGGAGGTCCGGAGGAGCCGGGAGATCCGGGCGGTCCGGAGGGGCCGGGAGGTCCGGGCGGTCCAGGAGGTCCGGGCGGTCCAGGAGGTCCGGGAGGGCATGGCTTCCCGTGACCCGGCTTGCACCTGCCGGGGTCACCAGGCCGGGGCTTGCACGGGCCCCCGGTGCCCTTGGGGGGCGCCGTCGTGGCAGCGCGGCCATCCTCACCGCCCGGCACGGCGTCGGCCTGCGCAGCGGTGAAGCCGACGAGGGCGAGGGCCAGCGCCGCGACGGCGCTGCCGACCTGCCACCCACCCCCCCGCCGGGGTCGCGGTCCCAGCGGAGACCGCGACGTTGATGTGCTCTCAGAAGTCACGTTCTTTCTCTCCTGATCGTTCGGGCTCGGATGCCATCGAGCATGCGGTCTCCCGCCGTGGCACGGCCCGCGGCCTACGGTGTGTTGTCCGCGCACACCGCGTACGGGGTGAAGGTGATGTCCTCATCGCTCTCGTTCACGAGGGACACCTGCCACGAGTCGCCGACCGGCTTGCTCGTGAAGTCGCTCGGCGGGGGGCCGCTGATCTCGTGACCGCCGCCGGTGAGAACGCTGCCCGGCGGGCACTGGGCCGTCGACGAGGCGGGAACCTCAGCGGCTGCGACACCGAACGGGTTGCCGCCCACGCCGACCGTGGTGGTCACGGTGTCGCTCGTGGTGTTGATCACCGACACGTTGCCCGACAGGAAGTTGGTGACGTAGGCGAACGCGCCGTCCGGGGTGACCGCCACACCGACGGGGTTGTTGTTGACGGAAATGGTGGTGGTGACGGTTTCGGTGGCGGTGTTGATCACCGACACGTTGCCCGGGTTCCCCAGGTCGGGAACGTAGGCCTTGGCGCCGTTCGGGGTGAACGCCACGTCGCGGGGGTCGACCGTGGGAATGGGGATGTTGTTGGTCACCGTGTTGGTACCGGTGTCGATCACCGCCACCAGGTCCGAGTCCTGCACGGCGACGTAGAGCTTGGTGCCGTCCGGTGACACCGCCAGACCGATCGGGGTGGTGCCGACCGGGATGGTGGTGGTGACCGTGTTGGAGGCGGTGTTGATCACCGCGACATTGCCTGAACCGGCATTGCTCACGTACGCGGAGTTCCCGTTCAGGCTGAACGCCACGTCGACGGGGCTGCCCCCGAC
Source organism: Streptomyces sp. NPDC088254 (assembly GCF_044740925.1). Taxonomy (NCBI): domain Bacteria; kingdom Bacillati; phylum Actinomycetota; class Actinomycetes; order Kitasatosporales; family Streptomycetaceae; genus Streptomyces; species Streptomyces sp. NPDC088254. Next base: position 312,324 of record NZ_JBIURQ010000005.1, on the reverse strand, counting down.
CGTGATGGTGGCGGTGACGGTGTTGGTGGTGGTGTCGATCACCGACACGGTGCCCGAGCTCTCGTTGGCGACGTAGACGCGGGAGCCGTCCGGGGTGACCGCCAACCCGTTGGGCGCGTCGTCGACGTCGATGGTGGCGACGACCGCGCGGGTGAAGGTGTTGATCACCGACACCGTGCCGGCCAGCAGGTTGCTGACGTAGGCACGGGTGCGGTCCGGGGAGATCGCCACACCGTTCGGCCCGTCGCCTACGTTGATGGTGCCGACGACCGTGTTGGTACTGGTGTCGATCACCGACACGGTGTCGGAACCCTGGTTGGCCACGAAGACGAAGGTTCCCGACTGCGCCGCCGCCGGAGCGGCCATGGAAAGCGGAGCGGCCAGCCCCGCCACCACGGCCGCCCCCGCCACCCAGGACCTCACGTGCAGCCACCACGAACGCCTCCGGCGTTTTTCCCTTCTCCGGGCGGTTGCCCGTGGAGGCACCCGCAGCACTGCGATATCCGACATGAAGACCTCCCGCCTGCACACCGGGGTGTGCTCAGGTGTTGAGAATCCCGGCGTCTCGCGGAACCCGATCGGGTCCTGGCCCACCAGCCCGCCGTCTGCGACGCTAAGCAGCGGGAAGGGCGGGCGAAAGCATCTGACATGCCCGATGGACCTGAACGAGCGACAACGACACCGGCGCGCACGACCATTCGGCGGATCGGGCTCGCACAGGAGGCACGCAGAGGCGAGCTCACGGGCGCCGAAGTGGTGTCGCCGTCCGCGCTGGCGCCGGCACCTGCTCGCCGCTGCACCACGGTGCCGCGGCGCGGGGCTACGTGATCTGATCGGATTCCACGCTGCTGATGCTCAGCACGGTGACCTGCTTTCCACTCGCCTTGTTTGTCCGTTTACCGGCTGGCTGGGATGGACGGGGCGAGACATAGGTTGCGTTCCGTCAGGATGTCAGGCGAGAAGGCGCAACACGTGGAGGCGGGCGTCCTCCCGGTTGCACCGGTGCACGAACCGCTCATGCGCCGCCTCGAGCTCATCCGACCACAACCTGACATCAGCAAGGTCCCCACCACAACCACACCAACGACCGACCTGGCCATCAGTCACGGCAAACACCGTTGCAGTACTAGTCCACACAACTCATGATGATCAACGGTGGCCGCACCTCTGCGGTGTCTCCGTTCAGTCCCGGACGAGACAGAACGGATGACCTGCCGGATCCGCGAAGATGCGCCAACTCCGCTTCCCGTCCCCCTCATCGAGCAGTGAGGCGCCCAGGTTGAGGACGTCTTCCTGGGCTCGGTCCATGTCCTTGACACCCAGGTCTAGGCAGTTTCGTTTGGATCAGTCGGTCGTTGGTCTGGTTGTGTCGTTGACCGACGCGCAGTGGGCGCGGATCGAGCCGTTATCCCCGGACCGGACACCGAAGCGGGGTGGCCGCTGGCGAGACCATCGTGAGGTGATCGATGCGATCGCCTTTAAGTTCCAGACCGGTACGCAGTGGGTCCACCTGCCGGAGAAGTACGGCAACTGGCGAGGTGTCTACAACCGGCTATGGATGTGGGCCGTCGACGGCACCTGGGAGCGGGTGTTCATCGCTCTGGTGGCACAGGCCGACGCGGACGAGGATCTCAACTGGGCCGTCTCGGTCGACTCCACGATCGTGCGAGCCCACCAGCACGCGGCCGGGGCACGCAAAAAGGGGCCCCGGCCGGCGAACCGGACGACCACGCCATCGGTCGGTCCCGCGGCGGACTGACCACAAAGATCCACCTCGCTGCGGATGCCCGCTGCCTGCCACTCGCGTTCGTTCTCACCGCCGGACAGGCTGGTGATGCACCTGCGTTCACCGACGTCATGGCCCCCCTACGCATTCCCCGCCGACGAGGACGACCTCGCACCAGGCCGGACCTGGTCCTGGCCGACAAGGCGTACTCCTCCCGCGCGATCCGCGAGCACCTTGGAGCGGTGCCCGTTGCGGTAGTTCTCCCTACCACCCTCGGCCCGCTCACCGGACTCGTGCCCCAGATGATCCGTGAGCTCGCCCTCCGGAGCGGACTCCAGTACCCGTTTGGTCAGCCGCTGCAGCAGGCCGCCCTCCCCGGTGAGCTTCACCCCGCCGGCCTGGGCCCGGGCAACCAGCTCGGCGACCAGCCCGTCATCCATGGCGCTCGCCGCACCCACAGCGGCCTCCCCGGCCACGGTGTCACTCGTCGCGCCAGTCATCAACTGTCGCTTCCAGCTCGGGAGTTACCCCGCTCACCGTGTCGGTGACGGTCTTGCGGGTAATCGCGAGGTGCTCCAGGTGCGTCTCTGCCTCACGCAGTCGGGTCTGCAGGTCGTCAATCTGTGCGCGGAGGCCGTCGGCCAGGGCCCGGGCGGCGTCTTCCTGGAGGTCCAGGGCGTCGAGCAGGGCTCGATGTTCACGCTGCCACCGCCTGCGCCCCGCGCCAGGTGGGGGCGTTCGCGCCGGTGAGGCGGCGGACCATGACGTGGGTCATCGCCCAGTAGACACGTGAGGCGGAGGAGGAGGGGCGGTGCTCGTAGTCGCGGACCAGACGCCGGTGCAGTATCAGGATCCCGTAGGTCTGCTCGACCCTCCACCGCTTCGGCTGGGGCACGAACCCCTTGACCTGCGGGTTGCGTTGGGGTCACCCAGCCCTGACACGCATACCGCAACCGAACTGCTGGACGGCCGCGCGTCAACTTCTCATGGTTGCCTCGGCATCGGCGGCGACTTGTGCCTTGGGTGCCTTGGGGAGGAGACGCGGTGAGCTGAAGGTGACTGGTTGCATGTGAGTCGAAGGGAGCCCCTGTCTCGTATCCACCTCGATCATCGTCGGAGCAAGCGGCTCCCTGGGACGCGTTCTGGCACAGCGACTCGCCGACCGCGGCGACACCGTCATCATCAGGTCTGTGGTGACAGACCGTCGTCCACTGGCACGTTCTCGGCTTCCGGCGTGATACCGGAGTTCCTGGCCTGCTCGAGGATCAAGGAGGCGAAGTCCTCTTCGAGATACCCCGCGCCGATGGCAGCCGCGACGAGCTGGGCGGTGGCGGCGGCGAGTGGCATCGGGACCTCCAGCTCGCGGGCGGCGGAGAGCCCCAGGTCGAAGTCTTTGCGCAGCAGCGGCATGGTGAACGTCGGCGTGAAGTCCAGGTTGACCAGCGCGGGCGACTTGTAGCGAGTGAAGACCGAGCCCATCACGGAGTCGTTGAGGAATTGCAGGAAGGCGGCACGGCTGACACCGCCCTTCTCCGCCAGGATGGTGATCTCGGCGAGCGACTGGGTGACGACGCCGAGAAAGACGTTGTGCGCGATCTTGACGAGACGGGCGACTTCGCCCTCGCCGACGTAGGTCACCCCGCGCCCCAGCAGCGCCAGCAACGGCTCAGCCTGACCGAACACCTGGGGCGAGCCAGAGACCGCGATCGTCAGCTTGCCTGCGGTGATCACCTTCGGGTTCCCGCTCACCGTGGCGGCCAGGAAGTCGGTCCCACGCTTGGCGGCTTCGTCCCGGATCAGCGCGGACACCTGGGTGGACACCGTGGAGCAGTCGATCAGCACCCCCGGCGCGGCATCCGGCGAGGTCAGCACACCGCCGGGGCCCGTGGTGACCGCTTCCAGGGCAGCCGAGGCGGTCACCATGGTGAAGACGACGTCCCGGTCGGCCAGATCTACCGGCCGGTCGACGATCGTCGCTCCCTGCTCAGCCAGTGGTTCGCCTTGGCGCGAGCCCTGTTGTAGACGGCGATGTCGTGCCCCGCATCCAGCAGCCGGGCAGCCAGCTGGAAGCCCATGCGGCCCACACCGATCCAGCCGATACGCGGGCGATTCTGGGCGGCGATCGTCATTTCTTTACCTCAATCCTGGAAGACGGCTCGACCGATGCGCCCCCGCAGCTGACCGGCCGGACGCGGTATACGACCTGCAAGCGCCGATGAGCAACGACCCGTAGGCGGACTACGACGGCGGCTTCCTGAGGTAATCGACGGCGGCGAGGTCGTCGTGGTCGTGGCCGGCTGCGACGGTTGCTTCCAGGCGGTCTCGGACGACCTGAAGCAGAGCGCTGGGGGCGGCGGCTGTCGCGGCCAGTTCGATGTCCTTCAAGGCGAGTTGCACCGCGAATCCGGGGGCGTATGAGGCGTCGTCCATGGCGCGCACCTTCTGCAACTCGTACGGCATGGCGAGCGGGCCCGCCTCAAGCACCCGGACGAACGTCGCGTGGTCGACACCGAGCGTGTCACACAGCGCGAGGACGTCGCTCATGGCGACCGTGGAGGCAGCCATCCAGGCGTTCACGGCAAGCTTGACGGCGTTTCCCTCGACCCCCGTCCCGACGTGGAGCACGGACGAGCCGAGATCGTCGAGCAGGGGGCGTGCCCGTGCAAGGACGTCCTCGGGGCCGGCAACCAGCCAGACAAGCTTGCCCTGGCGGGCGGGAGCGGTGCTTCCCGAGACCGGTGCGTCGAGGTACGCGACACTGTGATCACGCGCCAGGCCGGCCAACGCGTCGGCTTTCCGTGGGCCTACCGTGCTCGCCTGTACCCAGACGGCGACGTTGTCGAGCCGGCCGATGGCCTCTGACATGACCTCCGCGACCGCATCGCCGTCACGGAGCACCGTGAGGACGACGGACGCCCCGGAGACCGCATCGCCCACCGCGCTCACTGCCGTGACCCCGGTAGCCTGCTCCGCCACCGCACGGGCCCTCTCCTCCGTACGGTTCCACAGCCGAACCTCGTGGCCACTCTCTCCGAGCCGCATCGCCATCGCGGCGCCCAGCGCGCCTGCTCCGAGAACAGCGACGGTGGAAGCGTGAGACATGGAAGATCCCTTTCTGTTTCCCTTGCTCATCTTCCGCTGGCACCCGGGTCTTCCCTGGCAAGGAAACGCAGCGCCCTCCATGGGCAGTGAGCCGAACATCGGCGAGTCGGGCAGCTCGTCATCGCCCGCATGGCGCAAGGAATCGCCGCCGGCTGCCTTGCTCCGCAGAATCCTGCGCTGATCCAACAGATGTTCACTGGAGCCGAGCGTGCTCGTGCCTTCGGGTTGTTCGGCGCCACTGTCGGCATCTCCAGTGCGGTCGGTCCGATCACCGGAGGCGTCATCCTCGCCTTGGCCACCGGACCCCAGGGCCGGCGCTGGATCTTCTTCGTCAACGTTCCCGTGGGTGCCGTGGCACTCGTACTCGGCTACCAACTGCTGCCCCGCGTCGCCCCGGGCAAGAGGGGACACCTCGATCTGTCGGGCGTCGCCCTGATCGGTTGCGGTGTCCTGGCAGCCCTGCTGCCGTTGGTCAAAGCCGACTCCGGCGGCGTGCGCCGTCTGTGGTGGCTCTTCCCGGTAGGGGCACTGCTGCTGGTCGGCTTCGGGCGATGGGAGCGCAGAGTCGCAGCCCAAGGCGGCGAACCGCTGCTGCATGCAAGGTTGATTACGGAAACCCGTGGCTATGCGACCGATGCCGGCCTGGCGACGCTCTACTTCATGGGATTCAGGGGTGTGTGGATCGTGTTCGCCCTGTTCTTCCAAAACGGCCTGGGCTATTCGCCGCTGCAGTCCGGACTGGCCGTGACACCGTTCACGGTGGGCTCCGCGGGAGCGGCCGTCGTAGCCGGACGGCTTGTGGAGCGGATGGGCAGGCTGCTGACGGTGCTCGGCCTGGTCGGTGTCGTTGTCGGGCTCGCCGCAGCGGCGCTGCTGCTCAGGTTCGCCCCGCCATCGGACGCCGTCTGGGCCGCTGCAGCGTCGCGCAGGACGGCCATAAGAGACCAGTTTGTAACTTAATGTTCGGTTCATCACTGGGCTCGGGTGGGAGGTGCTGTTCGGTCCTCCGTGCCGGAGAAGAGTGCGAGGCGGCCCACCAGGGCTTCATCAGCAGCCTCAGTGTTGTCGCCGGTTCCCCGGCTGGGCTGCACCCTTGACCTCAACCTCGGTTGAGGCGCAACACTCGGCGCACGGAGATCACAAAGAGCAGCACCGTTCTCTTCCGCAATACCATGCGCATCACGGACGGTCACCTCGACGGTTTCCGGCGCGCCATCGCGCAGGCGGTGGCATTCGCTCAAGAGCACGGCCCTCAGCTCATGGTCGCGGTCTTCATCGACGAGGAGCGGATGCTGGCGCACAGCTTCCAGCTCCACCGCGACTCCGATGCCATCCGCGCCCACTGGCGGCTCTCGGATCCGGTCTCCGCTGCAGCCCCTCCGATGAGCTCGGTGCTTACCGGGTAAGCACCTGAGTTGTCTCAGCGCCCCTTGCGCGCGGGAGCGAGCATCGAGCGCAGCTCACTCCTCCGGGAACTCAGCTGAAACGCAAAAAGCCCTGCCTCCCGGTGAGAGGCCGGGAGGCAGGGCTTCAGGGTGCGGGTGTCAGGCCGCCCAAGTGGCGGGCACGTCTTCGTCGGGGTTGGGGATGCCGGCTGCGGTCACCGGAGCGGCCGGGTGACGCATCGCTGTGATCGGGACGGCTCCGGGTTCGGCGGCCGGTGCCCAGACCATGCGCCAGGTGTCGTCCCACTCGCAGCCGCAGGCGTGGTCCCGCTGCGGGTGCGGGTGCCCTAAGAACACACCCCACGTCAGGACCGCGCGCGGGATGCGGGTGATGAGGACCGCCGGGTCGTCGCCCGGGTACAGGGACTGGTGAAGAGGCGGTATTCCGAGCCTGCGCTATTCGTGCGTCATAGTTCGACTTGGTCATCTCGGTGGACTCCACCATCGTGCGTTCGCATCAGCATGCCGCGGGCGTCGGTACCGATCCGTCGCCGACTCTCGCGCCAACCCGGAACACGAGAGTGAAACGCCGTGGCAGAGCATTGTCGGAGGCCTGGCGGAGGTGGTGCATGCTCGCCGTATCCGTGATGCCGGCCGGTGGGAAAGCAGTCTTCCCACTCACCTCAGACTTCGCGTAAGCGGCGCGACAACTGGCCAATCCAGTTACATGACGCATATATCCCCACACGCTGTGTATTGATCTCCGGGAAGGGCTGACGGCCGCAACTGGTCGTTACCCATGGCTGTGGGTGAGGAGTGGGTATGACGGTTGAGGAAGTCACGCCGGCGGAAGGTGCTGTGCGGTTGAGGGAGATGCTGCGCGGCCCAGTGGCCGCGAGCGAGAGCCGGTTCATGCGGGGCCTGCGGCAGGGGCGGGAACAGGGCGAACTGGTCGGAGCGGCGCTGCACGCCGCCGAACGGTCCCGGCAGGGGAAGGCCCCGACTGATTTGGAGCGGGTGCTGCTCAAAGCCTTGAGTGATCTGATGCCGCAGGCGGATGTGCATGCGTGCGGGCAGGAGTACCGGTCCGCGGTGGCGGATCTGGGGGTGCTGGACATCGTGCCCGCCTCCGTCACCTCCCGGCCGCTGACGTCGGGGTACACACTCGCCAATTTCAAAGCGCGCCTGCCGGCCATCGGACGGGAGGCGGTCACGCTGCCCAACGCGGCGATCGTGGACCCCGCCGCGCTGGCAGACGGTCGGGCGATCGACAGCGCGCAGTTCACGGCGGCCCTTACCGAGTTTGGTTACGGGGCGACCGTGTTCAATCGTCCGCCGGTGCCCTCGGAGGAGCGGGGCAAGCCCGTGCCCGGCTACCGGGCCAAGGTCGAGTTCGACAGCTTCTACGTCCGGCGGGCGGTGGGCGATCAGTGGGGCGGTAAGGACGAGATCTACTGGACCGTCGCGGCTGCCTCCGACAAGCACAAGGCTCGCACCTACAAGTCCGGGGAGTTCGGCTCGATCAGGAAGGGCGACACTCGCTCGTTCAGCGGAGCCGACCGGGTGGTCTTCGACGGGCAGGCCGGCACGCACTTGGGCCTGCACGTCGCCGCATGGGAGGCCGACCAGAGCAGCTCCGAGTGGTACAACAAGCTTTTCGAGGTCCTGCAAGAGGTGGTCGACGGACTGCACATCACCGACCTCCTCAACAACTTCAACCCCACCTTCGCAGGTGAACTCCTGGGCTATGCGCTGGAGATCACGAAGCTGTTCATCTTCCTCAAGGAGTATCTGCGCAACAAGGACGACTTGTCCTGTGAACGGCTGTTCTTCTTCGACCGCCACACCCTGGTCACCCTGTACAACCGCGGCCGGGACACCTGGGAATTCAACGGCGAAGGCCACCACTCCCTGCGCATCCGCTACACCGGCGAACGGCCGGTCTTCCCCGCGGGGGCCCTGGAGTACGTCACTCTTTCCGGCTCCGGCAACTCCACCACATCGAGCGCACCCGTCGCCCTGGGCTGGACCAGCGCCTCACCCCCGGCACTCGCCTCCTACGCCGGCAAGCTCTACGCCTCGTACGTCCGTCCCGGCGACCGCGCCGTGATGTGGAGCGCGCTGGACAACGGCACCTGGTCCGAACCCGCGCAGATCGTCTACTACGCCAGCGACTACGCCCCGGCCCTGGCCGTGTTCAAGGACAAGCTGTACATGGCGCACACCGGGACCGACGGGGCGCTGTACGTGTGCAGCTATTCGGGCAGTGGAGGATGGGGCGCGGTTACCCAAGTGCCCCACGTGCACACAGAACGCGCCCCGGGCCTGACCGTCGACGGCCCGAACGTCCCCGTCGTCCGCGAGCGGCTGGTGGTCATCCACCGCACCGGCAACGGCGAAGCCATGACCCACTCCTCCCGCTACGGCGAGGGGGACTGGTCGACACTGGGTGACTGGCGCGGCCGATGGTCACCGGCGCATGGTCCGTTCTCGATCGCCGGCTACAAGGACGCGATCTGGTACGCCAGCCGCACAGCCGACAACCACAACCACGCCGGCTGGGGCATCTCCCAGGGTGCCCACTACGGTGAACTTGCCCTGCCTTCGAACTGGGTTACCCGTGACTCGCCGACGATCGCCGTCCACGACGGCAAACTGTGGCTGGCCGTCCGCGGGACAGATAGCAATCTGTGGCTCCTGCACACCACCGGTGACACCTGGCAGAGCGCATCCTCCGTCACCGTCGGCGCCATGGAAGGTGAAACGGCCCTCGCCTCCCACAACGGCAAACTCCATATGATGTACCGCCGCTGATACCCCTCACGCACCAAGGGACGCCCAGACCCTTCGTAAGTGCGGCGGCATCGGGCTTTCCCGATGCCGCCGTCCCGGAGCAGACCGTGCCCAGACCATGCGCCAGGTGTCGTCCCACTCGCAGCCGCAGGCGTGGTCCGGGTGCGGGTGCCGTAAGAACACACCCCACGTCAGGACCGCGCGCGGGATGCGGGGGCTGAGGACCGCCGGGTCGTCGCCCGGGTACAGGCACTGGTGAAGAGGCGGTATTCGAGGGTTGCAGTATTCGCCGTAGAGCGAGCAGTTCCGCACCCGGCTCGGTCACGTCAGCGGTGACAAGGTGTGCAGGCCGCCTCGGCCGTGCGGCAGGGAGTGGGACCACGCTCTCCTGTCCGACCCCCTCCTGACCGGCATGTCCCGGCAGCAACTGAGCGATCTCATCGACACTTTGGCCGTCGACGACGACGTCAAGCGCGGCCGCCCGCCCCGGCTCGCCTTCCCTGACCAAGTCCTGGCAGCCGCCCTTCACCTGCGGGTCGCCCCGGCCGCGGAACCCCTCGCGGTGCTGTTCAAACAGCAGTCGGACCGCCATGCACCGCACCCTGCTGAAAATCAGGACACTGCTCAAGGCGCACGGCATCGTCATCCCGCCCGCGGCCACCCCGCCCTCCGCCCTCCGCCCTCCAGGCTCGGGTTCAAGCCCTGACCAGCGACCCCAGCAACATGATCAAGACAACGTGTTACTGATCTGCAAGCCCTTAGGACGACGCTCCGCCCGCCGCGTCCCATGCTTCCAGGAAGTCGGACAGGGCGCGGCGTTGCTGTTCCTCGCGTGCAATCTGTTCGGTCAGGACGTCGCGGTCGACGTACGGGGCGACGGCGGCGAGCACCGGGCGCTGGAGTTCGTCCGGCTCGAGGGCTTCGACCTCCCACTGCACGGATCGGCGTGGTTCGAAGCCGTAGAGGGCGGCGAAGGCCGGCCACCGGGGATCGCCCTGCTTGTCCTCGGTTGCGTGCAGCCCGTATGCGCGCACCCGCTCGTAGGTGAGCAGCACCCCGGGTCACCGAACTGGGGTCGATGTCCTCCAGCTGCTCGCGCCGCTCCTCCGACAAGGCACCGGCCGCCGACTGAACCGGCAGGCCCTCGGCACGCCGCTGCTCGATCTCCTGCGCCTTGCGGGCGGCGGCCCGCGTGTTCTTCAGCCAGATGCCCACCCGGTATCCCTGGTAGGTGGCGTCCAGTGGTGCCAGGAGGTGGCCCGCCTCGGCCGGCCGGGCCCTCCTCCCACGCGACGTCGAAGTGCGACCAGACCATGCCGAGCTTCTCCAGCTGCTCGACACGGTCCTCGTCCATGTGCCCGCGGGCGTAGAACCTCCTGGCGTCGGCGATCCATTGCCCCAGTGGAAAACCGGCGAGCACTGCCGGCCACCCCTCGGCCTTGGCCTCCTGGTCGTCGCGGCCGGGAACGCGGAACGTGAACGGCACTTCAGGTCGTCGTGCTCACGGGCGTAGATGACAGCCGCCTCGATGCCGCGCCGCCAGTGCACCGGTTGCTGGTCCCGTCGTGGTGCCCGGCCTGGCCTATCGAGTGGCAGCGCGCCTTCCATCTGGCCCGGCAGCACCTGGAGGCCGGCGGCGCGCTGCCGACGGAACCTGGCACCCATGCACCGGGGCGAGGATCTGGGGCGGTGGGTGCGCTCGGTCCGGCTCGGCTGGGACAAGCTCACGGGCGTGCAGCAGTGGATGTGTGAACAGGTCCTCGGGATCGAGCCCGCAGCCGAGAACGAAAAGCCCCAGCCGCGCCGCACCCAGGCCGACAAGTGGGCCATGAACTACGCGGCCGCCCGGCAGTACTACGAACGCGAAGGACACCTTCGCGTACCGCGCAAGCACATCGAACGGATCGTTGTCGGCGACGGGAAGGGTGGCAGCGGCAAGGACCAGGAGGAGCGACAGCTCCGACTCGGAGCATGGATCGGGAACCAGCGCAGCCGAGCCGCGACACTCTCTCCGGAGCGCGTGGAGCAGCTCTCCTCCATCGGCATGCGCTGGACATAGGAGGCGAGCGGCGGGCCGCACGGATGATCCGTGCGGCCGTCGCCTGTGCCTGCGTCCGTCAGATACGCCGCAGCGTGGCGGTCTTTTCTGGCCGGCTGCGTTGATGGCACGCTCCAGCACGACCCGGGCGGCTTCCTGCCTCACGGCTTGGGCCGGCAGCACCCGGGCCTCAGGGTAGTTCACTCGAGCAGTCGCCGGCGGCTCGGACAGAGCGGTGTTGATGTATCTGTCCGCGCACTCGATGACTCGCTCGAGTCAAGCCCTGATGCACTGGGTCCGCTCGATGCGACCGCTGATGGTGTTGGCGAGGCGCGTGGTTAGCGAGTCGAGTGCCTACCGATCCGCAGGGAGTGGATGACCGAGCCCTGCCGCGTTCCCCCAACCTCGATCACAGTTGCCTTGTCCAAGCCGGCATGCCGCAGGGTGCGCAGCACTGCGCGCCGTCCCCCGCGTACGGCAGTTGCACCGGAGTGTTCAGTCACAGCTCGCAGCAACGCATAGGCGCACGCCAGATCAATTCGGGTAGCACCACTCAGGTTCAGCACCCAATGATCGGCCTTTCGCAGGTGCGGATCAGCGAGCTGCGCTTCCAGGTCGCGAAGCAGGACGGCGCTGACATCTCCGGACAGAGTCACTTCGGCATGCTGGCCATCGATCGCAGTGATCACCGCACCCGGCGGCACGGACTGTGGTTCTGCTGCCACGGCTGCCTCCCACACGGTTCGAGTGCGTCCTTCCAGTCCAGTCTGCATCTGCAGGGAAAGGCACTGGCCAGCTGCCGGCGGCTGAAGCAGGCCTTCACCATCAGGGCTCGGGCGGAGGAAAACGGCAAAGGCACGGATGACAGCGCACGAGCGGGTGTATACCGATCATGGTCGAGCGCCACTCACCACGGGCGCTCTGCACGGCACGGCAAGGTCCACGGTCGCGTGAAGAGGAGCCCACGGGCGATGCAGGGTTTCCAAAGATGGCTCACCCAGTTCCAGCAAGCCCGCACACCGCTGGGAGACCTCGCCCGCCTGGCCGCCACTGACCCGGCCTGGCCCGACGGCCCGGACCGGCTGCCCACCTACTCCGACTACATGGAACGGGCCGGCGCCTCCGCGGCAGCGCTGCAGGCCCTCGTCGACGCCTGGGTCCAGTACGCCTCGCACGACCAGACAGCCACAGCACACCCACCCCGCCGCTGACTGACTCCGGCCCGGCACGGATGTTCACGGGGACGGCCTCGACGGGCAGCGCGTCGCGCCCATCAGCGGCACACCGGGCCTTCACCTGAACCTGCATCGCGTCCGTTCCGTCGCCCCGTCACGTACAGGGTGTACCCCGGAATGGAGCTGGGTTGGCCGGACGCCTGAGGCCTGCCGTCAGCTGCCGAGAATGGCGCGGACCTTGCGTTCGACGAGGACGGGCACAAAGTCACGTACGGGCCGGTCCTCGAAAGATGCGTGGGCCGCGGCGACAGCAGCCTCGACCTCGGCGGGGGATCGGGTCGTGCTGTATGCGGCGGTGAGGCGCTGGGTGAGTGCCTGGATGGCCTCTTCCTCGCGTTGGTCGGTCGCCACTGTGCTCTCCTGACCGGGAGGGTCCGCTCAGCCGTCACCGGCATGCTCGGGCGCGAGCATCACGCCGAAATGACCCTTACATGGCTGGGGCGGTGCGTCGTCGAGATCCGGTCGTCTCTGGAGGGCGTGGAGGACGACGCTGACCAAGGTCATGAGCGATCGATGTCCCAGTCGCACTCCAGGCTGATGGTCGCCCAGTGCGAGCCCGGCACGAGCCGGATGGCGCTCGAGCGGCTCAGGTAACACCCGAAATGCTGGATCAACCTGGCGAAGAGGTGGAGGTCGGCATGTCGGCCGGAGTGGAAGTGCGCGATCTCGACTGTGGCTGAGCGCAACGCACGGCCAGTACCGCAGCTGGGCTGGGCATCCGTGGGGTCCGGCCGAACCGCGAATTGCGCCAAGGGCACGCGAGGCCGTGGTCATGACTTCATCTTGCAACGCTCAACGGCTGTCGCTCAAGGCTTGAAGGAGACGCAAGCGGCCACTTCCACGGCCGCAACCACGCCACGCCGTCCGCCCTACTACCAAGCGGGCGGACCGACTCGGTCCCCGATGCAGGCCGCACCGACCTCAGGCGTCGCCGAGCGAGCAGGCCGTTTACGCCGTCGGCGACCTGCTGTCCTGGGCGACTGATGAACACTTGCGACTCATGCAGACCCGACCCGCGGAGCGGCGCGTCCCCGTACGCGGAGCCAGGTGGAAGGCTTGGGGCATGGCTGTTCGACCATGGCTGGATGTCCGGCGTCTCTGGCGGCCGGGTCATGCTCCCGCGCTGATCGTGATCCCGTTGGGGCTGATCGTCACTGTCTGTGTAGTGGATGTGCTGGCTCCACCGCACATCCACCTCGGTCCGCTTCTGGTGGCCGCACCCGCGATCACCGTGGCGTTCGCCGGCGCCCGTGTGACCGCGCTGATGGGAGCTCTTGCGGTAGCGGCCCAAGTCCTGATCGGCGTACTCAGAGGAGTCCTGCCCACCGCCAACATCCAAGCCCAGATCATCGCCCTGGTCGTCGTCTCCACCGCCTGTGTCGCCGTCCGCGTGGTGCGGGACCGACGTGAGCAGCAGTTGCACCAGATGCGGTCGGTGGCCGTGGCAGCGCAAAGTGTCCTGCTCCAACCCCTGCCCGCTCGCGCTGGCCCGCTGCAGATCGCCGGCCTGTACCTACCCGCCGAGGAGGAAGCCGACCTGGGCGGAGACCTGTACGCGGCCGCCCGGACCGACCACCACAGCACCCGCCTCCTCATCGGCGACGTACGCGGCAACGGCCTGGGCGCGATCAACAACTCCGCCCTGCTGCTCGGTGCCTTCCGCGCAGCCGCTCACCGGCAGGCCACGCTGCCCCGCCTCGCCGTCCACCTGGACGGCGCGTTCCGCTGGGACACCAGCCAGTGGCGATCACAGGCAGAGCAGGACACCACCGAGGACTTCGCCACCGCCGTACTGCTCGACATCCCCGACCGCGATCCGGTCGTCCACCTCGTCAGCTGCGGCCACCCACCACCGCTCCTCCTGCGCGGAAAACACCTCACCCCGCTCGCGCCCGAGGCCAGCCATCTCCCGATCGGGTTCGGCGGCCCCTTCGGCATCACCGCCTACGACGTCCAGACGTTCTCCTTCCAGGCTGGCGACTTGCTGCTCCTCTACACCGACGGCGTCACCGAAGCCCGCAACTCCGACGGGCTCTTCTACCCCCTCGCCGAACGAGCGCCCAAGTGGACCGAGGACGACCCCGACGAGCTCCTGCACCATCTCCAGGACGACCTGCTGGCCCACGTGCACGGACGCCTCGACGACGATGCGGCCGTCGTCGCGATCCGCCGCCTGGCTGTCTGATACACCTGCAACGGCGACACCAGCCGCTGGAGCTCCCGCCTGGTGGTCTCCAACGTCCTGAGGCTGTGTCAGAACCGGTGATCGTGTGACGTTCCGTGACTGGTTGCAGCAGCAGCCCTGATGTGGGCGACTGCGTCGAGAAGCCACAGCCCTCGCCGCCCTTCACGTCCGCGACTCCAAGAACGCCGAAGGTCCCGGCTGGCGCTGAGCCGTGCGGTCTGGGTGCCGTTCGTATCCGCTCTGTCGACGGCGCGGTAGCCAGCCCGCTCCAGGTCACCCCGAGGCCAGCTGCTCCGCTATCTCCGCGATCCAACCGGACTTCTTTGCAGGGTCGTTGAGGGTTTCGGCCCACGCGTCCGGCTCCAGCTTGTGCTTGGCGGGGCCGCATTTGAGAGCGATGAGCAGGGACCTGGCGGACTCCCGCATTTCGGCCGTGGTGTTCCCGGAGATGTCGGGGCCCGCCGCCAAGGCGTAGATCTCGCGCGCCATGGCCTGGCGTTCGCCCTTCGACACCTTCTTCCAGAACTTCATCGCGTGCTGCAACGACTCCGTGCGGGAGGCGGCCTCCGCCGGGGTCTCGCCCTGCGGCGCCCAGCGCTCGGGGTGGTGGACCTCTTCGTAGCGCTTCGTGGCGGCGCGGAGCGCCTTGTACATGGTGACGCCGAGGACGAGACCGGCCCCGGCCCCGGCGAGGCCCCATCCGACCGGGTTGCTCGCCAGCCCGACTGTTCCCGCCGCGACCGCCGTCACGACGCCGGCTGCGGCCTTGACGGACTCGCCCCCGCCGCCGGCCGTCTCCTTGCCCATCTTGGTGAGCTGCTTCTTCTTCGCGTACTGCTGCACCTTGCTCAGCTTTTCCACGTCGATTTCGGCGCGCTGGAGGTTCTCGGCAGCGTCACGGGCCTCACCCATCGCCTCCCAGGCGGCGTCGATGGCCTCGGAAACGAGCTCCAGCCGTCCCGGGCCCTCATGCTTCCAGTAGGCGTCGAGCGCGACGTAAGCCTCTGCTGCGGCCCAGCCCGCCTGCTCCTGCGACTCGTTCAGCCGTGCCAGTGACCCCGCCTGGACGAGGTGCGGATCTCCCAGCTTTTTGACCTGCTTGTACTTGCTGGCTGCTCCCCCGATGCGAAAGGCGGACCGCATCGCCTTGATCGCGCCGATGGAAGCGCTGGCGATACCGCTCGCCTCGGATGCCACCGCGGCGTCCGCCGCCTTCTGGATCTTGGTCACCTCCTTGGCGATGGCGGCGCTGTAGCTTCCCGAACTGGCGGCGCCGACGACCGTGTCGGCCCCCTTGGTCTTGGCCTTCTTCGTCGCCGTGTGGTGGTTGGCCCCGGTCTCGTGCTTCTTGGCGCCCTTCATGTTCTTGTACGCGTCCATGCCACTGACCACGGTGCCGGCGGCCTCCGTGAGGAGGTTGCCCGACGCTGCAGAGGTCCCCGAGGCGGCGGCGGAGTGCTTGAGGCCCTCGTTGGCCGCGGCGGCGGCCTGCTGGGTCAAGGCCGCGTTGGTGGGGGTCTGGAAGCCCTTGACGAAGGTGTCGATGGGTTCGAGATTCTTCTTGAACCTGTCGAGGAGCGCGGCGATCCGGTCGCGATAGTTCTTCTTCGCCGCGGGAGACGCGTCGCCGTTCGCCGCCGTATTCCCTCTCTCGGTGTCCCGGACGCGCTGCACCGCCGCGGTCGTGGCTCGGTTGCCGGCGCGGGACTGCATCTCCAGGAGGGCGCGCTCCGGCGAGCGTGCCGACGTACTCCCGGTCCGGCTCCCTCCCTCACGGTGCCGGGCTGACGTCAGGACGGCTGCGGACTGCCGTGCCGAGGTGCGGTGGATCGGCGTGCTCATGGATGTACCTCTCCTGTACCGGACCGGGCGAGGCGAAGGTAGCCAGACCTGGCCAACAGGAGGGGTACGGCGGAGAAATTCCCCACGCACGCTGCGGGACACGCCAAAGGCCGGCGGCGCGCGCACCAGGCCGTTGCGGGCCTGACGCACCGTCGTGTCACGTGCGCGGGCGGGTGGCAGGGTCAACCGACCACTCCCGGTGGGTGGTGGTGTCAGCGGCGGGCGTCGATGTGGCGGGGTCACGGTCGCGGTCGCGGCACCATGACTCGTCGGCCGGATGGGCGGCGTCACTTCCGCGCTCGGCACCAGCACGCTGGAAGACCTGCACAAGAAGCCCGCCCACCGCCGCGGCATCCCCGGCGTAGCCGACTTCCTGGACTACACCGACACCGAATGAGCGCCCACGATCGGCCTACGTGGAGACCGGTGTCCGGTGTCCGGTGTCCGGACAGGGATGTCACCCTCTGTCAGGCGATGACCTTCCCTTCCCTTGACGTTAGAAATCGCGAAAAACGGGCGCCGCGGCGCTGCGGGCCTGGATGACCCGCTGGACCGCCGGCGTCGACAGCCCGCGCTCCGTCACCTCGCACTCCCCCAGCACAACCATGCCGGACCCGGCGGCGGCCAGGGCCCCGGACCTGCTCGACCGCGAGTTCGTTGCACCGGCACCGAACCGCACCTGGGTCGCCGACTTCACGCACGTCGCCGCCTGGGCGGGCGTCGTCTATGTCGCCTTCATCGTGGACACGTTCTCCCGCCGCATCGTCGGCCGGTCCGCGTCGCTGTCGAAACAGACCCAACTCGTCCTGGATGCCCTGGACATGGACCTGTGGCAGCGCGACCGAGACGGCCGTCCACCCATTCCCGGCGAGTTGGTGCACCACTCCGATGCCGGCTCGCAATACACATCATTTCGCCTCGCCGAACACCTGGACTCGGCCCGGATCGCGGCCTCGATCGGGTCGGTCGGCGACGCCTACGACAACGCGCTCATGGAGTCAACGATTGGCCTGTTCAAGACCGAGGTCATCAAGCCGCAGCGGCCATGGAAAACGCTGTCGCACGTCGAACTCGCCACTGCCGAATGGGTCGACTGGTACAACCACCGCCGGCTCCACGGTGAGATCGGGCACATTCCACCCGTCGAATACGAAGCCAACTTCTACCGAGCAACCACGAATCCCCAGGTCACAGTCAACATCTGAAATCTCTGTCGAACCCGGAACGGTTCAGGGGAACGACGGGCCGACATCCATGAGGCCTTCCTCGGCCTCGCTGTCTGCCTGATCACCCACCGACACGTCCAGAGGCTTTGTTATGGCCGGTAAGCAATGGATTACCGGCCGGGCGGCCGGCGAACGGGCGTGCGGCTCGGCGGCCAAATCCCGGCCGTGTCAGTCCCGTTCGTGCGCCTCCGGTTCGTCGTGCTGCTCCCTGACGACCTGACGCACACAGCCGCGCAGCCAGGCGTGCGCGCTGTCGGCGTCGAAGCGGGGATGCCAGGCCTGCGAGATGCGGATGTCCGGCAGGGCGGCCGGGATGGCGAATGCCACCAGCCTGAGCGCTTCCACCGCGGGACGGCACAGCTTCTCGGGCACCATCACCACCACGTCCGCGTCCCGCGCGACCAGCAGCGCGGCCGCGAACGTCGGCGCCGACGCAGACACCGTGCGGGTCAGCCCCGCCTCGGCGAGCAGCTTGTCCACCGGCCCCTCCAGCCGGCCGCGCCGGGACACCACGAGGTGCCGGGCCGCGGCGAACCGACGCAGTGTCACCCGGCCCGACGCCAGCGGGTGGCCGGGCCGGACCACGCCCACCAGGCGGTCGTCCAGCAGCTGTTCGATGCGGGTCTCCGGCGGTGCCTCCCCGATAACCCCGATCTCCAGCGCAACGTCGCCCTGGCGCAGCCCGGCCGACTCGGTGGGCGCCTCGGCGAACAGGCGCAGGGCGACCCCCGGCGCCTCGCGGTGCACCTTGGCGAGCAGTCTGGCCCCCACCGCGTGCACGATCTCGTCGTGCGCGACGAGGGTGAACGCGCGCACCAGGGTGGCAAGTTCCGGCGGTTCGCTCGCCGTGAGCAAGGACTGCGCCTCTTCCACCAGGGCGTGCACGCGGGGTCGCAGCGTCTGGGCGCGGGGTGTGGGCACCATGTCGCGTCCGGCGCGCACCAGGATCGGATCGCCCAGCGCGCGCCGGATCCGGCCGAGCGTGCGGCTCATCGCAGGCGCGGACACGTGCAGCCGGCTCGCTGCACCGGTCACGCTGCCCTCCTCCAGCAGTGCGTCCAGGGCGACCAGCAGATTCAAGTCGAGGTTCACCGATTGCATGCCGCGCAAAGTATCAGTGCGGACAGGTCACTCCACTCAACGTCACCTCTCCTGCCTGCGTCTTTGCGTCTGGGTAAATCATTCCTTGTCAAGCATGCACTTGAGTGTCAGGGTGCCCTTCCCTAGCTTGGAGGGCGAACGCGGACGCTGCGACGAGTACCGGGACAGCCCGATGTCCGCTGTCCGACGGGGCGTCGTCGCCCCTTCCCCGCGCCCCTTTCCCGTTCGTCCTTCCCTCAAGGAGCTTGAGCCGTCGTGCCCGAAACATCCGCAAGGTCCCAGTCGGCGACCGCCGTCCCGCAGGCGTCAGGCGACAGCCAACGGCAGCAGAAGGGAATCCTGGCTCTGCTGTGCGGGTGCGTCGTCTTGGTGGTCGGCATGGTGGCGGCCATCAACCTGGCCATCCCCAAGATCGGCGGCAGCGGCCTGCATCCGTCGTCGTCGCAGATGCTGTGGATCGTCGACTCCTACGTCATCGTCTTCGCCGGGCTGCTCATCCCCGCCGGAGTGCTCGGCGACCACTACGGCCACAAGAAGGCCCTGGTCGCCGGTCTGACCACGTTCTGCGCGGGCTCGGTCGTCTCCGCGCTGGCGCCGGGCACGGCCGTGCTCATCACCGGCCGGGCCGTCACCGGCGTGGGAGCGGCCCTCGTGCTGCCCCCCAGCCTGTCCGTCGTCGTCCACGTCTTCGCTCCCGCGCAACGCCCCCACGTCATCGCGACCTGGACGGCCATGACCGGCCTCGGCGGTGTCATCGGCAACCTGGGCGGTGGCGTACTGCTGCAGTTCCTGTCCTGGCGGGCGCTGTTCTTCGCGGCGGCGCCAGTCGCGCTCGCGCTGCTCGTCCTGGTCGCCGTGGCGGTGCCGTCCACACCCAAGCGCGACGTCACCCCGGACACGGTCGGCTCCGTGCTGCTCGTCGCCGGGTTCCTCGCCCTGCTCTACAGCATCATCGAGGGCCCGGAGAAGGGCTGGTCCTCCGTGCCCGTCCTGTCCGGTTTCGCCGCCGCGGCACTGCTGCTCGCCGCCTTCACCGCCTACGAGCTGCGCCGCACGCACCCGCTGCTGGACCCGCGGCTGTTCCGCCTGCCGAAGATCCGAGCCGGCGCGCTGGGCATCGGGGCCACCTTCTTCGGAATGTTCGCGCTCTTCTACGTCAACGCCCAGTACCTGCAGTACGTGAAGGGCTTCTCCGCGCTGATGACCGGGCTGGGGATCCTGCCGCTCGCCGTCGGCATGCTGCTGGTGTCCCGCCGCAGTGTCCCGCTGGCCAAGCGGTTCGGGGCGAGCGGCCTCGTGGCGGTCGGCATGCTGTGCATCGTGGCCGGACTGCTGCTGCTCTCGCTCGCCGACCGGCACACCCCCTACCCGCTGTACGCGCTGTTCCTGGTCGTCATGGCGGTCGGTGCGGGCCTGTCCGCCCCGTCCCTGTCCTTCGGCATCATGAGCTCGCTGCCGCCCCACCAGGCTGGTCTGGGCTCGGGCATCAACAGCTCCACCCGCGAGCTGGGCAGCGCCCTCGGGGTGGCCGTCGTCGGCACCGTGCTCAACACCCAGTTCACCGACGCCCTGCCCGACGCGCTGCGGGAGCGGGTGCACTCCACCGCCCAGGCGTTGGGCGAGTCCACCTCCCTCGGCACCGCCGAACATCTGCGCGTCGTCGACTCGTTCGCGCAGGCCATGGACAACGGCTACCGGATGGTCGCCGGCGTGATGATCGTCGTCAGCGTCCTCGTCCTCACCTGGATCCGCAAGCGGGACACCGACCCGTCCGCCTGATCCACCCCTCACCTCGTCCGACTGGAGAACCATGCTGTCCCTGCGCTCCCGGCGCGCCGTGCACACCGCCACCGTGTCCGCCGTACGGCCCCTCACCTCGCGGATGGTGCGCGTCACCGCCGTCGCCGAGTCCCTCAAGGGCGTCGAGGTCCGTCCCGCCCAGGACATCGAGCTCTTCCTCCCCTACGCCGCCGGCCGGGGCGTCAAGCGGCGCTACACCATCCGCGCCTCCCGCCCCGATACCGGCGAGATGGACGTCGACGTCTTCCTGCACGGGCACGGCCCCGGCAGCCGCTGGGCCTCCACCGCACGGCCGGGTGACACGATGGAGTTCGTCGGACCGCGTGGCAAACTCGAACTGCGGCCCGCCGACTGGCACCTGTTCGTGGGGGACGAGGCGTCCGTGCCGGCCATGGCCGCGCTCACCGAGGCCCTCGGCGAGCGGACCACGACCCTGGTCGTCGCCGAGGTCACCGACGCCTCCGACGAACTGCCCCTCACCGCCACCAGCGTGTGCTGGCTGCACCGGGGCGACGAGCCGGCGGGCACCTCCGCTCTGGTCGAGCCTGCGGTGAGGGCCCTCGCCCTGCCGCCCGGCACGGGCCGGGCCTACCTCCTCGGCGAGAGCCGCGTCGTCAACCAGCTGCGTGCCCTGCTGCCGTCGCTCGGCGTCCCGGCCGACAACCTCTTCGCCAAGGGCTACTGGAACCGCCCCGGCCGCGGCTGACCCCGCTCGCAGACGCGGTCCCGGACGACCGAGAGGTGAGGGCGCCGTTTACCCCCGTCCGGTGCCTCGTCCGGGACCGCCACCGCCGCACGAGCCGGCCTTCCCCTTTTCGGCTCGTGCGGGCTGCCCCTCGGCCGGGACGGCGAGCCGCGCCGCCGTGTCTGTCGGTCGGCCGGCCGGCCGATGACGGTGGTGTAGGTGGGGGTTCATCAGGTCGGGCACGGTCCAACCGGACTCGTCGTACTCCGACAGGCACTGCTCGACCAGCTCCTCGTGGCGGTCGAACCGGCCGTTCTTGCGCTGAGCGGTGAGCGCGTCGATACGGATCTGCTCGTGGTTGTCGGCGTAGGTCATCTCGTACAGCTCCCAGCGGCGGCCGAACTCGGTGCCGACGGCGGGCACTGTCACGTTGCTGACCGGTGGGATGATCTTCTGGTTGATCGTGCTGGAGGGGGCTGTCTGTGGGGTCCGTGTCGCTGTCGCACAAAGGGCACCGGTACCCGGTCGAGGTCATCTCCCACTGTGTGTGGCTGTACTTCCGCTTCCCGCTGTCATTGCGCGAGGTCGAGGAGTTGATGTTCGAGCGCGGGATCGTCGTCTCCTGAGAGACGGTCCGCCGCTGGTGCGCCAAGTTCGGGCAGGCTTACGCCAACGCGCTGCGCCGCCGGCAGCCTCGGCCCGGGGACAAGTGGCACCTGGACGAGGCCTTCATCAAGATCAACGGGCGGTTGCAATACCTGTGGCGGGCCGTCGACCAGGACGGCAACGTCCTGGACATCCTGGTGCAGAACCGCCGGGACAAGGCCGCGGCCAAGCGCTTCTTCCGCCGCCTGATGAAGAGGACGGGGGCAGTGCCGCGGGTGATCGTCACCGACAAGCTCCGCTCCTACGGCGCGGCCCACCGCGAGGTCATGCCCTCCGTCGAGCACCGCTCACACAAAGGCCTGAACAACGAAGATCGCAAAGTCGGACTGGAGTACTAATTCGCTTCGCGTAGCCGATCGCGGTTCGGGATCAGATACGGCACGGCGGATGACGGTTGGGCCTGGCCCAAGCATCTGCACCTCGTCCCTCGACCCGCCCGCGTCTGCGACGTTGCTGCCGAACGCGCGCCGGGTCATGTGCGGGGCACCTTCCGCGACAGCTTCGCCCGCCGCCCCAGCCGCTCGCCCATCGCCTCCGGCGGCATCGGCGCCCCAAGCGGCTCGCGGAACAGGTTCACCAGCAGGAAGTCGCTGCCGGCCGCCCCGAGGATCGCGTACCGCTCGTCCAGGTGCTGGTCGAATCCCACTGCCACGAATACGTGTTGCCGACCGGCACACTCAACTCCACGCGCCCGCGGATGGTGTCCAGAGTTCATCGATCAATCGAAGCTGGACCGGTGGCTGCTCTGCGCCTGTCGCGAGGAGTGCGCATCTGCGGCAGACCACGCAGAGCACTTTGAGGCATTCATGGGGGATTCGGCTTTGCCTTGAGCTGGACATCGCTACTGTTTGCATGCAAGCCAACACGCATAGTGCCGATCCGTGCGAACCGATACAGGCGAGCAGTGGGCAGGGCTTGGACCGTCTGTGACGGGCCGGGGCAGGTTCAGGCTGTGACTCTGCTGTCACGGCAGACAGGAGTGCAGGGTGGCGACAGAAGAAAAAGCAGCGCGGGAGAGCGGCGTCCTTGAGGACGGCAGCCGGGCGACACCCGCGTCGCAGGAGGAAGTCACCAAGGCGGAGGTGGCCCGCAAGGAGCTCGGCGCGCGGGGCTACGACGTCTCGGTCAAGACGTTCTGGTGGGGTTTTGAGATCCACCTCAACGCTGAGGCGGCCGCGTTGGCGGGCGACATCGCGGAACTGATCGGTGACGTGGCGGGTGAGGCGTTGCCGTCGCCGATGAACAAGATCGTTGAGGCGTACTGCAAGATCAAGGCAGTGTGGATCAAGGAGGTCGGCCAGACCTACGGCTGCAAGCTGGTCTCCCCCTGGATCGCTCCGGGCATGCTCATCCCGATCAGTCTGAAGCCCAAGGAAGACACCAACCTGTGGTGGACGGTCTACGAGACCCGGGAGGAATGGAGCAAGGACGAGAAGTTCACCGCCCACCACAGTGCCTCGAATCCGGCGCTGGCTGAACACCAGGGCAAGCTGTACTGCGCCCACCGTGGCTCACCGTCCGACTCCAGGCTCTGGTGGACGGTCTACGACCCGGACAAGGGATGGAGCGAGGACTCGTTGTTCGGGGCCCATTCGAGCGAAGGCGGACCGGCACTGGCCTCCTTCGAGGGGAGGCTCCACTGCGTGCACCGGGGCAGCGGCAACGACAAGAACCTGTGGCACACCACCTTTGACCCGGCCACGGGAAGGTGGAGCGCCGACACCCCTCTCGGCGCCCACTCCAGCTCCGTGGGACCAGCCCTGGCGGTGTTCGGCAACGAGCTTCACTGCGTCCACCGGGGCAGCGACTCGGCACACCTGTGGCACACCACCTGGACCCCATCCACGGGATGGACCCGCGACGTCAGGCTGAACGTCGGTACCTCGGCGAACCCGGCCCTGGCGGTCTACGACGGCAGGCTCCACTGCGTCTACCGCGGCAACAACACCACCGCCCTGCAGCACATCAGCTACAGCGCCAGCGCCGGATGGGGTACCGAGCGCCAGCTGAACGCCCATCACAGTTTGGAAGGACCGGGCCTGGCCGTGTTCGACAGCAAGCTGTACTGCATCCACCGCGGCCACGGCGGCAACGACCAGAAACTGTGGTGGGCCACCTACACCACCAACGGCGGCTGGAGCACCGACAAGGACTTCCCCGCCCACTCCAGCGGAGCCGGTCCCGCGGTGATCGCCTACCGCGACAAGTACGGGGACAAAAACCAGCTCCTCGTCGTCCACCGCGGCTACGGCAACCGCGCCGCCGGCACCGACACCGCCGAAGACGAAGCACGCCTCGCCGAAGAACAACGCGCATGGGCCACAGCGACGGCCACATCCTGACCTGAGCCCAGGACGATCCGGCGAAGGCTGCCCCGGGCGAGTGCCGGGCCACGGCCGGATCCTGCGACTGCACCCGATAGGCATGCGGGGGAAGGACACCGAACGGCAGATCGGCCGATGGAACGATCTGCCGTACTTCCCTCCCCGCACCCGCAGCAGCCAGGAATGTCCGGCGTCGGTGAACTCTGCTCAGCCGTCGAGCAGCCTGAGCCGCAGCCGCTGACCGATGACATAGCGGCAGGCCTGCGCGCGGCCCCCTAGAACATCGTGGACGGCATCCCCGCCGCCGATCCGAGACGATGCGGCCCCGGTGCCGACGACCAAACCCTGCTGGACCGGGCGGAATAGGCGCACCCTTGGAATACTGCCCCTCCACCAGTTGTCCGGCAGTGTGGAGCCCGCTGGTACGTGGTGTGGGTGCAAGCCCCGGACCGTGCGAAGCCGGTGCCCGGCGTCTCCTACGACCACGTCCCCACGACCCGACTGCAGCCGCCGTCGACGGAGCAGCAGATCCTAGGAGAGCGCCGGCCGTCGGGCTGGGTCCTGCAGAAGATGGACGGCGGCGGCCCCGGCCGGGGCGTCATCCACGCCGTCGACTGCGAGGAAGCACCCGCCGGGGCGCCGTTGCTGACCCTGGGCTAGGCACTGGACGCTGCCGAGCATCCCGGCACCCGGTCGTGTTCCCTGTGCAGCGCGGCGACCGAACTGGGCCCTGTACTCAAGGGCTTCGACCACGGTTTCGACGACGGCGATTAGCCTCCCCGTTTCAGTTGGCTCGGCTGAGCCGGGCTTGTCGCAGTGGCGGGGGCTGTCAGCTATGTCTCGCCCGGTGGGCTTGGCTGGGGGCCGACGCTCGGTCGGGTGCTCCGGGGTTCCTCGGGTAGTGGTCGGTAAGGGACGAAGTCAATGGTCAGGTGGCCGGTCTTGGTAGGGCCGCGAGGCAGGAGAAAGCGTTCGCCAGCTCGTGCCGCCAAGGCCAGGTGGCGGCGATCTTCAGGTGGAGGCGGCGGCCTCCGGGGGTGAGGCGGGCGGCTGCGTGCAGCAGCCGGTAGCGGAGCTTCTTGGGCTCGGCATCGGCGAGTTCGCCGTGCAGAAGCAGGGTGCGGGTCCAGGCGAGCAGGTCGATCGCGGTCAGGGACAGCTCCAGCCAGGCCGCGTTGACCTGGAAGAGCCGGGAAGGACGGTGGCGGGATCACCGCCAGGTCCTCGAAGGCATCGTGTTCAAGTTCCGCACCGGGGTGCCCAACCGGATAGCCGGGACACGGTCCGTTTTACGGCCCAGCGGTGCTGGCCCAGGCGACGGGACGGCTCGATGCCCTTGCAGGCAAGGCGATATCGGGTACCGCCGGAGGGCGCTCGGGCAGCGGGTCAGCACGCCCCGTTCGCCCGGTCTGCTGTTTCCTGCCATTCGGCGAGGCTGCGTCGTGTGGCGAGGACATGAAGATGCTCGGGGCCGTGAACTGCGGTCATGGACTCCAGCAGCTCTTCCAGGGCTGCTGCGGCACCGACAGGATCCCCTGAGCGACCTCGCGAAGTAGCGAAGTTGTGCTGAGTGACAAGCGTCTCGGGGTGGTCGGGGCCGAGCACCCGGATGAAGTCCGCCAGTACGGCCCGCAGAGCGGCGGTAGCGGTGGCCACGTCACCTGCCTTGCCCCGCCAGGTGGCCAGGTTGCGGCGGGTGACGAGGGTATCAGGGGCGTCATGGCCGGACAGGCGCGTGCGAACCGCAAGGACTTCCCCGAGGTCGTGCACCGCTCCGGCTGCGTCTCCCGCCGTAGCCCGTGCGTTGGCGAGTCTTTCGCGCGTTGCGAGGGTCTCGGGGTGCTCGGGGCCATATACCTGGACCATGTCCCTCAATGCCTCCCGTAGGGCGGTGACGGCTCCGGCCGAGTCGCCCGCCTGATCTTGCCAAATAGCGATTTGAGTGCGGACCTCGAGGACGTGCGGATGGTCGGGCTCGGGCATGCGCAGCAGGTCTGCGAGGAGTTCCTTGTACGAGTCGGCGGCTCCGGTCGCGTCTCCCGCCATGCCCCGCCAGTGAGCGAGGCGGTAGCGGAGTGGGACAACGTCCGGATGGGCTGGATCGAGAAGCCGTGTCGTCGTCCGGAGTATCTTGCGGAACGCGTCCACGGCGCCTGCTGCGTCTCCCGCCTCGCCCTGGCAGTCGGCCATCTGACGCTGGACGGTAAGAAGCAGGGGGTTCTCGGGGTCGTGCAGGCGTTCAAGATCAGTGAGCAGGTGCTGAAAGGTCACGAGGGCCCCGGCCGCGTCTCCCGCCAGCCCTCGGTTGATCGCAAGGTATTGACGGGTGGTGAGGGTGTGGGGGTGGTCCGGTCCGAGGACCTGTCCCATTCTCTCCGCCACCTGCTCCAGTACGACAGTGGCCTCCGCCGCTTCCCCTTGCTCTCCCTGCCACCGGGCGAGGGTGCCTCGGCCGAGGAGCGTACGGAAATCGTCGGGCCCCAGCGCCTCGGTCATCTCCTGAACAAGTCGAGCCAGCGCGGTGACGGCCCCGGCGACATCCCCCGTGCTCATCGTCCAAAGGGCCAGGTTGTAGCGGACGGTCAGTGTGTGGGAATGACTGGGACCTAGTGACCGGCCCAGCTCCTCCACCAGCACTTGAAGATCGGCGACGGCGCCTGCTGCGTCCCCGCTCTGTCCCCGCCAGTAGGCATGGTTGGCGCGGGCCGTGAGCGTGGTGATGCTGGCTTCACCCGAAGCAGAGGCCATGTCCTTGCGCACCGCCTCCAGTTCGGTGATGGCATCGGTGACGTTCCCCCCTTGGCCTCGCCACTGGGCAAGGTTCTGGCGCGCGATCAGGGTGTCCGGGTGATCGGCGCCCAGACGGCGCCGGATGATGTCGACAAGCCGGTCGTAGTAGTCGACGGCAGCGGAGGTCTGGCCGGTGGCTCCCAAACTGGTTCCGGCGCGGAACAACACGACATGGGCACCGTCGCCGGGCCGGCACAGAGCATCCCAGGCATGCCGGACAAGGGCATCGACGTTGGCGCGCAGCGACAGAGCGAGGTCGGTTTCGCGTTCGTTGTCGGGCCAGGCGGCGAGCAGGGCATCGGCGGCAGTGCGCGCGGCCTGGTCGTGCTGGTCGGGGATATGGGTCTCGCGGGTGGCGCGCTGGATGAGCTGGTGGATGCGGACGGCCTGCAGGGGGGTGTCGGGTTGGTGGTCGATGAGGCTGAGCCGGTGCAGTGCCCGCAGGGCGCCTACCGCGTCCCTGGGGGAGACAGAATTCGGCTCCGGGGTGGGGCTGGTTGTGGTGCGGTGTGCGGTGAGGTGGGCACGGGCCGACTCACTGGTCAGGACGGACTGAGGAATGCCGTTGGCGTCGAGCAGGGCGGCCAGGTGAAGCATGGGCCGGGCCAGGCCGGCAGGGCGCAGGGTATCGGCGCGTTCGATGGACAGAGACCATGCGGCGGCGAGGGCGGTGGCCTGCTCGTCGGGCAGGGAGTCAGGGGCCAGGTGGGTGAGTTTCGTGGCGCGGTCGGCCAGCAGGGTGCGGTAGCCGACGGCGGTCTCACTGGAGTCAATGAGGTAGGCGGCGGCCTGCGCCAGGGCTAGGGGCAGGTGCCCGAGATCGGCGGCGAGGGCGGTGAGCTGGTCGGCGGGCTCACTGCGGCCCTGGGCGTGCAGGGCGGCGGTGAGGTACGCGAGCGACTCGTCAGGGGTGAACAGGCCGACCTCGATGCGCCTGCGGCCGTCTCCGAACAGGGCGGCGTCGCGACGGCGGGTAGTGAGCAGAGTCCGACCGTGCGGGCTGGCCGGCGGCCATAGGCTGAAGCGGCTGCCGGGATCGTCGGCGCGGGCGATGAGGTCACTGGGGTCGGCGACGTCGTCGAGGACGACCAGCCACCGGCACGGCCGCTGTCCGGGCCGGGGGGCCAGCCAGGCCAGGAACTGCCTTGCGGCCTGCTCGGGATCCTCGGGGTCGGCCCGGCACAGCTCGACGCCGGCCTGCGCGTAGGCGCTCACCACCGCCGGCTGGCCACTCGCAGTGACCCAGACCAGGACGTCCAGAGCGCCCTCATCCCAGACTGCGCGGGCGTAGTCGGCGGCGAGTTGGGTCTTGCCGACCCCACCCATCCCGGTCAGCACTTGGGACAGCACGGCGGTGCCCCCGCCCTCTACCGCCGCACGCAGCCTATCCGCCTCCCCGCGGCGCTGGAACGACCGGGCCGGGGACGGGATCACTCCGACTGCGTGCGGCCAGGAGGCCGGTTCTCGAGGCGCACGCTGCACGGTCAGCGACTGGACGACGCCACTGATCGCGATCCCGTGCTCGGCGGCCACAGCCGGGCCGGTATTGGACACGCGGACAGAGACGGGGGACTGCGGGGTGGTTCCCGGAGCCGGGCCGCGATAGCCGGTCACGGCCATCGCACCACCGGCGGCCTCGCCATTGCCGGTGTTTCCCACGGTCACGGACGGCTCGGACTCACCCCGAGCCTCTTCTGATGCCTTCGCCATGGTTGCCGAACCTCTAGTCCGAGTAGTCGATGCCGGAGACGGAGCGCTCACCGCTGGCATCACCGGTCCGCTCGGCCGTGGCCGAGCCGCAGCCGCGGCCGCCGGGCCGCCGGATGCCGGTGACGCCACCGTGGCTACTGCTCCCGGTGCGGACGGCCCTATCGACGGGACCAGCGGAGGACGAACGCTCGAACAGAGCCCAGACCAGGGCGGCAACGCCAACAGCGGCCTGGACGGTAGCCCCCACCAACTGACCCGCACCGGGACTGTCCAAAAGCCAGACCAACGGCGTGGACACCACGCCCACCACTGCCAGCACAATGACAGTGACTTTCACTCCGCGCGACACAGCGATCCCCCCTCGCCCCGACATGTGCGCCGTCGAACGGCTGACAGCTCACCGCTTCGTAGTGTCCCGGCGCAGCGCTTGAACTGGAGAACACCTCGGACGGGCACCCCGGTTCCCGCCACAAGCATCGCGCGCTGGATGGCGAATGCGGTCTGGTCATCCTCGCCGAAACCTCGGCGACGGTCAGGCCCGGCTTCGCAACGCGTGCTTTGTGGATCGGTTTCATGCCCGGCACGACTATGACGTGCTCTTTGAAGTTGCTTTCTGCCCGCCGGAGTTCGCTCGACCGAGTACCCACAGTCGGGGGCTGGCTAGGGCGTGTATCGAAAGCGGGTCGCGGGACTTGGTGCCTCGGGTCAGGTGGCTTGGTCGTGTCGTCGGGCGCCTGCAAGCCCGCCGCTACCTCTCCTACGTCCTGCGCGGCCGGCCCCACCAGGCGGGCCTGGACGAACAGATCGTGCAGACGGTCATCGACGACTGCAGCCGCCCGGCCAGCCGACGGATGGTGACCGCCGGCCTGCACGCCCTGTACCCGCGCGACACCGAGGACCAGGCCGTGCTGCGCCCACTGACCCGGAAGCGGTCCGCGCCCCCGTACGAGCGGGCCCGCCTCGCCGCCGGCGCCCTGGCCGCCCGGATCCACGCCGCCCGTCGTGCGGAGCGCCTGGGCTCCCGCACCCGGCTGCCCGCCGTCGCCGTGCCCGCCGCCTCGAGGTCGCACCCGCGGCCGTTCCGCTCCGGCCCGAAGGACGGCCACCTCCTGGAGCCGGAGACCGGCGTCGACACGGTGGAGCAGACCCAGCGGACCTTCGAAGCCACCGCGAAGTCGGCCGCCAAGCTCCAGGACGCCAAACGGGAGCGCGCCGTCGCCCACGGCCCCCTGCCACAGCCCCTCGCCGTCAGGGACCACCCGCGGCGGAGGTCTGGGGCGCGGGGTCGCGGTGGGGTCACGGCAGGGGGGTGCCGCCGGTCGCGTTGAGGATTTCGGCGGTGATGAAGCTCGCTTCCTGTGAGGCGAGGTAGACGTACGCGGGGGCCAGTTCGGCCGGCTGCGCCGGTCGGCCCAGCGGGCTCTGCTTCCCGAACTCCGCCGTGTCGGGCATTGTCGCCGGGATCAACGGCGTCCACACCGGGCCGGGTGCCACAGCGTTGACGCGGATGCCGCGCTCCGCCAGCATCTGCGCCAGTCCCTGCGTGAAGGTGACGATTGCGCCCTTGGTCATCGCGTAGTCCAGCAGGTGCGGGCTCGGCTTGTACGCCTGCACCGAGGTGGAGTTGATGACGCTGCCGCCCTCCGGGATGTGCGGCAGGGCATGCTTGGTCAGCCAGAACATGCCGTAGAGGTTCGTTCGCATCACCCGGTCGAACTGCTCGGTCGAGATCGCCTCGATTCCGTCCGGCTGTGACATCTGGTACGCCGCGTTGTTCACCAGGACGTCGATGCGGCCGAACTCCTCGACCGCCCTGTCGACGAGCGCCCGGCACTCGTCCTCCTCGCGGATGTCGCAGGGGACGGCGATCGCCTTGCGTCCTGCGTCGTTCACCAGCCGGGTCGTCTCCGCCGCGTCGTCCGCCTCCTGCTCCAGGTGGGTGAACAGCACGTCGGCGCCCTCGCGGGCGAACGCCAGGGCCACGGCCCGGCCGATGCCGGAGTCGCCGCCTGTGATGACCGTCTTACGGCCGTCCAGCCGGCCGGAGCCCCGGTAGGAGTCCTCGCCGTGGTCCGGCGGCGGGTCCATCGGGCCGGTCCACCCCGGATGCGGCTGGTCCTGCGAGGGGAAGCCGGGCCTGGGGTGCTGCGTCGTCGGATCCTGCTGATCGTGCTGCTCGTCGCCCACGTAGGCCTCCCTTGTGGTCGGGCGGTGTTCTGGATCACCGGGTTCCCACATTCACCGGGCGGAAGCCACCTCCCACCGAACAGCCGGGTGGGATGCCGTGCAGGTGGGGGGTGAGTTACGGCGGGAGCCCGGGGGTCTCCGTCTTGCGTGCCCTGGCGGCATGCGCATCGGAAACCGGGTGCTGATCATGAACCTGGGTCCGACCCGCGGCGACCAGCACGCCGTCACCCAGGTCGCGCTCCCGCTGGGCGAGGCCCTCACCGCCGTGGCTGTGGGCCCCTGGTGGGCCGACCGCCCCCTGAGCGGCATGCGGCGACCGAGCGCGGCACCCGACGACACCCGGGGTGCCGCGCTCGGTCGGTGTCGGCCGGAAGGCGCCGTCCAGCCGAGTGCCTTCGCTGCGGCACGGTCCAGCCGATCTCGGCGACGACTCGGGGCCGTTCCGTGTTCATGACGTGCTGGACCCCTCCTGTGGTCGCCAGGACGGGTCGGGCAGGTCGGCCAGGCGCCGCGACCAGAAGGGACGGTCGGTCCAGCGGGCCTCCTGGGCGTGGATGACACGGTGGCCGCGCAGATACGCGCTCCGTGCGGCCGCGACCTTGTCCGCGTATGCGGCGAGGGCCGAGTCCGCGCCGTAGGGGGCTCCACCCAGGCGGGTGTCGACGGCCAGGCCCGCGCCCAGCCCGGTGTAGAGAGCGGTCAGTACGCCCTGGGAGGAGAGCGGGTCGAACGCGACCGCCGCGTCCCCGGCGGCGGTCCAGCCGTCTCCGTACACCGTGTCCAGGTGCGCTGTGTGCGCGGCGGCCCGGCGGGGCGCGGCAGGTGACGTGGGCGGGGGTTCGTCCCGGTGGGCATGTCGGGACACGTGGCGGGTGGCCGTCATCCGTCGGCGGAAGTGGCGTGCGGTGTGGGAGGCGGCGGGCAGGTCGGCGTCGGTGAAGTAGGCGACCAGTCGCCCGCCGGAGGGCTGCGGGGCGGTGTACCACCAGCCGTCCTCGTCGGACTCGACGAGGAAACGGCGGTCGGTGTCCAGCGGGTCCGCCTCCAGGGGCATGTACAGAGCGGTGAGCCGGTCCCCGACCCGCCGCCGGGCCCCGCACCGGACGGCGACCGCGGCGGCGCGGCCGGTGGCGTCGATCACCCAGCGGCAACGCACCAGACGCTCGCCACCGGACCGGGTACCGGCAGCGCCGATGGCGCCGCGCAGGAGCAGGGTCCAGCCGCCGTCCGGCGTGCGCGCGGTGTCGCGTACGGCCGAGCCCTCGGCGACCTCGGCCCCCGCCGCGCGCGAGGCGTCGCGCAGACGCCGGTCGAACAACCGCCGGTCGAGGTGCCAGCCATGGCCGTGCGGATCGTTGATGAAGTCCACGGCGTGCAGGTCGGCCGAACCCCACGCCGAGAGGCTGCCGTAGCAGGGCAGATGCCCGGAGCCGAGAACACGGTCGGCGACGCCGAGGTCGCCGAGCAGAACCCGCCCGGCGGGCACGAGCGTCTCGCCGATCTTGGGCGGCCCGGTGTCGGCGTCCGCCAGCAGAACCGTACGGCCGGCACGCGCGAGCACGAGCGCGGCGGCGCAGCCGGCCGGGCCGCCGCCTGCCACCACGACGTCATAGGTGTCCGTGCCGGGAGCGAGTGCGGCGCTCACCGCGCGTCACGGAAGGGGTCGAGTATCTCGAGATATCCTGCGGTGATCTCCTCCTCGCGGTAGCCGGTCGCCCGGGCGGCCTCGCCGATCACCCGTGCCGCGGACTCGGCCTCCGCGGATTCGGGGGCGAGCCTTCCCTCGGGCCGGATGTCCGCCGCAGCGGACAACACGTGCGGACCCGCCTCGGGCACGTGCAGGTTGACGAGGTTCGCCGTGTCCGGTGCCTGATCGAGCGGTTGTCCCGGGCGCGACTCCACCAGGATCCGTTCCGGGAACTTCCCGTCGCCCACTGTGTAGTGGCGCACCTCGACGATGCCGAGCTTGGCCCAGTCCTTGATCATTTGTGTGCGCTGCTGGTTCATGGTGCCGTTGAGGCCGCGCAGCCAGGTCGCCCGCCGCTCGAACGCCTCTTCACGGGCGCTGTCGTCGCTCCCGGTCGACGGCGTGTTGATCTTCTCGAAGTCCTCCAGCTTGAGGACATGGTTGGGTACCTGGGCAGGCCAGAAGGTCGGCAGGTAAGGGCTGTACCGGGGCCCCAGGTTGGCCAGCACCTCATAGCCGGAGCGGCAGCTCGCGGTGTCCGCCTGCCAGGGGGCGGCCATCCAGCGAGTGAGGTCTCCGGGCCCCTGTGCGTACAGGGGGCCATTGGCGGCGAGCGCCTCCTGCGGGGTGAGGGTGGGCCCGTAGTCGGGTTCCGCGGTGCCGGCGGCGCGGTGCCGGATGCGGAAGGGTTCACTGAACATGGTCGCGTGCCTGATCGGCCAGGTGACCTCGCACCCCGGGTGGAACGCGTCGGCGGCACAGTTCTCCAGGGCCGCCCGGTCCAGCAGCCCCGGCTGCTCGCCGACAGGGGCGTCGTCGACCGTGGGGCGCGGCTGCCGCAGGGTTGCGGCCCGGAAAGCCCCGTCCGCCCATCGCTGCAGCATCCAGTCCTGGGTCGGCGTCAGCACCAGGTGCTGACGCACGGACTTGGGCTTGCTGGCCATGGCGTCGCCGTAGATCCACGGCCACGGCAGCGGGGACATTGCGTCCCGGTCGTAGTCGCGCAGGGCGGCGTACGTCTGGCGGCGGAGTTCCCGGTTCCGGTCGGACGGATCGGCGAGCCTCTTGCGCATGGCGGGCGAGAGGAAGAAGTGGGGGCCGTTCCAGCCGAACTGTGCCGCGAATCCCTGGTTGACCCACTGCAGATCGCAGAACCGGCGGAGGATCGGCTCGATGTGATCGGTGAACGAGATCTGCTGCGGGCGGGTCAGCGAACCGGCCTGGACGAAGACGTCGAAGAGCAGGTCGTGGAGGGTACGTACGGACTTCACGCCGGGGGCGTAGTGCGGAGGCCCCACCACGACCCAGGCCGGGGCGGCGGTCAGATCCTTGCCGTCGATACGGACCGTAGCCGTCACCGGGCCGTCGGACACGTCGTCGTACCAGGTGTTGTTGTTGGCGACCCCGGTGATCGGCTGGTTCTTGTAGGAGGCGGAGTTTCCCCGGCCACCGAGCACCAGCAGGCGGCCGTCGGAACGGGTGGAGATCTCGCCGAGGTACACCGCCTTGCCCATGATCTTGCCGGTGTCGAACTTCTGCGTCTCGGTCTTCGAGCCGCGCACGGTGCGGCTTCCGGGGTCGTTGACCAGCTTCTTCCTCTCGGCGCCCACGACGTCGGCGTTGCGCAGAGCGTATTGCTCCGCCGCGAGCGTCTTGCCCTCGGGTATGTCCAGCGCCAGATGGAACTGGTACCAGGCGGCCTTCTTGTTGGCCAGATGCACCGTCCACTGGATCTCGGAGACACCCTCGGCGCCCGGCTTCAGCTCCCTCACCACCTCCCCCGCGGCGTTGTATCCGTACACACGGAACCGTGCGGCCTGCCTGCGGAGCGCCCCGGAACCGTCCTTGTAGGAGCCGGGGTCCGCTGGTTTCTGGTCCGGTGATTCCGGGCCGATGAAGGGTGCTTCGACACTGTTGCCGACCCTGGCGACACCGATGGCGGGGTGAATCTTGACCTTCACGATCTGACTATCCATCAAAACACCTTCTGCTGGGGGCTGTCGGGATGCGGTCTCGAACGTAAGACGTGCAATTGGGCCCGGGGGTCACACCGTGCAGGAGCTGATCGACGTCCGGCCATCGCTGACCCTCTATCAACTGCTGCCGCAAATAAGCGAGGTCGCCCCGGTCGGAGGTGCGTGGGGAGATCGCCGGCGGAGCTCACCGGACGCGGTCTCGATCAGCTCACCGCGCCGGTGGGGACCCGGCACGCACTGCCGTGCCGCACCGCCTCATCGACGGCCTCCTCGCCAAGACCCACCCTCGGGCTTCCGGCCGCCGCGACCCCGGCCATGGAGGTGCACCTGGTCGCGGGGAAGGCCCTCGCCCGTCACGACGAGAGCCGGCGCCGGTACGGCGGCGCGCGCGTACCGGAGGCTCTTCCTCCGCGACAAGTCTGAGCTCACCCGTGACGTCCCGCAACAACAACCGCGGGCGAGGCGCGGGAAGGCTCCGGGTCAGGGTTCCACTCGGCGCCAGTCCGTCACCGGTCCGGGGTCGGTGTGGTCCGCAGGGGTGGCCCAGAAGGCTTGGCCCAGCTCAGCGCTGAACCAGGGTGCCTGACCGGCCGTCCCCCCAGGAGCGGCCGGTGAGGCGGCGGACGACCCTCGACAGCAGGCACTGCCGGCTGAACCGGGCGTGGGCCACTTGGCGGGCGGTCCCGCCGGGCGGCAAGGCCAGGGGGATCGGCGTCCCCCACCGCGGGTCCTCGGCCTCGTAGCCGGGGGTCTGCCAGACCGCCTCGGCGACGCGGCGGTGCCCGTTCGCGGTCAGGTCCCGCCGGTCCACATCCCACATGCGGGGGTCGGAGAGCGACGGCGCGCCGTACAGGTCGACGACGAGGGGCGCCGTGCCCGGCGGCCAACTCGTCGACGCACACGAACAGTTCCTCCAAGCGCGACCGGAACGCTGCAGGGGGCCCTGGCGGCCGGGGCTACGCAGCAGGACGAGCTGCTTGCAGAAGGGCGCGGGCGCTCCACAGCCTCCTCCAGCAGGCCCCGCACCCGGTCCCTGGCGCACATGGACCGGACGGTGTCGTCGAGGCCGCCGACCAGGGTGATCACATCTGGCTGATCGACCAGATCCTTGAAGACCGGAACGGCCCCTGCACGGTGCCGCGCCGTTCCAGGCCACGCTGTACCGGCTCATCACCACCCTCCCAAGGCCGTCGACACGGCCCTGCTGCTGGCGGCGATGGCCGTCCCGCACCCCGCCCCACCTGGTCGAGCACCCTGTGCATGGACCACGCCCCCGCGCTTTCCTCCGCTGACCTACCCGGGCAGGCCTGATCCACCGTTCGCCCCCCTTCCGCCTCCTCCACATCCGTTTCAGTGAGGCTCTGTCAGGTGCAGGTGGCGCCGACCGGTGGGAGCTGACCTAGCGTCACGTAGCGGTCCACGGCGGTGTCGACGCAGGCGCTGCCACGGAGGTAAGCGAGATGCCCGTCGCCGTCGTAGGTGAGCAGGCGGCCGGAGGAGAGCTGGCGGGTGAGCGCCTTGGCCCAGGAGTACGGGGTGGCGGGATCGCGAGTGGTGCCGACGACCAGAACGGGAGCGGCCCCGGGCGCGGAGACGGGCTTCGCAGGCTGGGCCGGCGGGACGGGCCAGTAGGCGCACTGCAGAAGCGAAGGCGCGTAGAACTCGCCGAACTGGGGCGAGGTGTGGCGGAACTGCGGCAGCGCCGCCCGCACCTGCGCGGCGGTGAACCGTGGGGCGAGGGGGGCGCTCAGGCAGCTGATGGCGAAGAACGCGTCGCCGGCATTGCCG
Organism: Streptomyces sp. NPDC088254; assembly: GCF_044740925.1. Lineage (NCBI taxonomy): Bacteria > Bacillati > Actinomycetota > Actinomycetes > Kitasatosporales > Streptomycetaceae > Streptomyces > Streptomyces sp. NPDC088254. The sequence continues at coordinate 276,078 of NZ_JBIURQ010000005.1, read as the reverse complement.
GAGGTGTCCTCCGAGGAGCCGAGGAGCTGCTGCAACACAGTGGTGTCACCTGCCAGCACTCCCCTCAGCGCCTCGCGCAACAGATCCCAGGCGGGCGCCTTCAGCGCCGTCGTGACCGCGACGAGAAGATCGTCCCCTGTGATGGAGATGTCCTTGCCCTGCTGGAGGGGTACGCGGCCCAGGGAGCGCCGCAGTGTGTCCAGGGTGCGGCTGATCTCCTTGACCGAGTGGCCCAGCGGGCAGTCGGGGCGGGCGGCGCAGTCGGCTGCGAAGGACTCCCAGGCCACCTGGAAGCCGCCCGCGGTCTGCAGGAAATTCTGGTATCCGTCCATGGCGGGGTCGACGGCGCCGTCGAGCACCATCCGGCCCACTCGGGACGGGAAGAGGTCCGCGTAGGTCGCGCCCAGGTAGGTGCCGTAGGAGAAGCCGACGTAGTGCAGCCGGTCATCGCCCAGGAGCGCACGCAGCACGTCCATGTCCCGGGCCGCATCCACCGTGCCGACGTGGGGAAGCAACCGCCCGGCGTGCTTCGCGCACGCGTTACCCAACTGCGCGTATCCCGTCTCGTCGGAGGCGATCTCCACCGCCTCGTCCGACAGGCGCCGGCCGGCCCCCGCGGCGGTCGTGACGGTGTCGCTCTCGCACGTCACCGGGGTGCTGTACTGCACGCCGCGCGGGTCCACCGCGACCAGGTCGTAAGCGGCTCGTACGGACGGGGAGAAGTCGTCGGCGCCGTCCGCCAGATAGTCGACGGCGGAATCTCCGGGCCCGCCGGGATTGACCAGCAGCGAGCCGATCCGCGCGCCGCCGCCCGTGGCCCTCTTCCGGGTGACCGCCAGGAGAACGTCGCCCGCATCCGGATCGGCGTAGTCCAACGGCACCTTCACCTCGGTGCACTGGAACGAAGGGACGTCAAGGCACGGCTCCCACACGAGTCCCTGCTGGTAGTAGCGCCGCAGCCCTTGCGGGACGCCCCCATCGGCAGTGCCGCCGTCCACCCTGGCCGACGGCGCCACGGTCGATGCCGCTCCCGGCCAGGCAACGCACGGAGCGGTCAGCAGCAGCCCGCAGGCGCCCAGCACCCCCACCCTGCCGCGCAGTCTCCGCCCGCGTATTCGGCCCACGTCGGGGGTGCGACCAGCGTCTCGCGCAGGGATCATCGCCATGCCTTCCTCGTACGCCCATCGAGATCCGGGACCGCCGGGCGAGGCGCCACGACGGGCCCGAGGCCACCCGGTGTCCGGTGCCCGGGCGGTCAGGAGACGGTCCCGCCGCCGCGCCGCGGCGACGCCCCGTCGGGATGGCGGCCTGCCGCAGTGGTGGCCCGGCGGCTTGCCGGGGTGGGGCCCGCCATCCGCTGTCCTCCGCCCTGTGATCAGGTCACCACAAGCCGTGCTCCATCGACCTGTCTGTGCGCCTGTTCAGGTGACGGTCAGGAGTTGAGGTGTCGCGCATTCCCGGACGTCTTCGTCAATCGCGGATGCGAGCTCACCAGTCCCAAGGCCGTAGCAGAAGGACGAAGGCCCGTCGATCCCCGCCCGCTCCAGGAACAGTCCCTCGTAGTGCTGCAGCAGCTCCATGTCGAAGCCGTCGCCCCTTCGAGGCCCGCCACAGTGGCCGTGGGCGCTCTGCCACGTGCGTCGGCTGTTCATGCTGTCCGCCGACGGCGAGCAGCGCCCGGTGATGAGCTCCACCGAGCGCGTCGACCTCGGCCGCCCGCAGCAGCCGGCCCGACGGTTGCTCTCCATCTCCGAGAGACACCGCATCCAGGCTGAGCACGACCCGGTGTACGGACGCGCCAGGGCCTGGATCCGCCCCCGCCCGCGTGAGTCGTACTGGTTCCAGCGGCTGAGGACAGGAGGCGCGCCGCCCGGGTCCGGCAGACGCCCTCCCGGTCAACGCCGGTGGGACGCCGGGTGTCGCGTCCGTACGAGGGCGCGGTGAGGCGAAGGTCGGCAGGATGGCGGGTGTTCCGCGCGACAGCGTGGGCAGGGCGAGTTGGAGACGCTGGCGCTGGCCGCACTGCGGGCGGCCGGGCCGGTCACGGCCGGGTACAGGAACAGGCTCGGCGGCGACTTCGCGTACACCACCGTCCTCACCATCCTGACCCGCCTGAATACGAGGGGTGCCGTGGCGCGGTAGCGGGCGGGCTCGGGTGCCGCGGCTGGCTGACCTGTACGCCGCGGTCGAACAGGCCCGGGGCGGCAGCCTCCGCGCGGGGACCGGCGCATCACCGACACCTGATCCGGCACGCCGAGCAGTGCGGTGCGCCCGGCCCGGGCGTCGATCGCCCGGGAGACGGCCCGCAGTTCATCGCCCTCAAGAAACAGGTAGGGGCGGCGCTCAAGAAGAAGCCCCGCAACGAACGTCGCACAATGCGCGGCCGACGCCGCGGGCCAGCGGCGGACCTGCTTCTGCTGCACCCGTGCGGCGCCGTGGCGGTCGGCGACCGCCACGTCACGCCCGGAGGAGGGCGACTGACCGTCAGGAAGCGGCGAGCACGTCACTTGCACATCGAGCGGCCCCCTGGCGCGGCACCCCGTACCCGGAGGACTGGACCGTGCTCCGGTCCGTACCCCGGGACTCTCGTCAACGATTCAACCAAGTTGTTTCTCCCGGGTGTTCGGCGATCCGCCGGCGCCGGGTGGACGGGACGGCCCGCCGCGACTCGAGGTGCAGGGGGGACGTGGTTGCCATAATGTGGTGATTGGAGTGTTTCCGAGGTGTTCTCATCCCTCGCCGGGGGGTTCGGCGGTCGTTCCCGTCACCGCAAGAATCACCGCACCGTCAGGAGACATGATGGCCACGCAGATGGCCGGGCCTCACGCTGTCTCGGTCTACGCACTCGCTGGAATCCGGATCGTCAACGGGGCAGCCGGACTCCTCTCGCCCGAGCTGCTCATCCGGCGCCTCGACCCCGATCGCGAGCCACCCAGTCCGGCGGCGGTGTACGCCTTCCGGCTCTTCGGGATCCGTACGATCCTGATCGGCCTGGATCTGCTCACCCACCGCGACGAGCGATTGCGGGAGGACCTGCGCGACGCCGTCCTGATCCACGGCAGCGACACCGCGACGGCGGCCACACTGGGCCTGAACGGCCGGCTCCCCCCGCGCACCGCGGTGCTGACCACACTCATCTCGGCCGTCAACACAGTCCTGTCCGTGGCCTCGCTCGTCAACTCGGTGAAGAGGAAGCGGAAGTGACGGACGATCTGGGCACCGCGCCCCCGGCCGAGACGGGTTTCGACTACGTCGTCGTCGGCGCCGGGGCGGGAGGCGGACCGCTGGCGGCCAACCTCGCCGCCGCCGGCCTGCGCACCCTCCTCCTCGACGCGGGCGGCGCCCCGGAGAACGACGCGTACCGGGTGCCCGCGTTCCACGCGGACGCCTCCGAGGACCCGGGCCAGTGCTGGAACTACTTCGTACGGCACTACGCCGACGAGAGGCAGCAGCAGCGCGACGGCAAGTTCGTCCGGGAGCAGGGAGGCGTCCTCTACCCGCGTGCCGGGACGGTCGGCGGCTGCACGGCGCACCACGCGCTGATCACCGTCTACCCCTACAACCGCGACTGGGACGCCATCGCGGAGGAGACCGGCGACGCGACCTGGCGCAGCACCGCCATGCGCCGCTACTTCGAGCGGCTGGAGCGCTGCACCTACCGGCCGCGGCCCAAGGAGCCGCCCGCGAACCCGCTGCTGGCGGCGCTGTTGAAGGCGCTGCCCTTCACGGGCGGCCGGTACCGCAACGACGCCCGCCACGGGTTCGACGGCTGGCTGCCGACCGCCCTCGCCGACCCCCGGCTGGCCGTCCAGGACGAGCAGTTGCTGAAGGTCATCCTGTCGGCCGCGGAGGACACGCTGGCCGACTTCCTCGACCGGCCGCTGTCCCCGCTGGAGGGGTACGGGTCCTTCGTCGACCCCAACGACTGGCGGGCGCAGACGCATGCCCTGCAGGGGCTGTGGCAGATCCCCCTCTCCACGGCGAACGGACGGCGCAGCGCCGTGCGCGAGCGGGTGCAGGACGTCCAGCGCCGGCGCCCGGACGAGCTGGTGGTCCGTACCGACGCGCTGGCGGCCCGGGTCGTGCTGGACGGGAACGGCGCCGCGATCGGCGTCGACTACCTGGACGGGGCGCACTCCTACCGGGCCGACCCCGCGAGCCGACCGGACGCGGCGTCGCCGGTCCTGCGCAGGGTCTTCGCCTCCCGCGAGGTGATCCTGGCCGCGGGCGCGTTCAACACGCCCCAGCTGCTGATGCTGTCGGGTGTCGGGCCGCGTGAGGAGCTGCAGCGGCACGGCATCCCCGTGCGGGTCGACCTCCAGGGCGTGGGCGCCCATCTGCAGGACCGGTACGAGGTCGGCGTGGTCAGCCGGATGGACCGCGAGTTCCCGGTACTCAAGGACTGCAACTTCCACCCGCCGCGGCCGGGGAGCGAACCGGACCGCTGCTACCGGGCCTGGCAGCGCGGCCAGGGCCTGTACACGACCAACGGGGCCGTCGTCGGCGTCACCCGCAAGTCCCGTCCGGAGCTGGACGCGCCCGACCTGTTCATCTTCGGCGGCCCCTTCGACTTCCGGGGCTACCGGCCCGGTTACTCGCTCGACCTGACCCGCAGCAAGGACCGCTTCACCTGGGCGATCCTCAAGAGCCGCACCCACAACACCGGGGGCCGGGTGCGGCTGCGCTCCACCGACCCCCGTGACACCCCACTGGTGAACTTCCACTACTTCGACGAGGGCACGGACAAGGACGCCGTGGACCTCGACGCGATGGCCGGCGCCGTGGAGTTCGTGCGCGGCATGAACCGCAGGGCCGGCGCCGTGATCGCCGAGGAGCTGTGGCCCGGCGCGCAGGTCGACGGCCGCGACGACGTCCGCCGTTTCGTGCAGGACGAGGCGTGGGGCCACCACGCGTCCTGCACCTGCCGGATGGGCCGGACGAACGACCCCTCGGCCGTCGTCGACAGCGACTTCCGGGTGCGCGGAGTGGAGCGCCTGCGGATCGTCGACGCCTCGGTCTTCCCCCGCATCCCCGGATTCTTCGTCGCCGCCCCCATCTACATGATCAGCGAGAAGGCGAGCGACGTGATCCTCGCAACCGCCCAAGGAGCACCGCCATGACCGAGCGACGACGCGCCGCACGACGCTCCCCAGCCGGATATCGCACGTCACTGCCCTGGCGGATCGTCACCGCCGTCGCCGAGGGCGTGGACCGGCGCTTCGGTTGGGACCGACTGCCAGTGATCGCGGGCCTGCTGACGCTCCTCGGGCTGCGGGTCAAGCTCCGGCAGAAGAACCTCCACGACACCGGTCGGCTGCCCTCGGTCAACCTGCCCGACCCCGCTCCCCCCTCGGAGACCCACAAGGTCAACCGGACCGCCGACGGCAGCCACAACGACCTCGCCGAGCCCCGCATGGGCATGGCGGGCACCCGCTTCGGCCGGAACATCCCGCTGGACCGGATCGCACCGGCCGCCCCCGGGGACGTGCTGTCCGCGCCGACCCCGCGGGAGGTCAGCCGCACCCTCCTCACCCGCGACGAGCTCATACCCGCCGAGTCGGTCAACTCGCTGGTCGCCGCCTGGCTGCAGTTCATGGTCCGCGACTGGTTCAGCCACGGGACCAGCCCTACGGAACGTCCCTGGGAAGTGCCCCTCATGGACGACGACCCGTGGCCGGAACACCCCATGCGGATCATGCGGACCCCGGACGACCCGACCCGCGACCCGCAGGCGCCCGCCGGGACACCCGACACCCGCGTCAACGTGTCCTCCCACTGGTGGGACGCCTCGCAGATCTACGGGACGAACGAGACCGAGCAGCGCCTGATGCGCGCCGGCGAGCTGGGCAAGCTGCACCTGTGGGACGACGAGCAGTCCCCGATCCCCTCGGACCCCTCCCGGGACCCCTCGCACGTCCCCGGCTTCTGGCTGGGCCTCGCCATGATGCAGGACCTGTTCGCCCGCGAGCACAACGCGATCTGCGGTCACCTGCACGGCGCCTACCCGTCCTGGAACGACGAGGAGCTCTTCCAGCGCGCCCGGCTGGTCAACGCCGCGCTCCTCGCCAAGATCCACACCGTGGAGTGGACCCCGGCCGTGATCAGCCACCCCACCACCGTCAAGGCGCTGCGCGCCAACTGGTGGGGCGTCGCGGGCGAGCGCGTCCACAACCTGTTCGGCCGGATCAGCGACAGCGAGGTCGTCAGCGGCATCCCCGGCGGCGAGACGGACCACTACGGCGTCCCGTACTCCCTCACCGAGGAGTTCGTCGCCGTCTACCGCATGCACCCGCTCGTCCGCGACGATTGGCACCTGCGCTCCGCCGCCGACGACGCGAGCCTGCGCCACTGCACCCTCCGCGACATCGCGGGCCCCGGGGCGCTGAAGGTCCTGGAGACCACCGCGATGGCCGACCTGCTCTACAGCTTCGGCACACAGCACCCCGGGCTGGTCACCCTGCACAACTTCCCGAGGTTCCTCCAGGAGTTCGAGCGGCCCGACGGGCAGTTGCAGGACCTCGCCGCCACCGACATCCTGCGCTCCCGGGAGCTGGGCGTCCCCCGCTACAACGAGTTCCGGCGGCTGCTGCGGCTGAAGCCCGCGGCGAACTTCCTGGAGCTGACGGAGAACCGGGCCTGGGCCGAGCAGATCCAGTCGCTCTACGACGGCGACATCGAGAAGGTCGACCTGATGGTCGGGCTGTACGCGGAGAAGCTGCCGGCCGGGTTCGCCTTCAGCGACACGGCGTTCCGCATCTTCATCCTGATGGCGTCCCGCCGACTGAACAGCGACCGCTTCTTCACCGAGTACTACACCCCCGAGGTGTACTCCAAGGCCGGCATGGCCTGGATCGACGACAACTCCATGATCACGGTGCTGCTGCGCCACCACCCGGAGCTGCGCACGTCTCTCACGGGCCTGACCAACGCCTTCGTGCCGTGGCACACCGCCGGAACGGCGGTGACCTGACATGACGGCGACGACGACGGCGGTGACGGCGGACAGGTCTCGCCGGGAGCGGAAGCGGCAGGTCGCGGCGGCGGCCGCACGGTACGCAGAGACCGGCGATGAGCGGCGGGCGGTCGAGCGGCAACAGCAGGCGGGGGTCGCCTTCCCGGACGCGGAGGACGCGCTCGCGGCGCGCGCGGCCCGGCTGCTCGACCGGCAGGCGGTGCCCGCCGCCCTGCTCGTGGAGGCGGTGCGGGCGGAGCCGCTGGACCCGGCCGCCGCGTACGAGCGCATCCTCGGGGTGTCCAAGGAACTGCAGGCCTGGAGCTTCCTGCCGCGCGGCGCCCGGGCGGCGCGCACGGTCGCCCGCATCTCCGTGCGGGAGAACGGCCGTGAGCTGCCCGTCGGCACCGGCTTCCTGGTGTCGCCGACCCTGCTGATGACCAACCATCACGTGCTCCCGGACGCCGAGGCCGCCCGGCAGAGCTTCGTGGAGTTCGACGCCCAGGTCACCGTCGACAACGTCCCCCAGCCGCCGACGCGACTGGAGTTCGCCCCGGACGAGTTCTTCACGGCGGACCCGCGCCTGGACTACGCCCTGGTGCGGGTCGCCCCCGGCCCTGACCAGCGGCCCGCGGGCGACGCGTTCGGCTGGAACCGGCTCAGCGCCCAGCCGGGGAAGCTGGTGATCGGCGAGCCGGTCAACGTCATCGGCCATCCGATGGGCCGCCTGAAGGAGATCGCCGTACGCGACAACATGCTCCAGACGCGTCTCGACGACTTCATCCACTACATGACGGACACCGAGCCGGGGAACTCGGGCTCGCCCGTCTTCAACGACCAGTGGGAGGTCGTCGCACTCCACCACAGCGGGGTGCCCAGGACCGACGGCCAGGGCCGCGTCCTGCGCCATGACGGACAGGTCTGGCAGCCCGGCGACGGCGACGACGCCATCGACTGGGTGTCCAACGAGGGCGTGCGAATCAGCTCCATCCTGAAGCACCTCGCCGCCCTGCCCCTCACCCCACAGCAACGGGAGCTGCTGGCCGACATGGGCCCGGAGTCGGGGCTGAGCGGCACGGCGGCTCCCCCCGTCGGCACGGTGGCTCCCCCTGTCGGCCGGGACGCCGCGGCGGCGGGAGCCGGAGCAGCGGCGTCCCGGCCGGCCGTCGAGAAGGCCGCCGCGGGGACCGGTCTGCGCGCCCGGGACGGGGCGTTCGGCGGCGGCCGGCACCTGGTGTTCCTGCACGGCCGCTCCCAGGAGGGCAAGGACCCGGAGCGCCTGCGCCGCGAATGGGCGGGAGGACTCAACCAGGGGCTCGTCCGCGCCGGGCTCCCGCCGGTCGACCCGGCGGACGTCTGGTTCCCCTACTACGGCGACCGGCTGGTGGAGGCCCTGACCGCGCACGAGGCCGTCCCCCGCCTCGCCGAGGCCCCGACCGCCACGGCGGCGGAGGCGGTCGCGCCCTCCTCGTACACCGCGCGCGCGGTGTACGAGGAGATCATCGGCGAGGCCGCCGCGAAGTGGGACATGCCGCACGAGAGCCGGCTGGCCACCGAACGCATCGGCATGGACGACGTGGTCGGCGGCCTGCACAAACGGCTGGGCTGGCTGGCCGCCAGGAGCGACCTCGACGCCTGGGCCATCGCCCTGGTCTTCCGCGACGTGGCCGCGTACCTCGACGACCGGCGCATCCGGGACGCGGTGCTGGACTGCGTGCAGGAGACGATGCCGGACGCGGGCGAAGTGGTGCTGGTCAGCCACAGCCTCGGCACGGTCGTCGGGCTGGACCTCACCACCCGGCTCTCCCCCGGCGTGAACGTCGTCCACCTGACCACGGCCGGCAGCCCCCTGGGCCTGGACAGCGTGTACAGCAGGCTGCTCGTCGGCGGGGCGAAGCGTCCGGACATCGTCACGGACTGGCTCAACGTCTGGTGCCCGACCGACGCGGTGGCGATCGGCTGCCCGCTGGCCGACGACTGGGCGGACGGTCTGTCCGACCTCGCGGTGGTCAACGCCCGCGACCGCGCGCACAGCATCGCCGAGTACCTCGCCCACCCCGAGGCCGCCCGCTTGATCGGCAGCCGCCTCACCCCCCGGGTCTGACCCGACAGCTCCCCAGCGTGGGCGAGGGGCCGGGCGACGTAGGCGATACGGAGGACGCCGGGCGCGCGGCGCTCCGCCTCGCCCCGTACGCCGCTCCTGCCTGGGACTACATGGGGACTCGAGGCGTCTCAGCGCCGAGACCCAAGTTTCAGCCTGGGTCTACTTCAGTAGATCCGTGGGTTGACTTGAGTCTCGGCAGCTTTGATGATCGTTCCGGGCCCAGGTCGGCCTCCCGCCCGCCGTCTCCGCCGCGGTCCCAAGCGGTCCTGACGGGGCGGCTGTCGACCCGTCACGGGCCTGGCCGTTCCCGACTCCGGCCGTGCGATTCCGCAACCTCCCTGGACAGGAGCACATATGAGCACCGGCAAACTGAGTGTGGCCGTTCTCGGCCCGGGTGGAGTCGGCGGCCTGATCGGCGCGTTGCTCGCCCGTGCCGGACACCGCGTCGTCTGCCTGGCCGGAGAGCAGACCGTCGCCGTGCTGCGCCAGGACGGACTGCGCGTCGACAGCGACCAGTTCGGGGAGTTCACCGCGGCGGTGGAAGCCGACACCGAACTGCGCGAGCCGGTGGACGCGGTCTTCGTGACGGTCAAGCAGACCATGCTCGCCGAGGCCCTCGACCGCATCCCGGTCGACATGGTCGGCGCGGGCACGGTCGTGGTCCCGCTGCTCAACGGCCTCGACCACATCGCGGTGCTGCGCGGGCGCTTCCCCTCGGCCCGGGTCGTCGCGGGCACCATCCGGGTCGAGGCCACCCGCGTCGCACCCGGCCGCGTCACCCACACCAGTCCGTTCGCCAATCTCGAACTCGCCGCCCCCGCAGAGGACTTCGCGGAGCTCCTGCGGCAGACCGGCCTGGGAGTGATCCTGCGCGAGGACGAGGGCGCGATGCTCTGGGACAAGCTGGCCTTCCTCGCTCCGTTCGCCTTGCTGACCACCCGCCACCAGGCCGACGTCGGCGTCGTCCGTGATCGGCACCGTGCCGAACTGCTCACCGTCCTCGACGAGGTCGCGGCCGTGGCCCGCGCCGCCGGCACGTCGGTGAGCGCCGAGGGATTGCTCTCCTTCTTCGACCGGGTCCCCGGGACGATGAAGTCCTCGATGCAGCGCGACGCCGAGGCCGGCCGCCCGCTCGAACTCGACGCCATCGGTGGAGCCGTCCTCCGCGCCGGAGTCGCCCACGACATCGCGACCCCGGCCACGGCCCGGCTGCTCGCCGAAGTGGCCGGGGCTGAACGGCGGGTGGCCTGACGGAGTGGTCTGACAGTGGGACCAGCCCGTCCGGGGCGGGGTTGCGGGCATGTTCGTCGGCGCGGACGACTGCCAGGAAGGCGTAGGCGAGCATCGCGAGGGTGACCCAGCGGGTCCAGGAGGGGTAGCGGCGAACTTGGTGCTCATCGAATCCCGCCACGCCCCTTCTCGGTCTGGAAGGTTTCTTCCACACTCCATCTGCATCCGGCGACACGCACCGGCTCGGTCAGCGGCACCGGCCGGGTGAGAAGCAGCGATAGCAGGCGAGTTCGCCGGTGGTGCGGTTGCGGCGGATCGGGAACCGGTGGCCCGGCGCCTCACACCCGTGGAGTAACGTGCTGACGTGTCCACGCCTCCGCCGCCGCAGAACCCGTACGGCCCGCAGCCCTCGCAGGGCCCCCACGCGCCCCACCCCTACGGCCCCCAGGGCCCGCTGCCCGGCCCGCCGCCCCCCGGCCCCTACGGGCAGCCGCCCGCGCCGCAGCCGTACGGCGCCCCGTACCCCCCGCCGCCCCACGGCTGGGCCCAGCCGCCGAAGAAGAGCCGGGTCGGGCTGGTGCTCGGGATCGTGGGCGGAGTCGTCGGGCTGGGCGTGGCCGGCGTGGTGGCGCTCGTCCTGATCGGAATGAAGATCGAGAACGACTTCCCCGACGCCGAGTACCGGCTCACCCTGCCCAAGACCCTCCTCGACGGGCGCTACAAGCTCGGCCAAGACCTCTCCGACACCGAGGGCGAGTCGATCGAGAAGGAGATGGAGGGCGCCTGGGACGCCAAGGTCACCGACTCCACGGTGGGGCAGTACAGCCTCAACGGCGACGACACCGAGGGCATGCTGGTGGTCTCGGGCATGTACGGCCGGTTCCAGAACACGGACGACGGCCGCGACGCCATGCTGAAGGGCGTCGGCGAGGCCGACGGCCTGAAAGTTGCCGTGCAACCGAAGGACTTCCGTCCCAGCGGCGCGGACACCACGGTCACCTGCGAGGTGGTCTCCCAGTCACAGGCCGGCGCCACCCTGGTGTACCCGGTCTGCGCCTGGGCGGACGGCAACACGGCGGCCGTCGTCGCCGAGATCACCGCGGAGAACGTCGGGCAGCCCGCCTCCGACATCGACCTGGAGACGGCCGCCGAGACCGCCCTGCAGATCCGCTCGGAAACCCGGCAGCCGCTGTAGACCGCCGGGCCCCGGCTGTCCTCGCTCAGACTGTCGGGGCCCACCCCCGCGCGGTGAAGGCGTCCTTGTCAGGCTCGACGAAGCCAAAGCAGGCACGCACGGTGGTCACCTCCCCTCGATGTTCGCGGCGTCCGTGCGCAGGCTGGTCCTGCCCGGGAGCGTGGCCGTGGTCTCGCCGCGGTCGTCGCCGGCAGCCGCGGGTGAGCCGTCGCCCTGACGTGCCGGGCTGGATGCCCGCACGGCGCCGACGCTCCCCAGGATGGTCGATCAGGTGAGCTTGAAGAAGAGGGTGTCCTGGGTGTACCAGCCGATGTTCTTCGTGGCGTACTCCCACTCGTTGTGCTCGGCCTCGAGCTTTTCGATCAGCTCCTGCACGTCGTACTGGAAGTCCGCGGCCATCCGGTCCAGGACGGCGCGGTAGGCCTCGGCGGCGGGCTTGGTCCTGGCGAGCGGCAGATGGCCGATGGCGGGGTAACCGTCCACCGGGTGCGGTATGAACGGGAAGCCGTCGGGCAGCCCGCCGTAGAGGTAGCCGTGGGGCAGCAGGTCGGCGGGGACTCCGAGGCGTCGCATCTCGTCGTCGACCAGGCCGAAGAACGTCGAGGGCTTGGAGTAGGTGCCCAGGTGCATCGGGTCGGACGCGTTGTGGTCGATGATGTGCTGCACAGCGCGGTGGTAGGCGTTGCCCGCGCACGGTGCGTCCGAGTCGGCGCGCCCGGCGATGAGGTGGTCAAGGGCGTCGGGGACGGACAGGCCCCAGTCGACGCCCTGGCGGTCAAGGTCGTCCTGGGCGGCCTGCGCCGCCTACCGCATCGACTCGAGACGGCGTAGTCGGTCTGCGCTCAGATTGCCGTTGCTGCCCAGATAGGCCAGGACGTCGGCCTTGTCCGCGGTGGAGTACGCGATGTTGTGACTCATGATCGTCATCGTGCCAAACGGCACTGACATCCGCTGATGCGTGCACCCGGCGCTCTCGCGTGGGCTGGGCGGACCCGCTGGTGTGACCCGCGGCGCCCTGCCGGGCGGCCTGGCCGGGCTGCGGCCACCCGGTGTGGAACCGGTGGCCGGCTCCGCCGCAGGGCGCGACGCCGGTCGGCAGCGCGCGGATCCTGGCCGGGATCCGGCGGTGCGGCGGAGTGCCGCGCGGGGTACCGGCGGCGGGTGACGTACGGTCCCCTTCTCGGCTCGACAGGACGGCCGCGGCCTGCGGTCCCGCACTTCCTTCGCACGTTGCGCGGGACCGCAGTGCCCCAGCTGCGCGGCAGAGGACAGGCATCCACCGCCGCGGCTTCCATGGGCCGGGCGGGTGTGACCGGTGCGCGGGCCGGCGGAATGCCGAATCTCGTGGCGGGACGGGAACATCTGCGGGCCAGGAAGCCGCATAACGACCAATAGGTCACCGGAACCGGACGGCGGGAGCCGGGAGCGTGGAAGGCTGTGTGCCGCCCAGCCCGCTGCACGGCAGGGCGAACTGCCTTGCGGGCCGCGTCACTTTGCGACCAGAGTCCGGGTACCGACAACTTCGCCGGCGGCCCCCGCCAGGACGGAGTCCTGCGCACCATGAGCCATGTCCCCCCTCCCCCGCCGGTCCCCCTGCGGCCGCGTCTGTGTCACCGGCCTGCGCGAGCGGCCTGCGCCCGCCCCCGGGTCCTGGGACTCGGTGGCGTGCCTTGGGACGTCAGGTGGTGGTCGGCCAGGTCCGCAGCAGAGCGGCGATCCTCCCCGCGGTGCAGGCGGGATCGAGGAGCAGGTCCTTCAGGGCGATGGCGTCCTCGCGGCCGGGCTTGACGGAGATCCCGGCGGCTTCCAGGTACATGACGCCAGAAGCGGCGGCGACGGCCATGTTGGAGCGCTCCAGCCAGCGGCACCGGCCCAAGGTGTGCACCAGGGCGGCGGCCTTGGCATAGGGGCCGTCGTAGACGGAGTGCTCGAACAGCTCGGCCCGGTGGCGGGCGACCGCCGAGACCGGGACACCGTAGTCGTCGGGGGCCGGGTCGTCCGCGCCGGCGGCCTCGGCAACCTGCAGGATCCAGGGAACGTCGATATGCAGGTCCATCAAGCCGCGCGCGCTCCCCGGGGCGCCTGCTGGGCCTGTTCGGCCTCGTCGAAGACCGCTTGGTGGTCGGCCAGGAAGCGGGCGGCCGCCCCCACCGCTCGGGCGCGCAGCCCACTGGCGTCGTCCTGCACCAGCCGCGCGAGGTAGTCCCCGATACTCAGTCCAAGGTCGGCGGCGCGCTTCTTCGCGAGTTCCGCGACGTCCTCATCCACGCGGGCGCCCAGCTGTGTCTTCGCCATGCCAGCATGGTAACAGTTGTTACCGAAATAGGGAGCCGCCTCCGTAACGGTTGTCCGCGTGGCGGCGCTGGGGCTTGAAGCGGCGGCCGCGTCGGGGTCGGGTCTCGTTCGGTGACCCTCGATCATGGGCTTCAGCCCTTCCCTGCGGAAGCCCGCAGCCCAAGCCCGGGGCCCACAGCGCGGACATCAACGTCGGCTTCTACACGCAGGTGCTGGGGCTCGGCCTGTCGCCCGACGCCGTGACCGTCAACGGGGCGGTGCACGCCGAGGCCGACTGGTTCCAGGGCAACGCCACCCAGAAGCGGCCGCGTTGCCTGCACCAGGTCGCGGGCGGGGATGCCGGAGGTGATGTGGAGCGGTGGCGGATCGTGGGACGGAGACGCGGTCGTCTTCCCCGAAGTGGTGACCGCCACCGACGCGTTGCGGCTGGCGTCCTTCGCGGGAGCCGCTTCTCGTTCGGGCGGCAGACGCGTGTCGTCGCTGTGGAGGTCGTCCAGTCGGTCACGGTCGGCGCTGGTCACCCAGTAACAGTGCACCGTAGTCCCGGGGCGCAGCTGGATGGGCACGATGGTGCCGGCGGCGGTCTGACGGACCATGTCGTCGAAGAAGGGACGTCGCGGGGCCCGACCGGCGCTCAGGGTCGGGGCTCACGTCCGCTTCCGCGGCTTGAAGTGCCGCATCCACTGCCCCAGGAGCTCGGCTTCGGGTCGGGCATGACGTGCTGGGGCCGCCCGGCGGCCTGGAACGAGGCCGGTGTGTGGGACGGAGCTCCGCCAGGTGCTGCTGAACAAGGCTGCGGGCGAAGGAGCAGCCGGACTGGTCCCGGGCGGTGATCGACTCCTCCCTCGTCAGGGCCGCACGCAGGGGCCCAGAAGCGGACCCAGCCCGGTCGACCGCGCACGACCGGGCAGCAAGCACCACATCCTCACCGACGGCCAGGGCATCCCGCTCGCGGTGTCGCTGACCGGCGGCAACCGCAACGCCGTCACGAAGTGTGCGGGATGGAGCCGAACGCGTACCACTGCCCGAGCCTGTGTTGGCGTGGCCCCGCGAGGTGGCGTCGGCGGAAGTCAAAGGGCATGCATGGCCACGCTCGGCGCTATGCGATCGCTCGCCGTCGGACACGCTGCTGACGGCAGGCTCAGCTCATGGCCCGCGCCAGAGGTTGGTGAAGGCGGCGTTCTCAATGGTCCGCCTCTGGCGTACGGCCTCGAGTTCCATCACCGCGTCGTGGACGGTGGCCAGCACACTCGTCACCGCCTCGTCATCGAGGCCAGCCTCATCGTCGGATCGTTCGTCGTCAATGCCCACGATCGCGGCGAGGGCGGTCAGGACAGGTTCCCTCTCTCTCCAGCGGTCGGCTGCATGGCGGTGTGCGGGCGTGTCCACCGGTTTCAGGCTTTCCGAGAGGAAGGACAACCGGCGGCCTCTCTGCGGCGTCAGCTCACCGCTCTCCTCGAGGGCGGCCTGGTACGCGGCCGAGAGATCCCTGCCCCGGCGCCACAGCCAGTCCTCGATCCGTTCGTAGGGCGCCTGACGAGTGAGCCCTGACGCAGCCTCGCGCATAAACCGATCATCAAGCGCCGACGGTCCACCTGGCACGATGCGGTCGCCGTCCACGGCGGCCGCATCCGCATTGATGAGATCGATCAGCTCTGCTCCCGCGAGTGTGAGGGACAGGTCGCCCTGACCCACGGGTTGATTCCGGTCTATGGCGAGGAGGAACAGGTCTTTCGCCGTGGTCATGAACGGCTCCCCTCGGAGACATCGACAAGTGCGTCTCCAGCGACCGCGCCCCGCCCGCCGCCCGCATCGAAGGCAGCGTCGCCCGAAGCGACGTCGTGATGACGCTCGGCCCAATGAAGTGCTATATCACCCAGCTCGTCCTCGATGGAGTCCGCTTCGGCGGGTCACCATCAGCGGCCGTGGTGCATGCCCCTCACGGCGCCGAGCTGGTCACCCGCATGCTGGGCAGTGCTGACGCGACCCTGGGCAGGAGTGGCGCGACTACGTGGTGTGCAGAGGTTCCCGGAAGGACTTGCGGAACACTGGCCCGGCGAAGGGAATGATCGAGGACATCACCTTTGACTTGAACGAGGTGGGGTGCCGTTCGAGTCTGACGTCGACGCGGGTGCCGTTGTCCGTGGGAGTCATCTGGAACCGCCAGCCCCCTGAGCCGAAAGGCACCGAGTCACGAGTGGTGACGGTGACCCTGTTCGTTGAGGGGTCCCATTCGTAGCGTGCACGCTCCCACGACTTGTCGTTCCCCTCGGTCACCTCCGCCCAGGTGTCACCCCGCTCGTGAACCTGGAAGTGCTCAGCGTCGATGGTCGGCCACTCCTCGACACGGGATGGGCTGAAGTTCGTCAGCACGCCCATCACCTCCTCCGGGCTCATCGAGGAGTTCACGTGGAAGTGTAGGGATGGCATGATCTGCTCCCTGGATCGAGATGGCCATCAGCTGCCGGCGCCTTCGGCGTTCATCTCTCGTGTGCCTGGCTCGCATCGCCGCCGCCGGTCCGCAATGACCGGAACTGCCGATTTCCAGAATGCACCCCTGCCCAGCACTGTGCACCAGCAGGTTCCTGGCACGCACTTGTGTGCTCGCGTCCGTGACCGGAGTGGGTCTCGCGGCGTGAGCAAGGTGTGCACCACCGCAGGCAGGCTGATCACCGCAACCGGCCACGGAGCCCGGTCTGGATCGCAGGAGTGGCATCATCCTGGACGGCCAACGAGCCAGCCCCGCGCCGACCATCACACGACTTCGGCCCCCGTCGGCTCTTCGTCGATCGAGGATGAGCCGCACTGCTGCGGACCTCTCGCCCACCGCAGCGGCGACTCGCTTCACACTCCCACTACGTACGTCCGGGGAGGCAAACGTCGTGTTCGCGGGGTCGAGGCGTCCCGGGAGCCGTGTGGTGACCTCCTGCAGGAGCCGTCCATTGCCGTCCGGGTCGCTGAAGGACAGGAACGAGCTGTGGCTCGTGCGCTGTGGATCCGGCCCTGGCACTCGAGCCTCCGTCCCGGCGTGGTGGAAGATGCCGCCGGCGTGGTGGAACACCGCGCTCGACGCGGCGCCGAGCCTTTCAGCTCATGGTGGGCAGCATCGATGTCGTCCACGATCAGGTGCAGGCCCTGAGCCGAGCCCGGCGTCTGGGACGTGACGGAGGTGCCGAAGATGACCGATGCCGGCGAGCCCGGCGGCGTCGCCTGTAATACACGCAAGGTCTCGTCCGGGGCGACGTCCGCGTCCAGTCTCCAGCCCGATCCCGTGTAGAAGCTCTTGGCCCGGTCGACGTCGGATACCGGCACCACCACCACTTCAAGTTTCATGTCCATGGCTGATACCTCCTGGGTTCGTGCAGGATGCCGCCACGACAGGACTCTTGCGACCGGACCACGGACGACGCCGGGGGTCCGGCCGGCGGCAAGGACCAGGCACGGTCGGCGTCGGAGAAGGTCGGCGGCCGGGATAGCGGGGCGATGATTTGTGCCACGCGCTCGGCCATCCGGCCTTTCGACGCCTGCCTCAGCGCCACCGGACGTGATCATGGGCTGCTGATGGTCGGGCAACGGGCCCGACGCGAACCCGATGCCCATCAGCTGAGTCCCGTGGCGGGCATGGCCGTGGCTGGCGGGCGGGGCGGCTTACGGTCTCTGCCTGACCGTGCCGGTGCCGAGTCGGGTGAGGAGCCAGAAGGTGATTGCGGTGCCGGTGCCGTAGGCGATGTGCGCGCCGAGATCCAGGGCCAGGACCTTTCTGTCGTACTGCCAGATCGGCTTGTAGAGCCCTGCGATCGGCAAGGTGACGTAGTCACCAGCGAACACTGCGGCACCGAACGGCACGCCGAGGACAGGGGAGGGTCTGGGCAGTGATCCGGCCACGATGCCGTAGGCGGCGCCCGCCGCAGAACCATAGGCCCAGTGAGCGACAGTGCTCGTGAGCCAGGCGGACCCATCAGAAAGCCGGCGCTGGGTGAAACCCTCGATCACCCGCTTCGCCACCTGCCCCGGGTCGGGGGCCTTCTCCCAGCCTTCGACCGGCGCGAATTCCCAGGCGAGCGGGCTGTCCCTTCCGCCTGCGCGACGGTACTTCAGGTAGTGGACGGCATCCAGACACACCGTTCCCACTACCCCGGCCAGCAGGCCGGCCGTCACCGCCTCGAGTGGAGTCAGCGGGTTCCTTCGGGAGCGCATGACGCAATCTCCATATCGGTCAGGGCCGAAAGGATGAAGCCCTTCCACACCCGGGCGGCGGCGCAGGGGCATGCAGCCCGCATCGAGTATCCGGCGGCCGACGAACGTCCGCGAGTGCAGGGGGGGAGGAAACCTGCCGCGGGTGTGCTGAGCGCTACTGCGGCAGCCCTCACGGCACCGGGTTGCCCATCTACCGAAACCGCACACCCAGCGCACCCTGCGGTGAAACCCTTCATCACCAAGACGTCGCGGTGCGGACCGGACCCGGCTACCCGGCCCGGCTCCTCGACAGCCCCGGCGTACAGGAGCGCTTCGCCATGGACAGGAACCCCGACGAGTCGCCCACACCCGAGCCACGCCCGTCGAAGCAAGGGCAGCCCCGCCCAGACCTGGAACCGGCCGCCGCTGGTGAACCGGAATGACTCCCGGAGGCGACCTTGCGAACTCGAAAGACGTCGAGGGGTGGCACCGCTCGTTGAGTCGGCGGTCCGTTTCGCCGCGTCTCCCTGCGAACGACGCGTAACACCCGGTCAAGTCACATCGTTGTCGGTGGTCACTCCGTCGCCGGCGAGTGACGAAGCGGTCGAACGCGGCGTCCCGATGCACCCTCGTGGTCACGGGACAGGCGCCGCGGACGGCCGGAAGGCGGCCAGGCTGACCCAACCCGGGTAACAGGTCGCCTTGGGGCTGCCGCCGTGCGCGTCGAGGACGGCGTGACCGTGGTCCGCGGTGTGCGCTATTCGACCTGCGAACGGTTCGGCCCGCTCCGCCCGGTGCCCCCCGGAGCAGGCAGCGCGACGCCACCACCGACGGCCCCACGCCCGCATCGCCAAACGACGCCATCCTCGCCCCGTGCCTGCCCCACCCGACGACAGCACGGCATGATCGGCGAACGGACATGAATACGTGCCGAGCGCCGAGTGCCGGCCGCGGGCTGTGCCCCGCATGAGGGAAGGAGTGGCGTGCCCGTGTCCCTGGTCTCCTGCTGAGGAGACTGACCGTCGTATCGTGCCGGACAAAGCAGACGACACGAGCGGCTGTGCACCGAACCATCGCTGCACTCAGCAGGTCAGCTCCTCCCCTACTGCGGATCCCGGACCACACTCCCAGCAGCTGTCCGCCCCGGGCCACCGGCTGAACTGGCCACGCTGGATTCTTTTCCCGACTCGGAGTCGGGACCGGATCCGCGTGTGAGCTGTTAGGCGCTTTGAGGGGCGGGCATGCCCTATCCGGTGCTCGTTCCTGGGCTTGGCGGGCTCGTTCGTGGGCTTGGCGGGAAGGAGGGGGTATGGACGATTTCGAGGTGGACCAGGTGGTCCAGCGGGCGCTGGACCGGTTGACCCTTTTGGCGGAGACCACCACGGCCATGACGAGCACGCTCGATTCCCGTGCCGCGGTGCAACGGGTGTGCCGGATCCTGGTGCCACAGCTGGCCGACTGGTGCGCGGTCGACCTACTCGATGACGAGGGCCGGCCCCGCAGGGTCAGCGTCGTGCACCGCAATCCCGACATACTGCCGGTCGGCGGCCTGACAGGGCTGCTGCCCGACATCCCGGAAGATCCCGTCGGGCCGCTCTCACGCGCACTCATCGGTGCCGGACCCCTGCTGCTGACCCCAGGAGACATCCCCAGACCCGACGAGGCCGCCGACCCGCTACACGCCCGCCAGCTCGAGCTGTTCGACCAGCTCGGCACCCACACCGCTGTGGTCGCCCCCGTACGCGCCCGCCGGCAAGTCCTCGGGGCCTTGACCATCGCCCGCTCCGCCGACCGCGCCCCCCTCACAGACGACGACCTCGCCATGGTGGAGGACCTGACCCACCGCATCGCTCTGGGCGTGGACAACGCGCGGCTGCACCGCGAGACCCAGCACATCGCCGAACGCCTCCAGCGCTCCCTTTTGCCCGCCCTCCCCAAAACAGGTCCATTGCAGATGGCCGTGCGCTACGCACCCGCCGCCGCCACCGCCGAAGTCGGCGGCGACTGGTACGACAGCTTCCCCCTGCCCAACGGAAGCACCACCATGATCATGGGCGACGTCACCGGCCACGATCTACGCGCCGCCATCACCATGAGCCAGCTGCGCAACATGCTGCGCGGCATCGGCTGCGACCGCCAAGAACCCCCAGGGCACATCCTGCGCCGGCTCGACCTCGCACACGGCGTTCTCTATCCGCAGGCCACAGCGACGTGCCTGTACGCCCTCCTCGACCAGGACGACGACGGAGGCTGGACGCTCACCTACTCCAGCGCCGGCCACCCACCACCCCTGCTGGTCACCCACGAAGGCGACACCCACTACCTCCAAGGCGGCCGCGGTCTCCTGCTCGGGGTCGACCCCAGCCTCCCGCGCCACCACGCCACCGAAACGCTGCCCGCCCGTTCCACCCTGCTCATGTACACGGATGGCCTCATCGAACGCCGTGGCGAAGACCTCACCCACGGCATGACCCGCCTACGACAACACGCCGCCGCCCTTGCCCGCGAAGACCTCGACACCTTCTGCGACGAACTCATCGCAGGCATGGCCACCGACCACGCCGACGACATCGCGCTCCTTGTCGCACGAACCCCCACCAAACCACAGCGCCCCGCATGACCCCGACAGGCAGGCAGGGACCGGCGCCCGGCCGCTGGCCGGGCGCGGTCGACGGGAGGGCGAGCCCGAGCAGGGGGCGCAGGCCCGAATCGATCACCTGCGTGACCTGCTGTTGGACAGCGGAGTCCTGCCACGCCTCGACCGACAGCTCATCCTCTACCAGCGGTGGCTGACCGAACGGTTCGCCACCATCGAGGAGCCCGAACCACCGTCAGCTTCTCCGGCACTTCGCCACCTGGCACCAGATGCGGCGCCTGCGGGCAAAGGCAGAGAAGGCACCGCTGGGACGCTCCCAGACCAACCACACCAAGCAGGAAGTCGCCCAGGCAGGTGCCTTCCTGGCATGGCTCGCCAGCCAAGGACGTACCTCGGGCAGTGCCAGCAGGCCGACATCGACGCCCGGCACACTGAGAGCCTGGCCACCCGCCGTCCGTCCCGGTCATTCCTGCGGTGGTGCATGAGGACCGGCCGGATGCCCCGCCTCACGCTGCCGCCCGCCGTCATCACCCAGGACCCGGAACCGCTGCACCAGCACCGCCGGCTCGCGATGCTCCGCCGCGTCCTCAATGACGCCTCCTTGCCCCTGCGGGCCAGGGTCGCCGCCGCGCTCGTTCTCCTCTGTGCGCAGCCCGTCAGCCGCATCGTTCGCCTCACCAACGTCGGCTGAGCAGTAGAAGGGGCCGACGTCGGAAGTCGCGTTCCCGCAGCCGGTGTTCACACTGCCGGTGAACAGGAACGTGGGGGCCTGCTGGTAGGGCTTGCCGGCGGCTGTCTCCGTCTGCTTCCAGAATGCCTGCACGCTGTCGACCACGGCGACGATCCGGCACTCCTCCTTGCGGTTGGCGTCGGCCTCGGTCCGGCAGTCCGCCGCGAAGTCGCGGCAGACTGCCGGACGAGGACGTGTCGCTGCTGCCCGAGCCGAACATGCCGGGGTCGACACCCAAGAGCACGGACGCGACCAGCTCTCGCTGCAGGTCACGCTCGGCCAGGACTACCCTGCCCTCCCGGGTCGGCACCGCCGGCGGGATCACCCTGGGGCTGACGGTCAGGGTCGGCGGCCTCGTCGACGCCACATCCCTGCAGACCGCCCTCGCGCCTCTCGTGGCGATGCCGGTGCTGAGCCGGCCGACGGCGAGGAGGACCTCACGGGCGTGATCGACCTGCTGACCCGCTGACCGACGGCCCCCCTGCCCGTCCTGCCCGCCCTGCCCGCCCGACGCGGAATCCACCCCCTTGCGGACGGGTGCCGCAGCGGGCGGAGCCCGTCCAACTCCCGTGCAATCGGCATTCGTCAGCGCTTATTCGATCGCGTGGAGGAATCCCGCCCGGCAGAATCGGCGCATGCCGACCACCGCGGACCGACTGCTCTCCGCTCTCGAGCCGCTGCCGTTCCCCGCGCGGCTGTCCCTGACGGCGCGCACAGCGCGCGAACTCGCGGACGACGGGACGCTCGCCCCGCTGCTGGCCGAGCTGGACGGGCGGGGACCGTACGAGCGGCGGCTCGCGGCGTTGGCGGCGCTCGTCGGACGGGACGCGCGGTACCTCGCGGAGCGGCTGGCCGACGCGGACCCCGTCGTCGCCGGGTACGCACGCCGCGCCGCACGGGACCTGCCCGTGCCGGACGGTGCGCTGGAGGCGGCGTACGACGACGCACCGGCTGTGCTGAGGCAGCGACTGGCTCGTCTGCTCGCCGTGGGAGGCCGCAGCGCGCTCGCCGAGCGGATGGTGGCGCGACTGCGCGCACAGTGGGGCGACGCCGAGGCCGCACGGCTGCTCCCCGCCTGCTCAGCCCCCTTCATCACACGGGAGTTGCCGGGTCTGGCACACGCCGTCGAGGGCTGGACGCGGCTCGCGCGCCGCCATCCCGACCCGGTTCTGGACCACGCCGAGCAGACCCTGGCCGACCGGGCCGGCGCACAACAGCGCGACGACTGGTGGCGCCTGAACGCCACCACGGTCGCGGCACTGGCGCCGCTGCGTCCCGAGCGGGTGCTGACCCTGATGGAGCGGCACGGCCCCGGCAGTCCGCCGTCGGCGCTGAACAACGGACTCGGCCCCCTGGCCGCCGCCGACCCCGCACGCCTGATCCGTTGGATCACGTCACCCGACCGCCAGGAACAGCGCCACGAACCGATACCGCCGTCCGCGGTGCTGCACAGGCTCGCGCGGGCCGACCTCGCGTCGCTGACCGCCCTGGCCCGCCACTGGGCTCACCGCGGCGGCCACTTCACCGCGCTGGTGAAGGCCGTCGCGCCCGGTCTGCGCCCCGCGCTCGTGGACGCGGTCACCGCCCAGGGAACCCGCGGGAACCCGGCATTGAGCGTCCTTGACCTCCTGCCGCGCGAGCGCCGCTGGGCGGAAGTGCGCCGGGCGGCGGCCGAGTTCGACGGCAGCGACTACTGGTGGGGCGACCTGGACACCCTCGCCCACGGCCCGCTCGACGAGGCGCGTCCCGCGCTCCTCGCCGGGATCGGACGGTCCCACGCCGACGACCGGGCCATCGCCTGGCCGTTGTTCGTCGCGTGCGCCGCACGGGACGGCGGCCGGGCGGCGATGACCGAGCTGCTCACCGCGGCGAGCCGCCGTCTGCGCAACGAGCGCGATCCGGTACGCGCCGAGGCGCTCCGCGCACTGGCCGAGACGCACCCGCGGCTCCTCGGCCCCGACGACGCCCCGTCGCTGGACGCGATCGCGGCGGACGCGCTGGAGGCACGGGACGCTTCGGCCGACACCCTGACGGCGCTGCGCACCCTCGCCGTGCGGGTGCTCGTCGAACACGCCGCGGACGAGGCGCCGCCCCTGCGGGAGTGGGCGCTGCGCACCCTGGAGCGCATCGTGAGCCGGGTCGGCGTGCCCGACTTCGGCCCGCTCCACCGCGACCTGCGGCGGGGCCAGGAACACCAGATCCTCCGGGCCCTGCGTCCCCGGCTCGACGCCGGGGCCGCCCGCGCCGACTTCCGGCTGCTGCTGGGCCTGGCCGCAGCGCTGGGACCACGCGCCCGAGGGCTGCCCGAACTGCAGGAGCGGCTGGCCGCGGCCCTCGAACGCGGTGACGACGAGACGTTCCGGGAGGCGGCCCGGCTGTGGCTGGCGGCGCCGGCCACCCGAGACGAGCGGGCCGCCGAAATCGTCGCGCTCGAGCCGTCGTCGGTCGTCCTCCCCCCGGTGCTGCGGGTGCTGAGCCGGCGGCGGACGGACCTGCTGGACGCGTTGCTCGACGCGTCACCGCCCCACGGCCGCTTCCTGGTGAAGGGGGCCCGGCGCCCGCTGCCGGACCTCGCCGACGGCGACCGCTGGCTGCCCCGCCAGCAGGGGGCGGCGGTCCGGCTGGCCGCGGAGGCGGTCGCGGACGGTTCCCTCTCTCTCGACGAGCGGGCCGCCCTGATCCGGGCGGCCGCCCCGGTGCCCAACTTCGGGCAGGCGCTGGCGCTCGCGCACACCGACGACCCGGAAGTGGTCGTCGCCGAGGCGGCGCTCGCCGCGCTGCCCCTGACCGACCGGCCGCACGACGCCCTGCCGGTGCTGCTGGAGCACGCCGGCGGCGACCGCGCCCGAGTCGCCGTGTACGCGGCATCCCGCGCCGCCCGTTTCACCGCCCCGTCCGAACTCGGCGTCGCGCTGGGTGCGTTGCTCACCGGAGAGCGACCCGCGAAGGTGACCTCCCGCAAGGAGGCCGTACGGCTGGCCGCGCGCTTCCTGCCGCCCCGGCGGGCCGTGTCCCTGCTGTTGGACGCCTTCCGCGCCCCGGACCGCCACCCGGACGTGCGGGCTGCCGTCGTTCGCGCACTGCCGCCGCTGCTCGGCGAGCCGGACGCCTGGCGGCTGCTCGACGATGTCGCACGTGACGACGCCCTCCCCGTGCACATGGCTCTTCTGGGCGTCACCCCCTGGGAGTTGGCGCAGACGCACCGCCGCGCCTATGCCGACGTGATCGTCGCGGCGTACGACCCGTGCCTCGCGCTCACGGAGGGCTTCGGGGGCGGCTACGCCCTGCTGCGCGCGATGGGCGTGTGGTGCCGCTACTCGTCCGACCTGGCCGTTCGGATCTCCCGTACGGTCTGCGACCTCGGCGAGCGTACCCACTGGCAGTGCGCGGGGTGGGTGCTGCGCGATCTGGCCGCGTCCGATCTCGCGCACCCCGTGGGAGGCGCCGCGCCGGGCAGCGTGTACCACGCGGCGGTGGCCGAGCTGATGGCCGCGATGCACACGGCTCAGGGCGGCTGCGACGCACTGGAGGGCCGGGACCTGCCGGCGCTGCAGCGGCTGCGGACCCTGACGTCGTTCGGCTATGTGGCCGGAGTGCGGACCGAGTTGCTCGAAGCGGTCGCGCGACAGCTGGCGCCGGAGCCCCTCCTGGCTATGGAAAGAGCCTATCTTCTGGGCCAGTTGGCCGATCATGTCGTGGACCCCGACGAACTGCTCGCACGGCTGCGGGACCTCGCGGACGCGCTCGAGGGCGCGGGGGTGACCGTCGCAACGCACACGACCGGCCGGTTGCGGACGTCGGCGGCGCATCGCGCGCTGCCTCGTCACACCGAGGCCCTGCTGGCCGCGGCCGATCTGTTCGCCCGCGACGGGAGCGCCGCGAAGGGCCTGCTGGCGGTCGGCGTCGTGCAGGGCACGGGCCCCGCGCTCGGCTGGCCCGAACAGTGGCGTGCGCTGCTGCGTCTGCTGCGCGGCCACACCGACGCCGACGTGCGCCACGAGGCGTACACGACCATGACGGAGAACGAGTGACCGCTGCCGCTCTCCCCGGCAGTCATGGCCCTTCGCCGCGCGGGCGTCCTGGACGGCGGCTGCCCGCCTGACAGGCCGGGGGAACCCGGGG
Source organism: Streptomyces sp. NPDC088254 (assembly GCF_044740925.1). Taxonomy (NCBI): domain Bacteria; kingdom Bacillati; phylum Actinomycetota; class Actinomycetes; order Kitasatosporales; family Streptomycetaceae; genus Streptomyces; species Streptomyces sp. NPDC088254. The sequence goes on along the minus strand of NZ_JBIURQ010000005.1, from coordinate 250,678 downwards.
GCGCGCGTGCCTCTCTGACAGGCTGAAAGGGGGACGTCACATGACGATCATGACTCGGTACGCGCCCGTGGCGGCGCTGCTCGCCTGCTGCTGTCTGCCGCTGACAGCCTGCGGGACGGAACGCCCGGGGACGCACACGGCGGCCACGGCCGGCTCGGGAGCCGCGGCGGCCACAGGGGGATCCGGAGCGTCGGCGGCGGACGGGACGAGCGACGACGGTCAGGAAGAGCTGCCCGACACCACGAGCGACGACCAGGGCACCCTCCCCGACACCACGAGCGACGACCAGGGCACCCTCCCCGACACCACCAGCGACGACCAGAGCACCCTCCCCGACACCACCAGCGATCGGGATGCCGACGATCCTCCCGAGGGCGACACCACGGACGACGGCGAAGGAGTGCCTACGAGTGGTCCCCACCGCTGGTACCCGATGCTGCGCGAGTTCCGCGCGTACCTCACATCGGGCGCCACGAAGGCGGACGCCGCCGTCGCCGCCCACGTGACGAGCGTGCACGTTCGCGTGCCCGCGGGCAACGCCCGCAGCGTGGCCGTGGTCCGCGTCGACTACGGAGTGGGAGAACAGAAGCAGGCAGACCGTACCGCCGAGGTCTTCGCGCGCTGGCGGCGTTCCCTCTACGGCGATCATGGTCACGTGGAGGTGCTGGGCCCGGCGAAGACCACCGCCGAGAAGGACTGGTGACCGGCGGCCGCCGGGAGCGCGGCTCACCCTGATCAGCGAGTCCGACCATGGAGACGATCCGATGAAGCGCCGCAACCTGCTGCGTGGCGGGCTCGCCGCCGGCCTCACCGCTCCGGCGTTCGCCGCCCGGGCAGATGGCCGGGATGACCGCGATCGTCTTGCACGACCTGGCTGGCCGCCGGGAGTCCCGCGCCTGGTACTTCACCGCAGCCAGGGCCGTCGCCGAATCCGGCGACGGCCAGCTGCACGCATGGGTCCTCGCCCGGAAGGCGATGGTCCCGCTCAACCACGGCGGTGCCACAACCATCGGCACTGCCACGACACTACGCGCCGACGGCTTCGAAACCACGAAGCAACTGGGCTGACTCACCCGGCGTCGACCCTCACAGGCCGCTGCTTCCCGCTCCCCCGGCCAGGAAGCAGCGGCCTCGCTCAGCCGACCGGCGTTGGATCGCCTCCCTCGGCATCCGGGAACCACGAGCGGCCCTGGGCCCAGTGAGTCACCCAGCCCGTGAAGCCAGGAATGCCGGGCATCAGGGCGTCGGACGACTGGGAGCCGAAGGGCATCGCGCCCTCGTCGGCGATCTGCCAGACGTGACCGCGCTGCGAACCGGTGACGATCAAGTGCCAATACATGCCGCAGCCGTCGGTGCCCAGCAGCAGTGAGCCGTGATCGAACACGGCGTCCGTACGAGCCTCGAACTCCTGCTCCGACAGTGCCTCCTCGTCACCCTCCTCCTCCCACAGCCACGCCGTCGTGAGCGGAAAGGGCTCGGCAAGCAGGCGCTCGGGGCGATCCGAACCCCAGTCCGGGGGTGTTTGCGCGAGGGGCAGCAGACCGTAGTAGGGCGGTCCGGCGCGCAGCCCATCGCATATCTCCGCCACGAACGTGCGGTACGGCTCCGGGAGCACGATGCCGTGCTCCGCCTCGAAGGACCGCACCGCCTCCCAACCGGCTGGCGGCGCCGCCTCGGGACGGGACGCGAAGATCTCGCGGAGGACGGCCAACTCGGCCGGGTCGCATGTTTCCGTGTTCATGCCGGTCATCATGCAAGATCCGAAAGAAACGGCCCAGCCGCCGGGGCCGGGCAAGTGAGTCCTGCTGCTCAATGTCAGCGACGTCAGGTCTCGTCGGCGAGCGCTGCCGCCGTAGCGCCGGCCGTGAAGCCACTCAGTCGGTTCGGTCTCGGACGCCGTCGGTAGCCACGGTCACCACGGACGTGCCCGCGTCGGGCCCGGCACCCCAGGCCGGCCCATGGAGGTCGGGTCACCCGGCGCGCTGGGTTGTCTCCCCGGCCTGAGCGGGTACGGCGGGCAGGGAGACGGTGCAGGAGGCGCAGCGTCGGGCCTGGGCGGGTACGGGGCTGAGGCATTCGGGGCAGTCCCGTTTGGGGGCCTGGACGTCGTGGTGCGGGGCGAGGCGTTCGTGGAGCTTGTTGATCGGGAGCACGACCAGAAAGTACAGGGCGCCGGCGAGGAGAAGGAAGCTGATCGCCGCGTTGATGAAGGCACCGTAGGGGAACTCGGTGGCGCCCAGGGTGAAGGTCTTGCGGCTCATGTCGCCGGTGGCGCCGGTGGCCAGCCCGACGATCGGTGTCAGGAAGGCCCTGACAAAGCCGTTCACCACGGCGGTGAACGCTGCCCCGATGACGATGCCGACGGCCAGGTCGACCACGTTGCCGCGCAGGATGAAGCTGCGGAAGCCCTTCACCTTCTCACCCCTAAGAGGCTGTTGACGTCGACGGGCGGCACCGAAAGCGCGGTCAGCCCATCCCTTTCGCCTCGGATGCCCTGCCACCCCGCCCCCCATGCCGTCTCCGCCGCGCGGGGGTCAGCGGCCGGCGAGCATCGGGCCGGCCGGGGCAGAGAGTGTCTGGTGAGCGTGGGGGCAGGGGGCGGCGGCAGTGGTTGTGGGAATGCGCATCCGGCGCAGGAGAGACCTGCGGCACAATGGCCGGCGTCAATCGTCTTCCTGGTCTGGCCGGCGATCACCGACCTGGCCATCCTGGTGGGCCTGGAGTTCGACGCGGAGACCGTACGGCAGCGGGCCATCGCCGACGGGCATCCGCCGGAAGCCGAGCCCCCCACCCAGCCCCGCGACACCCGGAAGCGGGATGGGGAGGGCCGACGCCGCCTGGACGACGTGTGAACCGCCGCCGTGGGTGTAGGTCGTCGCCATCCACGAGGACGACCTGGCTGCGAGGCCGAAGCACCTCACCATGACGGAAGCGGCCTCCGTCCCGATGGTCGGCCTGACCGCCTGGCAGGCGTTGATCGAAATCGGCGGCCTGAAGAAGGGGCAGAAGGTCTTCATTCAGGCGGCCGCTCTCGTCGGTGAGGGCGAGGAAGTGCAGGCCGTGGTGGCGATGTTTGCCGGAGTAGTTCTTGCGGTCGGCCTTCCCGGTGCAGCGCTGGGTGGGGATGAGGGTGCCGTCAATCAGGACCACCTCCCCGCCCTGCTTGACGATCTTCTTGAGGACATGGTCCAGGCGCGGGGCCTGTGTGGCGAGCAGTCCGATCGCCTCGTCGCGCCGGCGTCCCGGCGAACGCGGCGGCATCGCCGATCTTGACCCGGCGGGGAATCGCAGGAAAGTGCATGCGGGGGAACCTCTCAATGTCGTACTTGCCGCCTACTGGACCACGTGCCGCTACGGCACATGCAAACCCCACGGCCGCAGGCTCGCCCCGCGCTCCCGCACCATCAAGGGGCGTACGGATCGCTGCACGGGCAGAGAAAACGTCCCGGATGAGCTGACTTGGGAACAGAACAGGGGTGGGGAATTCAGTCAATGAGTGCCATGAGGGCGGCGGCATCCCTGGTCACAGGCGAGTGGTGAACCGGCCGTCGGGCAGTTTCCGAAGCCGGCCGCGGTCGGCCAGCCTGACCAGCTTCCCGCGCAACGGCTCCAGTCTGGCCCGCACGCTGACGTCCACCCCGTTATGTTTTCCGCGGTCCTGCAAGAGGGCCGCTGGCCTCCGGGCCCGGCATGACTGTTGCCCCCTGTCGAACGGATGACCTGGGGGGGGGGTCGTGTCACCGGGCCCGGGAGGTGCCGTCGGAGACGCTGATGAGAGGTCCGGCCACTGCCCGGTCCGGCGCAATGCCGGACAGCTCGCGGGCGGCAGGTCTGCATAACGTGGATGCGCGCGCACGACACCCATGCCGAGGCCGGCACGTTCAACTCGCCTGGAGGGGCGCGATGTTCGACACCGAAGACGTGGGCGTGTTCCTCGGCCTGGACGTCGGCAAGACAGCCCATCACGGCCACGGACTCACACCTCGGCCGGGAAGAAGGTCCTCGACAAGCAGCTACCCAACAGCGAGCCGAGACTGCGGGCCGTGTTCGACAAGCTGACCGCGAAGTTCGGCACCGTCCTTGTGATCGTCGACCAGCCCGCCTCGATCGGCGCTCTCCCGCTGGCCGTGGCCCGGGACGCGGGCTGCAAGGTCGCCTACCTGCCCGGCCTGGCGATGCGCCGGATCGCCAGGCCGGGCGAGGCCAAGACCGACGCGAAGGACGCTGCGGTCATCGCGGACGCGGCCCGCACCCTGCGCTCGCTGGAACTGACCGACGAGATCACCGCCGAACTGACCGTGCTCGTCGGCTTCGACCAGGACCTCGCCGCCGAGGCCACCCGCACGTCCAACCGGATACGCGGCCTGCTCTCCCAGTTCCACCCCAGCCTGGAGCGTGTCCTGGGCCCCCGCCTCGACCACCAGGCCGTCACCTGGCTTCTTGAACGCTACGGCTCCCCGGCCGCGCTGCGAAAGGCCGGCCGCCGCAGACTCGTCGAACTCATCCGGCCCAAGGCCCCGCGCATGGCCCAGCGGCTGATCGACGACATCTTCGACGCGCTCGACGAGCAGACCGTCGTCGTGCCCGGGACCGGCACCCTCGACATCGTGGTGCCCTCCCTGGCCCGCTCGCTCGCGGCCGTGCAGGAACAGCGCCGGGCCCTGGAAGCCCAGATCAACGCCCTGCTGGAGGCCCACCCTCTTTCCCCGGTCCTGACGTCGATGCCCGGCGTCGGCGTCAGGACCGCCGCCGTCCTGCTGGTCACCGTCGGCGACGGCACCGGCTTCCCCACCGCTGCTCACCTCGCCTCCTACGCCGGCCTCGCCCCCACCACGAAGTCGTCCGGGACCTCGATCCACGGCGAACACGCACCCCGAGGCGGCAACCGCCAGCCCAAACGCGCCATGTTCCTCTCCGCCTTCGCCTGCATGAACGCCGACCCGGCCTCCCGCACCTACTACGACCGGCAAAGAGCCCGTGGCAAAACCCACACCCAGGCGCTTCTCCGCCTCGCCCGCCAACGCATCAGCGTGCTGTTCGCCATGCTCCGCGACGGCACCTTCTACCAGCCCCGCGTCCCCCAAGCTGCGGCTGCATGAACCAGCCCACGGGCAGGTCGGTTGAGGTCAACAGCCGGTGCCGTCTGTCCACGCCGAGATCTCTGCGGCACCCCGCCGGACAGCTTCTTCCTGGTCCCGGGCGAGCTTCCCGCAGGCCGCAGCGACATCCGGCACACCGTCCGGTCCCACGAGGGCATCGTGCACCCCGGTCTGCAGCCAGTCAGCCTGGTTGCCGTCAGCCTCGACAACCGCGAGAGCGATGAGCCTCACCGCGGCCGCCGTCCCCATTCGGGCCAGGGCCTCTGCCGTCTGCCGCGTCACCGCAGTGTCCCCGGCATCCAGCAGCAGCCCCACCAGCACTTCCGCAGCCGCAGGAACACCAGCGAAGGAAGCAAGGTCACGCCCAGCGCGAGCACGTTGCGTCCACGAAGGAGACGACGCCTCAGCCAAGGCCGACTCCAACCCCCCCATCATCTCTGGCACGACCAGACAGTCTCATGCCCCACGAAGAAGATCGAACCTCGAGCCAAACCTGACCACACGCTTGACGAAGAACATAGAGGCACCCCCCAGCACCTCGCCGACCTGCCGAGCCATGACCGGCCCGGCAGCCTCCCGCACGACGGCCAGGACGCGCTGGTAGTCCGGCGGGAGCATCGTCTCCTCGCGCCGGACGTGCGGTGCGGGATCGGATCGCAGAAGGCCGTCCGCCCGCCGCGAGCAGGAACCGGCAAGCCGCCCGCTGACGGACGATCTAGAGTGCTGACTCCCGCCGCCGACCAGCACGAGCACGAGCACGAGCACCCAGGAACACGGTCACACCAGCCCTGCTGACCAGCGATTTCGGCGGAGGCTCAGTGCGCTCCGGCCGGTCTGCCGTATTGCCGAACCTGTGCGCGAGACAGTCACACGATGGGGACGACGGGTTGGACTCCACGCACGCGAGCGCGAAAGACTGCGGCAACAGGGCCTCCTGGCGCTTGGTTTGGTTCGCACCCCCGGGCTACCAAGAGGCCCTGCTGTCATGCGCAGACTCTCGCGCGATCACCCGATCAGGAACCCTGTTCGAACAGGCCAACCCCGTGATCGATAAGCGGATGGCGTCTCAGGCTGTGAATGTGAAGTCGCCAGCCCAGATGGAGATCTCACTGTTCCCAGTAAAGACACTTGCGATGACAGATGCACCTTCGGGCAGGTTTCCAGTGCCCCAACCCGAGCAGTACGGTGAGCTGTGGCCGAACGTGTCGACGGAGTGCTTGTCAGCCTGGTTGAGCTGGGCTGAGAGTCCTGCCCCGTCCGCGTTGTAGTCGCAGACCCTCAGGGCATCACCGGGGTTCGAGCCATTCGGGTCGGCACTCCACTCGACTGTGCCGAAGTAATGGCCGTTGCGATAGACATTCTTGCTCACAATCCCGGACGCGGCCTCGGCGTTGGCCGGGATTGCAATTGCTGAGACCACGATTGTCGCAGCGGCCGCGCAGCTCAGTCGCCCGATTATCCTCTTGAGCATGATTTCCCCTGTGGAGGATGACGAATTACAGAAGCTCGAACGTTACAAGATCACCGAGCACCCCTGCAAGTGATACAGCAGTTACTCCGGATGAGAGGATAGTTTCGGCCAACTGAGCATTCCCCAAGGAGCCGGGTGCGCAGGTTCGAGTCAGGAGCGGGCCAGACCCTGGATCAGGCCTATAGCCACGGCCGCGCCGCCCGTCCGGTCGGTCGAACCCTCAGCCGGCTGCCGCCCTCCGGGTAGTGGCCGGTGCTGCGCCACCCGTTCCGCGCGGGCGAATTCGTCGAGCGCGTCAACGGCATCGTCGTGAGCTCAGAGACTGGACGCGGCGGTGACCTGCCGTTCCCGATACAGCGGAGCGGAGCGGGGTGTACCGCCGCATGGCAGCTGCGGCCGTCGCATGCACCGCCCCGTTGCAGTGGCCCCGCCCTTACTCAGCACCCCACCAACGAAAACACCCCGACCTGACATGCTGTCACTGAGCCTCTTTCATCCAGTACTGGCGGGTGAAAGAGGCTGGTCAGAGAGTGCGGTGACGAGACAGGGCCCCTCGTCGTTGGCGTAGTGATTCCACTCGGCACACCGGCGATTCTCTCAGCTCGGAGCCGGTTTCGGGATATCCCAGGCCACCGCCTGGCGATACGTCGACGAGGCCTTGGACGTACTGGCCTCCTGGGCGCCCGGCCTGCACGAAGCCCTCAAACCAAGCGCCGTTCGGCCATGCGGCGGACCGGCCGGGGGCGCACTGCGTGCTACGTCTCCGACATGACGGAGGCCGAGTGGCAGGTCATCCGGGCGGTGCTGCCGGTTCCGGCCTGGCTGGAGGTCCGGGGCGGGCGGCCTGAGGGCCTTGACCCCGTGTCCAGGACTCGGGGTCAAGGCCCAAGCCCGACCTCTACGGTCGGCCGCAGGAGGCTCTCATCCGCCTCACGGCGTACTGCGACACGCTTCAGGGGTGCAGTGCTCGTTGCAGCGCCTCGATGGCGAGTGTGCGCGCGACCGTGGTTGCCTTGGAGTCGCGGAGGCTGTCGAGCATCAGGAAGTCGTGGACCATTCCCAGCACTCGGACCGCGGTGACGTCCACTCCTGCCTCGCGGAGCTTGGCGGCGTAGGCCTCGCCTTCGTCACGCAGTACGTCGGCTTCGTCGGTGATGACCAGTGTGGTGGGAAGGCCACGGAGCTGCTCGGTGTCGGCCTGCAGCGGCGAGGCATAGATTTCGGTGCGCTGCTTGGGGTCCGAGGTGTAGGCGTCCCAGAACCACTTCATCCCGTCGCGAGTGAGGTAGTAGCCGTCGGCGAACTGCTGGTAGGACGGAGTGTCGAAGTTCGCGTCGGTGACGGGGTACAGCAGCACCTGGGCAGCCAGCTGCACGTCTCCGCGTTCCTTGGCCATCAGCGCGAAGACCGTCGACATGTTGCCGCCCACCGAATCGCCGCAGACCGCCATCCGTGAGGCATCGAGGTTCTGTTCCCCGCCGTTTTGGAGGATCCACTTCCCGACCGCGTAGTTCTGCTCGATCTGAGTCGGGTACTTCGCCTCGGGGGCCCTGTCGTAGACGGGGAAGACAACCGCGGCGTTCGCTCCGACCGCCAGTTCGCGGATCAGCCGGTCGTGCGTCTTCTCGTCGCCGAACACCCATCCGGCGCCGTGGATGTACAGGACCACCGGGAGGGTTTTCATCGTTCCCCGGGGGCGGATGATACGCGTGCGGACGTTGCCGTACTGTCCGGCGTCGATGGTCACCCAGTCCTCGTCCACCGCCGGCTTGGCCACCCCTTTCCCTTCCTGGAGACCATCGAGGATCTCGCGGCCGTTCTCCGGCGGGACCTCGTAGATGCGCGGGTGTGGCGACGTGGCCTCCGTCAGCTCCCGGGCAGAGGGCTCCAGGACTGGGGGTGCAACGGATCGAGAAGCGGGCATGGTGCGCCTCCTGCCTCAGATGTAGCGGTACGTGTGGCTGGCCCACCCAGCTCCCATCGTCTCCCGGCAGCGCATCGGTGCAACCGCGGGACAGGGCGTGAAGCCCAGGTCACGTTGGGTCGTCGGGGTTGCACCATGACGCGGATCCACGGCCGGGGCCCGGACTGGTCTTCGCCCGGGTCGTAGGCGGCGAACAGGTGCCTCACCCCGTGGGGGCGGGTGTAGGTCGCCCGCCGTCTCGGCCTGGGCTCGCGCAGCTGGTTCCTGTGCCTGCCGCCGCGCTCGGTCCACTGACTGCCCCCGGGTGGGGCTGGAGGTTGAGCGGCCCGAACTCGTGCTACAGAACAGGACTTCGCTGACCGCCCGCTGCCGCCCGCACAGCAGCCGACACATCGCCACAGGGCGAACGTGGCTTGATGCGGCACTGGCTACTTGCGGTCCACGGGCCGCAGCACCAGGGTCCGCACGAGCATCCCGGTACGCCGCTCCGGACCAGCGGACGTACTCGGCCGCACCGCCTCGATCACATGCGAGGCCGCGCCGTCCTGTTGACGGAGGCACCGGGTCAGAGAAGCGCTCTTCAGTTTCGCGGCACACCACCTCGCGGCACCGACGTGCCGCACACCCATGTGGTCAGGGCCTCCACACCCAACCCGCCCGGCGCACTTCGTCTTCGCGAGCCGCGCGTTGTCGGATCGCATTGTCGGGCAGGGAGCCGCCGTCCGCCTCCCTGAAGAGCTTAAAAGGTGAATCACCTTCTTTTGTGCGACATTGATGTTTTGTGGGGGCAATCGGATTCGCGACGTGTGGCGTCCGGCGTGCCGTCCCGAACGAGGGCTGCTGAACGCCGTCCCGATCGAGGGCTGCGGAACACGGTACGCGCACGACGCCGACTGCTGTGCAGCACATATCCCCAGGTGGAACGAGGTGACCGATGTGAACGCGTCATATCCGAACGGAAGCCCGAGATTCCTCAGCAAGCCGAAGATGCCGAAGCTGGAAAACGGCCTGCCCAGCATCGTCTATGCGCAGGCCTCACCCCGCTCGATCGGAGGGACCTCGCTCTTCGAAGCCGGAGCCGCCACCGCGCGTACAGCGCAGTCGGTCCAGTCTGAGGTCCGCGTGGTGGAGCAGGCAGCGCAGCAACTGCGTGCGGCCGGCTTCACGGTGTTCCGTGAGGCCGGGCGCGGCCGAGGCGGCCCGGCCGAACTCGCGCCGGAGGCGACACTCAACATATCCGGGCCTCCCGACCTTTACGAGCGTGCCTTTCACTGCTCGCTGCAGCCCGAGGAGCGACCGGTGCTCAAGGAGCACCAGAGGGAAGATCTCGCCACGTTCGTGGAATGCCCCCAGACCGACATGCCGGGGTTCATCGACACGGCGGACACCGACTTCGCCAACGTCCTGGAGGGGGTCGCCCTCGAAGAGCCCCGATTCTTCTTCGCCACCGCGCTGGCACCGACCGCGGACTACTGGCACCTGGACGTCCCGGGCGACGTATCGCTGGGCTGCAATGCCGACCAGGCCCATCGCGGCGGCGTCACCGGCAAGAACGTCAAGGTGGTCATGACCGACTCGGGCCACTTCGCGCACCCGTTCTTCTCGGCACGCGGCTACCGGGTGAGGCCCGTGGAGTTGGGGCCGGGCGCCACCGCGCCGGCCGACGACGAGAGCGGGCACGGCACCGCCGAATCCGCCAACATCTTCGCCGTCGCGCCGGACGTGGACTTCACGATGGTCAAGATGAGCTTCTTCAACTCCATCGGGGCGTTCAACAGGGCCGTGGCGCTGAACCCGCACGTGATCAGCAACAGTTGGGGCTCGAGCAGGCGGCGCCTCAGTGAAGTCAGCGCTGCGGACCAGGCGCTGGCCGCCGCAATCGCCGTGGCCGTCGCCGGCGGCATCACCGTGGTCTTCTCCGCGGGCAACGGCCATTTCGGCTTTCCCGGCCAGCACCCCGACGTCATCTCCGCGGGTGGGGTCTTCATGTCGCCCGAGGGAGCCCTGAGCGCATCGGACTACTCCAGCGGCTTCGCCAGTGAGATCTTCCTCGGCCGCAATTCGCCCGACCTGTGCGGTCTCGTCGGCATGCGGCCCAAGGCCGCCTACATCATGCTTCCGGTCCAGCCGAACGACGACATCGACCGCGACCTCGCCGGGAACAACCATCCCGACGGCGACGAGACGCTGGCCGACGACGGCTGGGCGGCCATCAGCGGGACCTCCGCCGCCGCTCCCCAGCTCGCGGGTGTCTGCGCGCTGGTGAAGCAGGTCGCCCCCCAACTGAGCCCGGCTCAGGTCCGGGACGTCCTGCGCAGCACGGCCCGTGATGTCGCCGCAGGCCGCTGCTTCCTCCGTGAGGGCATGGGGCACTTCGCCGTCCCGGGCCCCGACCTGGCGACCGGAACGGGCCTTGTCGACGCACAGGCTGCCGTCACCGCCGCCCGCCAGCAGTAGCGGCCTCCGCCGTGTCCGAGGGCCGCCCGCAGGACCTCTTGTCCGCGCTGGTCATCCTTCGTCCGGATGGGGAAGAGAAGCCCACCGTGGGCGAGCTGACCGCCGACCGCGTCCACGGGCTCGTCCCCTCCCCGGACGTCGTCCGGACAGTCGGTCGCTGGTTCGCAGCACGGGGCTTCGAGGTCGGTGACGCGGTAGGCATCTCTTTCGCACTCACCGGACCGCGTTCCCTGTTCCACGAGACCTTCGGTCTCCCGGAGGACGTCCCTCGACCGGAGGCGCTCAACACCGACGCCCTGCCCGGGGACGTGGCCCGGCACATCAGCGAGATCACCTTCGCCGCGCCCCCGGATTTCGGTCCGGCCCATCCATGAGAACTCCGAAACGCCCGCAGCCCACATCACCGATCCCCACCTCCGCTGCTGTGGACCAGTGGGTGCCGCACCGCGCCGTGTGTCTCGACCACGGCACTACAACGGGAGGAACCTGTGGCACAGATACGGATAGCGACGTTCAACCTGGAGAACTTCGACGAGCCGGCCCCGGACGTGCTCCCGTCGCTGGCCGACCGGATCGCGCTGATGAGGCCTCAGATCACGCGGCTGCGGGCGGACATCGCCTGTTTCCAGGAAGTGCACGGTCAGGAACGTCCCGGCCAGCCGCGTGACCTGCTCGCACTGAAAGAGCTGCTGGCCGGAACCAACCTCGAAGGCGCGTCGCTGACCAGCACCAAGCCCGCGAACGACGCGGTCTTCGACCTGCGCAACCTGGTCATCGCCACCCACCTGCCGGTCGTCAAGCACCAGCAGCTGAAGAACGACCTGGTCAATGAGCCGCGCTACCAACGGCTCACCGCGAAGCCTCCTGACACCGGACCGGTCGCGATCGGCATCGAGCGCCCGATCCTGCACGCGCAGATCGACATCGACCATGCGGCTCCAGGCCGTCTGCTGCACATCATCAACGTGCATCTCAAGTCCAAGCTCCCGAGCGACATCCCCGGGCAACTCACCGGCCCCCACAGGGATGTCTGGAGCAGCGCCGACAGCTGGGCGGAGGGCAGTTTCCTGTCGTCCATGAAGCGCATGAGTCAGGCCCTGGAAGTCAGACGGCTCGTCGACCAGATCCTCGACGACGACCCGGAGGCGCGCGTCATCGTCGCCGGTGACTTCAACGCCGAGCCCGAAGAGGTACCGGTCCTGGCCATCTGCGGCAACGTCGAGGACACCAACAACGGCGACCTCGCCGGCCGGGTCCTGGTCCCCATCGAGCACACGATCCCCAACGAGGCCCGCTACACCCTCTTCCACCACGGCCGGGGCCAGATGATCGACCACATGCTCGTCACCCGCAACCTTCTCGCCCACTACCGCGGCTCGGAGATCCACAACGAGATCCTCCACGACGACTCCATCGCCTTCGCCACCGACATCAAGTATCCCGAGTCCGACCACGCCCCCGTCGTGGCCACCTTCGACTTCGACTGAGGCCACATGGCGGCGGGGACTTGCGGGGCGGAGCGCTGAGCACCCCTCCCCCGGCCGGGCCGATCGCCCTCGCCGGCTCGCATGGACTGCCGGTCGCCGGACAAGGCCCAGGCGGCTTCGCGTGATTCATATGCCGGGACGCACCTGGCCGATCATGGTGGTGCCCGGCGAACGCCCAGCCGCAACCGTCTCGCACAGGACGGTCACCAGGGCTTGGACGGCGGGCGTGGCGCGGCCGGTGGGCAACGCGGGTGAAGGCGTCGACCGGACCGTATCCCGCGGACACTGCCGCCCTGGCATGCGCGAGTCCGTCTGGCCGGCGAAGCTCGCGCAGCGGCGGGAACCCGGCTTCGACGCACCGGCCCCCCGGCGGGTCGCGCCGAGGGGCCAGGGGCTGACTCCGAGAGTCAGCGCTCTGTCGTACCGGCGCTTCCGTAGGTACGGCGCACAGCGTCGGCGCCCTTGTCGGTCTGGGCGTCGTACTTGTCGCCCGTCTTCTCGTCGACCAGCCGCTCGGCGCCCGCGACACCCTTGTCGGCCTGGTCCGGATGGCCCTTCGCCATCTCCTTGGCCTTGTTCGCCATATCTCCCAGCTTGCCCATGGGTACCTCCCACGATCGCGCGTGCGTTGTACTCAGCCGCAGGTACCCTCCGGGCTCCGTCCATCACACCCATGAGCCAATACAGTTCGAACTCTGCACGGCACAAGGCCCGCACGGGCTGCCGGACGGGCCCTGCCCACACCACGCAGCCATGCGACAGACTCGGCGTTGCAGGCCGCTCGCGCGGGCCCGGTCACCTGTTGATCCGGCCCGTTCGCCGACAACTCCGCCGGCCGGACCTCGCCCCTCGGCTCGGCGGAGACAATCACGTCACTCATCACCCGCTCCGTAGCCCTATGCCCGCTGATGTATACCCCTTCATGCCCGCCGCTCGCTGTCTTCCGGCCGAGCGAGGGCCCGGCCCGGGTGCGGTTGTCGTCGGGCGTGTGGCACGGGATGCTGAGGGGGGACGAAGGGAAGCGGTGGTCATGGATCGTTTTCCGAAGGGGGCCGACGTCGACTTCCACAGTCCCCTGGACCTCTCCAAGGCCGCTGCCGCTGTGCTGGACGAGGAAGGCCGTGTGCGTGGGTGGGGTGCCTCGGCCCAGCGCCTTCTCGGGCACTCCCCGCAGGACGTGCTGGGTCAGCCGGCCGCCAGGTTGCTCGCGGCGAACCCGGAGCAGCGGCTGTCCGGTCTGTGCAAGGCTCACAAGCCCCGTAGCGCGGTCCTGGACCTCTGCCGCCGCGACGGGCGTACCGTGCGCGCGGCCGTGGCGTTCAGCCCGCTCACGCACGACGGCGTTGCCGCGACCGTCGTGGTCGCGGCCGACCTGGAGGCGCAGCGTGCCTGGGAGGCGCAACTGGCGATGCTCCAGGGGCTGGCGACCGAGTCTCCCGTCGGCCTGACCATCTTCGGCACGGACCTGCGTGTCGTCTGGGGCAACGTGTCGACCGATCTGGAGCTCGCAGGGGTCGCGCACTATGTGGGACGACCGGCCGCGGACCTGTTCCCCGAAGGAGAGTTCGTCTCCCGTCACCATCCTCCGGACGAAGAGCAGGTGATGGAGCACGTGCTGTCGACGGGGGAACCGATCCTCGGCTTGCACTATCGCGGGCGGGCTCCCGTCGACCCGGTGCGTGAGCATGTCTGGTCCTGCTCCTATCACCGGCTGCTGGACGCCCGGGGAGACCCGCTCGGTCTGTTCGAGGAGTCCCTGGACATCACCGAGCGCTACCGCGCCCAGGAGCGGCTGTCGCTGCTGGTGCGGGCGGGCAAGCGCATCGGAGCCTCGCTGGACGTGCGTCGCACGGCCGCGGAGCTCGCCGACGTGGCGGTGCCGCAACTGGCCGACGAGGTGCTGGTGGATCTGCCGCCGGCGGTCATCGAGGGGCGGCGGGCGCCGACGGGCTCGGCGCCTGGGCACAGTCTGCTGCGGTTGCACGGTCGGACCCCGGAGGAGTTCGGGACCACTCCCGTCTCCTACCCGCCGTCGTCACCGCAGGCCACGAGTCTGAGCACCAGCCGCCCCGTCGTCGACGCCTCCCCGCCCGAGTCGCCGGTCGAGGCGGGAGCGGGCGGTCGGCATTCCTGTCTCTTCGTGCCGCTGCTCACCCGCGACGCGGTTCTGGGGCTCGCCACTTTCCGGCGCAGCAGCAATCCCGACCCTTTCGGAGCCGAGGAGCAGACGCTCGCCGTGGAACTGGCCGAGCGGGCCGCCGTCGGCATCGACAACGCCCGTCGTTACACCAGCCAGCACGAGGCGGCTCTGGTGTTGCAGCGGAGCCTGCTGCCGCAGCGCCTTCCCGAGCTGAGCGGGGTCGACGTGGCCTACCGCTACCTGCCCGCCGACAGTCGTGTGGGCGTGGGCGGGGACTGGTTCGACGTGATCCCGCTTTCCGGTGCCAGAGTGGGCCTGACCGTCGGCGACGTGGTGGGCCACGGCGTGCACGCTGCCGCGACCATGGGCCGGCTGCGCGCCACCGTGCGGACTCTGGCCCTGCTGGACCTTGATCCGGCCGAGCTGCTCACCCGGCTCGACGACCTGGTCGCACAGGACTCGGAATCCTCCGGGGACGACGGGCCGAGCGACGAGGGGCTCGGGGTGACCTGCCTCTACGCGATCTACGACCCGGTCGGCGGCCGGTGCACCTGGGCGAGCGCGGGCCACCCTCCGCCGATCGTGGCGGACGCGAGCGGCTCGGTGGCCTGGTCCGCGCTGCCGCCCGGGCCGCCCCTGGGGCTGTCCGGCCTGCCCTACGAGAACGTCGAGCTGAACCTGTCCAGCGGCAGCGTGGCGGCGTTCTTCACCGACGGGCTCGTGGAGGACCGGCGCACCGACATCGACAGCGGGATCGACCGCCTCGCCGAGGTGCTGACCTGGCAGCGATGCCCGGTGGAGGAGCTGTGCGACCGGGCCCTGTCGACGCTGACGCCCGGCCCGCAGGCGGACGATGCCACGCTGCTGCTCGTCCGCACCCGGCGTCTGGACGCCGACCATGTGGCGGATCTGGAGCTGCCGCCCGATCCGGCGATGGTGGCTGAGGCCCGCGCGCACACCGAGCGGCAGCTGGCGGACTGGGACCTGTCCGAGCTGTCCTTCACCGCCGCCCTCGTGGTGAGTGAGCTGGTCACCAACGGCCTGCGATATGCCACCGGCCCCGTCATGCTGCGGCTGATCAGGGATCGCTGCCTGCTGTGCGAGGTCTCCGACAGGGCACACACGGCACCCCACCTGCGTCGAGCGCGCCGGGACGACGAGGGGGGCCGCGGTCTGTTCCTCGTCGCCCAGGTGTCCCAGCGCTGGGGCACGCGGTACACCGCCTCCGGGAAGACCATCTGGGCCGAACTGGCCGTCTCCTGACGCGCCGCGCGCCGGGTCGTTCTGGTCAAGGGAGTGCCCAGGCCAACCTGATCGTGGACAACCAGGGCACCCACAAGGCGCCCACGATCAAGGATTGGCCGGCCGACACCCGCGGCGGGAGACCCACTTCACGCCGGCCGACTCCTCGTGGATCAACCAGGTCGACCGAGGGTTCGGCTGCCCGGCCCAGACACTAGGGTGATCGGATGGTCACGCTGGAGACTCCCCGTTTGATCCTGCGCCGCTGGCGCGAGGAAGACGTTGCGCCTATGGCTGCCATCAATGCCGACCCCGAGGTCATGCGGTGGATCCGTGACGGCAGCGTCCGTGACGAACAGCAGACTCGCAGCGGGATCCGGGCATGGGAGAGCGAATGGGAGTCACGGGGATTCGGCCTTTTCGCCGTGGAGATCCGGTCCACTGGCGAGCTGGCCGGGTTCACCGGCCTTTCGGTGCCCGACTTCCTGCCGGAGGTACTGCCGGCCGTTGAGGTCGGCTGGCGGCTGGGACGTTCCCACTGGAGGCAGGGCTTGGCCACCGAGGCCGCTGCGGCCGCCGTACGGTTCGGGTTCGAAGAGCGAGGACTGCGGCGGATCGTCAGCATCGCTCAAGTGGGCAACGACGCCTCCGAACGGATCATGACCAAGCTGGGCATGCGTGTGGTCCGTGAAACCGTCCATCCCACCGGTGGTCGCCGAGTCCGGGTGTTCGAGTTGTCGTCGGAGCAGTACGCCCCGACCTGTCCGACTGCCGACAGCGCAGGCGGGGCCTCCCTCGGGCCCGGACTCGCGTCGGATGGACCGCCACCGTCTCGCTGACGGTCACCGGCCGGGCGTAGCGTGATCCACCATCCGATAATGCTGGAAGACGGACTTCAGCGCAGCCGACGGACGGCCTGAACCTCAGCACGTTCCACCGCGCTGCGGCCATGGGTGTGCACCAGGGCCAGGTGGAACAGGGCCGGGGTGACCGGGGCCCAGCGACGGATGCGGTCCGGGCGCAGGAGGTAGCGAACCACGTCCGCCGGACGGAACGGGACGTACTCGATGCTCTGGTGCTCCCACCGGTCGGCGACCCCGCGTGAGATGCGGGACTGCAGGGCGTCGCCGGTCAGTTCGGTGAGGTGTGCGGTGAAGTGGGTGCTCCACTGCCGCCGTTCGACGTCCAGGACGAAGGCGAGCATCGTGAGCGTGTACTCGTGCGGCTCGAGGGAGAGTTCCTCGCGCATGCCGCGCCGTGCGACGTCGTACAGGTCAGGCGTGTTGCGGCCGGCCGAGTCGATGTGCCGGGAGAGCCCCTCGTTCACCGAGGAGCCCCAAAGGTTTGCCCCCGAGCGCACGTTGTCGGCTCGCCGGCTCACGACGAGCAGGTGGTCGGCGGTGACCACGGCCACGTTCACGCCGAAGCTGCACTGCAGGAAGGCAGGGGCGTCCAGGGGGCGGTCGGGGTCGAGGTAGCGCTCGCGCGGGGTGGTTCCGTCGGGAAGCCTGCGGTCGAGCTGCTGCGCTGCGAGGAAGGTGAAGTAGTCGGTGGGGCGCAGCCGCAGTCGGACGTCCGCGTGCTCCTCGAGCGCGGTGCGGGAGATCTCCAGGCCCTCCACGGCGTATCGGGGACCGTTCCAGATGCGTACCCGGGTGCCGGATGTCTCCGCCAGCTCCTCCGCCGCCTCGATTTCCGCACGCCACGGCGCCATGTCCTCCGGGAGTACTGCCTCACCGTCCAGCACCTGGACCCGGACCGACTCCGGCGCGATGGCCTGCTCGCCGTCCCCCTCGACGACGAGCGCCGACGTGTGCAGCGGCCCGATCGAGAAAGTGGACCACGTGGAGAGCGGGGCGCCGTCCGAACGGTACGTCAGACTGCGCACGAAGGTGGCGGAGCGGCGTCGGATCCTGAACCAGGCGTCCTGGAGCGGCTGTTGGAAGAGTATGGCGAAGACGATGCCGAGGACGGCCCCGACCGTCCCATTGACAAGATCGATTCCGGTCACAGGCCCGCAGCCTATAGCGTCGCCGTAGGGTTGCAACTGTCCCGCCTGTGATCCAGCCTGCCTCCTCGAGGAAATCGGGCCGGGCCCTGTTGTCGCCGGCCGTTCAGGTCAGTACGTGGGCTTTGCGGGCGACGGTTTCGGGCTGCAGCAGGTCCGTCAGCGCGTCTGCGGACAGCAGGTTTTCTTCCAGGACGAGTTCCCCGACTCCCTTTCCGGTGGCCAGTGCTTCATTGGCTATGTCGGTGGCGGTGGTGGAGCCGATGTGCGGGTTGAGGGCGGTGACCAGACCGATGGAGCGTTCCACGGCCGAGCTCAGCTGCTCTTCGTCGGCTGTGATGCCGTTGACGCAGCGCTCGGCCAGCGTCATGCACGCGTTGCGCGGCCTTGGCGGCGAACGCGTCCTGCAGCACCGACATCGCCTTGAGCAGGGTGCGCGCCGCGAAGATCGTGGCGATCTTCACGGCGGTCGGGTGGACGTCGTTGGTGGACTGGCCGAGGTTGACGTCCTCGTCGGGGTGCAGGTACTGGTACTGGCCCTTGGAGTGGCCCAGCAGTTCCACGGCCCGGTTGGCGACGACCTCGTTGGCGTTCATGTTGGTCGAGGTGCCGGCGCCGCCCTGCACGACGTCCACCACGAACTGCTCGTGCAGACGGCCGGCCCGTATCTCGCGGCAGGCGGCGACGATGGCGGCGGCCTTCTCCGGCGCCAGCAGCCCGAGTTCCTCGTTGGCGAGGGCGGCGGCCTCCTTCACCGCGGCGAGGGCATCGATGAGGTGCGGACAGGCGGGGATGGCCGTACCGGTGATCGGGAAATTCTCGACGGCGCGCAGGGTGTGCACACCCCGGTGCGCGTCGGCGGGGACGTCACGGCCGCCGAGCAGGTCGTGCTCGCTGCGTGTGGCTGCGGCGATCATGGTGGTGCGGCCTACTCTCGGTCGATGTGAAACGGGGGTGCGGGAGATCGGTCGGGGTTGTACGCATGCTGCTCTCGTCGCGCTGCGGGGCTCGCGCCACCGCCATCCCGGCGGACCCCCGCAGTCGTCGCGGCTTCAGAGCAGGCGGTCCTTGGCCTTGTAGCAGTAGCAGGCGCCGCCGAACGGCAGGAACCAGGCGGTGCCGTTGCAGAAGGGGACGGGGACCTTCGGGAAGCCGAGGCCGCGCAACGGGTTGGCCTCGGGGTCGCCGTCCATCATCTCGGCGACCGCGCGGCCCTTCCAACCTGAAACCTGTTGCCTCCTGCTGGGCACCGCCCCTTGCTCTCGCCGACCTCAGCGGGCCGGAGGCGACAGGGCTGGGGTGGTCAGGAAGTCACTTGATGAACACCGCTCGCGCGATCTCATCGGGGGCCGCCCCCGCCTCCGCGATCACTTCCCCGTCGGCGGACCAGATGCCCGAACGGCCGGACGTGCGGTCGAAGCCGCCACCGGCCGGACCGGCGAAGGCCGCCGTGGCGACCCACACCCCGTGGTCCGCTGCGACCCGGCGGGCGCGCTCGCCGTGGACCTCGGCCTCATGGTCGGCGTGGACGACCCCGGCCACATACCCGTCGATGCCGAGCGCAGCGGTCCTCGCGGCATGCTCGGACACTCCTGTGTCGCGGCAGACGGCCAGCCCCAAACGCCACCCGTCCACTTCGATCACCACGGGTTCCCCGGGCACGCCAACGGCTGCTCCACCCCGAGCTCCCCTCGTCGAATCGCACCATCGTCCCGGGGAGCGAGCAGCCCGTGTTCACCGGTCGATGTCGCGCCCTACCTGCGCGGCTGCTCCATGGCGAGCAGACGCTGGGGTACCGGCGTCGCGCCAGGGGCCCGCTGGGCCGGGGCGCCGCTCAGTGCTCCGTCCATGTAGCGGAACAGCGCGGAACCGATCGGGTCCGGCAGCGGTTGACCGTCGTCACCGAACCGTTGGTACTTCATCAGGTTGTAGCCGATCGCGACCTGCCGGCGTCCGTCCTCCGTGGACATCGCCCAGGTCCCCGCTCCGAACACGCCGCCGTCGTGGCCCCAGTACCAGCCGCCGCTTGGCATCTTGAGGGTGTACAGACCGAGGCCGTACCGCATCCTCACCTCCTGTCCCTCATCCGGCTCGTACGCGGGAACCGTCGTCTTCATCTCCCGCAGCTCCGCCTCGCCGAGCAGCTTCCCGCTCAGGAGCCGGCGGTAGAAGTCGTTGAGGTCGTTCGTCGTGGAGACCATCGCACCGGCTGTACCGGCCCAGGACATGTCGTAGACGCTGTAGTCACGCGCCGGTTCGATGGCGCCGTAGAACGACTCGTACATCTTGGCGTGAGGCCCCGAGATGTGGGGGGAGCGTGGGAAGTACGTGTGCCGTAGTCCGGCTTTGCGGATGACGTTCCTGGTGATGTACGACTCCGGGTCCTGGCCCGTGACCTTCTTCAACAGCAGCCCGGCGATGATGTAGTTGGTGTTCGAGTAGGAGTGCGTGCCGCGTGCCGCCGGCGGTGCGGCCGCCAGGCCGAGGCGTACCAGCTCCTCGGGAGCCAGCTTGCGGAACCTGCCTTCGTCCAAGGCCTGTCCCGGGTCCTCGATCAGCTTGGGGAAGACGGGCAGTATGTAGTCGCCGATGCCGCTCGTGTGGTTGAGCAGCATGCGTACCGTCACGTTCCGGCCGCGCTCGCCCGGCACCAGCTCCGGGAGGTAGTCGCCGATGGGGGCGTCCAGGTCGATCCGGCCCGCGGCGACCTGCTGGAGGACGGCCACCGAGGTGAAGGTCTTGGTGATGCTGCCGATCCGGTGCTCGTAGTCGGGGCGCATCGGCCGTCCGGTGTCGATGTCGGCGACGCCTGCCGCCCCCCGCCACCGCTCGGACCCGTCCCTCACCGATGAGAAGGCCCCGTACATCCCCGCCTGGTGTAACGCCTCGAGCGAGGCGCGCAACGCCTTCCGGTCGAGGTCGAACGTCATGGAGGCGGCCGATGCGCTGGTGGAGACGGAGGCCGACGGCGGAGCGGCGGCCGCGGCCGGAAACGCACCGACGGCGAGCGACAGCAGGACCGCCGAGGCCACGGCGGCCAGGCGCACTCTCCGGCGGTCGGTGAAGGAGCTGGGGTGGGCGTCGAGCATCGGCGATCCCGTTTCATCAGGTGGACATGACGGATGTCTCCATCCTCGACGCGTCGTATCCGCCAACCGTCCACCTGCAGAAGGAACTTGATCACAGGAAGAGATGACATTTGTCAGGTTCCGTCATTCCCTGAGCGCTGTCGCCGTCCTCGCCGTACGCCCTGGGGGCGAGGATGCCCAGCGCCGGGCTGGCGAGATGCAGGGGGGCGCTGGGTCGGCGGCCTTGGTGGACGACCACTCCTGCGTCGCCCAGGTGGTCCTCCGCTCGGCGCGTGGCCGTCGGGCCGGGACCCGGCCGCTTCCGGCCACGGCCTCCGGTCGGAGCGGGCCGTGAGGTCCTCGTCGACCAACAGGCCTTGCCGCAGGGCGGGTTCGGTCACGCAGCGACCGGTGGCGCGAGGTCCTCCCCGGCGGTCTCGGTGGCGGCCGTGGTCCGTCAGTTCGCCGGCATCGCGAGGTACTGGTACTCCAGGAACTCGGCGATCCCGACCCGGCCGCCCTCGCGGCCCAGCCCCGACTGCTTGACGCCGCCGAAGGGTGCGGCCGGGTTGGACACGAGCCCCGTGCTCGGCCCCACCATGCCCGCCTCCAGCCGCTCGCTCACCCGCAGGGCACGGTCGAGGCCCTCGGTGAAGACGAACCGACCAGGCCCCAAGGGGTGTCGTTGGCCCGGCGGATCACGTCCTCTTCCTCGAAGGTGAGAATCGCGGCGACCGGGCCGAAGATCTCCGTGCCCATCAGACGGCTCTCGGGGGACACCTCCGTGAGCACGGTCGGCGGGTAGAAGCAGCCGGGGCCTTCGGGCGTACGACCGCCGACCAGCACCCGGGCGCCGCGCTCCACCGCGTCGGCCACGAGTTCCTCGACCTTGGACCGTCCGGTCCTGTCGATCAGCGGTCCCACGTCGACGCCGTCCCGGGTGCCGGCGCCGACGACCAGCACACCCATCCGCTCGGCCAGCCGGCGCCCGAACTCCTCCGCCACGGAGCTGTGCACGAAGAAGCGGTTGGCGGCGGTGCACGCCTCATCCATGTTGCGCATCTTGGCGACCATCGCGCCGTCCACGGCCTTGTCGAGGTCGGCGTCCTCGAAGACGACGAACGGCGCGTTGCCGCCCAGCTCCACCGAGGTCCGTACGACCGCGTCCGCGCTCTGGGCGAGCAGCAGCCGGCCGACGGCGGTGGAGTCGGTGAACGACAGCTTGCGGATCCCCCCGCCGCGCAGGAGCGCGGCTCATCGACCACGACGCCCGGCACGGCACCGACCTGCTGGCGACCCCGCGCCACTACCTCGACGCGGCCGGCAACAAGACCGTCGCCGCGCGCCGGGGCTCCCTCTCCCGCGAGACCACGTACCGGCGTCTGCGCGCCATCGAGCGCCTCCTCGATCGCGACCTCGAATCCGGCGAGCAGCGGACCGACCTGCAGGTGGCTCTCACCGCCCTCGATGTCCTGCGCGCCCGCTGAGCTCTTTCCGGCCGGGCGCACGGCCCAGGCACGGAGACGGCAGAGGAGCTTCGACGCGCCCCGGCGGGACTCAGGAGCGCGTGAGTCGGGCCGCGCCGAAGGACACGTCGAAGCGGTCGCACCAGATGCTCACGCTGGTGTACCGGGACGGGTCGACGTCAGCGGGGACGGCGTAGTTCTGGCTCCCCTTGTTGCCCTTGAGCTTGCCGAGGCTGACATACGCGCCGTCGTCGAAGACGCGCCAGCCGGCCCGCCCCTCCTTCACCGGCGCGTCGGTCAGCCACACGCGCAGATCCGGGCCGTTGCTGGTGTCGAGGTCCTCCAGCCGTACGACATGGGAGCCGTCGGGGAGCCGTACGAGTTTCACGCTGCCGGTGGTGGCGTGCTCGTGGCTGATCAACGCGCCGGCCGCCACCGTCCGGGGCTGAGGAGCCGGGGCGGGCGACGCGGAGGGCGCTCCGGCCGGAGGCGCCGCGGGGGCCGCAGCGCCGGGCAGGGCCTCCTGCACGGTTCGGTCCTGCCACAGCTTCCACGGCTGGAACCAGTACAACCCCAAGCCCACACCGGCGGCCAACGCCACCAGCGCCCCCAGGGCCCACGGCCTCCCCAGCGTCTTCCGTCCACGCCCCATGCCCGCCTCGATCCCTGAATGTTCCCTGCCACTTGCATTCAACGGGCCGGGCGGGCGGCGTGTCATCGGGCAACGGATGACGGAAGTCTTACGTCCGCACATTTCGGCGCCCCGGTCCTCTGGGCTAACCGTGAGCGGCACCTGACAGGTCCGCCATGCTGTCGGGTCTTGCCGCTCCCCCGGGCTGGACAACGGAAAGCCACGCGAGGTGCCTCGTCACGTCGCCTGTGCGATGGACGGCACGGGACCGCCGGTTTCGAGGCCTTCCCAGAGGCGGGTCAGATGCATGTGCAGGGCGTCCTCGGCCTCCTCGGCGGTCAAGTGCCCTATGAGCACATGGCTGGTCAGGCCATCCACGAGGGCGAGCAGGGCCCTCGCCTCGCGCTGGGGATCGAGTGTGCCAGCGTCGCCGCCGGCCGAGCCGCTCCCGCCGGCCTCCGCACTGAGGGCCTCCGTGAGGAGGCGGCAGAGGAGGTCGTGGAGAGCCTCGTAACTGGTTCTGAGTTTGGCGGCGAGCGGCTCGCTGACGGCAGCCTGGGCGACGAACGCGAGCCACACCCGCGCCTCGGCACGGTGTTGTCTGCGGAGCAAGGCGATCTCGGTGGCCGCGTGGCCCAGGGCGGTAGACGCTGACTGGGCCGGGCTGCCGGACAGGCGGGCCCGTACGCGTTCGATGATGCGCTCGCCGACGTGGTCCACGGCGAACAGGAGCATCTCCTCCTTGCTGCGGAAGCAACGCTGAACGGCACCGAGGGAGACCTCCGCACAGGCGGCGACGTCGCGCATGGTCGCCCCCTCCGGTCCGTGCTCGTCGACGAGGAGGCAGACGGCCTCGGCGATCCGTCGGCGTCGGCTCTCGTAGTCCACCTGCTTGGGCATGATCGGCCGCCTCCCTTTTCCGATACGATCGTATCGCTTCTGAGTTAGAGTTCCGACGCGAGCACTTCGGCACATGGACGGGGAGACGAGAATCGTGCGGGACGCTCTTTGGAAGATGTCTGCCGCAGCCCAGGCAGAGGCAGTCCGGAACGGAGACGTATCGGCCGTCGAACTGGTCGACAGCCACCTGGACCGCATCGCCGACGTCAACCCGCGAGTCAACGCGGTCACTCAGCTGATGGCTGAGCACGCCCGGGAAGCAGCGGCGCAGACGGACGCACGCAGGGCCGCAGGCGAAGAGCTGGGACCTCTGGCGGGGGTGCCGTTCACGGTGAAGGAGACCACCGCCGTCGAAGGTGTGCCGACCACGATGGGAGCAGCACGCTTCCGCGATCTGGTGGCGGCGGC
The DNA here is from genome assembly GCF_044740925.1 of Streptomyces sp. NPDC088254. Taxonomy (NCBI): domain Bacteria; kingdom Bacillati; phylum Actinomycetota; class Actinomycetes; order Kitasatosporales; family Streptomycetaceae; genus Streptomyces; species Streptomyces sp. NPDC088254. The sequence goes on along the minus strand of NZ_JBIURQ010000005.1, from coordinate 226,377 downwards.
CGACGCGCCGCCGGTGGCCCGGCTGCGTGCCGCCGGAGCCGTACCGATCGGGCACAGCAACATACCCACCCTGGTCCTGGCGGGTATGCACACCAGGAGCGAACTGTTCGGCGACACCGTCAACCCGTGGGACCGCAGCCGGACTCCCGGCGGCTCCAGCGGCGGCGACGGAGTGGCCGTCGCCACCGGCATGGCCGCGCTCGGGCTCGGCAACGACTCCGGTGGATCGGTACGGATCCCGGCCTCGTTCTGCGGCGTGGCGGGACTGAAGCCCTCCGCCGGGCGGTTCCCCGCGGACCACCGCCTTCTCGGCTCGGGCGACCCGGGACCGGCCTCACAGATGCTGGTCACCGACGGACCCCTGGCCCGCAGGATCGCCGACCTGCGGCTGGCATACGAGGCGCTGGCCGGGGCCGACCCGAGGGACCCGCGGGCCGTACCGGTGCCCGTGCGCGGTGAGCCGCTGCCGGGACCGGTGAAGGTCGCGGTGGTCACCGATCCCGGCGGCCACGGCGTCCATCCGACGGTCCGCGGTGCTGTCGCGGCTGCTGCCGACGCACTGCGGGACGCCGGGTACGACGTCCGGGAGATCGAGGACGTTCCGCGGTTGGACGAGGCGCTGGAGGCGTACCACCGGATCGTCGTGACCGAGTTCGCCCCGACCTGGCCGGCGGTGCGGACACTGCTCGGCGAGGGCGGAGATCGCTACATCGGGATGACGATGGAAAAGACGCCGCCCGCCACCGCGGCGGAGTTCATGCAGCTGATGGGCGTCTGGCTGGGCATCCGCCGCTCCTGGGCGGAGTTCCTCGACGAATACCCGCTGCTGCTCGGGCCGGTGTTCACGGAGCCCGCCGTCGAGCCGGGGCTGGAGTCACGCGACCGGGCAGGACGGGAACGCGTCGGCTCCGGCATGCGCCTGTGCACGGTGACCAGCTTCGCGGGTGTGCCCGGGGTCGCCGTGCCGACCGGAGTGGCCGACGGCCTGCCGTCCGGCGTGCAGATCGTCGGGCGCGCGTTCCGGGAGGACCTGTGCCTGGACGCTGCCCAGGAGGTCGAGGACCGCCTCGGAGTGCTCACGCCGATCGATCCTCGCCCGGACGTCCCGACGGCCGGGCGGTAGGCGGCGCGGCGCCGAGCGACGGGAACGTGATCGACAGCGCGGAGCCGCAGCCCTGCCTCCCTGCTCCCTCCCAGCGGACGGGGTCCGGGCCTCCTGGCCCCGTCACGAACCACTGCGGGACTCCGGGCAGCCTTCTTCACGTCCATCTCGGCGAAGGCCCGGTCCGTGCAACGAGGGCGGCCGATCCCGCGTCTGGCAGGGAGAACAGCCAGGAACCACCCCCTGAACGGAGTGCTCGGTGCTCATAGGACTGCTGACCGCCGTCGCGGCCTCGATTTGTTACGGCACGGGCTCCGTCCTCCAAGCCGTCGGCTCCCGCAAGTCGGCCCGCCGCGGGGCGGCCGCCGCCGGGCACACCAGCGGACAGGTCACCGCGCATGGCGGCCCCAGTCTCTCCTCCACCGCCCAGGCCGCGATGACCTGGGAGTTCGTCGTCGGCACGGTCCTGGACTTCGTCGGCTTCGGGCTCGGCGCGCTCGCCGCCCGTCTGCTGCCGCTGTTCCTCTCCCAGACGGTCATCAGCGCCAACCTCATCATCACGGCCGTCCTGAGCGTCAAGCTGCTGGGCATCCGGCTGACCCGGGCGGAGTGGACCTCGATCGCAGTCGTCTGCTCGGCGCTGGTGCTGCTCGCGAGCGCGGCGGGTCCTGAGGGCAGCGGGCACACGCCGATCACCACCCACTGGTGGCTCTTCACGGTTTCCGTGCTGCTGATGGCGGGCGGCACGGTTCTGGTCCGGCTGCTCGGCGCCCGGGCCACGATCGTGGCCGGTCTGCTCTCCGGACTCGGCTTCGGGGCGCTCGGCGTGGGTGTGCGGGTGCTGAACGGTGTCGATCCGTTCGACATGGGCGCGCTGCTCGCCGACCCGGCCCTGTACGCCGTTCTCGTCGCCGGAATCGGAGGCATGTACCTGCACACCGTTGCGCTGCAGATCGGCTCGGTGAACGGAGCTACGGCGGCGCTGGTGGTCGGTGAGACCGTGCTGCCCGGCATGATCGGCGTCTGGTGGCTGGGGGACGCCTCCCGCCCCGGTTTCGCCTGGCTGGCGGTGACCGGCTTCGTCCTGGCGGTCTCGGGCGCGGTCGCGGTGGCCTGGTTCGGCGCAGCGGAGGACACCGGGAGGGCCGGGGAGACCAGGGAGGACGGCCCGGCCTCGACCGACATCCCCGCCCAGAGGCCGGAGCCGGCCCGGGGCCGGGTCTAGGGCCGGTCCCGGGCGAGGTACGTTCGCAGCCGGGCGCAGACGGGCGCAGACGGCTGTCGCTGTGGCGGTGTCCGGGAAGGCGTGGTCGCGCTTGCCGTGGCGTGACGCACCGCCGCGAGCAGTGAACGGCGTTCGAACGCCGATCCGCTCCGGCCACCCAAGTGGCCCCGCACTCAGGACACTTGACATTGGTCCCGGTGCCACTGCCTGGAACGACATGATGGCGAGCAGTACACGGCATTGGGCGGAGCGTCCGGCCGCAGCACCCGCACACCCTTTTCCGCCCTGCCCAGCCAAGGCCCTGAAGCTACTCAGAATCTGGGACCGGAAACAGGCACTCAGGGATGCTGTGCCTGGCCGCTCCCCCCGATGACCCGCGCGAGTGCGTCTCTCGCGTACTCCTCGTCGTACTCCCCACCGGTCAGCAGCACTTGCAGACAGATGCCGTCGAGCAGAGCCACCAGGGCACGCCCGGTGCGTGGGTCGGTGCGGTGGGAGAGCAACTCGGCGACCTCCTCGCACCATTCGGCGGCGACGGCGCGCAGCGCGGGGCGGCGCAGCGCGGCGAGATAGAGCTCGTACTCCAGCTCCACGCCGGCACGGTCGCCGCCCAGCCACTGGCCGGTCAGCCGGGCCAGCTCGGCGGCGAGGTCGCTGTCGGGATCGGCCAGGGCACCGCCGTGTTCGCGCACCACCTTGGCGAAGCCCTCGCCGGCCTGGCGGAGGGCGGCCACGAGCAGGTCGTCCAGGCTCTTGAAGTGGTACGTGGTGGAGCCGAGCGGCACGTCGGCCTCGGCCGCGGCGGTGCGATGGCTGAGGCCGGAGATGCCGGAGCGCCCCACCACCCGGATCGCGGCGTCGACGATGCGCTGGCGCCGCTCGGGGTCGTACCTTCGCGGCCCGGCCATCAGTGCGCTCCTCCGAGATTGAGCAGCACGACGCCGAGGATCACGCAGAGGATCCCGGCGAGTTTGGCGGGCCCGGCCGTCTCGCCGAGGAAGAGGATCCCGATCGCGGCGACCGCCGCGGTGCCCGCCCCGGCCCAGATCGCGTATGCGGTTCCGACCTGCATCACCTTCAAGGTCTGCGCGAGCAGTGCGAAGGCGATCAGATATCCGACCACCGTGCCGAGCGACGGCCACAGCTTGCTGAACCCCTCGCTGAACTTCATGGCCGTCGTCCCGGCCACCTCCGCCGCGATGGCCGCGGCCAGCAGTCCGTATCCCATGTGCACGAGTGTACATATCGTTGTGTACGGGCGTACACAGTCTTGCTGCGACGGCCCGGGATCGCTTCTCCGCCGCAACTTGCCTCTAGGGAAAGCGGGTTGGAGCGGCAACGTCCGAAAAATAGATCATCATCTTCTTTGCCGGGACTATAAGATCAACGGGTTCTCGGCTCCCGTGTGTCGCCCGGTGACTGCCGCCCCGGTCGTGAAAGGACCCCTGTGAAGTTCTGCCGTCGCCTTGCCGTGGCCGCCACCGTCACCGTGGCCACCCACGTCGCGCTGATCACCGCCGCTCCGGCCTTCGCCGCCGGGTCGCCCGCGGGGCCGACGCAGAACCAGCCGACGTACGCGGAGTTGGCGCAGGCGGCCACCGACGCCCAGAAGGCCTACGCCGCGGCCGTCACGGCGGCCACGGAAGGGCGCAAGGAGCTCGACGCCACCCTCAAGGCCCTGGACTCCGACACGCACCCGCTCAAGGCGGCCGTCATCGCCGCGGCCAGGACGGCCAAGGAAGCGGCCGCTGCGAAGGACGCGGCCGAGAAGGCCGTCACGGACGCCGAGGCCAAGCTCGAAGCGGCACAGAGCGACACCGAGAAGGCCGAGGCACAGCAGGCCCTCGAGGCGGCGGAAGGAGACCTGGCGAAGGCGATCGCGGCCGAGCAGGTGGCCGATGCGGCGGCCGAGCAGGCCAGCACCGCACTCGGCGACGCCCGGGCGGCGGCCGTCCGCAAGTACCACCAGATCCAGCAGGCCTTGGAGAAGGCCCGGGCGGCCAAGGAGGCCGCCGACAAGGCGCTCGCCACCGCCAAGCAGTGCGTGCGGGAGGACGGGCTGACCTCGCTCGCGGTGGGGCTGCCGACCAAGGTCGCCGCCGGAAGCACCGTCGACTTCATCATGCGCGTGACCAACGGCACCCAGCGCACACTGGCCGTGGATCCTTTGGTCTTCTTCCACGAGGCCGGGAAGAGCCGCGGTGTGAAGGACCCTCTCGAGGTCGAATGGTCCAATGGCCCCATCTGGCAGACCCTGAACGGTGAGGGGCCGGAGCACCTCGCCCGCATCGAGGCCATGAAGCCGGGCGAGCACAGCGACGTGAAGCTGCGCATGACGGTCGATCCCGGCGTCAAGGACGCCGACGCCTTCGCCCTCCTCGCCGGCGACGCCTCCGATGCGTACAACCCGTGCGTGCTGGGCCCGATGAAGCGCTACGACTTCAAGCTCACGCCCGCGGGCGACAAGACCGACCCGGTCGACGACGCCAAGCCCGGCGATCCCGGCCAGAACGACGACGAGCGGCCCGGCGCGGCGAAGCCCGGCAAGGGTTCCGGCCTCTCGGCGCAGGGGGGCACGTCCCAGCAGGTGACCACGACGACGGCCACGGGGTCCGGCACCCACGGCAGCCTCGCCGCAACGGGTTCCTCCTCCGCGATGACGCCGATCGCCCTGACCAGCGCCGCCACCGTCGTACTCGGTGCCGGATCGGTCGTCGGCGCGCGCCGCCGTCGCAGGTCCACGGGCGAGGTCTGATCGCCGGCCGCGAGGCACAGGCTGTGCAGGTGGTCCAGCCTGCAGGGCCGACGATCAGGGCGTGGGGGCGTCGGTTGGCAGGACCGTGAACCCGCCGTGCTTCAGGCGTGCACGTGGCGGGGTGCGGTCGTCCTTCGTGCTGCGGCGTGGTGGACGGGGCGGTCGGCTGAGCCTGCGGCCCGGAGACGCTGCAGCCACAGGGACGCCGTGAGCAGGAGACCGGTGAAGATGGCCAGGAGGAGGGCGGACACCCACATCTGCCGGCTGCCGGGAGACTGCCAGCCCGTCCAAGCTGTCGATGCCGCCCACACAAGGACGCCCACCACATAGAAGACGCGAACCTGGCGCAGTTGTCGCACGGCCCGCAGGGACTTGACGCGATCAGTCTTGGATGCCATGTCGGCCCGTGTACCCCGGTGTGCGCGGTTAAGCGGATCGAGTTCATTTCGTTGCGCCGCCGATCACCCTTGCCGTCGCTGTCCGATGTCTCCCTCGAACTCACGTCGCACTGCCGCACCTTGGTCTTCGATCAGGCCGGCATCGTCGGGGAAGTCCAGAACCGTGCCGCAGTGGCTGCACAGCTTGCCGTCCTCGGCCGGCGTGCCGCACGCCTTGCAGAACCGGTTGGCCTGGTCGTTTCCGGTCTTGGGTGCCATGGCTCTCCTCAACGCGATGGATGGTGACGGCTGTGGAGTGCCCGTGATGTCGCGGTTGATTCCCCGCCGGGTCCCGGCTGTGCCTCCCGGTTCATGCCGTCGCCGGCCGTTGGGCCCTCACCGCCCGGATGACTTCACGCGGTCGACGCCGGACGGCCACGGCCCGCACGGGGGGGGTATCCCCCCTTCCGATCTTGGGGTGCGCCGGATCGCACCCGCCCGGCAGCGAAACTAGCGTCGAGCCATGACTTGGACTCTGCGGAAGCACCTGGCCATGGCGCTCGGTGTCGCCACGCTCCTCGCCGCCGAGGTGGCCCCCGCCGTCGCACAGCCCGCCGGCCGCTCCCTCGCGGAGCAGTTACGCCGGGACACCGAGGCGATCCACGCGCTCGGCGTCAGCGGTGTGCAGGCTCGCGCGGTCGCGGCCGACGGCGGGCAGGCGGTCGCGACCAGCGGTACCGCCGATCTGAACACCGGCCGCCCGGTCTCCCCCCGCGGCTGGTTCCGCATGGCCAGCACGTCGAAGACGCTGGTCGCCACCGTGGTCCTCCAACTGGAGGCCGAGGGCCGGCTGTCCCTGCACGACACGGTCGACCGCTGGCTGCCAGGAGTGGTGCAGGGCAACGGCAACGACGGCAGCCGGATCGCCGTCCGCGAACTGCTCCAGCACACCAGTGGAATCCGCGACGACCTGCCCGGATACACCACGCCTGATGAGTACTACGAGCAGCGCCACGACGTCCACGATTCCGAGGAGCTCGTCGCCCGGGCCATGGCGCACGCGCCGCACCCCTTCGAGCCCGGTGGGGGCTGGGCATACTCCAACACCGGCTACGTCCTGCTCGACATGATCATCAAGAAGGCCACCGGTCGACCCGCCCACCGGGAGATCGAAGACCGCATCCTGCGCCCGCTGGGCCTCGACCAGACCCGGTGGATGGGCGCCTCCCCCACCCTGCCCCGGCCCCACGCCCAGGCCTACGAGTTCTTCGGCCCCGGTTCCCGGGTGGACGTCACCGACCAGATACCGGTGGACCACGAGAACCTGTCGTGGGTCACCACAACCCGGGACGAGAACCGCTTCTTCCGCGCGCTGCTGGGCGGTCGCCTGCTACCCGCACGGCAGCTGGCCGAGATGAAGCGGACCGTCGCCGTGAGCGCCGAAGTCGAAAAGCTGTGGCCCGGCGGCCGATACGGGTTGGGCCTGGTCGAACGTCCCTTGGACTGCGGAGGGACGTACTGGAGCCACGAGGGCGGGGACGGCGGTTACATCACCCTCAACGGCGTCACCGACGACGGCAGGCGAAGCGCCGTGGTCTCGATGTCGGAGGCCCGCGGCGACACTCCGGGGCACATCATGGAGCAGGAGAACGCGGCCGGCGCCCTGATCGAGCACGCACTGTGTGCCGGGGGTCCCGGCACACAGTGAGCGGCCGGCCGTCTTTCGAGGGCGTGTGGAAACCTCAGGGCTTCAGCTCGTACGCCCCCGACAGAGCCTCGACGCGCTGCCAGACGCGCTCCGAGCGGGCGCCGTCGACGACCGGGCGCCGGACCGCGCCGAGCGCCCAGAGCTGCTGGGCCTCGGTCGCGGAGTCCTTGCCGTGCAGTTCGACGGCGTGCGCGGAGAAGTCCCGCACGAGGACAGCGAACAGTTCGTCGAGGACGTCCTCGTCGAGGCCCGCGAGGGCTGCCTGCTCCAGGACCAGCTGCCCGTGGACGACGAGCGCGAAGAGCTGCCCGACGGCGAGGAGCAGGTCGAGGTCCCGGCTCTGCTCCTCGTCGGGAGCGGCCGTACGGACGAACTCGCAGAGTGCGTCGGCCTGTTCGCGGAAACGCGCCACGTTGGACAGGTGGGCGTACGCGTCGAAGGCCGGCCGCCAGTCGTGGAAGCGTACCGAGCCGAGACCGCGGGCCGGTCCCTGCCGGAAGAGGAAGTCGTCGTCGGCCGCGTCGAGACGGGTGGGGACGGGCTCGTAGGCGACCGGGTCGAGGAGGTGGTTGCGCATGAACTTGAGGATCAGCGCCAGGTTGACGTGCACAGTGCCCTCGAGCTTCGGCAGGCCGCGGATCTCGACGGCGGCCTGGGCGAAGTAGTTGTCCTTCTCGAAGCCCTTGGCGGCGATGACGTCCCACATCAGGTCGATGACCTTCTCGCCCTCGGTGGTCACCTTCATCTTCGTCATCGGGTTGAAGAGGAGGTAGCGGCGGTCGTCGGGGCCCGCGGTGCGGAAGTAGTCGACGGCACGGTCGCTGAACAGCTTCATGCCGACGAGCCGGACGTACGCGTCGGTCAACTCCCGTCGCACGTGCGGGAAGGCGGTGACGGGACGGCCGTAGAGGATGCGGTTCTGCGCGTGGGTGACCGCCTCGTACATCGCGTGCTCGCAGATGCCGATGGAGGCGGTGCACAGGTTGAACTTGCCGACGTTGACGGTGTTGAGGGCGGCGTCGAAGGCGGCGCGGCCGGTGTGCAGGACGTCCTGGGGGGTGACGGGGTAGTCCTCGAGGCGGAACTCGCTGACGTACTTCGAGGAGTCGACGACGTTCTTGACAAGGTGGTACGCCGGGTGGCGGCTGTCGGCGGCGAAGAAGACGTAGCCGTCGGGGCCTTCGACGTCGGTGCGGCGGCCGAAGACGGAGACGAGCCCGGCGGCGTTGCCGTTGCCGATGTAGTACTTGGAGCCGGTGGCCCGGAAGCCGCCCGTGCCGTCGGGCTCCAGCAGCATGTCCGTGGAGTAGATGTCGGCTCCGTGGGCCTTCTCGGACAGGCCGAAGGCGAACACCTCGCCCTGGGTGAGGAGTTCCGCGGCGCGGGCTCGCGCGGCGGCGTTGTCGCTCTGCCAGACGGGGCCGAGGCCGAGGATGGTGACCTGCCAGGCGTACCAGTAGTCGAGGCCGTAGAAGCCGAGTATCTCGTTGAGGGCCGCGATGCGGGCGGTGTCCCAGCGCTTGTCGCCCTCGCCTTCCTGGGCGGCGGAGGCCGGGGTGAGGAAGGTCGCGAAGAGGCCCTCCTTCGCGGCGAAGGCGAGGAAGTCGCCGAGCCAGGCGCGGGTCCGGTAGTCCTCGATCAGCTGTCGCTTGCCGCGCTCCTCGAACCAGTCGACGGTGGCACGCAGCAGCCTGCGGGTCTCCGGGTCGAAGTGCGCGGGGTCGTACGTCCGCGGGTTGAAGAGCAGGGCGTCGGCCATGGGTGCCGCCTTTCGGCTGGGAGGGGTGCGGGTGGGTTCGTGTCCCCGGGGTCGGGTCCCGAGGGGCTGGTCAGGGTGTGCCGGGGGCGGGTGCCGCAGAGGTCTGCTCGGCCGGTCAGCAGCCGGTGGCCAGGCCGGTCAGTGTGGCGAGGACGTCGTCGAGCCAGGCGATCATCATCCGTTCGTAGGCGATGCCGCCCCGCAACACGACGTGCTGGAGCTCCCGTTCGGCGTCGGGCGGGCCGTGCACCGGGGACTCCCCGAAGTCGCGGGCCTCGCCCGTCAGGTAGTGGGCGAGGCGGTCCGTGTGCGCCTTCCGGTGCCGTTCGACTTCGTTGATCAGGGTGGCGGGATCGTCGAAGGCCGCGCCGCGGACCTTCACGGCCAGGTCGTGCCGGACGCTCTCGGGTTCGGTCGGTTCATGGAGCCACGCGGAGAGCGCGGCACGGCCGGGCTCGGCGACGGAGTACTCCTTCTTGTCCGGACGCCCGTACTGCGGGACCTCCCGGACGTCGACCCAGCCGTCGTTCTCCATGCGTTTGAGCACGCGGTAGATCTGCTGGTGCGTGGCGGTCCAGAAGTATCCGATGGACCGCTCGAACCGCCGGGCCAGCTCGTAGCCGGAGCCCGCCTTCTCCAGGAGGGAGACGAGGATCGCGTGCTCAAGTGCCATGCGCCCATCCTGCTATGCACCGAGTTGCATAGCAATGCTGTCACGGTGAGACACGACTCACCCGGCGCGCGTCGTGCGGGTCACTGCCGCCGGCGGCGTGTTCACTCAGCCGACTTGTTCCGCCTCCTGCCGCCTGACTTCAGTTCCGCCTTCTGAGCCTTTTCAGCCTTCTGTGACTTCCCGGAGCCTTTGCCGGGCGACGCGGGTTTCGTCTTGTTCTGGGCTCCGCCGTGGGATGCCGGGGTGCGGCCCGCGCCGTCGGACGTGGGACGGATGTCGCGTACGGGGGTGACCTCATGAAGGGGCTGGTCGGAGGCCTCTCGCAGCGGGGGCGAGACCGTCGGGGCCTGCGCTGCTGCGGCGTCGTCCTTTGTCGTCACGGCGCTGCCGTCGGGGGCGGCCTTCTCGGCGGGGCTGCTGACGGCCCGTGACGGGTGCTCGTCGCTTCGCTGGTTGGGGAAGACGTCGGTGACTGCGAGAGCGGCGGCCACGGCGGTGACGAGGGCGACGGTTCCACCGGCTGCGAGAACCCGGCTCCGTGCAGGAGCGGGTCGGGGGGCGGCACGTATGGGAGCGGGATGTGCGGACGGGTGGGTCGCGTCGTCGTTCTTCGTTTCTCGACCGCGTGCGGCGGCTGCGACATCGGCCGTGGGTGTGGGGCGCGTGGTGGACGCTGCGGGGGCGGAAGGAGCCGTCCTGTCCGCCACGGAGGCCAGTGTGCGAGCGCATTCGAGCGCCGAGGGACGGGTCCACTCTTCCTTGGCTGTCATGTCCCCCAGCAGCGCGGCGAGTTCGTTCGGCAGGGCGCCGGGCAGTACGGGTGGGCGGTGAAGCCGCGCGATGGCCGCTTCCAGAGGGCCGCCGTCGTACTCGAGCCTGCCCGTCAGACATTCGAGGAGCACGAGTCCGAGGGCGTAGATGTCGGCGGGCCGACCGACGGGCTCGCCGAGCACCTGTTCCGGAGAGAGGTAGGCGGCGGTGCCGACGATCGTGCCGGTGACCGTGCGGGTGGTCGCGTCGACCAGCCGGGAGATACCGAAGTCGGTCAAGTAGGGGCGGTTCGATGCGCCGAGAAGGATGTTGGACGGTTTGACGTCACGGTGGACCACCCCCTCCGCATGGGCGTGGGCCAGGGCCCGGGCCAGGCCGGCGCCGAGTTCCGCGGTTTCCCGAGGCGACAGAGCGCCTTCGGCGATACGGGCTTTCAGCGTGGAGCCTTCGACCAGTTGCATGACCAGGTAGGCGCGGTCGTCCTGCCGTCCGGCGTCGTAGGCGGTGACCAGGCCCGGGTGCTGCAACCGGGCGAGGATGACGGCCTCGCTCGAGAAGCCTTCCTCCGGTTCGACGCCGGTGCCGGGCCGGAAGACCTTCACCGCCACGGCACGCCTGAGGCGCAGGTCGAAGCCGCGGTACACATCCGCCGCGCCACCCGAACCGATGCGGGCGTCCAGCCGGTAGCGGCCGGCCAGTATGTCGGCCGAACACCGGGAGGCCAACGCCCTCGCGGACTCGCGGAGCCGCATTCCATCTCCTCATGCTTCGAAGCACCATCGTCGCGGGTGCCCGTTTGTCGCGGCACGCCGGACGCAAGTACCCGTGAAGTGCCGGACTACGCCACGCAACCGTCTCGGCGATCGTACGGCGGGCAGCACACCCGTTCCGCGCTCGTCCGTCACAGCCGGTCGAGTTCCCTCGTGGTGCGCCCGAGGTAGGTGACCGATCCGTCGTCGGGCACATCGAGCTCAAGGAAGCCCATGCGGTCGTAGAAGACCCTCGCGCCGGTGTTGGCGGTCGCCATGCAGAGATGAACGGCCGGCACCCCCCTGTCCTGGAGGGCCTGGAGGAACGACCTCATCAGTCGGCGTCCGTGTCCGAGGCCTTGCCATTCCGGCAACAGGTCGATGTGCAGATGCGCGGGGTGGCCGGCGGCCTCGGGGACAAGCATCCGTTCGGGGTTGTGCAGCAGGTGGGCGATCGCCTCGTCGGGGGTGCGGGTCGGTGTCGGCGGTGCCGGGTACCGGGCGGCTACCAGGGGCAGCCATGTGGTGCGGAAGGCTTCGGCGAAGCGCCGCGTGTCGGCGGTGCCGAGGATGTAGCCGACCGCCTGGCCGTGTCCGTCGTCCAGCACGAAGGCCGACTCCGGCTCCAGGTGGACGTAGGGAGCGGCGAACGTGGCCGGGAAGATGCCGGGGTCCGCGTAATGAGGGCGGCTGTCCTGGCCGCCGTGGGCCGTACGGATGCAGATGTCGTCGATGGCCGGCCGGTCCTCCGGGCGGTAGGAGCGAATTCCTGGCGTCGTCATGACGGCATCGTGCCCCAGGGCCCGCTCACCGCGGTATGCCTCAAGTGAGCCGCCCGCAAGCCGTGCGAAGCCGTCTGACGCTAGCGCCCGAGGGAGCGCCGTCGCCCCTCCCCCGTGATGCGCAGTCGCGTCCCCCGCCCTTCACACGATCGTTTCTTCCGGCTAGCCCGAGTGGCTCACCCGGCGAACGTCTTCACCGCGGATTCGTCGACCGTGATTAGCGTGGGCGGCATCGACACGGCACATCAACCGAACCCATAGGAGCACTTCGTGAGGCGTAGGCGTACTTCCGGCGGATGGGCCGTCACCTCGGCGGCGCTCGCGATCGTTCTGGCCACGGCGCCTTCGGCCGCCGCCGCCCCCTCCTCGACCGGCGTCATCGCCGCGCCGGCTGCCACCACCGTCGGCAGTCCGGTCCAACTGACCGCCACCGTGACCTGCGCATCCGACCCGAGTGGCGGTCTGGGCATGTCCTTCTTCGACGGCGGTGACCTGCTGGACACCGTCCCCGTGGGGGTTGACGGGCAAGCCACCTTCAGCGCGTCGTTCAGTTGGGCCGGCACGCACACCATCACCGCCGCGTACAACGGCAACGGGCCCTGCGACGCGTCGAGCAGCACGACCACCGTCCAGGTGTCGGCCTCCCCCACTCCTTCAACCCCTTCAACCCCCTGGTTCCCCGGTATCTGTCTGCTCACCTGCGGCGGTCTGTTCAATTTCACCACCGGGGCCATCACCAACAACGTGATCATCCACTGAGCCACGCCAGGGCCGTAACCGGCTGGGGCCTCCCGGCGAGCACACCGGACGGCACCGGCAACCGCCGCTGCGCAGGGCGGTTCCGTCCGTCTCGGCCGACGGCCCGAGACGGACGGAACCTCCCTGCGCGTAGGTGCGGCCGGTCTCCGCCGGCGGCGGTCAGGTCAGCAGGGTGACGGAATAGTCGAGCGTGGTGCCCGTGACGGTGTACGTGGCCGTCTGGCCGTTGTCGCAGTAGGACACATAGGACGTGCCGAACTCACTGACGCCGCCGACCGCCTCGACGTACGGACGGACATCGGTCCCCTGCGGTAACGATGTGGCGGACAGGTCGACGGTCCGCGTCTGGTTGATCGGGTAGTCGTCGGTCGGGGCCAGATGCTCGCCATCGCGGGTGGCGGGGGCCCAGGACAGGACGAAGCCCGCGTTGTTGACGACGGCCACCTTCTGCACGCAGGGCCGGGCCTGTGCGGGCGCTGCCGCGGCGCTGACCGCGGGCAGGACGGCCATCGCCGTCGCGCACGCCAGGACTGTGGCCGACCGGCGACGTGTCCGGTTCATGATCAGAACTCCTCTTCCCGGCCGGGACCGTCCCGGCCGACGCTCGGTCAAGTAGCCTGATGCAACGTCAGTAAACTTGCGGGTTGGGTGCATTGGCGTCACGCATGAGCTCACCGGTGGTCCGGACAGGGGCGGACGCCGGACGACGTGAGGGCAACCGCGCGGTCCCCGCGTCGGCGGGATCAGTCGAGGGCGGGGAGCTGCCGAGCGAAGTGGCGGACGGCGTCGGTGAGATCGGCAGCAGGTTGCGAGGGCTTCGGAGCTCAGGTGATCATGAACGTATGAGTTATGGCTTACGTCGTGTGCTCGGCTGGATCGCCCTGCCGGCCGACATCGGTTTCATGGTGTATCTGGTCTACGGCCCTCCCCACGACTGGGAGGACGGCAAGAAATGGCTCTACCGGGCCCTGATGGTGGCGTCCCTGGCAGGGGCCCATCTGATCGTCAAGCTGATCTTCCCCGGCACCGGGGACGAGGACACGCCGGACGGCGGCCGGCACGGGGATGACGCGGACGACCGCACCGATCTGGATCGGGCCACCCGGCGAGACGCGTGACCGGTTGATCCGGATCGTTCGCCCGTGGCTGACAATTACTTTGCCCCGCAAGGCAGTTGCCGATTACCTTGCACCGCATGACAAAGGGGCTGCCCCCCGCCGGTGACCAGCGTCGCAGTCAGCTGCTGCGCGGCGTGCTCGATCTGTGCCTGCTGTCGCTGATCGCCGAACGACCGCGATACGGCTTCGAGTTCGTGGCCGCACTCGCCGACAGCGGGCTGGATCTCGTGAGCGAAGGAAGTATCTATCCGTTGCTCGCGCGGCTGGAGCGTGAGGGGCTCGTCTCCTCGTACCGCGCCCCGTCAGCCAGCGGTGGCGCCCCGCGCAAGTACTACCGCCTGACGGACACGGGACGTGTCGAACTGGCGAGTGGCCGGGCCGTTTGGCATTCCTTCAGCCGGCATGTCGGGCGGATCCTGACCGCGACCGGGAACACGGGGGAAGGCACACCATGACCGACCAGCGCACCATGACGAACCAGCAGGTACTCGCCGTCTGCCGCAGCAACTGGGAGTACCGGGGCATCGACGACCCGTCTCTCCGGGAGATGCTCGATGAACTCTCCGCTCATCTGGAGGACGCGGTCGCCGCGGGCCGCACACCCCGAGACGTCGTGGGCAACGACGTCACCCGATTCGCCGCCTCCTGGGCGCGGGCCCGCGCCCCGTTCACACGTCGGCTGCTGCGTTCGGCGGCCCGATGCTCTGCTACATGATCGGCTGGCTGATACTGGCCACATGTCTGCTCCGGTGGACCACCCAACGGGCGGTGAGCGTCAACGACATCGCCTTTTGGACCGTCGTCGCAGCGGTCACGGTCGCCTGGGAACTGAGGCGCGGCAGCCTGGGGATCGGCCGCGGCCTCGCGGTCGCGCTCGTCGTCGGCTTGCCGGCGGTACTGCTTGCCCAATGGCTGGGCGGTGACCGCACGTTGTTCACCGTGCCGCTGTGGGCGGCCCCGGTGCTCCTCCTTCCCGGACTGCCCTACGCCGTCACCGACATGCGGGCCAGGAGGAACACCGCGCCGGTTGCCGATGAATGACGATCAGTAACCCGACACACCAGAGGCTCCGGCACCTCCCAGATCACCTCCTCTTCCCAGCCCACGGACGCGAGCGCCGCATCGACGGCTTCCGGACCTCCTTCTCCGAGTGCGCGGCGACCCGGCGCACGTAGGCATTCGGCTCCGGCAGTAACGTCGTAGAGGCGTAATCGGAGCCGAGTACCAGCGCAGCGGTCCACCGCCGGACTCGATCCACTCGACCGTCCCGGGAGCTGCGTAGCGCGCCACGCCGTGACGCTACAGGGTGCCACCGATGCCGTGACATCGCCTCCGCGTCCCCGCAACGTGTTCCAGGGCATCCCATGCTTCCCTGTTTCCGCAGGTCGAGTGGGGTGGGACGGTTCCAGCGTGGGATCTGTGACGGCGGGTGTTGTGCGGGGCCTCTGTCGTCCTTGAAGCTCTGGGTGTCGGACCGAACGAGGCGAGAACGACCGCCCCGGCAGCAGGCCGACGACACCCACTCTGTGCCTGTGCAGCGAAGCACCCCTGTGCCCGAGTGGGCCCAGAGCACACACAGCAGACGATCAGAGAAGGAAGACGCACATGAATCCCACGTCCCCCGTTCGCCGCCGTCCGGGTCGCCGCGCGGCCGTCGCCGCCGGGCTGGTCCTGGCCGTCGCGCTCGGTGTGTCGTCGACGCAGGTGTCGGCGCACGCGACCGCCCCTGCCGGCGTGAAGGCGTCCACCGCCGCGCCCCAGTCGGTCAGCGGCACCACCGGCCAGGCGGTGACCCGGGTCGCCGACTTCTACGGCGCGTACATCGACGCGAAGGGCGACTACACCGACCCCGACCCCACACTGGCCACGGCGCTCCGCAAGCACTACCTGACGCCCGACTTCGCCAAGCGGCTGGCCGCCTGGGAGGCGAAGAACGGGCTGGACGGCGTGCTGCGCGCCCAGAACGTCCCGGCCCGGTGGACGGTGACCGACAACGGCGCCGTGGGTCACGCCCACGAAGTCGTCGTCACCCTGACCTACGGCAGCGGGGCGACGACGCAGAAGACCAAGCTGTTCGTCCTGCTGGAGCGGTACGACCACATCGCCGACATCACCACCACGAGCAGCCACTGACACGCGTCGTTGCCGGGGTGCGAGATGCCGTGTTCGTCCGGTCGGGGACGGACGTGAAAAAGCTGTTGGCGGACCGCGGTGGCGGCTGCTAGCTTTCCGTAGGCCGTGCGAGAGAACGAGGAGGTGGTACCCGTGAACGCAGTATCGACATGGGTGCTTCCCTCCGGGGCCACGGTCGGGCGATAGGTCGTCCGGGAGCGCCGTTCAAGAGCACTCCCGAAAGGCACGACCATGCGATTCACTTCCGAGCAGCGTCTCGACGACGGCGTCCTCGAGCGCGAGTTCACCCTCGGCGCGATTCCCGGCACCCTGTGGACGCCCGGGCCCGTACCGGCCCCGTTGGTCCTGATGGCCCACAACAACGGTCTGCCGAAGGCGGATCCGCGGCTGGTGGCCCGGGCGCGGTACACCGCGGCGCGCGGCTACGCGGTGGCAAGCATCGACGCCGCCGGGTGCGGTGACCGTCCCCGTTCCGCCGCCGACGAGCGGGCCCGCGCCGACCTGCGGCGGGCCATGCGGGCCGGTGAGCCGGTCGACGAGATCTTCGAGTCCTTCATCGGCCCGCTCGTCGAGAACGCGGTCCCGGAGTGGCAGACCGCTCTGGACGCCCTTCTCGAACTGCCCGAGATCGGCGGCCCGGTGGGGTACTCCGGAGGGTGGGCCGCCCTCGGCATCCGGCTGGCGGTGGTCGAGCCGCGCATCGCTGCCGCGGGCTTCTTCGCCGGGGGGTACGTGCCACGTGCCCAGCGTGAGGAGGCCCGGCACGTCACCATTCCGCTGCTGTTCCTGCTGCAGTGGGACGACGAGGGCAACCCCCGGCAGCGGGCGCTGGAGCTGTTCGACTCCTTCGGCAGCAAGGAGAAGACGTTGCATGCCAATCCGGGCGGGCACACGGGCACCCCGTGGTTCGAGCTGGAGGACGGGTGCCGGTTCTTGGACCGGCACCTGAAGTGAGGTCGGGCTGACAGGCCGGCGGACACACATCCGCCCCGATCGCGGCGGCACCGGCCATCGGCGGCGCCGGCCGGTCGGGGCGGCGCTCGTGTGGAGGGTGCGGCGAGGCCGTAGGGACTTCTTGACCGGAGGTCCGGGAAGTCATCAAACCCGGAGGTCAGGGTATGCGGTAGTGACTTCTACCGTTCGTAAGAAAGTGGTGCTCTGCCATGGCCGAGACTCAGGACGTCATCGAACTCATCCTTCAGGACCACCGGCGCATGGAGGACCTGTTCCGCCTGATGCGCAGTGTCGAAGCCGACCGGGCCTCGGCCCTTCAGGAGTTCGCGGACCTGCTGGTCGCCCACGCGGTGGCGGAAGAGGCCGAGGTCTATCCGGCCCTCAAGCGGTACAAGAACATCGACGACGAAGAGGTCGAGCACGGCGAGCACGAACACGACGAGGGGAACAAGGCCCTCCTGGAGCTTTTGGAGGTGGAGGAGGTCGGCTCCGAGGAGTGGGACTCCAAGCTGGAGGAACTGGTGGAGGCCGTCACCCATCACGCCGACGAAGAAGAGCGCACCATCCTCAACGGCGCGCGGGAGAACGTGGCGATGGTACGGAGGGAGGAGTTGGGAGCGGCGTTCCTGGAGGAGCGCGAGCGTCAGCTGAAGTCCGGCTGCGGCTCGATCGACAACGTGCGTCGGATCGTCAACTCCTGACGGGGTGCGGCGAGAGGCGAGTCGCGTGCTGCCGCTCAGCGCCTCGCCTCGTATCTGGTCAGGACCACACCGCCGGGAAACGTCCGCGTCTCCACCAGGTTCACGTTCACCCAGCTGTCCAGCGCGGTGAAGAACGGCGTGCCGCCGCCCACCAGGACCGGATGGGCGGCGATCACGTACTCGTCGATCAGCCCGGCGCGCATGGCCGCACCGGCGAGCGTCGCGCCGCCGATGCTCATCGGGTCGCCGTCCTCGGCCTTGAGCCGGCTGATCTCGGCGATCGCGTCGCCGGTGACCAAGCGGGTGTTCCAGTCGACCCTGTCGATCGTCGAGGAGAACACCACCTTCGGCATGTCCCGCCAGTTCCGCGCGAACTCCATCTCCGCCGGGGTGGCGTCGGGCTGCTGGTCGCCGGTCGGCCAGTACGAGCTCATCGTCTCCCACAGCTTGCGCCCGTACAGCGACAGGCCGCTCGCCTTCTCGTGGTCGAGCCACCACTGGAACAGCTCGTCGCTCGGCGGTCCGCTCCACCCGATGTCGTCGCCGGCGGCGGCGATGTAGCCGTCCAGGGTCAGGTTCATACCGTAGATCAGTTTCCGCATGGCCCAGCCTTCCGTCCGTGGGTGTCCGGCATGTAGACCGGCGCGACGCGGAAAACTCATCGGTGGTCGATCGCGACTCGCCGGTGGTCCCAAGGATGCCCAAGATCGGCACGTCACGAGCGGCGCGACTCCCCCAGGTACAGAGGTCGAGGCAGCCCGCCCGCGATACGGTGCTGTCATGTCTCGATCAGCCGAAGCGGGATCATTCGTGTCTCCCGTCACCGCGGACGACGTCGCCCTTGCCGTGCGGCTCGCCGTCGGCATCGTTCGGGATGCACCCCCGCAGGGGTGGGGCGGAAAGGCCGGTTCGCTGGAGTGGGACTGCTGGGAGACCGTCGAGCACCTCGCCAACGATCTGTTGTACTACGCCGTGCAACTGGGGCCGCAAAGCCCGCCGCTGGACACCCATGTGCCTTTCGCGCTGCGCCGCAAGAGGGCGAGCGGACCCGCGTACTTCGTCTTCGCGGAGCCCGATGCGGGTTCGGCCGGCCTGGTGCAGGTGTTGGAGGCTTGCGGCGCGCTGCTGGTCGCCATGGTGCGTACCACGCCACCCGGGGTCCGCGCCCACCACGCCGCCGGGGTCTCGGATCCTGAAGGCTTCGCGGCGATGGGGGTGGTGGAAACGCTGGTGCACACGCACGACGTGGCGGAAGGCTTCGGGCTCGCGTGGACCCCGCCCTCCGCTCTCTGCTCACGGGTGCTCGCCCGACTGTTTCCGGACGCTCCGGGCGGCGCGGATCCCTGGCTCACTCTGTTGTGGGCCACCGGCCGCGCCGAACTGCCGGAGCATCCTCGTCTCACCGCGTGGCAGTGGGTCAGCGCACCGCCGTCCTGGGGCCGGTCTGACAAATCCCCGCCGTCCACCCGAAGGGCGGGCTCTGCGGCGTCCGGTGCGTGCGATCGCAAGGCGCCGGAGCGCCCGCGTGGCGGAGTCACGTGGGCGGTTCGGCAACGCGGCGAGCGTGTGTGCCAGGCGTCGCAGAGCAGGCGGGGGTTTGTCAGACAGGCCCTAGCGGTTCCGGCTCTCGTCGCGGGCTTGGTGGAAGGCGTCGGAGATGGCCTCTGCGGCGCCGGACAGCACTCCCTTGGCCTTGCCGTGGGCGCCGGACTCGGTGAGCCGGCCAGTGAGGTCCGTGAGCCCGGCGGGCTTGCGCGGTCCTGCCTCCAGGTCGAGGCGGTTGCACGCTTCGGCGAAGCGGAGGTAGGTGTCGACGCTGGCGACCACGACCCGTACATCGATCTTGAGTATCTCGATGCCGATGAGGGAGACCCGCACGTACGCGTCGATCACCAGCCCACGGTCGAGTATGAGTTCCAGTACGTCGTAGAGGCCACTGGAACCGCCCCCGCCGCCCTGCTGTCCCGCCATGGTCATCGCCCGCCCCCTTGTCATCCCGTCCGCTCGCCCGCTCGGGCGCAGTTCCTCGCTGCGACGCGGGCTTGCAGGTGCTAGTTACCCCGGCACCTGCGGTCAAACGGATGCGCGAATCTGACGGGGGCCGCTATCGGGGGACGCGTACGGAGAACTCGTTGCCGTCCGGGTCCAGGAGCCGCAGGCGGCCGTCGCCGGCCTCGCCGGTGCCGACGGTGCCGGCGGTGTCGGCGCGCTTCGCTCCGAGCGAGATCAGGCGGTCGATCTCAGCCTCCCAGTCGGCGTCGGTGGGGAGCGCCAGCTCCAAGTACAGCCTGTTCGGGCCCCACTTGGGCGCTACGGGGGGACCACCCCAGGTGATCTTCGTGCCGCCGTTCGGCGACTGGATCGCCGTCTCCTGGTCCTGGTCCCACACCAGCGGCCACCGCAGCGTCTCGCTCCAGAAGTATCCGACCTCCTGCGTACCGTCACAGGCCAGCGCTCCGATGGTGCCGGTGTCGGCGAGGAAGTTGTTGCCCGCCTCGATGACGCAGAACTCGTTGCCGTCCGGGTCGGCGAGCACCACGTGCCCCTCTTCCGGGAGTTGGCCCACGTCGATGTGCTTCCCGCCCAGTTCCAGGGCCCTGGCCACCGTCCGCCGCTGATCCTCCGGGGAGGTGCTGGTGAGGTCGAAGTGCGCCCGGTTCGGGCCGGTCTTCGGTTCCTGGCTCGGCAGGAAGAGGACACGGAATCCGGCGGGGTCAGGGGGCAGGATCGCGATGTCGTCGTCCGGTCCGTCGGCCGACTCCCAACCCAGGACTCCGGACCAGAACCGCGCCAGGGCCGAGGGCCGGGTGGCGTTGAAGCAGATCGCGAACAGCTGACTGGTCATACTCCGTGCATCTCCGATTCGCTGACGGGTCGTATGGCGTCTCACCCTTGTCGTGGGCGCAGCCTATGGGCGGGTGTGCGGGCGCGGCATCCGAGTTTCGGGCGGGCATGACCGTGCGGGCCGTGACTTCTTGCTCTTGTACGGCTGCGGGGGCGGAGGCTCGTGTCGCGTGGTCCCGGCTCGGTCATGTCCGTCGGTGGCTCCGTCCTTGCATCTTGCGGATACGGCGGCGATCACGATGCGGCATGGTTCGGAGAATTCGGAAATAAATCGCACTACCTGTCAGCCGGTGAGCGTGAGGCGGAATCCTGATTCGGTTGAGCCTTCCCTTCCGATTCGTCCTTCGGACGGCGACCGCCCATGAGGCTCTCGTGCGGTCTTTTCAGCGCCGCGCCCAGAAAGACAGGAATTCGTTCATGCTGAACCTGTACAGCGCTCGTGTCAGGCGAGGGCTGCCGGAGTCTCCGGCACAGTCCCTGTACGCCACGGGAGGTGTGTGATGGCGGACGATCAGACGCCCGACGGGCTGCGGAAGAGCCGGCGGGAACCCGTCGTGGCGGCCCCGGGTCCCGGCGGCAGTGATACGGCTCCCCCGGTCGAGGCTCCCGGCCGGCCTCCGTCGCCTCCTGTCGTGGGCACTCCGTCGGCAGCTCACCTCGCCGCCGCCGACACCGTGCCGGCACAGGCACGGACCAGCCCTGACGCGTCGGCGGCGCACTCGCCCACCGTTCCGGACGCCCCGCCGGCACCCGCGCCTGCGCCTGCATCTGCCCCGGCGAAGGACGACGGCGGGTGGTGGAAAGCGCGCCGGGCCGGGCCGGCGCGGCATCGGGGCGCCGTGGCGGTCTGCGTGGCTCTCGCGCTCGCGGCGGGCGCCGGCGGGGGCGTCTGGTACTGGCTGCACCAGCGCGGCGTGCCGCAGGGGGAAGGAGAGGAGTTCCGGGCGGCGCACTGCGGGACGACGAACCGGGCGCTGGTGACGGGGACTGGCGGGGAGTGCACGGGGGTGACCGACGGCGGCGACGGCCCCGGCGTGTTCGGCTCCGCTCTGCAGCCGGTGCTGACGGCCATCGCAGCGGAGAACGCCGAGGCGACGCGCGGCGGCCGATACGTCACCCTCGCCTTCCTGGCGCCGCTGACCTCCACGGGCAAGGCCAAGGACCTCACGCTCGACCAGTTCGTCGGCGAGGTCGAGGGAGCGTACACGGCCGTCGAACAGGCCAACGCGGGCGACAGCCCGTTGAAGATCCGCCTGGTCCTGGCCAACATGGGCAGTGGCGAGCTGCGCTGGAAGAGCACCGTCGACGCGCTGAGCGGGGTGAAGAACCTGGTCGGCGTCGCCGGCATGGGCTTGAGCCAGCAGGAGTCCGTCGACGCCGCCCGCGCGCTGAGCGCGAAGGACATCCCCATGGTCGCCGACCTGATCACCGCCGACGGGTTCGACACCACCGGCGCCATCGACGCCGGCACGGCCGCGCCGAAGCCGATCAACGGGCTGGTCCGCGTCACCCTGACCAATGCGGCCCAGCTCAAGACGCTCGGCAAGGAACTGGACGGCGACACCCGCACCGCGGCACTGGTGCGCACCAACGTCACCCCGAACGGCACCACCGACTTCTACACGGAATCCCTCTACCGGGACTTCCGGACCGTCAGCGGGCTGAAGAAGCACCTCGACCCCGCCGCGGACTTCTTCTTCGACCCCCGTGGCGGAGCCGATTCGATCCTGGACGCCATCGGCCAGAACATCTGCAACACCCAACGTCCCGTCGACACCGTCTACTTCGCGGCCCGCGAGAAGTACCTGCCCGACTTCCTGAAGGCCCTCAGCCGGCGCAGCTGCCACCGCCTGCCGATCACCGTCGTGGCGGGGTCCGACACCGCCGCCCTGGACCCCAGGACCCTCACCAGCATGAACCAGCAGGGCGAATCGCCGATCACCGTCCTGTACGCCTCACTGCCCTCCACCGCGGCGCTGCGCGGCTCCGGCAACAGCGACCACGACCTGTACGACAAGTTCCTCCAGGCTTTCGCCGGCGACCACCACGGGCAGCGGTTCCCCGCCGATCACGCCACTCGCGGCTACTGGCCCGTCCTCGCCCACGACGCCGTCCTCACCGCCGTCACGGCGGTCCGCAACGCCACCGACGCCACCACTCCCCACCCCAACCGCTACGACGTCCGCAACCACCTCTACGCCCTCACCGGCGGCGCCGTCCCCGCAGCCACCGGGCGCTTCGGCATCGACGCCACCGGGAACCGCACCTCGGTCCCCACCACCGTGCACCGCCTCACGTCGTGACCCCGCTCCCCCGGGTCCGTGAGACCTCGGCTCCGGCGGGTGGGCTGGGGTCCGGTGGTTGGAGGCGCAGGTTCCGCTGCTGCACCGGGCCCCAGCTACATGGTCTGGTGCCCGGGAGGGTGGTGATTACACCGTTTGTCCGGTGGCTTGTCCCGATGCGGGACAGGCCTGTGGGCCCCGGGTGTTCTCCGGGGCCCACAGGCCTGTTGTCGTTCGGTGGGTCACCAGCGGTACCAGCGGCCCCGGCGGCCACCGGAGTCCGCGCTGCGCATGACGAAGCCGAGCAGCCAGACAGCGAGCACGATGACGGCGACCCACCACAGTGCCTTCAGCGCGAATCCCGCGCCGAAGAGGACCAGGGCCAGCAGAAGAACGAGAAGCAGGGGAACCATAGTTATCAACCTCCGTTGCTCCGGATGCCCGGCGAATGCAGGAACACACAGAGCAATTCGCGGGTTTCTTCACCGCTGTTCCGGGAAGCGGTTTCCGTTTCTCCACCCAATGCTCATCTGAGGCGATATCAAGAGTGTCGGTGGTAGGCCTTGTTGGCGATGCGCCAGCCGTCGTCAGCGCGGGTCAGCAGGAACACATCGGTGAACGTGTCCGGTCCGTGCGTGAGCGTCATGGTGGCGGTCGCGACGGTGCCGTGGACGTCGACGGCGTCGATACGGCGCCGGCGAGCCGGTTCGTCCGGGGCGGGCCGCCCCTCGAAGAGGGCGCAGTAGTCGTCCAGACGCCATGAGACGAAGGCGCCGTTCCGGATTCCCTCGATGTGGGCGGTGGGCAGGAAGGCGTCTCGGAAGTGGACGGGGTCGCCGGTGGCGTGTCCGCGGATGTAGGCGCGCAGGGGTTTCAGCACGGCGTCTTCGACGGCGGGGACCGTGGCGGCGACGGCGATGTCGGCTTCGGGGTCGGCATGCGAGTCGGCCAGGCCGGCCGCGCTGCGCAGAGGGGTGTGGGATGCGGCGGCCAGCAGCGCCATGTCCTTGGTCAGCGCTCCGACGGTGAAGTCGGCCGTTCCGGGGGCCACTTGACCGGTGAGGAAGGGGCGTTTCCGTGCGACGAGCCCGCCGAGCTGACCGAGTTCGAGGACGTCCAGTACCTCGGCGCGGGGCAGGCCGAGGGCGTCGGCCTGCCGCAGTGAGTCCCGCAGGGCGAGGACGGCGCCGGCGAGGCTGTTGTTGGCGATCAGCTTGAGCGCGGCGGCCGTGAAGGCGTCGTCGACCCGCCGCACCGTGCCCAGCATTTCCAGCACCGGCCGGGCGCGGTCGAACGCCTCTCGGTCCGCGGCGGCGAGTATCCGCAGGGTTCCGGCGGCGGCAGCGGGCACCGATCCGAGCACGGGCGCGTGGACGTAGGAGGCGCCGACCGTTCGCGCGAGCTCCGCCGCCTCGGCGGGGGCGACGGTGCCGGTGTTCAGCACGACGGTGTCGGCGCGCAGCGAGGCACGGACGTCGTCGAGGACCTGTCGGCAGGCCGGGCCGTCGAACAGTGCCAGGATGACGAGATCGGCCTTCGCCACGGCCTCGTCGGGAGCGTCGGCCGTCCTGACGTCGCCGGGCGTGCGCCCTGAGCGCGTCCAGCCGACTACGTCCCGGTCCTGGGCCATGAGCCGTCCGGCGATCGCGGCGCCCATGCGCCCCAAGCCGAGGACGGCGACGGTGTGCGGTGGTGTGGTCATGCGCCTCACGGTGGTGCACGGCGGCGGTTGCGACAAGCGCAAGCTTCGCAGGGCAGCCCTGCGGTGCTCGCATACCGGCAGGACATAATGGGCCGGTGGAACTGACCGTGTGGCGCACGTTCGTGACGGTGTGTCGGCTGGGGTCGTTGTCCGCGGCCGCCGCCGAGCTCCATCACACGCAGTCGGCGGTCTCCCGGCAGATCGCGGGGCTGGAGCGGCAGCTCGGGGTGCCTTTGATGGAGCGTCATGCGCGCGGTGTCCGTCCGACGCCGGCCGGTGAGGTGTTCCGGCGCCACGCCGTGGCCACGCTGAACGAGGCAGATCGCGCCGTTCGCGCCGCGCGGGACGCCCGTGACGGGGCGTTCGACCTGCCGCTGGCGGTCGGGGCGACACCTTCCCTGGCCGCGGGCATCGTCCCCGAAGCCATCCGGGGCCTTCTGGAGGGTGCGGGTTCGATGCGGTGGACCCTGCTGCCCGGCCTGAGCGGGGAGCTGCACCATCGCGTGGTCGCCGGCGATCTCGACATCGCCGTCGTCACCGACGCACCGCCGGGCATGCCTGACGACCCGCGCGTCGATCGACGCCACCTCGGGCTGGACGAGATGGTCGTCGTACTGCCGGTCGGCCATCCGCAGGCCGGGCGAGGCCCGGTGCACATGCGGACGCTGGCCGACCAGACCTGGGCCGAGGACAACGACGGCTCGGCAGCGCTGCTGCGCCAGCACGCGGCCCGCGCGGGGGTCAGTGCCCGCATCGACCTCACCGCGGCCGATCTGCTCGGCAAACTGGCGCTGGTCGCGACGGGGCACGCCATCGCACTGATCCCCGGGGTGCTGACGCCCGCGCTGCGCCCGGACGTCACCACTGCGGCCCTGGTCGATCCCCCGACCCGGGGCATCTACACGATCACACCACGCCGCGACCCGCACCCCTCTGCGGCGACTCTGATCGACCGGCTCGCCGCGGCCTTCGCGCCGGCCCGTCCGGTTCCGGCTGCTCACCGGCCGGACGAGCAAGGCGTCTGAGCCGTCCTCCGCTGCCGGAACTCGGCCGGTGAATGGTGCAACAAGGAGAACGCGCTTGTTGCGTTACATCTACGTCCATTGCAACGATTTGATCGTCTCTAGCTGCGGAAACTTCGAACCATCGCAATAATCGCGTTGCCACTTCGATGAACGCAACGTAGCGTTTCCATCGACGGAAAGCGTGATGGGTCGAGGGGGTCGGGGAACATGGGGACAGCGTCAAACCGGCGGCGGGCGCAACCCACGGCGTCCGGCGCCTTCGTCCGGTTCGTGCTGTGCGGGGGCGGCGTGGGGCTCGCTTCCAGCTTCGCCGTGGCGGCCCTCTCCGCGCGGCTCTCCTGGATTTTGGCCAACGCACTGGTGACCGTGGCCTCCACGCTCCTGGCGACCGAGTTGCACGCCCGCTTCACCTTCGGCGGGGGCGGGCGCGCGACCTTGCGACAGCACGCGCAGTCGGCCGGGTCCGCTGTGGCCGCGTACGCGGTGACCTGCCTGGCGATGCTGGTCGTGCGGCAGGTGGTCGAGACGCCCGATGCGGTGCTGGATCAGGTCGTCTACCTCTCCGCCTCCGCGCTCGCCGGCGGCGCTCGGTTCGTCGTTCTGCGCCTCGTCGTCTTCGCGCGCCGTCGGCCACAGTCGGCAGCAGCGCCCTCCCGTGTCTTCCCCGCCGTCCACACGGTGGCGGTCCGGGACGCGGCGCCGACGGGCCCGGCGGTGCTCTGCCGCACCGCCTGACCCCACGGGCCGCGGGCTCAGTACCAGTAGAGCGCCCGTCGCACCACCTCGGGCTGATTGGTGATGATGCCGTTGACCCCGTACGCGCGCATCGTCCGCGCGACGGCCGCGTCGTCGACGGTCCAGACGTAGACCTCCATCGGCCTGCCGTGCGGTAAGGAGCAGCTTCTGGTGGTTGTGCTCGACACGGTCGAGGTACTGCTTCAGCGTCGGCACGCGTGCGCCCGTGTAGGCGCGGCCGAACCAACTGCCCGCGTCGAGGCGGGCGATCTCCGCGGCGGTGAAGTCCTTCACGTTCCACGGGGCCCGCTTGGGGAAGACCTGCTCGACGTCGGTCGTACGGCTCAGGGTGCCGTCGTGGATCACCACGAGGGCGCCGTCCTTCGTGCGCTGGACGTCGTTCTCCACCCACTTGACGCCCGGTGAGGCCGCCTTGTCGATGGCGGCGAGGGTGTTCTCCGGGGCCTGGGTGGAGGCGCCTCGGTGGGCGGTGATCGCGGGCAGGGTGCGTGCGGGTGTGGGCACGCCCCGGGTGGCCGCCTGGGCGTCGAAGGCGGGAAAGGACAGCGTGAGGGCGGCGCCATCGCCAACACCCATGTGAAGGTGACCCAGTCCAACTGCGGTTCGCTGAAGGAGCACCGGACCACCTCCGTCCGCTGACCCGCCCCGCCGCCCTTCCACCGCGCGAGAGCCGGTGGGAGGGCGGCGTTGCGTCGAGCGCGTGCCGCCGCGGTGCGTGAAACCCGCATCGCGTGCCAGGTGATCCAGATCACCAAGGCGAGGTGCATCGCGGCGAGGGGGCCACCATCTTCTTTCAAGTGTGAAGAGCTCGTTGGAACGGGGACGGTGCGAATGGGGCAGAGCCGGGCGGAGGCGTTCGACGGGTTCGTGGCTGCCCGCTGGTCGGCGCTGTTCCACCTCGCCCTGCTCTTCGTGGGAGGCGACCGGCACCGTGCCGAGGACCTCCTCCAGGAGGCCTTGGTCAAGCTCTGGTTCGTGTGGCCCCGGGTCGCCGAGGAGGCGCCGGAGGCGTACGTGCGCAAGATTCTGGCGCGAGCGGCGGCCCGTTCGGCGCGCCGGCGGTGGTGGGGTGAGCAACCGGTCGAGCATCTGCCCGACCGGGCCGAGGCGGGCGACGCGTCCGCCGCCGTCGCGGAGCGCTCGCGACTGGAGGACGCCTTGGCCCAACTGCCGCCCAAACAGAGGGCCGTGGTGGTCCTGCGCTACTACCAGGACCTGTCCGAGAAGCAGGTCGCACAGGTGCTGGGGTGCCCCGTCGGCACGGCTCGGTCCCATGCGTCACGCGGCGTGGCGCGACTGCGTCGGATCCTGGCCGAGGCTGTCGAGTCGGTGGAGTGAGAGGGAGGTCATGGAGCACTTCGAACGGGAGTTGGCGCAACTCATGCGCGATTCCCAGGAGTACGTCCCGTTCGAGCCCCGGCACCGTGATCGCCTCCGGTCCGGCGTCCGGGCCCGGCGCCGGACACGCGTGGCGCGGCGGACCGTCGGCTGCGCGCTCGTCGTCGCCGGCCTCGGTCTCGGCTTCCTGCTGCTGCCTCGAGACGACCCGGCCGAGAACCGGCCGCAGGCTCCGCGGCCACGGCCCGTGTCGAGCCCGGCCTCACCGAGCGCGACTCCGACACGGACACCGGACGCGTCCCCGAGCGCGCCCGCGTCCTCCCTTCCCGACGGTCTCGCCACCGCCACCGACACCGCCGGGGAATCCGCTGACGCGTCCCGCACGTCCCCACCGGGTGGCGGCCCGGTCACGCACGTCCCGGACACGGCGTCGCTCGCGACCACGCCGCCGTCGCACACGGACGCGTCGACGAGCCCCCCGCCCACGTCGGCGCTCGCCTCTCCGGGTTCCGGCGACCGCTGACCGGCGCCTCCTGACTCCGGCCCGCCGACCGCACCCGGACCCTTGTCCGGCCCGGCACCGCCGTGGGCGACCCCGGCATGCCCTGAGACAGATCACTGAAACGGATGTTCCATGACAACCCTCGCGAATCAGCTCCCGCTCCGCACACCTGTGCCGGCACACCACGGGCAGCCCGTCCTCGACGTGGTCGTCCCGGTGTACAACGAGCAGGCGTGCCTGGAGCGGAGCGTGCGGCGGCTCCACAGCCACCTTCGTGAGACGTTCCCGTACCCGTTCCGCATCACCGTCGCGGACAACGCCAGCACCGACGACACTCCCCGCATCGCGGCCCGGCTCACCGCCGAACTGCCCGAGGCGCAGTGGCTGCGGCTGGCGGAGAAGGGGCGGGGCGGGGCGTTGCACGCGGCGTGGTCGGGCTCGGGGGCGCCGGTGCTCGCCTACGTCGACGTGGATCTGTCGACCGAGCTGACGGCGCTGCTCCCGCTGGTCGCCCCGCTGATCTCCGGCCACTCCGACATCGCGGTCGGCACCCGCCTCGTCCCTGGCTCACGGGTGGTCCGCGGTACCAAGAGGGAGGTCATCTCCCGTTGCTACAACGTCCTGCTGCGGTCGACGCTGGGCGTGGGTTTCTCGGACGCGCAGTGCGGTTTCAAAGCCGTCCGGCGTGACGTCGCCGAGCGGCTGCTGCCCCTGGTGAAGGACTCGCAGTGGTTCTTCGACACCGAACTGCTGGTGATAGCGGAGCGGGCGGGGCTGCGTATCCACGAGGTGCCGGTGGACTGGGTGGACGACCCCGACAGCAGGGTCGACGTCTTCGCCACGGCCCTGGCCGATCTGCGCGGCATCGCCCGGATCGGCCGGGAACTGGCCCGTGGCTCGCTCCCCACGGCCGGGGTGCGCCGGGACGACCCCGACGGGGCGCACGGCGGTCTGAGGGGACAGCTGCTGCGTTTCGGCGTGGTCGGCGCGGTGAGCACCGTCGGATACGTCTCGCTGTACGCGGCGTTGTGCGCGACGGCGACGCCGCAGGCCGCCAACGCGCTGGCGCTGCTGGCGTGCGCGGTCGCCAACACGGCCGCGAACCGGCGGTTCACGTTCGCTCTGCGCGGCCGCGGCGGCGCGGTCGGCCACCAGGCCAGGGGGTTGCTGATCTTCGTCGTGGGTCTGGCCCTGACCAGCGGATGCCTCGCCGTACTGCACCGTGTGGCGCCGGGTCCCGGGCGGGTCACGGAGATCGCGGTGCTCGTCGCCGCCGGTCTGGCCGCGACGCTGCTGCGTTTCCTGCTCTTCCGGGCCTGGGTGTTCCCTGTCCGCCGTCGTGGGCGGGGGGCCGCTGCCGCATGAGCGACACCCTGACGCAGGGAGTCGGCGCCGGGGTCCCCGGCGACTCGCCGGCCCCCGGCGATACTCCGGATGAGGGCCGGCTTCCGGGACTGCGCCGTGCGGTCGTGCGCTACGGTCCCGTGCTCGCCGTGTACGGCGTGCTCAAACTCATCGGCTTCTCGGTGTTCATGCACCTGCTGGACCAAGCCGGGGACTTCCGGGAGAAACACCCGCGCTTCGGCGGCGGGGCCCACGCCTGGGACGTGCTGGCGAGCTGGGACGGCTGGTGGTACCAGCAGATCGCCACCCACGGGTACGATCCCGCCCTCGTGCCGGTGCCCGACGCCGAGGGACTGATCACCCTCGAAGGCAACTCGGCGGCGTTCTTCCCGCTGTACCCGGCGGTGATGCGGGTGGTCTCCGAGTGCACGGGCCTCGGCCTGTACGGCTCCGGCATGCTGGTCTCGGTCGTCGCCTCCTTCGTCGCCGCCGTCGGGATCCACACGGTCACCGCGCGGTTCGGCGGCGAACGGGCCGGGCTGGCCGCCGCCGGACTGTGGGCGGTGTGGCCCGGCTCGGGCACGGAGTGGTCGGCGTACTCGGAGTCCCTCTACGTCGCCCTCGCCGTGTGGACCTGCCACGCCGTGATGAGCGACCGCTGGCTGACGGCGGGCGTCCTCGCGTTCAGTGCCGGCCTCAACCGCCCCACCGCTGTCGCGCTCATCGCCGCTCTCACGGTCGCCGGGCTGATGGCGTTGCACCGCCGCCGCGAGGACTTCGCCCGCCTGTGGACCGCGATACTGACCGCACCGCTCGGCCTCGTCGGCTACCTGCTGTGGGTCGGCAACCGCATGGGCGACCTCCGCGGCTACTTCGTCCTCCAGACCGGGGCGTGGGGGCACACCTTCGACTACGGAGCGCACACCCTCGACGTACTGACCTCCGTCGCGGTGGGTCGCCACGACTATGTCTTCGCGGCCCCCTTCGAGGACGTCATCGGGGTGCTGGTCGTACTGCTGGCCGTGCTTCTCCTCCCGCTCTTCATCCGTCTGCGGCCTCCAGCCGTCCTGGTCGTCTACACGCTCCTCACCTTCGTCCTCGCTCTCGGCAGCCGGCAGATTTTCGGCAACGTCTCGCGCTACCTGCTCCCCGCCTTCCCCCTCTTCATCCCGCCGGCGCTCACGTTGCGCCGCCTCGGGCTGCCCATCCTGATGACACTGCTCGGCATCACGGCGGTGGCGTCCGGCTCGTATGCGGGATACGCGCTCTTCGAGCTGGGAGTCCCGTAAGCCCGGGACCGACGCGGCAGGGGTGGCTTCCGCCGGCGGAAGCCACCCCTGCGTCAGGATTCAGTGGTCAGACACTGGCGCAGATCGCGTACACGCTGATGCCGACGGTGGAGTAGCCGTCCTGCCGGCCCAGCCCGATCCAGCCGCGTCCGTCGTCGGTGGGGAAGCTGCCGACCAGGATCGCGCCGTTGCCCTGGGCTTCGGCTCCGCCGCCGACGACCACCTTGCCCGCCGGGCAGTACACGGTCCGACGCTGGAAGTTGGGGACGTTGGCGTTGGGGAGCTTGACGATCTGGTAGCCGGCCACGGAGGCGGCCCGCACCGGCGCTTCGGCTGCCGCCGCCCGGTTGGTGCCGCCGGCCTGGCCGGCGGTGGCCTGAGCGGCCCAGCCCGCTCCCGACACCAGAGCCAGGGCCAGAACGCCCGCACCGATCGCCTGCTTGCCTCGCATAGGAATGTCCTCTCCTGCCGTGGGCTCCGGGGAAGCGGAGCTCTCGAGGACCATCGTGGTGACGCCGATCGGGCACCGGGCTATAAATCGGCCCAAACGCCACGATGGGGCGAACGCGG
Source organism: Streptomyces sp. NPDC088254 (assembly GCF_044740925.1). Lineage (NCBI taxonomy): Bacteria > Bacillati > Actinomycetota > Actinomycetes > Kitasatosporales > Streptomycetaceae > Streptomyces > Streptomyces sp. NPDC088254. The sequence goes on along the minus strand of NZ_JBIURQ010000005.1, from coordinate 195,159 downwards.
GGCACAGAGGGCGCGCACGCTCGGGTTCGGGGACGCCCCGAGCGCTCGGCGTGCTCCCGCGAGGGGCCTCGTCAGCTCGAAAGACCCAACTCCCCAGCCACCGGAGGGTCATTGATACGGTCCCGCCATGGTTGCAGCACAGGAATCACCGAGCGGCCCCGTCACCGCGGACGACGTCGAGCACGCCGTACGCCTGGCGATCGCCGCTCTGCGCGGGGCCGACGCTCTGGACTGGAGCGCCAAGGCGGGTTCCCTGGAGTGGGACTGCTGGGAGACGGTCGAGCACCTCGCCGACGATCTGTTCTCCTACGCTGTGCAACTGGGCCCGGCCAGGCCGCCGTCGGACACCCATGTCCCCTTCGCGTGGAGCCGGAAGAGGCCCGGCGGGCCGGCGAACGCGGTCTTCGCCGACCGGGAGGCAGGGCCGGCCGGTCTGCTCCAAGTCCTGGACGCCAGTGGTGCGTTGCTGACCGCGATCGTCCGGACCACCGCGCCCACGGTCCGGGCGCACCATGTCTTCGGTGCGGCGGACCCCGAGGGTTTCGCCGCGATGGGCGTCGTCGAGACGCTGGTGCACGTCCACGACGTGGCCGAGGGCCTGAACCTGCGGTGGACGCCGCCCGCCGACCTGTGCGACCGCGTGCTGGCGAGGCTCTTCCCCGACGCCCCGACCGACACCGACCGGTGGCCCACCCTCCTGTGGGCCACCGGTCGCGCCGAGCTCCCCGGCCGGCCGCGTCTGAGCAAGTGGCGCTGGTACGGCGCACCCCGCGGCGAGCGGAGGAAGTAGGCCGCCGTCGCCCCCGGGGTACTGCGGCACTACCGGTTCAGGGACCGCATCCCGGCCTCGTCGTACCGCTCCCCCGCGGCCTCCGGCAGTTCCGCGTCGATGCGGGCCAGGTCGTCCTTGGTGAGCGTGATGTCGACGGCGGCGGCGTTCTGCTCCAGGTAGGTGCGACGCTTGGTGCCCGGGATGGGCACCAGGTTCTCGCCCTGGGCGAGGACCCAGGCGATGGCCAACTGGGCCGGCGTCACGTCCTTCTCGGCGGCGATCTCCTTCACCTTGGCCGCCAGCCGCTGGTTCGCCTCCAGGTTGGCCTCCTTGAAGCGCGGGTTCTCGCGGCGCCAGTCGTTCGCGTCCAGCTCGTCCGGAGAGGTGAAGCGACCCGCGAGGAAGCCGCGGCCGAGCGGCGAGTACGGCACGAAGCCGATGCCCAACTCGCGGCAGACCGGGAGCACTTCGGCCTCCACGTCCCGCGACCAGAGCGAGTACTCGCTCTGCACCGCGGTGATCGGGTGCACGGCGTGGGCGCGTCGGATGGTCTGCGCGCTCGCCTCGCTCAGGCCGATGTGACCCACCTTGCCCTCGGCGACCAGCTCGGCCATCGCGCCGACGGTCTCCTCGATGGGCACGTTCGGGTCGACCCGGTGCTGGTAGTACAGGTCGATGTGGTCGGTGCCCAGCCGTTCGAGGGAGCCGTGGACCGAGCTGCGGACGTGCTCGGCCGAGCCGTCCTGCGGGCCGACCGTGCTGATGTCGCCGGGGACGGCGTCGTCCATCCGGTAGTTGAACTTCGTCGCGATCACGAACTCGTCGCGGTGCCCCCGGATCGCCTCGCCGACGAGGGACTCGTTGGTGAGCGGCCCGTACATCTGCGCGGTGTCGAGGAAGTTCACCCCGAGGTCGAGGGCATGGCGGATGGTCGCGATCCCCTCCTTCTCGTCGGCGGATCCGTAGAAGGCGGACATGCCCATGCACCCCAGGCCGATGGCCGATACCCGGAGCTCCCGCAGACTGCGCTTCTGCATGTGTCCCAGCCTTTCCCTGCATGCTCGTACTCGTACATCGTGTGGACGCCGCGAAGCCCCTCATCCATTCAGCGACGGATCCCACCGTCCGGCATCCTGTGAGAGACAGCGCGCCGTGATGTCCGCGACGCTACGTGTTGGAGCGCGCTCCAACGCAAGCCACTGCGGCCGGTGATGCGCCGGGAGAGGCCGGTGACGCTCCGGGAGAGCCGAGCCGTCCGCCGCCGCGCGGCTCAGCCGGCGGCCGCGGTGTCACCGGGTGTGCCGGGATGTGCGAGGGCCTCGGCGGACCGGCTCCGGTTCGCGCGGAAGCGACGCAGGTACGCCTGCGCCATGGGGCCCGGCGGGACGCCCCGGGCGAAGGCCCGCATGTTGCGCTCGCCGGTGTTGTAGCCCAGGGCGAGGAGCTCGTCGCGGGTGTAGCGGCGTACGTGCCGCTCCGGCAGGCTCCGGTCCAGGTCCCCCAGGTGCAGGGCCGCCGCGCGGACGGCGAGAGCGGGATCGTCGCGAAGGTCCTGCCACCGCTCCGACAGGCCGTGGGTCCGCCGGACCTGCTCGAACGTCGTCCGGTGCATGTTCGCCACCCCGAAGGACGCCTCGGGCTTCCACCACTGCCACAGCCGCTCCAGCAGCGGGTGGTGGGGCTTGTACGCCTCGTTGTGGAGCACGGTCATCACGAGCAGGGGCGTCACTCCGGCTTCCTCGGCGCTGCGCACCACGCAGGCGGCGTAGTCAGCCGGGTCGTAGCCGCCCGGCCGCAACGGCGGTGTGGGGGCACCGCCGTGGTCCTCCGGTCGCGACCGTTGCTTCGACGTCGTCGTGGACGACCACTGCTCCATCCGCACTCCCCTCTCCTCCGCCGCCGCCAGAAACGGCGGGGACGCCCGGCATTCCGAGGTCCGCGTGCCCCTGCGGGCCGGTCCTCATTCCGCCGGACGCCTGGCTTCTCCCCTGCGCCCCGGCCATCCTGGGCGCGGGCTCCCCCGCCGCAGGTGGAGGAGAATCCGGCCGCCGTCGGCGTCAGACCCCTGCCGGGGCTCTGGTCGGCCTCGGGTGAACGCCCGCTCGCTCCCTGTCTCCCGGACGAAGGACGCACATTCCATGAAGCTCTTGATCCTCGGGGCGACCGGCCCCACCGGCCGTCATGTCGTGAACCTGGCCGTCGCGGGCGGTGACGCGGTCACCGTCCTGGCCCGCCGGCCGCAGGCGCTGGACGACGTCGCGGACCGGGTCCGGGTGGTCGCCGGGGACGCCACCTCGTACGCCGACGTCGCGGCGGCGACGGCCGGGCAGGACGCCGTCGTCTCGGCCCTCGGCAGGGGCACGTCCCTGCGCGCCGACGACCTGTTCACCCGGGCCGCGGCGGCCGTGGTCCGTGCGGCCGAGGCGGAGGGCGTGTCGCGCCTTGTGTGGCTGTCCTCGTTCGGCGTCGGGGACACCTACCGCTCGGCCGGCCCCGTGCAGAAGGTCATGTACAGCACCCTCCTGCGCAACATCTACGCGAACAAGGTGCTCGCCGAGGAGACGATCCGCTCCAGCGGCCTGGACTGGACGCTCGTATACCCGACCATGCTGACCAAGGGGCCGGCCAGGGGCGCGTACCGGGCCGGCGAGCGTCTCTCGATGAAGGGCATGCCGAGGATCAGCCGGGCGGACGTCGCCGACTTCCTGTACAAGGCGGTTCACGGCTCCGAGTGGATCCGCCGGGACGCCGTCATCACCGACTGAGCCCTCCATGACTATGACGGTCGTCATAGAACGAGGTAGCCTGAGGCCCGTATATAACGACTGTCATAGGAGAACGCCATGACGATTATCACCGTGAACAGCCTCGAGGGCCGCCTGAGCCTGGAGCAACGCCGCACGCTGGCCGAGACGTTGACGGACGCGGTCCTCGTGCCCGAGGTCGGGCGGTTCGCTCAGCCGGCGCGGGCCGGCTTCCAGGTGCACTTCGTCGAGCGCACGGCCGACATGATGGCCATCGGCGGACGGCTCCTCGCGGATGCGGGACCGGACGCCGACGTCATGGTGATCGACGTGGCGGTCATGGACGGCGACTGGCGGCAGGAGGTCAGGGCGGCCGTCATCGAGCGGGTGCTCACCGCGACGGCCGACGCCTGCGGCCTCGCGGAGCCGCCGCCCGGCTGGTGGGTCAACTTCCGCGTCATCGACGAAGGCAGCTGGGGCTCGCGCGGCGGGGTGCTGTCCGTCCTCACCCTCCTGGACACGGGCGTGTTCACCGAGGAGAAGGCCGCGGCCATCCGCGCGGCGCTCGGAGCGTGACGCCGGTCTGCGGGGCGGTGACCCGGCCCCGCCAACCGGTCGACTCCACAACGGAATTGACGTGCCGTTGCCGCAGGCCGGCGGTTGCCGTGCCCACGCTCGGCAGCGGGGTACCGCGACCAGTGGCGGTGTGAGCCGGTGCTCCTTCGAACCGGGGGTCACCGGCTGTCGGTCGGGACCCAGGCTCGCTCGTCGGCGGTGTTCGTGCCGTACCAGTAGTGCGGCATTCCCTTGATGCTGGTCGTGTGGAACGGGCGGCCGTGGTCGTCGATGCGGATCGTGCCCGTGCGGCCCTGGGAGGACCAGTCGAGTTCGAGGTACCAGCGGGCGTCATAGGCCTGTGTCGTCCCGTCGACGAGCAGGACCTCCGGGTCCTCGGCGGAGACACGGTACGGGAAGCGTACGGCCGGGACGGTCACGCCCCTGTCGGCGCCGTCCTCGGGACGGGCCAGGGGGCGATCTGCGTCGAGGTTCACGGCGAAGCGGCGTGGCGTGATGTCGCTGCCGCAGCCCTGGCTCATGGAGTACGCGTTCCCGGTGACCGGGGTGCCTCGGCTGACGACGCGGACGCGGAGCGCGTGCAGGACCACGGCCGCCGACGACCGTCCCTGCACCGAGATCTGCACCTTCGTCTGCCGTCCGTGCACCGCGCTCTGCGTCGCCGCCCACACCCCGGCGTCCTGCTGCACCGGCGGCGGAGGCACCTGCGCGGGCGGCTTGCCGATGACGTAGTCGTGGTCGCAGCCCTTGTCCCAGACCAGCGAGTCGACGCTCCAGGTGAGGGGCAGGGCGGTGGCCGGCTGCCCGGCCGGTTCCCCGGCCGACGAGGGGGCGCCGCCGGAGGCGGACGCGGTGGGGGCCTGGTGGCGGGCGCCCCGCGACACGGGGCTGCCGGACGGTGAGGGCGAGGCGGCGGACGGGTGCGTCGCGCGGTGGGATGCGCCGGCGGTGGTCGTCCTCGGGCCCGCCGAGGGGGAGACGTCCGCCGCGGAGGAGCCGTGGTCCGCCAGTGCGGAGATGCCGCCGGCAGCGGCGAGCAGCGCACAGGTGACGGCGGTGGACGCCAGGGCGCGCCGGCTGCGGTACCAGGGGCGGGGGGCGAGGGTGGGGGCGTTCTCGTGCGGGGCGGGAGTGCTCTTGGGCTGCTCCTCGGAGCCGGTCTTCTCAGGGCCGGTCTTCTCAGGGCCGGTCTTCTCAGGGCCGGTCTTCCCAGGGCCGGTCTTCTCAGGGCCGGTCTTCTCAGGGCCGGTCTTCCCGACGGGGGCTCGGTCGGGCGCGCTCGCTTCGGGCTTGGGCGCAGGCTCCGGCTCCGGTGCGTCGGCCGTACGGGCCCGCTGGCGGGCCGCCGCCGCGGACAGCCACAGGCGGTGCAGTTCGAGCCGCTCCTGCGGTGTCGCTTCGCAGAAGGCGGCGAGCCGTTCCACGGGCGCGAAGTCCTGCGGCACCGCCTCGCCCGCGCAGTACCGGTGCAGGGTGGAGGTGTTCATGTTGAGGCGGCGGGCCAGGGAGCCGTAGCTCCGGTCCGTGCGGCCCTTCAGCCGGCGCAGCAGCGCCGCGAACTCCTCGACGTCGTGGTGAGTCGGCACCGTTCTCCCTCGTCCGCCCGTGATCCCGCGTCACAGGCCCTCATGTCCCTGCACGTCGGACGGGCGGGGATGGTTCCCGCGGCGGGCAGGGGAGAGCCGGTGTCGCGCCGGGCCCGGGTGTCCGGCCGGCGCCGTGCCCCGGGCTCGGGTGTCCGCCGGCACCGGACGGGCGCAGGCCCTCACCCGTCTGGGTTTCACCGGATGGCGGAGCGTTCAGCGTCAGGTTGGACTGTCGGGGCGGCAGTTCCCGCCACTCATCCGGCTCAGGAGATTGCCGTCCCACAGCCGAACCGAGGGAGAACCGGTGCTGACCGTGAAGAAGACGCCTGTCCTGCTCCTGGCCGCACTGCTGAGCTCGTCCGTCGCGGGCATCGCCCCAGCGGCCGCCGCCGCGAGCCCGGGGACCCACGCCGCGGTGGTGCCGTGCGGTGACGTCGGCGAGCTGATCAGGCAGATCGACGACGCCAACTCCCGTGGCTCCGGGGCAGTCGTCCTCGCGTCGGGCTGCGAGTACCGGCTCCTCGCTCCCGCCGTCGCCGCCGGTCCCAACGGAGCCGACGGTCTCCCCGTGATCACCGGGAAGGTGACCCTCACCGCGGTCGGCGCCGCGACCATCACGCGGGCCTCGGCGACCGCGTTCCGGATAGCCGAGGTCGCCCCGCAGGGAACCCTCACGCTCAACGGGATCACCTTGTCCAACGGCAGCGCCACCTCCTCCCCCGCCGTCGACGGCGGCGGCGTCCTCACTCAGGGAGTCCTCCGGCTGAACGCCGGCCGTGTCACCGGTAACACGGCGTCATCGGCGGGGGGCGGCATCGAGGTGGCGTCCGGCGGCGCCGCGTACCTCTCCGGCAGCACCGTCACCCAGAACGCCGCCTCCGACGGCGGCGGCGTCCACGTCGGCACCTCCGGCAGGCTGACCGTCAACGGCGGCGCCGTCGACGCCAACACCGCGACCGCCACCGGCGGAGGGGTGGCCTCCAACGGGACGACGGTGCTCAACTCGGTCCTCGTCCGCGGCAACACGGCCGGCGCCTTCGAGGGCGGCGGCGTCTTCACCGCCATCGGGCCGCTGACCGTCAACGGCGGTGTGATCAGCGGCAACACGGCCGCCTCGTACGGAGGGGGCGTCGCCAACTTCGGCAGCGCCGTGCGCCTGCTCGCCACGTCGCTGACCGGCAACACCGCCCACGTCGACGGCGGCGGCCTCTACAACCAGGCCGGCACTTCCCAGCTCATCGCCGGGCGGGTCACCGGCAACCGAGCGGACGGCCAGGGCGGCGGCGTCTTCCGGGCCGGCGGCACGGTCACCCTGCCGGCCACGCGCGTCAACGCCAACATCCCCGACAACTGCGCCCCGGCCGGCGCCGTAGGCGGCTGCGTCGGGTGAGACAGCGGACCGGCGGAGGAGGCCGGCCGGGCCCCTCCGCCGTGTCACCCGCGTCGTCAGCCGGTCTCCTCGTCAGGATGCGGCTCCGATGTGTGGGCCCGTGTGCGGGGATGCAGGCCGGGGCCGAGGGGCAGGCCGGCCAGAGGGGTGGGTGAGAGGTCGGTGGGTTCCTCACCCGCCTCCAGGAGGGTGTCGGCGTTGCCGACGATGAGGGGGTCGGGGCGGCCGACGGCGTCTTCGTCCTTGCCGTCGTAGTCGATGCGCCACAGGAGGCTGCGCATGGCCTCCAGGCGGCCCCGGCGCTTGTCGTTGCTCTTGACCACCGTCCACGGCGCGCGTTCGGTGTCGGTCGCGCGGAACATCGCGACCTTGGCGTTGGTGTACGCGTCCCACAGGTCCAGGGAGGCGAGGTCGGTGGGCGAGAGCTTCCACTGACGTACGGGGTCGACCTGGCGGATGGCGAAGCGGGTGCGCTGTTCGGCCCGGGAGACGGAGAACCAGAACTTCACCAGCAGGATCCCGTCCTCCACGAGCATCGCCTCGAAGGACGGGCACTGCCGCAGGAACAGGTCGTACTGCTCGTCGGTGCAGAAGCCCATCACCTTCTCGACGCCGGCGCGGTTGTACCAGGACCGGTCGAAGAAGACGATCTCACCGGGCGCCGGCAGATGGGCGACGTACCGCTGGAAGTACCACTGTCCCGACTCCCGCTCGGTCGGCTTGTCCAGGGCGACGATCCGCGCCCCACGGGGGTTGAGCCGCTCGGTGAACCGCTGGATGGTGCCGCCCTTTCCGGCCGCGTCCCGGCCCTCGCAGATCACCACCAGGCGGGCGCCGGTGTCCTTCACCCAGCTCTGCAGCTTGAGCAGCTCGATCTGGAGGAACCGCTTGGTCCTCTCGTACTCGGCCCGTTCGATCTTGTGGTCATAGGGATAGTTCTCCTGCCAGGTACGGATCGGCGCGCCGGAGGAGTCCAGGAGCACGGGCTGCTCCGGCCGACGGTCGTCCACGCTCAGCCCCGACAGCAGGTCCTCGGCCTCGGGCCGCTGCAACTCACGATCGTCCACGCCGCCCGACTACCCGTACCGCTCATGTCTATGGCCTCGCGCCGGCTCCCGTGGCCGCAGCGAGTGCCGTGACCGCTGTGGCTGGTGCGGCGACAGAGGCGGTGCGCGTCCGGTGGGCCGGGCCTCTTGACCAGGCGGCCCGTGACTGTAAGGGGGGAGCAGTGCTAGAAAGGGCCGATGGACGACCGTTTTGCCCGAGTGAGACCGGTATCGCCTTGGTCGCGGCTGCGGAAGAACGCGCTCAGCGTCGCTGGGCAGATGTTCCTCCTGCAAGTGGCCCTGGTCGTGCTGCTCGTGGCGTTCGCCGTCCTCGCTCTCGTCCTGCAGTCACGGCGGGGCACGAGCGCCGAGGCGGAACGGCGTTCCGTGGCCGTCGCGCAGACCTTCGCGCACTCGCCGGGCCTGCTGCCCGCCCTGCGCAGCCCTGATCCCGCGAAAGTCCTGCAGCCGCTGACCGAGGCCGGCCGCAAGTCCGCCGGCGTCGACTTCGTCGTGGTCATGGACACGAACGGGATCCGCTACACGCATCCCATGCCGGACCGGATCGGGAAACGGTTCGTGGGGGAGATCGAGCCGTCGCTCGCCGGGAAGGTCTACACCGAGAGCGTGCGCGGCCCCCTCGGGAAGGAAGTCCAGGCGACGGTGCCCGTGCGGGACGCCCGGGGCCAGGTGGTGGCCCTCGTCTCCGCCGGGCTGAAGGTCAAGAACGTGACCGGTCTGGTGGACCGGCAGATACCGATCATCCTCACCGCCGGGGCGGTCGCCCTCGGGGCGGCCACAGCGGCGACGGTGCTGGTGAGCCGGCGGCTGCGACGGCAGACCCACAGTCTCGCGCCGAACGAGATGACCCGCATGTACGAGCACCACGACGCCGTGCTGCATTCGGTGCGCGAAGGGGTGCTCATCGTCACCGGCGAGGGGCGGCTGCTGCTGGCGAACGACGAGGCCAGGCGGCTGCTGGAGCTGCCCCCGGACGCCGAGGGCCGGCATGTGTCCCAGATGCCGGGTCTCGAGCCGGAGATGGCGTCGCTGCTCGCCTCCGGACGCGAGGCCACGGACGAGGTGCACCTCGCCGGGCCGCGGCTGCTGGTGGTCAACCAGAGGCCCACGGACCGCGACGGAGGCCCGAAGGGCACCGTGGTGACGCTGCGCGACTCCACGGAGCTGCGGGCCGTTTCCGGCAGGGCCCAGATCACGGGTGAGCGGCTGAAACTGCTCTACGACGCCGGGCTGGGCATCGGCACCACCCTGGACGTGGTGCGCACGGCCGACGAACTCGCCGGGATCGCCGTTCCCCGTTTCGCCGACTTCGTCACCGTGGACCTGGCCGACGCCGTGCTGCACGGCGAGGAACCGGCGGCCACCGCCAAGAACATGCGCCGCGTCGCCGTGTGCGGCATCCGCGACGATCATCCCCTCTACGAGAAGGACCGGTTGATCGACTTCATACCGTCCACGCCTCAGGCGCGCGGCTACGGCACCGGCCGCTCGGAACTGGTGACCGACCTGTCCACGGCGACGGGCTGGCACCGGCAGGACCCGGAGCGCACGGAACAGATCCTGGAGTACGGCATCCATTCGCTCATCTCGGCTCCGATCCGGGCCCGCGGTGTCGTGCTGGGCATGGTGAACTTCTGGCGCTCCGAGGGGCACGCCGCCTTCGACCAGGAGGAGCTGTCGCTCGCCGAGGAACTGGTGGTGCGCGCCGCGGTCAGCATCGACAACGCCCGCCGGTACACGCGCGAGCACGCCCTCGCCGTCACCCTCCAGCGCAGTCTGCTGCCGCGCGGCCTGCCCGAGCAGAACGCCCTCGACGTCGGCTACCGCTACCTTCCGGCTCAGTCGGGCGTGAGCGGGGACTGGTTCGACGTGATCCCGCTGCCGGGCGGCCGGGTGGCGCTGGTCGTCGGCGACGTGGTCGGCCACGGGTTGCACGCCGCCGCGACGATGGGGCGGCTGCGGACCGCGGTGCACAACTTCTCCACGCTCGATCTGCCGCCCGACGAGCTGCTGAGCCACCTGGACGACCTGGTCGGACGCATCGACCAGGACGAGGCGTGCACGGAGAGTCCGGCCGCCGTCGTCGGCGCCACCTGCCTGTACGCGATCTACGACCCCGCGACGTGCCGCTGCACCATGGCGCGCGCGGGGCACCTGGCCCCCGCGCTGGTGTGTCCCGACGGCAGTGTCACTTTCCCCGACCTGCCGTCCGGGCCGCCGCTGGGGCTGGGCGGGATGCCCTTCCAGGCGGCCGAGCTGGACATCGCCGAAGGCTCGCAGCTCGTCCTGTACACCGACGGTCTGATCGAGGACCGCACCCGCGACCTCGACGAGGGAATGGAGCTGTTGCGCAAAGCGCTGGCCGGCCACCCCGAGCGCCCGCCGGAGGAGAGCTGCAAGGCCGTGCTGGACTCGCTGCTGCCCGGACGTCCCACGGACGACGTGGCGCTGCTCATCGCCCGCACCCACGCGCTGCCTCCGGACCGGATCGCCGAGTGGGACGTGCGGCCCGATCCGGCCGCCGTGGCCGGGGTGCGCGCTGCGGCCACCGAGCAGCTCGACGCGTGGGGACTGTCCGAGCTGGGCTTCGGCATGGAACTGGTGCTGAGCGAGCTCGTCACCAACGCCGTCCGCTACGGCTGCGAGCCGATCCACGTCAGGCTCGTCCTCGACCGCACGCTGATCTGCGAGGTGTCCGACGGGAGCAGCACCTCGCCGCATCTGCGGTACGCCGCGACGACCGACGAGGGCGGCCGGGGCCTGTTCCTGGTGTCCCAGCTGACCGAACGCTGGGGAACCCGGTACACCCCGCAGGGCAAGGTGATCTGGGCCGAGACGGCGCTGCCGGACGACTGAGGAACAGCTCTCTTGACCTGGAGCGCGCTCCAGATCCGAGCATGGCGGCATGAACACCAACGACCCCCAAGTCGTCCTGGGGACAATGGACTTCGGTACTCGTGTCGCCCCCGAGCGGGCTTTCGCGGTCCTCGACTCCTTCGTCGCCGGCGGCGGTGTCTGGCTGGACACCGCGAACTGCTACTCCTTCTGGGCCGATCCCAGTGGCGTCGGCGGCGCCAGCGAGCGCGTCATCGGCGCGTGGCTGCGGGCCCGTCCGGGAGTGCGCGAGTCGGTGCGGATCGCGACGAAGGTCCGGCAGAACCCGCTCACCCCCCACTCGTGGCCGCAGAGCGCAGAAGGCCTCTCCGCCCACGCGGTTCACGCCGGTGTAGAGGGGAGCCTGGAGCGCCTCGGAGTCGATCACGTCGACCTGCTGTGGGCCCACGCCGAGGACCGTGACGTGCCGCTGGAGGAGACGGTCGGCGCCTTCGGTGAGCTGGTCGCCAAGGGGGTGGCCCTGCGGGTCGGGGCGGCGAACCATGCCGCCTGGCGCGTCGAGCGCGCCCGGTCACTGGCGCGGCAGCGGGACGTGGAGCCGTGGACGGCACTGCAACTGCGCCACTCGCTCGTGCGGCCGCGCCCGCTCACCCCGCTCGCGGAGGCCGGTCACCGCATGCTCGCCGACGAGGACCTGGACTACGCGCGGTCGGAGGGGCTCGCCGTGTGGTCGTACAGCTCGCTGATGTGGGGATCGTTCGAACGCGCGGACAAACCCCTTCCGGAAACCTATGATCATCCCGGAACGACCCGGGTGCTCCCGGTCCTGGGCGATGTCGCCGGTGAGCTCTCGGCGACGAGGAACCAGGTCGTCCTCGCGTGGCTGATGGGCCAGGGGATCGATCCCATCGTCGGCGCCAGCCGGCCTGAGCAGATCGAGCAGGCGCTCGCCGCACGCCGGCTGCGGCTCGGCGACGCACACCTGGCGCGCTTCGCCGAAGCGCGGTAGCGGTCACACAAGGAGTTCCATGGCCACCCTCACCCCGGCAGCGGCCGCCGAACGTACCGGCGTCTCCCTCGACACACTGCGCTACTACGAGCGCGAAGGTCTCATCGGCCCGATCCCGCGTTCGGCCGGCGGGCACAGGCAGTACACCGAGGACGACGTGTTCCGGATCGGCCTGGTCACGTGCTTACGCGAGGCAGGCCTCGGCATCGCCGATCTCAGGGGGTTCGTCGCCATCCTGCGCTCCGAGCACTCCCCCAAGGACCGGGTGGCCTTCCTCCAGGACCGTCATGCCGCGCTTGAGCAGCGGGCGTCGGCACTTCGCCGGGCGATGGAGGTCCTCGAAGAGAAGATCGACTACTACAGCTGATCAGTGCGTCTCCGCGGCGGCCGTCTCCGTGAACTGGTTCGTGTCCAAGAGCTCGCTCTGACTGGTCGGAGCGGAGGCGGCCGCCCGGCAGGGTGTGCTCGCGCCGGTGGGCAGCGTCTCCTGCGGCGCGCGGAACAAGATCGTCATCGCCCCGGCGACTCCCCGCCCCGACCACCGCGTGCCCCCGACCGAGCCCGACGGGTCGTGGAGCCGCCGCTGGGAGGCGGCCGTCGGAGTCGCACTGGCCCGTCTCGTGACCGTCACCGAGGGCCGCCCGGTGAGGCTCCCCGCCGCCCCGTCGCCGAGTTGCTCGGCCATGCCGTCGCGAGGTGTCTGCCCGCCGGGCCCGAGGCCCGGGCTCTGGCCTTGGCCGGTCCGGGGATCCGCGTGTCACGGCCCCGTCCCGATGTTCTGCTGGTCCACCGTCACCCCCTGCACGGATGCGCCCTGGCGTCCGCCGGGCGACGAGAGGCCGGTGGTGCCGCTGGACAGCGGGGTCCGGGCGTACCTCGCCCACCCGGGCGAGACCTCGCCGATGCCCGCGACCGGGGTCGTCCGGGAGGGCGTCCTGCGCGACGACTGTCCCCCGCCGCGCCCCTGGCACCCGCTGGCGCCCCCCGGGGCGCCTTCCCGTACGCCTTGGCCCGGCTGCCCGCCGTACGCGCCTGCGGCCGGGCGGGGTCGGCGATGCGCCTCGCGGGGCCGTGCTGCCCACGCCAGGGGGCTGACGGGGGCGGCGAAACAGGCCTTACAGCATCGCGCGCGGAGCCCCAGGTCCCGAGGTGTGCTGCGGTGCGCCCAGGTGGGATGTGGGCGACTGGCGCATGACGTGGGCCAGGTCGCGGTGTATGCGTTCGGCTTCACCGCGCACCTCGGCGGGCACGTCGCCGCGCTCGGCGACCAGACGGCTGAAAATGGGGGTCTCCTGGTACAAGGCGCAATCTGCTCTCTGTCTGGGCGGCGGGCTGCCTAGTGGAGGGTACAGCCGCACGTGGAGGCCCAACTCATCCGTCCCGCGGGCGAACAGTTCCTGCCCGCTTTCGTCACAGAATCGGGGTTAGGGGGCCGGTGGGCGGGGTAGTCGGTGGCACTGCCGTGGGCGGGCCGTGCGGCATACGCCGTGCGACCGGACGCCGGACGCACGGCTGCTGACGACGGGTGGGCCATGAGCAGCGTTGAGGAAACGGTCGAGATCGCGGTCCCGGTGCGTACCGCGTACAACCAGTGGACGCAGTTCGAGAGCTTCCCCCGGTTCATGCGCAGCGTGAGGAAGGTCGAGCAGATCAAGCCGGCCCTCACGTCATGGACGATCGCCGCAGGACCGCTGCACGGTGTGTTCACGGCCGAGATCGTGGAGCAGGAGCCCGATTCCCACCTGGTCTGGCGCGGTCTCGACCGGCACCCCGTCCACCGGGGCGAGGTGTCGTTCCGGCCCACGGCGGGAGGCGGGGCGAGGGTCACCGTACGGATGGACGTCGCGGCGCGCGGGGCCGCCGGTGTGCTCGCCGTGGTTCCGGGGCTCGCCGGCCGGGTCGTGCGCGGGGAGCTGGGGCGTTTCAAGGAGTACATCGAAGGGCTGGGGCAGGAGACCGGGGCCTGGAGGGGGGCCATCCGGGGCGGCCGTCCGCGGCGCGCGGAGACGGACCGGAAGGTGAGCCGAGTGCCCTGCTGGCCCGTCGGCTGATCCCCTCCCCCGCCCCCCGGGCAGCGTGAACGAGAGGCGTTCTCATGAAGAAGAGGCCCGACGAGGAGCCGGAAGAAGCGCTGACGGTGACGGAGCCGAAGGCCTGGGCCGCGGGCGTGCCCGCGGTGGCTCACGCGCTGGAGTACTCCCTGCGGCAGACGTCGGCGCGGCGCGCGGGAGAGACGCTGCTGACCATGAACCAGGTGGACGGCATCGACTGCCCCGGCTGCGCCTGGGCGGATCCCGCCCCCGGCCGCCGGCACCGCAACGAGTACTGCGAGAACGGCGCCAAGCACATCAACGACGAGGCGACGACGAGACGCGTCACCTCCGATTTCTTCCGCGAACACCCGGTCTCCGAGCTGGCCGGGCGGTCCGACGGCTGGCTGAACCAGCAGGGCCGGCTGACCGAGCCGATGGTCAAGCGGCCGGGCTCGGACTTCTACGAGCCGATCAGCTGGAACGACGCCTTCGGGCTGATGGCCGAGGAGCTGACCGCGCTGGACTCCCCCGACGAGGCCGTGTTCTACACCTCGGGCCGGGCCGGCAACGAAGCCGCGTTCACGCTGCAGTTGTTCGCCCGTGCGCTGGGCACGAACAACCTGCCGGACTGCAGCAACATGTGCCACGAGTCCAGCGGCTACGCCCTGCACGAGACACTGGGCACGGGCAAGGGCACGGTCAGCCTCCACGACCTGCACCACGCCGACCTGATCTTCCTGGTGGGGCAGAACCCCGGGTCGAACCATCCCCGGCAGTTGTCGGCGCTGGAGGAGGCCAAGCGGAACGGCGCGCGCGTCATCGCCGTCAATCCGCTGCCGGAGGCCGGGCTGCGGCGGTTCAGGAACCCGCAGACGCCCCGAGGGGTGATCGGGCACGGCGTGCAGATCGCCGACCGGTTCCTGCACATCCGCAGCGGCGGCGACCTTGCCCTGTTCCAGGGGATCAACCGGCTGCTGCTGGAGGCGGAGGACGCCCGGCCGGGCGAGGTCCTGGACCATGACTTCATCCGCACCGACACCGCCGGCTTCGAGGAGTTCGCCGCGCACGTCCGCGGGGTCGACTGGGGAGACATCCTCGCCTCGACCGGCCTGACCCGCGGGGAGATCGAGCAGACCCGTGACGAGGTGCTGCGCAGCGAACGCGTCGTCGTGTGCTGGGCCATGGGGATCACCCAGCACAAGCACGCCGTGCCCACCGTCCGGGAGATCGTCAACTTCCTGCTGCTGCGCGGGAACGTCGGCAGGGCCGGCACCGGCGCCTGTCCGGTGCGCGGGCACAGCAATGTGCAGGGCGACCGCACGATGGGCATCTGGGAGCGGATGCCGGACTCGTTCCTCGACGCGCTGCAGCGGGAGTTCGGCTTCGACCCCCCGCGGGCTCACGGACTGGACTCGGTGAACGCGATCAAGGCGATGCGCGAGGGACGCATCAGGTTCTTCCTCGGCCTGGCCGGCAATTTCGTCCGCGCCGCCCCGGACAGCGCGGTCACCGAGCAGGCGGTGCGCAGGTGCCGGCTGACCGCCCACATCTCCACCAAGCTCAACCGGTCCCACACGGTGTGCGGCGAGAGCGCGCTGATCCTGCCCACGCTGGGCCGCACCGAGCGGGACGTGCAGACGAGCGGGGAGCAGTTCGTCACCGTGGAGAACTCGATGAGCGAGGTGCACACCTCCCGCGGGCGGCTGCGGCCGGCCTCTCCTCTGCTGCTCAGCGAGGTCGCGATCCTCAGCCGGCTGGCCCGCCGCACCCTCGGCGGTGAATCCGGCATCCCCTGGGAGGAGTTCGAGGCCGACTACGGCGCGATCCGCGACCGCATCGCGCGCATCGTCCCAGGGCTGCACGACTACAACCGGCGGGTGATCCGTCCCGGTGGCATCCAGCTGACCAACCCGGTCAACGAGGGCGTGTACTCCAACGCCGTCGGCCGAGCGCTGTTCACCCGCAACGTGTGCGAGGTGCTGCGAGCGCCCGAGGGGCATCTGCTGCTGCAGACCCTGCGCTCCCACGACCAGTGGAACACCGTCCCGTACACGTCGGAGGACCGCTACCGGGGTATCAGCGGAAGCCGGCGGGTGGTCCTCGTCCATCCTGACGACGTGGCCGCACTCGGCTTGGCGGCGGGGCAGAACGTCGACCTGGTCGGCGTCTGGAACGACGAGGTGGAGCGCCGGGCCGCGGACTTCCGGGTGGTCCCGTACCCGACGGCTCGCGGCTGCGCCGCCGCGTACTATCCGGAGACCAATGTGCTGGCGCCCCTGGACAGCGTGGCCGAGAAGAGCAACCAGCCGGCGTACAAGGCGATCGTGGTCCGTCTGGAGCCGCGCGCTGTCCCGCCCGAGCCTATGATGTGAGATCAACTTGGCTTCCGGGGGGTGGAGTCGGGTGCGCCCGACCGGCGTTCTCGTCCCCCTCGGCGACCTCGTCGGCGGCGGTCGCACCAGCTGTGGCACCCGGCGCCGTCGCCGTCTCACACAGAAGGCCCTCCCTTGATCAAGCTCGCCGCCGTCACTCCCCCGCTCCTCGCGGGCGCCACCCTCGCCTCCGCCGCCAGCCTCGCGCAGTCGGTGTACTGGGAGTCCGTGGACCAGCTCTGGTACGTGTGCCAGCCCGACGGCACGCCGGGTGACCTGGACCGTGTCACCGTCTCGCGGCTCACCGCCGACGGGACGCTGCTGGACAAGATGTCCATCAGCCGGGCGGGGCACGGGGCGAACCTGGGCGTCGAACGCGACGCCGCCGGGATCCGCCTGTGGACCGACGCCGTCCCCAGCGGCGGCTGGGCCACGGCCGTCGCCCGGATCCCGTACGCGCCGAACGGGACCGCCGACGCCTCCGACCCGTCCGTGGTGCGCACCCCCCGCACGGGGGTGTACAGGGTGTCGGCGACGATCGACCCGACCCGGCGGCAACTGGTCTACCGCTGGCAGTCGAACAACGTCGCCTCCCCTCAGGCGACCGGCGGCATCGACCGCTACGACCTGGCCGCCGCCGCTGCCGGAACGTTCACTCCGCTGCAGAAGCTGTCCTACGGCGCGTCGGGCAAGACGCTCCAGGGGTACACGAGTCTGGGCGACCACGTGTACCACCTGTACGGCGACCAGGCGCAGGACAACGTGACGGTGACGTGCACGGACTGGGCCTCCGGGACGGTACTCCAGTCGCAGGACGTCACCGCCTTCCCCGGCCTGCCCTTCCGGGAGCCCGAGGGCATGTGCGTCTTCGGCAACAGCCCCGGCGACCCGGCCGCGACCGTGGCCTTCGGCATCGGCGCCCGCACCGACGCCGGGGTGCGCAACCTCAACCTCGCGCGGTTCCCGCACCCGGGCACCGACCCGTGGGTGCCGATCCCCTACAACACCGCGCTGTACAAGCCGAACAGCGACAACTACGTCCCCCAGTACCGGCTCGCCGGCGACCAGGTCTTCGTGCACTTCTCGCTGGCCAAGGTGGACGGCACGGCCTGGGCGCAGGGCGAGACGCTGTTCCAGCTGCCGCTGCGGGCCCGGCCCGACCGGACGCAGCGGCTGCTCGGCGTGGTGAGCGGGCAGGCCGTCACGACGGACACGATGGCGGTGCGGCTGGAGGTCGCGGCCGACGGCAAGGTCAGCGTGTGGGACGAGCGCAGCCTGAAGGGGTGGATAGGCGGGGACGTCAGCCTGTGGGTGTGCTGACCGGGGCCGTCAGGAGGCGGTCGAGCAGCTCGGCCGCCGTCCGCCGAGCCTCCTCGTCGGCGTGGCCGGGCTCGCTCAGCCTCGACGTCTTGGGCAGGAACAGGCGTCGGGGCGTACGGTCCAGCACGGCACGTGCCTGCCGGGACCAGCGGACGTCGCCGGCACCGCCGGGAAGGACGACGGCCCGGTACCGGGCGGGGTCGACGCGGCCTTCGCGCAGGTCCCCCTCGGTCGCGTACGTGACGTCGTAGCCCGCTTCCTCCAGCCACCTCGACGCGCTCGTGTCCGTGCCGAAGTCCTCGGGCAGGCCGAGCCCGGCGTACGGGCGGTGGGCCGCGTCCAGCGGCACGACCAGCAGGACGTCGGACGGGCGGGCGGGCTCCCGCACGACGAAGGGGGCGTAGGCGCGCCGGCCTTCGGCGGTGGTGAGGACGGTGAGGAAGACGCCGGACATCCAGGCGCCGGGGACGGTCACCCTCCAGGGCCGGTCGACGGGGACGCCGTCGGCGGTGAGGAGATGGCGGGCGCGCACACCGCCGTAGTGGCCGAGCCGGTAGACCTCCACCAGGCAGGCGCGGGCCGTGCGGGAGGCCAGGCGCAGGCCCAGGGTCTCGCCGGGGGCGACGGAGACCGTCGTAACCTGCCCCCGGATCTCGGGGCGTCCCGGGTCGACGCCGCAGGTCTCTCCGTGGCCGGGGGTCCAGCCGTGGGAGCCGGGGGCCCGGTTCTCCCGCACGACGGGGTTGTCACCGGTCCGCGGGGCGGCGGACGGACGGGCCCGCTCGGCGGCCGCCGCCGGGCGGCTTCCTCCGACGGCGACGGCTCCCGCTCCGGCGGCGCTCAGCACCGTACGTCGGGACAGCTCCCCCATGGGTCGACCTCCGGGCCCGGTTGTCATGGAGCGATCATCGTACGGCGGTCCGGTGCGCAGCTCCGCCTTTGCACAGTTCCGCGCCCACTTCATGATGATCCATCACATGGCTTACGATGCAGTGAAGTTGCCTGAACCGGGCGGTTGGCCGTGAACGCGATCATGTGGTGTCATCGTCGCCTTGTCGTTCTCGGACAGGCATACGAAGGAGTGAGCGATGGGACTTCGCAGCAGGGTCACCGCGGCGCTGGGTGGAGCACTTCTCATGGCGGCGGGCACGGTCGTGCTGGCACCGCCGGCCTCCGCCGAGGAGACCTGCCCCTACCCGTACGTGTGCTTCTACCAGAGGGACCCCGCCGACTATCCGGCCGCCACCATCAGCGGCCGCTTCCGGGACGTCACGAGCGGCTGGCAGTGGCTGACCGGGTCCCGAGGGAGCGACTTCGTCCGCAACACGCGCCATGACGACGTGGTCTACCTACACATGACCGACGGCAAGGTGTACTGCGTCGAGAACGGCGGCCACAAGTCCTTCATCAACGACGAGCCGCAGCGCCTCGTGGACGGCGTCCGCATCTCGTCGAACCCGGACTGCTGAGGCCCCGCACGCCCTGAGCCCGCTCGCCGGGGCGTACGCCGCGCCGAGCACACCTGATGTCGGATCGGAGCGAGTCGTGTCCACAGGTACATCCGCAGCCACCCGGGCTGCCGTCGGAGAACTGCTGCGCCGCATCGGCGAGGGGGATCCCTCGGGCATCGCGGCGATGTACGCCGAGAAGGTCGACTGGAAGCTGGACTGGCCGGAGGGCGAACACGGCCGGGCCGCCACGCCGTGGATCCGGCACCGGGCGACCCGCGCGGACGCGGCCGCCCACTTCCGCGAGCTCGCCGAGCACCACCTGCCCGGGCAGGCCGCCACCGAGATCGAGCGCGTTCTCGTCGACGGCGACGACGCGGTCGTGTTCGGCGAGATCCGCCAGACGGCGCGCTCCACCGGGCGCGCCTACCGCGCCCGGTTCGCCCTGCACCTGACGTTCCGGGACGGCCTGGTGACGCGGCACCATGTCTACGAGGACAGTCTCGCCGTCGCCCGGGCGTTCGACGTGAGCGAGGGCCGGTCAGGAGAGGGCGGCTTCGGCGACCGTGCCGCGGACCTCGAGGACGGCGTCGACTCCGGTGACCTCGAACAGTCGCTGAAGCTGAGGTGACGGCGCGACCACGCGCAGGGGGCCAGCCTGGTGGGCACGGATCAGCACGTTGAGGAAGGCCGAGTCCGCGAAGGTGACGCCGGAGGCGTCCAGGACCACCTTGGGATGCTTCCCGGCCGCGGCTTCCAGGGCGTCCGCCAGCGGCGTGATCGAGTCCAGGTCGTAGGCGCCCCGCGCGGCGACGACCCAGGCCCCGCCCGTCTCGTGCTGAACCACCGAAGGGGCCCGCGCGGCGTCCCCGGCGCCCTGGTCGGGCGACGGCTTCCCGCCGGTGCGGCTCATGAGCGTCGGCGTGACGGCCTCGTCGCAGGGCACCTTCGCACTCCTTCGGTGGCTCTCCCTTGCGGGATCATGTCGTTGGTTGCATGAAAAGTATGTCATGTATCCGAGTTCCGCAACGGCACCCCCTAAAATGCCGGGCATGGTTGCCGTGCCCGAATCCCATGCCGGATGGACGTTCATCACCAACCACGCGCGCGTACTGGCGGTCATCGCCGACAACCCGAACGTCCGCATCCGTGACATCGCCGCGCGCTGCCGGCTCACGGAGCGCGCCGTCGCGCGGATCATCTCCGACCTCGAACAGGGCGGTTACCTCTCCCGCACCCGGGACGGGCGCACGAACAGCTACCGCATAGAGCCGGACAAGGTGCTGCGCCACCCGGCCGAGGCCGGGCTGTCGGTGGCCTCCCTGCTCTCCCTCCTCGCACGGGCCGAGACCGAGCGCATCGGGACGCCGGTCGCCCCGTAGCGGCACCCGGTGATCACCGACGCCAGAAGCCGAGCAGGGCGGTGACTCAAGGTCCATGCGGCGGCGCATCCTCGCCGAGCTCGGTCTGCGGGACCGTGTCCAGGCGGCCATCGTCGCCTACGAGACGGGGCCGGTCAGCGCTGGCGACGGGGAGACCGCTCACCCGTCCGCCGAGGAGCCGGAGTCACAGCCAGCCGTTGCGTCGGAAGGCCCGGTAGAGCAGTCCCGCGCCGAGGGCCATCACGGCCAGCGCGCACGGGTAGCCGTAGCGCCAGTCCAGTTCGGGCATGTGGGCGAAGTTCATGCCGTAGACGCCGGCGACGAGGGTGGGGACGGCCAGGATGGCGGCCCACGCGCTGATGCGGCGCATGTCGTCGTTCTGCCAGGTGCCCACCTTCGCCAGATGGGCGTCGAGGACGGAGCCGAGCAGGTCGTCCAGGGCGCGGACCTCGGTGTCGGTGCGGGTGAGGTGGTCGAGGACGTCGCGGAAGTACGGCGCCATCTGCTGCGGCCAGTCGTCGGGGGGGCGCGGTGAGGTGCTGGACGACGGGCACCAGGGGCTGAACGGCGTCGCGGAACTCGACCACTTCCCGCTTGAGCGAGTAGATCTGTTCCGTGAGGTCGTCGCGGGCCGGTGAGAACACGCACCGTTCCAGCTCGGTGAGATCGGTGCGGACCTGCGCCGCGGCCTCCGCGTAGGCGTCGACGATCACGTCGGTGACCGCGTGCAGGACGCTCACAGGTCCGAGGCCTGCCATCTGCGGGGCTTCTTCCAGCCGGCGTGCCGCCTCCACCGTCGGGTCGAGCGCGCCGTGCCGTACGGTCAGCGCGAAGGACCGGCCGAGGAAGAGCATCACCTCGCCGGTCTCCACCTCGGCGGTCCGCTCGACGAACCACAGCGTCTTCACCGCGACGGCCAGGACGTCGCCGTAGCGTTCCTGCTTGGGTCGCTGGTGCGCCTGGACGGCGTCCTCGATCGCCAGAGGGTGCAGCTTCAGGTGCTTCCCCAGCCGCTGCAACTCGTCCTCGCGGGGGTCGTCCAGCCTGATCCAGGCGAACTCGTCGGGTTTCAGCGCCGCCAAGCGGTCCAGGACGCCTTCGCATCCCCCGCCCTCCTGCCGGGCGTCGACGTTCTCGCGCTCGCCCGTCCGCTCTCGGTAGATCGCACACTCCATGCCTTCTCGGATGCTTCCGTCTCCGCGATCCATGCCTGGTGTCCGCACACGACCCGGCGGTCACCGGATCTTCACAGCGGTCCTGATGTGATCGCCGCGGTGACGGCTATGAGCGGGAGAGCAGGTCGACCCGGGCCGCACCGCACACGTCGGAGCGGCCCGGTCGAGAAACGGGAAGGCCGAGTGGCCGAGATCGAGGAGAGCACACAGCGATGACCCAGCCGCCCCACGACGAGCCCACCGCCGCCGGCCCCGAGGAGCTGCGCGAGCAGGTCGAGCACACCCGCGAGGAGCTCGGCCGGACGGTCGAGGCGCTCGCGACCGAGACCGACGTGAAGGCCCGCGCGAAGGAGAGCGCGGTCGAGAAGAAGGACGAGGTCACCGTCCGGGCAGGCGTTCTGATGGAGGAGACCGCGGCCAAGGCGGAGGAGCTGAAGGAACAGACCGTGCTCAAGGCCGAGGAGCTGAAGGAACAGACCGCCCTGAAGGCCTGGGAGCTGAAGGAGCAGACCGTCCTCAAGGCCGGCGAGTTGAAGGCCAAGGCGGCTCAGGCCGTCGGCCGGATCGAGGGGAAGCTGCCCGACCCGGTGCGGGACAAGGCCGTCGGGGCCGCCGGACAGGCCAGGGTCGCGGCGGCCCGGGCCGGCCGGCTGTGGGAGGACAAGGCGCCCGAGCCGCTGCGGGACCGGACGGCTCAGGGGGCGCGAGTGGCCCGGGACAAGCGGGGCCTGCTGCTGACCGCCGCCGGGGTCGCCGTCGTGACGTGGATCGTCCGGCACCGCCGCCAGGGGTGAGCCGACGCAGGACTCGAAGACCCTGGCCCGGATCGGCCGACACGACGGCGGAGGGGTGCCGGCACACGGATGCCGGCACCCCTCCCGTCCATTTCCCGTACGACACTGCGTCGTGTTTCGGCCGGTCACGGGAGTGCACTCGCAGGGCGCGAGAGGAACCTGTCCGACCGGAGAACGGATGAAGGAGTGCGACGTCAGCTGACGTGGATGCTGACCCTGCGAGGGGCGGCGGCCCTGTCGTTCGCGGTGGTGGCGCTGGTGTGGCCGGAGGTGACGGCGATGGCGCTGGCCCTGCTGTTCGGCGCCTACGCGCTTGTCGACGGCGTGACGTGGCTGGCCAGCGCCTTCCGCAGGGACGGCGACAGGAGGCACCGCCTGATACACGCGGTCGGGGGGCTGCTGGGCGTCACGGCCGGGCTGATCAGCCTGGCCTGGCCGGGGGTGACCGCACTCGCACTGGCCGGCCTGGTCGGCACGTGGGCCGTCGTCACCGGCGTCGCGGAGATCTGGGCGGCGGTGCGCTTCCGCCGTGAACTGCACCATGAGGGCGTCCTGTTCCTGGCCGGCGCCGCATCGGTGATCGCCGGGATCCTGGTCTGGGCCCGGCCCGACGCGGGAGCCGTCGCCCTCGCGCAGGTCACCGGCGTCTGCGCGCTGATCTCCGGCGCGCTGGTGCTCGCAGCGGCCTGGCGGCTGCACAACGACGCCGGCGCGGGCTCACCGGCCCGCCACGCCAGGCACGCCCGGCACGCCCGGCACGCCTGAGGACCCTGGGGAGTCAGGCATCGGGGGAAAATGCCTCGCGCTCCGGCCGCGACTGTCCGAGACTCGCCCCATGGAAGACATGGGGGCGTTCCGGGACGCGGTCACGGCGTGGGCGGCGGGCGGTCCCGGCGGTCCCGCGGAAGAACTGGCCGCTCGCCTGCCCGTCCGGACGGTGGTGCTGCTCGAAGGGCTCAGCGATGTCGCCGCGGTCGAAGCACTGGCGGGAAGACGCGGCAGGGACCTGGCGGCCGAAGGCGTCTGCGTCCTGTCGATCGGCGGCGCCATGAGCGTGGGACGCTACGCCCGGCTTCTCGGCGCGCCCGGCCTGGGGCTCCGTCTCACCGGACTGTGCGACGAGGCCGAACGCCCATACTACGCCCGGGGTTTCCAGCAGTCCGGCGCGCCGCGGGAGGGCTTCTTCGTCTGTGCGGCGGACCTGGAGGACGAGCTCATCCGCGCGTTGGGCGTGGCGAGGGTGGCGGAAGTCGTCGAGCAGGAAGGGGACATGCGTCCCCTGCGGACCTTTCTGCGCCAGCCCGCTCAGCAAGGCCGTTCCCCGCAGCGGCAGTTCAGGCGCTTCTTCGGCACGAAGAAGGGGCGCAAGATCCATTACGGCCGCGTCCTCGTCGAGGCGCTCGAACCGGACCGCGTTCCGGTCCCTCTCGACGGCTTGCTCGCCGGCCTGTGACACGCAGACGCCGGTGCGAGGGGGTCAGCTCAGGAAGCCCGTCAGCAGGTCATTCAGCCGTTGCGGGTCGGTGAGCGGCAGGGAGTGGTGGGTCGCTCCGGCAAGCAGCGTCACCTCGCCCTGCCGGAGGGCCCGGCGGGCCCGGTCGGCGACCTTCGCGACGTCGTGGGCGCGGCTGCGCTCGCCGAGCAGGACCAGCACCGGCATGCGCAGGTCCGCGACCCTGGGACGGCCGCCGGTGACGAACTTGCGGTCGGGGACGGTGGCGGCCAGCGCGTAGAGACGCTGCCATGTCTCGTCGGGATGGGTGCCGGCCGTCTCCCAGGCCAGGAAGGCGCGGGCGCGTGCCTCGGTCGGGCGGAGCAGGGTGGGCAGCGCGCGGAGCAGGTAGCCGAGGCGGAATCCGGCGAAGACCCGGGTGGGGTCGACGAGGGCGAGGCGGTCGACCCGCTGCGGCGCGCGCAGGGCATAGCTGACGGCGAGCCAGGCGCCGTACGAGTGGCCGCACAGGTGGGTGCGGGCGAGCCCGAGCCCGTCCAGCAGCGCGTCCAGCCAGGCCGTCATGTCGTCCGCGTTCCTCAGCGCCGCACCCCGGCGTTCGGTGCGGCCCGCGTCGCCCGCCAGATCGACCGCGTACACCCGGTGCCGCTCGCCCAGGGCCGGCGCGTTGGCGAACCAGACGAGGCCGGTGGCGGAACCGCCGGGCAGCAGCACCAAGGGGCTGCCGTCCGGAGGGCCGTACACATGGACCCGGGTACGCCCGAACGGCGTGACGACGTCGCGCTCCTCGCTGGACTCGGGCCAGCGCGCGAGCAGTTCGTCGTAGGCGCGGTCGAAGGCGGGCAGGGACACGGGCGTATTCCTCTCGCTCAGCGATACTCTCGTTCAGCGAGATGATATGCCTGAGCCGACAGGGAGTACGCATGGACGAACAGAGCCCGGCGATGGGGCTGGTCCACCTGCTGCGAGCGATCACCGTGGAGTTCGACCTCCTGGGCGCCGAGTTCGCCGGGCGGCACGGCCTGCATCCCACGGATGTGCGGGCGCTGATCCATCTCCTGGACGCCGCGCGGGACGGCACGAGGGCCACGCCCGGGTGGCTGGGCGAGCAACTGCGTCTGAACTCGGCCGGGACGACCGCCCTGGTGGACCGGCTGGAGCGGCTCGGCCTGGTCCGCCGCAGCAGGGACACAGTCGACCGGCGACGCGTACTGCTGGAGGTGGAGGACAGGGCCAAGGAACTCGGGTGGGCCTTCTTCGGGCCGGTGATCGGCGGGGTGATCGAGGTCGCGGAGGGTTTCGACGCGGGCGAGTTGGAGACGGTTCGTCGTTTCCTGGCCGCGACGCTGGAATCAGCCGGGCGGGCGCGTTCCGGGTGACAGGGGCCTTGGGCGGCGGTGACCACGCGCACTCGCGGGTGCGGTCGCGCCGTCGGCCCGGCGCTGTTGACATGGAGTGCACTCCAATACCTAGCGTCTTGGGCAGACCTTCCGACGACGAGCTCTGGAGACAGCAGCATGACCGCACTTCCCACCCGGCGCCTCGGCGAACTGACCGTCTCCGCCCAGGGCCTGGGCTGCATGGGCATGAGCCACGCCTACGGCGACGCGGACGAGGCCGAGTCGATCGCGACGCTGCGCCACGCCCTCGACCTGGGGGTCAGCCTCCTGGACACCTCCGACTTCTACGGCCATGGTCACAACGAGGAGTTGATCGGACGGGCCATCGCCGGACGGCGGCACGAAGTGGTGCTGGCCACGAAGTTCGGCTTCGCCAACCGGCTGGGCGAGCCGACCGCCATCCGCGGGGACGCCGAGTACGTGCGACAGGCGTGCGAGGCGTCGCTTCGCCGTCTCGGCGTCGACCACATCGACCTCTACTACCAGCACAGGGTCGACCCGCAGGTGCCGATCGAGGAAACCGTGGGCGCCATGGCCGAGTTGGTGCAGGCCGGCAAGGTCCGCCACCTGGGTCTCTCCGAGGCCGGCGCGGCCACGATCCGCCGGGCGCACGCCGTGCATCCGATCGCCGCGCTGCAGAGCGAGTGGTCGCTGTGGACTCGCGATCTGGAGGCGGAAGTCGTCCCCGTCTGCCGCGAACTCGGCATCGGCGTCGTCCCGTTCTCCCCGCTCGGGCGCGGCTTCCTCACCGGCCGCTACCGTTCGCTCGAGGGCATGGCCGAGAACGACATGCGGCGAAGCCAGCCGCGCTTCGCCGACGGCAACCTCCAGCGCAACCTGGCGATCGTGGCCCGGCTGACCGAGCTGGCCGAGGCCAAGGGTGTGACCGCCGGCCAACTGGCCCTGGCCTGGGTGCAGCACCGGGGCGACGACGTGGTGCCGATCCCCGGCACCCGGCGGCAGCGGTACCTGGAGGAGAACCTCACCGCGCTGACGGTCGAGCTGTCCGCCGAGGACATCACCGCCATCGAGGCCGCCGCCCCGAACGACCAAGTAGCGGGCACCCGTTACGACGCGACAAGCCTGACCTTCGTCGGCCGCTGAGCCCACCGGCCGGCGGTGGGGGCGCGGTGCGGTGACCCGTCGCCGCCAGTCGGTCTTCGGCCCCGTGCCGCTACGCCTGCCGCTCCAGCGCGTCCCGCACGGCGCTCAGAATCGCCTCGGTGCCGACGCCCAGGGCACGGGCGGCCGACGCGAAGTCACGTGCCAGCGTGGCCAGTTGCTCGGGGTTGAAGCGGGCGGGCTCCGCGGGGAGGGCGGCGACCCGGGTACCCGCGCCGCGGCGGGTGCGGATCAGTTCGGCGGCCTCCAGCTCGCGGTAGGCGCGGGCCACGGTGCCGGGTGCCAATCCGAGATCGGCGGCGAGCTGCCGTACGGTCGGCAGGCGTTCGCCCTCGGCCAGCCGGCCGGTGAGGATCAGCGCGCCGAGCTGGGCGCGGATCTGCTCGTACGGCGGTACCTGACTGGTGGTGTCGACGCGGACGGCCGGATCATTCATGGTCCACGGCCCGGGGGATGACGATGGTGAACAGGCACCAGCCCACCGTGAACAGGCTCAGCAGACCCAGCGGGTAGATCACCAGGGCGGCGACGTTGCCCAGCATTCCCGCGCACTTCGAGTAGAACAGCACCCTGCCGATCATGCCCAGGACGAGCAGCGACTGGCTGGATACCAGCACTCCCCAGGCCGCCGTGACCGCCCAACTGCGGTCGTGACGCTGCTGGTTGCCGCCAGGGCGGTAGGCGATGCGGCGCAGGGCCCAGAAGCACGCGGCGGTGCCGAGGGCGAGGGAGAGCAGGAGGGGCACGGCGTAGTAGAGGCCCGGCCAGGGGCCGAGACGCCTGGTGCCGCCGAGGGCACAGGTGACGGCCAGGGCCCGGCCGGCCCGGCCCGCGCCGTCGGGATCGGCCACGCCGACGCCGACGGCCAGCAGGACGGTCAGGCAAGGGGCCTGGAAGACGAGCAGCGGGCCCATCCGGGGCGGCACATGGTCGCGCACCCGGCGCGGGGCGAGGTGGGCGGTGCGGACCGCTTCCTGCGGGGCGGGCGTGAGCGAGTCACCGAGCAGGACCCCGCCCACCGCACACAGCCCGAAAGCGGTGACGGCGGAGGCGAAGGGCATCGACATGTCTTCACCGCCCATGGTGGCCAGCGCTTGGGCGACCACGACCCCCAGCGCCAGTCCGGCCCAGCGGGCGCAGAAGTCGGCACGGGCCAGGAGTCTTTCGGGCGGGACGGTGTCAAGCATGGCTCCCCCGGGTCGAGTTGCTTGTATCAAGCGGTGAGTACAAGATGCCGATGAGCGATCGTTGTGTCAAATGCTTGGCACAAGAATCCCAGGAGAGCGGCGGCAAGGCGGCGCACAGTCGGTTGCGTTACTCTGCCGCCGGTCGGATCACACCGCGGGGGGCGTGTATGACGGGGCAGGGGGAGGCGATTCTGGATCGGCTCGGCTCACTTGCTCCTGATGTGCGGGCCGACGTGATCCGTCTCCTCGAGACGGCCGTGCGGGGCGCTCCCAGGGCGTGGACCCGCCGCAGGGGTGTCCAGGTGCAGTGGCTCACGCTCGGCGACGGCGACGACCGCGTCGAGGTGCGGGCGGACGCCGGCGAACTGAGTCAGCATGTCGACTGGGACGGTCCGCGGTCCGCGCGTTCTTTCGGCGGCGCCCTGCACGCCCGGCTGGGGACGAACCGGTGCGCCGCCCTCGTCTACGGAGACGCGATCGACACCCGCTCGTGGGGATGGGTCCTTCCGCTCCTGTTCGGACAACTGCCCAGACTGGACACGGCGGTGAGGGTCGATGTCGAACACCGCACGGGGTTCCGTTCCACGTTCTCGTTCTCCACCCGCTACCGGCGCATACTCGTGCGACGGCTGCGGTTCGAGGAGGACGTGCACGGGATCCTGCGGCGGGCCGGGAAGGGGTGACGGTGAGCGCCCCGGGCCGAGGGCGGCACGGCGCGCTCGCGTCGCCGTTCGTCACCGGTATCCGGTCGCGTCCGCCGGTTTGCCGGCATCGGTGACCTCGACCAGGTAGCGCCAGCAGTCCGGGCGTGAGCCGTCGAGGTCCGTGAAGCCGTATTCGCGGGCGAGTCGTCCGCTGTCGAGGGAACGCCCGTTCCAGCGGGCGACGTCGGCGTCGCCGGCGAGTGCCGCGACCGCGCGTCCGACGTACGCCGGGCTCTCCGAGATACAGAAGTGCGGCACCGTCGTCAGCGCGTCGCGCCAGTTCTCCTCGGTGACGCCGAACGCCTCGAGCATCATCTCCGAGCGCAGCCAGCCCGGGGTGAGCGCCACCGCCGTCCCGCCGTGCGGCTCGACCTCGTGGGCGAGCACGAACGCCATGCGCAGCACCGAGTTCTTGACCAGGTCGTAGAAGTAGGAGTTGCGGTAGTTCGCCGCGTTGTATGCGGCCGTGCCGTCGGTCATCTCGACGACGAGGCCGCCCGGCCGCCGCACGAGCAGCGGCAGCAGGAAGTGGCTGGTGATCGCGTGGGTCTCCACGCCCAGCCGGAGCAGCCGCAGCCCGTCGTCGAGGTCGTGCTCCCACACCGGCTTGTCGAACGCGAACAGCCGCTCACCGCCCCAGACGTTGTTGACGAGCACGTCGAGCCGCCCTTGTTCGGCGTCGACGCGCTCGGCCAGGGCGCGGACCTGCTCGGGCACCAGGTGGTCGGTCGGCACCGCGATGCCGGTACCGCCCGCGGCGGTGACGAGTTCGGCGGCCTCCTCGATCGTCTCGGGGCGGTCGTACTCCGACCGGTGCCCGGGAGTGGTGCGCCCGGTGACGTACACCGTCGCCCCCGCCGCGCCGAGCTGCACGGCGATCCCTCGCCCGGCGCCCCGGGTGGCCCCGGCGACCAAGGCGATCTTCCCGCGGAGGTCGGGGGTGGTAGACGTGTCGGTCACCGGTTCCATCGAGGTCCTCTCCTTTTGCGCACCGGGCCATCAGCCTCTCGCACACCGCGCCGGGGCACCAGCGCTTCCCGGTCGGCGGTGGGGGGCGCTGCGGGGCGGGTTGACCCTCGACCTTGTGCAGGGGTCAGAGTGCCGGGTGTGGAGAACGACATGCGCAGCATCGGTGAGATGGCCCGTGACAGTGGCCTGAGGGTGAGCGCTCTGCGATTCTACGACCGGGCCGGGGTGCTGGTGCCGGCCTGGGTGGATCCGGTGAGCGCCTATCGCTGGTACGAACCGGGGCAGCTCGAAGAGGCACGGCTGCTGGCCCGCCTGCGCCGGGCCGGGATGCCGCTGCCGGACATCCGGCTGGTGCTGGCCAGTTGGTCCGGCGCGGACTCCGCTCTGGTCCGGGAACTGCTCAAGGCGCATCTGCGCCGCCTCGAACAGGGGCTGTCCGAGGCCAGCCGCGAGTTCTCCGCGCTCCGGGCACTACTCGATCACCGGGAGAACGTGATGACTGAGCTCCGTACCGCCGCCGTCGGCCTGTCCGTCGCCGCGTCCGAGCTGGCGGCCGCGCTGGACACGGTCCGTTTCGCTGCCGGCACCGATCCTGAGCTGCCGATGCTCGGCGGGGTCCTGTTCGACGTCGAGGGCGGGAACCTGCACGTCGTGGCCACCGACCGGTACCGGATGGCCGTCGCGCGGGCTGGTGTCACCGGGCACGACGGCGGCCGGGTGCAGGCCATCGTGCCCAGTCCGCTCGCCGACGCGATGCGGGCGCTGCTGGACGGCGAGGAGCCCGTGCGGCTCTCCGTCGACGACGGCCGCGTGACCCTGGAGGCCGGGGACCGGCAGGCGTCCGGTCAGTGGCTCGACCATGACTTCCCCGACTACCGTCGTCTCCTCCCCCAGGCCGACGGGCATCGTGCCGTCGTCGAGGTGGCGGACTTCCGCGAGGCCCTGGAGAACGGCCCCGTCCGCACGGGAGAGGCCGGCGCGCCCGAGCTCAGCGTGCTCAAGGTGGAGAGCGGCGGCACGGTGACCCTCTGCGCCGACGGTGACGAAGACCCGGACCGCGTCGCCGTCAACCGCCGGTTCCTGCTGGACGCCCTGGCCGCGGGGGGCCGGGACCGACTGGTTCTGGAGCTCGGCGCCCCCAACGCGCCGATCGTCCTCCGCCGGCTCGACGACGCGGACGCCTTCTCGATCCTGATGCCGGTCCGGCTGGAGGACTGACGGCGCGCCCGGCGCACCGGCTCCCGGAGGGTGGTCCCCTCGGGCACCTCGGTCTGCAGGGCCAACGTGTTGACGAACAGACCGATGCCATGGGCGAGTTCGGGGCGTTCACGGCCGGACGTCAGAGAGCCGACGACGATGTCCCGGACCCCGGCGGTGCGATGGACCAGGGCCTTGAAGGCGCCCTGGAGCACCATGTACGGGGTGGCCCGCTCGGTGGCCGCCAGGGCGCGCAGCCTGCGGGCGGTGTCCGGGTCGACGGTGAACGTGCGGGCCGAGCCGCCGGGGCGCAGCGGGTCGGCGCCGGGTGAGAGGGGCAGCCGTGTCACCGCCGGGGCGTCGGCGAGTCACCTGGACCAGTAGGCGAGTTGAGCCGCCTCCTGCGGGCTGTCCTCGAGGGTGTGCAGCAGTGCCGTGTGGTCGCTGTGGGCGACGGGCAGGGCAGTTGACGGCAGTGACGGACGCGTCCCCTCAGTGCCCCCTGCCGTCGTGGAGTCGGTCTCACCGCCCCCGCGAGGCCATGTTCAGGTCCGCGTACAGGATGTGGTGGTCCGAGTAGGGGGTGGGGACGATGTGACGCCTGAGCGGAGCGATGGCGCGCAGGAAGACGTAGTCGAACTTGCTCTGCCAGTCCGTGGTGGGCTCGCAGTCACCCGCCCTCGAGGGGCCGCACCCGGGGTCCGCGTCCGAGGCCAGCTTCCACAGCGGGGTGAGTTCGGCGGTGTCCGGTACGGCGTTGAAGTCGCCGAGGACGACGGCTCGGTCGTGCCGGGCGATCTCCTCGGCGAGCGTGGCGGCCTGCTCCGCGCGGACCGCCTCCTGACGCCGCTGGGCGAGGTGGGTGTTGAACACCCGGACCGGGCGGTCGCCCACCCGGGTGGTGACCGCCATGTAGCCGCGGTCCTCGGATCCCCCGTCGGCGTACTCCTCTTTGACCGTGTCCGTCATCGGCGCCGCGGAGAGGATCGCCTGGCCGTAGCCGCCCGGGTTCCACGGCGCTCCCCCGCAGCGGCGCCAGTTGTGGAGCACCGCCCCGTACTCCACGTGGTAGACCAGTCCGTGACGGCTTTTCAGATAGCCCCGGATCGTCTCGACGTCCCGTTCGCACGCCTCCTGGAGGCCGACGACCTGGGGGGCGTAGGCGGCGATCTCCGCCGCCTGGTCGACCTCGCTCTCCCCGCAGGGGTTGCACAGGTTCCACGTCATGACCCGGTTGGCCACGGCTTTCCTGGCGGCGACGGTCGGCGACGACGCGGCGAAGGGACCGCCGTCCGGGACACTGGGGCCGACGAGAACCGCGCAGACCCCGATCCCGGCCCCGGCGAACAGCCACACCCCTCTTCCCCGCGCCATCGCCCCTCCTCCGTCTCGACACCCAGGGAAGCGGCAGGCGCCTCCCCCCACGAGACTAGTCGATGCCCTGCACCGGCTCGGTGGGCCCGAGGGGCACGGCGGTCGAGGCTCGACGTCACTTTCTGCGCATGGCTGCTCACTGTACGCTGACCCCGCGTATCGGCGTCGAGGACACGGTCCATGAGGCCCAAGCCGGAGCCGACCCCCCCTTGTCAGTGCCGGATGACACCATCCGCTCATGAGCGACGAGCCTTTCGACTGGCAAGAGTTCCTTGGGCGTTGGCGGGCGGAGTGGGTCCCGGACCTGGACGAGGAACTCGAGGACGACGAAGACGAGGGTCACGGCCCGACCGGCGATCCCCTCGGCCGCCCCGGTGCGGACGAGGCGGCGATCACCGCGGCCGAAGAGCGGCTGGGACGGCGACTGCCGCCCTCGTACCGGGAGTTCCTGGCCGTGAGCGACGGGTGGCGCGTGAACCAGACGGCCGGCGTCTACCGGCTCGGCGGCGTCGCGGACATCGACTGGTTCCAGGACCCGCACGGCATGACCCCGCTGTACGAGCAGGAACTCGGCGACGACCCGCGCGAGGAGGACGTCCTCCTCGCCGGGATGTGGCGGCGGGCGCTGCGACTGGAGACGGACTCCGACATGTCGAACGCCCTGCTCGACCCGGGCGACAGCGACGAGGACGGCGAATGGGCACTCTACGTCTACAAGGGCTGGAGCGGTGAACTGCCGGAACGCTACCCGTCGTTCCGGGCGTACATGGAGGACATGTACCGCGGTTTCCACTCCGACCGGGCGCAGAGCGCCGATTTCGTGAACGCGACCACCCGCGCCCAGGACGCGCGCGTGGGGGAGGCCCGTCTGCTGGCCCTGCGCGGACGGCACGAGGAGGCCCTTCCCCTGCTGGAGGAGGCGATGTCCTTCGGACGGCCGCACAGCCGCGTCCTGCTGAACCAGCTCCGGCACCTGTCGAATCCGCGCGTCCCCCAGGACTACGGCACCCTGGTGGCCGACCCCCGCTACCTGGCCGAGATCCTACCCGTGCAGGCCATGGAGGTGTCGGCGCACGGTGGACGGCTGAGCGAGGAGGACCACTGGCTCGGGATGATGGCCGCCCGCGGGGTCGACCGGCACACCGCCGGGACCGCGCTGCGCACGACAGTCGACGGCACGTACCGCTACGCGCCCGGCGGCGCCTGGGGCCGTGCCGTCGCCGAGGCCCGTGAGTCGGCCCGCTGGGGTGCCACCGACATCGCGTGGCGGGCGCTGCGGGACGCGCTTCCGCTCTGGGAAGCGCCCGGGCCCTCGTTGATCGCCCCGATCGGCCTGCTCGCCGATCCCGTCCTCGGCCCGCTGGTCACCCCGGAACGCGGCCGGGAGATCCTCGCGACTCCGCGGTCCGGTGAGACGGGGCCCACTCCAGAGCCGGTGCCCGACCTCGACCCTCCGGGCCTCGCCTGGCTGACCGAGCCCACCGCGAACCGGCAGCCGTTCCAGGGCTACCGCTGCGTCTGGGTCGAGGGCGTCGCCCCCGATCGACTGCCCGCCCTGATCGGCGAGGAAGGCGCCGAACTGAGCGCGCCCACGGAGCCGCACATGGTGTCCTGGCACGCGCCCCGGCCCCACGAGCGGGAAGGCGTGCAGCCGTGGGAGGACCGGGCCGTGGTCGCGGTCGGACGCACCGCCGAAGCGTGGTCCTTCGCCTTCGACGGCCACTCCGACCGCCATCTGAACCGGCGGTTCCTGTCCCCGGCCCGGGCCGCCTCCGCCTCCGGCCGTGCGGTGGTGGTGTGGCGCGACCCGAGAGCCTCTTCTCCCGGCGGCGCTCCGGCCTCGTTTCACTTGTCGGTGGCCGAACGGGGCGAGGAGCTCTACGCGTTCACCGTGCGCGGTACGGAGATCCAGCGTTCCGGCGCGATACCGGACGCCCTGGACCCGGCGAACTGGTGCAGCTCGGAGGACGCCGAACTGGACTGCGAAAGGATGCTGTTGACGGCTCTGCACTCAGAACTGGGCCTGTCACTCCCCCGCTTCGCGCTGACCCGAGGAAGGCTGAGCACCTTCATCACCCGGTCCTGGACCCGGGCCCCGCAAGCGGGTGAGAGTTTCGCCTACGCCACCATCGGTTTCGTACGGCACCGGCCCTGAGACCGGGCACGGGGAGGGCGGCCGGGCCTCTCCCCGGGCAGGGTGGTCACCAGGACTGTGGCCGCATGAGTTCGAGATCCTCTCCCCACGCGTCGAGCACCTCACCGTGTCCCGCTTGTCGGGCCGCCGCCTCGACGAGGGCGAACAACCGTCGCTGCAGGGAGAGGTCGCCGGGCGCGGAGACACGGTCCACCGCACGCAGCAGCGCGTCGGTGTCCCAGCCGGGCAGCGGGTACCGGGCCAGTTCCCATTCCAGGTACTTGTTGTACGGCCGGGGGCGACGGTCCAGAGCGAAGAGCAGCTCGAGCAGGAACCGCATGCTGTCGGCCGCGTCGAGGCGAGCGGCGAGAGCCTGACCCGACCGGTGGTTCTTGACGGAGCGGTAATGGGAGTTGGCGTAGGCGTCGAGCCAGCCGCCGGCATCACTGAACGCCTCCTCGGCGCCCAGCCGGGCCTTGTCGGCGAGGATCCGGGCGATGCCTCCGTCGAGACGGTCGAGCACGACGCGGGCACGGGCCAGGGCGTACCGCTCGAAACCGGGCATCCCGGCCGCGCGGAACTCGGTGAGTGTGACGACGACGAGGTCGAGCTCGGAGGCGCGGTGGCCCGCGAACCGGGTGAGACCCGTCGACGCGTCATCGGCCAGGACGACGTACAGATCGTGGTCGGAGTGCGGGGTGACCATGCCCTCGTGAGCTCGGGAGCCTTTGAGGACGAGACCGACGACAGCCGGATCAGCGGCGGCGAGGTCGAGGAACACCTCGTAGGTGAGCGGCTGTCGGGTGGTCATGAACCGGTGGAAGGACTGCGGAGGGCGCGCAGGTAGCGCACGCCCTTCACCGCGTAGACGACGGTCATCAGAGCGAAGCCGACGAAGAGCAACCAGATCCAGGAGTCGGCCACGGCGACGCTCATCAGCGCGCCGCCGAACAGCAGCAGGCCGGCAAAGGTGTCCAGCAGATCGAGGCGCGCCTCGGAGCGCACCGCGGGGTCGGGTTCGCGCAACCGGCGGGTGATGGGGACGAGAGTGAGTACCTGCAGGAGGGCCAGGCCGAGGAAGAGCCAGAGGGACCAGTCGGGTATGTCCACGACGCGCACTCTACTGGCCCAACTCGCCTCCCTGTCGAGGGGCTTCGGTGAGACCGGTCAGCCGCCCCGCTCAGAAGGTGCCGCGGCTCTCGGCCCCGGCCTGGGCTATGGCTTCCGCTTCGTCTTCGGCCAGTGCGAGCGCGACGCCGAACGCCTCGGCGATGTGTCCGGCGGCCGACATGACGCGGGCCGTCCCGACGACGGGGGCGATGGCGACGAGGAGGTCCTGCAGCTGCTCGACGGTGAACTCCGCCTTGACGGCCGGGGTGACGTGTGCGAGATACGAGATCGCCGGTGCGTCCATCGCCACGAGCGCGGCGACGCGGGCGAGGATGAGCGTCCTGTCGTCCATGTTGCAGCGCTCGACGGAGTCGATCGTCATGGCGGCGATGGTGTCGAGTACGGGGGTCTCGGATGCAGTGGCCATGGCCGGATCACCTTCCGGTGCTGGGGAGAGCCGCCCGTTGCCCACAACCTGCAGCCGGGTCGGCGCTTGTCACTTCCAGGGTAGGCATCACCCAGGTGGCGGCGCGCGTCGAGCCGGACGGTCCGCCGCGCCGGGCGGCAGCCGAGGGCGGGCCGGCGGTGCCCCCGTCGGCCTCCGTCCGGTGCGTCACCCCTGCGTCATCGGTGCACCGCCAGCGGGTCGAGGAACGTCAGGACCGACGCGTCCTCCTCGATGAGCGGCGTGAGGGCCGCGTTGAACGGGGCGCCGTAGGGGGCGTTCAGGTGTGCCCGGAAGGCGTCCTCGTCGCGGTAGACCTCGAAGATCCAGAAGGCCCGCGGGGCGGCCGACTTGGTGTAGACGTCGAAGGTGAGGTTGCCTTCCTCTTCGCGCACCTTCAGGGCGTAGTCCCGGATCAGCCGGGCGACCTCGTCCTCCGCTCCCTCACGGGCGGTGAACTCGGCGAGCAGGGATTTCGTCATGGCTTCGGTGTCCTTCTCGGGTGACGGGCGGGCGGTCGCAGGAGTGGAAGCAGTGGGCGGTGCACGGGTCGTCAGGCGTCGGCGGTGGTCGCCGAGCGCGTCAACTGG
The DNA here is from genome assembly GCF_044740925.1 of Streptomyces sp. NPDC088254. NCBI lineage: Bacteria > Bacillati > Actinomycetota > Actinomycetes > Kitasatosporales > Streptomycetaceae > Streptomyces > Streptomyces sp. NPDC088254. Next base: position 158,971 of record NZ_JBIURQ010000005.1, on the reverse strand, counting down.
TCCTGCCACGGAGGGTTGGGGCCGGCGACGGAGCAGGTCAGAGCGGCGACCCGGGCGGCGAAGCGGCCGGCCTCCGCCACGTCGTCGAGGGTGAGGCCGGTCAGCCGGCCGCCGAGGGCTCCGCGCGCCCCGAGGTGGTGCAGGAGCCCGGCGGTGAAGGAGTCCCCCGCGCCCACCGTGTCGACCACCCGCGTCGTCGTCGCCGGTACCCGCAGCCGTTCGCCGTCGAGGGAGACCAGCGCGCCGTCGCCGCCCAGGGTGATCACGACGAGTCGTGCCCCCGCGGCGTGCCAGGTGTCGCACGCCTGCTCCGGTGGGGTGCCCGGCAGCAGCAGCTCCAGGTCGTCCTCGCTGAGCCGCAGGATGTCGGCGAGTCGGCACCAGTGCGCGAGCCGGTCCCGGTAGACGTCGGGGTGCACGAGCAGTGGCCGGACGTTGGGGTCGATGCTGACGGTGGCCCGGGCGGCGGCGGTCGCCAGGAACTCCTCGACCACGGCCGCGCCGGGCCGGCGGACCAGCGCGAGCGATCCGGTGTGCACGCAGGCCGTCCCGGACAGGTCCACCCGGGCCAATTCGCCCGGGGTCCACTGCCAGTCGGCCGTGTTGTCCGCGTGGAAGGAGAACGCCGCCTGCCCCCGGGCGTCCAGTTCCGCCACGGCCAGCGTGCTGGGCTCGGCCGCCGGCACGGCGTACGACAGGTCCACGCCGGACGCCTCCAGGTGGGTCCGGAACAGGCGGCCGAACACGTCCGACGACAGGCGGGCGACGAACCGCGCCGGGGTCCCCAGCCGGGCCAGTGCCACCGCCGTGTTCGCCGGTCCGCCGCCGGGCAGGACGCGCAGCGCGAGTTCGTTCGCGGCCGGCGCGGGCTCGGTGAAGGCGTCCGCGACGCACTCTCCCAGGACGGTGATCTGAGGCGGTCTCATGGGCTGCTCCTTCTGCGGAGGGACGGGACGACCGGGCGCTTCGCGAAACAGCCGTCGACCGCTGCGCGGGGAGGGCGCTCACGGACGTTGCCGTTTTGTGACGAGTGCAAGGCATTGACGTTGCCGGGAGAGGGAGTCCATCATCCTCGCCATGCAGTGTCAACGATGACATAAGTCAGCGTTGACACCCGGGGGCGGCACGTTCCGATCTCCCGGTCCCGTGCCGCTCGTCATCCCACAGGAGTGATCATGTCTCGCACCACTCGTCTGCCCTCCTCCCTGATCAGAGCCGCCGCTGCCACGGGCGTCGCGGCCCTCGCCCTGACGGCCTGCGGACCCGGTTCCAGTGCCGGGACGGGCGCCTCCGGCTCCGGTTCGGGCGACGTCAAGGTCGGTCTGATCACCAAGACCGACACCAACCCGTTCTTCGTGAAGATGAAGGAGGGCGCGGAGAAGACCGCGAAGTCCGAGGGCGTCCAGCTCATGACCGCGGCCGGCAAGTTCGACGGCGACAACGCCGGGCAGGTCACCGCGATCGAGAACATGGTCGCCGCCGGTGTGAAGGGCATCCTGATCACCCCCAGCGACTCCAAGGCGATCGTGCCCGCGATCGAGAAGGCGAAGGCCAAGGGTGTCCTGGTCATCGCCCTGGACACGCCGACCGAGCCGCAGAGCGCGGTCGACGCCCTCTTCGCCACGGACAACCTCAAGGCCGGTGAGCTGATCGGCGAGTACGCCAAGGCCGCGATGAAGGGCAAGACGGCGAAGATCGCCGCCCTCGACCTCGCGCCGGGCGTGTCCGTCGGCGTCCAGCGCCACGACGGCTTCCTGAAGGGCTTCGGCGCCGCCGAGAAGGACGTCGTCTGCGCTCAGGACACCGGCGGCGACCAGTCCAAGGGCCAGACCGCGATGGAGAACTGCCTGCAGAAGTCGCCCGACATCAACGTCGTCTACACCATCAACGAACCGGCCGCCCTGGGCGCGTACACCGCCCTGAAGGCCAAGGGCCGGGAGAAGGACGTCCTGATCGTCTCCGTCGACGGCGGATGCACCGGCACCCAGGCCGTCAAGGACGGCAAGATCGCCGCCACGTCGCAGCAGTACCCGCTGAAGATGGCCGCCGAGGGCGTCAAGGCCGTCGTGACGTACGCGAAGGACGGCAAGAAGGCGTCCGGTTACACGGACACCGGGGTCACGCTGATCACCGACAAGGCGCAGGCCGGGATCGCCTCGAAGGACACCGCCTTCGGCCTGGAGAACTGCTGGGGCTGAGGTCCGCCCGAGGACCTCACGAGACAGCCACTCCCCTCAGCGGGGCGGCCGGCCCGACACCTGCCCGACGCGCGGGAACGACCCGCGGTGACGGCCCGCGGTGACAACCCGCCACGGCCCGCGGTGACGGCCGCCCCCCTTGTCCCGGCGACAAGGATCTCTGTCTGATGACAAGGACTTAGGACTTCGCATGACAGCCACGTCCACACCCCCGACCACCTCCTCACCGTACGCGGAGCTCAAAGCGCCGACGACGGCCCGCAGACTGCTCACGGCTCCGACCACCGGCCCCCTGGCCGCGCTCCTCCTGGCCTGCGCCTTCTTCTCCCTGTCGACCGACCAGTTCCTCACCGGCGGGAACTTCTCCCTGATCATCCAGCAGGTGATGGTCGTCGGCACCCTCGCCATCGGGCAGACCCTGATCATCCTCACCGCGGGCATCGACCTGTCCTGCGGCGCGGTGATGGCCTTCGGCAGCATCGTGATCGCCAGGATGGCGGCCGAGGGCACCCTGCCGCCCCTCGCGGCCATCGCGCTGGGCCTGGTCGTCTGCGGCGGATTCGGCCTGCTCAACGGGGTGTTGGTGCAGAAGATCCCACTGCCGCCGTTCATCGTCACCCTCGGCATGCTCAATGTGGCGTTCGCGCTGACCCACATCTACTCCGAGGAGCAGACGGTCACCAGCCTGCCCGGCCCGCTGACGGCGCTCGGTGAGACGTTCCCGCTCGGCTACACCGACGTCACCTACGGCTCGCTGGTCACCATCGGCCTGTTCCTCCTCCTGGCGTACCTGCTCAGCAGCACCGGCTGGGGCCGGCACGTCTACGCGCTGGGCAACAGCCCGGAAGCGGCGCGGCTGAACGGCATCCGCACCTCCCGGCTGACCATCGGCGTCTACGCCGCCGCGGGACTGCTGTACGGCGTCGCCGCGCTGCTGCTCATCTCCCGCACCGGCGTGGGCGACCCGCAGGCGGGACAGACCGACAACCTGGACAGCATCACGGCCGTGGTCCTCGGCGGCACGAGTCTCTTCGGCGGACGCGGTTCGGTCCTCGGCACCTTCATCGGCGTACTGATCGTGGGCGTCTTCCGCAACGGCCTGCAGCTGATGGGCGTCGCCTCGATCTACCAGACCCTGATCACCGGTGTCCTGGTGATCCTCGCGGTGACCGTCGACCAGATCTCCCGGAAGAAGGCCCGATGACCGCCACCGGCTCCCCCACCCCCGTCCTCCAGGCCCGCGGCCTGGTCAAGCGCTACGGCCATGTCACCGCCATCGACGGCGCCGACTTCGATCTGCTGCCGGGCGAGGTCCTCGCCGTCATCGGCGACAACGGGGCCGGCAAGACCAGCCTGATCAAGGCCCTCACCGGCGCGCTGGTCCCCGACGCGGGCGAGATCCGCCTCAACGGCGAGCCCATCGCCTTCTCCGGTCCGCAGAGCGCCCGCGCCCACGGCATCGAGACGGTGTACCAGGACCTCGCCGTGGCCGCCTCCATGGACATCGCCTCGAACATGTTCCTCGGCCGGGAGCTGCGCCGCCCCGGCGTCCTCGGCAACGTCTTCCGCGTGCTGGACAAGAAGCGCATGCGGCAGGAGGCCGCCGAGCACATGGCCGACCTGAAGATCGGTCTGCGCTCGCTCACCCAGGCGGTCGAGACCCTGTCCGGCGGACAGCGGCAGGCCGTCGCGGTGGCCCGCGCCGTCGCCTGGGCCCGCAGCGTCGTCGTCATGGACGAACCCACCGCCGCGCTCGGCGTCAAGGAGTCCGGCCAGGTCCTCGACCTCATCCGCAGGGTCCGCGACAAGGGCATGCCCGTGGTGCTGATCAGCCATAACATGCCCCACGTCTTCGAGATCGCCGACCGGATCCACGTCCACCGGCTGGGCAGGCGCGCCGCCGTGATCAAGCCGTCGGACTACTCCATGGCGGAGGTCGTCGCGATCATGACCGGCGCGCTCACCGTCGACGCGGCTGGGGCTACTGTCGTAGCGGACTCGAAGGCCGCGAAGGCCGCCGGGGTCCAGGCCACCTGACAGAACGACACCCGCTCTCACCGTTTCCGGCCGAGGCCGAGGCCGGAACACGAGGGCTCACAGGAGACGGTTTCCTTCATGGCAGCGAACCGCCGCCCCACCCTGGCCGACGTCGCCCGAGAAGTCGGCGTCAGCGCGAAGACTGTCTCGCGCGTCCTCAACGAGGACGGACCCGTCTCGGCGCAGACCAGGGAACAGGTGCTCGCCGCGGTGGCCGCGCTGGGATTCCAGCCGAACCTCATGGCGCGCAACATGCGCGTCGGCGGCCCGGACACCACCATCGGGCTGGTCGTCCCCGACCTCGGCAACCCCTTCTTCGGTGCCGTGGCACGGGGCATCGAGGACAGCGTCCGCGAACGGGGACTGACCCTGCTCATGGGTTCGTCCGCGGACGACGCCGAGCGCGAACGCGCCCTGACGGCGAAGTTCCTCGCCCGGCGCGTCAGCATCCTGATCGTGGTGCCGTCGGTGGGCGCCGACCACTCCCACCTCAAGGCGCAGCGCACGGCGGGGCTGCCCGTCGTCTTCCTCGACCGGCCGGGGGTCGGTCTGTCCACGGACAGCATCGTCAGCTCCAACCGGGAGGGGGCCCAGGGCGGCGTCGCCCATCTGATCGCCCACGGGCACCGGCGCGTCGGATTCGTCGGCGACCTGCCCGTCAGGCTGTACACCCGCCGCGAGCGCCTGGCCGGGTACCGTGCGGCGCTCCAGGAGGCGGACATCCCCTACGACCGCTCGCTCGTCGCCAGCGCACACGACCAGCGGGGGGCGGAGGCGGAGACCGCCCGGCTGCTCGATCTGGCCGATCCGCCGACGGCGCTGTTCGCCGGCAACAACATCATGGCGCTCGGGATCGTGGCCGAACTGGCCCGCAGCAAGCGCAAGGAGGTCGCGGTGGTCGCCTTCGACGACGTGTCCCTCGCCGAGGCACTGGAGCCGGCGCTGACCGTCGTCGCGCAGGACCCCGAGGAGATCGGCCGCAGCGCGGTGGCGACCGCCCTGGCCCGCCTCGACGGCGACCGCTCCCGGGCCCGCACCATCACCGTCCCCACCCGGCTGATCGTCCGGGGCTCCGGGGAGCAGCCCGCGCCCACGCCGTGAGGGGCCGTCCGCGCCGGCTTCGCAGCCCGGGGAACCCCTGCGGCTCATCGGTCGGCAGGGACTGACGAGGACGGCGGGCTGTGCGGACACTCCCTAGGAGTCGCAGCTGCCCGGGACGTAGCTGAAGCCGTCGAGGTACAGCATGTCGAAGCCGAGCGCCTCCTCGTAGCTCACCGACCAGGTCGAGCGGACCGGGCGAGCGCCCTGGACGTAGAAGGTCATGGTGTCGCCCTCGGTGACGACGGTTCCGGAGAAGCCCCCGTCGCGGTCGGCAGCCGTGAAACGGCCGTCGTCGGCGAACGCGTAGGTCCAGTGACCCGAGGCGGTGTCGTTCCGGCCACCGCACCAGACGCCCACGACACGTTGCGGAACACTGCCTGTCGGTTCGAGCGACGGCGGTTCCGGATCGGTCGTGTCGTCAGGCGGCTCCGGATCGGTCGTGTCGTCAGGCGGCTCCGGATCGGTCGTGTCGTCAGGCGGTTCCGGATCGGTCGTGTCGTCAGGCGGTTCCGGCGTGGGTGAGGTCAGGTCCTCCGTAGGCGGCGGTGCGGGTTCGGTCGTCTCCTCGGCGGTACTTCGGTTCGGGCCGATCCGGTCGTCGTCCGAACAGGCGCTCACGGACAGCAGGAGCGCCACGCTCAGTCCGAGAGCACAGAGGTGCCGCGAGAGTGCGGTTCGCGGGGATGCACGCATTCTTCCCCCAAGTGAGTATGCGCGGTGGGCTTCTTCAGCACGCTACGAAGGAACGGCACGGGCTCACATCAGTGGTTTCCCCAGGGGTGTTGCCGACGCGTCTCCGTGTGGAGCGGGCGCGCCGCTCATACGGGGAGGTGGGCGTCGACGGCCAGGCGGCCGGCGAGTTCTACTCGCGATCGAACGGCGAGCTTGGCGTAGATATGACTGAGGTGGTACTCGACCGTCTTGTCCGACAGGAACAGGGCCGCTGCCACCTCGCGATTGGTGTGGCCCTTGGCGACGAGGACCGCGACCTGCGTCTCCCGTTCGGTCATCGCCACCGGCTCACCGCCGCGGCGGGCGGGCGTCTCGAATCCGGCCGCTCGCAGTTCCCGCTCGGCGAGCGAGGTCCAGGGATCTGCGCGAAGGCGCTCGAAGGCTTGTCGGGCGGAGATGAGCGGACGACGGGCGGCGCCACGCTTCCGCGTCCTGCGCAGAAACCGCCCGTAGGCGAGCTCGGTACGTGCCTTGGCGAAGGGATCCGGCAACCGTTCGTGGTGCCGCAGCGCCTCCACGAAGGCGTCCTCGTCCGCTTCGACCAGGCCTCGGCACCGGGCGCTCACCGCCTGCCCCCAGGTGGACGGCGCCTGCCGGACCTGGCTCGAGAGCTCGTCCAGGGCGGCGCGAGCACCGGCGGGATCGTCCGAGGCCAGGCATGCTTCGACGAGGTCGGGCTGATGCTGCAGCACCGTCGGTTCCCTCAGCCCCGAAGCCGACAGTTGTTGTTGAAGGTCGCTCAGGCGGGCCGCGGCTTCGGCTTCTTTGCCGACGCCCAGTTCGAGCAGCCCCAGGGCGGCGTCCAGGTAGGGACTGACCAGTTCCGCGCCCCGGCCTTCCAGGAGACCGCGAAACCGGCGGGCGTGCTCGTCGCATTCCGCCGTGCGGCCCCGGGCGGCCTCGATCCGGGCCAGCGTGGCGATCGCGTACGCCTGCAGCACCGGCTGCCCGATTTCGTCGGCGAGTGCGGCGCCCTCACTCGCCAGGGCGTAGGCGTCGTCCCAGCAGCCGGTGCGCAGTTGTGTGTCCGCCAGGACGGTCAGATAGGGGACGAGGCGCTCACAGGCCCCGATCCTGCGTGCCGACCGGACGGCTCGCTCCAGCAGCGTGCGCGCGGAGGTGAACCGCTCCAGCCACATGAGGTCCATCGCGCAGAAGCTCGTGACCTCGACACCGATGGAGAGCGGGTCGGTCGAGGCGAGGAATTCCTCGCAGGAGTCGAACACGGCGGCGGCCGGGCGGCGTTCGCCGGCGAGGACGAGCGTGTGGGCCCGCATCAGCGCCGCGGATCGGTCGAGGACCGCAGTGCCGCCGTCGCGGGCGAGCGCGCAGGCCCGGTCGGCGGTGCTGCGGGCCTGGGCGACCGCGCCGCCCATGCATCCCGCGCCGGCGGCGGCGATCAGCAGGGGGACCGCCTGCGCTGCCTGGAGCCCGGCCGCCATGTCGACCAGTTGGTCGTGCACCCGGCGTGGCGGCCGTCGCACGAGCGCCACCTGGCTGCGCAGCGCGGTCGCGCCCGCGCGGACAGCCGCATCGTCGGTGGCGTTCGTCGCCGTCTCGGCCAAGGCCAACGCCTGTTCCTCCCGGCCGGCGAGTTGTTCCGCCTCGGCGGCCGCAAGGAGGTGGCGGCCGCGGTCGGCCGGTACGGGCGAGAGATCCGCGGCACGCTCGTAGGCGCGGGCGGCTGCGGGCAGGGCGCCTCGTTCCCGGGCGCGCGCCGCGGTGTCGGCCAGCGCGGACGCGGCGGCCGGATCCGGCGCTGAGGCCGCGGCGGCGAGGTGCCAACTGCGTCGGTCGCGGTCCACCGGGCCGGTACGGTCGGCGAGCGCCCGGGCCAGGGCCCGGTGGGCCGCGCGTCGTTCCTGGGCTCCCGCCAGGTGGTACGCGGCGGCGCGCAGCAGCGGATGCAGGAAGCGCACCTTGCCGCCGGTCAGGTCGACGACGTTCGCCGTCTCGAGCGCCCGCAGGGCCTCGCCGTCCAGCGCCAGATGCCGGAGCGCCGCAGCCAGGACCGCGGCCTCGTCGGTGTATGCGGCCGCCACGACCGTCACCGCTCGGCGGCCGGCCTCCGGCAGGGCGGCCAACCGGGCACGGTAGGCGGCGGTCAGCCGCGGACCCACCGGGAGGGGATCGCCGGCCTCCTGGCCGGGCCACGCGCGCTCACGCAAGACGGGCGCTGCTTCCAGCAGGGCCAGAGGGTTGCCCGCGGTTTCGCGGTAGAGCCGTTCGAACGCCTCGCCGGCGGCGTCGACGCCGGCCACCCTCTGCACCAACGCGGCGGCCGCCGCCGGGTCGAGACCGGTGAGAGCCAGTGCCGGCAGGCCCGCCTCGGTGAACCGGCAGGCCTCGCCGTCTCGCGCCGTGACCAGCACAGCGACGGGCTCCGCCTGCAGACGCCTCAGAGCGAAGAGCAGCGCGTGGGTGCTGGCCTCGTCCATCCAGTGCGCGTCGTCCACGGCGACCAGCACCGGTGTGGTGGCCGCGGCGTCCGTGAGCAGCGTGAGCGTGGCCGCTCCCAGGGTCAGTGCGTCGGGTGCACCGCCCGCCTCCAGCGCCAGAGCGGTGCGCAGGGCGCGCGCCTGCACGGAAGGGAGTCGGTCTATCAAGTGGCGTACGGGGCGCATCAGTTCAGCCAGTCCGGCGAAGGCGAGTTCGGCTTCCATCTCGATGGCAGTGGTCCGCAGCACCGCCATCCCGGCGGCCTGCGCCACCGCCTCCTCGAGCAGGGCGCTCTTGCCGATGCCCGGCTCGCCGTGGAGGAGGAGGACACCGCTTCGTCCCCGCCGGGCGTCCGCGAGCAGTCGCCGCAGTCGTTGCCGCTCGTCCGTGCGCGACAGCAGCCCGCACCGTCCGGGTTCGAGCGTCACCACATGCACCCCCATGAAGCGCGTTCAGTTGCGATGTGCGTACGTTGCGTGACGAGTGTGGCCGATGGCCCGCGGCTCCCGCAGGAACTGCGGAACATCCGGATGGCTGCGCGATGCGACAGCGAACCGCTCCGACCGCCGTTCGCGCGGGCGGCGTGACGGTGCGGGCCCGGTCGCCGAAGGTCCGGCGTCCCGGGGCCGACCATGTCGTACGCCCCGGTGATCGCCTGCGCCGCGCCGCGTGGCCCTGGCAGGCGTCCGCCCCAGCGTCGTACAGTCACTTCGTTGATTAGTCACCGTGCTGTTAGCGTGGGCGCATGGCATTGCGGAACGCGGTGATGGCCGCGCTGCTGGAGGGTGAGGCGTCCGGGTACGACCTCGCCAAGGGGTTCGACGCGACGGTCGCCAATTTCTGGATGTCGACGCCCCAGCAGCTCTACCGGGAGCTTGAGCGCATGGAGGCCGAGGGGCTCGTGACGGCCCGGGTGGTCGAACAGGAGCGGCGGCCCAACAAGCGGCTGTTCTCACTGACCGAGGCGGGGCGCGAGGCCGTCCATGCCTACACCGCCGAGCCGCCGGGCAGGCCCGCGGTGATCCGGGACGAGCTGATGGTCAAGGTGCAGTGCCTGGACGCCGGCGACGCCGACGCCGTGCGCGCGGCCATCACCGAGCGCATGGAGTGGGCCACCGCCAAGCTCGCCCGCTACGAGAGGATCCGGCAGCGCCTGCTGGACGGGCGCTCGGAGGAGGCGTACTTCGCGGAGGCCGAACGCATCGGCCCGTACCTCACCCTGCTGCGCGGGATGTCGTTCGAGCGGGAGAACCTTCAGTGGGGGGACATGGCGCTGCGGCGGCTCGACCAGCGGGCGGGCGCGGTCTAGCGGGGCATTCCTCACGCCGCGGGGGAGGTGTCCCCGGCAGGCCAGGTCACCGGGAGCAGATCGGGCCGCTTGGCGTGGCGGCCGTCGCCGGAGGAGCGTCCGCGCAGGCGGCGCAGCACCCAGGGTCCCAGGAAGGCGCCAGCCCAGCGCAGTTCGGCGGCCGCGACCCGCAGACCGGAGGCCCTGGCCACGCCGGCCGGCAGGGGCAGGGTCCAGCTGTCGTCGCTGCCGGGCAAGGAGAGCGCCTGGGCGACGGCGGCCGCAATGCGGGCGTGGCCGAGCGGGCCGGCGTGGAGCCGGTCGGCGCTCCACAGCCGGGGATCGGTGACGACGGGGTGCGCGGCCGTCTCCGCCACCACTACGCCGTGCCGGCCGGCGGCCTCCCGGATGCGTTCGTTCAGGGCGAGGAGCCGGCGGCCGATCGGGCGGGCCAGCGGCGTGATGCGGCCGGCGTCGGGGAACGTGAGCGTCGCGACGGTGGCGCCCTGGGCGGTCAGGGCGGCGAACATCGCCTCCAGGTGGCCGGTGACCTCGTCGACGTCGCAGCTCGGCCGCAGCACGTCGTTGACCCCGGCCACGACGGTGGCCAGGTCGGGGCGCATCGCGAGCGCCGGGCCGAGCTGCTCGGCCCGCACTTCGCCGGCCTTCCGGCCGCGTACCGCGAGGTTGGCGTAGAGCAGGCCCGGGCTGTCACGAGCGATCTGCTCCGCGAGCCGATCCGCCCAGCCCCGAAGGCCCTGGTCGTCGTCGCCGTCCCCGAGCCCCTCGGTCTGGCTGTCCCCCAGCGCCACGTACCGCTGAATCACGCCGTCCGACATCGGCTACCCCACCCTCGTCAACATCGCCGGCGAACCCGGTGACCGCGGCCAGTGATCACCGAAGCACCTAGGTGTTTAGTTGACTATGACGATAGCGTGAGCAGGGAGCCGCGCACAGTCCGGGTGGCACACGTGGTCCGACGGCGTGCCGCGACCGAGCGAGCGAGCTCCCGATGCCGTGCCGCCACCGCCCCGACGCCACTGCGTCACATCCCTCCGCCGTCCCACATCTCGGGCCGGTCGTAGATCTGCCGCAGCAGTTCGGCGAACGCGTCGCCTTCCAGCAGGACGGCGTTGCAGTCCAGTGGAATCCGCTGGTCGTTGATCGCCACCGTCGGTGTGCCGGGACCTTCCGGTTCTTCCGCCTCCCCGGCCTCTTCGTACGCCTTCTGAGCCGCAGTGACGAAGTCGCCGTGGTTCAGGGACTTCACCGCGGCGTCGAACTCCGGGGTGCGCAAGCCCTCCACCCTTTCGGCCAGTTCCAGCACCCGACGCCCCCCACGGACCACGAGTCACGCCCTCCCCCTCGGAAACACCGTGACCCTAGATCATCCGTGAAAGGCCATACCAGTAAATATGCCGCCGGATAGGCTCGTGGGATGCCCGACGCAGCGCTGCTCATCATCGACATGCAGAGTGCCTTGCTCGACGACGCCTACCAGGCCGGGAGTTGCCTGCGCAGGGTCGCCGGCCTCGCCGAGCGGTGCCGCTTCACCGGTGTGCCGATCGTTTACCTGCGGCAACGGCTCCACGACCTGCCCGCCGATCGGACCGACGTCGACATCCATCCCGCCTTGGCGCCTCGGCCGGGCGATGTCGTGCTGGACAAGGACAGCGCGGACTCCTTCCTCGACTCCGGGCTCGGCGATCTGCTGGACGAGCTCGGAGTACGTCGGGTGATCGTCACCGGTTTCGCCACCGAGTACTGCGTCGACTCCACCAGCCGCAGTCTGCTCTCGCGTGGCTACGACCTCGTGCTGGTGTCAGACGGACACACCACGCCGGAACGCCCGCTCGGTGCCGCGCCGTCGGCCGCACAGGTCATCGCCCACCACAACACGACGTTCTCGGACATCCAGTACGCCGGGCGTTCCATCACGGTCACGCCGGCCGCGCAGATCCGCTTCGATGCGGCACGGGCGAGTTGAGGGTGGCGACCGAAGGTCGTTCATACTGCCGGCGCTCCGGGTTGCCAAGAGTCACTGGATGCTCCAGCGGTGTGGATGCTCGGGGTTGCCGGGGCAGGCGAAGACGTTGAGTTCGCCCCAGCGGCCCACGGTGACCTCCGTGGGAGTGGCGTGCCGGCGACCGGACCGGCTCCGGTCCTCCAGCGGCTTCCAGCTGCCGCTGCCGCCGTCCCATTCCGAGCTGTCGATGGTCAGCAGCAGTTGCATGGGGGTCGTGCAGGTCAGGCAGTCCATGGGGTACGGGTCGGTCGCGTGCCAGGAGGCGAAGCCGCCCACTCGCCAACCCGGCGGGATGGAGAGGTCGTACTGGTAGGCGTACGGCTCTGTCGTGCCGTAGTCCTCCGTCTGTTCGGCTTCCTCCGCCGGTGCTCCCGACTCGACTCGCCCAATATGTCACGTTCTTCATCCGTAGGGCCGGAAGCCTGCTCACGCTCCCACGCGGAAGCCAGGATCTGCCGGGAGCGGCGGATGTCGGCCGGGCGCAGGCCCCGCCCCCGGCCGTGAGTCTCGCCGCACATCGGCCACGGTTCGTCCGCCGGCCACAGCATGGGACCGCCCACGGAACTCACCGAAAGGCCTGGTGTACCCGGCCGCGGATGGAGCCGGGTCGTCGTCCCCCGAAAGGTGGCCAGTTCCGGGAAGAGCGCCTCGACATCGAGCGGGCGCGGGGGCGTGGTCCTCGTCATGGGGGCGACCTTAGACGTCGGGCAGAGCGGTGGCCGCGCACGGCTTTCGCCGGACCGTCGGCGCTTCATCGGAGTACGACACGGTGATCGGTGATCGCCGGATCAATCCAGAAGCGGCGAGGCGCAGTTGAGCGTCTGTTAGCGTGCGCCGATGGAAGATCTGGGAGTTGTGGACTGGCCGCCCGCGCCGGTCGGGAGCGAGCGGCTCGTGCTCCGGGAGTCTGAGGCGCGGGACCGTGCGGCGTTCGTCGACCTGCTCGCCTCACCTGAGGTGCACACCTACCTCGGCGGCCCCCGCCCGCGGGACGAGCTCGAACGCGAGATGCCGGAGGTGCCCGGGCGGTGGCCCGGGAGTTTCGTCGTCGATCTCGACGGGGCGATGATCGGCCACATCCTGCTCCGGAGGGCGACCGGGCACCGTCGCCCCGCCGCCGCGGGCAAGGCCGACCTCGGCTACCTGTTCCTGCCGCGGGCGTGGGGGTACGGGTACGCCGCCGAGGCGTGCGCGGCGGCACTCGGCTGGTTCGACGGCGTTCTTCCCGGCGAGCCGGTGGTGCTCACCACCCAGACGGCCAACATCGCCTCGATGCGCCTCGCGGCGAAGCTCGGGTTCACCGAGGTGGAGCGATTCGAGGCATGGGGCGCGGAACAGTGGCTCGGCATGCGGCCCTCGCCTGCGACGGTCAAGTCGGCGACGCCGCCTACGGATTGACGGGAGCCGTTGCGAAGGCCCCCTGTTCCGCCTTGTGTGGTTGCATGGCGGTGAGCCGGATCGCGAAGTACCCCGCGGCGACGGCGGCCAGGACGCGGGGTCCGTCGGCGACGGCGGCCAGGACGTGGAGTCCGTCGGCGACGGCGTACCACACCACCCCGTCGCGCAGCGCCGAAAGGGGCGCGGCGGCAACGCCGTCGCCGGCTATCGCCTTGACCAGAGCCACGGAGACGAACAAGGCCCACCACAGGTGGACCGGCCAGGTCCGCATCCGCGGGGTCTCGCGGTCGCGCGGCACCGGGGCGGAGGCCGCCCACGTGCCGAGGGCGACGCGGTAGGGCATCCACAGGTTCGCGACGGGGATGATCCAGGCGCCGACGGCCCGGCCGGGGCCGTTACGGAACAGGCCGGGCGCCATCAGACCGGTGGCGCGGCGCATCTGCGCGAACCACGTCACGAAGGCGACCGCACAGGGCAGGAACACCATGCCCTGCCAGCGCGTGGACGTCCCGTACAGCGAGGCGGCCGTCTCCAGATCGTCCCGGGAGCCCGTGACCATTCCGGAGTCCCCGCCGATCGCCGAGGGGTACCGGACCGCGGCGCAGCCGCCGAGCAGGTCGCAGAACGCCGCGACCGTCAACGCCGCCAAGACGCCGACGAGGAAGCCTTTCGGCGGCATGTACGAGGTCCCTGGCAGTTTCGGTACCGTGTGGAACGAGGACATGACGAGGGGACCCCCACGGGCGACGGACGCGGACGCTGGGCAGGATCACTCAGCCGACGCACGCCGGGCATCGGCGTTCCGTCCATGACAATCCGCTGGAGCCACGCGGTCACGGAGTCACAGAGCCGCACCCGGCCGTCGCCCTGCGGGGTCGGGCGGAGTGCCTATGATCGACGGCATGGCGTTGCGACCCGTTCACGTGATCGTGAAGGCCCTCGATCCTTCGGCCGTCGGCCGGTTCTGGGCGGAGGCGCTCGGCTGGAGCGCCTACAGCCCCGGCGTGACCACCTACGTCGGACCGGCCGGTGGCCTCGTCTGGCCCGACCCGGTCGTCGTCGGCATCGATGTGGTCCCCGTCCCGGAGCCCAAGACGACGGCCAAGAACCGTGTGCACCTCGACCTGGCCACCGCCTCCGCGACACATCAGGCGGAACTGGTCGCGCGCCTCGGGGCGCTCGGTGCGACACCCGTCGACGCGGGTCAGGGCGACGTGCCGTGGACGGTCCTCGCCGACCCCGAGGGCAACGAGTTCTGCGTGCTGGAGCCTCGGGAGATCTACCGGGACACCGGACCCATCGCCGCGATCGTGGTCGACTGCGCGGATCCGCGGGCCATGGCCCGGTTCTGGGGTGAGGCTACGGACTGGACCCTGCTTGAAGTCAGCGACGAGCAGGCGGTGTTGCGCTCCGCGAAGGGTGTCGGCCCATATCTGGAGTTCCTCCGCACACCCGATGTGAAGACCGTGCCGGACCGCGTCCATCTCGACCTGCTGCCGTACCCGGGGGACGACCCGGCGGCGGAGGCTGAACGGCTGCGGGCCCTCGGCGCCACCGACCTCGATGTCGGCCAGGGCGACGTCTCCTGGACATGCATGACCGACCCGGACGGACACGAGTTCTGTGTCCTCGCCCCGTCCTGACGGGCCAACTGCCGTCTCTGCTCTGTGCCTTGGACGCGAATCAAGTCGAGACGGCTTCCTACTCGCCGGCGTCGAGGGCGCTCAGTCGAGACAGAACTCGTTGCCTTCGACGTCCTGCATGACGATGCACGACTCGTTCTCCTCGTCGGCGAGCAGCACGCGTACGCACACAGCGCCGAGCGCGACGAGTCGTGCGCATTCGGCCTTGAGCGTGGCGAGGCGCTCCTCACCCACGAGTCCGGTGCCGACCCGTACGTCGAGATGCACCCGGTTCTTGGCGACCTTCCCCTCGGGGACGCGCTGGAAGTACAGGCGCGGGCCGACACCCGAGGGGTCTTGGCACGCGAACCAGGCTCCCTGCTCCTCTGGCGGCAGCGAGCGAGTGTAGTCGTCCCAGGTGTCGAATCCCTCGGGCGGCGGCGGCACGACGTACCCCAACA
The DNA here is from genome assembly GCF_044740925.1 of Streptomyces sp. NPDC088254. Classification (NCBI taxonomy): domain Bacteria; kingdom Bacillati; phylum Actinomycetota; class Actinomycetes; order Kitasatosporales; family Streptomycetaceae; genus Streptomyces; species Streptomyces sp. NPDC088254. Next base: position 143,669 of record NZ_JBIURQ010000005.1, on the reverse strand, counting down.
CCTCGCACCAGAAACGAGCCACGCGCTCGGGGTCCGCGCAGTCGAAGGTGACCTGGAACTTCTTGATCGCTGCCATCGGGCCACCGTAGCAGCAGAACTTCACTGCATTCTGCCTGCTCATCTCCCTTTCGAACCAAGCCCCTTGGTGACGTGACGGCCCCTCCTCGCCGCCGGTCAGCGGCGCAGTCGTTCCAGTTCGTCCGCGCGCCGGTGGTCCTTGGGACGGCCCAGGGAGCGCCGCATGCGGACCAGGTCGTCCAGGGCGGCGTAGGAGACGGCGAAGCCCGCCGGGTCGTGGGTGGTCAGCGCGCGGGTGAGGCAGGGGGCGGTGTCCAGGTCGCCCCAGTGCAGCGCGGTCGTGCACAGGTCGCCGCCCGCGCCGGTCACCCGGTAGGCCGCCTGGGGCCGGTCGAGGTCCGGCAGTTCGGTGCAGCCTGCGGCGGTCAGGGCGGTGCGCAGGGCGTGCGCCTGCTCGGGCGTTCCGTCCCACAGCAGGTCGAGGTCGCCGGTCGGCTCGGCCGAGCCGTGCAGGATGCCGGCGACCTGACCGACGACCATCGCGCGTGAACCGGCATCGTGCAGCGCCCGGAGGAAGGGGAACGGGTCGAAGCCGACCGCGCCGTCCGTGGCGAACGTCCCGGCGACGTCGTCGGCTTCCTCCAACGCCCGCCCGGTGGCGACACGTTCACGGGCGGCGTGCTGGATACGGCGTACGGCCTGACGAAGTCGCAGAGCGGCAGTCTCGTTCACGCGCCTCATTCAACCGCAGGTCACCAGTCCCGACTCGTAGGCCGTGATGACCAGTTGAACCCGGTCCCGGGCGTCCAGCTTGGTCAGGAGGCGTGACACGTGCGACTTGGCGGTGGCCACCGAGATGAAGAGGTCCTCGGCGATCTCCGCGTTCGACCGGCCGCGTCCGACCAGGGTCAGCACCTCCCTTTCGCGCTCGGTGATGCCGGCGACCGGACGCGGCGGACGGTGCGGGACCGTCTCGGGGCGTGCGACGAAGTCGGCGATGAGACGGCGGGTCACGCCCGGCGCGATCAGTGCGTCACCGGCGGCCACCACACGGACCGCCGCGAGGATGTCGTCCAGCGACATGTCCTTCACCGCGAAGCCGCTCGCGCCGGCGCGCAGTGCCCCGTAGACGTGGTCGTCCTCGTCGAACGTGGTCAGGACGAGGACGCGCGTGTCCGACGGTCCGGCCGTGATCCGGCGGGTGGCCTCGATGCCGTCCATGCCGGGCATGCGGATGTCCATCACCACGACGTCGGGGCTGAGGTCCCTGACCAGTTCCACGGCCTCGGCGCCGGTGGCGGCCTCGCCGACGACCTCCAGGTCGGCATGGTCGGCCATGATCACACGGAGGCCGGACCGCACCAGCGGCTGGTCGTCGGCGAGTACTACCCGGACGCTCATCGAGCCTCCTCCGCGAGCCCGGCGGGGGCGGGCAGCGGCAGCCTGGCCGCCACCAGGTAGCCGCCCTCGGGGCGCGAGCCGACGGTGAGACGGCCGTGGAGCAAGGCGACCCGTTCACGCATGCCGACGAGACCGAAGCCATGGCCCGAGTCGTCCTCGGTGAGGCCGCGCCCGTCGTCGGCGATCTCCAATGTCAGCTCCTCGTCCCCGTAGTCGATGGTCACCCTGCACCGTCCGGCGCCCGCGTGGCGGACGACGTTGGTCAGCGCCTCCTGCACGATGCGGTACGCCGACAGTTCGATCTCGGCCGGCAGGACACGCTGCTCCCCGCTGCGGCACAGGTCGACGCGTACGCCGGCGTCGGTGGTCGTCGCCGCGAGCTGTTCCACGTCCGCGAGGCCGGGTGCGGGCGTCGACGGCAGGTTGGCCGGAGGGGTCGCGCACCGGCCTGCCCGCACGCCGCGACTGACCCGTTCGGCTCCGGTCGCTCGACCAGCCCCGCCATCCCCGTCCGCCCGGTCCTCCCGGTCCGCCCGGCGCAGTGACACCAGTGTGCGGCGCAGGCCGGTCAGCGTCTGTCGGCTCGTCGTCTCGATGGCGCGCAGGGCCTCACGCGCCTGTGCCGGCTGAGTGTCGATGACCCGGCTGCCCACGCCGGCCTGGATGGCGATGACGCCGATGCTGTGCGCGATGATGTCGTGCAACTCCCTTGCGATGCGCAGCCGTTCGGCGGTGACGGCCTCGGCGACCTCCTGCGCGCGCAGCGCGACCGCGTGCTCGCGACGCTCACGGCTCAGCAGCCCCGCCATGCAGGACGCGGACGACGCCAGAATGGCGATGACCGCGTGGACGACCAGACCGTCCCCGTGTGCGAAGAGGCCGATCACGAGGAGCTGCACGACGAGTGTCACCGCCACGGCCACGATCACGGCCCGTCGGGCGCAGGTGGCGACGATGACGCCCAGGACCAGGTCCACCGCCAGGTACGACAGGAACTGGCCCTGGTAGGAGGCATCCACGCCCGCATGGGCGGAGCTCGGGACGCCCGCGATGACAGCCGTCGATCCGATGAGGGCGATGGCCAGAGCCGGCAGGGGCGTACGCCGCACGACGCCGGCGAGCAGGCTCACGGCCAGCAGCGCGCCCACACCGTGGACCGTGCCGGACGCCCGCGGCGCACCCCCGATCAGCAGGCCGACCGTGAGGAGGTAGCACACGCCGCCGGTCCATGCTGCGGTCTTGGTTCTCGTCGCGGGGTTCACGCCGGGAGAGTAACCGGCCGTCCTCCGCACGGCATCGGGCCGGGGACGTACGCCCACGGGTTGATCCCGGCGACGGGATTGCCGCCCTCGGCCCCATGCCCGGGCGAGGCCGCCCCGACAGGCTGGTGCCGTGATCGAAGTCAGCGAACTCACCAAGCGATACGGCGACAAGACGGCCGTGGACCGTCTGTCCTTCACCGTGCGGCCGGGCCAGGTCACCGGCTTCCTCGGCCCCAACGGCGCGGGCAAGTCGACCACCCTGCGCATGATCCTGGGCCTGGAGGAACCCGGCAGCGGTACCGCCACCGTGAGCGGTACGCCCTTCCGTCGACGTCCGCGCGGACTGCGGCACGTCGGCGCCCTCCTCGACGCCGGGGAGGTCCACGGCGGCCGCAGCGCCCGCGCCCATCTGTGGGCTCTGGCGCGCGGCAACGGCATCGCGCGGCGGCGGGTGGACGAGGTGCTTGCGGAGGTGGGGCTGAGCGAGGCGGCCGGGCGGCGCGTCGGCGGGTACTCCCTCGGCATGAGGCAGCGGCTGGGGATCGCCGCCGCACTGCTCGGCGATCCGCCCGTGTTGGTGTTCGACGAGCCGGTGAACGGCATGGACCCGGAGGGCGTGCGCTGGGCCCGGAGCCTGTTCCGGCGGCTGGCGTCCGAGGGGCGCACGGTGTTCCTCTCCAGCCATCTGATGTCGGAGATGGAGAACACCGCGGACCGGTTGGTCGTCATCGGCCGGGGTCGCCTCATCGCGGCCGAGACCGCGGGCGACTTCGCGGCTCGCGGCGCGCGCCGCGGTGTCGTGGTGAGCACGCCGCGGTCCGACGAGCTGGCGGCACTGCTGACCGCTTCGGGCGCCTCGGTCGAGCCGGAAGGCCCCGCGGGCTGCGGGAGGCTCGCCGTGAGCGGGTTGACGGCGGACCGCATCGGAGCGGTCGCGCTTGAGCACGGTATCCGAGTGGACGAACTGACCACGCGCATGGCCTCGTTGGAAGAGGTCTTCATGGAACTCACCGCCGACAGCGTCGAACACCGGGCAGGACGGCTCCGATGACCTCCCTCAACTCCCCTTCCCCGCACCCCCTCTCCCCCAGCTCCCGCACCCGCTTCCGTGACCTGTTGGCCTCCGAATGGATCAAGACACGTTCCCTGCGGTCCACTTGGTGGACGATCGCCCTGACGTTGGTGTTCGTCACCGGCTCCTCGGCCGTGGCGACCCTCGCGGACGACACCTACGCCTCGGGGCGCGCGGCCTTCCTGCCCTACGTGTGCTATCCGCCGGCCGGTTACTGGACGCTGGCGCTCGTCTCCGTCGCCGGCGGGGCCCTGAGCGTCGTGAGTGAGTACGGCACGGGTCTCATCCGCGTCACCATGGTGGCCGTGCCCGCCCGAGGGTCGGTCGTGCTGGCGAAGGCGGCCGTCGTCGCCGCGCTGTGGACGGTGGTCGGCGCGGCGAGCTCCACCGGCTCGTTCGTGACCTCACAGGCCGTCCTCCACGCGCGGCACGCCGCGGTGCCGCTCACCGAGCCCGGAGTCGCGCGGGCGGCGGTGGCGTCCGCGCTGCTGGCTCCGGTCTGCGCGCTGGTCGGTCTCGGCTTCGGGGTGCTGCTCCGGTACGCTGCCGCGACCATGGTGACCAGCGTGTTCACACTGCTGATGCTGCCTCCCATGTTCTCGGAGGGCGAGCGCTGGTCGGCGGGTGTCAACCATGCGATGGTGCTGTCAGCCTGGAAGCGCCTCATCCAGAACTGGGAGCCCGATCCTGACTCTCTGGCCCACACCGCCACCGTCCCAGGCTCCTGGGCCGTGTACGCGGTGTGGCCGCTGGTCGCTGTGGTGCTGGCCGTGGTGGTCGTACGGCGTCGCGACGTGTGAGTGTGGGGCATGCGCGGGCCCTTGCCGGGCGCGTTCGTCTCCTGAGGCTGTCGCAGGACGGCGGAACTTCTCCACCGATCTGCTGGTTTCGGATCGGGGTCTGCGCAGCGGGCCTTGTTCATCCACGGAGATGGTCGGCGTGGACAGGAACACATCGGCCTTCACCGGGCCGTAGGCGATGTTGGACGTGTCGAGCCAATACGACCCGGTCCCGCATCCCCGTCGCGCTGCTGAAGCGGTAGTTGAGCTGCCGGCGCACCCACTGGCCGGGAGCGAGCCGCACCGGCGGGGGGCGTCGGGGCCGGGGAGGCAGGCCGAACACGGGCTGGACCCGGGGGAAGACGCTGAGGCGTCCGTCCTCCTCCCGAAGCCGGACATCGACTTTGCGGCGATCCTCCCGGGCCTCGAAGGGCTCGAAGCCGTCACGCTCGTGCATCCGGATCACAGGTGCGGAGGTGCCGGTCCCGGCGTGCGGCAGCACGAAGCCGACCGGCGCCGCGTTCCTGCGCGAGGCGGCCTGTCCGCCGCGGGACTTCTTGGTCCACGACGTCCGTATCCCTCTGGACGGTGATCTCCATGGCACACTCCCGCCGAGTCGTAGAGGCACTCACTTCGGGTGCCGGCTCGTGCGCGCCAAGCCGTGGATCATGAAGTGGAGTCGCACCTCGTCCATGTACTCCGACCACAGCCCCTCGGCGTCGAGGACGGCGGCCGCGACCGTCCGGGCCTCCGTGACAAGATCGGGGTGGTGGTCGAAGCCGCGCCAAGGAAGGACGGGGTAGTCGTTCCGCTCGCCGTACTGCCGCACTCGCTCGATGTCGCCCGGGACAGCGTGCGGCAGCGAGTCGTTCGCCCAGGACCACAGCCACGTCTGCCGGGCCAGGCTCACGCTGCCGATCATCGTGAGGCGGCCGGTGAGGAACACCTCTCCGTCGCGTGACCAGGTGATCCGCGCGTCGTCCATCGACCAGTCGTACTGCACGTCCCCGGACAGGCCGAAGCGCTCGATCATGAGGGTCTGCCGCGCGCGGGCGCGCTCCCGGGCGGCGAGCACGACCGTCTCCCAGTCCGAGGACGAAGGCCTCGCGGCGGTCGGCGGGGAGTGCGTCCAGGAGTTCGGCGAGGGCGATGCCGTCGTCGAAGCCGGGCAGGTCGCGCGGCTGTGCGCGTTCGGCGGCCGACAGCCAGTCCTCCGTGTCCGACAGGCGGGGCCGGCAGGAGAGGTGGCGGAAGTTGTCGATCACGGCGCGGCGGGCGAACCGCAGGACGCGGAAGGCCGCGCGTTCGCCGTGTGCCGGCCACTGGTTGCGCTCCAGAAGGGAGCGGTGCCGGTCGAGGAAGGCCCAGTAGCCCCCCGTGTACGGGCACGCGTGGGCGCCCGTGCGCCCGCCGGGCCGGTGGACGCAGAGGCCGCACAGGTCGCTCATGCGGTTCAAGCACACAGGCACGCAGGCACGCAGGCACGCAGGCACGCAGGCACGCAGGCACGCAGGCACGCAGGCACGCAGGCACGCAGGCAGACCGTAAGGCCTGCCTGCCATCCGCTACGGCGTTCGGTCCCGCACGTGCGTCGACCGCCACGCCGACGACGCCCGGGGGGCCGGGCCGCCGTCCCGCACCTCCTTGCTGATGGCGCGGCGCTGTGCGGCGGTGGTGGCGCCCCAGATGCCCGCGTCCTCACCCTGTTCGATCGCCCATGAGCGACAGGCGAGAAGGACGCGGCACCGTCGGCAGACCGCGAGCGCTCGGGCGACCTGGGGATCTGATTCCCGCTCGGCGAGAGGGAAGAACAGCTCGGGGTCCTCGCCGACGCAGGCGGCGTCCCGCAGCCACGTCCGGGCCGGCCACGACTCCTCGACGTTCGCGCCGAGGGGAGAGAAGCAACTGTTTTCGGACACGGCACACCTCCGCATCGTGCCGACTTGAGCCGGCACGTGGCTGCGGCACGGGGTGCGCCGCAGGCCCGGCAGAGGTTGCGTCTTCCACCGTAAGCCGCCGACGTGCCGGACGGGAGGGCCAAGGAACCGGCAACGGCAGCTTCGCACGACACGGTCCGTGCGGAAAAGGCCCGGAAAGCTGTTCTCGGCACCTTTTCCGGCATATGCCCCGCGCTCGCCTGCACGGGCCCCCGCATCCGAATCCGACGCCCCCGTCAGCGCTCGGCGCTCTCCACCGCGTTCCTGAGCCCGCTCAGCGCCTCCCGCAGGCCGTGGTCGACCCGCTCGCCCTCGACGTGCCGGGTGTGCAGTTCGACGGTGAGCCGGGAGCTGCCAGGCTCGTCGCCGGCCTCGACGTGCAGCCGCCCGCGGCCTCGACGTGCAGCCGCCCGCTGTAGGGACGCGCGCTCCCCGGCCGCCGCGGGGCGCCGGTCCGGCGAGGCACGGCCTCGCCGGACACATGGGCGAAACAGTTACCTCACGAGCCATTGACAGGAGCCCCAGCCGTCGGCACTCTCATGTGCACGCGGTTGGCTAAACGATTTACCAACCCGGAATCCACTACTTCGGGCAGGTTTCATGGCACGCCGGATCGGGATCAAGGACGTGGCCGCGGCGGCAGGTGTGTCGACCGCGACGGTGTCGCACATCCTGAACGGGGTCGAGGGCAAGCGGGCCAGCGCGCAGACGCGGGAGCGCGTCCTCCAGGTCGCCCGGGAACTCGGGTACGCGCCGAACGGCCTCGCCCGGGGACTGCGGATGCGGCGTTCGCAGACCATCGGTTTCGTCAGCGACGAGATCGCCACCACCCCCCACGCGGGCCGGATGATCCTCGGCGCGCAGGAGGCCGCGGCCGCCGCGGGCATGGTGCTGCTGCTGGTGAACACCAGCGGTGACGCCGAACTGGAGCGCACCAGCATCGAGATGCTGCTCCAGCGTCAGGTGGACGGCGTGCTGTACGCGGCGATGTACCACCGGGACGTACGGGTGCCGGCGAGCCTCGGCTCGACGCCTACCGTGCTGCTGGACGCGCGCGCCGAGGACCCCGCCATCCCCTTCGTCATCCCCGACGAGGTCCAGGGCGGCCGCACGGCGGTGCGGGAGCTGACCGACCACGGGCACCGCAGGATCGGCGTGACCGTGCAGACCGTCGACCTGCCCGCCAAGCAGGGCCGTCTGGAGGGCTACCGCAGGGCGCTGGCCGAGGTCGGCGTCCCCTACGACCCGTCGCTGGTCGCCGCCGAGACGGCGGTGCCCTTCGGCACGACCGCCGGTGACGTCGACGCGGGCTACCGCGCCGCCCGGCGCCTGCTGACGGCGGAGCGGCGCCCCACGGCGCTGTTCTGCTTCAACGACCGTATGGCCGCCGGTGCTTACCGCGCCGCCGCCGAGTTGGGACTGTCCGTCCCCGACGACCTGTCGGTCATCGGGTTCGACAACCAGGAGCTGGTCTGCGAGGCCGTCCACCCCGCGCTGAGCACGGTCCAGCTGCCGCACTACGAGATGGGGGCACGGGCTGTGGCCCAGTTGCTCGCGCTCACCGAGACACCGGGCCGGCCACCGGGCCCGGACACCCAGGAGATGCTGCTTTGCCCGCTGGTGGCGCGGGCATCGGTCGCTTCGCCGCCCCGACTCTGACCCCGGGACGGCGAAGCACTTCACACCATGACAGGCGACCGTCGTGACCGGTCGTCATCCCTGTCAGCACTATGAACACAGTGAGGGTACACACATGTCCCCCGAGGATTTCGACGAACCACCGGGCCGGCACGGTCCGCTGACGCCGCCCGGCAACCACCCCGGCGCCGCGGGCACTTGGGCCCGGCAGCCGCGAGAACAGCGAGTACGGCGAGAGTCTCGAACAGCGCGGGCGCCGCGGGCGTACTGACGGCAAGGCCGTCCCGCCGCTCCCCCGGCGCGGTGCCGGACCTCGCTGCCGCCGTCATGCTCCCTGACTCCGCGCGTCCCTGACGTCATGTGTCCGTGACTTCATGCTCCATGACTTCACGCGTCCATGACTTCATGCCTCAGTGAGCCCGTGCGGGACATGACGCGTCACAGCTCCCTGCCGTCATGTCCTCATGCCGTCGCGCCCTCTTGCCGCCATGCCGGCGGAGCTCCTCGCTCCGTACACACCGAAAGGCACATGTGTGTCCACCGCGTCCCGCGACCCGTACCGGCCCGTCGCGCATCTGCGTCCACCCCGGAACTGGATCAACGACCCCAACGGCCTTGTCTTCCACGACGGCCACTACCACGTCTTCCACCAGTACAACCCCAACGGCGCCACCCATGCCGACATCCACTGGGGCCACTTCCGCAGCCCCGACCTGCTGAGCTGGGAACGGTTGCCCCTCGCCCTGTCCCCCACGCCCGGCGGTGAGGACGCCGACGGCTGCTTCTCCGGCAACGCCGTCTCCGACGGCGACCGGCTGGTCGTCTTCTACTCCGCGAACCGGTGGGACCGCTCACTCCAGCACCAGCCGGTCACCACCGCCGTCTCCGTCGACGGCGGCCGGACCTTCACCCCGCGCCGGGACCTGCTCATCCCCGAACTCCCCGACGACTGCACCATGTACCGCGACCCGTACGTGTGGCGGGAGGACGACCGCTGGCGGATGCTCGTCGGCGCGGCCCTCGCCGACGGCCGCGGCGCGGCCCTGCTGTACGAGTCACCCGACCTGGAGACATGGACGTACCTCGGTCCCCTCGACGCCCGCAAACCGGAGCCGGTCGGCGACGCCGGGCAGCACACCGGTGAAGGGTGGGAGTGCCCCCAGTACCTCCCGGCGGGATCCGGGCGGCCCGGCGCCCTCCTCTTCAGCGCGTGGAACGAGGACGACGGCCCGCGCTGCGTCGCAGCCCTGATCGGTGAGGAACGCGACGACGCACACGGCACTCGCCTGGAGTCCGGCTCGCCCGTCCTCGTCGACCACGGCCCCGACTGCTACGCGCCGGCGCTGCTGCGCGCCCCCGACGGGCGATGGCTGCTGTGGGGCTGGTCGTGGGAGGCGCGTGAGCAGTCCTGGGCGGCCGCGGACGGCTGGGCCGGGGTGCTGACCCTGCCCCGCGAGATCTCCGTCCACGCCGACGGCACGTTGCGGCAGCGGCCCGCCGCCGAACTGCTCGCCCTGCGCGGGCAGCACACCGTCCACGCCGAAGGCGTCGCCCGAGGAGCACAGCCGGTCGAACTCGGCGGCGTGGGCCGCTCCTTCGAACTGACGGCCCGTCTGGACTCCGGGACGGCGGCCGGTCTGCGGCTGCTGACCTCCCCGGACGGCTCGGAGTACCTCGACATCCGTCTCGACCCCGACGCCGGCGAACTCGTCGTCGACCGCGACCACGCCTCGCGGGACGACCGCGCCCGCGGCGGCTCCCACCGGATGCCCTGCCCCACCGGCCGGCCGGTCGAGCTGCGCGTCGTCGTCGACCACTCCGTCGCCGAGGTGTTCCTGACCTCCACCGGCCAGGTGCTCACCCTGCGCTTCTACCCGACGGGCGACGGCCCGTGGCGGCTCCAGGCCCGCAGCGCGCCCGGTGCCCGACTGGACTTCGCGGTCGAGGCCTGGGAACTGCTCCCCCTCACGGTCAAGGAGCCGAGCCCCGACGACGAGCAGACACCGAGGCGGTCCGCATGACACAGACACCGCCTACGGGACCGTACGGCCCGGAGCGCCGGCCGGTCCTCGCCGCACACCTCCCCACCACTCCCTCTCTCCCGCACCCCATCCCGGAGGCACCCACCGTGAACGCCGGAAGCGCAAGAACCCGCCGGACCGCCGGCACGGCCCTGTCCCTGATCCTCCCCCTGGCCGCCCTGGCCGCCTGCGGGGGCGGCAACGGTGCCGGGACCACCGCAGAGAAGGGCAGCGGCACCGGGACCATCACCGTCTGGGCCCACCAGGGCCAGGCGAGTGAGGCGGCCGCCGTGCAGAACGCGGTGAAGTCGTTCAACGCCTCCCAGGACAAGATCAAGGTCGAGCTGACCCTGATCCCCGACAGCGACTACACCAAGACCATCACCGCCACCGACGCCTCCAAGCTGCCGGACGTGCTGGAGTTCGACGGCCCGACCATGGCGAACTTCGTCTACAACAGGAAGCTCGCCGCGATCGACACGTACGTCTCCAGCACGACCATGGCCAACGCCACCGACGCCATCAAGGCCGAGGGCGAGATCGACGGCAAGCACTACGGCCTGGGCATGTACGACTCCGGGCTCGGCGTCTACGGCAACAAGAAGCTGCTCGACGCGGCCGGGATCAAGTACCCCACCGGCGTCAAGAACGCCTGGACCGCCGCGGAGTTCACCGCGGCCGTCAAGAAGCTGGCCGCCGGGGACCCCGACGGCAAGAGCCTCGACCTCCAGGAGAGCGGCGGCTTCGCCAACGAGTGGGGCACCTACGGCTTCGCCCCCCTCGTCTGGTCGGCCGGCGGCTCGCTGCTGAAGGACGGCAAGGCGGAAGGCGCCCTGGACACCCCGGCCGTGGCGGCGGCGCTGAAGACGTTCCAGTCCTGGAAGCGGTACACGGACCCGAACACCGACCAGAACGCCTTCGCCAAGGGCCGTGTGGCGCTGAGCTGGGTCGGGCACTGGATGTACCCGGCCTACAGCAAGGCGCTCGGCGATGACCTGGTGGTGCTCCCGATGCCCGACTTCGGCAACGGCCCGAAGACCGGCCAGGGTTCCTGGGCCTGGGGCATCGGCGCGAACACCAAGAACGCCAAGGCGGCCGGCGCGTTCCTCGACTCCCTGCTGAACGACGCCAACGTCGCGGCGATGACCACGGCGAACGGCGCCCCTCCCGGGACGAAGTCCGCGCTCGCCAAGAGCGCCCTGTACCAGCGGGGCGGCCCGCTCCAGCTCTTCGCCGACCAGCTCGCCGAGCCGTGCGGCGACTCCCGGATCGACACGTCGTGCGTGGCCGTGACCCGCCCGGTCACCGCCGGATACCCCACGGTCACCGCCAAGTTCAGCCAGGCGCTGAGTGACGTCTACGGCGGGGCCGACCCGAAGACCGCCCTGGCCAAGGCCGCCCGCGCCATCGACCAGGACTTCTCGGACAACGACGGCTACAAGCTGCCCTAGCCGCATCCAGCAGCCGGGAAGGCGGGCGCCGCTACCGACGCCCGCCCTCCCGGCCCGGAAGAGGACTTCTACCGTGACCACCGTGAATCCCGCACCCGCCGCGCCCGCCGGCCGGAAGGCGGCCCCGCTCCCGAAGCCGACCGGGCCCGCGCGGACCGGCCGCCGCGGCCGTGACCGGCTGCACGGGCTGCTGATGTCCGCGCCCGCCCTCGGCGGTCTCATCGCCTTCGTCGGCGTGCCGTTCGTCTACGCGGTCGTGCTCTCCTTCTACAACGTGCGCCTCGGCTCCCCGCTGCCGCCCCGCTTCTTCGGTCTGGAGCAGTACCGGCGGATCTTCACCGACCCCGACCTCTCCGGCCCGTTTCTGCGGGCCCTGCTGAACAACCTGACCTTCGCCGTGCTCGTGGTGCCCCTGCAGACCGGGCTGGCACTGGCGCTGGCGATCCTGCTGAACCGCAAGCTCAAGGCCATCGGCGTGTACCGGTCCCTGTTCTTCCTGCCGGTGGTCTTCCCCATGGCGCTGGTCGCCGTCATCTGGCGGCTGATCCTGGCCCGCAGCGGCGACGGTCTGCTCAACTCCGCGTTGCACGCCGTGAGTTTCGGCCACTGGGGCGCCTTCGACTGGCTCGGTGACGGGCTCACCGCCATGGCCTCGATCATCGTGCTGTCCGTGTGGCAGGGCGTGGGCTTCCAGATGGTGATCCTCCTCGCCGGCCTCCAGCAGATCCCCGGCGAGCTCTACGAAGCCGCCCGGCTCGACCGGGCCTCCCGGTGGCAGCAGTTCCGGCACGTCACCCTGCCGGGCATCCGCGGCACCCTCGTCTTCGTCGCCCTGCTCACTTCGGTGCTGTCCTTCCGCGTCTTCGACCAGGTGTACGTCCTCGTCAAGGGCGGCGGCCTCGACGAGGACGCCACCCGCACCGTGATGTACCAGGCCGTCACCACCGCCTTCGACCAGAACAACATCGGCCAGGCGTCGGCGATCACCGTCGTGTTCTTCCTGATCGTCGTCGCCCTGACCCTCATCCAGCGCCGCGCCGTCCGCACCGGCAACGAGGACTGATCCCCCATGGCCCAGACCCGCGCACCCCTGCGCCGCTTCCTCGACCACGCCGTCCTGGGCGTGCTCGCGTTCGTCTTCGTCCTGCCCGTCCTCTACCTCGTCCTCGGCAGCTTCAAGCCGTCCGACGAGGTGCTCGGCGGTCTGACCGGCTTCCTGCCCACCCACCTGTCGTTCGACAACTACGCCGCCGTCCTGGACAGCTTCGACTCCGACGCCACCGGCTACTTCTGGCGCTTCATGGGTGTCTCGCTGCTGCTGTCCACCGTGGTCGTCCTCGGCGGGCTGATCGTCAACTCCATGGCCGCCTACGGCCTGTGCCGACTGCGGTGGCGTGGTCAGAAGGCCGTCTTCGCGCTCGTGCTGCTGCTGATGCTGGTCCCGTTCGAGGCGGTGGCGGTCCCGCTGTTCTACCTGCTCAACGAGCAGCGCAACACCGTCTGGGTCCAGGCCGCCCCGTTCGTCGCCAACGCCTTCTCCGTCTACCAGTTCGCCACGTTCTTCCGCTCGATCCCGCCCAGCATCGAGGAGGCCGCCCGCATCGACGGCGCCGGGCCCTGGCGCACCTTCTTCGCGATCATCGTCCCGATGTCGAGGCCGGTGTTCGCCTCCGTCGCGATCCTGACCTTCCTCACCCAGTGGGGCTCCTTCCTCTGGCCGGTGCTGATGGTGTCGGACCCCTCGGTGCGTCCGCTGCCGCTGGAGATGAGCGTGTTCCAGGGCCAGATGCCCGTGGACTGGGGCCAGGTGCTCGCCTTCGGCGTGCTGCTGGTGCTGCCGGTGCTGATCGTCTTCGCGTTCTTCCAGCGATGGTTCGTGCAGGGCGTCGCCAGCTCGGCGGTCAAGGGCTGAGGAACTGCCGGTCCGCCGTCACCCGTGTGTCAGCGCCACCGCCACCGCGCTGAGCAACAGCAGCGCGCTCATGTAGAGGACCACGGGCCAGGGCGCTCCCCCGGCCGCCTCCAGCAGCGCCGCCGCGACCAGGGGTGCGGTGCCGCCGGCCGCCGCCGCGGCGAGCTCCCGGCTGAGGGCCACGCCGCTGAACCGGGTCCTGGTCGGGAACAGCTCGGCGAGGAATCCCGCCTGCGCGCCGAGCTGTGCCCCCAGCAGCAGCCCGCTCACGCCGAACGCGAACCACACGTATGCGACGTCCCGGGTGCCGAGCAGCCAGAAGAAGGGGAAGGCGAACACGGCCGAAGCGACCATGGCCCCCGCGAGGACGGTCCGCCGGCCGATTCCGTCGGCCAGTGCCCCGGCCATCGGCATGGCCGCCGCGCTGCACGCGAAGTAGACCAGCGCGCCGACGACGGTGTCCGTGCGGGAGACGTCGAGCTGCTCGGTGAGGTAGGCGAGGGCGAACACCACCGGGATGTACGCGGCGACGTTCGGCCCCACACTGCTGACCACGCCGGCGATCAGGGTGCGCGGAGCGCTGCGGGCCAGCTCCACGGCGGGTGCTCGCGCCACTCCCCGCTCCCGCTTGGCCGCCTCGAACACGGGGCTCTCCGCGACGCTCACACGGATGTAGAAGCCGGTCGCCGTGACCAGCACGGTGGCCAGGAAGGGGATGCGCCACCCCCAGGCGAGGAAGTCGTCGGCAGGGAGGGTCGACACGGCGGCGACGGCCCCGGCCGAGATCAGCGCGCCGAGCGCCGCGCCGGCCGGGGGGATCGCGGAGTAGCGCCCGCGGTGTTCCGGCGGCGCGAACTCGGCGAGGGTGAGGGAGGCGCCCGCGTACTCGGCGCCCGCGCCGAACCCCTGGACGATCCGCAGCACCACCAGCAGTACGGGGGCCCACGCCCCGGCGGTCTCGTACGTCGGCAGCGCACCCATCAGGGTGCTGGCCGAGCCGACGGTGACGAGGGTGATGACCAGCATCTTCCTGCGGCCCAGCCGGTCCCCGTGGTGGCCGATGACCAGCGCGCCGAGCGGCCGGACGAGGAACCCGACCGCGAAGGTGGCGAAGGAGGCGAGGGTCGCCGCGACCGGGTCGCCCGGCGGGAAGAACAGCCGGTTCAGCACGAGGGCGCTCATGGTGCTGAACAGGATGAAGCCGTACCACTCCAGCGCGGTGCCGATGGTCGTCGCCAGCACCACGCGCGTCAGCATGGACGGTCGGCCCCGGATCACGGGCGCCGCTCGTGCGGTGGCTGCTGTGCCGGGATCCTGCGCATGGGGCCACTATCAGCGAGCGCCCCAGCCCACCGGCCGAACCTCGCCGGTGGGGGGCGCGCATTCCCGTCGGACGCGGGAGCCACGGGCCGCCGGGACTCCCGGCCCTCCGGGTGATCGGCCTGTTCGGGGACCGGCGTCAGCGCCCCCAAGTCACTCCGACGCGGCGGGCCTGAGTTCGAGGAGCACGGCGGTGTCGGCGCGGGGCAGGGAGACGGTGAGCTGCTCCGAGGCCGCGTCCCATCGCGCGACGGCGTCGGCGGTGGTGGGGTACAGCACCGCCGGACGCAGACGCGCGCCCCGCAGATGGGGGACGGTGAGCGTGCGCTCGCGGTCCCGGCCCGGCGCCTGGGCGGCGGCGGCCCCGCGTCTCCAGACCGTGAGGTGGGTGGCGTCCCGCCCGCGCAACCCCTGGGCGATCCATTCGTCCTCCCAGGCGGGCAAGCCCAGGGGCCAGAAGGGGCGGGCTTCGGCGATCCGCGGCCGGAGTTCCTTGTACACGGCGAGCGCCGAGCGGACGAGGGCGAACTGCTCGTCGTTCATGCGGTCGAGGAAACCGGAGAGGTGGACACGGCCGAGCAGCGCGCCGGTGAGGGTGAAGGCGATCTGGTCGAGGGTGTGCTCCGGCTGGGGGTAGGCCCACACGGCCGCCTGCTCGGGCGTCACGGCGGTGGGGGCCGCCGCGGCAATGGGCGGGTAGCGCAGGAGGTCCTGCTGGTCGCTGGTCGACTGCAGCTGGGTCACGGCCAGTTGGGCGTAGTCCATGCGCAGGCCGCCCGATCCGCAGTTCTCCAGGACGAGACGCGGGTGCCGGTCGAGGAGCGAGGCCATCCAGTCCAGGTGGGCGCGGTGGTGTCCGAGCAGGCCGGCGCCGGGACTCTCGCCGCCGTTCTCCGTGCCCGGCCCGACGTTGATGTTGTAGTCGAGTTTCAGGTAGCCGACGCCCCACTCGCCGGCCAGCCGGTCCACGACCCGGTCGAGGTGGGCGCGGGCGGCCGGGTGGCGCAGGTCCAGGTGGTGCCGGCCGTGCTCGGTGACGCGCCGGCCGCCGCGCCGGAAGAACGCCTCGTCGGGCAGGGTGCGGGCCAACGGGCTGCGGACGCCGACGACTTCGGGTTCGAGCCAGAGCCCTGGGGTCATGCCGTGGCGTCTGACGGCGTCCAGGACTTCCGGCAGGCCGCCGGGGAAGCGGCGGGGGGCGGGTTCCCAGGCGCCGACGGCGTCCCACCAGCCCTGGGCGTCGTCGTACCAGCCGGCGTCGATGACGAAGACCTCCGCGCCGGCCCGCCCGGCCGCCTCGATGAGCGGCAGGAGCCGTTCGGTGGTGGGGTCGCCCATCAGGGTGTTCATGTAGTCGTTGTAGACGACCGGCAGCGCGCGGTGGTCGGGGTGCTCGCGGCGGACGGCCCGGCGGTGGTCGGTGAGGTGGCCGAAGGCCGCGTCCAGGCCGCCCGTCCGGGCCCTGACCAGGACGGCGGGGACGGTGTGGAACTCCTCGCCGCGGGCCAGGGTGTGGTGCCACTGGTGGTGGGCGTCGTCGGGGCCGAACAGGGCGAGGTAGGCGGCGCCCTCGCGTTCGCCGGTCTCGAAGCGCCAGCCGGCGCTGGACTCGATCTGCCACAGCCAGGCGTGGCCCTGCCCGTCGGTGAGGGCGGCCAGGGGCAGATGACGGCCGGTGGACCAGCTTCCCTGCGAGTACCGTTCGAAGCAGCCGCGGCCCTCGTGCCCGTGGGCGGACCGGCTGAGCGGGACGACCCGCTCGCGGAAGGGCGCCTGCCGCCAACGGCATTCCGCGAGCCAGTCGTTGTCGGCCCAGTGCAGGGTGAGGCCGTCGAGGCCGCCTGCCGCGTCGGCGACACCGCCCAGGGTCAGGGTGGACACGCTCTCCAGCCGCAGCGGTTCGCCGCCCTCGTTGACCAGGCGCACACGGGCGCGCAGGGCGGCGGCGTCCGCGGCGGTCTCCAGGGTGACGTCGGCGGCCAGATCGGTCACGGGGTCCGACAGCCGGATCGTGGTGCGCTCCAGGCCGCCGTCGTGGACCGTCTCGTGCCCGCGGTAGGTCAGGCGGTCGCCGACGGCCGTCTCGATGAAGCGTTCCCCCGACCACATGCGCCCGTGGCCGGTGGCGGTGACCTCCACGAGGGGGACCAGACGGGCCCAGTCCTCGCCGTCCCCGCCCAGCCTCACCGCCCCGGCGGCGTCCACGAGCGCGTGCAGGCCGAGTGCCTGGTGCGACCAGATCCGGGACGTATCGACGGATTCGACGACAGCGGTCAACGCGTCCTCCGCTTCGGGGTGTTCGGTGCTGCGGTGGTCCGACGGCTGTCCGTCGTGTTCCGCAACTCCTGCATCTGGTCCATCTTCCGGTACCTCCCGGTCCCGGTCACGCTCAAGGCCGGAACCGGCACCGTCTCCTTCGGCAACGCCGCCACCTGCACACCCGACATCGACAAGGTGACCGTCGCCCCGCTCAACGGCTGACACTCCCCCGCCCGCCCGCGAAAGAGATTCCTGGCACCGGCGGGCGTAGGGTGTGGTGCAGTCCGACGGTACGGGGAGCTGGGCATGAGGGCTGAACAGACGCGGAGTTGGGGGTCCACCCTCGATTCGGTCGTGGTGTACGCGCAGGGCGCGCTCTGCCGGCGGCGGGCCCGCGGTCGCGTGCCCGCGGACGGGCGGGTCCGGGTGACGGGGCTGCCCCGGTCGCTGGACCCCGGTTCGCTGCGCGCCGCCGTCCTCGGCGGCACGGGGGCGCGGGTCGTCGAGGCCCGGATCGAGATCGACGCCGAACCGGCGGACGCCGACACCCGCGACCGGCTGCGGCGCGAGGTGGACCAGCTGCGCGACGCGTACGCGGCGGCGCAGGCACGCCGGGACCGGCAGCTCCGCCGGATCGAGGAGGTCCAGGCGCTCCACCCGGTGGTCCCGCCCCGCAAGCGTGACGATCCGCACCGCCGCACCCCGGTCGACGCCTGGCTGGAGCTCGGCGACTTCGTCGAGCAGCGGCTCACGGCCCTGCACGCCCGTCTCGTCGAGTTCGAGGAGGCGGTCCAGCGCGCCGAGCACGAGCTGGCCGTCGCCGTGGACCGGCTCGCCCGCGCCTCCACCGACGCCCCGTCGGCGCACGTCGCGTCCACGGTCTGCGCCGTCCTGACCCTCGACGGCGCCGGTGAGGGCGACGACGAGGTGGACGTGGAGGTGGAGTACGGCGTGCCGGGGGCCGTCTGGGCGCCGGCCTACCGGCTCACCCACCGCCAGGGCGAGGACAGCGGCCGTCTGATGCTGCGCGCCTCGGTCGCCCAGCGCACCGGGGAGGACTGGACGGGTGTCCTGCTCTCCCTGTCCACGGCCGACCTGCGGCGGCGCACCGATCTGCCGAGGCTCCGCTCGATCCGCATCGGACGCAGTCAGCCCGCTCCCACGCCGTCCGGCTGGCGCGAGCCGCCGGCCGGGCTCGCCGACCTGTTCACCGGGTACGACGCGGCCGGTCCCGGGCCGGTCACGCGTGACGCGCATCCGGCCGTCGCGGTCGGGGGCACGGGGCCCGGGGGCGTCCCCGTCGGCGGGGACACCTTCGCCGGCTACGCCGACTTCGAAGAACCGCGGCTCGCTGCGGAACCGTCGCTCTCCGCCCCGCCGCCGGCTCCCGCCGTCTACGGCGGGCCGCCCCCGATGATGCCCGCGCCGCCCGGCTCCGCCGGCCCCGTGGGCGCGCCTTCGGCCGCCTTCGGGGAGATGCAGCGGTCCGCCCCCGCCCGTCCCGGCAGGGCGCGTACGGCCGGACGGCCTCCGTTCGGCGGCGCACCCGCCTCCGCTCCCGCGCCCATGGTGCCGCAGCGGCCGCCGGCGGCCGGTCCGCCGCAGCCGAGCAGCGCGGAGCTGGACTACGCCGGTCTCGTCCTCAGCGGCCCCGACGACCGGGCCGACCGCAGGGGCCGGCTGTTCCCGGACGCCGCCTTCGACCCGGTGGCGACCGAGTACCGCCGCCGTGCCGAGGCGGTGGCCGCGCTGCCGCTGCCCGGGCACGCCGTGCGGCCCCGCGAGTCGGCGGGCTCCTTCGACCACCGCTTCGACGCCGCCGCCCGCGCCGACATCCCCTCGGACGGCGTCTGGCACACCGTCACCGTCGGCGAGATCGCCGTCGGCCTGCGCACCGAGTACCTCTGCGTGCCCTCCGTCGAGCCGACCGTGTACGCGACGCTGGTGATGTCGAACGCCACCGGTCAGGCGCTGCTCGCCGGCCCGGTGGAGGTCACCGTCGACGACGACTTCCTGCTGACCGCCGCGCTGCCCACGCTCGCGCCGGGCGGGGTGCGCCGGGTGGGGCTCGGTCCGGCCGAGGGCGTCCGCGTCACGCGCCGTACGACGCTGAACGAGTCGACGTCCGGACTGCGCAACAACGTCACCGTGCTGGACCACCGGGTCCACGTGGAGCTGGCCAACCGGCTGGCGCGGCCCGTCACCGTCGAGGTCCGCGAACCGGTCCCGGTCGCCTCGGACTCCGACGTGCGGATCGAGGAGCGCGCGGACTGGACGACGCCCGACGACGGCACGGGGCCCGACCGCCATGCCCCGGGCACCCGCGTGTGGCGGGTGACCTTGCCCGCAGGCGGCGCCACCGCCCTCGACGGCGGCTACGAGATCCGCTTCCCGACCGGCAAGGCCCTGGTCGGCGGCAACCGCAGGAGCTGACACCACGATGTCCACGGCACCGAAGCCGATCGCCCTCCCCGTCACCGCCATCACCTGCTTGGAGGACCGCGCCCACGTCGAGCGCACCGTCGTGCTCGATCTGGAGGCCGGAGTCCGGCGGCTGCGGCTCGGGCCGGTCAGCGCGCTGGCCGTCGACCGCACCCTGCACGCCGAGCTGACCGCCGGCCACCCCGCGAGCGTGCTGGACGCGCGGATCGTCCGCGCCTGGACCCCGCGCGGGCCCGGGTCCGCCGACGACGACTCCGCCCTCCGGCAGCGCGCGCACGCCCTCGAAGAGGAGCAGGTCGCCCTCCGGCAGCGCCGCGACCGGCTCCGGTCCCGGCTGGACCTGCTGGGCCGGCTCGCCGCCGATCTGCTGAGGGAGATCGGCGAAGGCGCCGGCCTCGGGGAGACCGACGGGGCCCGCTGGGCTCGCGAACTCGACCGGGTGGACGCCGAGCGCGACACGCACGAGGAGCGACTGCGCGCCACCGAGGCCCGACTGGCCGCTCTCGCCGCCGAACTCTCGGACGTGCGGACGGCGTTGGACCTCGCCGAGGAGGAGCCCGCCGAGCTGGTGGGGCATGTCGAGCTGACCGTGGAGAGCGCGGTGGCCGGCCCAGCGGAGCTGCGGCTGAGCCATCTCACCTCGTGTGCGGTGTGGCGTCCCGCATACCGGGCCGTGCTCGACGGGGACCGGCTGACGCTGGAGACCGACGCGATGGTCTGGCAGCGCACCGGCGAGGACTGGTCGGACGTACGGCTGACGCTGTCGACGGCCCGCTCGGCGCTGGCCGCCGAGCCGCCGAGCCTGCGCGAGGACCGGCTGACCCTCAAGGACCGCACCGCCGCCGAACGCCGCACGGTCGACGTCGAGCTGCGGGAGGAGGAGATCGGGGACCTCGGTCCCACTCCGGTGCTCGGTCTGCCCGGGCTGGCCGACGGCGGGGAGGCACGGGTGCTGCACGCCCCCTCGCCGGTCTCCGTGCCCGCGGACGGCCGCGCACACCGACTGCCGCTCTCCTCCTTCTCCACGACCGCGAGGAGCGAGTACGTGTGCGCGGCCGAGCTGTCCCCGCTGGTCACCCAGACGGCACGGTTCGACAACCTGTCCGGGCACGCGTTGCTCGCCGGGCCGGTGGACCTGGTTCGCGGCAGCGGGTTCAGCGGCCGCGGCATGCTGGACTTCGCCGCGCCCGGCGCACCCGTGGAACTGGCCTTCGGCAGCCGCGACGACCACCGGGTGGTCCGGCACGCCGAGGAGTCCCGCGCCACCGCCGGACTCACCCAGCGGACGGTGACCACCCACACGGTCCGGCTGCACCTGTCCCGGTTCTCGGCTCCCGGGGAGCGGGACGAGCGGACGGTGACCCTGCGCGAGCGCATCCCCGTCTCCGAGGTGTCGGCGGTCGAGGTCCGCCTGCGCAAGGAGGCGTGTTCGCCCCCGCCCGCCGAGGTCGACGCGGACGGCATCGTCCGCTGGGACGTCCCCCTCCCGCCCGAGGGCCACCACACGGTCACCCTGGTCTACGAGGTGTCGGCGAGCGCGAACGTCACCGGGTTGTGAGCCTGCTGCGCGGAGGGGCGCGTCAGAAGGCGTAGCGGCCGCGGTGCCACGGGGCGCGGGCGGTGATCAGTTCGCGCATCCCGGCGACCGCGCGGGCCTTGGCGCGCGCCTCGTAGCGGACGTTCAGGGCGCCGTTCTCGGAGCGCTTGGTCTCCTGGGTCCGGGCGCCACAGGACGTCCTCGGCGCGGGGGTGTCAGCCGTGGTTGACCTCGTGCGCGTCGAGGCCGAAGAGCGTGTCGGGGCCGTCGCCGGACGCCACACCGACCACCTCCACGCGCCCTTCGTCCACGCGGCCGCTTGTCCTGCCCGGCCCGCGGATGACGTACGAAGGCGGCTCGCCCCGACCGCGGTCGTCTTCCCGCGGTCCTCACCAGTAATGCCGACGGCCGCCGACCGCGTGGCCGGCCGCGCCCAGGACCCACAGCACCAGGCCGATCACGGCGAGGATGATGCCGATGGTCCACAGAATGGATACGCCGGTGACGAAGCCGACGATGAGCAGGATGATACCGAGGACGATCACGGTGGCCTCCGCTGCTGTAGTCCTTCCTTAACTGTGCGCTTGTGGAGGCGATTTGTCGCCTGGAAGGAGCCGGGGACTCGCTCCGGGTCAGTTCGAGACGGTGTGCGTGTCGGTGCCTGTGGAGCCCGCGAACTCCGTGCTGCCGGCGTACACGGCGGTGACGGCGTAGGTGCCGGGGCTCAACGGGTTGTGGACGGTGGTGGCCGTGCCGTTGACGAGGGTGGCTCTGACGGGAGAGCGGCTGCCGATGGTGAAGGTGACCGTACCGGTCGGGACGCCGGCTCCCGGCGGGACCGCCGTGACGGTCGCCGTCAGGGTCACTTTCTGACCCGTGTTCGACGGGTCGGGGGAAGAGACGACGCTGGTGATCGACAGGGCCCGGTTCACGGTCTGCGTGTCGTTGCCGCTGGAGGCGGCGAAGCCGTTGCTGCCGATGTAGGCGGCGGTCACGGTGAACACGCCGCTTGCCCTGACGGTGTAAGCGCGGGTGACGGTCGCGACGCCGTTGGCCAGAGTCGCGGTGACGGGCGAGGTGCCGTCGCCGAAGTTGAAGCTGACCGTGCCCGTCGGCGTACCCGCCCCCGGTGCGACCGGCGTGACGGTCGCGGTGAACGTCACCGACTGGCCCACCACCGACGGATCCGGCGACGAACTCACCGACGTCGTCGTCGCCACCCGGTCCACCGTCTGCGTGTCCGTACCGCTGGAACCGGCGAAGTTCACGGTCGCACCGTAGGTGGCGGTCACCGTGTAAGGACTGCCCGTCCTGACCGAGTAGGCACGGGTGACCGTCGCGACGCCGTTCGCCAGAGTCGCGGTGACGGGCGAGGTGCCGTCACCGAAGTCGAAGCTGACCGTGCCGGTGGGTGTACCCGCCCCCGGTGCGACCGGCGTGACGGCCGCGGTGAACGTCACCGACTGGCCCACCACCGACGGATCCGGCGACGAACTCACCGACGTCGTCGTCGACGCCCGGTCCACGGTGTGGGTGTCCGTACCGCTGGAGCCCGCGAACGAGATGTTCCCGCCGTAGGTGGCGGTGACGGTGTACGGACTCGCGGTCCTGGCGGTGTAGGGGCGGGTGATGGCGGCGCCGCCGTTGACGAGGGTGACGGTCACCGGGTTCGTGCCGTCGCCGAAGTCGAAGCTGACCGTGCCGGTGGGCGTGCCCGCCCCCGGTGCTGCCGACGCGACGGTCGCGGTGAACGTCACCGGCTGGCCCACCACCGACGGATCCGGCGACGAACTGACCGTGGTCGTGGTCGACGTCCGGTTGAGGGTGTGGACCGTGGTGCCGCTCGAGCCTGCGAAGTCGATGTCGCCGCTGTACGTGGCAGTGATCGTGTCCGGGCCGTCCCTCCGGTCGGTGTAGGCCCGGGTGATCGTGGCGGTGCCGTTCGCCAGGGTGACGGTGGCCGGGGCGGAGCCGTCGCCCAGGACGAAGGTGACTGTGCCGGTGGGCGTACCCGCGCCCGGCGCGACCGGCGCCACGGTCGCGGTGAACGTCACCGGCTGACCCACCACCGAGGGCTCCGGTGACGCGCTCACCGTCGTGGTGGTGAGCGCCCGGTCCACGGTGTGGAGGGCCGTGCCGGTGGAGAAGACGAAGTCCACATCCCCGCTGTACGTCGCGGTCGTGGTGTACGGACTGCCGGTCCTGGCGGTGTAGGCGTGGGTGATCGTGGCGCTGCCGCCGGTCAGGGCGGCGGTGACCGGGAGGGTGCCGTCGCCGAAGTCGAGGACGACCGTGCCGGTGGGAGGGCCGGTCTCGGGGGCGACGGGCCCGGCGGGGTCGACCCTCACGGTGTAGGTGACGGTCTCGCCGACCACCGACGGGGCCGGCGCCCCGGTCACGGTGGTGAGGGTCTGTGCCCGGCGCACCCTGTGGTCCTCGGTCGCGGTGGAGCCGGCGAAGTCCGCGTCGCCGCTGTAGGTGAGGGTGACCGGGTACGGGCTGCCGGCGGCGCTCGTGTAGACGTGTGAGGTGGCGGCGGCACCATCGATGAGCGGCAGGGTGACGGGTGTGGTGCCGTCGCCGAAGTCGAGGGTCACCGTGCCGGTCGGGGCGCCCGCCCCTGGGGCGAAGGGCGCGACGGGCGCGACGGGCGCGACGACGACGGTGTAGGTGACCGCCTCCCCCACCAGGGACGGAGCCGGCACGGCTGTCAGCTCGACGGTCGTCGGGGCCTGGCCCACGGTGTGGGTGGCCGTCGTGGAGGAGCCGGTGAAGTCGTCGTCGTCGTCATAGACGGCGGTGACCGAGTAGGATCCGGCGGCCGCGTAGGTGTGGGCGATCTGGGCGGTGCCGTCGATGACGCGTGCGGCGACCGTCGGCGTGCCGTCGCCGAAGTCGAAGACCACCGTGCCGGTCGGCACGTCGGCCCCCGGAGCGTCCGCCGCGACGGTCGCGGTGAAGGTGACCGCCTCGCCCGTCACGGACGGATCGGGTGACGAACTGAGCGTGGTGGACGTGGAGGAGGGGTTCACCGTCTGGAGGTCGTGTCCCACCGAGGAGCTGAACGTCGCGCCGTCGCCCGCGTAGGCGGCGAGGACGGGGTAGGGGCTGCCGGATCCGGAGGTGTAGACGTGGGTGGCGACGGCGGCTCCCTGCGACAGGGGCACCGGCGTCGGCGGTGTGCCGTCGCCGAAGTCGAAGAGGACGGTGCCGGTCGGCGTGCCCGACCCGGCGGTGACGGTGGCGGTGAACGTCACCTGCTGCCAGGTCGTCGACGGATCCGGTGCGGAGGTCACCGTCGTGGTGGTGACCTGGATCGTCGATCGCACCCGGTGGGTGCTGACATCGCCCGACGGCTCGAAGTCGGTGTCCCCGCTGTAGGCGGCGGAGATCGTGTAGTCGGCGTCGTCGGCCGGGTAGGTGTGGACGACCGTGACCAGCCCGTTGACGAGGGGCTCCACGACGGTCGGTGAGCCGTCGCCGAAGTCGACGGTCACCGTGCCCGTGGGCTGTCCGACGCCGGGGGCGGCCACGATGACCCGCGCGGTGACGGTCGCCTCCCCGTCGGGGGCGGAGGGCTCCGGCGAGGACAGGACGGACGTCGAGGTCGGCGCACGCACGACCGTCTGCTCGGCGGTGTCCGACGACGGAGCGAAGTCGTCGTCCCCGCTGTACGCGGCGGTGACCGTGTAGGGGCTGCCGCCGGTGGTGGAGTAGGCGTGCGTCGCCGTCGCCAGCCCGTCCACCACCACGGCGGTGACGGGGACGCTGCCGTCGCCGAAGTCGAACCAGACCGTGCCCGAGGGCGTGCCCGTCGCGGGGGCCACGGGCGCGACGGCGGCGGTGAAGGTCAACCGCTCGCCGACCACCGGCAGTTCGGTGGTGGAGCTGAGGGTCGTGGTCGTGGGCGGGTCGAGATAGGTGTAGGTCGGGCCGCCGCCGACGCCGCCCAGGGTGGTGACCACGACCGGCACCCGGATGCTGGGTCCGGGCGAGGCGGGAGGCGCGGGAGGCGCGGTGAACACGATTCGGGCGTCGGACACGACGGTCGGGTACACGCTGGTGGCCCCGAGGCGTACTTCCCGGGTGGTGTACAGGCCGATGCCGGTGACGGTGACCGTGTTGCCGCCGGTGTTGGGCCCGGTGGAGGGCGAGACGGCGCGGACGCGCGGAGTGTCGAGATAGAAGAAGGCGCCGAGGGAGTGGGTGGCGCCGGCGATGACGACCCTGACCGGGACGACGCCGGTGCCGGCGGGGCTGACGGCGGTGATGGTGAAGTCGTCCACGACCGCGAACGAACCGGCCGGGCGGCTTCCGAACAAGACCTGAGTGGCGCGCAGGAAGCCGCTTCCGCTGAGGACGACCAGGGTGCCTCCCCCGGTGTGGCCCTGGTCGGGTGAGACCGGCACCGGAATGTTCAGGACGACGACCGTGTCGGCGCCGTTGTCGACCACGTAGAGGTGCCGGCTGTCGCGGGTGACGAGGATCCCCCTCGGTGCACTCAGTCCGGTGACGGTGGCGACGCGCACGTGGGTGGCCAGGTTGATCGCCGCGACCGAACCGGAGCCGCTCTCGGTGACGTAGGCCAGCGCTCCGCGGGGGCCCATGGCGATCGCGACGGGGGCGGCGAAGCCGCCGATGGTGGTGGCGACGGTGTACGTGGTGGTGTCCACGACGCTGACCGTGCCGCCGCTCTGGTCGGCGACGTACAGTCGCTGCCCGTCGATGCTGACGGCGAGACCGCGCGGGTTGGCGAAGCCGCTGATCGTGGCCGCGACCGTGTACGTCGAGGTGTCGACGACCGTTACGGTGCCGCTGCCGAAGTCGCTGACGTAGACGTAGGGGGCGGCGTCCGGGGAGATCACGACGTTGCAGGGGGTGCTGCCCACCGCCACGCTCGTCAGGACGGCGCGCGTGGCGGTGTCCAGCACGACGAGGCTGTCGGTGTCCTGGCTGACCACGTAGGCGTGGGCGCCGTCCAGGGAGAAGGCGACGCCCACCGGTGCGGAGATCCCCTCGATCGTCGCGGTGACGGTGTTCGTCAGGACGTCGATCACGCTGACCGTCCCGGAGTCGAAGTTGCCCACGTACGCCTCGCTCCCGTTGGGGTTGACGGCGACTCCCCAGGGGCCGGAACCCACGGTGACGGTGGCGGTGGCGGTCCGGGTGACGGGGTCCAGGACGGTGACCGTGCCCGAGTCGAAGTTCGTCACGTAACCCACGCGGCCGGCGCGGCCGAAAGCGGCGGCGAGGGGGCCGTCGCCCACCGGGATGGCGGCGACCGGGTCGGCGGGGACGGTGACGCTCACGGCTCGCGGGTACGGAAGCAGATCGACGGACACGGGCGGTCCCCTCCTTCTGAGGAACGGGTTCTGTGGCCGGCGCCCGCCCGTGCGGCCCGGGGGTCACGGGGCGGGCGCCTGGACGGCCCACCGGGGTGGCGGACGGTGGGCCGTCGCTCGAAGGGCGGGTCGGATGCCGGGACCGGCGAGGTAGGTGAAGGCGCCTGGAGACGGTCCGGGCCCATGGCCCGCGACGCCTCGCGTCTTGGCGTGGACAAGAAGAAACCGGCATGGCTGCCTGTCTCACGTCCCCCGACACGGGGATGGGCAGCCCGCCGGTTCGCCCTCCCAGTGACCCATAGGCCCCAACTCACAGACAAGGTCCGTCAATTCGCATCACCCGAACGGAGTATCCGGCAGGGCGGGGGCGGTCAGCGGAGCCCGCGAGTACTCCGTTCGGGTGATGCGCTTGACGGACCCTTGTCACTGCGTCGGCCCTATGGGTGACTTGAGAGTGTGAACCGGCGGGCCGCCCATCCCCGAGCCGGGGAAATCTGACGGGCGGCTGTCGCCGGTTTTCTGTTGGCCCACGGGACGATCGTGTTCCTGTGGCGCCGCCTGTCGGGCTCTCGCCGGTTCCTCGTATGTCCCCATCGAGCAGCGAGGAGTTCTGCCATGCCCATCTCTCCGAACCAGGGATCCACCGGCGGCGGCACGCTGGTGACCATCACGGGCACCAACCTGGCCAACACCAGCTCGGTCAAGTTCGGCACCAAGTCCGCCACGAGCATCACCCAGGTCTCCCCGACCCAGGTCACCGCCGTCTCCCCCTCGGGAACCGGCACCGTCGGCGTCACCGTCACCACCCCCGGCGGCACCAGCAACCCCGTCCCCTTCTTCTACGTCGGCGCCCCCTTCAAGTCCTCCCTCGGCGCCACCTCCGGGCCCCTCGCCGGCGGCAACACCATCACCCTGACCGGCACCGGCCTGTCCACCGCCACCAGCGTCTCCTTCGGCGGAGTCACGGCCACGCCCACCGTCAACTCCGACAGCTCCCTCAGCGTCACGGTCCCCGCCGGAGCCGCCGCGGGCCCCGTCTCCGTCTCCGTCACCACCGCGGGCGGCACCAACAACGGCCTCAGCTACACCTACGTCGACGCCCCCACCGTCACCACCGTCACCCCCACCTCCGGACCCACCTCCGGCGGCACCGCCGTCACCATCACCGGCACCAACCTCGACACCACCGACTCCGTCACCTTCGACGGCGTCCCGGCGCCCTTCTCCGTCATCAACACCACCACCCTCTCCGCCGTCACCCCGCCCGGCACCGCCGGGCCGGTCGACGTCGTCGTCACCAACCCCGCCGGCTCCGACACCGCCACCGACGCCTTCACCTACGTGGCGGGCCCCGGCATCTGACCGCCTGTCAGCCTCCCGCCCCGGGGAGGCGGTGAGCCCCGTCCGGGCGGCAGTCCCCCCCTCCGCCCGGGCGGGCCCCGACGCGGCCGCGCCCCGAGCCGGCCCGTCGTCCGTGACTGCTCTCCCCGTTCGCCTGCCTCAAGGAGTACATCACCATGGCTGCCCCTGTGGTCTCTTCGGTCAGCCCCAATCAGGGGCCGGCCGCCGGCGGCACCACCGTCACCGTGACCGGCACCGGATTCACCGGCACCACCGCCGTCCGCTTCGGGACGAAGCTCGCGACCTCATTCACCGTCAACAGCGGCACGCAGATCACCGCGGTGGCACCGTCGGGCTCCGGCACCGTCGTCGTGACGGTCACCACCAGCCAGGGCACCAGCGCGCAGCAGGTCTCCTTCACCTACGCGGCGACGCAGGCTCCGACCCTGACCGGCATCTCGCCCGGCCAAGGACTCCCCTCCGGCGGCACGACGGTGACGCTGACGGGCACCAACCTCACCGGTGCGACGGCGGTCCGCTTCGACGGCATCGCCGCCACCTCGTACACCGTCAACAGCAGCACGCAGATCACGGCGGTCACCCCCGCCCACGCGGCCGGCGCCGCCGCCGTCACCGTGACGACCCCGAGCGGCACCAGCAACGCTCTCACCTTCACCTACCTCGCCGCCGCGCCGTCCGTGACGGCCTTGTCGCCCGGTCAGGGCCCGGCCTCCGGCGGGACGACGGTGACGTTGACGGGCACCAACTTCACCGGTGCGACGGAGGTGCGCTTCGACGACGTCGCCGCCACCTCGTTCACCGTCAACAGCGCCACTCAGATCACCGCCGTCACCCCCGCGCACGCGGCCGGCGCCGCCGCCGTCACCGTGACGACACCCGGCGGCACCAGCAACCCGGACAATCCGAGCGCGTACTTCTTCTTCGCCGCCGCGCCCTCGCTGACCGCGCTCACCCCCGGTGTCGGGCCGACGGCGGGCGGCACCACGGTCACACTCACGGGCAGCGATCTGCTCGGCGCGACGGCGGTACGGTTCGACGGCCTCGCCGCCACCTCGTTCACGGTCGACAGCAGCACGCAGATCACCGCGGTCGCCCCCGCGCACGCGGCCGGCGCCGCCGCCGTCACCGTGACGACCGCCGGCGGCACCAGCAATCCCCTCGCATACACCTACCTCGCGGCGCCTTCGCTGAGCTCTCTGGTGCCGACGCAGGGGCCGACGCACGCCGGAGCCGTCCTCACACTGACCGGGGCCAACCTGACCATGACCAGCAGCGTGCGCTTCGGCGCCACGCCCGTCTCCTTCACGGTGGTCTCGCCGACCCAGGTCACCGCCGTGGCCCCGGCGGGCCCGCCGGGGCCGGTCACCGTCACGGTCGTCACCCCGGCCGGCACCAGCAACGGCCTGATCTACGTGCGGACCGACGCCCCCGCCATCTGACCAGGAGATCAGACGGACGCGCCCGCCGGCGCGTCGCTGCGGTCCGCCGCCTCCTGTGCGACGACACGGCGGCGGCGCACCGGCATGCCGAGGGTCGGGTTGGCGACGCCCCAGGCCGCGCCCTTGCACACCAGTTCCTTGTAGAGGGCGGCGAGCCTGCCGGTGAGGGCCGCGTCGACGGCTCGGTCGTCGGCGGTGACGTACTGGATGAGGCCTTCCCTGCGGCCCAGCGAGACGCACTGGTTGAAGTAGCGGACCGACTGCTCGGGGACCTTCCCGCCGGTCAGGCGCGCCGCGATGGCGTCGGCGGCCTGCCAGGCGGCGGGGACGCCCGAGGCGCACGACATGCGCAGCGGCTTTCCGCCGGGGCCCGGCGCCCATGCCGCGTCGCCGACGGCGTACACGTCGGGGTGCGACACGGAGCGCATGGTGCCGTCGACCACGATCTGGCCCCCTTCGGTGACCTCCAGGGCGGTGGCCCGCGCGATCGGGTGGACAGCGAAACCGGTGGTCCACACGGTGACCGCGGCGGGGACGGCCTCGCCGTCGGCGGTGACGACACGGTCGGCTTCGACGCGGGTCACGGCGGTGTGCTCGTGCACGGTGATGCCCAGCTTGCCGAAGACCTCGCGCAGGTGCCCGCGGGCCTTGGCCGAGAGCCGGTCGCCGAGGCCGCCGCGGGCGGCGAGGGCGACGTCGAGGTCCGGTCGGGCCTCGGCGATCTCGGTCGCAGCCTCCACGCCGGTGAGGCCGCCGCCGACGACGACCACCGGCGCTCCGGCGTCCAGGGCGGCCAGACGGTCGCGCAGCCGGAGCGCGTCGGCGCGGCCGGCGACGCCGTGGGCGTGCTCGGCGACGCCGGGGACGCCGAGGTCGTCCCAGCCGCTGCCGAGGGCGTACACGAGGGTGTCGTAGTGCAGTTCGCCGGCGGCGCCGTCCGCGTCGACGACGGCGACGGTCTTGCGGTCGACGTCCACGCCGGTGACCCGGGCGAGCCTCAACTCGACGCCGGTGCCCGCGAACATCTCGGTGAAGGGCCGGGGCTTCAGCTCCTGGCCGACCGCGAGCTGGTGCATCCGCACCCGCTCGACGAAGTCGGGCTCGGCGTTGACGAGGGTGATGTGGACGTCGTCCCGGTGCAGCCGCCTTGCGAGACGGCCGGCCGCGATCGCTCCGGTGTAGCCGGCGCCGAGGACGATGATGCGGTGCTGCATGTGCGTGCTCCTGTCTGCGCGGTCCGCCCTTGGTCTTGCGCGGTTTCGCCTCTTGAACCGGGCAGCCCTCGGTTTCCTGACAGGAAGCGGATGTGAAGCACGTCACATGTCGCCGGTGGGTCGCACCGCGGTCAGAACATGCGGAACAGCGGCTCCCCGTGATCGGCGGCGGCCCACACCTCGGTCGCGCGCGCGAGCTTGTCGGGATTGGCCTGGCTGCGGAACGCCGCGATGCCCTCGGCGGTGATCTCCAGGCACATGACGCCGACGACCCTGCCCTCGACGACCGCCACGACGGCGGGGCCGCCGTTGGCCGTCGTGATGTACATGTCGGCCGCGCCGCCGATGAGGGCGCGCTTGGCGGGTGCGGGCTTGAACAGGCCGCGCATGAACTTCGCGACCGCGAGGGCGCCTTCGAACCCCTTGGTCCGCGCCGGGACCTTCCCGCCGCCGTCGCCGACCGCGACCGCGTCGGACGTGAGCAGCCGTACGAGCGGCTCGGTCCGCCCGCTGGTCGCGGCGGCCAGGAACTCCTCGACGATCGCGCGGGCGGCCCCCTCGTCGACCTCGGCGCGGGCCTTGCCGTCCGCGATGTGCTTCTTGGCGCGGTGGAAGATCTGCTGGCTGGCGGCCTCGCTGAGGTCGAGGATCTCGGCGATCTCGCGGTGCGGGTAGTCGAAGGCCTCCCGCAGCACGTACACCGCGCGCTCGTTCGGGGTGAGCCGTTCCATGAGGGTGAGGACCGCGTACGAGACCGACTCGCGCTGCTCGGCGGTCGCGGCCGGGCCGAGCATAGGGTCCCCGTCGAGCAGCGGTTCGGGGAGCCAGCGGCCCACATAGGTCTCGCGGCGCGCGCGGGCCGAGGCGAGCTGGTTGAGGCACAGGTTGGTGAGCACCTTCGTCAGCCAGGCCTCGGGGACCTCGACCCGCTCGACGTCGGCGGCCTGCCAGCGCAGGTATGTCTCCTGCACGGCGTCCTCGGCCTCGCCGGCGGAGCCGAGAAGGCGGTAGGCGATGGCCTCCAGACGGGGCCTCGCGCTCTCGAACCGGTCCACGTCCTGCAGGGTCAGCGGCATGGTCGGGATCCTAGCGGGACGAGGGTGTGCGCCCGCTGTTTCCCCCTCGCGCGGGGCTGTGGGGGCGGCGTTGTCAGTGGCGTCCGCCATGATCGGGGGCATGAACGAGATCGACACGATCGCCCCCGGAGCGGCCCGCCCGTGGGACCGGTTCGCCGTTCCAGCCGCCCTGCAGGGTCTCGTCGGGGCGGCGGGCCACTGGCACGCGGGCTGCCTCGCCGAGATCACGCGCATCGGCCGCTTCATCGAGGGCAGTTGGGCGCCCGGGCCGGGCGAGGCCGAGATCCGTCCGACCGCGGCGGGCAGCTGGACCGAGGTCGTGGGGCGCGTGGGCGCGCTCGCGCTGCGGGCCGCCGCCCCGGCGACGAGGCCGGAGCGCCGGGAGGTGCTGCTGGAGTTCCTGCGGACCTGGGCGCGGACGCCGTTCGCCGACCCGGCCTACCGTTTCCGCCTGGGCCGGCTCGCCGGAACGACCTCGTTCAGCGTGCGCGACGAGGGGGGCGCTTCGTTCGGCCTGCATCTGCCGGCCGCGCGCATGACGCGCTACTTCGAGGCGCTGCTGCCCGGCGGAGAGGCCGCCCCGCGCCCCGAGGAACCGCTCGACGTCATGGACTGTCACCGCGGCTGGGGCGATCCCGGGCAACTGCTGCGCCTGGTGGAGCTGGTCCAGGAGCGGGGGCCCGCCCCCTGGGACGCGGACGCCGTTGTCACCCTGAGCGAGGCGACCGGCGTGAGCCGCCCCGCCGCGGCCCTCGTCCTGGCGGGAAACCCCGGGGCGAGCGGCTACTGCACCCCGTTCCTCGACGAGCACGAGCGCGCGGTCCTGGGCTACAAGGTCGGCGAACTGGATGCGGCACGCGGGGAGTTGCAGATGCTCCGCGACAGTGACCGGCTCGATCTGCTGGCCGACGTGATGCCGGCGGACCCGGCGGACCTGTGGGAGCCGGGCGGGCTCGCCCGTGTCGCTGAGCGCACCGCCGAAGCGTGGATCGAGCAGCACGGCGCCGGACCGAGCGCGCCGTACGGCACCTGGCAGGCCGCGGTCGCCCTGCGGACGCGGATGCCGGCGACCCATCTGTGCCACCTGTTCCTCGACCCGGCCCGGGCCACCCTGCCGTCGGGTTTCTACCTGCGGGGCCGGCCGTGCCCGCCCGAGCACCACCGGCTGCGCACCGCGTGGGACGTCATGAGCGCCTACGACTCCGAGACGCTCGTGGAGGCCGTCTTCGCGGGCCTGTCGTGGGCGTACGCGGACCTTCCGGCCGGCGATCCGGTGCGCGCCGGGGCGCCGGAGGTCGTCCGCCAGTTGCGCAAGGTCCTGGCGGGCGGGGACTCGCCCGCCAGGATCCTGCACTCGGGGGTGGTGCGCGGCAGCCTCGGCAGCCGGCGCTGGGACTGGCTCACGGGCGGCGCCTGCGACCGCGTCATGGCGCGCATCATCGCCGACGACCTGCCCGCCGGGCGCTACGAGTCCGATCCGCGGGCCTGTGCCCCCGAGGTGGTCGCCGACGTCGTCGCCGGCCTCGGCCTGTCCGAGGACGCCGCCGCCCTCTGTCTCCAGCTCCTGCTGCTGCCCGTGCCGTCGGACCGCAGCATACGGCGCTGGAACGGCTGGACGCCGGCCCGCCACAGGGCGGCGGCTGCTGAACTGGCCTCGCGGGGGCTGGCGGTGGAGGACCGTCGCGCCCGTGCGGGACGCTCGCTGTTCCTGCCCGGCCCGTGGGCCCGGGCGAAGAAGCCGCTGCCGCCGATGGAGACATGGAAGGCGCCCGTGCTGGGGGCGCGGCTCAGCCCCGACGGGGGTGAGGTGCGGGAGTTCGATCTCCTGCCCGGCGCACTGCCCGAACTGTTCGCGCGGGTGTGGGAGTTGACGCGGGACGGGAAGGGCCCGGCGGCCTGAGAGCCGGTGACTCAGACCTCTTCCGGTGAGGTCTCCCGACTCGTGGCGTCGGTGTCGCCGTCGCCTTCGCCGTCGTGGTCACGGTCGTCGCTCGCAGGGATGGAGTACCGGTCGAGGGTGCGGTACACCACGAGGCTCTTCACCTCGTACGACATCTTCGTGGTGGCGGGGCCCGGAGCCGGGTGGTAACGGCCCGCGCACACCGAGAGGTTGACGATGAGGTAGGCGCGCCACTCGCGGCCGACGCCCTGTCCGTCGGCGAAGACCTGCTTGCCGTTCAGCGACCAGACGACGCTGCGCCGGCCGAAGGTCACGCTGAGATCGACGATGCCGCCGGGGCGGACGGTCCGGTCGCGCAGGTAGCGGTTCGCGGGCCGCACGTGGTTGGTGAGTTCCAGCAGGTCGGGATTGTCGGGGTGGTACTCGAAGACGTCCACCTCGTTGTCGCCGTCCCGCCAGGTCCAGATCGCCGGCCAGGCGCCCACTTCGGCGGGCAGACGCACCCGGGCGTCGAGGCGGTCGCCGGTGCGGACCATGAACCCGTCGGCGCTTCCCTCGGTGGTCAGCAGGCCCGTGTCCCACAGGCCGTCGGGTCTGCGCGTGGCTCTGAACGTGCCGGTGCGGGAGTACGACGGGTCCGCGGTCAGATAGTCGAGTTTGTTGTCGCCCCGATTGGTGGGACCGCCGCCCGGATAGGCCCAGGAGCGTCCGGCGACCCATTGGCGCTCGGAGGCGAAATCAGCTGTGAAGACGACTGCGCTCATCGCAGCCTCCCTCCGTCAAGAGGTACTGCATCGCATGCCGGTGTTCTCCCCTCGCGCGACCCGGTTATGTGGTGGGCCGCGTGACTGGGCCCGTGATTCACCCGGGCGGGTGAGGGGGCATGTGTCGGCAGGGTCATCCGATGGCGCGGTGCGGCGAGTTGACGGTGAGACGTCGGCGTCGAGGGCCTGTGCGGCGACCGACGGGGTTGCTTCTGTCCCGGGCTCGGCTCACCTGCCGCCGGCAGGGCCCGTACGGACCGGGAAACGTCGGCACGGAGGTGCGCTGACAGGGGCGGGCAGCATGTTCTGGCCGCGCGTCGGGTGGACCACCTGAACACGGCCTACATGACCTGCGCGTTCCTCGGCGGCAGCGCCGGCTCCTGGCTCGGCGCCCATGCCTGCACCGGCCTGGGCTGGACCGCCGTCTGCACCCTCATCGCCCTCTCCGTGCTCCTGTCCCTGACGGCGAACCTCGGGAGCCCGGGAGAGACGGGAACCCACACCCCGACCGGGGCGTTGACCGGACGGCGACCGGGCCGGGCGGTCGGCGCCACTTGGGACGAGGGCGGGGGCAGTGCGGCGGATGGACGACGGGGAGCTCGTGACGGCGGTCAGGCGGGGCGACGCCAGGGCCGTGACACGCGCGCTGGAGGGGGGTGCGTCCCCGGACGCGGCTGCGGAGGACGGGCTGCCGGTGCTGTGCCTGGCGGTCGCCGGCTATGACACCGCCGTCGCCGAAGTGCTGGTCGAGGGCGGTGCGGATCAGGACCGCAGGCTGCCGGACGGAACGACTCCCTTGCTCCGAGCGGTCGACAGCGGTTCTCCCTCCCTGGTGGCAGCCGTGCTGGGCCGCGAGCCACGGCTGCGCCTGCCTGAGGCCGACAGAGCACAGCTGCTCGCCGTGACCCGGGACTGGTACGAGCGGGGCGCGGAAGAGGTGCTCAGGGAGAGAACGAACGCGAACGGCCCGGCGACACACGTACGGGTCATGGACGACGAGTTCGACCATGTGACCGAGCTGACGCTCGGCGGCCACAGGGTACGCGCCGGACACGGCGCGATCCTGACGGACCTCGAATGGGCCTTCCGCATCCTGACGCCCGTCGACGAGTTGGTCGCCCGGGCCGTGAGGGCGGGCGACCGGCACCATGTCGACTGGTCGTCCGTCCAGTCGGTCTTCTCGCGACGCCGCAGCAGGCAGACGTGGTCGGCCCTGACGGCGTACCGCCGTGCCCCGGCCCGCGAGGCGCGGCTCTTCGTCCTCGATGCCCTCAACATGTCCATGCTCTCCTGGCACCAGCCACCGGACTCCCATGAGCAGGAGATGACGCACCTGCTCCTGTCGTGGGCCGACGACGGGGAGGAGGACTCCGAGGTCCTCGCCGAGCTGTTGTACACCCTGAGCGAGACGATGTGTCCCGAGTCAGCTGCGGTGGGACTGCGATTCGTCGGGCACCGGGATCCGCGCGTCCGCGCCCGCGTAGCCCCCCTTCTGCTCGATCGCGGCACCGCGCGGCCTTCCCTGGACGTCGCGGCGCGGACCGCCCTCCTGACGCTCGCCGCGGACCGGGACGCGAGCGTGCGCGCCGAAGCTGGCTCGGTCTTGTGCTCGGCTCACGACAAGAGCGACACGGTCACAGCCGCCGTCGTCAAGTCGCTGAGGGATCCGGAGGCGTCGGTGCGGCGCGCCGTCGCGGACACTCTTGCGGACCTCAGGAACTGCGACGGCGGCTGCGGGGTCTGCGCGGGCCCCCCAGGGGCTGCCGCAGACGCCCTCGTCGCCCTGCTCGACGAAGAGGACTTCCTCACCCGGCTCAACGCTGCTTACGTACTCGTCCGGCGGGACGATCCGCGGGCCGGCGAGGCAATCGAACGGGTGGGACCGCCGCCCGGGCCTGGCTTCGCGATCGACCACCGTCTGTCCGCGCTCAGGACGTGGCAGCGGGAGCACGGCGAACCGTCCGCTCCCGTCGCCCTCCAGCACTCCTCGACGTCGGCGCCCGGGAGCGGGGAGGCGAGTGACCTCGTCTGACTCACCCCCGAGAAGATGCCCTGGCGGTCACTGGGCGGACGGGAGCGGGTGGGCCGGGGGATGTGTGCCCAGGGTTTCGGCCCAGGCCTGCAGGGAGGGGTCGGCGAGGGTGGGGCCGGACCAGTCGTGGTCGAGGACGGTGTGCGGGAGGGACGGTACGACCGCGACGTAGAGGCCGGCCGCCCGGGCCGCCGAGACGCCCGTCGCCGAGTCCTCGAAGGCGACGGAACGCTCCGGCCGTGCGCCGAGCGCCTCACACGCCGTCAGGTAGAGGTCCGCCGCGGGCTTGGGGCGGCTCACCTCGTCGGCGGCGAAGGTGTGCGTGAAGCAGTCGGCCAGGCCTGCCGATTGCAGTGCCCGGTCCAGCAGGTTCCGGGGGCTGTTGCTCGCGACCGCGACGGGCACCGCGGCCCGGCAGGCGCGGACCAGCTCCACCGCGCCGGGCAGCGCGGCCGCACCCCGGGCGAGTTCCGCGCTGACCCGATCGAGGAGTTCCGCGGCGAGTTCGGGGCCGGCTCCGGGCCGTCCGAAGCAGTCGGCCATCACCTCGCCCGCCCCTTCCAGGGTGCGGCCGAGGACCAGCGCCTTCTGCTCCGGACCGAAGGGGTGGCCGTGCGCGGCGAAGAGCGCCGCCTCGGCCACGGTCCAGCAGGGCTCGGTGTCGACCAGCAGGCCGTCGCAGTCGAAGACGACAGCTTCCGGGCCGGTGGGGAGCGGGCGCATGCGCGTGTCCTTCCGTCGGTGGTCGTGCACGGGGGTCCACGAGGAGTTCGTGGCGATCATGGTCGCTCACCGTACGGATGAAGCAACCGGACATCCACCTTTCTGCCCGATTCCGGGCAGCGAGGGCGTCGTTCACTGCTTTCCCGCTCGCTGACGAGTCGTTGCGCCGCACTGAGCCCATCGACCCCGCCCTCGCGCGTCGCCACGCCGTTCCACTCCCCCAAACGCCGCCCGGCGCTCACCGGCAAGAGTGGCGCGGACGGGTGTCGGCGTCCACGACCGGAGGAGTCCGCGGAGTGCCGAGGGGGTGGCGCGGGCAGGTGGGCGGAGGCGTGGAACACGGGTGCGGCGCACGGTTTCCGAGGGGGCGTCAGACGGGTTCGGTCGCAGACCTGTTGCGCCTTTCGGGGGAAACCCTTCCGGGATGC
This sequence comes from Streptomyces sp. NPDC088254, assembly GCF_044740925.1. Taxonomy (NCBI): domain Bacteria; kingdom Bacillati; phylum Actinomycetota; class Actinomycetes; order Kitasatosporales; family Streptomycetaceae; genus Streptomyces; species Streptomyces sp. NPDC088254. Next base: position 106,340 of record NZ_JBIURQ010000005.1, on the reverse strand, counting down.
GGCGCGCCTCACCCCGGCGAAGACTGTCGGCATGCTCACCCCCTCCGGCTTCCGCCCCCTCATGCGATCGAGGTTCCCGATGACTCCGCGCCCCGCCGCCCGCCCGCCTCACGGAACGGGGCACGGCTCCGTCCCGCCCGCCGCCTGCGGCAACGGCGGCGCCCGCCCGCGCGGGGGACGGATACGCCTGGCGCTGGCCTGCTCGGCGGCCGGAGTGATACTCACGGGCTGCTTCGCCGGCGGTGACGGCGCGACCGGCGACCGGGGCGCAAGCACCTCGGCGCAGGAGCGGGCGGCCGGACGGTCGGCCCAGGGCAAGCCGTCGGCCTCGGCCTCGCCCGGCAGACACGGCCCGGCCGGGCCCGGCCGACGAAGGCCGAACCCGAGGGACGCGAACAGTGTGCTCGCCCGGTCCCTCGAGCCGGTGCGGGCGCACGGCGGCACCCAGGTGTCGGTCGCGGTACTGGAGCCCAGCACCGGCCGGCAAGCGGTGTACGGCCCGCAGACGCACATCACGGCGAGCGTGGCGAAGGTGAACATCCTGGCGGCCCTGCTGCTGTTCGCCCAGCGCGAGGGGCGGTCGCTCACCGAGTGGGAGACCACCACCGCGGCCGCGATGATCCAGAGCAGCGACAACGACTCGGCGGACGCCCTGTGGCGGCGTATCGGCGGCGCCGAGGGACTCGCCGAGGCGAACAAGACCCTGGGACTGACCTCGACCCGACCGGGGCCCGACGGCCACTGGGGTCTGACGCGGACCACTGCGGCCGATCAACTCACCCTGCTGAAAGCCGTGTTCGAGGACCGCTCACCGCTCAGCGAAGCCTCACGCCACCTGATCCAGGGATTCATGGGACGGATCGACCCCGACCAGGCCTGGGGGGTGTCCGCGGAAGGCAGCCGCTGGCAGCTCAAGAACGGCTGGCTGCAGCGCTCCCGGTCCCAGCGCTGGGCCATCAACAGCATGGGCCGGGTCAAGGCCCATGGAAGCACGTTCTACGTCGCCGTCCTCTCCCACGGCAGCCCGACCATGTCCCACGGCATCTCGGCGGTGGAACGGGCGACCCGCACGGCGGTGCACACCCTGTGCGGCACTCCCCCGCCGGTGGCGCCGATCATCGGCTGACCCGGAGACTCCGGAGCATGGGAATACCCCCTGGGGGTATCTCGTTCCGTGTGTGGAAGAACGGGTCCGAGCCACGCACGATGGATGGGAACGGGAGAAGCCATGACTCACGGCGATCACCACACCGGCACAGCGCACGACCACACGGTCCATGCCGCCGACCCACACGGCGGCGATCTCGGCGGCCACGCGAAGGGAGGCGGGGCCTCATGGAGCACGGCGGCGAAGGCGACGTCGCACTGCCTGGTCGGGTGCGCCATCGGTGAGATCCTCGGGATGGCCGTCGGCACGGCGCTGCTGTGGGGCAATGTGCCGACGATGATCCTCGCGATCGCGCTCGCGTTCGTGTTCGGCTACTCGCTCACGTTGTTCGCGGTCCGCCGGGCCGGCCTCGACCTCAGGTCGGCGATCAAGGTGGCGCTGGCCGCCGACACCGTCTCCATCACCGTCATGGAGCTGGTCGACAACGCCATCATCGCCGTCACTCCGGGGGCGATGGACGCCCAGCTCTCCGACGGCCTCTTCTGGTCGGCGCTGCTGGGCGGTTTCGCCATCGCGTTCCTGGTCACCACGCCCGTCAACAAGTGGATGATCGGCCGCGGCAAGGGCCACGCGGTCGTCCACGCCTACCACTGACGGCCACCGGATCGAACAGGCCCGCAGCGGGCCGCACGACGCCGGACGTCGATCCACCGTCAGGAATGCCGAGCCGGCTTGCGTACGATGAGCGCCATGACAGCCCGCGCGCCGCAGCGCAGCCAGCGACCGCCCCTCGGGCGATGGCGGGCGTTGCTCGTGCTCGGGCTGCTGGCGGGGCTGTTCGGCATGCACGCGCTGGCCCCCGGCGGCGGGCTCCACGAACACGCCGCGCACGCACGTGAGATGACGGTCGTCAGCGCAGGCCACGACGGCTGCTCCGGGGACTGCGGCACCGGTCACGCCCAACACGCCGACCCCACCTGCGCGTCGGGGGCGGTGAGCGGCGGGCCGGTCCTGCCGGGCCTCGTGCCCGACCCGGCGGCCGTGCCGGTACGCGTCAGCACCCTTGGCTCGTACGCGACCTCACCCCCGGACGGGGCCCGCGCGCCCCCGTCCCTGGCGGAACTCCAACTCCTGCGGATCTAGACACCGCACGGCGCCACGTCCACGGCTCTGCGACGCGGCGCTCACCGGAACGTCCTGATCACACCCTGAAGCACAGCAGGAGTACCAGCATGCGCACCACCCGTACCACCCTCACCCGTCGCGCCGCCGTCGCGGCCGCGTCCGTCACCGCCGCCCTCGTCCTCGCCGCGTGCGGGAGCGACAGCGGGGGCCACAGCAGTGGGCACGGCGGCGGCCACGACTCCGCGTCGTCGGCGCCGTCCGCGAGCTCCTCGTCCTCGGCGGGCGCCGACGCCGCGGCCGGCGCGCACAACGACCAGGACGTGGCCTTCGCGCAGGGCATGATCCCGCACCACCGGCAGGCCCTGGAGATGGCCCGTCTGACCGCCGGCCGGGCGTCCTCCGCTCAGGTCAAGGACCTCGCCGCCCGGGTGGAGAAGGCACAGGACCCGGAGATCAGGACCATGACCGGCTGGCTGAGGTCCTGGGGGCAGGAGGCTCCCAGCGGCGCCGGCTCGATGCCGGGCATGGACCACTCGGGGCAGGGCGGGACGTCCGGAGGCCATGACATGCCCGGGATGATGGACGGCAAGGACATGGACCGGCTGGAGAAGGCGTCCGGCGCGGACTTCGACACCATGTTCCTGACCCTGATGATCGAGCATCACGAGGGCGCCGTGCAGATGGCCGCCACCCAGAAGGAGAAGGGCGTCCACGGACCCGCCAAGGCCATGGCCGACGACATCGTCACCGGCCAGACCGCGGAGATCGCCGAGATGAAGAAGCTCCTCGGCCAGGGCTGACACCCGGTGAGAGGGAGGGGCCGGTGGAACCGGCCCCGGCCCCTCCCTGCCCGCCCCATGTGACCGATTCGTGAAGAACCGGGAGGCCGGTTGATGCGCCGGTCCGTTGTGCGAGAGGGTGGGGCATTCCTCCAGTGGGAAGGTGACCGGCCCCGCCGAGTGCGGGGCCGATGATCATGACGAGTGTGGATGGCTCCTCGCGCACGGCGCAGGGCCTGTTGTCCTCCGTGGGCGCTTCGTGGATGCGGGCGCCCTATCCGGCGTTGGTCGCCGACGCGAAGGGCGTCATCGTGGAGGCCAACGAACAGGCCGCCCGGCTCTTCCCGGACGCGGCCCCCGGAGCGCGGCTCGCACAGGTCGCGCCCGAGTGGCTCGTGGAGGGGCACCGCAGCGCCCTGGCCGGTGGCGAGGACACAGTGAGTGCCGTGCGCGGCCGGCACGGTCCCTGGACGCTGGAGGCGCACGCGACGCCCGGGGCGGACGGGCAGGTGGTGTGGTGGCTCGTCGACGACACCGACCGGTCGCTGGCCGAGGCGGCGCTGCGCAGCGAGCAGGAGCGCACCCGTTTCCTCGCCGAGGCGTCCAGCCGGCTGCTCGCCTCGCTGAACGTCGAGCGGTGCATGGACGTGGCGGTGGAGCTGGCGGCCGAGTATCTGGCCGACGCCGCCGTCCTGATCGCGCCCGCCTCCGGTAAGCGCCACCCGGTGGCGACCTGTGTCGGCGGCGAGGTCACGCGCCGGTCGGCGCGGATCGACCCGGCGGCCGTCCCGGGGCTGGCCGAGGCGTTGCAGGGGTTCCCGCCGGTGCCGTCGCGGTGGATCGACCCGGCCTCGCTGCCGCACTGGGTGACGCCGGACGACTTCGACGGGCCCGTGGGGTCGGTGGTGGTCACTCCGCTGCCCGGCCACGGGGTCCCCGCGGGAGCGATGATCCTGCTGCGGCGCGACGACCACGCCGCCTTCGACGCCTCCGAGGAGGTCTTCGCGCGGGTGTTCGCCGCCCGCGCGGGCGCCGCGCTGTCCGCGGCCCGTCTGTACAGGGAGCAGAGCGGCATCACTGCGACGCTCATGGCCGAGCTGCTCCCGCCGACGCTCCGGCAGGTGCACGGCGTGGAGTTCGCCGCGGGCTACCGGGCCTCGCAGGACGCCGACCGCGTCGGCGGGGACTTCTACGACGTCCATCCGGGCACCGGCCCCGGCGAGGAGACGCTGGCGGTCCTGGGCGACGTGTGCGGCAAGGGGCTGCAGGCCGCCGTGCTGACGGGGAAGATCCGCAGCACGCTGCACGCGCTGCTGCCGCTGGCCGACGATCACCAGCATCTGCTGCGCCTGCTCAACGGGGCGCTGCTCAGCAGCCACCACACCCGCTTCGCCACCCTGGTGCTGGCGTCGGTCCGGCGGCGCGGAGGCGTCACGCATCTCAGGCTGACCAGCGCCGGCCACCCCGCGCCGCTGGTCGTGCGCAACGACGGCACGGTCCGGGAGGCGCCGACCTCGGGCACGCTGATCGGCGCCCTGGCGGACGTCAGGGCGCACACCGTCGACGTCGATCTGCAGCCCGGAGAGACGTGCCTGCTGTTCACCGACGGCGTCACCGAGGCGCGGGGCGGTCCGCTGGGCGATGTGCTGTTCGGCGACGCGAGGCTGAGGGCCGCGCTCGCCGAGTGCGCCGGCATGCCCGCCGAGGCCGTCGTCGAGCGGATCCAGATGCTCACCGCGGAATGGATCGGCGACAACCGGCACGACGACATAGCGGTCCTGGCGATCACCGCGCCCCGCACCACGCATCTGACGGCGGTGGACGGACACACCCCGGGCAGGTACACGGCATGACGGACACCACCATGGTCAGGGAGGCGGGCGCGCTGCTCGCGCGGGCCCGTGAGGAGCTGTGGCGGGCGGTGTGCGAGCGGGACGAGTTCGCCGCCGGCCGGGTCGTGTTCGCCGCCCTGGACGAGGGCGCCGACGCGGAGGACGTCCTGCTGGACGTCATCGCCGCCGTGCAGCACAAGGTGGGCGCCGAGTGGGCGGCGGACCGGTTCACCGTGGCTCAGGAGCACGCCGCGACGGCGATCCACGAGCGGATCATCGCCGCCATGGCCCACCGCACCCCGGCGGCGCCGGCTTCCGCGACGGCCGCGACGGTGACCGTGGCGTGCGTGGACGGCGAGTGGCACGCGCTGCCGGCCCGGCTGCTGGCCGAGGTCCTGCGCCATCGCGGCCACCGGGTGGACTTCCTCGGCGCGCAGGTCCCCGCCCAGCATCTGATGGCACATCTGCACCGGACCGCGCCCGCCGTCGTGGCCCTGTCCTCCTCCATCCCCACCCGTCTGCCCACCGCGCACACCGCGATCACCGCCGTGCAGGCGGTCGGCATCCCGGTGCTCGCCGGTGGCGCCGCCTTCGGCGCGGACGGCCGCTACGCCCGGCTGCTGGGCGCGGACGCCTGGGCCCCCGACGCCCGCGCCGCCGCCGGCCTGCTCGCCCGCGGACTGACCCGGCCGTCGCCCGGCGCCGTCCGGCAGACCGTCGAGGACCTGCCGCATCTGAGCGACCAGGAGTACACGCTCGTGGCGCGCGGCAAGCGGCGGATGGTCCGCGGCACCCTGGCGGGGCTGGAGGAACGGCTGCCCGCGATGCGCGCCTACACCGACGCCCAGCGCGAACGCACCGCCGAGGACATCGCGCACATCGTCGACTTCCTCGCCTGCGCCCTGTACACCGACGACAGCGCGCTGTTCACCGGCTTCCTGGACTGGACGGGCGGCATCCTCGAGGCCCGGCGCGTGCCCGCCCAGGTTCTCGACCCCGGCCTCGCCCTCCTCCAGGAGGAGTTGAAGGACTTCCCCCGAGCCCTCGACTTCCTCTCCCTGGGCCGCGCCGCCCTGCGCCGGCGCGGCACCCGTCCCCCTGCCCCCGGACCCGACGACGACGTATGACCACGCCACCCGACGACACCTTCGACCTGTCCACCGCCGTGGACGCCGCCGGCGATGCCCGCATCCGCATCACCGGCGACCTGGACTGGGACAGCGCGGACGACCTCACCGAGGCGGCCCGCGCGTGTCTGCGGGCGGACCCGCCGCCGCCCCGGCTGCGGCTGGACTGCGCCGCGATGACGCTGTGCGACTCGCTCGGCCTGGCCGCCCTGCTCATGGTGCGGCGCGAGGCGACCGCGGTGGGCGCCCGGCTGCACCTGGACGACCGTCCCGCGCACCTCGAACGCCTCCTGGAGGTCACCGGCACCGCCCACGTCTTCACCGACGAGAGTGAGAGCGCGGGTGCCGCGACCGCTGACGAACCGGAGCGGACCGAGTCGGCACGGCCGCCCCGGTCGCCTCACGGCTCCTGACGGACCGGCCGGCTCGGCCCGTGACCGGCAGGGGCCGGGCCGGCGTCCGCCGGTCTGTTCGCATGATCGGGCGACAGTCCGTGCCCCGGCTTCCTCACCCGCCCGGCGTCCTGTGAGAATGCGCGAATGGACGACGAAGCCGAGATCACCGTGGACATGATCGAGAACGTGCGGATCGTACGCGTCAGCGGTGAGTTCGACGCGGACGAGGCCGACACAGCGGCCCGAAGTCTCGCCGTTCCCTCGGAGAGACCGGCGGCCTCCGCGAGATCGGCCGTCGCCACGGTGGTCGACCTCTCCGGGGTCACCTTCGCGGACTCCTCCCTGCTCCACTCGCTCCTCACCGCCCGGCAGCACCACGAGCGAGCCGGGCTGCCGTTCGTCCTCGCCGACGTGAGCCCGCTGGTACGGCGCCTGCTGGACCTGACCGACACCGCCCGCGCGTTCACCCTCACCGACTCCCTCGCGGACGCCGTGGAACTGGTGCGCGCCCACGGCGGCGGCCGGTCCCGAACGTCGTGACCGGACACCCGCCGCACGAGGACCACGCACCAGAGGGAGGGTGAGGAAGCAGTGACCACCATGGATCCCGCAGCCGGTCGGCTGCGGCAGCCGTTCACCGCCGCGACCGCCCGCGCCCGCGTACGCCGGCTCCTGGACACGCGGGCCACTCCTTCGCCCCGGACCGTCGTCGACGACGCCCTCCTGGTCGTCACCGAGCTGGTCACCAACGCCGTACGGCACGGCGGCGGCCTGGCCGGCTTCGACGCCCGCCTCGACGGCGACGTCCTCACCGTCAGCGTCACCGACGCCTCGCCCGCGCTCCCGCACACCGTGCCCCGCAGCGACCCCGCCGCCCCGGGCGGTTTCGGCTGGCCCCTCATCCAGCAGCTCAGCCGGAAGGTCACGGTCACGCCGACGACCACCGGCAAGACCATCGAGGTCGTGCTGCACGCCGACCGACGGGCGTGAGCTCCCTTCAGGACGCCGACATGCTCCGGCGGTGAGGGGGGCAGGGTTCGGCTGTCGGCGTCACCTGCGAGGATGGCTCGCATGGACATTCGGCGCAGGAACAACGTCACGGTCACGGGCAACCCCGAGGGGCCCGTGGTGGTGCTGGCGCACGGGTTCGGCTGTGACCAGAACATGTGGCGACTGACGGTGCCGGCGCTCGTCGAGGACTACCGGGTGGTGCTGTTCGACTACGTCGGCTCGGGCCGCTCCGACCTGTCCGCGTTCACCGAGGACCGGTACGCCTCGCTGAGCGGCTACGCCCGGGACGTGGTGGAGGTGTGCGAGGCCCTCGATCTGCGCGACGCGGCCTTCGTGGGGCACTCGGTCAGCGCGATGGTCGGCGTGCTGGCCGCCGGCATGGCGCCGGAGCGCATCGGGTCGCTGGTGATGGTCGCCCCCTCGCCGCGGTACATCGACGACGAGGGTTACCGGGGCGGGTTCAGCGCCGAGGACATCGACGAGCTCCTCGAGTCGCTGGAGTCGAACTACCTGGGCTGGTCGGCGGCGATGGCGCCGGTGATCATGGGCAACGGCGAGCGCCCGGAGCTGGGCGAGGAGCTGACGAACAGTTTCTGCGCCACGGACCCGGACATGGCGCGGGTCTTCGCCCGGACGACGTTCCTGTCGGACTCGCGGGACGACCTGAAGACGGTGCGGGTGCCGACGCTGGTGCTGGAGTGCGTCCAGGACGTCATCGCGCCCCGTGAGGTGGGCGCCTTCGTCCACGAGGCGATCCCCGGTTCCACGCTGGTCACCTTGGACGCGACCGGGCACTGCCCGCACCTGTCCGCGCCACATGCCACCAACGCGGCGCTCACCGGCTTCCTGGCGGAGCTGCGGTGATGTGCCGCACCGGGCAGGAGCCCGAACCGCACGGAGCCGGCGACGAGACGACCCGGCAGGCCGTCTTCGCCTCGCTGCTGGAGGACAGCGCCGAGGAGCTGTACGAGAGCGCGCCGTGCGGATATCTGTCCACGCTGATGGACGGCACGATCGCGAAGATCAACGCCACGCTGCTGAACTGGCTCGGGCTGGCGCCGGACGCCGTGGTGGGCCGGATGCGGTTCACGGACCTGCTGACCGTGGGCGGCAAGCTGTACCACGAGACGCACTTCGCCCCGTTGCTGCGCATGCGGGGGGAGATCAGCGGCATAGCCCTGGACCTCAAGCGGGCGGACGGCAGCCGTATGCCCGTCCTGGTCTCCGCGGTGGTCAAGCACGGCAGCACCGGCGAGCCGCTGCTGATCCGGACCACCGTCTTCGACGCCCGGGACCGGCGCGCCTACGAGGAGGAGCTCCTGCGCGGCCGTAAGGCGGCCGAGGAAGCGCGCAAGCAGGCGGAGGCCGACCGTGCGCGGCTCCAGGACGCCCTCGTCGTGCTCCAGCGCTCCCTGCTGCCCGCCGCGCTGCCCGAGATGCCGGGTGTGGAGACGGCCGCCTACTACCACACCGCCTCGCCCGACCGGCTCGGCGGCGACTTCTACGACGTCTTCCCCGTGGACGGCAAACGCTTCGCGTTCTTCCTCGGCGACGTGTGCGGCAAGGGGCCGCAGGCCGCCGCGGTCACCTCCCTGACCCGCTACACGCTGCGTGCCGCCGCACTGCACGACGCCGACCCCGTCTCGGCGCTGACCACCCTCAACACGGTGCTCCACGAGCGCTACACCGGCGACGACCCGCGCTACTGCACCGCCATATTCGGCGTCCTCGAACCCGACCCGGTGACCGGCGGCGTCGCTGTCCGTCTCGCCTCCGGCGGCCACCCGCCGGCCCTCGTCCTGCGCGCGGACGGCACCGCCGACTTCCTGCCCACCCCCGGTGGCGTCCTCGTCGGCGTCCTGCCGCAGGCGCGGTTCACCACCGCCACCACCACGCTCGGCGTGGGCGACACCCTCCTCCTCTACACCGACGGCATCACCGAGGCGCGCACCGGCGACCACGGCAGGCTCTACGGCGACGAGGCCCTGCGCGCCTTCGCCGCCCGCCATGCCGGCCGGCCCCCCGGAGCCGTCGTCCAGGCGCTGACCGCACTGCTGAACGAGTTCGGCGACGGCCTCGACGACGACACCGCCCTCCTCGCCCTCGGAGCCCCCGCGACGGCCCCGACCACCGACCCCGACCCCGACACCGACCCCGACCCCGACCGGACACCGAAGAGCACACGATGAGCCCGCTGAAGATCACCACTCGAGACGCCGCGACCGGTCCCGTCCTGGAGATCAGCGGCGAACTCGACTACGCCAGCGCCGCCGGACTGCGCGACCTGCTCCCCGCCCTGCCCCTGCGAGCGGGCCAGCGGCTCGTCGTGGACCTGGGCGGCATGGAGTTCTGCGACTCCAGCGGCATCAGCGCCCTGATAGCCGCCCGTAACCACGCCGAGGCCGCCCGCGCCGACATCGCCCTCGCCGCCGTCCCCGCCAACACCTTGCGCGTCCTGCGCATCGTCGGCCTGGACCAGGTGTTCTCCCTCCACCCGGACAGGGAGAGCGCCATGGGCGCTTGAGCGCGGGGTCCTTCGAAGCGGTTTCGCGAGGGGCGCCATCGCAGCTGGGCGCGAAAAAAGAAAAAGGGAAGGGAGGCTGTCGCTCCTTTCCACTCTCAACGTATAGCGCACCGGGGGGCTTGTGGCAAGGCCCCCCTCGTGGCACAGAATCTCCGGCCGAGGCCGGAACCTGCGGACACAGGGGGGCAGTTCAGTCGCGCTTCATCGCCCCCCGTCCGCGCACCAGATGCGGAGCCAGTGACGTGACACCCCCCACCACCACCAGCGCCTTCGACCTTCCCGACCGTCTCTCCACCAAGGCCGACCCCGCGCTGATCGCCGACGACGAGCGGCACTTCGCGGCGATCGCGCGAAGTCTCGAGGAGACGATCGCGGAGTTGACCGGGCGTCTCGACGCCGAACGGCGGGCGCCGGGCGGCACGGGACGGCAGGCGATGGACCGGGACGCGGAGATCCACCGGCTGACCGGTCGGCTGCGCGCCCTGCGCCGCTTCGGGCTGGACCTGTGCCTCGGGCACATGGTCGAGGCGGACGGCTCCGAGCCGGTGTACGTCGGCCGGCTCGGCCTGACCGACGCGACCACCGGGCGCCGGCTGCTGCTGGACTGGCGCTCCCCCGCCGCCGAGCCGTTCTTCGGGGCCACCCACGCCAACCCGATGGGTCTGGCGAGCCGGCGCAGGTACCGCTGGACCGGCGGCCGGATCAGCGACTACTGGGACGAGGTGTTCACCCCGGACGGGCTCGTCGGGCACGCCGCGCTCGACGACCAGTCCGCCTTCATCGCCAGTCTCGGCGCCAACCGTTCGGCGCGGATGCGGGACGTGCTGGGCACCATCCAGGCCGACCAGGACGCCGTCATCCGCGCGAGTTCGCGTGGCGCTCTCGTCGTCGACGGCGGTCCGGGGACGGGCAAGACGGTGGTCGCCCTGCACCGTTCGGCCTACCTCCTGCACTCCGACCCGCGTCTCGGCCACCGTCGGGGCGGTGTGCTGTTCGTCGGCCCGCACCGGCCCTACCTGGCCTATGTCGCCGACGTCCTGCCGAGCCTCGGCGAGGAGGGCGTGCAGACGTGCACGCTGCGGGACCTCGTCACGGAGGGCGCCGCCGCGGCCGTGGAAGCCGACCCGGAGGTGGCCCGGCTGAAGTCGTCCGCGGACCTGGTGAAGGCGATCGAGAAGGCGGTCGGGTTCTACGAGGAGCCGCCGAGCGAGGGGATGACGGTCACCACCCCCTGGTCCGACGTGCGTCTCGGGGCCGATGACTGGGCCGTGGCGTTCGCCGCGGCGGAACCCGGCGCCCCGCACAACGAGGCACGCGGCCAGGTCTGGGAGGAACTGCTCACGATCCTGGTGGACAAGCACGAGGACGAGTCCTCGGCGCGGGACGGCGAAGGAGACGTCTCGCCCGATCTGCTCCGCAGGGCGCTGCGGCAGAACAGGGAGCTGCTCACGGCGTTCAGCCGTGCGTGGCCGCTGCTCGAAGCGGCCGATCTGGTGGGCGACTTGTGGACCGTCCCCGCGTATCTGCGGATGTGCGCTCCTTGGCTGGAAGCCGACCAGGTACGGAGGTTGCAGCGGGCGGACCCGAAGGCGTGGACGGTGTCGGACCTGCCGTTGCTGGACGCGGCGCGGCAGCGGCTCGGCGACCCGGAGACGGCTCGGCGCAAACGCCGGCAGGCGGCCGTTCTCGCCGCCCAGCGCGAGCGGATGACGCAGGTCGTCGACAATCTGATCGCGGCCGTGGCCGACTCCGGCGCCGACGGCGACGACGGCGAGGGCCTGGTGACGATGCTGCGCGGCGAGGACGCGCAGGTGAGTCTCGTCGACGAGAACGAACTGTCCTACGTAGAGCCCGACTTGCTGGCCGGGCCGTTCGCGCACATCGTCGTGGACGAGGCGCAGGAACTGACCGACGCGGAGTGGCGGATGCTGATCTCGCGGTGTCCGTCGCGGAGTTTCACCATCGTCGGGGACCGGGCGCAGGCTCGGGGCGGTTTCACGGAGTCGTGGCGGGAGCGGCTGGAGCGGGTCGGGTTCAGCCGCATCGAGTCGGCCTCGCTGAGCGTCAACTACCGTACGCCGCAAGAGGTGATGGCGGAGGCGGAGCCGGTCATCCGTGCGGTGCTGCCGGACGCCAACGTGCCGACGTCCATCCGCAGCGGCGGGGTTCCCGTCGTGCACGGTTCGGTGTCCGAGCTGTCCTCGGTCCTGGACGGCTGGCTCGCCGAGCACGCCGAAGGCGTCGCCTGTGTCATCGGTGATCCCGCGTTCCGTGCGACGCCCCGCGTACGGTCGCTGACTCCCGTGCTGTCGAAGGGACTTGAGTTCGACCTGGTGGTCCTGGTCGAGCCGGAGAGGTTCGGCGACGGCGTGCGGGGAGCGGTGGACCGCTATGTCGCGATGACGCGGGCGACGCAGCGGCTGGTGGTCCTGACCGGTTCGTGAGAGCGGCGGACGGTCAGCCGCCGCTGATCCGTTCGGTAATGTGTTCGCCAAGGGGACCTGAACGACCGGTTCCGGACGCCAACGGCATTGTCCGGAGCAGCGGTTGACACGTCCTGCGACCACGGACGAGGCAGCGTGCTGCGCCGGTTCGGCCGTCCCCGGCATCGGCCACAAGACGAACGGGGACATGGATGACGACCGCTCACGCCTCGCCGGAGGCCGAGGGCAGCCCGCCGCCGGCGAGCGACACGGTCATCGAGGTGCGGGATCTGCGGATGCGCTACCGCACCCAGGACGTGCTGAAGGGGGTTTCCCTCACGGCCCGGCGCGGCGAGGTCGTCGTGCTGCTCGGACCGAACGGGGCGGGCAAGACGACCACGATCGAGATCCTCGAAGGGTTCCGGATGCGCTCGGCCGGGGACGTGAGCGTCCTCGGCTGCGATCCGGCCCGCGGGGACGAGCAGTGGCGTGCACGCCTGGGCATCGTGCTGCAGTCGTGGCGTGATCACGGCAAGTGGCAGGTGCGGGAGCTGCTGGCCCACCTCGGCTCGTACTACGCGCCGTACTCCACCGAGCTCGTCCGGCGGCCGTGGGACGTCGAGGAGCTGATCGCCGCGGTGGGGCTGACCGAGCAGGCGGGCAAGCGGGTCGGGACCCTGTCCGGCGGGCAGCGCAGGCGGCTCGACGTGGCCGTGGGCATCGTGGGCAGACCGGAGATGCTGTTCCTGGACGAGCCGACAGCCGGCCTGGACCCCGAGGCCAGGAGCGAGTTCCACGGCCTGGTGCGCGGCCTCGCGGACGAGAACACCACGATTGTGCTGACCACGCACGACCTCGCGGAGGCGGAGAAGCTCGCCGACCGCATCCTCATCCTGGCCGGCGGCCGGATCGTGGCCGACGGATCCGCCGAGGAGCTGTCGCGGCAGGCGTCGGCCGAGGCGACCGTGCGCTGGACGCGGGACGGGCGGTCCTTCGAGGAGTCGACGGCCGAGCCCACCCGTTTCGTCCGTCGGCTGTTCGAGGAGCACGGGGAGGCCATCGGCGGCCTGGAGGTGCGCCGGGCGAGCCTGGAGGACACGTACCTGACGACGGTGCGGGAGCTGGAGGCCGGCCGGGTCGCCGGCGGGCAGGCGGGGCACGCCTTCGGGGAGGAAGCACGATGAGTCCGGTGTGGTACGCGGCGAGGGTGGGGCTGCGGCGCGGCGTGACGGAGCTGCGGCAGAGCTTCACCACCGGGCAGGAGCTGTTCGGGTACGTGCTGTGGACGGTCCTGCTGATGGTGCCGCTGTTCCTGGGCAGAAACGATCCGCTGAAGGGCGCGGGCATCTCGGCCGGCGCGTTCATGCTGCCGAGCATGCTCGGGATGACGCTGGCGTTCACCGGGATGATGACCACGGCGCAGCTGCTCGCGACCGAGCGTGAGGACGGCACCCTGCTGCGGGCCAAGGCCGTGCCCAACGGCATGGTCGGCCATCTGGTCGGCAAGATCGTCATGTTGTCGGGTACGGCGCTGGCGTCCATGGCGCTCCCCTTCGCCGTGGGCGTGTTCCTCGTCGACGGGGTCGCCCCGCGCGGCGGCGGCGCGTTGCTGACGCTGCTGTGGATAGTGCCGCTGGGTCTGCTGGCCCCGCTGCCGATCGGCGCCGTCATCGGCTCGCTGGTCGCCAGCCCGCGCACCGTCGGTCTGCTGATGCTCCCGGTGATGGGCCTCATCGGGATCTCCGGGATCTACTACCCCCTGTCGAAGATGCCCGAGTGGCTGCAGATCGTCGGACAGGTCTTCCCGGTGTACTGGCTCGGCCTCGGCCTGAGGGCCGCGTTGCTGCCGGCGGCTGCGGTCGCGGCCGAGGTCGGCGACTCGTGGCGGGCCGCGGAGACGGCGGCCGCGCTGGGCGTCTGGGCGGTCGCGGGGCTGCTCCTCGCACCGTCCGTCCTGCGCAGGATGGCCCGCCGGGAGTCGGGGGCCGCGATGGCGGAACGGCACCGCAAGGCGATGCAGCGGATCGGCTGAGGCCTGTCCGGCGGTGCGGGTCGCGGGCCGGCGACAGCGCGGGGCATGTCGGAGGAGGGCGTGCCCCGTCCGGCGGGGAGAACGCGTGCATGCCCGCGATGTGCACGCCGGCACGACCCGCCGGGCAGGCCCCCGATGCCCGGCGCGGCACCGGACTCAGTGCAGCGGGGACGGGCCGTCCGGGGCGGTGAGCAGGGCGAGGTGGGCGAGGTCGCCGGGGGGCGTGGTGGTCACCGACCACAGCGGCGCCGGGGAGCCGTCGGCGACCGCGGCCGGTGCGTCGGTGAGGTTCATGCGTTCGCGCAGCCGGCCGTAGAAGTCCGTGCGCTCCAGCCGTACGGCCCGCAGCCGGCGCGGGGCGGCGTACACCCCGATCCAGTCCCCCGGGCCGAGCACGCCACGCACCTGGCCGTCGACGCTGACGGCGGCCTGCCCGGACCGTTCGAGGATGCGCAGGCCGACGGGTTCGTCGGGGGCGGTGACGACGGATCGGTCGAACGCCATGTGCGGGGCGACCGGGGTGAAGACGAGGGCTTCCGCGCGCGGCGAGACGACGGGCCCGCCGGCGGCGAAGCTGTACGCGGTGGAGCCGGTCGGCGTGGCCACGAGCAGCGCGTCGGCGGAGTAGGACGCCAGCAGCCGGCCGGAGATGTACACCCCGACGGAGACCTGGCGGTCCCTGGCGAGTTTCTCCAGCACGATGTCGTTGAGCGCGGTCACGTCGAGGGGGACGCCCCACTCGTCGTCGACCCGGCAGTCCGGGCGCACGCTCGGCGGCGGCAGCAGCGGGCCGCGGCCGTATTCCATGAGGGCCTCCATGGCCGGCGGCACCTCAAGGCGGCGCGAGGCGCGCAGGGCGAGGAGCATCCGGCGGTCGACGCCGAACCGGCCCTCGCACACCGCGTCCAGCGCGGACCGCACGCCGGCGGCCGACACCTGTGTCAGAAAGCCCACGCGCCCCAGGTCGACGCCCAGGACGAGCGCGTCGTTCTCCACGGCGAGCCGGGCGCCCCGCAGGAAGGTGCCGTCCCCGCCGAGGGTGACCACGAGGTCGGGATCGCCGGCGGCCTCGACCTCCTCGCGCGCGCCGCGCCGCGCGCCTTCCTGCCACACGTCGATGTCCGTGCACCGCACGGCGTGCTCCTCGCACCAGGCCCGGACCACACCGCCCGCCGCCACGGCCTCGGCGCGCCCGCCGTGCACGACCAGGCCGAGTCGCTTCACCGCCATGTCCGCCGCCTCCAGCCCCGGCGGCCGGCCGCCGTCACGTCCGGTCGCTCCTGCGGGATCCGTGTCCTGGTGGACGAGTGCCCCGGCGGCGTGGAGATATGGGGCGGGGCCCTCTCCGGGCGCCGTTCGAAGGACTGCGGCCGGGCCGTGACATCGTGCGGGGTTCGACATGGTGGCGGCGGGCTGGAGCGTGTACCGGGAGAGCGGCGGCCGTGTGTAGAGAACGACCCCGGAGGCACCCCGCCTGGAGCCCGGCCACACCTGCCTTCTCGCCCTGCGCCGGGAGGGCGGCGCGGGCCGATGGAGCGTGCTCGGCGAGGGCACCGCCGTGCCCTTCGACGACCGTACCGTCGGCCGGGGCGAGTGGTGCGGGCGCGTCCTCGACGAGGAGGACGTCGCCCTGGCCGAACGCTTCTCCCGCTCGGACGACCACGGCCCGGAGAAGGTGGTGCGGGGCCGCGACGAGCGGCCGGTGACCGGCGAACTCCAGCGGGCCCGGAAGGAGTGAGCGGCCCCGCCGGAGCACGTCGTCACAGCGCCGGCGCCGGCGCCGCGGCTTCCCAGGGGAAGCCGTCGGGGTCGGTGAAGGCGCCGGCCCCGGAGCCGCCGGCGAGGGTGAGGCGGTGCGAACCGCTGCCCTCGGGCGGCACTCCGGCGTCCTTGGCGAGGGCGCGGCGCCGGTAGAGGGCGAGCTTGACGGGGGCGTCCCCGGCGGCGAACTCGACGTACACACGGCCGAAGCTCCTGCCGACGGTGAAGCCCTGACCGGTGTAGAAACGCTTGCTCGCGGTCACGTCGGCGACGCCCAGCAGGAGCACGATCTCGTCGATGTCCCGGGTGGCGGGTCCGGTGTCCTTCTTCGCCGAGGTGGCGACCTTCCAGACGGCGCCGTCCGGGGCCTGTACGACGCCGCCGTAGCCCCAGAGGGACTTGGCGGCGGGCTTGAGGGCCGTGGCGCCGGCGGCGAGCGCGGAGTCGATGAGGCTGTCGACGGTGGACGGCTGGGACACGGTGAGCGACAGGGTGAAGCCCCGGAACCCTTCCGTGGGCGCCTGCGCGGCCCGCAGCCGGACCCGGGTGTCGTCCAGGCCGAAGGCGGCGGAGTAGAAGCGGGCGGCGGCCGTCACGTCGGCCACGTCGAGGGTGAGGGATGTGAGGTGGGAAGTCATGACGGTCACGCTAGGCGCGGCTGCGGTGCGGACGCTTCTCGATTCCTGACCGGTCGGGCCCGGGTGACGCCGGCGGTGCCGCGCCGCCTCAGTGCCGTCGCGCGTTCCTCGCGGCGGGCCATGAGGTACGCGTACGGCGACTTGCCGTAGGCCTGCCGGAACCGGCGGCTGAGGTGCCCGGGCGGCATGTGCGCGTCCCGGGCGAGGGCCTCCACGTCCAGGGGCCGCGCATGCTCCCGGTCGATGCGGTCGCGGACGCGGCGCAGACGGGCGAGGTCGTGGAGGTGCTGGGCGGCGATGCGTGCGGGACCCCAGGAGGGGTGACACATGGAGGCACTCCGTCTCGTCGAGGGTGTGTCGGTGGGAGGGCGAACGCGGGCACGGCGGCCGGGAGCACCGACCGCCGTGCGGGGTTCAGTTGACGCCGGCCGTGGTGGCCGGACCGATGACCGGAAGAGGGCTCAGCGGAGCTCCTGGATGCGGACGAGGTTGCCCGCGGGGTCGCGGAAGGCGCAGTCGCGGATGCCGTAGGGCTGCTCGGTCGGCTCCTGGACGACCTCGACGTCGCCGGACTGGACCTGCTCGAACGTCTTGTCGAGGTCCGGGGTGGCCAGGAGGATCCAGCCGTAGGTGCCCTTGGCCATCATCTCGGCGATGGTGCGGCGCTCGTCCTCGGTGATCCCGGGGTCGGCGGCCGGCGGCGCCAGGAGGATCGACGTGCTGGGCTGGCCGACGGGGCCGACCGTGATCCAGCGCATCTTGCCCTGGCCGACGTCGCTGCGGACCTCGAAGCCGAGGGCGTCGCGGTAGAAGGCGACGGACGCGTCCGGGTCGTCGTGCGGCAGAACGCTCGTGTGAATGGTGATGTCCATGCTCGTCAGGCTAGGCGCGGCCGCCGGCGCCCGCTTCTCGATTCCTGACCGATCCGCGCGCGGCCCGGCGGTGCGCTTCATGCCCTCCCCCTACCAGTTGATCCGGGCGCGGACCGCGCGTGCCGCTTTCCAGCCGAAGCTGAACGCGTAGGCGGACACCGCGGACGGCGCCGGCTTCAGCCGGAGGACGAGTTCTCCGTCGCGGGGACCGACACGAGCCGTGTGCAGGCGCTTCTCGGCCCCGGAGAGGGACAGCGCGTGTTCGTCGCCGCGCCGGCTGACCTTGCCGCCGAGGGCCGTTCCGAGGGCGCCGCGTGCCGTCAGTCCATGTGCGGTGCAGCGCAGCGAGAGATGCCAGTCGCCCTTGGGGAGGGGTTTGCCGCCGTCGGCGGTGGCGAGGTCGACCTGTGCGCGGAAGCAGGCCCGCCCGTAGTCGTAGGTCTCCTTGCCGCGGGCGACCGCCAGGTGCGGTGAGGGCACCTGTTCGGCGGTGACGGCGATCTCCTTGCCGCTGCGTGCGTGGCGCAGGACGATCTCGGTGCTGAGGTCGTCGGTGTCGACCTGGTCGAGGTAGGCGTACCCGGCGAGTTCGAGGACGGTGCCGTGCCAGGCGAGGCGGTCCACCCGGCGGCGCGGGCTGACGGCGAGCATCTCTGAGGTGATGTCGCAGAGTTCCGTGTGAAGGGGCGAGTCGGGGGCCGGGAACGGCGGCGACGCGTACAGCCTGCCGTGCCTCACGATCGCTTTCCCGGGGCGGCCGGCGAGCTGCCACTCCACGACCGACGTGAGTTCGTCGGTGAGTCCTTCGCGCAGACAGTGGCTGATCAGTTTCTCGTGGACCTCCATCCCGGCCGTGATGGCGGGGCTGATCCACTTCTCGGCGTAGGGGCGGGCCAGCTTGGCTAACTCTCTTCGGGTGGCGGCGTCTTCGTCCAGGAAGCGCCGGTCGAAGCGGCGTACCAGCTCGACCCTGACATGACGTCCGACCAGATGGTCGCGCAGTGGCCCCGGTTCCGTCATGCCGGTCACCAACTCGACCATTTCGTCGGCCTGTTCGAGCACCGTCTTCAGATCGAGGCCGTTCGCGGTGATGTTTCCCTCGTCGCCCCGCTGGACGACGTAGTAGCAGTCGTAGTCCCCCAGGATCGATATGACCGCGCTGTGCAGGTAGGCACGGGCGACGAAGTGCTGGTCCTCGCTGATGCGCATGTGCTCGGGGAAGCGCAGCCCGTGCTCTTCCAGCATGCTGCGCCGGAAGAGCTTGAAGGGCATGAGTGTGTAGTACACGTCGCCCTTGGACAGGTCGGCCTTGTCGACCGTCTTCGCGAACACCTGTCGGGGCACGCGCCTGCCGACGCCGATGAGTTTCGCCAGGACGACGTCGGAGCCGTTCTTCTCCGCCAGCGCGACGAGTCGTTCCAGCGCCTCGGGCCCGAGGGCGTCATCGGCGTCCACGAAGAAGACGTAGGTGCCGGTCGCGTGGTCGAGTCCGACGTTGCGCGGCCGGCTCGGGCCGCCCGACGCCTCCTGGTGGATGACCTTCACCGGTTTGCCCGCGGCCCATGCTTCGAGGACGGCGCCGCTGTCGTCGGTGCTGCCGTCGTTCACGGCGATGATTTCGAGTGCCTCCAGACCGATGGTCTGTCCGGCGACGGAGGCGAGTGTGCGCTCCAGGTAGGGCATGGCGTTGTGGACCGGAATGATCACAGAGACCGTCGGTCTGTGAGAGCTGTTCACCGAGTGGTTTCCCCCCAGTTCGGATCACTTGAGAGCCGTCACCAATTGAAGACAGAACGAAAGCGAACTGGGTTGCCCCCTGGGCGGCACAAAAGCCGACACGGTCCCCGGTGAGTGAGTCGGCACGGGTGCGTGCAACCGTTCGGGTCGATGCGCAGGGACAACGGCGCAGTCGGCGAAGGCGGGTTGTCGGTGTGTGCAGGGTCGATCGCGGGCGACAGGGATGTGACAGAGGAGAACGATTCGCTCCGGTTGTCCGTACTATCTCTACGGCAAGGCTTCGTGAGTCGACTGTCACTGCCGCCGGCGTCAGCCGGGAGGACACACATGTGCGGCAGTTCCTCATGTCCCGCCCCGAACCGGAAAGGGTTGTGTGCCTCATGTCCGAGAACACGTCCATCACCGAACTGTCCTCGCAGTACACCGCGCAGGTGGCCTCCGACCTCGAACGCAACACCAAGGAACAGGAGCGCATCGCCGGCGAGATCGCCGCGCTCAACGAGCAGTTGGCGGCGCTGCAGCGCAACCACGCGGTGCTCGTCAGCATCCAGCAGGCCATCGACGCGGTGCCCGCTCCCACGGACACCACGGAGAAGTCCGACGACGCCGTCACCGTTCCGGCTCCCCGCAAGCAGACCTCCTCCAACGCGAGGTCGTCCAAGGGTGCCAAGGCGACCAAGAGCGCCAGGGAGGCCAAGTCGGCCGAGCCCGCCGTCGGCAAGCGTTCCGGCGCGGCCAAGTCGCAGGCCAAGTCGTCGGCCAAGTCCCGTGCCGTCGCAGGCGGGAAGGCCGCTTCCGCCAAGCCCGCGGGCAAGGCCGCGCCCGCCGCGAAGACGGCGCAGCAGCCGACGCTGGTCGACCTGGTGCGCCGGCACCTCGGCGAGCAGAGCGAGCCGCGCTCGGCCGCCGAGGTCACCACGGCCCTCGCCCAGGCGCACCCGGAGCGCAGCGTCAAGACGACGGTGATCCGCACGACCCTCGAAGGGCTCGTCGCCAGGAACCACGCGCACCGCTCCAAGCAGGGGACGTCCGTGTTCTACACCGCCACCGACGGGCCCGAGGCGTCCGGGTCGTCGCAGAAGGACGCGGCCCAGGCCGTCCCCGCCGAGGCGTAGGAAGGCCTCGATCCGGCCCGGCACAGGGCGAGTTGGGGTGGGCGGCGAGGGACGCGCCGCCCCCCTGCGAATCCGACGTCCTGGGGCGTGGCGGGGGCGTCGCAAGGGCTCGATCGCCGTCGGGTCGGTAGCATTTCGGGTGATACTGCTTCCGCGTGAGGGGATCAGCGATGGCGGACGAGGGCGTCAAGCATCCGGGACTGATCGTGCCGGTGGGGCATGTCGAGCCCGTCCCCCGGCGGATCCGGGGATTCATCGGCGGGCGGGTCGCCCTCGACACCCGGCGGGCGCTGTATGTGTGGGAGTGGCCGCCCTATCCCCAGTTCAGCATCCCCGTCGAGGACATCGCCGGTGAGCTGACCGACGACGGCCATGTCGACCGGCTGGGCCCCGGCCCCGCGCGACGGCACTCCCTGCGCCTCGGGGACCAGGTGTGCGAGGGCGCGGCCTGGCTGTGGGGCGACGGCGCGCCCGAGGCCCTTCACGGCACCGCCCGCTTCCGGTGGAACGCGCTGGACGCCTGGTTCGAGGAGGACGAGCAGGTGTTCGTCCACCCCCGAAGCCCTTACTCCCGCGTCGACGCGCTGCGCTCCTCCAGCGGTGTGCGTGTGGAGCTGGACGGGGTCGTCCTCGCGGACGCGCCGCACTGCGTGAAGCTGTTCGAGACCGGCCTGCCTACCCGCTACTACCTCGACCGCACACATGTCGACTTCACCCGTCTGCGCCACTCGGACACGGTGACCCGCTGCCCGTACAAGGGCACGACGAGCGACTACTGGTCGTTCGACGGCGATGTCCTCACCCACGAGGACATCGCCTGGGCGTACGACTTCCCCACGCCCGCGGTAGCCGACATCGCGGGCATGGTGGCGTTCTACAACGAGCGCGTCGATCTGCGCGTCGACGGCACGCTCCTGCCCCGGCCCGCTCAGCAGTCGGGGACGTCGGGCAGCCGGTCGTCCGGGTAGTCGATGTAGTAACCGGCGAGCCAGCCGGTGTTGGAGTCGGTGTAGTCGTTGACGAGGACCCAGTACGGGTTGCCGCCGATGGTCTGCCCCGGCTGCTGGCAGTAGACGTAGAGCTGGTGGTGGGGCTGGACCCGCTGGCGGACGTCCGGACAGGTGCCGACGGAGGGATAGCGGCTGCAGGTCACCTGGTCGGCTTCGTTGGCCCGCAGGTTCACGTCGGTCGCCCAGGTGTGGTACATCCGGTCGGCCGCCGCGGTCCGGGGTGCCGTCGTGCGGTCGCGCGGCGGGCCCTGAAAGCCGTCGGCGGTCGCCTGTCCGGCGGCGGAGCCGGTGAGCAGGGCAGCGGTCAGCACCGCGAGTGCGGCGCGTGGGTCGAGGCGCATGAGGTCTCCCGAAGTAGTGGGCGGGCGGCGTCCACCCAGCAGACGGGCGGGACGGCGACGCCGTATGACGCACTGGGGCCTGTCTGACAAATCCCCGCCGTCCGCCCGCAGAGCAGGCGGGGGTTTGTCAGACAGGCCCTGGCGCGAGACGCATCTCATCGGGGCCTTTTTCGGTGGATTCGCGGGCTTATCAGGCACCCGCGGTGCGGCGGCACCGCGGGAGCGTGCAGGATAGGGGTATGACGATCAAGGTTTACTTCGACATCACCATCAACGACGAGCCCGCCGGGCGCATCAACTTCAACCTGTTCGACGACGTCACGCCCAAGACGGCGGAGAACTTCCGCGCGCTGGCCACGGGCGAGAAGGGCTTCGGCTACGCCGGTTCCTCCTTCCACCGCGTCATCCCCGCCTTCATGCTCCAGGGCGGCGACTTCACCCGCGGCGACGGCACGGGCGGCAAGAGCATCTACGGCGAGAAGTTCGCCGACGAGAACTTCACCCTCAAGCACGACCGGCCGGGCCTGCTGTCCATGGCCAACGCCGGCCGGAACACCAACGGCTCGCAGTTCTTCATCACCACCGTCGTGACCGACTGGCTGGACGGCAAGCACGTGGTGTTCGGCGAGGTCGCCGACGAGCAGAGCATGGCCCTCGTCAAGAAGATCGAGGCGCTCGGCTCGCGCAGCGGCTCGACCTCCGCGAAGATCACCATCGCCTCCTCCGGCCAGCTCTGACCGATCCCGGGGCATCCCGGGGAGGCCGTCGGCAGCGGCGAGGAAGGCCCGGCCCCGCACGGACGCCGTGATGAGCGCGCGTCCGCCGGGGACCGGGCCTTCGCGGCGTCCGGAGGCCGGTTCCCCGTCCGGCCGGGGCGCGCCGGGTCCGGCCCCTCGCGCCCGCACGCTACCGTCGGCGGCATGGACGGTGATCGCCGAGGGTGGACACAGTGTGTGCTCAGTGGGGCCGTGTTCGCCGTGTGCATGGCCGGCACGACGCTGCCGACCCCGCTGTACGGGCTGTACCAGGACAAGTTCCACTTCTCCGAGCTGACGGTGACCGTCGTCTACGCCGTGTACGCCTTCGGAGTGATCGGCATGCTGCTCCTCGCGGGCAACGCCTCGGACGGTGTGGGCAGACGCCCGGTGCTGTTCACGGGCCTGGGGTTCGCGGCGGCGAGCGCCGTCTGCTTCCTGTGCGCCACGGGACTGGGCTGGCTGTACGCGGGGCGCCTGCTCTCAGGCCTGTCCGCCGGTCTGTTCACCGGGGCCGCCACGGCGTACGTGATGGACCTGAGCCCGCCGGGCGGCGCGTCACGGGCCACGTTCGTGGCGACGGCGGCGAACCTGGGCGGCCTGGGCTGCGGCCCGCTGCTCGCCGGGATCCTCGCGCAGTACGCGCCCTGGCCGCTGTATCTGCCGTTCGTCGTCCATCTCGCCCTGATCGCCTGTTCGGTCGCCGTCCTGGCGTGGCTGCCGGAGACCGTGCGCGAGCGGCGGCGACTGAGCGAGCTGCGGCCGCAGCGGCCCGGTCTGCCGCCGCAGGTGCGGCCGGTGTTCGGGCCGGCGGCGGCCGCCTCCTTCGCGGGGTTCGCGCTGTTCGGGGTGTTCACGTCGGTCAGCCCCGCCTTCCTCGCCGAGTCCCTGGACGTGCACGACCACGCGGTGAGCGGTCTGGTCGTCGCGCTCGCCTTCTTCTCCTCGACCGCGGGACAGCTCGCGGTGGGCCCGGTGGGGGTCGGACGCTCGCTGCCGCTGGGCTGCACGCTGCTGCTGGCCGGGCTGGCGCTGCTCGCGGGCGCGCTGCGGTGGGACGCGTTCGCCCTGGTGGTGCTGAGCGCGGTCGTCGGCGGGACCGGGCAGGGACTGTCGTTCCGCGGTGCGCTGTCGGCGGTCGCGGCGGCGTCGCCCGCGGACCGGCGGGCGGCGGTGATCTCGACGCTGTTCCTGGTGGCCTACGCGGGCATCTCGGTACCGGTGATCGGCGTGGGCGTGCTGGTGGGACCACTGGGCCTGGAAGGCGCGGGGCTGGTGTTCATCGCGGTGATGGCCGTACTCGTATCGACGGCGGCGGTGTATCTGCTGCGGCGGCCGGTGCCGGCGACCGGGGGATGACGGCCCGCGGCCGGCGACTCAGTCCACCGGATGGCCGGGGTCGATCGTGAGGGCGTCCGAGAGTCGGAGCAGGGTCCCCCGCTCACGTGCGCCCCCTTCCTCGTCGCCGGCCTCCGCTCCCCCGCCCGACTGGACCGGCTCCAGGAAGAATCCGACGTGGTCGCCCGCGTCGACGCGCCGCTCCACCCGGCCGACGAACCACGCGCAGGAGTCGTCCAGCACGACGGCCCCGCCGTGCCCCTCGCTCCAGCGCACGCCGGCGAACTTGTCCACCTCGTCGCCGGTCTCGCCGCCGAACAGCTCCGCGAGTCCGTACTGCCGCGGGGTCAGCAGGTGGACGGCGAGGAACTCGGCGTTCCGGGCCACCCGGTAGGTGCGGTTCACCTTGGACAGCCACACAGCGAACCGCACGGGCCGCATGGAGCACTGCGCGGCGAACCCGACGAGGCACCCCGCACGCTCGCCGCCGGCCGCGGCGGTCACGACGCACATGTCGGGATCGAGCCGATCGATGAAACCGTCCATGTCCACGGCGTCCACAGCGCTCACGCTCCTTCAGGGCTCCTGTGACTTCTCCCACGGGCTCTTGCCCCGGGCCGCAAGGGTTACCTACGTTCGCGGGCATGTGCTCCGAGAATCGTGTCCTGCCCGAAGACCCGGTCGGCTTCTCCGTGGATCTGGCCGCGCACGAGATGCGGCGGCGCGCCCACGTCCTGGACGCTCTCGGCCCCGGGTGGGATCCCGTCGCCGTCCTGCGGGACGAGGAGGCCGCCGAGGACATGCTGTACTCGGGCCTCAGCGAGGAGCAGCAGCGGCTGTACGAGGAACTCGTGTCGGCCGGTGTGCTGCCCGCGGGAAGGGGCGGCCGTGCTGCCTCTTGATCCGCAGGCAGACGTCGGGCGGCGGGCCTGGGTGGCCTGCCCGCGGTGCGACGACGGTCAGGGGTGCGGGGTGTGCGAGGAGCGGCGCACCTGTTCCGAGCACTGGCGTTACCTGTTGTCGAACACGGGCAGTCTGCTGCATCTGCAGTGTCCGTCCTGCACGCACATCTGGACCCATGAGACCGGCTTCGGGGCGACCCGTTCCCCGTGGCAGCGCATCACCAGCGGCTTCCGGCGGCAGTAGCGCCCGGGGCCCGGCGGCGATCACATCGACATGACCGATATGTCGCCAAGTGGGAGACTGTCCGTATCGCGGTGACGCTCCACCGGCGTCCCCTCACGGAACAGGCAGGTCGTCCCATGCCGAAGAAACCACGTTCGTCCGAGCCGTCGCACGGCGAGGGACCGAGCCGCCACCAGGGCGAAGGACAGCACGGCTGGGCCCCCGACGTGGACGAGACGAGGCAGCAGGACAACCCCAGCGCCCGCCGCTCCTTCCACGCGGAGCACGCCGGCGAGCCGGGCCCCGGGCGGAAGAAGTCGGCGCAGGAGTCGAAGTCGGTTCCGGGTGACACGGTCCGCAGCGACAGCAAGCGCGGCGAGGAGTACGGCGACGAGGGCGAGGCGGGGATGCGGGACACCGGCGCCAAGGGCCGCTCCCGGCGCCCCAGCGGCACCCGGGACGCCTCGGCGAAGACCGGCGTGGACCCGCAGGACCCCTGAAGCGGGTCCTGCCCTGTCCGTCCTGTCGGTCCCGTCCTCGGATCAGCAGATCCGCGGCAGCTGCTCCCCCAGCGGCATGTCCACCACCCGTGTGCCGCCCAGTCCGGTGCGGGCGACCACCATGCCCGGGTGCGCCTCGACCGCCTCGCCGATGATCACCGCGTCCGCGCCCAGCGGGTGGGCCCGCATCGCGGCGAGGACGGCGTCGGCGTGCTCGCGGGGGACGAAGGCGACCAGCTTGCCCTCGTTGGCGACGTACATCGGGTCCAGGCCCAGGACGGCGCAGGCGTTGGCGACGGCGTCCGGGACGGGGACCGCGCGTTCCTGGAGGACCACGCCCGTGCCGGAGGCCGCCGCGATCTCGTTGAGCGCGGCCGCGAGGCCGCCCCGGGTCGGGTCGCGCAGGACGTGCAGGTCCGGGGTGACGGCGAGCATCGTCTCGACGAGCGTGCCGAGCGCGGCGCAGTCGCTGACGACCTCCACCCCGAACTCCAGGCCCTCGCGGACGCTCATGATCGCCACGCCGTGGACGCCGACGGCGCCGCTGACGATCACGACGTCCCCGGGGACGACCCGCTGCGGGCGCAGGTCGACGCCCTCCGGGACGAGGCCGATGCCGGCGGTGTTGATGTAGACGCCGTCGCCGTGGCCGGCCTCGACGACCTTGGTGTCGCCTGTCGCTACCTCCACCCCGGCCGCGCGCGCCGCCGCGCCCAGCGCCTCGGCGACCCGGCCGACCGTCTTCAGTTCGACGCCCTCCTCCAGGATGAAGCCGCAGGAGAGGTAGGCGGCGCGGGCGCCGCTCATGGCGAGGTCGTTGACGGTGCCGTTGACGGCGAGGTCACCGATGCTGCCGCCGGGGAAGAACAGCGGCCGGACCACGAAGGAGTCGGTGGAGAAGGCGAGCCGCGCCCCGCCCAGGGAGAGCGTGGCGGCGTCGCCGAGCTGGGCGAGCGTCTCCCCGCCGAAGGCGGGCGCGAAGACCTGCTGGACGAGCTCCGCGGAGAGCGCCCCGCCTCCGCCGTGGCCCATGACGACCCGCGGCGTCTCGCGCAGCGGGGCCGGGCAGGTCCAGGCCGCGGGGTCGATCGAGGGCCTCTCGGCGTGCTCGGCGGCGGGCAGTTCAGTGGTGTCAGACAACGGGGGTCGCCTCCCGGGCCGTGCCGGCGGTCAGGTCGAGCCGCCGGTACAGGTAGTACGCGGCGCAGGCGCCCTCGCTGGAGACCATGGTGGCGCCGAGCGGGGTGCGGGGTGTGCACAGGGTGCCGAAGGCCTCGCACTCGTGCGGTTTCAGCAGGCCCTGGAGGACTTCGCCGCTGCGGCACTCGGCCGGTTCCCGGGTCTGGATGCCGCCGACCGGGAAGCGGTGCTCGGCGTCGAAGTCGCGGTACTTCGGGGCGAGTCGCCAGCCGCTGCCGGGGATGACGCCGATGCCGCGCCAGGCGCGGTCGGTGACCTCGAAGACGTCCTCCAGCATGGCCCGGGCGGCCGGGTTGCCCTCGGGGCGGACCGCGCGGGCGTAGGCGTTGTCGACGGTGTGCTCGCCCCGCTCCAGCTGGTGGACGGTGCGGCGCACGCCTTCGAGGATGTCCAGCGGTTCGAAGCCGGTGACGACGATCGGCACACGGAAGCGTTCGGCCAGTTCGGGGTACTCCCCCACGCCCATCACGCTGCACACGTGACCGGCGGCGAGGAAGGCCTGCACCCGGCACTGCGGGGAGGCCATGACGGCCTCGATGGCGGGTGGCACGCGGACGTGGGAGACCAGCATGCTGAAGTTGGGGATGCCCAGCCTGCGGGCCTGGTGGACCGTCATGGCGTTCGGCGGCGCCGTCGTCTCGAAGCCGATGCCGAAGAACACCACCTCGCGGTCGGGGTTCTGCCGGGCGATCCGCAGGGCGTCGAGCGGCGAGTAGACGACGCGCACGTCGCCGCCCTCGCCGCGCACCTGGAACAGGTCCCGGCCGGTGCCGGGCACCCGGAGCATGTCGCCGAAGGAGCAGAAGATCACCTCGGGGCGGGAGGCGATCTCCAGGGCCTTGTCGATGACCTCCAGCGGGGTCACGCACACGGGACAGCCGGGGCCGTGGATCAGTTCGACCTGGTCGGGCAGGAGCTGGTCGATGCCGTGCCGGATGATGCTGTGCGTCTGTCCCCCGCAGACCTCCATCAGGGCCCACGGCCGGGTGACCGTGGCGTGGATGTCGTCGAGGAGCCGGCGCGCGAGGTCCGGGTCCTGGAACTCGTCGATGTACTTCACGGGTTGCTCACCTCTTCCACCGGGTCCACGCCCGCCTGTGCCGCCGCCGTCTCCCATGCGTCGCCGAACTCCTCCTGGAGCATGCCGAGTTCGGCGAAGAGTTCGAGCGTCTGCCGTGCGGACTCCTCGTCGAGCCGCTGCAGGGCGAAGCCGACGTGCACGATGGCGTACTCGCCGACCTGGAGGTCGGGCAGGTACTCCAGGCACACCTCCTTGACGACGCCGCCGAAGTCGACGGTGGCCATCCGGGTGCCGTCGCGTTCCTCGATGTCCAGCACTTTGCCGGGTACCGCCAGACACATGGGCCTCTCCTCGCTGTTTCCTCAGTGGTTCGTCGCGGTCCTGGCCGTGGCGCGGGCGGCCACCATGAGCTGGCCGAGCGCCAGGCCGCCGTCGTTGGGCGGCACCAGGCGGTGCCGCAGGACCGTGAAGCCGTCCCGTTGCAGGGCGTTGGCGCAGTCCGTGGAGAGCAGGGCGTTGGCGAACACCCCGCCGGTCAGGGCGACCGTGTCCAGCCCGTGCCGTTCCCGCGCCCGGCCGCACAGGTGGCGTACCAGGCCGGTGACGGCCCGGTGGAAGCGGGCCGCGACCACGGCGCGCGGCGCGCCGGTTCTCAGGTCCTCGACGATCGCCGCGAGGACGGGCGCGGGGTCGGCCCGTACGACGCCGTCCTCGGTGGCGTAGTCGAAGGTGTAGGCGGCGGTGTCCCGGGCGGGCGCGTGCAGGGCGGCGGCCTCCAGCTCGACGGCCGCCTGGGCCTCGTAGCCCGCCCGGTGGCAGATGCCCGCGAGGGACGACACCGCGTCGAAGAGCCGGCCCATGCTGGAGGTGGGCACGCAGTTCAGGCCGCGCTCCAACTGCCGTGCCAGCACGCGCAGTTCGTCGGGCGGACAGGCCGCCGTACAGGCGAGGTCGCGGCTCCAGTCGACGCCCGCCGCCCGCAGGTGGGACAGCGCCATGCGGTACGGCCGCCGCACCGCCGCGTCGCCGCCGGGCAGCGGGACGTACGTCAGGTGCCCGAACCGGGTGAAGCCGTCGTAGTCGGCGAGGAGGACCTCCCCGCCCCACACCGCGCCGTCTTCGCCGTGGCCCGTCCCGTCGAAGGCTACGCCGATGACCGGCCGGTCGCCGTCCAGCCCGTGTTCGGCCATCGCGGCGGCGATGTGCGCGTGGTGGTGCTGGACGCGGACGACGGGCCGCCCGGCCGCGTTGCGTTCGGCCCAGCGGGTGGAGCGGTAGCCGGGGTGCCGGTCGGCGGCGAGCGTCGCGGGGCGCACCCCGGTGAGGGAGGCCAGGTGCGCGGCGGCACGTTCGAAGACGGCCTGGGTGGCGAGGTCGTCCATGTCGCCGATGTGCGCGGACAGCCAGGCCCGGCGGCCCTCGCCGAGGCAAAAGGCGTTCTTGAGGTCGCCGCCGACGGCGAGGGCCGGCCCGACCGGCAGCGGGAGGGGCAGGGGCAGCGGGGCGTGACCGCGGGAGCGGCGGAGGACGAGCGGTTCGCCGTCGCTGACGCGGACCACGGAGTCGTCGCACGGCACCTGGATCGGCCGGTCGTGGGCGAGCCAGGCGTCGGCCAGGTGCGCCAGCCGCTCCAGCGCCTCGGCGTCGTCGGTGACGATCGGCTCTCCGGCCGCGTTCCCGCTGGTCATGACGAGCAGTCGGGGGCCCTCGGGGTCGCCGGGCAGCCCGAGGAGCAGGTGGTGCACGGGGGTGTACGGCAGCATGACGCCGAGGTCGGGGCCGCCGGGGGCGACGGCTTCGGCGGGCATCGCAGCGCCGGCCGGGCGGGCGGCGTCGGTGCGCCGGCGCAGCAGTACGACGGGCCGGGCGGCGCTGTGCAGCAGGTCCCGCTCCTCGGGGCCGAGCCGCACGAGGTGCTCGACGTCCGCCGCGTCACGGGCCATGACGGCGAACGGCTTGTCGCCCCGGTTCTTGCGGCGGCGCAGCAGGGTGACGGCGGTGCGGTCGGTGGCGTCGCAGGCCAGGTGGTAGCCGCCGAGACCCTTCACGGCGAGGATCGCGCCGCGCGCGAGCAGCGCGCGGGCTTCGGTCAGCGGGTCGCCGGGATGCTCCCGGGGTGTGCCGTCCGGTCCGGGCACGAGCAGGCGCAGGCGGGGGCCGCAGGCGGGGCAGGCGACGGGCTGGGCGTGGAAGCGCCGGTCGCGGGGGTCGGCGTACTCGCGGGCGCAGTCGGGGCACAGAGGGAAGCCGGCCATGGTGGTGTGGGCCCGGTCGTAGGGCAGGCCGGTGACGATGGTGAAGCGCGGGCCGCAGTGGGTGCAGTTGACGAACGGGTGGCGGTGGCGCCGGTCGGCGGGATCGGCCAGCTCGTCGAGGCAGGCGGCGCAGGTGGCCGTGTCCGGGGAGACGAGGGTGCTTACGGGGCCGTCGGTCCGGGAGGCGAGGATGGTGAAGGGGCCGCCGCCCTCGACGGGCACCTCCTGGTGGGAGACGGACTCCACCCGGGCCAGCGGGGGCGCCTGGGGGGCGATGCGGTCGCAGAACCGGGCCACGGCCGAGGCGGCGCCCTCGACCTCGGCCACCACGCCCTCCGGCGTGTTGGTGACGTGCCCGGCGAGGGAGAGTTCGGTGGCCAGGGCATAGACGTACGGCCGGAAGCCGACGCCCTGCACCACGCCCCGTACGGTGACCCGTCGGCGCCGGGGCGGGTCGCCGGCCTCGGTGGAGGCGATGAGGTCTGCCGGAGGCGGGGGACCGCTCACGAGTGGGTGCGGGCGAGCGCGTCGGCGCCGTCCTCGTGGGCGTGCGCGTGCTCGTTTTCGTGGTGGTGTTCGTGGTGGTGTTCGTGGGCGTGCGCGTGGTCGTGGGCGAGCTCGGTGGTGCAGCGGGCCATGACCGGCTCGTGGACGGGCGCGCCCTCAGCCGCCGCCATGGCCCGGTCGAGCAGCGCGCCGACCCCGCTGCCGTGGCGTGCCGAGGTCAGCAGCACCTCCACGCCCGGGTTGACCTGTTCGACGTGGGCGCGGAAGGCGGCCTCGTCGAAGCCGACCGCGTCGGCGATGTCGGTCTTGGTGACCACGACCAGGTGGGCGAGGCCGAAGGCGGTGGGGTACTTCAGCGGTTTGTCCTCGCCCTCGGTGACGGAGGCGAGGACGACCCGGAGGGTCTCCCCCAGGTCGTAGGAGGCGGGGCACACCAGGTTGCCGACGTTCTCGACGAACAGCAGCCGGGTGTCGTCGGGCAGCCAGTCGCGCAGGTGGCCGGCGAGCATGGCCGCCTCCAGGTGGCACAGACCGTCGGTGAGGACCTGCTTGACCGGGGCGCCTGAACGCGCCAGACGGTTGGCGTCGTTCTCGGTGGCGAGGTCGGCGGTCAGCGCGGCGACGGGCACGCGGCGCTCGCGGGCCAGCGTCAGTTCGCGCTCCAGCAGCGCGGTCTTCCCGCTCCCGGGGCTGGACAGCAGGTTGACGACGGCGACACCGCGCGCCGCCAGGTCGGTGCGCAGGGTCTGCGCGTAGGTGTCGTTCTTGGCGAGCACGGCCTGTCGCAGGTCGACCACACGGCACATGTTCAGCACTCCTCGGGGACGGGTTCGCGGGTCCGCGCGTGCGTCAGGCCGTCCTCCCAGTGCACGCTGACGATCTTCAGTTCGCGGCCCGAGACCAGGTCGGCGCCGCTCCCGCCGCAGCGGGGGCAGATCAGCGCCGGCGGCATGCCGACGGCCCACTCGTGTGCGCAGGGCGCGCAGCGGGCGCGGCCGGGCACCGCTTCGGTGACGAGTTCGGCGCCTTCCAACAGGGTTCCGGCGCAGGCCAGTTCGAAGCAGAAGGAGAGGGAGTCGGGCACGACGCCGGCGAGTTCGCCCACCTGGAGCCGGACGGAGCGCACCGAGGTGACGCCGCCGTGCTGTGCTGCGGCCTGTTCGACCTGGTCGATCACGGCGAGTGCGACGGACATCTCGTGCATCGGTCTCGGTCCTCCCGGTGCCTGGCCGGCCTGCGCCGGCCTGGGCGGTCTCCCATTAGAGGCGAGGGGGAGGCGGGCGGCGTCCCGGCGCGCCGTCGCCGGCTGCCGGGTACGCCGTTCGACGCAGCCGCTCGCCGCGCGGTGCGATGGCGTGCCGCTCCGGGGCGGGGTGGGGTCACATGCGGCGGATCCGCAGGTAGCGCCGGATGTCGGGGAGGAATTCCCGGACCAGGACGCCCACGGCGACGAGGGCGGCGCCGACGATGATGTTCTTCTTCATGGTGTGTCTCCTCACCTGGATGCCTCGCCGGCGGCGGCCCGCGTCGCGGGTTCCTTCGGCCGGTCGTCCCGCAGCAGTTCCTCGATCAGCCGGACGGCCCGCGGCACGGCGTCGGCCACCGGCGCACTGAGCCCGATGCCCTCGCGCACCGAGGCCGGTTCGCATCCGACGATCAGGACGCGGCGCGGCGGGGTGCCGCCGGCGCCGGCGCACAGGGTGTGCAGCAGCGCCAGGACGGTGTCGGGGGTCATGCGGTGCCCGTCGAGCGCGGGGGCGGCCTCGGGCGCGGCCGGGCCGGGGCCGTCGTGCTCGATGACGTAGAGGGTGCCGGGGGCTTCGCCGCGCGCGGTGGCGTCCACGAGGACGAGGGTGTCGTAGCCGTCGAGGAGCTGGTAGGCGAGGTGCACTCCGCGCACGCCGACGTCGGCGGCCTCGGTGTGCGGGGGCAGGGGCCGCTCGGCGAGCCTGCGGGCGGTCTCGACGCCGAAGCCGTCGTCCCCGAGGAAGATGTTGCCGATGCCGGCGACGAGGGTCCTCGCGCCGGGCTGCCGGGGAAGGCTCATGCGTCGTCCTCCAGAGGGGTGATCTCGTCCGGCTGGAAGTACAGGAACCGGCCCTGTTCGCGGCGGATGTCGGCGCCCGGGTCGCCGTCGACGGTCACGGCCAGGTGGACCGCGCCGTCCACGTCGTGCAGGACGGCCTCGACGCGCGCGGTGCGGCCCTGGAGGAAGAGGTCCTGGGCGTCGGTGCGGCGCAGGCCGGGGCGCAGGGTGACGCGGCTGCCCGCGCCGAGGGACCGGCCGTCGACGAGGACGCGGTCGCGGGCGGGGTCGAATCCGGCGTCGCTCGCCGGGTCCCACCAGGGGGTGTCCGGGCGGGTCACGCCGTGCTCGTCGGGGAAGCCGCCGGAGGCGGGCGCGGCGGTGGCCGTGGCGGCGGGGCGGGTCGCCTCGCGCAGGCCGCGCACCGCGCCGTGGAGGCGTTCCAGCACCTCGGGCGGCATGGTGTCGGCGAGGTCGATGACGGCGGCGGCCCGTTCGTCGGTGCCCCGGGCCTCGCGTTTCTCCTCGTCGGTGAGGGCGGCGGTGCGCAGTGCGAGGATCTCGTCGATCTCGGTGGCGTCGTAGAGGGCGCCGGGGCTCTCCGGGGCGATCGCCGGGTGGTCCTCCAGGATGATCGGCGAGGACAGGACGAGGTCGCCGCGGCCGGGTTCGCCGGCGAGGACGGGCCAGGTGTGCAGGTTGCGGCAGGCGGCGGTCGCGCCCTTGGCCCATTCGGGGGGATCGGTCATGGACAGGAACGATCCGTCGCTGAGGGCCATGAGGAGGTGGGAGGCGACCAGGGAGTGCGGCAGGGCCGCGTCGCGGTCGCCGCCGCCGTCGAGCGGGGTCCAGGCGGTGGTGTTCTGGACGACGGCGGTGAGCCGCAACACCCGGTAGGGTCCGTCGAGTTCGACGGCGGACAGCCGTACCTCGCCGCTGATCTCCTCGCACCGGCGCACCAGCCGGCCGAGGGTGCGGCCGGCCGCGTCCAGGACCGGTTCGCTCTCCTCGCGCGCGGGTCGGTCGAACGGGACGGTGACGCCGTCGCCGAGGAGTTCGGCGACCTTTGCCACGACTTCGACGCGCTCCTCACCGCCCTCGTCCCAGGGCACCAGGACCCGGTCGTCGAGGGGGAGTTCGTCGACGGTGTCGAAGCCGCCGTCGGGTCGCAGCCGCTGCACGGTGCGCCGGCGGGCGTGCAGGAAGCGCAGCTCGACGGAGAGGGTGGCGTCGGCCTTCGGTTCCATCAGGCACTCGGTGTGCTGGAAGTCGTGCTCCTCGGTGTCGGCGCCCCAGCCGGGCGGGACGAGCACGCCGAACTGCCAGCGCAGCCGGTTCTTGGCGGCCGACGCCCGGTAGGGGTAGAGGACGTAGCCCTCGAAGAGGACGGCGTCGGCGACCTGGCGGGCGAGCGCGAACCGTTCCTCGGTGTGCGGGGCGAACGCGGTCGCGGTCACGGGTCCGTCCTTCCGGTGGTGCCGGTGAGGGTGTGGAACGGGTCGGCCGGGGGCGGGCAGGCGGCGCCGGCGTCGTCGAGCAGGGCGCGCACGGTGCTCTCCCAGGAGGGCAGGGCGCGCCGGGAGCGGTAGGCGAGGAGGGCGTCCATCGTGTCGCGGGGCAGCCGGATCCAGCCGCAGCCGGGGAAGTGCTGGTCGATCATCTCCCGCCAGACGGCGACGGGCATCCTGCAGACCGTCTCCCGGTCCCAGGGGACGGGCTCGACCTGGAAACCGCGCGTGCCGGTGAACGCCGTGCCGGAGAAGAGCATCAGCAGGGGGACCTCACCGTCGGTGAGCGCGGACAGGTAGCGGCCGGCGGCGATGTCGAGGTCGTAGGTGCAGGGCACGACGAGGTCGGCCTCGGTCTCGCCGGTGAAGCCGGGGACCATCAGCGGCACTTCCGCGAACTGCAGCGGCTGGAGGGTGCTGCCCCAGCGGGAGCGCTCGCCGAACAGGTCGGTGAGGCCGTCGGCCTCGACGGGCGTGTAGCCGCGGCGGGCGGGTTCGACGCGGATCTGGCAGCGCAGGGCGAGGGCATGCACGCGGACGCCGCCGGTGGCCGTGACGCGGAGCCGGAAGACGAGGGTCGGTCCGGCGGCGTAGCGGTCGGCGCGCACGCCGGTGCAGGCGAAGGACAGCTCCGTCACGCGTCCCCCGTCCCGCCGACCGGCCGGGCGCGCCGTACGACGTCGTCCGTCCCGCCGACTGGCCGGGCGCGCCGTACGACGTCGTCGAAGAACGCGTCCAGGGCGGCGCGGGCCTCGGCGCCGCCGTCGAAGCCTTGCCACAACAGGCGCATCCGGCCGACGAGTTCGTAGCAGACGTCGATGGGCACGAGGTGGCAGTCGCAGCGGCCCTCGGCGCGGCGCAGGAGCAGGGCCTCGACGTCGGGTTCGAGGAGTGCGGCGAGACGGCTGCCACCCAGGACGTCCGTCCAGGTGGCGGGGTCGAGTTCGCTCTCGGTGGCGCCGGCGGGGCTCGGGTAGAGGGCGACGAGCCGGTCGAGGGCCGCGTTGCGGAAGAGGAAGGCGACGCCGACGGGGATCTGCAGGGCTTCCCAGGCCTGGTCGTCGAGGCGGTGCTCGGGGTCGGCGAGGTAGCGGGAGGGCACGGCGCGGAAGCGGCCTGCGGCCGCGCCGGGCCGTTCCATGAGCAGCGCGCAGGGTGTGCAGGCGCAGGCCAGGGCGCGTCGCTCGGTGTCGACGAGGTGGCGGTGGTCGCTCTCGCCGAGGGTCACCGCGCACAGTTCGCACCGTTCGGGCTCGGGCGGGCGCCCGGTCAGGAACCTGCGCAGGCCCGGGGGCCGGCGGGTCGTCGCCGGGGGCGTGTTCATCGGGCCTTCGCCGCTGTCGGGCGGACGCCGATCTGGAGCAGGGCGGGTTCGGCGGGCGGGGCCTGCACCTCGACGGACCTGACCTCGGGCACGAAGCAGGCGAGCGCCTCCTCGACGGCGCTCCGGACGTCCGAGCCGCCGCATCCGCAGCCGCCGCCCGAGCGGGAGCGCAGCCGCAGGACGCCGCCGTCCTCGTCGAACCCGACGACTTCCAGGGCGTGTTCGGGGAGGTCGTCCAGGGCGCGGGCGATACGGGTGTCGCGGTCCTCGGGGTGGAGGTCGTGCAGGACGAGCAGGCTCGCGACGAGCCGGTCGCCGAGCAGCGTCCCGAGGGGTTCGCCGCTCGCGGAGAGCAGGCGCAGCACGCGGGCGAGTCCCGCGCCGTAGAAGTCCATGAGGGAGCGGACGAGTTCCTCGGCCGCCCGGGCGACCGCCGGGTCGGTGGAGGTGGCCAGCCGGTCGAGGACCTCCTCGATCCGGCGGCCGGTCTCCTCGGCGTTCACGGGTCGGGCCGTGGTGGCGCTCATCCGCCCAGTCCGCTCAGGCCGGTGGGGACGTGCATCGTCTGCACGGTCCTGCCGCCGCCGACGTACATGTGGACGCCGCAGGGCAGGCAGGGGTCGAAGCTGCGCACGGCGCGCATGATGTCGATGCCCTTGAAGTTCTCCGGGGTGTTCTCCTCGAAGATGGGGGTGTTCTGCACGGCGTCCTCGTAGGGGCCGGGGGTGCCGAAGGTGTCCCTGGTGCTGGCGTTCCAGGGGGTCGGCGGGTAGGGGTGGTAGTTGGCGATCTTGCCGTCGCGGATGACCATGTGGTGGGAGAGGACCCCGCGCACGGCCTCGGTGAATCCGACGCCGATGCCCTCGTCGGGCACCTCGAACTTCTCCCAGGTCTGGGTGCGTCCCGCGCGGACCTCCTCGAGGCCCTTCTCGGCGAAGTGCAGGGCGACGGCGGCGGTGTAGGCCTGGAAGTAGGTGCGGGCGCGGTTGCGCTCCAGGGCGTTGCTCCAGCGCGGGATCTTCCACTCGAAGGTGGTCTCCGGCCGGGTCATGGTGCGGGGCAGGTTGATGACCACGCTGTGGCCGGTGGCCTTGACGTACCCGGTGTCGACGAGGCCGGACAGGGCGGTCGACCACAGGCGGGCGATGGGGCCGCCGCCGGTGTCCAGGGCGAGGTGGTCCTTGCCGTCGAACCAGCGGGGGGACATGACCCAGCTGTACTTGTCGTCGAAGTCGCGTTTCTGCGGGGCGGGGATGGTGTGCTGGTTCCAGGGGTGGCGGGGGTCCACCGGGTTGCCCAGCGGGTCGTGGGTGACGAACTGCTCCTGTCCCTGCCAGTCCTCGTAGTAGGAGCTGCCCAGCAGGATGCGGATGCCGAGGTTGATCTCGGTGAGGTCGTTGGTGACCAGCTTGCCGTCGACGATCACGCCGGGGGTGACGAACATGCGCCGGCCCCAGTCGCTCATGTTGGCGTAGGTGAAGTCGCAGTACTCGGGGTCGTTGAGGGCTCCCCAGCAGCCGAGCAGGACGCGGCGGCGGCCGACCTCCTCGTAGCCGGGCATGGCCTCGTAGAAGAAGTCGAACAGGTCGTCGTGCAGGGGCACGACCCGCTTCATGAACTCGACGTACCGCATGAGGCGGCTGAGGTAGTCGGTGAACAGCTGCACCGAGCCGATGGTTCCGACGCCGCCCGGGTAGAGCGTGGAGGGGTGCACATGGCGGCCCTCCATCAGGCAGAACATCTCGCGGGTGTAGCGGCTGACCTGGAGGGCCTCGCGGTAGAACTCGCCCTCGATGGGGTTGAGCGAGCGCAAGATGTCGGCGATGGTGCGGTAGCCGTGGTCCCCGGCGTGCGGCGCCTCGGTGCGTTCGGCCAGTTCGAGGACGCCGGGGTTGGTCTCCTTGACCATCTTCTCGCAGTAGTCGACCCCCACCAGGTTCTCCTGGAAGATGTTGTGGTCGAACATGTACTCCGCGGACTCACCGAGGTTGATGATCCACTCGGCGAGGTGCGGGGGCTTCACGCCGTAGGCCATGTTCTGCGCGTAGACCGAGCAGGTGGCGTGGTTGTCGCCGCAGATGCCGCAGATGCGGCTGGTGATGAAGTGGGCGTCGCGGGGGTCCTTGCCGCGCATGAAGACGCTGTAGCCGCGGAAGACCGACGAGGTGCTGTAGCACTCGGCGACCCGCTTCTGCTTGAAGTCGATCTTGGTGTGGATGCCCAGACTGCCCACGATCCGGGTGATCGGGTCCCAGGCCATCTCCACCAGGCCGCTGCCGTCGCCGGGCGTCTTCGTCGTCGGTGCCATCGTGTGTGCCGTGCCCTTCGTTGCGCTTGCGCGGGAGCTGGTGGGGGTGGTCGGGGGTGGTGCGGGGACGCCGTTCAGCGGGCGCACCGGCGCCGGTGCGTCACCAGGGGGGCCGGTAGCCGGTGGTGATGCGGTCGCCGGTGTGGCGCCACTTGGGCTCCTTGTCCACGGTCCTGGCGGTGAGCGAGCGCAGCTTGCGCACGACCGCGCCGTAGGCGCCGCTGGCGTTGCTGGAGACCTTGGCGCCGGGCGGCTCGTCCATGAACGGCATGAACTTGTCGGGGAAGCCGGGCATGGTGCAGGCGATGCAGATGCCGCCGACGTTGGGGCAGCCGCCGATGCCGTTCATCCAGCCGCGCTTGGGGACGTTGCATTTGACGACGGGACCCCAGCAGCCGATCTTCACCAGGCACTTCGGCGAGTCGTACGACAGGGCGAACTGGCCCTGCTCGTAGTAGCCGGCACGGTCGCAGCCCTCGTGCACGGTGGCCCCGAAGAGCCAGCTCGGGCGGAGCTTGTCGTCGAGCGGGATCATCGGGGCGGCGCCGGCCGCCTGGTAGAGCAGGTAGGTGAGCGTCTCGGAGAAGTTGTCGGGCTGGATGGGGCAGCCCGGGACGCACACGATGGGGATGCCGGCCTTGGACTTCCAGTCCCAGCCGAGGTAGTCCGGGACGCCCATGGCGCCGGTCGGGTTTCCGGCCATGGCGTGGATGCCGCCGTAGGTGGCGCAGGTGCCGATGGCGACGACCGCCAGGGCCTTGGGTGCGAGCCGGTCGATCCACTCGCTGGTGGTGATCGGCTGGCCGGTCTCGGGGTTGTCGCCGAAGCCGCACCAGTAGCCCTCGGGCTTGATGTCCTCGTTGGGAATCGAACCCTCGATGACCAGCACGAACGGGTCGATCTCGCCCCGCTCCCCCTTGAAGTACCACTCGATGAACGTGTCGGAGCCGCCGACCGGACCGCACTCGAAGTCGATCAGCGGCCAGTGGACGGCGATCTTCGGCAGGCCGGGCAGGACGCCGAGCACGATCTGCTCGACGCTCGGCTGCATGGCCGCGGTGAACGCGACCGAGTCGCCGTCGCAGCTCAGACCGGCGTTGATCCAGAGGATGTGGATCGGGGGCGCCTCGTCGGCGGGCGCGCCTGCGGCGTCCGCAGCGCCGACGGTGTCCGGCGTCGCCTCAGTCATGGGACCGCCTCCTGGGGAGGAATGGGGTGAAGGCCTGCATGTCGACCTCAGAGTTCTTCGTACCAGCGGACCGCTCGGGTGGTGATGTCGGAGAGGGCCGTTGCGGTGACGTCCGAACCGGGGGCGGGAAACGGGTTTAGGACGCCCGAGGAGGGCGTGCCTTGTGGACGAAGGCGCGGCGCAGGGCGTGGTAGGGGGCGGCGGGGTCGTGGAAGATGGCGCGCATCCGGGCCAGCTCCCGCTCGCGGTACTCGGACAGCGGGGTGGTGCTCCGCAGGCGGTCCAGGTCGGCCTTCTTGGCGGCGATCCGTGACGCGGTCGCCGGCAGCGCGGCGAGGCGTGCGGCGAGAGCGCCGGCCTCGGCGGCGAACTCCGCCGGGCCGCCTGCGAGGACGCGGTCGACGAGGCCGATCCGCTCGGCGCTCGCGGCGCTCACCGGCAGGGCGTCGCTCATGAGGCGTTCGGCCGCCGCCCGGCCCACCCGGCGCGGCAGGCTGTACGTCCAGTACTCCGAGCCGTACAGGCCCATCAGCCGGTAGTGGGGGTTCAGCACGGCGCCGGAGCGGCACCACACCTCGTCCGCGGCCAGGGCGAGCATCACCCCGCCGGCGGCGGCGTTCCCGGCGACGGCCGAGACCACCAGCCGGTCCGTCGTGGTGAGGACGGCCTCGACGAGGTCGTCGATGGCTTCGATGTTCGCCCAGGACTCGGCGGCGGGGTCGGCCGCCGCCTCGATGACGTTGAGGTGGATGCCGTTGGAGAAGAAGTCCCGCGCGCCGCCCAGCACGAGCACGCGGGTGGGGCGCGCGCACGCCCGCCGGTAGGCGTCCAGCAGGCGGCGGCACTGCGCGGTGCTCATGGCACCGCCGGGGAAGGAGAACGACAGGAAGCCCACCGTTCCCTCCTCGCGGTAGCGGATGTCCGCCCAGGTCGAGTGCGCCACTTCGGGCAGCGGGGGCAAGCCCGCCTCCGGCAGGGCGGGCAGCCGGTCGCCGAGGGCCTGGACGGCGGGGAGTTTGAACGTGGGCGGCGCTCCGGGGGCGCGGCGGGGGCGCAGTTCGGGGATCCACACCGCGCCGTCGGCGGTCGCCCGGCAGATCGCGCCCGCTCTGGTGGCCAGCAGTGCGCCGGGGCGGCCGCGCAGTTCGCTCTCCGGGTGGCCGCCGTGGAGGTACCACTCGCCGCCGAGCAGGACGTCGAGCACGCCGGGCTGGGAGTCGGCGGCCCGCAGCTTGCGCAGGACGGTCTCGGTGGCGTCCTCGGCCCAGTCGACGCGCCGGACGCTCTGGTCGAGGTAGGGGCGGGTGCGCGGCCCGGCGTGGCCCGGGGCCGCCGGTTCCTGCGGCTGGGGCGTGTACGCGCCGGAGGCGAAGCGTTCGACGGCGAGCAGGACGGCCGTGAGGGCGGCGTCCGCGACCTCGTTGCGGTAGAGGTCGCTCTTGCCCGCCGGGGGCAGCGCGCAGGGCACGCAGGCCCACACGTCGCCGGCGTCCATCTCCTCGCCGGCCTGGAGGACGGTGACGCCCCACCGGTCCACGCCCTCCTGGATCGCCCAGTCGAGGGAGGACGGACCGCGGTCACCCACGGGCCCGGGGTGCACGACCAGACAGGTGTACGCCGACCACACCTCCCGCGGGATCGCCGTCTTCAGCATGGGCGCGACAACGAGGCGCGGGGCGTGCCGCCGCACGACTTCGGTCAACGAGCTTTCTGGCAGGGCGAGTTCCACCGCCACCGTGTGGCCGTGGTCCCGCAGCTCGGCGTGGACGCGCTGGGTGAGGCTGTTGAACGCGCTGGCCACGAGCAGGATGTGCACTGCTGCCTCCGGACGGACGCAAGGGCGGGCGGACGACTGGGAAGGGCTGACTGCTGAGGGAGTGGGCGGAAGGGCGGCGGAAGCGATCGTGCGGGATGCCGGACCGGCGGCCTCGGCGACAGACGGGTGAGTCATCCGAAAGCAGGCATCGGCGTCCCCGTCCGGTCCCAGGGTCGCAGCAGGGGCGCCGGGCGCGCCGGCACTGTCTCCGATCGGTCACGGCAGGGTCGGGCGGTGCGGTGGTGTGGCAGGATCCGCTGCCATGTCGCCGTTACCCGTGTGGTCGTCAACTCCCCTGCGCCGTCTGCTCGTCGTGCTGCTCGCGTCACTGGTGGCGGCGGCCGCCACGGTGACCGGAGCGGCCGCGGCACCCGGGGTCGCAGCGAGCGCGGCCGGGGCCGCGACGCCCGACCTCCTCCGCTACGACGTGACACTGCGGGCCGACGCAGACGGCTCCCGCTGGACCGGGCACGAGCGGGTGTCGTTCCGCAACGCCTCCGGCCGGCCGCTGCGCGAGGTGTACGTGCGGCTGTGGGGCAACGGCGAGGACGGGTGCGGCACGGCCGACGCGTCCTCCCCCGTCAGCGTGTCCGGGGTGCGCGGCGGCACGCCGGGCCC
Source organism: Streptomyces sp. NPDC088254 (assembly GCF_044740925.1). NCBI lineage: Bacteria > Bacillati > Actinomycetota > Actinomycetes > Kitasatosporales > Streptomycetaceae > Streptomyces > Streptomyces sp. NPDC088254. Next base: position 65,020 of record NZ_JBIURQ010000005.1, on the reverse strand, counting down.
GCTCACCGTGGGCTGCACCGCGCTGCGGATCGCACTGCCGGAGCCGCTGGCGCACGGCGGGCGCGCGAGCGTCGCCTACGACGTGTCCGTCACGGTGCCCGAGCGCAATGCCCGCTTCGGACGGGAGGGCGCGTTCCGGTTCCTGGGCAACGCGCTGCCGGTGCTCGCCGTGCACGACGCCGGGGGATGGCACCTGGACCCGTACGTGGCGACCGGCGAGAGCTTCTACTCCCTGGCGGGCGACTTCCGGGTGCGCCTGGACCACCCGTCGGCCCTGAAGGTCCCGGCGACCGGCCGCACCCGGACCCTGCCCGGCGCACCCGGGCGCACGGTCACGCTGAGCGTCGCCGACCGGGTGCGGGACTTCGCCTGGGCGGCCGGCCCGTTCCGCTCGGCGACGCAGACCTCTCCCGGGGGCGTGCTCGTGCGGTCGTACTGGGCGCCGGACACTCCGGCCGAGGGCGTGCGCCTCAACCGGCGCGACGGCGTGGCCGCCGTGGACCGCTTCGGGAAGGAGTTCGGCCGCTATCCGTACGGTGAGGTCGACCTGGTGATGACCGCCGGCTTCGGCGGCGGGATGGAGTACCCCGGGCTGGTCCTCCTCGGCACCTCCGAGGAGGGCGGCGCCGTCGTCCACGAGATCGCCCACCAGTGGTGGTACGGCATCGTGGGCAACGACCAGTACGCCGCGCCGTGGCTCGACGAGAGCTTCGCCCAGTACGCCAACGCGCGTTTCCGCGGCTGGCAGGACTTCGACTGCTCGGAGATCTACTGGCCGAGCGAGGAGGCCGAGCTGACCCGCTCGATGGCCTACTGGTCCGAGCACCGGGACGAGTACCACGTCGTCTACACGGTGGGCCCGTGCGTCCTGGCGCGTCTGGAGGCCGTCCTGGGCGCCGACGCCATGGCGGGGATGCTCCGGCGCTACGTCCGCGACCACCGGTACGGCGTCTCCACCACCGCCGACTTCAAGCGGGCCGCCCAGGCGGCGACGGACGACGACCTCGGCCCGTTCTGGGACGAGTACCGCGTCCGGTGAGGGCCGGCGGACGCCGGTCTCGTTCCCATGGTCCGGGGTCCGGGTCGTCGGTGTCCACCTGATTCGGCACGAATGATCATGCCTGGGCATGATCGGACACGACCTGGCAGTAGTCGCCCCCAACGGGTGCTCCGCCCCGCTCTGTCGGCTTTCCCCCTCTACCCTTACACTGCCAAGTCACAGACATGCATGCGGAGTTGACGGGGGAGGCCGCCATGTCCGACGGCGGGTACGGCAGATACGACAACGGCTACTTCGTCCCACCGATGCCGGCGGCCCCTCCGCCGCCGCCCGCGGACGGCGCACGGGCGGTCGCAGTCGCGGTCCTCAACCTCAGCGGTCTGGGCCTGGGTTACGCGCTGACACGGCGCTGGGCCCTGACGGCGCTGTGCTGGATCGCCACCGCCGTCCTGCTGACCGCGGCGCTGCCGGCCGACCCGGACGGCGTCCCCGAGGCGGCGCTCGTGGCGTACGCGGTGTTCCTCGTCCTGGCGGCGGCGCACGGGGCGCGCGTGGGTCTGCGGACGCCGCTGGCCCTGCCGGGCCGCGCGCCGCTGGCGCTGGCGCTGGGGTTGCTGCTGCTCGCCGTGCCGGCCGGGGGCGTGGTCTGGTACGACGCCGAGCGGGACGAGGCGGTGCAGCAGATGCTGCTGGACCGGCTGGAGGAGGCCGACCGGCTGGTCGCGGCGGCGGGCAAGAAGGAGTTCACCGCGGCCGAGGCCGACTACCGCGAGGCGCTGACCGCCTACGAGGACCTGGTGGCCGATCACCCGGACTCGCGGGCGGCGGCACGGGTGCCCGGCCGTATGAAGACGTACTACGCCACGGTCGGCGCCCCCTACGAGCAGCGCGAGTACTGCACGGCGATCGCGCCGCTGACATATCTGCGCACGGTCCCCGACCGGGTGAAGAAGACCGAGCTGGGCGAGCTGGAGAAGTGGCCCGACGACCGGCTGGCGACCTCGCTCTACGAGTGCGCCTCGGCCGGACTCGCGGCCGACCAGTCGACCTGGGCGGCGCAGTTCGGCGAACTGCTCACCACGTTCCCGAAGTCGGCGCCGGCCGCGAAGGTGGAGCCGGCCGTGAACGCCGCCGTCGTCCGGGAGGAGAAGGGGCTGCGCGGGGCGGATCCGTGCACGGCGGTCCAGCGGCTGCGCGCCCTCGCCACCCGGATCACCGAGCTGCCCGGCGAGAAGGCGGGGATCCACGCGGCCCTCGCCAAGGACGCCGGCCGGGCCACGGCCCAGGTCGCCTCGGGCACCTACACCTGCGGCGTGGACCAGTACCGGGACGGCGACTTCGACGCCGCGCTGACCACGATGAACGAGTACGTCACGGCCAACAGGACGGCCGAGAACGTCCCGTTGGCGAAGAAGATCGCGATCGCGGCGGAGGTCGCCCAGACGGTGCCGGAAGCCGGCAAGAAGCTGCCCACGATGCGCAGCGGCGGCAGCATCTCCGTCACGGTGAAGAACGACAGCCCGGACGCGGTGACCGTCCTGTTCACCGGGCCGGTCACCGGCAGCCTCACCCTGAAGGCGTGCGGCGGCTGCCGCGCCTACTCCCTCGGCAGCACCGTCAGCCCGTACTTCAAGCCGTGCGAGGGCGGCAAGAACTACCCGCAGCGCACCATCAGCCTGCCGCCGGGCACCACGTACTTCGTGCACAAGTCGAACGGCTCCAGCATCTCCTCCTCCACGCCCGCCTCGGACACGGCGAAGCTGGAGAACGGCTATGTGTACACGGAGTGCGCGTACACCACGGAGTCGTTCGGCTCGGGGCTCTGAGCCCGGGCCGGCCGCACCCGGGCCGCCACCGTCAGGCGGCCCACAGCCGTCCGCGCTCGGACCTCGGGCGAGCGGCGGGACGGGCGGCCGTCCGCGCCGCGCGGGCGGGGGGCGCCGGGGTGCGGGCCGGCCGGACCCGGTAGATCGTCCTCGTCGGGTCGGTGAGGGGCTCACCGAGGGTGATGCGGCCGGCGGAGTGCAGCCGGTCGCACTCGGCCGTGGGGAGGGCCGTGTAACAGCCTCCCCGGCCGGTGCGCGCGTCCAGCGGCTGCCAGTAGCTGTACCTGCGGCGTCCGTCCGCGTGGACGGTCACGAAAACGGGCGTGCCGGAGTCGTTGACGATGCGCAGGACGTCGGCTGCGGCCGGGCTGAGCGGAGCGCCGGAACGGAGGTTGGGCGATATCAACGGAGGCCTTTCCGGTGGCAGGGTCACGAGACCGCCTACCCGGCCCGGCCGGAGTTGATCTCATTTCCTTCGCATCTTCCACCACGGCACTGACATCGATGCCGGAGCCCCGGTCCGGCCTCCGTCGAAGACGCCCTTGTTCACTCCGCCTGGAGCGCGCGTTCCATGCGGTCGGCCAGCAGCTGGACGAACCGGGCCGGCTCCTTCGGACGGCCTCCCTCGGCCAACGCGGCGAGGCCATGGAGGAGTTCGGCGGTCTCGGTGAGCGCGGTGTCGTCCTCCGACTTGACCTTGAAGGCCTGGTCGAGGCTCTTGACCAAGGTGTGCTCCGGGTTGAGCTCCAGGATGCGCCGGGCGCGGGGCACCTCCTGACCCATCGCCCGGTACAGGTTCTCCAGCGCCGGGGTCAGGTCGTGCGCGTCGGAGACCAGACAGGCCGGGGAGACGGTGAGGCGCGAGGACAGCCGTACGTCCTTGACGTCCTCGCCGAGCCGCTCCTTCATCCAGGCGAGCAGCGGGGCGTACTCCTCGTCCCGCTTCTCGCGGCTCTCGGCGGGCTCGTCCCCGGCGTCGCCGTCGAGGTCGATCTCGCCCTTGGCGACGGACCGCAGCCGCTTGCCCTGGTACTCCCCCACCGTGTCGGTCCACACCTCGTCGACCGGGTCGGTCAGCAGCAGGACCTCGATGCCCTTGGCCCGGAAGGCCTCCATGTGCGGCGAGTTCTCGATGGCCTCGCGGGACTCGCCCGTCATGAAGTAGATGTCGTCCTGCCCGTCCTTCATCCGCTCCACGTACTGCGCGAGCGTCGTCGGCTCGGCGCTGTCGTGGGTGGTGGCGAACGAGGAGACGGCGAGGAGGGCTTCGCGGTTCTCGGAGTCGGTGACCAGTCCCTCCTTCAGGACGGAGCCGAACTCCCGCCAGAACGTGGCGTACCGCTCGGGCGCGGAGCCCCTCATGTCCTTGACCGAGGACAGGACCTTCTTCGCCAGCCGGCGGTGCATCAGCTGGATGTGCCGGTCCTGCTGGAGGATCTCGCGGGAGACGTTGAGGGAGAGGTCCTGGGCGTCGACGACGCCCTTGACGAAGCGCAGGTACGACGGGAGCAGCGCCTCGCAGTCGTCCATGATGAAGACGCGCTTGACGTACAGCTGGACGCCGCGCTTGTAGCCCTGGGTGAACAGGTCGTGCGGGGCGTGGGCGGGGATGAACAGCAGAGCCTGGTACTCGAAGGTGCCCTCCGCCTGGAGGCGGATGGTCTCCAGGGGGTCGTTCCAGTCGTGGCTGATGTGCTTGTAGAGCTCGTGGTACTCCTCGCTCTTCACCTCGTCGCGGGAGCGGGACCAGAGGGCCTTCATCGAGTTGAGCGTCTCGGGCGCGGGGGCTTCGGCGGGCTCGTCGGTGTCGGCGGTGTCCGTGGTGTTCGCGGACCCTGCGGGCGCGGCCATCCGGATCGGCCAGGTGATGAAGTCCGAGTACCGCTTGACGATTTCCCTGATCTTCCAGGGGGATGTGTAGTCGTGGAGCTGGTTCTCGGGGTCGGCCGGCTTGAGGTGGAGGGTGATCGTGGTGCCCTGCGGGGCGTCCTCGACCGTGCCGAGGGTGTAGGTGCCCTCGCCGCGGGACGACCAGCTGGTGCCGTGTGTCTCGCCGGCCCGCCGGGTCACGAGGGTGACCTCGTCCGCGACCATGAAGCTGGAGTAGAACCCGACGCCGAACCGGCCGATGAGGTTCTCGGCGCCCGCCGGGTCGTCTGTCTGCTTCAGCTGTTCGAGGAACTTGGCGGTGCCGGAGTTGGCGATGGTGCCGATGAGGTCCGCCACCTCGTCGCGGGACATACCGATGCCGTTGTCCCGCACGGTGAGCGTGCGGGCCTCGGCGTCGGTCTCGATCTCGATGTGCGGATCGGACACGTCGGCGTCCTGCGCCTCGTCCCGCAGCGCCGCCAGACGCAGCTTGTCCAGCGCGTCGGAGGCGTTGGAGACGAGTTCCCGCAGGAAGACATCCTTGTTCGAGTAGATCGAGTGGATCATCAGCTGCAGCAGCTGACGGGCTTCCACCTGGAACTCAAACGTTTCCGTCGGCATGGTGGGCGACTACCTCCCCGGGTTCCCGGATTCCTCCGGAACTGACTGACGGCAGTCACTGTAGAACAGGCAGTCACCCGAGCCGTTCGAGCGGTGTCAGTGCCGGGTGCGCAGCCGGGCGAGCAGCCCGCGGGCCTGGGAGCGCCGCCGGGGGTCGGCGGCCTGCCGGCGCACCTGCTCGATGGTGCGCCGCCCCTGCGGACTGCGTGCGAACTCCTTGATGCGCTGAATGACGCTGCTCATCCCTGTCTCCTCCCGTGAGGCCGTTCTCTCTCCCGTCCGCGTACCCGCCGACGGGCTCTTCAACGGAGCGAGTCGAACGTTTCGCGGCCGGACGGCGTCACAGCGTGGGAGGAACCGGCCGCCTACAGCTACACGTTGACGTCGACGGCCCAGGTGCTCGCCGGGACGTTCCGGGTGAGTGTGCGGGACGGGGCGGTGACGTCGGCCGAGGGGCTGGACGCGGACGGCCACCGTCAGACTCGGGAGCTGACCGGCCGAGTGCCCACCATCGGGGCCCTGTTGGAGATGCTGCGCACGGCCCGCAGTGAGGGGGCGGACACGGCGGCGGCCCGGTACGCGGCCGACGGGCATCCCGTGCGGATCACTGCGGACCGGTCGGAGAACGCCGTCGACGACGAAGCCCTGTACGTCATCAGTTCCTACCGGCCGGCGCCGCGGCCGTGAATCCCCGTAGGTGCCGTGGGTAGACGGACCAGCATGTCCGATGTGGTGCTTGCGGGGTTGTGGGGACTGGTGGCGGGTTCGGCGTTGCTGCTGGGAGCGCTGGTGGGGTACGGGGTACGGGTCCCGCAGAAGGTGATCGCCATGGTGATGGCGTTCGGCGCGGGCGTGTTGCTGTCAGCGGTCTCCTTCGAGCTGGTCGGCGAGGCGTACGACGAGGGCGGGCTCGGTCCCGCCGCCGTGGGGACGCTCGTCGGCGCGCTGGCCTACACCGTCGGCAACCTGTGGCTGGCCCGCCGGGGCGCGCGGCATCGCAAGCGCTCCGGGTCCGCGGAGGGCGAGACACAGCCCTCGGAGAGCGAGCAGGGCGGTTCCGGTACCGCGCTGGCCCTGGGGGCGCTGCTGGACGGCGTCCCGGAGTCGGCGGTGATCGGGGTCTCTCTGCTCGACGGCGGCGCGGTGAGCCTGGTGACCGTGGCCGCGGTGTTCATCAGCAACGTGCCCGAGGGGCTGTCCAGTTCGGCGGGGATGCGCAAGGCCGGCCGGAGCAAGGGGTACGTGTTCGGTGTCTGGGGCGCGATCGCGGCCGCGAGCACCGTGTCGGCCGTGCTCGGCTACACCGTGGTGGGCGCGTTCTCCCCCGCCGTGATCGCCGCGGTGACGGCGGTGGCGGCCGGGGCGATCCTCGCCATGATCGCCGACACGATGATCCCCGAGGCGTTCGAGGAAGCGCATCTGGCGATCGGGCTGGTCACGGTCTGCGGTTTCCTCGTCTCCTTCGCCCTGTCGCACGCCTGACGGTCCGGCCGTGGGGCACGGTCCGCCCGCGCGGTCAGTCTCGGGCGGGCGGCTGCCATTCGAGCATCAGGATGGTCGCGTCGTCGCGCAGTCCCACCGGCTGGGTGTCCAGGATGGAGTGGATGAGGCGGCGCAGGGTCTCGGGGGCGAGTTCCCCGGCGGCCGTGGCGCGGATGACGTAGTCCGCGAAGCGTTCGAGGCCGAAGAGGCTGCCGTCGCGGAAACGGGCCTCGGTGACGCCGTCGGTGTAGAGGAGCACCCGGTCCCCCGGCCGGAGGGGGTATTCGTGGGTCACGCGCGGCTCCCCTGACAGCAGCGCGGGCAGGCCCATCGGCGGTGCCGGTTCGCGCTCCAGCGCGTCGACGACCGGCCGCTGGTCCCGGATCAGCAGGGGTGCGGGGTGGCCGCAGTTGCTCCAGTACAGCATGCCCGTGGCGAGGTCCAGCTGGGTCACTACGGCGGTGCAGAACTGGTCCGGCAGCCACTCGGCGAGCGCTCGGTCCGCGCCGGCGACCAGCTCCGCGAGGCCGGCTCCGCTGCGGCGGCCGTTGCGGCAGGCGGCGAGGGTGACCGAGCTGGTCAGCCCGGAGGCCAGGTTGTGGCCCATGGCGTCGACGACGGTGGCGTGCAGATGGGTGTCGGTGAGGCAGTGGTCGAAGGCGTCCCCGCCGAGCTGGTAGGCCGGTTCCAGGACCGCCGTGGAGACGACGCGGCCGTCGCCGATGGTGCGGGGCGGGAGGAAGGCCCGCACCAGTTCGGCGGGCAGGCCCATGGGCTGGGTGCGGATGTGGCTGGCGTAGGAGTCCTTGTAGGCCCGTTTCGACGTGAGCATCATGCCCAGCAGTGCGGTGAGCGCCCGGCCCCGGGTGAGGGAGCGCGCGGTGAGCGCCTCCCCGTGCACGGCGACGACGCCGAGCCGTTCGGCGCCGTCGAGCAGGGGGAACCATGCGGTCACACCGCCGGCGCCGTGCGCCTGGACGCGCAGGGACTGGGTGCGGTATGTCCAGCCCGCAAGGGAGTCGTCGATGGAGAGGGGCGGCGCCACGTCGGTCAGCGGGACGAGGTGGCGCTGTTGCAGGTCGGCGAGGTAGACGACGGCGTGCGGGAGGTCGAGCGCCTTCGTGCAGCGGTCGAGCGCCGCGCTCAGTTCGAGCGTGGAGGTGACGGGGTCGGCGAGGAACTCGCTGAGCCGCTCGTCGCTGGCCTCGGCCGACACACCGCACCACCGCCTCACCGGCTGCCGCTCGTCCTCGCGGCAAGTCTCACACCGGGGCGGGGCGCGCGCAGGTCGGCGGGGGTGTGCAGGGCGCGGGGGCCGTCCCGCCGGGCGCTCAGCTCACCACCTCGGCCAGGTTCGGCACCACGCGAGTCAGCCGGAAGACGCCCCACAGGAGCAGCAGCGCGCCCAGCGCCTCCGGCAACAGCCACCAGCCGGTGCGGACGCGCTCGTCGAACAGGGTGACGCCCAGGACGAGGCTGATCGTCGCGTCGCCGATGGTGAGCGGCGGCTGGGAGGCGCTGAGCGGGCCGGCCTGGAGGGCGTTCTCCAGCAGCAGGACGGCGCAGACGCCGGCGAGGGCGAAGGCGTACGTCTGCCAGATGGTGAGGAAGGCGACGAGGCCGTCGTCGGCGAGGCGTTCGGTGGCGGACTTCATCAGGGCGGCCGTCAGGGCGTTGCCGACCGCGGCGGCGCACGCCAGGACGGCCGCGCGGAACAGGGGCGGGCGGCCGGGGCGGGCGAGGAGGACGGCGGCGGACATGGCCGCGACGCACAGCGTCAGCGCGGGGATCCAGCGGGCCATGGGCGCCTGTTCGCGGACCTCCTGCGGCGCCGCCGACAAGAGGAGCACGGCCAGGCCGCCCACCACCGCCGCGACGGCCCGCCACGCGGCGACGGACAGGCGCAGGCGCAGCAGGGGAACGGCGATCAGCAGGGCGAAGGGCAGTTCGAGGACGAAGAGGGGCTGCACCAGGGCGATGGCCCCGTTGACCAGAGCGAGCGCCTGGAACACCGCGGCGCACACGACGCCGGCGACACCGATGGCCCAGGCGGGCCGGTGCGCGAGCGCGCGCAGGAGGGTGAGACCGCCCCCTTGGTGCACGGTTGAGGCGGCCTTGCGCTGGAACGCCGTACCGGTGGCGTTGCTGGCGGCGCCCAGGACGGCGAAGAGCACGGCGAGCACGATCACCAGTCCACTCCACCACGGCGGGGCTCGGGCGGCCCGGTGGTGTGGCTGGGGCGGTCGAGTGGGCGCGGCGGCGGGCCTCGGGTCGGGTCGGGTGGGTCTTCGGGGTGGTTTGGGCCGATTATGGGTGAGGAGGGCGTTTCTCGGGGGCGCCGGAGGATCGCGGGGACGGGAGGGTTGGTGGGTACGTCACTGGATCCCGAGGCCTCGTCCCTGAGGGGCGGGGCCGGGCCTCCGTTGCGGTGGTCGGTCGTCCTGGGGTGGCTGGTCGGCACGACGGCTCTGCTGGCCGTCATCGGTCTCTTCCTGGACCGGGAGACCCGGCTCGCCCCGTTCCTGGTGGTGCTGCCGGCGCTGTTCTCCGGACGGGGCACGGTGCGGCAGACCGTCGTCGCCTCCGTGTGGGTGACGCTCACGATCGTCGCCGCGCTGTTCGACCGGGCGGAGGACTCGATCAGCGCCGGGGTGGCGACCGTCGTCTTCGCGCTCGTCTTCAACGGGCTCAGCATCACGCGGGCGGCGCAGCGCGTGCGCAGCGAGGGCGAGATCGCCCGGCTGCGGTCCGCCGCGGCCGCGTTGCAGCGGCAGTTGCTGCGGCCGTTCCCGCTGGTGACGGACCAGCTCCTTGTGCATGGCCTCTACCAGCCGGTGGAGGAGGACAGCCGGGTGGGCGGCGACGTGTACGAGGTGGTGGCCTCCCCTTACGGCAGCCGGGTGTTCATCGGGGACGTGCAGGGCAAGGGGTTGCCCGCGATCAGCGCGGCGTTCGCGGTGCTGAGCGCGTTCCGGGAGGCGGCCGTGGCCGAGCCCACGCTCACCGCGGTCGTGGACGCGCTGGAGGAGGCGGTGCTGCGGCACAACTCCTTCGCCGCGCAGGTCGGCGAGAGCGAGCGTTTCGTGACGGCGCTGGTCCTCGGCATCGACTCCGAGGACGAGGTCCAGGCGATCAACTGCGGTCATGTCGCGCCCCTGTTGCTCGACGGGGAGAAGACGGAGTCGACGCTGCGGGGCGAGCCGTGCGTTCCGCTGGGCCTCGACGCGCTCGCTCCCACGCCGCGCACGGTCGACTGGTTCGCGTTCCCCCACGGCAGCACGCTGCTGCTGTGCACGGACGGCGTCACCGAGGCCCGGGATCCGTCCGGCGCGTTCTATCCGCTGGAGGAGCGCGCGCCGGTGTGGGCCGGGGTGCGGCCCGGCGAGGTGCCGGCCGCCGTCTACCGCGACCTGCGCCGCCACTCGGGCGGCACGCCCGGCGACGACACCGCGCTGATGGTGGTGCGGCGCAGGTCGGACGTCGACGGGGTGGACGCGGACGTGCCGTGACGTGTCGCGGCGCCCCCGCCACGGATGGTCGATGGTCAGCCGGTCAGATGGCGTTGCATCCAGTCGGCGGCCGTGCGGCGGAAGAGCCTGCGGTTGTCGGCGCGGCGGAAGTCGTGGCCCTCCTCGCGCAGGAGCAGCAGCCGTGCCTCCAGGCCGCGTTCGCGGGCCGCCCGGACGAACTGCTCGGACTCGGCCGGGGGCACGTTGGTGTCGTGTTCGCCGTGCACGGCCAGCACCGGGGCCCGGAGCTCGTCGATCCGGCTCATCGGGGACAGCGAGCGCAGGAGGTCGCGGTCGTGTTCGGGGTGGCCGTACTTGTGGGCGGCCGACCGGGCGATCCACGGCTCGGTGCCGGCGAAGAACGTCATGAGGTCGGACATCCCGCAGACGGCGATGCCGGTGCGGAACAGGTGCGGGTGCCACACCAGGGACGCCATCACCAGGTAGCCGCCGTAGGAGCGGCCCATCACGGCGAGCCGCCGCGGGTCGGCCAGGCCCTCGGCGACGGCGTGGGCCGCGCAGTCGGCGACGTCGTCGATGGCGGCGAACCGCCCCTCCCCCAGGTCGGCGTCGACGAAGCTGCGGCCGTGACCCGACGAGCCGCGGACGTCGGGGGCGAAGACGTCCAGGCCCCGGCTGATCAGCTCGTGGTAGAGCGGGTGCAGGACCGGACGTTCCTGTTCCTCGGGTCCGCCGTGCAGATGCAGGACGCAGGGCGCGGGCTCCCCCGGGGAGCGGCCGGGGGCACGGTAGTACCAGCCGCCGAGGGTGAGGCCGTCCCGTGCGACGGGGCGCATCGGCACCGGGCGGGTGGGCGGCCGGCCCGGCGGGACGGCGTCCTCGTCGCGGGAGGACCAGGGGGTGCGCACGGGCGCGCCGGACGGCACGTGCCAGATGCCGGGGCGGCGGCGGGAGCCGGACAGGGCCACGACGGGGCCGTCGTCGCCGGTCAGCGGGGCGACGCGGGTGACGACCTCGTGCGGGAGGTGCACGGGCCGCAGCGGGAGGACCGTCCCGTCGGGCGGCGCGGCCGGGGGCAGCGAGGTGAGTTCGAGTTCGCTGACGCCCTTGGCGTTCCATGCCAGCGCGGCGTTGCGGCTCTCCCGGTCGAGGTACAGCAACTCCAGTCCGCAGCCGTCGCGTTCGGCGACGACGGTGGCGCCGAGGGGCTGGCCCCGGGGGTCGAGGCGGATCGCGGTGAGGGCGGCGTACTCGCGCTCGTCGTCGCTGCGCAGCCACACGGTGCGGCCGTCGGGTGAGAAGGCGCCGATCCAGGGGTCTCCGTCGGCGACCCGCTTCACACACGTCACGGCCAGGTCGCCGGTGCGGACGACGAGGGCCTCGCGGCGGCCGCGTGGGCCCCGGCGCAGCAGGGCGAGCCGGCCGTCCTGGCTGAGGTCGCACACGCGCAGGGTGGGCGCGGCGGGTTCGGCGGCGAGGAGGACGGGAGCTGACAGCCCGTCGGGGTCGACCAGGTACGCCGACAGGGTCCTGTCCTCCAGTCCGTGGTCGGCGGCGGCGCCCCGGTTCTGCGGGCCCTGCTGGGCGGGCAGGCCCGGGTGCCCCGGGTGCGGGCGGCCCGGCGGGGCCGGTTCGGTGACGGTGACCGCGAGGGCCGTGCCGTCGTGCTGCCAGCAGCCGAGGTGGGCGGAGGCGCCGGGCTCGCCGCCGGCCAGGAGGCGCCGGTCGGTGCCGTCGGGCCGTACGCACAGCACCTGGGTCAGTTCGCCGCCGCCGGGGGCGACGGTGTAGGCGATCCACCGTCCGTCCGGCGACCAGGACACCTCGGTGACCGGTTGCGGGTCGGCGTCCAGCAGACGCACGTCCTCGCCGCTCAGGGGCCCCGCCCACAGCTGGGGCACGCCGGCGCGGTCGCAGATGAACGCGGCCTGCCGGCCGTCCGGGGCGGCCGAGGGGTACCAGCAGCCGTGGGACAGCAGGGGCTGCGGGGCGCCGTGCGCGGCGGAGGTGTCGGGGAGAGACAGGGGCGCGGGCGCGGGGCCCAGCGCGTCCGGCGGGCGGTTGCCGAGACCGTGGTCCGGCCCGCCCGGCGCGCCCGGCCCGTCGACGGGGGCGGGGCGGGCGCCCGGGTCCGCGCCGGGCGGCGGGAGGCCGGACGACCTCGTCCCGTCCGCCGTGAGGGGGTCGGACGAGGTCGTGCAGGCGACGGCGGATCCCGGCCCGTCCGCCACCGCGGTCAGTGGATCCGGTGCGTCTGCAGCCATGTTTCCAGCAGCGCTATCTGCCACAGCGTGTTGGCTCCTCGCCTGGTGCGGTGCGCGTCGGGCGCCGCGAGCAGTTCGTTGACGTATTCCCGCCGGAAGACCCCGCGGGCCCTGGCCTCGGGCGCGTTCAGCGCTTCGCGGACGCGCTGGAGCACCGGTCCCGCCATGTGCTTGATGGCGGGAACCGGGAAGTAGCCCTTGGGCCGGTCGACGACCTCGCGCGGGAGGACCTTGCGGCCGACCGCCTTGAGGATGCCCTTGCCGCCGTCGGCGAGCTTGAGCTCCGGCGGGCAGGCGGCGGCCAGTTCGACCAGTTCGTGGTCGAGGAAGGGCACCCTGGCCTCCAGGCCCCAGTCCATGGTCATGTTGTCGACCCGCTTGACCGGGTCGTCGACCATCATCACGTGCGTGTCGAGTCTGAGGTCGGCGTCGAGCGCGGTCTGCGCGCCGTCGGCCGCCATGTGGGCGCGGACGAACTCCGAGGAGACGTCGTGCTCCGGCAGGACGCCGGGTTCGAGGATGCGGGCCAGGTCGGCGTGCGAGCGGTCGAAGTAGGCGTCGATGTACGCCTCGGCGGCTCGCTGCCGCGGCACGCCCGCCATCGCCGGGTACCAGTGGTAGCCGGCGAACACCTCGTCGGCGCCCTGGCCGCTCTGGACGACCTTGACCTCCTTGGCGACCTGCTCGGACAGCAGGTGGAAGGCGACGGTGTCGTGGCTCATCATCGGTTCGCTCATGGCGGCGACCGCCGCGTCCAGGGCGCCGGAGACCCGGTCGGAGGGCACCATCAGCTGATGGTGGCGGGTCTGGAAGCGCTCGGCCACCAGGTCGGAGTAGGCGAACTCGTCGCCGTCCTCGCCGCCTTCGGACTCGAAGCCGACGCTGAAGGTCGCCAGGTCGCTCTGCCCCTCGTCGGCGAGCAGCGCGACGATGAGGCTGGAGTCGAGCCCGCCGGACAGCAGCACGCCGACGGGGACGTCGGCGACCATGCGGCGGCGGACGGCGGTGCGCAGCGCCGCGAGCACCGCGTCGGTCCAGTCGTCGGCGCTCATCGCGGCGTACTCGGGGCGCCGGGTGTAGGAGGGCTGCCAGTAGAGGTGGTCGTGGCGGGTGCCGTCGGGCTCGATGACGCGGACCGTGGCGGGCGGGAGCTTGCGCACGCCGTTGAGGACGGTCCGGGGCGCGGCGACGGTGGCGTGCCAGCTGAGGTACTGGTGCAGGGCCGCGGGGTCGAGCGAGGTGTCCACGTCGCCGGCGGCGAGCAGGGCGGGCAGCGAGGAGGCGAACCGCAGGCGCTCCGGGCTCTCGGCGAGGTAGAGGGGCTTGATGCCGAGCCGGTCGCGGGCCAGCACCACGCGTCCGGTGTCCTGTTCGACGAGGGCGAAGGCGAACATGCCGTAGAAGTGCCGTACGCAGTCGGCGCCCCACTCCAGGTACGCCCTGATGACGACCTCGGTGTCGGAGTCGGAGAAGAAGCGGTGGCCGAGGCCGCGCAGTTCGTCGCGCAGTTCGCGGTAGTTGTAGACGCACCCGTTGAAGACGCCGCTGATCCGGGCGCCGGGGTCGGCCATGGGCTGGGCGCCGCTCTCGGACAGGTCGATGATCTTCAGCCTGCGGTGGCCGAGTGCCACCGGCCCCTGGGACCACAGTCCGCGGCCGTCGGGGCCGCGGGGCGCCAGCCGGTCCGTCATGCGTTCCACGGCCGCGATGTCGGGCCGGCCGCCGTCGAGGCGGATCTCGCCGCTCAGCCCGCACATCGCACGGCCCTCCCTCCCGTGAGGTTCTGGGGTTCCGGGCAGGGGACGCGTTCTCGGAAAGGGTCGTGCGGGCCGGGCGCGCAGGCCCGGCCGGTCGGCGCGGGATCGTCGGGGTCCTCCGGTCCGGGGCGGGTCGAAGGGCAGGCGGGACGTTCGCGACGGGCCCTGGAGGAAGGCCGGGTGCTGCACATGACGGGGTGACGCTCCTTGTGGTGGAGGACGGGACGGGCAGGGGGCGCGGGCCTACGGCTCGGGCGTTCCTGCCGGGGCCGCCGCGGGGGCGTGCGGGTGCGCGTGCCGGGCGGCGGCGGCCCTGGTCGGCCGTGAGGGGCGGGTCGCCATGGGCGGGCGGGGCGTCGCCCGGGTCCCACGGGTCTCCGCGACCATCAGGTCGATGCTGGCGAGGAGGTCCTCGGTCTGCGCCGCGTGGCGCAGCCGGTCGGCCGCGCTGCCCGCGGCGAGCGTCTCCTCCAGCAGGGCTTCGACGATGCTCCGGTCGCCGGAGGCCTCCAGCGCGGGCCGCAGCCGGGCCGCCATCGCGCGCAGGACCGTGCCGGCGGGCTCGGCGCGGTGCGTCTCGGGGTGGACGAGCGCGCCTTCGAGACCGGAGCGGGCGGCCCGCCAGGTGGCGGCGCGCAGCCGGTCGTGGCGGCCGTCGCACAACGGCCCGTCGTGGCGGGCCAGACGGTGGCAGGCGTCCCGTACGAGGGCGCGGAAGAGGCCTGCGACCAGCACCACGGTCTCCACCCGGGGGCAGGCGTCGCAGATGCGCAGCTCCAGGGTGCGCTGGTGGGCGGAGGGCCGTACGTCGTGGTAGGCCATGCCGGCGTCGGTGATGACGCCCGAGGCGATCAGCTCGGCGAGGGCGGCGTCGTACTCGGCGGCGTCCCGGTAGCAGCCGGCCGGGCCGGCGGTGGGCCACCGCTGCCACACCATGGTCCGCCAGCTGGCGTAGCCGGTGTCGGTTCCCAGCCAGAACGGCGAACTGGCCGACAGGGCGAGGAGCGGCGCGAGCCAGGGCGAGACCAGGCACATGGCGCGTACGGCGGTGTCGCGGTCGGGTACGTCGACGTGGACCTGCGCGCTGCAGATGAGCTGCTCGTCGGCGACCCGGCGGTAGTCCTCGACCATGCGCCGGTAGCGGGGGTCGGCGGTGACGTCGCGGGAGGTGACGCGGGCCAGCGGGACGGTGCCGGCGGCGACCACGGCGAGCCCCAGCGAGGAGGCGGCCGCGTCCAGCCTGCCCCGGGTCCCCGACAGGTCCTTGAAGAGGTCGTCCAGGGTGTCGTGGACGCCGCTGTTGCTCTCCACGACCGTCTGCTGGAGCTCGCGGGTGAAGCCGTCTCTGTCAGCCCGGCCGAGAAGTTCGTCGGCGCGTGGCACGAGCCGCCCGCTCTCCACGTCCAGCACATGGAACTCTTCCTCTACGCCTATGCGCACCGTCACGTTCGTCTCCCTCGCCCTGCTTCGGCGCCCCCGCCGCGCCGTGGAGCGCGGCTCGCGGAGTGATCGGCTCCCCGAGTGCCCCGGACGGCCCAGGCGTAAGCGTCAGATCGACCCTTTGCGTCCCATGCTGCTCAGATGAGCGGATTCACTGTCGGCTCGTCCCCCCGCACCGAGCGGCCCCGTCCGGCCGAACGCCTCCCGTGCCTCCAGCCGGGGCAGCGCACGCCGGCAGCGGCGCAGCACCAGAGGCGGCAGCGCGGCCCGCGTCACCTGCGCGAGACGCAGCCAGCCGGGGACATAGACGGCGGTACGGCGGCGCTCCACGGCCCGCGCGAGCCGCTCGGCGACCTCGTGTGCCGGGAAGACGTGCCGGGCGGGCGGGGGCATATGGGCGCGCAGTTCGCGCAGGACGGCGTACCGGTCGGCGTCGCGGATCATGTCGGTGTCGGTCCAGTTGATGTAGGCGACGCCGACGGCCACGCCCCGATGGGCGACCTCGGCCCGCAGCGAGTGCGCGAACGCCTCCACGCCGGCCTTGGAGGCGCAGTAGGCGCTCATCATCGGCGCGGCGCCGATCGACGCCAGGGAGGCGATCTGGAGGTAGTAGCCGGCGGTCTCCTCCAGGTCGGGCAGGAACGTCCGGGCGGTCAGGGCGCTGCCGGTGAGGTTGACGTCGATGACGCGGCGCCAGACGTCCATGTCCTCGGTCTCGAAGGGGCCGCCCTCGGCGATGCCGGCGTTGGCGACGACGACGGACGGCGGGCCCAGCCGGGCGCGGACCGTGTCGGCGGCCCGGCCGAGGGCCGCCGCGTCGGTGATGTCGACCTCGACGGCCACCGCGGGCGTGGGCAGCTCGGCGGCCACCGCCTCCAGTGCCGGCCCCTCGTGCCCCAGCAGGGCCAGGCGTGCGCCGCGCCGGGCGAGGGCGTGCGCCTGGGCCGCGCCCAGACCGCGGGCCGCGCCGGTGACGACGACGGTGCGGTCGGTGAGGGGGCTGCGGGCGGGCGGGATGTTCGCCATGGGGCGCTCCGATCGGTGACTGCGGGCCCGAGGTGGGCGTGTGGTGCCGGCCTCAGCGGGCGGTGTGCGTCCGGTCGCCCGTGCGGTCGCGCTGGGCCAGGGCGCGCTGGAGACGGGGCAGTCCTGGGGGCAGGTTGCGGCGCAGGGCAGCGCGGGCGGCGTTGGCGCCCGGGGCGCCGTGGACGCCGCCGCCCGGGTGGGCGCCGGCGGAGGCGAGGAACAGCCCGCGCACCGGCGTCTCGGGGCGTCCGGCGCCGGGCGTGGGCCGGAACACGAGCTGCTGGTGGAGTGCTGTCGTACCGCCGTTGATGGCGCCGCCGAGGAGGTTGGCGTCCAGTTCCTCGAGGGTGGGCGGGCCGAGGACGCGGCGCGCCCGGATCAGCCCGCGGAAACCCGGCGCGAACCGTTCCACCTGGCGTTCCACCCGGTCGGCCATGATCTGCTGCTCCTTCTCGTCCCAGGCGCCGGTGAGTCCCTCGTCGCCGGCGTCCGCCCTGACCTCCTGTGGCACGTGGGTGTACGCCCAGGCGGACTCGGTGCCGCGCGGGGAGCGAGTGGCGTCGGCGGTCGTCATCTGGCCGAACAGCGCGAAGGGACGGTCCGGGACGCGCCCCATGGCGATCTGGGCGGCGAAGCGGGTGAGTTCGTCGAGGCCGTCGGCGAGATGGACGGTGCCGGCCCGCGCGGCCTGCTCGGAGGCCCAGGGCACGGGGCCGTCGAGCGCCCAGTCGACCTTGAAGGTGGCGAAGTCCCACTGGAACCGCTTCAGGTCGGCCAGCGTCTGGGCCGGCAGATGCTCGGGCTCGACCAGGTGGCCGTAGAGCGCGGGGACGGACACGTCGGCCAGCACGGCCCTGCGGGCGGGGACCGCCTCGCCGTCGGCGGTGCGCACGCCGACGGCCCGGCCGCCCCGGACGACGACCCGGTCCGCGCGCACCCCGCAGCGCAAGGCGCCGCCGCGCGCCCGCAGCCGGTGGACCAGGGCGGCGGTGAGGGCGCCCGCCCCGCCGACGGGCACGGGGAAGCCGTACGTCTGGCCGAGCATGGACATCAGCCAGCCGAAGCCTCCGCTGCCGGCGGCCTCGGGGGCGAGGTCGGCGTGCAGCGCGTTGCCGGCCAGCAGCAGCCTGCCGCCCTCTCCCCCGAACTCCTCGTCGCCCATGCGCCGCACCGGCAGCAGCAGGGTGCGCGCCAGGCGCAGTCCGCCCGCTCCGCGCAGCCGCAGCGCGAGCCGTGCGCCGGCCTTGACCGGTGGGAAGGGGGTGAAGAGGGCGCCGAGGATGTCCGGCCGCAGCCGGTCCCACACGCCGTGCAGCCGGCGCCAGGCGTCGCCGTCCCCGGTGTGGAAGACGTCCAGGGAGGCCGCGGTGGCGTCGAGGTCCCGGTCCAGTACGGCGCACCTGCCGTCACTGAGAGGGTGGGCGAGGACGTGCGGGGCGTGGCTCCAGCGCAGGCCGTGGTCCCCCAGCCGCAGCCCCGACAGCACAGGGGAGGCGGCGGCCAGCGGGTAGAAGGAGCTGAACAGGTCGTTGACGAAGGCCGGGTCCACGCCCCGGTCGTGGCGGACCGCGCCGCCGGGTTCGGGCTGTTCCTCCAGAACCTCCACGCTCCAGCCCGCGTCGGCGAGGAGGTTGGCCGCGACCAGGCCGTTCGGCCCGGCTCCGATCACGACGGCGTCAGGCATCGACGCCTCCGTGGGCGGCTCGCCCTGCCGCCTGGGACGCCGTGCGGCCGCCGCCGTGACCGGAGGTCCTTCCGCCGGCTCCGGCCTCGGCCTCGTCGCGCTCGGCGGCGCAGACCTTGGCAAGGCGGGCCAGCATGGCGCGGTGGCGCACCTGGATCAGCACCTCGACGCCGGCGTTGTGCAGGGCGCCGCCCGCGCCCTGGAGGGGGTGTTCGTCCACGATGACGAGGCAGTGCTCGCCCCAGGGGCGCAGCTCGATGGCGATCCTGGCGGTGCCGAGCGCGCCCGCCCTGGCCTCCAGTTCCAGTTCGCGGCCTTCCTCGCAGCGCCGGACCTCGGTCTCGTTGGAGAAGCTGAGGGGGCCAAGCCGGATCTCGTAGGCGATCGACGAGCCGACCTGCGGCCACTGTCCGCGCCGCGGCCGGGACTTGGCCGTTCCGACCACCCAGTCCGCGTAGCGGGTCCCGTCGGCCAGGACGGCCCACACCGTCGCCGGGTCCGTCTTGATCAGGTGATGCCGAACAGCCACAACAGCCTCCCGTGCTCGCCGCCAGCTCACCGCCAAGTGCCCACTTCGCTGCGGGCGAACCATCGGCGGGGACCGAGGGGCTGTCCGGCGGATCAAGTCGCAGGAAGGCAGCGGTGACTCATCGGCCCAGGTGAGCGGGGTCTGGTGCGTCCAGCTGCAGGGCGGAGGAGGGAGTCGACGCGATGGGGGTACCTCCCGCGCGAGCGAAGCCGAGCGTGGGGGAGCCGGCGAGTGACGACAACGCCGCAGGCGGGCGTGCCGGACCCCGCGTCCGCGGCATGATCCGCCGGACAGCCCCCAGCCGCCCCGGCTCAGCACTCGGCGGCGGGCGTCTCCCAGGGGCGCGGCTCCCAGGGGCGGGGGCCGGCGCCGGCGGCCCAGGCCCACAGGTCCCGGGCGTCGACGCAGACGATGCCGCACTGCTGCGCGTACTCGACGGCGGGCGCGGTGAAGTCGCTGGTGGTGACGATGACGGCGACGTCGGCCTCGTGGACGGTGAAGCAGGTGCCGCCGAAGCGCTGGAGATCCTGTGAGCCGACCTTGTGGCTCTCGCCGTAGCGCTTGCACTGGATGACGAGCCGGTGGCCGCTCGGCGCGACGGCGGTGACGTCGGCGCCGAGGTCGCCGGCGCCGCCGACCACCTCCACGTCCGTGCAGCCGTCGCGCAGGCACAGATCGGCTATCGCCTGCTCGAACTCGTCGGGGTCGAGGGCGTCGTAGTCCACGACGTCGACGACGGTCGCCGCTGCGACGGTCGGTTCGAGGTCGGGATCGAGGAGCGTGCGCTCGGTGCCGGGCTGTCGCGGGATCACCGTCGGCTGCTCGGCCGGGACGAGGGTTTCCTCGGCCCGGCGGGCCTCGACGACAAGGGGCGGGGGCTGGGGGGCCGTGTTCTCCAGTTCGCCGACCGCGGTCTCGGCGGCCTGTTCGAGGGCGGCGGCGGTGCGCCGCACCATCCTGCGCGCCGACCAGTGCCGACGGCCGCGCCGGCAGGCCACGACGACCCCGGCCGTGAGCAGCGCCAGCGCCACCGCCCAGCCGGGGCGGCGCTCGGCGGCGGCCGCCGCGGTACGGGCGGTCAGCACGGCGAGGCTCAGCAGGATGGCGAGGATGACGAAGAAGAGCGCCGTCGACCGGAGATCGAAACGGCGGCGCGGCGCGGGGGGCAGCGGACGCGTGGGCGCGGTCACGGTGGCGGTTCCTCCGGGGTGGGCCTCGACGACGAAGATCACTCCCGCTCGTGCCCAGCGGGGAGGGTTTCACCGCGCGGGGACGGGGGCGGCTCGGCTGAGGGGCGGGGGTGAGTGCTCGGGTCGGCGGCGGGGGCCGCCCTCGGGGCCACACGGTCGGGGGGGCCCCCCCCCCCCCGGGGGGGGGGGGCCCCCCCCACCAGTGCACTGTGAACTCACCCGGTGGGGTCAGATGCGGCCCCCGGTGAGGCGGGTGATCGGGCCGTGGGTGTGGCGGCCCGAGCGGCGGCCGGCCGCGTAGGAGGCGGCGGTGATCGCGGTCAGACCGGCGCCGGCGGCCGCGGCGACCAGCTTGCGCTGGGCGATGACCGTCCACGCCGTCTTCGCCGTGGCCGCGACCTGCCCCGAGGTCGCGACGATCGCCTGGCGGCCCGCCTCGACGGTCCGGGCCGCGTTCTGCGCGGCGCCGGTCGTCGCGTCGGCCGCCCGCTCGGCGCCCCGCTTGGCCGCGGAGGCGGCCTCACCGGTCTTCGCCGCCGCGCCGTCGGCCGCCCGCGAGGCCGGCGCGGTCGCCTTCGTGGCGCTCTGCCGGGCCTTGGCCGCGGTGGTCCGCTTCTTCGTCTCTCGCTCTTCGTTCGTCTCGGCGTTCGATTCACTCATGGACATCGCGTTGCCGCTCCCTCGTGCGGCAAACACGTCTCCCCGCAGCGGCATCCCGGCCTGAAGCAACGGCAGTTCACCGGGGTAGGGTCTCGCGCATGCGTCTCGCCCTCTTCGACCTGGACGGCACCCTGGTGGACCGTACGGCCGCGTTCGCGGACGCCGTCGCCGACCTGTGTCGCGACCACGGATACGGCCCGGAGATCGAGCGGTGGCTGCTGACGGAACTGGCCGATCACGCCGAGCGCGGCGACTTCGCCCGGCTGCGCGCGGAGTTCGGGCTGCGCGAGTCGGCCGCGCACCTGTGGCGGGTGTACGTCGACCGCATGGCGGCGGCCGTCACCTGCCGTCCGGCCGTGCTGGAGAGCCTCGCCCGGCTGAAGGACCGGGGCTGGAGCGTCGGCGTCGCCACGAACGGGGCGTCCGACATCCAGCGGGCGAAGGTGCGCGCCACGGGCCTCGCCGATCTCGTCGACGGCATCGCCGCCTCGGGGGACATCGACGTCCGCAAGCCCGACCCCCGGTTGTTCGAGCTGGCGGCGGCCCGCTGCGGAACGCAGCTCACCGCCGGGGACTGGATGACGGGCGACAACCCGCGGGCGGACATCGACGGCGGGCACCGGGCGGGCCTGAGGACGATATGGGTGGCCGGGCGTCCCTGGCCGGACGGCCTGGCCGTCCCCCACCACACGGTCACCGAGGTCACCGCGGCCGTGGACTACCTGCTGGCGCACTCCACGGCATAGGTCCACACTCCTTACGCAGCACAGGAGTTGTTCCCCGACCGGGCACCTGTCCGCCACCCGCCCGTCCCCTCACGGACGGACCGCGCCACCAAGATCATCGTATTGTCATGCCCGCTACCGAAAGAAGGTCGACGTGGCCAGGCCTCTTCCGCGACCGTTCGCCGTCGCCGCGCTCGCGGCGTCCCTCGCCCTGACCGCCGCGCTCCCCGCGACCGCGCACACCGGCCCGGCCCTGCCGACGGTCCCGCCCCGCGCGGAGACCGCCCCGCTGTACGACGACGAGGCGGGCGGCGACGCGGACGCCGACGACCCCGCGATCTGGCGCAACCCCGCCCGCCCGGACGCCAGCCTCGTCGTCGCCACCGCGAAGCAGGGCGGCCTGCGGGTCTACGACCTCGAGGCCCGTCTGGTCCAGTCGATCGCCGCGCCCGCCCGGCCGGGGCCCGGCCACGCCCCCGGCCGCTTCAACAACGTCGACCTCGTCCACGGTCTCGGCCTGTCCACCGGCCGGGCCGACCTGGCGATCACCACGGACCGGGGCACGGACCGGCTGCGCTTCTACCGCATCGACCCGCGCACCCCGTCCCGCCCTCTCACCGACGTCACCGACCCGTCCGTCCCGCCGGTCTTCTCCGTCGACCAGTCCGAGATCGACGCCCAGCGCACCGCCTACGGCCTCGCCACCTGGACCGACCGGACCACCGGCCGCGCCTACGCGCTGGTGAGCCGGCGTGAGCGCACCGCCGTCGCCCTGCTCGAACTGACCGCCGCTGCGGGCGGCAGGGTCGGCTACCGCAAGGTGCGTACCCTGACCCTGCCGTCGTCCTTCCGTCTGCCGGACGGCACGTCCTGGTCGCCGTGCTCGGAGCCGGGCGAACTGCCGCAGGTCGAGGGCATGGTCGTCGACCCGGCGAGCGGCACGCTGTACGCAGCCCAGGAGGACGTCGGCATCTGGCGGGTGCCCGCCGACCTCACCGGTAAGCCCCGACTCCTCGACAGGGTGCGGGAGTTCGGCGTTCCGGGCGTCTACGACGAGACCACCGAGGAGTGCGTGCCCGGCGCCGACCCGGGATACGGGGGCGAGCGGCTGTCGGCGGACGTGGAGGGCCTGACGCTGGTCGCCGGGACGGACGGCGGTGAGTCACGCCTGCTGGCGTCCAGCCAGGGCGACGACACCTTCGCCGCCTACGGCCGCGGACGCGGTGCCCGCCTCGCGTACGAGGGAGGCTTCCGGGTCGGGGCCACGGCGGCGGGCCCGGACGGCTCCGAGGAGTGCGACGGCGCGGCGGCACTGCGCGAGCCGCTGGGGCGCAGGTATCCGCGCGGCCTGCTCGTGGTGCAGGACGGACACGACGACGCGGGCGAGGCCGAGGGCCGCACCGCGACGAACTTCAAGTTCGTCGACCTCGGCGAGGTGCTGGACGCGCTGGACGACTGAGGGTCCTTGGGGAGTACCGGAACGGGAGTCAGCGGTAGCGGCTGACGCGGCACGGCGTCAACCGTCGCCGAGGGGAGGCAGCGCGTGAGCGGGCCCCGGTGTCATTGCCGGGGCCCGCTCACGCGGTCGGGGTCATGCGCTCGGCGGATGCAAGGTCGAGAAGGGCCTCGAGCGGCGGTGCCGGCTGCTTCACGGTTCTTGGCGGCCGGACTCGATGAGCCTGCCGTGGGCCGGCGCGGTGGTGTCCGCCGGGCGGCTCAGGCGCGCCGGCCCCAGTCGAGGCGGTCGGCCAGTCCTGCGGCGGCGAAGGCGGCCTCCAGTTCGTTGTGGCCCTCGGTGAAGTGGGCCCAGCTGTCGTAGTGGACGGGCACCACGCGGCGGGCGCCGAGGAGTTGGGCGGCCTCACAGGCCCCGTTGCTGTCGAGGACGAGCAGCGCGCCGTCGAGGAACACGGGGAAGCGCGGGGCGCCGGCGAAGAGGACGGCGGTGTCGACGGGCGCAAAGCGTTCGGCGATCTCCTTGACCACGTCGAGGGAGGCGTTGTCGCCGCTGACGTAGACGGTCGGCAGGCCCTGTCCGGTCAGGACGAAGCCGACGACCTGGCCGGAGAGCGGCTCGATCTCCTCACGGGTGCCGGGGCCGTGAACAGCGGGAACGCCGGTGACGGTGATCGTGCCGCCGCCGGGGCGGTCGAGCTCGATGGACTGCCAGTCGGCCAGACCCGTCGCCTTATCGCCGAGGCGCTCGCCGCCGCCGGGGGTGGTGAGGGTGAGGGGGACGTCGGCGAGCAAGGCCCGGCCGGAGTGGTCGAGGTTGTCGGCGTGCTCGTCGTGCGAGAGCAGGACCACGTCGATGGGTCCGAGGTCGGCGGGAGTAACGACGGAGGGGGCGGTCTTGGCCAGGGTCGGGCCGCCCGGCGTGACGTACTCGCCGGGGCCGTCGAAGGTCGGGTCGGTCAGGAAGCGCAGGCCGCCGTACTCGAACAGGGCGGTCGGGCCGCCGAAGACACGGACGGGGAACTGGTCGACCGCTGACGAAGACATGGAGAACACCTCACGGATAGATGTGATTGAACCGTGAGAGGACAGTAGTCCTTTCTCACGGAAAGAGGCAAGCCGTAACATGAGAGGTATGAGGGAGACCGTGATCGCAGAACCCGCCGTGCCGCCCGCACAGGGAGAGGCCGACCACCTCTCCCTCGCCCTGGCCAACAGCGCCATAGCGATTCCCGGCGGCCACACGCTGGACCTCCTGGGAACCCCCGCACAGGCCAACCACTGGCTCACCGAGCGCGGCCTGGCCCCCCTCGACGCCGGCCTGCTGGACATGTGCGCATCACAACTGCGGTCGCTGCGCGAACAGATCAGGTCCCTGTTCGCCTCCCGCACCGCAGAACTGCCCGCCCTGCCCGCAGCCGTCAGCGCCATCAACGACGCCATGACCCGCGTCCCCACCGCTCCCCTGCTGCAGTGGGACGACAACACCGGCCCCTACCGCGCCACCCCCCACCCCACCACCGCGATCGTCGACCACGCCCTGGCCACCCTCGCCGCCGACGCCGCCGACCTGCTCACCGGTCCCGACGCGCAGCGTCTCACCGCCTGCGGCTCCCCACCCTGCAACCGCTACCTGCTCCGCCACGGCCGCCGCCACTGGTGCTCCACCCGTTGCGGCGACCGCGCCCGCGCCGCCCGCGCCTACGCCCGCCGCACCAAGCCCGGGACGACGTGACAAGTCCGCCCGAGAGCGGGCGGCGCACACTCCGGGTACTGAGCCAGGCCGAAAAAAGCTCAGTCAACATCTCACGCGATGTCACTCTTTTGGGTGATAAAAAGAGACGTGCCATAACTCGCACATAGTCGCATGACATGCTGCGGGCATGGATCACGGAAAGACATCCTAGAAAGACGTTTGAATGAGCGTCGGTGGGCGAGAGACCGGAACTTTCTATCGGGTCCTGCTGTTTGTGCTGTCGGCGATTTTCGTGAGTTTGTGCACTGTCGTCGGCGGGGCTCTTGCGCCAAGCGTCTGGCCACCCGAGAGCTGGGTCGCATCGGCTGGTGCAGTGTTCTTGATCGCTCTCGCCTTCGCGGCGGGCGTTGTCATACCCGTGCTCTTCAAGGAAATCCCGCCTTCTATTGAGCGGCGATCTCTGCGGGAACTTGTGAAAAATGCCTGGAAGGAGCAAACATTCAGTGCGACGACTGTTGCGGCGCTGCTCGCGGTAGTCGCTCTGATCGTATGGTTCTCCGCTCCCGCGACTGGTCTGAGCCGGCTCGTCAAAGACGATCGCGTGGGGGGAATGGACCTTACGGGGTACTGCCAGTCTTACGGTTTCAGGGACAACACCGAAGAGGCTTGCTATTCACCCATGGCCATGGACGAAGTTTGCAACTGGCGATACGAGGAAAAAGGTCTTCATTTCGTCACATCCGGCAACAGGGTCGACGGCAAATGCTTCACTTTCACCAATTCGCTCAAGGGTGGGATATGGGACATGTCCGACTACTGCCTGAAGCGCTTCGGTCGGAGACTCGGAGTCGATGCGGTGACCGCAAGGAACAATTGGGAATGTCAGATGAAGATTGACAAGAGCCTTGCGTGTGACTGGTTCTGGGCAAAGCGTGACCTTGAGGCTCGCAAAGACGGTGCCGATTGGGGCTGTTACCAATAGCGGGAAGGGCGGCGGACACCCCCGGCAAGCTGGAGTGGCTGGCGTCGCCGGAAGGGCGGCGCGGGGCGATGTACCCCGTGGCGGGATAGCGGCGGCGCCGCTTCGCCGACGCGTGGCACGCCCGACAGCAACGCGCTCGACCCTGAGCTGATGTGAGAGCGAAGGCACGGGGTGGTGTTACCGGAGCCGTATCGCACGTGGCGGCGTCCCTGGTTCTCGGAGGACTGCTTCGATGCTGGATCACCGGAGGACATCGAGGGGGCCGGGCAGATCCGCAAGGAGATGGACCACCCGGTGCTCGGGCTGCTGTGCTTCGAGTCCAGCGTGATGAGGGTGCCGGCGCGGCCGGACCTGTCGATCGTGCTGCACACGCCGCTTCAGGAGACTGCCGCGCCGCGAACAGGCCTCAGGCAGGCCTCCTGGCTCGGAGAACCGTCACCCCGCCGGCCGCCACGACGTGGGTGAAACGACCAGGGGTGGTTCCGGAACACGCCGGAGACCTGGCTTCTGCCGGCGGCAGAACACCGGTCCTACCGGGCTCGACGATCACTACAGTCCGGGCTCATGACGACGGTTACGACGCGCACGATCGCATACGCGGCCGACGGCCTGACAATGATCGGGCATCTCGCGCTCCCGGCCGGTGTCGACCGCCGGCCCGCGGTCCTTGTCGGGCCCGAGGGGATGGGACTCAGCGACGTCGAGCGCCGCCGGGCCGATGCGCTCGCCGAGCTGGGACACGTGGCCCTGGCCTTCGACCTCCACGGCGGGCGCTATGTGGACGACCCCGAGGAGATGCTGGCCCGTTGCATGCCGCTGCTCGCTGACCCCAGCCGGATGCGAGGCATCGGCCACGCGGCGCTCGACGTGCTCCGCGCCGAGCCGCGGACCGACCCGGACCGGATCGCCGCCGTCGGCTACGGCACCGGGGGCGCCATCGCGCTGGAACTCGGGCGCGACGGGGTCGACCTGCGCGCGATCGCGACAGTCAACGGACTGACCACGGGCCGGCCAGGCGAGACGGCGCGCATTCGCTGCCCGGTGTGGGCCGGGGTCGGGTCGGAAGACCCGATCATGCCGCCCGCGCAACGGGACGCATTCACCGCCGAGATGCAGGCTGCGGGCGTGGACTGGCGCCTCGTGGTCTACGGCGGCGCCCTGCACGCCTTCCATCACCCACCGGTCGACCACGACGTGCTTCCTGGGGTCGGTTTTCACCCTCAGCACGCGCAGCGAGCTTGGCGGGACGTCGTCGACCTGCTCGCCGAGTGCCTGCCCATGACGGAGTGACGTCGCGGGCACCTCGGGGAACCGGCGACAGTTGAATGAACGAGCCCACCGGTCGGCGTCACGCTCCCGGTAGCGGGCCCGGGGCGTCGCCCTTGAGTCGTTCCAGGTCGGACGGGCGTACCTGGATGACGAGGACGGCGATCACGGCGGCGAGGAGGGTGAAGACGGCCGCCATCACGAAGGCCGCCGAGATGCCGGCGGTGAGGACCTCGTCGGCCCACGGGGGCGGGAGTTCGCCGGTGCGGCTGAAGCGCAGTCGCTCGACCGGGGTGGCCTGGGCGAGGAAGGCGGGGATCTGCCGCTTCGCCTCGTTGCCGCTGGCCGTGCCGAACATCGTGACCAGGATGGACAGTCCGAGTGAACCGCCCACCTGCTGCATGGCGTTGAGCAGTCCGGAGGCCGCGCCGGTCTCCCGCGTGGGCACGTCGGACAGCGCCATCAGGGTCAGCGAGACGAACTCCATGCCCATCCCGAGGCTGAAGACGAGCATCGGGCCGAGGACGCTGCCCGCGTAGGTGGAGTGGACGTCGGTCAGGGTCAGCCAGGCCAGGCCCCCGGCGGCCAGGACGGCGCCGAGCACCATGAAGGGCTTGGGCCCGTACACCGGCAGGAAGCGGGAGGCGAGCCCGGCGCCGACCGCGATCACCGCGCTGACCGGCAGGAAGGCCACGCCCGCCAGCAGCGGGCTGAAGTCCAGCACGTTCTGCACGAACAGCGTGAGGAAGAAGAACATGCCGAAGATCGCGGCGGCGAGGCACAGCATGATCCCGTAGGTGCCGGCGCGGTTGCGGTCGGCGAACATGTGCAGCGGGGTGATCGGCTGCCTGGAGCGCCGCTCGACCAGGACGAACAGGGTGAGCAGGACGACCGCGCCGGCGAAGGAGGCCAGGGTGAGGGGGTCGCGCCAACCGTCCTGGGCGGCGCGGATGAAGCCGTACACCAGCAAGACCATGCCCGCGGTGGAGGTCAGCGCGCCGGTGACGTCGAAGTGTCCGGGGTGGCGTTCGGACTCCTTGATCCAGCGGGGCGCGGCCAGCGCGATGAGCAGGCCGATGGGGACGTTGACGAAGAGCACCCAGCGCCAGTTCAGCCATTCGACGAGCATGCCGCCGGCGAGCAGCCCGATCGCGCCGCCGCCTGCCGAGACGGCCGCGAACACCCCGAACGCCCGGTTGCGTTCGGGTCCTTCGGGAAACGTGGTGCTGATCAGGGCGAGGGAGGTCGGCGAGGCGATGGCGCCGCCGACGCCCTGGAGGGCGCGTGCGCCGAGGAGTTGGGCCTCGCTCTGGGCGAACCCGCCGAGCAGGGACGCCAGTACGAAGAGCAGCACGCCGAAGACGAACACCCGCCGTCTGCCGAGGATGTCGCCGGCGCGGCCGCCGAGCAGGAGCAGCCCGCCGAAGGTGAGGGTGTAGGCGTTGACGACCCACGACAGGCTGGTGGTGGAGAAGTCCAGGGACCGCTGGATGTCGGGCAGGGCGATGTTCACGATGGTGATGTCGAGGACCACCATCAGCTGGCAGGAGGCGATGACCAGCAGCGCCATCACGCCTGCGCCGCCGCCCTGTTGACGGGCGGCGGTGTCGGTCGCGGAAGTGTGCTGCGGAGCGCTGCTCATGACGTGTCGCCCGCTCGGGTGCGGGCCCCTGGGGGAGGAAGCGGCGGGAAGTCCGGGCCCGCCGTCAGGTCCACCGTTCGACCGTACGCCCCCGCCCGTGCCGTCACCACTCGATCAGCGGCGGCTACGTCCGGCGGATGGATCTACGCAGAGTCATGTGACATGACGATCACAGCGATATTACCGAACCGTAACCTACCGGCCAGTACCCCCGGTAACCGCGCTGCCGCTACGGTCCTGACAGTTCGTCCAACAGCAGTGAGCCGAATGCCCACATTCGGAAACGAACGCGTGCCGGGCGGCCCCACCCCCACCGGGCCGCCGCCCCACCCGAGCCGCAGAGGAAGGCTCGGCCTCCCTTCTCCCCCTCCGGAGGTCCGCCATGCCCGCTTCCCCCCGCCTGCTCGCGGCGGCCGTCACGGTCGCCGCCTGTCTCGGCGCGACGGCCGTCCCGGCCGCCGCCGCGTCGCCGTCCGACGACGCCGTCGTCTCGCGCGGCGTCACCATCCCCGTCTTCTACAACCCGCCCGCCTCGCTGCCCGCCGCCGACGGCGCCCTGGTCCGCAGCGAACGGCTGCCGCTCGCCCTGAGCCTGCCGGGCATCGACGGTCCGCTGCCCGGCAGGGCGACCCGGCTGATGTACAAGTCCACCGACTCGGGCGGAGCGCCCGTCGCCGTCACCGGCGCGTACATCGAACCGAGCGCGGCCTGGCGGGGCGCCGGCCCCCGGCCGCTCGTCGCCGTCGCCCCCGGCACCATGGGTCAGGGCGACCAGTGCTCCGCCTCCCTCGGCCTGCAACACCCGCTGCTCCTCAACGGCAAGACGCTGTCCGTGGGTTACGAGCTCCTCGCGATGTACCGCCTGCTCGCCAAGGGCGTCGCCGTCGTGGTCACCGACTACGCCGGGCTCGGCGCGACGGACCGGCTGCACACCTACGTCAACCGGGTCGACGGGGCGCACGCTGTGCTCGACGCCGTGCGTGCGGCGCGCTCCCTGCCCGGAACCTCGCTCACGGACGACTCACGAGTGGCGCTGTACGGCTACAGCCAGGGAGGCGGCGCCACCGCGGCCGCCGCCGAACTCCAGCCCTCCTACGCACCCGACGTCCCGCTCGCCGGCACATACGCCGGCGCCCCGCCCGCGGACCTGGCCGCCGTCACCGACGCCATCGACGGCAGCGGCCTGGCCGGGGCGCTGGGCTGGTCGGTCAACGGGTTCATGCAGTCGGACCCGGAGCTGAGGCCGATCGCCGACGCTCATCTCAACGCGGTCGGCAAGGCGGCCCTGAAGGACCTGTCGACCATGTGTGTGGGCGATGCGCTGTTCTCGTACAGCGGGGTGCGCAGCAGCACCTGGACCACGGACGGACAGCCCATCGGCGCCATCATCCGCTCCGAGCCGCTGCTCAAGGCGTTCCTGGCCGACCAGCGCATCGGCGCCGGCCGGCCCACGTCCCCGGTGCGGGTCGCCACCGGCCTCGCCGACGACCTCGTGCCGCACGGCCAGGCGCGCCGGCTCGCCGTCGACTGGTGCGCGAAGGGCGTCGACGTCACATACAAGTCAGTCGCCCTGCTGCCGTTGGGCAACAGCCTCCTCAACCACGTCACCCCGCTCCTCGCCGACCAGGGCGAAGCGCTGTCCTGGCTGACCGACCGGCTGAGCGGCAAGCCTGCCGGCTCCAACTGCACCACCCTGCCCTGGCGCCCCTGAGCCGCCGCACCCGCCGCCGACGGCCCCCGCACCCCTCCTGCCGTCGGCGGCGGGCCCGCGTCGACGCCCTCTAGGGTTGACGCCATGGCGGACATGGAGCGCGCGGACGGCGCGGTCGAGGTGGAGGTCGTGCAGTTGCTGGTGTCGCCGGTGCACCGGCTCGCCGGGCGGCCCTCGGACGGACCTGCGGACGGCCCGGACGACGAGCTGGTGGCGTCCGTGCGGGTCCGCGGCGGTCTCGGGCTCGTCGGCGACCGCTACTACGGCCGCGCCGCGCACCGCGACGCGGCCGTCACGCTGATGGCCGCCGAGAACCTCCCCCACCACATCGCCGAGGGCGCGGACCTGCGGCACACACGCCGCAACGTCCTGCTGCGCGGCGTGGACATCGACGCGTACGTCGGCTCGACGATCGTCCTCGACACCGGGCACGGTCCCGTGACGTTCGGCGTCAACCGGCCGGCGCGCCCCTGTGCGTGGATGGAGGTGACCGTGGGCCCCGGCGCGCAGCGGGCCCTGCGCGGCAAGGGCGGCGTTCGGTGCACCCCGCTGTCCGACGGGGTGCTCGCCCTCGGGCGGGCGACCTTCCGCGTCGTCGAGCGGGGGGCCGCCCCGGCCCGCTGAGCCCCTGCTTCCCGCTCACAGCCCGTCGAGCAGGTCCAGGCGTGCCACGATCCGTTTGCCGACCGGTTCCCGTACGACGTGGAAGCGCTGGGCCACGGCCATCACGATCTCCAGTCCGTGCTGGCCCACCCGGGTCGGGTCGGCGTCGCGCGGCGCCGGCATCCCGGGATCGCTGTCCCAGACGGCGATCTCCACCGCCGCGCCGATGACGCGCAGGTGGAGCAGGACCGGACCGGGCGCGTGCCGCAGCGCGTTGGTCACCAGTTCGCTCACCACCAGCTGGGACAGGTCCATGGTCCGCGCCGACACCGGCACTCCGTGTTCGCGTTGGACGCGCGCGAGGAAATCCCCCGTCAGATGCCGCGCCCCCGCGATACAGCCGTCCTCGCCGTCCAGCGCCGCCGTCGTCTCCACCAGGCCCTCGTCAGGCCCGAAGAACCCTTCGCCGGGCGGAACAGGTTCCATCCGCACCGCCTTCATCACCCCGTTCATGTCCGCGCGCTTACCCGGGATTCCTGCTCCTACGCCCCAGAAGCATCACCGGCGTGCGGCCGGGGCGGATCGCAGGTCAGGGGGCGCCCGGAGCGTCGCCGCGCCAGTCGAAACGGCGACCGTCCGACGGGCGGCGTGCGTACAGGGCGCGGCCGCCCGGTCCGTACCGGCCTATCTCCGTCGTCAGCGCCACCTCGTGCTGCGCGCCGTCGGCGCGGTCGGTCACGTCCAGCAGCAGCCCGTCGAGCGGGCGCCGACCAGCTCGGCGTACGCGCGGTCGGGGCGGGGTCCCCAGTCGTCGTGGTCGGCGCCGTAGACCCGGCCCCGCATGAAGTCTGCCTCGTCCATGACCAGCAGCTTGACATCCGCCACTGACAACGGGGGGCTGTGTTCGGCCAAGGCCGTGGCGCGAAAGCGCCGGACGGGGGGCTCGCCGTCACCCTGCGGGTAGCAATCCTCCACGGATGGTGCTCGGGTTGGGGGGTGCCGGCCCTGGGGGGACACGAGGCGGAGCGTGCGCCGGCGGGTGAGTCCTCGCGCGCCCGGCGCCGGCGGACCGTGCGCGAGTTGCGCGCGACGGGCCGTTACGGGCCGCGGCTGCGCGAGGCGCTGCCCGGTCTGTCCGCGCTGGCCGCGCTCGTGTGCGGGGCGGTGGGGGCGCTGGCGCTGGCCGGCCGGGCGGTGGGGGTGTGGGCTCCCGTGCTGGCCGTCGTGGTGCTGGGCGCGACGGCCGGGGTGGCGGGCCGCCGGTCGCGGCGGCCGGCCCGGTGGCGCGGCGGCCGGTACACGGCGGAGGAGTTGGCGGAACTCGACCCGCAGGCGCTGGTGCTCGCGGTGGCGCGGATGCTGCGCCGGGACGGCTGGCGGGTGCTGCCGCCGTCGGCGCACGACGTCCCGCACCTCGCCGCGCGGGACGGCCGGGGGCGGCTGCTCGACGTGGTGTTCCGGCCGGTGGCCGAGCCGCTGCCGGACGAGGAGGAAGCCTGCTCGTGCCGGTCGCGGGCGCGGTCCGGGCCCCGGGTGCGGCTGGTCGTGCACCGCGGCACGTTCTCGCGCCGCGACGAGGTGTGGGCCGCGCGCCAGGGACGCACGTATCTCATGGACGGCGCCCGGCTGAGGCTGTGGGCCCGGGGGACGCCGTTGGCGGAGCTGGCGGGACCGGACGGCCGCCCGGGCGGCGAGCCCGGGCGGCCGTCGTCGAATTGACGATGTGTCAGGGAGTCAGCTGCCAGCGCTGGATGAAGCCGACGTCGATCGACGCGCGGTCCTGGACGCGCAACTTCCAAGTGCCGTCGACCGGTTGTGCGGAGGCGTCGACGACGAAGGTCTGGTCGACGTTGTCGGCGGAGCCGCCGCTGCGGTTGAGCAGGGCGTAGACGGTGCCGTCGGGGCCGACGAGGTCGACGGTGAGGTCACCGCGGTAGGTGTGGACGATGTTCACGTACACCTCGGTGGCCGACGAGGCGTTGCCCGGACGGCCGTTGATGGTGATCGGGGACTCCACCGCCGTGCCGGCGTCGGGTATGTCGACGCGGGCCGAGGAGGCGTAGACGTAGGCGACGCGCCAGTCGAAGGCGAGGGTTGCCGACGCGCCGGTGGCGTCGGTGACGGTCACCGTGACCGCGCTGGTGCCGGTGGTGGTCGGTACGCCGGAGATCAGGCCCGTCCCGCTGATGGAGAGCCCGTCGGGCAGGCCGCTCGCCTCGTAGGCGAGGGCGGCGCCGGCGTTGGTGGTGTAGGCGTCCACCTGGAGGGAGACGGCCTGGCCGATGCCGCTGGTCTGGTCGGCGACGGGGGCGACGTTCACGCCGAGGGCGATGCGGTTGCCGACGTTCACCGCCGCCCAGGAGTCGGCGACGGCGAGGTAGGTGGGGCTGTAGGCGCCGAACAGGTCGGCGGCGGCCTGGAGGGTGGCGGTGCGGGCGCCGGCGTAGTCGGTGGAGGACGTCATGTAGGTGCTCAGCGCCCGGTACCAGATCGCGGCGGCGTTCTCGACGCCGATGCCGGTGACGGGCTTGCCGTCGTAGGTGGGGCTGTCGTAGGCGACGCCGTTGACGGTCTTGGCGCCGCTGCCCTCCGAGAGGAGGTAGAAGAAGTGGTTCGCGGGGCCGGAGGAGTAGTGGACGTCGACACTGCCGAGGGTGGAGCTCCAGTAGTCGCGGGAGGAGCCGTCCTTGGAGGGCTTGTCCATGTACCGCAGCGGGGTGCCGTTGCCGTTGATGTCGATCTTCTCGCCGACGAGGTAGTCGGGTACGTCGGCGGTGAGGCCGGCGTGGAACTCGGCGGCGGCGGCGAAGATGTCGGAGGTGGCCTCGTTGAGGCCGCCGGACTCGCCCGCGTAGGTGAGGTTGGCGGTGGCGCTGGTGACGCCGTGGCTCATCTCGTGGGCGGCCACGTCGAGCGAGGTGAGCGGCTTGGCGTTGCCGGCGCCGTCGCCGTAGGTCATGCAGAAGCAGGTGTCCTGCCAGAAGGCGTTGACGTAGTTGTTGCCGTAGTGGGCGCGGCTGTAGGCGGCGACGCCGTCGTTGCGGATGCCGTTGCGGCCGTGTACGTCCTTGAAGTAGTCCCAGGTGGCCGCGGCGCCGAAGGCCACGTCGACGCCCGCCGTCTGCCGGTCGGCCGGGGTGCCGTCGCCCCAGACATCGTTGTCGTCCGTGAACAGGGTGCCGGTGCCGGAGGTGCCCCGGTTCAGGTCGTAGGTGCGCTGGCCGGCGCGGCCCGGGTCGACGAGCTGGTACGTCGAGCCGGACAGGGTGGTGCCGAGGTCGACGGCGCCGTTGTACTGGCCGGTGCCGGTGCCCGTGTGGACGTGCTCGGCGGCGAGGATCTCCTTGCCGGAGGCGGCGTCGGTGACGACGTGGAGCTCGCTCGGGGTGCCGTCCCGCTGGACGCCCTCGACGACCGTCTCCCAGGCGAGGACCGGCTTCCCGCGGCCCGCCCAGACGACGAGGCGGGGCGCCGCGCCGGCCTCGGCGCGGGCGACGTCGGCCTTCCCGGCGCTGGCGAGCGCCTGGCCGGTGGCGGCCGCTGCCGCCTGCTTGGGGGTGAGGGAGGGCAGCGTGAGGGCGGCATCGCTCGCCTTGGTCACGGTGGTGCGGCCGTCGCGGACGTGGACGACGAGGTCGCCGCCGAGGACGGGCAGTCCGGCATAGGTGCGTTCGTAGCGGGTGTGCGTGGCGCCGTCGGCGTCCTGGACGACGTCCTTGGCGACGAGTTTCTCGCGGTCGCCGAGGCCGAGCCGGTGTGCCGTGGCGCCGGCCGCGGCCTGTGCGCCGCGCACCAGCGCGGACCGGCGGGCGGGGGTGAGGGCGACGGGGGCGGCACCGTCGCGTGGCACGGCGTTGATCTTGGCCGGGCCGGGGTCGGCGGGGGCGGCGGCGGCCGGGCCCGCGGGTGCGCCGAACGTGAGCAGGGCGCCCGCGGTCGTGGCGGCGAGGACTGCGGCACGTCTGCGCCGGTGGAGTGTGGGGTGTCGCCGGGGCACGGGGGTTCTCCTTCTGCGACGGTCGGCCCGGGGTGTGGGCCGATACGGGGGCGGGCCGACGGGTCGGATCCGGCCCGGACGCGCGGCACGGCAGGCGGGCGGGTCTGTGGGCGCCCGGAGGAGGAACGCGGGGTGAGGTGGGGCGAGAGGTGGGGGGTGAGTGACAGGTGGTGAGGTGGGGCGAGAGGTGGGGGGTGGTGTGGACGAGGTCCGCGTGAAGGAACGGTGAACGTCCGGCAGCAGCGTGACACCGAGTGCCTCTTTTTGTCATGAGACTGCCAAGACAACGGCTGGAAATGGCCATTGCCCACTGGGAGTTCACCCTGACCGGCACATCTTTTCGGCCGCTGCGCGCCGCCTGTGCCCGTCCGGGCCCGCCGGGGCGGCGAGGTGCGGACCGGGCGGCCCTGGGCCGTTCGAGTGGCCCGCGTGCGCGCGCCGTCGTAGCGTCGGAACGGAACCTCCACGGGACGCGGACGGCCGCCTCCCGGACGGCGTGCGGGAGCGGACATGGGCGGACACAGGACGAGAACAGCGGTGATGCTCGGCGTCGCGCTGGGGGTCACCGCGACGCTCGGCACGGCCTCGGCCGCCCCCGCCGTCGCGCCGCCCGCCGCGCGGCAGACCGCGACGCCCGTCCTGGTCGACTGCCTGTGGGACCCGCAGGTGCGGCCCCATGACTTCATCCTGGCCTGCGGCGACGGCAACAGCCGCCTCCTCTCGCTGAAATGGGACCGCTGGGACGCGGATTCGGCCCGGGCCACGGGCGTCAACGCCGTCAACGACTGCAAGCCGTACTGCGCCGCGGGCACCTTCCGCTCCTACCGGGTGATCGTCCGGCTGGACCAGCCGAAGCTCTGGGAGAAGCGGGCCGGGGTGGAGCGCTACGGCCGGATCACCCTGGAGTACCCCGGGGACCGTCCCGCCCAGTTCGAGCGGGTGGTGACGTATCCGCTCTGGGACTGACAGGCGCGTGCGCCGCGTGCGCTGCGGGGGCCTCGGCCCAGGGGGCCGCATATCACGTCGACCGCCGGGCTGACGGTCACTGCGTCAGCCCCGCGGCCGTCGCCGCGCCCAGTTCCCAGCACGCCTCCAGGTCGGCCTTGCCGGGTTCCCCGGTGACCAGGACGGGTTCGGCCGCGCGGCGCCAGCCCAGACCCGTCGTGATCGCCTCGATGCCGCGCACCGCGCCGGTGACGTCGTTGCCGCCGTGGACGTAGTAGGCGAAGGGGCGGCCCCGGGTGCTGTCGAGGCATGGATAGTAGATCTGGTCGAAGAAGTGCTTGAGGGCGCCCGCCATGTAGCCGAGGTTGGCCGGCGCGCCCAGCACACAGCCGTCGGCCTCCAGGACGTCGGAAGCTGTGGCGGCGAGGGCGGCGCGGCGCACCACGCGGACGCCCTCGATCTCCGGTGCCGTCGCGCCCGAGACGACCGCTTCGAACATCGCCTGGCAGTTCGGCGACGGCGTGTGATGGACGATCAGCAAGGTGGCCACGGGACGGAACCCTGCCCGCTCCCCCGCCCCGCCGCAAGCAGCGGCACAGGCGGTTCGGACGTTTTTCGCTGGTTCACGATCAGAAAGCGACTTGAGATCTCTCTGTTCCGAACCGTCTTGCGCCAGTCCCGGAGCCCTGCGCCGCCGGGCACCGCCCGCTTCGTACGTTCGGGGCACGAGCGGGGCCGGAGGAGCCCGGTCCCGTGCAACGGGCAGGAGGAGTCGCCTTGGCGAATGTGGAGATCTCCCTGAAGGAGACGATGACCATGATCGAGGGGGCGCTGGGCGCGGCCGTCGTGGACTACACGAGCGGCATGGCGCTGGGCACCCTCGGCGGCGGCAAGGAGCTCGACCTCAACGTGGCGGCGGCGGGCAACACCGACGTGATCCGCGCCAAGGTCCGCACCATGGAGCACCTCGGGGTGACCAGCGACATCGAGGACATCCTGATCACCCTCGGCAGCCAGTACCACCTCATCCGGCTGCTCAAGGGCCGTCAGGGCGCAGGCCTGTTCATCTACCTCGTCCTGGACCGCGAGCGCTCCAACCTGGCCATGGCCCGCCACCAGTTGAAGCGGATCGAGGCCGAACTGGAGGTCTAGGCGGCGTTCGGCGACGGCTTCGCATGCCCGCGAGTTGAAGATTTCTGCAACTCGGCACATCCACATCAGTGCATCAGCGGGGCGTGCGGAGCCCTCAGTCGCCAGGATCGACACCACGCAGGACCACGAAGCGGCAGGGAGCGTGCGATCGCCATGCAGGTGCCCCTCTACCAGGCCAAGGCCGAGTTCTTCCGCATGCTCGGTCACCCTGTGCGCATCAGGGTCCTCGAACTGCTCCAGGGCGGTCCCGTCGCGGTGCGGGACCTGCTCTCCGAGATCGAGATCGAACCGTCCAGCCTCTCGCAGCAGTTGGCCGTGCTGCGCCGTTCCGGGATCGTCGTGTCGATCCGCGAGGGCTCGACCGTCAGCTACGCCCTCGCCGGCGGCGACGTCGCCGAACTGCTGCGGGCGGCCCGCCGCATCCTCACGGAACTCCTCGCCGGCCAGAACGAGTTGCTGGAGGAGCTGCGTCAGACGGATACGCCGCTGTCGGTGTCCAGAGGTGGGTCAGGCGGCGGCTGAGAACCCTGTCGGCCGGCCGGGAGGCCGAACCGGTTTCCGGACGGAATGTGGCCAGGTCAAGTCGCTTACCGCATACGGCAATCCAGACAGTCGACGCAGAACCGAACAAGTACCGGTCACTTTCGGAGCCAAGTCTTATGGGAGCGGGCATGATCGCTCGGTGACGGTGTGTACTGTGCTGCGGTAACCCGGCCGTCACACCGGGCCCCTGCCCTCACCCGCCCCGGCACGCCCGACCCTTCCTGGAACCGAATCGATGATCGAACTACCGGACCTGGTGGCCGGCGGCCTCGCCGTCGGGACACTGTCCGCGCTCGCCCTCGGCGGCGGGCTGCTGCGGTCACGCCGGCAACGGGACCGGCAGCGGGCCGAGATCGCCGCGTTGCGCACGCAACTCGACGGCACGCACCGGTCGTTCGTGGCGGAGGTCGAGCATCTCGCGGTGCGGCGCGTGCCCGCCGCGGCCCGCCAGGTGGCCCATCCGCACGTGGAGGTGCCGGGGCCCCTCCAGCCGTTGACCGCCGGGACGCCCGTGGGCGTCGCGCTGGAGAACGTGCTTCTGGCGCTCCAGGCGGAGGTGGTCGACCAGCGGACCCGCGTCGACGCGGCGGCGCAGGCCGGGATGCGCGGCGCCACCCGGGAGATCCAGGCCGCCCTGTACCGACTCCAGGACGCTTTGCGTGGTCTGCAACAGCGCTACGACGACCCTGAGTTGGCCCAGACGCTGTTCCAGCTCGACCACGAGAACGAGCAGTCCCTGCGCCGGGCCCAGGTCACCGCGGTGGTGTGCGGGGCCTGGGTGGGACTGGCGCGCGAGGAGTCGCACCTCGTGGACGCGGTCACCGGCGGCCAGGCCCGGCTCGCCGGCTACCACCGGGTGCAGGTCCACAACCATCTCGAGCCGGGCACGGCCCTGGTCTCGCACGCCGTGGAGCCCGTCGCCATCATCGTCGCCGAGCTCCTCGACAACGCCCTGCGCCACTCCGCGCCGGAGACCGACGTCGTGGTCAGTCTCCAGCACGTCCACCACGGTGTGTGCGTCACCGTCGACGACGCGGGCCTCGGCATGACCCGCGACGAACGCGAGCGCGCGCAGCGGCTGGTGGCCGGCGACACCCCCATTCTGCTGACCGACCTGGGCGACCCGCCCCGGATGGGCCTCGCCGCGGTCGGACGCCTCACCCGGCAGTTCGACCTGAGCGTCGACGTCTCCTCCGCCTCCCCGTACGGCGGGGTACGCGCGGTGCTGCGCGTCGACAGCCACCTGCTCAGCCGGCTCGACCCGGCGGCCCGCCCGCCGGCGGCGAGCGCGCCGCGCACCACCCGCACCGCGAGCAGGAAGAGCGCGGCGCCCACCCACTCCTACGGCCCCGAGGGTGACGTCCCCGAGACGCCTCAGGACCACGCCCCGTACGACACCGACGGGCTGCCGCAGCGCCGCCGCCGCAACCGGGTCGCCGTCCCCACGGAACCGACGGAGACGGCCGAGCGGACGAGCCGGCCCGAGCCGCAGTGGACGGCGCGCCGCCCGGAGGACGCCGCGGCCGCGCTGGGCGCACTGCAATCCGGCACAGCGGCGGCCCGCGCCGAGGCGGACGCGATGTACGGTGCCCAGCCCCCGACCGCACCGTCCCGCGCCGACGCCGAACAACCGGGCGAGACGGCCGCCACCCACGCCGAGCACACGAATCGGACCCCGGCACCGAATCCCACCCACGCCGCGCACACGAGCGAGACCTCGGTCCGGGCGACTCCCAGCGAGGCCCCGGCCGGCGCGGCTGCCGCCGAACCCGCGCACACGAGCGAGGCCCCGGTCAGGGCAACTCCCGCCGACACCGAGCGCACGGGCGAGGCCCCGGCCAGGACGGCTCAGGCCGAACCCGCGCACACGGACGAAGCTCCGAACACGGCAGCCCTCGCCCACGCCCAGCGCACGGGCGAAACCCCGGGGAGGGCGACTCTCCACGAGGCCCCGGCCGGAGCGACTCCCGCCGAGGCCGGGCGCACGGGCGAGGCCGCGACCCTTGCCCCCACGCACACCGCGCACACCGCGCACACGGACGAAACCCCGAGCACGCCGCCCCCCGCCCACACCCACCGCACGGGCGAGAGCCCGGTCAGGGCCACTCCCGCCGGCGCCGAAGGGGCCGCGGCGATCCGTGGCGACCGGGCTTCCGTCGTCGCCGGGGCGGATCCTGTCGGCCGGGATGAGCCGGCCGTCGCCGGGGACGGGCGCGGCGGCGTGACCCACGAGCACGACACCACCGACGACGAAGGAGGCGCGGCCCGATGACCAGCCGCAACACGGGCGACACCGCATGGGTGCTGGAGCCGATCCTGCAGGTGCCGCACGTGGTCGCCGCCGTCATGCTGACCCGGGACGGGCTCGTGACGGGGTACACCGACGCGCTCTCGCAGCCGTCGGCCGAGCGGGTGGCCGCCATCACCAGCACCGTGCAGGGGGCGTGCCGCACGGCGGCGGCCGCGTTCGCCGACCGCGAGCGCGCCGAGGTGCGCCAGATCGTCATCGAGTCGAACCACGGCTACGTCCTGATCGTGCCGACGGACCACGGCACCTGCGTCGCCGCCTACGGGGACGGCGAGGTGCGCCTGGACCTGCTGGCGCACCGGGTGCACTCCCAGGTGGCGCGGCTCGGCGAGAAGGCCATGGCGGCCGCGCCCCGAGGAGCCGACGACACCGCTCCGGCATGACCGGCCGCCCGGCCGGCCGTCCCCTGGTGCCCGCGTACCTGTCGACCGGCGGCGTGGCCCGTCCCAGCCGCCCCCAACTGGAGCGGCTGTCGGTGCTCTCCCGCAGCCCGGGGGCCGCGCCCGGCGGGCGTCGCGCCGGGCCGTCGGACGGGCTGCCCCCCGCCGGGCTCGCCCTGCTGGACGCCCTGGAGGGCGGCTCGCTCACGGTGGTCGAGGCGGCGGCGCTGCTCAGACTGCCGGTGTCCGCGGTGCGCGTTCTGGCGGCTGACCTCGCCGACCGGGACCTCGTCCACGCCCGCGAGCCGATCCCGCCCGCCGAACGCTTCGACCCCGACCTGCTGAAGAGAGTGGCCGATGGCCTCCGCGCCCTCAAGCACCCCTAGCACCCCACCCCGCACCCCTCCGCAGGGCGACGAGACGCCCACCGCAGCCTCCCGCGGCACCCCCGTCCACCTCCCCGACACCGCCCGCGCGCTCGTGAAGATCCTCGTCGCGGGCCCCTTCGGGGTGGGGAAGACGACCTTGATCGACTCGGTGTCGGAGATCCAGCCGCTGCACACCGAGGAGCCGCTCAGTGAGGCGTCCGCTCGGGTGGACGATCTCGCCGGGGTGCGGGACAAGGCGACGACGACGGTGGCCATCGACTTCGGCCGGATCAGCCTGCCCGGCGGGGTGGTGCTGTACCTGTTCGGCACGCCAGGCCAGGAGCGGTTCCGGTCGCTGTGGGACGACATCGCCTACGGGGCGCTCGGCGCGCTCGTCCTGGTCGACAGCCGCCGGCTGGACGCGTCGTTCGACGTGCTGGGGCTGGTGGAGGAGAGCGGGCTGCCGTACGCGGTCGCCCTCAACGCGTTCCCCGACGCGCCCCGCCACGGCGAGGAACGGCTGCGGCGGGCCCTGGACCTGGAGGCGGACACGCCGATGGTGACGTGCGACGCGCGAGACGCGAACTCCTCGATCGACGCGCTGCTGGCCCTCGTGGACCACCTGATCGCCCGCGACCCGGCGGAGGCCCGGTGAGCGCCCGCTCCGCGGACCGGCACGACTGCGCCCGGACGGTGCCCGTGCGGCTGTGGGAGGACGGCTTCGCGTCGGACCCGCACCGCTACTACGCGGCGCTGCGCGCCCAGGGCCCCGTCGGCTGGGCGGAACTCGCGCCGGGGGTGCCGGCGTACCTCGTCACAGACCGGCGGGCCGCGCTGGAGGTGCTGCGCGACACGGAGGCGTTCTCGCACGACCCGCGCGCGTGGGAGACCAGCGTCCCCGCCGACTCGCCGGTGCTGGGCATGATGCGCTGGCGGCCCAACGCCCTGTTCGCCGACGGCGCCGCCCATCTCCGCTACCGCACCACCCTGATCGACGTGTTCGACCTGGTGGAGCCGCACGACCTGCGGGCGCGGGTGCACCGCGCGGTGCGGCTGCTGGCGGGCCGGATCGGGCCGCGCGGCGAGGCCGATCTGGTCGCGGACTTCTCCCGGCCGCTGATGGCGCTGGTGTTCAACGACCTGTTCGGCCTCCCGGACAGCCAGGGCGACCGGCTCGATCTGGGCCTGGGCAAGATGATGGAGGGCGGCGCCGACGCGGCCGAGGGCGAGGCGGAGTACGCCGGGTACGTGCTGGAGCTGATCGCCGCCAAGGCGGAGCAGCGGGGCGACGACCTGCCGAGCCGGCTTCTCGACCATCCCGCCGGGCTGACCCGCGAGGAGGTCACCTGGCAGGTGTTCCTCACCCTGGGCGCCGGCTACGAGCCGACGGCGAACCTGCTGTCCAACACGCTGTCCCGGATCCTGGGCAACCCCGCCTACTACTCCACCCTCACCAGCGGCGCCCGCCCGGTGACGGACGCGGTGGTGGAGGTGCTGCACCACGAGACGCCGCTCGCCAACTACGGCGTCTACTACGCGCGCCGCCCGCTGTCGTTCCACGGGGTGTGGCTGCGCGACGCGGTGCCGGTGGTGGTGTCGTACGGGGCGCTCGGCCACTTCTCCGAACGCGAGGGCGCCGGCGGGCGGCTGCCGAACGACGCCTCGCACCTGTCGTGGGGCGCGGGCCCGCACGCCTGCCCGGTCAGGCAGCACGCGCTGCTCCTGGTGACCGAGGCGATCGAACGGCTCACCCAGTGGCTGCCCGACCTGGACCCGGTGCTGCCCCGTGAGCGCCTGAGCTGGCGTCCGGGTCCGTTCCACCGCTCGCTGACCGCACTGCCCGTCCGTTTCAGCCCGCGCTCCGCCGACCAGTCAGGAGTTCCGTCGTGACCGTGACCGACAGCACCGACCCCGCCGCCCGCACCGAGCGCTGGGTCATCGACCCGTTCGGCGCCGACATCGCCGCCGAGAGCGCCCGGCTGCGCGCCCTCGGCGCGGTCGTCCCGGTGGAACTGCCGGGCGGCATCCCGGCCTGGGCGCCCACCGGGTACGACACGCTCAAGGAGCTGATCCTCGATCCGCGGGTCAGCAAGGATCCGCGGCGGCACTGGCGGCTGTGGCCGGAGATCGGCGAGCACCCGACCTGGGGGTGGATCCTGGGCTGGGTGGGCGTGGTCAACATGCTCTCCACGTACGGCGCCGACCACGCGCGGCTGCGCAAACTGGTCGCGCCGAGCTTCACGCACCGTCGCACCGAGGCGCTGCGGGAGCAGGTGGAGGCGATCACGGCCGAGCTGCTGGACGCGCTCGACGCCAGTGCGGCGGACGGCGCGGTGGTCGATCTGAAGGCCGGGTTCGCGCATCCGCTGCCGATGCGGATCATCTGCGAACTGTTCGGTGTGCCCGAGGAGTCGAGGGAACCGGTGGCCCGGCTGATCGCGGCCATCATGGACACCTCGGACCCGAGTCCGGAGCACGCCGCGTACGTGCAGGAGCAGATCGGCACGGTCCTCGGCGGGCTCATCGCGCACAAGGCAGAGCACCCCGGCGACGACATGACGACCGAGCTGATCAGGGTGCGCGACGAGGACGGGGACCGGCTCAGCGACGAGGAGCTGCTGTACACGCTGCTGCTGGTGATCGGCGCCGGGTTCGAGACGACGGTGAACCTGATCGGCAACGCG
This sequence comes from Streptomyces sp. NPDC088254, assembly GCF_044740925.1. Taxonomy (NCBI): domain Bacteria; kingdom Bacillati; phylum Actinomycetota; class Actinomycetes; order Kitasatosporales; family Streptomycetaceae; genus Streptomyces; species Streptomyces sp. NPDC088254. Next base: position 21,745 of record NZ_JBIURQ010000005.1, on the reverse strand, counting down.
GTGGTGGCGCTGCTGGAGCGGCCCGGGCAGCTGGCGGCGGTGCGGGCCGGGGAGATCGGCTGGGACGCGGTCGTGGACGAGACGCTGCGGGTGCACCCGTCGATCGCCTCGCTGCCGCTGCGGTTCGCCGTGAGCGACGTGGAGGTGGGCGGGGTGACGATCCCGGCCGGGGACGCCATCATCACGACGTACGCGGCGGCGGGCCGGGACCCGGCTCACTACGGGGCGGACGCGGACGTGTTCGACGCGGCGCGCGGTGCGGACGACCATCTGGCGTTCGGGATCGGCGTGCACCGGTGCATCGGCGCGCCGCTGGCCCGGCTGGAGGCGCTGACCGCGCTGCCCGCGCTGTTCGAACGGTTCCCGGAGCTGAGTCTCGCGGCGGGGACCGAGGGGCTGCGGCAGGTGCCGTCGTTCATCGCGTTCGGCTGGCAGGAGATCCCGGTCCGCACGCGCGCGTGAGAGCACGCGGGGTGCGATCGGTCCCCGGTTCCGGTCGCACCCCGCGGCGTGCCCCACCCGCGTGTGCGGGCCGCCGGGGCGCCGAGGGCCCGTGGCGTACGATGTGGACGTCCACCGGGAGCGCTACCTCGCAGGTCAGCGAGCCCTTCGCAGTCGACCTGGAGCGCCTGCCGTGGCCAACCTGCGCGCCGCACAGAAGGAGATGACCCGCCGGCTGCTGCTGTCGACGGCGCTGGAGCTGTTCGAGCAGCGGGGTTACGCGGGGACCAAGGTCGACGACATCGCCAAGGCCGCGGGCACCACCCGGGTGACGTTCTACGCGTACTTCCCGTCGCGGGCGGCGCTCATGAGGGCGCTGGTCGACGAGCTCGACGAGCTGCTCGGGCGCGGGACGGGAGCGGCGGGCGGGGAGCTGGCTGCGGTGGTCCGCCGGGGCGACCCGGACGGCATCGAGGACTGGCTGCGGGCGACGGCCCGGCGGTGGCCCCGGATCCGCCCGTACGTCCTCGCCGCGCACGAGGCGGCGGTGGTCGAGCCGGAGCTGCGTCCTGTGGTGGACCGGTGGTTCGACGAGGTCGTCGCCGACATCGAGACGGGGCTGCGGCAGGCGGACCGCTTCGATCCGGCCTCTCGGCGTCTGCGGGGCTTCCTGGCGCTGAGCCAGCTGGACCAGCTGGCCCGGCACTGGATGCGCCACGGCTGGCACACGGACTCCGCGGCGGCGCTCGCCCTGCTGGCGGACAGCTGGACGCACCTGCTGGGCGACGCCGGTTCCTGAGGGACCTGGTCGCGATACCGGTGCGCGGGGCCCGCCGGTGCCGGTCCCGGTGTCCTGGCCCGCACCTCGGCTCAGCCCGGCCGAACGTCCTCGAGTTCCGCCAGCTCCTGTGTGTTCAGCGTGAGCTCCACGGCCCTGGCGGAGTCGGTGATGGAAGCCGGGCGGCTGGCTCCCGGTACCGGGATCACCGCCGGGGAGCGGGCGAGCAACCAGGCCAGAGCGATCCGCTGTGGGCTGACGTCGCGTTCGGCGGCGATGCGGTGGAAGGCTGTGCCGGCGGAGGTGGGACGCGAGGGGCCGTCGAGGGAACTGCGGGAGATGCCGCCGAGTGGGCTCCAGGGCAGGAAGGCCAGCCCCAGCCGTTCACTCAGCTGCAGCTCGGGCTCGCTGTCGCGGACGGCGGGCGAGTACTGGTTCTGTACGGAGACGAGCCCGTCACCGAGGATCTGATGTGCCTGGCGGATCTGGGCGGTGGTGACATTGGAGATGCCGGCGGCACGGATCGTGCCGGCGTCGAGAAGCTCGCGCAGTGCGCCGACGGATTCCGCCCAGGGGACGGTCGGGTCCGGCTTGTGCAACTGGTACAGACCGATCGCGTCGACGTCCAGGCGCTTGGCGGAGGCTTCAGCGGCTCGCTTGAGGCGGGCGGGGGTGGCGGTGACGGTCCAGCTGCCGTCGCCGGGGCGGCCGCGGCCGCCCTTGGTCGCCACCAGGACATGGGAGGTGTCGCCGCCGTAGCGGGCCAGGGCGCGGGCGATGAGCAGCTCGTTGTGGCCCGCCTCGCCGGCGTGCCAGTGGTAGCTGTCGGCGGTGTCGATGAGGGTGACACCGGCGTCAAGGGCGGCGTGGACCGTGGCGATGGCCCGCGTCTCGTCCGGGCGGTGCTCGATGGAGAGCGGCATGGCGCCCAGGCCGATGGCGCTGACGACGGTGTGGGCGATGGTGCGGTAGCGCATGGTGGCCTTGTTCCTCAGTCGGTGGGAGCGGCGGATACGGCGAGGGCTTCGGTGACGGCGCCGGGCAGCCAGTCGGTGGTGCGGGAGAAGGAGAAGCCCAGCGCCTTCGCGCGGGCGTTGCTCATGGCGTAGTGACGGTCGCAGGAGAACGGCGAAGCCTCCTCACCCGCCGGGACTGCCCGGTAGACGGCCTCCCGGCCGGCCTGCGTGGCGACGATCTCTGCGAGGTCGTACACATCGAGCGGGCCGTCGGAGCAGGCGTTGACCGGGCCGGTGAAATCGGCTGCGGTCGCCCACGACAACAGGTCCGCCAGCTCTTCGTGGTGGATGAAGACCGTGGGCAGCGCCTTCGCGTGCACAGTGATCTCTTCGCCACGGGTGATGCGCCCGCAATAGTGCGCCAGCCGGCCGGTGAATTCTCGCGCGCCACCGCCGAGCACATGGGCGCTGCGCACAGTGGCGAAGGCGAATTTGCCGGCGTGGGCGAAGACGGCCTCGGCCTGCCGCTTGCCCTCGGCGTAGTGCGTCTCCCGGTAGGCGTCGTCGTGCCAGGGCAGGTCCATGGCCACCTGCCAGGTGGTCGGGTCCACGTTGTCCTCCGGCACGGGTGTCCCCGAGGGCACGGCCGGCAGGGCGGCGGTCACGGGGTCGTAGACCTCGATCGTGGAGGTCATGACGTAGCGCCGGGTGCGGCGTGCGAACGCTCGGGCGGCGACCGCGGCCTGTACCGGCGTGTAGCAGACCTGGTCCACCACGACGTCGAAGGTGCGGGCGTCGAGCGCGGCCGTCAGGGCGGCCTCGTCGTTGCGGTCGACGACGAGGTGCTCGACGCCGGCAGGCGGCGGGGTGGAGCCGCGGTTGATCACGCTGACCCGGTGGCCCGCGGCCTGAAGGCGCTCTACCAGGAGCTTTCCGAAGTACCGGCTTCCGCCGATGACGCAGATCTTTTGTTGCATGCCCCCCAGCTTGAAGACCTATCGTCATCACCAGAAGTCCCGACTTCCTGCATTCGTATGAAGGAAAACTGTTGATCGATGTGCAGCGGCTCCGGGTCCTGCGGGCGGTGGCGGAGCACGGCAGCTTCAACCAGGCGGCCGCGGCTCTCCGCCTCACCCCCTCGGCCGTCTCCCAGCAAGTGGCTGCCCTGGAACGCAGCCTCGGCACCCAGGTCGTCGCGCGCAGCACCCGGGGCGTCACCCTCACCCCGGCCGGCCGGATCATGGTCGGCACGGCGGAATCCGTCGCCGCGGAGCTCGAACATGCGCGACAGCAGGTCGCCGCGCTCAGCACCGGCCGCACCCAGCTCACCGTCGCCACCTTCACCAGTGGCGGCAGGCTTCTGCTGCCCGCCGCTCTGCCCCAGCTCATGGCAGCCCATCCCCGCACCGTGCTCCACGTCAGGGAGGGCGAACCAGAGGCCACCCTTCCACTCGTCCGTCAAGGCGCCGTGGACCTCGCCCTCGCTTACCACTTCGACGGCCCGCTCCCCGTCGGACCGGGCCCCCGCTCCAGCCTGGAGTGGACGCCGCTCCTGGAGGACCCCCTGCACGTCGTCCTGCCGCAGGGGCACCGACTCGCCGACCACGACGCGCTCGACCTCGCCGATCTGGCAGCCGAACCCTGGGTGCTCGGCTGTCTGAAGACCGAGGCATACCTGCGCCGTTCCGCCCGGCACGCCGGCTTCGATCCGGACATCCGCGGGACCACCACCGACTACTTCTTCGCCCGCTCCCTCGTCGGCGCGGGCATGGGAATCTCCCTGATCCCCTCCATCGCGCTCGCCCCCGGGATCCCGGGTCTGAGCATCGTCCCGATCAAGTCGCCGGGCCCGATCCGGCACATCGGCGTCGCCACGATCAGCGGCCGTGACCGGCCCGATGTCACGACGCTCATCGACACCCTTCGCGAGCAGGCGATGCAGCACGACGGGCATTGATCCGCCAGGGGCGTGGAGGAGGGGCAACACCCCTCACCCGCCACCGTCATGCCGATGCTGCGTAACCACGAAGAGCAGGCCGCCACCGCGGCGAGTGCGTGATCCCCCGCTGCTTCGCGGCAGTCTGAGCCAGGACTCCGGGGCGTGTGCTTCCGCCGGCACGGCATAAGCTCGGACAATGGCCAAGTACTACGACGTGCACCCCGACAACCCGCAGCCGCGCACCATCGGTCAGGTCGCGGCCGCCATCCGGGCGGACGCCCTCATCGCGTACCCGACGGACTCCTGCTACGCGCTGGGCTGCCGCATCGGCAGCCGGGACGGGGTGGACCGGATCCGCACCATCCGTGAGCTGGACGACCGGCACCACTTCACCCTCGTGTGCCAGGACTTCGCGCAGCTCGGCCAGTTCGTGCGGGTGGACAAGGACGTGTTCCGCGCCATCAAGGCCTCGACACCGGGCAGTTACACCTTCATCCTGCCGGCGACGAAGGAGGTGCCGCGCATGCTCCAGCATCCGAAGAAGAAGACGGTGGGCGTGCGCATCCCCGATCACGTGGTCACCCAGGCGCTGCTCGCGGAGCTCGGTGAGCCGCTGCTGTCGAGCACCCTGCTGCTGCCGGGCGAGGAGGAGCCGATGACGCAGGGCTGGGAGATCAAGGACCGGCTCGACCACGTGGTGGACGGGGTGCTGGACTCCGGGGACTGCGGCACGGAGCCTACGACGGTCATCGACTTCTCCAGCGGCGAGGCGGAGATCATCCGGCACGGAGCGGGCGACGCCTCGCGCTTCGAGTGAGTGCGGGCGCGCCCTTCGTGTGACCTGGGTAAAAGGTCGGTGTGCGCCGTGGAGGCGCCCTCCGGCACATGGATGGTGCGCGCAACGATGGGCGCGGGCCGCCCTCGGGACCCCTTCCGGAGGCGGCCGCCGCCCGGCCCGCACCGCACAGAGAGGCGCGCCTGCGCATGACCCCTGTACGGGGATCCTCGGTGGACGTCCCGACCGAGGACGGCGTCGCGGACGCCTGTCTCGCCCACCCCGCCCACGGGGCGCCCCGCCCCGGCGTGCTGCGGTACCAGGACGCCTTCGGTCTGCGCCCGCATCTGAGGGCGATGGCCGACCGGATCGCCGGGGCCGGTCACACGGTGCTGGTCCCCAACGTGTTCTCCCGTCAGGGCCGCGCCCCCGTGGTCGAGTTGCCCGAGTTCATCGACCCGTCCGCGCGTCCGGAGATCTTCGAGAAGCTCGGTCCGGTCATACGGGAGCTGACCGACGAGCGGGCGATGCGGGGCGCGGACGCCTATCCGGGGTGGCTGGCGGAGAGCCCGCTCGTCTCGGACGGACCGGTCGCGCTGAGGGGGTACTGCATGGGGGCCCGCCTCGCGCTGCTGACCGCGGGTCACCGTCCCGGCCGGGTGGCCGCGGCGGCCGGTTTCCACGGCGGGCGGCTCGCCACCGACCAGCCGGACAGCCCGCACCTGGTGGCCGGCAAGGTCACCGCCGAGCTGTACTTCGGCCACGCCGACAACGATCCCTCGCTGCCGCCGGAGCAGATCGAACGCCTGGAGCAGGCGCTGACCGAGGCCGGCGTACGGCACCGGTGCGAGGTGTACGAAGGCGCCCGGCACGGCTTCACCCGGGCCGACACCGCCGCCTGCAGCGAGGAAGGCGCGCAGCGGCACTGGGCGGCGCTGCTGGATCTGCTCGACCGCACGTTCTGAGCGTTCCCCGGCGCGGGTGCGCCGGCGGCGTCCCGCACCCGGAGGTGATCCGGGTACGGGACGCCGGCCCGTGGGGGGCGTCGGTGGGCGAGGCTGCCGCTGGGGAGAATGACAGACTTGTCGAGTCCATGTCACCTCGCCTCGCCGCTTCGAGGGATATCCCTCGGTGCCGGCCACGCTCGCGATCAGTGGCGTCCAGGCTGTCGCCCATGCCCGAGACCGGCGAACACGTCGTGGTCGACCCCGGCGTGGAGATCCCCGCCCCCGCGGCGGGTGAGCTGTGGACGGTCGGCGCGGTGGTCCTGGACGAGCGGGGCCGGGCCCTCGCCCAGCGACGCGCCCCCGACCGGGCCCTGTTCCCCGGCGCCTGGGACATCGTCGGCGGTCATGTGGAGCCCGGCGAAGGCCTGTTGGAGGCGCTCGCCCGCGAGGTGCGGGAGGAGACCGGGTGGCGGCTGCGCCCGGTGCGGCGCCTCCTCGGCGTCACCACCTGGACCGGCGACGACGGCGGCGGTCTGCGGCACGAGGCCGACTGGCTCGCGGAGGTCGAGGGCGACTTGACCGCGCCGGACCTGGAGTGGGACAAGCGCTCCGCCTGCGACTGGTTCGGCCCCGCCGATCTGCACCGGCTCGAAGAGCGCCTGTCCCCCGGGCAGTTCCTCGTCCACGATCTGATCGCCCGGGTGCTGGACGACCCCGTCGGGCGGTGAACGGGGCTTCCGTGCGGGCCCCTTCGGGCGGTCGTAGATCATTGCTACGGTGCACCGGTGGTCAACTCCTCACGTGACACCGCCGAAGGCGCCGGCTGGGGCGGTTCCGAACGCGGCGTGTACCAGCGACTCATGCCCGGCGAGGTCGAGAAGATCTCGTGGCTGGACCCCCGGATGCTCTGGGCGGCGCGCAACGGCGTGCTCGCGTCCTGGTTCGGCGACCCCACCGGCCGCACCCGCGGGCGGTGGACGGCACAGCGGGCGACGGCCGGGGCGCCGGCCGACAAGGTGATCCGGCGCCCGGACCCGGACCGCTTCTCCTTCATGGTCATCGGTGACACCGGCGAGGGCGACGACCCCCAGTACGCGGTCGTGCCCGGCTTCCTGAAGGTCGCTCAGGACACCAGCTTCGCGGTGCTGGCCAGTGACGTCATCTACCCCGTCGGCAGCGCGGACGACTACGACGCCAAGTTCTTCCGGCCGTACCGGGACTACCCCGCGCCGATCTACGCGATACCCGGCAACCACGACTGGTACGAGGACCTCGGCGCGTTCATGCGCGTCTTCTGCGGCGACGCCCCGCCCCTGCCCGCCGAGCCGGAACCCCGGCCCCTCACCCGGGCCTGGCTGCGCTCACTGCTGTGGCACCGGCCCCGCCACGGCGACGGTCAACGCCTGGAAGAAGCACGGGCCTTGCGGTCCGCGCCCGGCCAACAGGCCGTACAGCCCGGCCCGTACTGGGCGATCGACGCCGGCCCGGTGCGGATCGTCGGCATCGACACGGGACTGCTGGGCACCGTGGACGCCGAACAGGGCGCGTGGCTGCGGGAGGTGTCGAGCGGGCCCCGCCCGAAGATCCTCATCACCGGCTCCCCGCTCTACGTCGACGGCGAACACCACCCCTGCCTCATCGAGGGCGGCGGCACGGTCGACGAGATCGTCCGCGACCCCGCCCACCACTACGTCGCGGCGATAGGCGGCGACATCCACAACTACCAGCGCTACCCGGTGCGCCTCGCGGACGGCCGCACCCTTCAGTACGTCGTCGCGGGCGGCGGCGGCGCGTTCATGCACGCCACCCACACCATCCAGCGCGTCGACGTCGGCGGGGTCACCGAGTCGGACTTCCGCTGCTACCCGCTGCGCGGCGACTCCCTCGCCTTCTACAGCCGCCTGTACGGCCGCCGGCTGCGGCTGCCCCGCTTCTTCACCCTCACCGAGGCCGAGGCGACGGCGGTGGTCGCCGAGCGGCTCGGCATCCCGCCCACCCGCGCGCCGGGCGGCCCGGTCCGGCTCACCCGGCGGATCCGGTTGGTGGCGAGCCTGCTGGGCGCGGGGCGCCGCCCCGACCGCACGGCACGCTTCCGGCTGCCCGTGCGCAAGATCTACACCTCGCTGTTCTCCCCGAGCTCGGCGACGTACACCCCGCCGTTCTTCAAGTGCTTCCTGCGCCTGGACGTCACCCCCGAGAGCGTCCGGCTGCGCTGCCACGCGGCCACCGGCAACCGCGCGCAGGAGCTGCACCCGCCGGTCGAGGACGAGGTCGTCATCCCGCTGAACTGATCACACTCCCGCAATGTCCGGCTGAGACAACCGGCGGCAGGACCGGTGCGCGAACCCGCTGGAGGAGCCCGTGCCGCCCGCCCCACGCCCGCTGCGCAAGCTCGGCTTCCTCGGGCCCGGCGCTGGGCTGGCGGCCCCGCACCGCCGGGGACGACGCGCTGAAGTGAGCGCCCGTCCCCGGCCGGGCGGCGCCGGCCTCACCAGCGGCCCGGCTCGGTCCCGGTGACCGGTCGCGACGGCTTCCCGTCCACGCCGACGGGCACGTCCCCGGCGAGCATCACCCGGTGCATCGTGCGGGGGAAGTCGAGGTGGGCGTTGTCGGAGGGGGCGAGGTGGATGGTGGCGCGGTTGTCCCAGAAGGCGACGCTGCCCGGCTCCCAGCGGAAGCGGACCGTGTACTCGGGCCTGGTCGCCTGTTCGAGGAGCAGTTCCAGGATCGCCGCGCTCTCCGGGCGGGACAGCCCGGTGATCTGCTCGACGTAGTAGCCGTTGACGTAGAGGATGCGCTCGCCGGTCTCGGGGTGGACGCGCACCAGGGGATGCAGCGAGGCCACCTGGCGCTGAAGCAGGTGGCGGACGTAGGCGTCGTCGCCCGGGCGGGGCTGGTAGCCGACGCCGAGTCGGTGCTCGGCGCGCAGGCCGTCGGCGAACTCCCGCAGCGGCGCGGAGAGTCCGGCATAGGCGGCGGCCAGGTTGGACCAGGTGGTGTCGCCGCCGTACGGAGGCACGGTCTCGGCGCGCAGGATCGTCGCGGCCGGCGGGTCGACGCGGGCCCCGTGGTCGCAGTGCCAGCCGCGCAGCAGGCTGTGGCGGCGGCGCCGGAGCCACTCCTCGTGGTCCATGCCGAACCTGCCGCCCAGCTCCAGCCGGTCGGCGGTGGTCTCGATCTCGGGCACGCCCGGCGGGGAGGCGCTGCCGCGCCTCGGCAGCACGACCGGCTCGCCGAAACGGCGGGCGAAGGCCACGTGCCCGGCGTGGTCGAGGTTCTGTCCGCGGAAGAACACGACCTTCCAGCGCAGCACCGCGGCCCGGATCGCCTTCGTCTGCGCCTCGTCGAGGCCGGCGGCGAGGTCGATGCCCGTGATCTCCGCGCCGATGTGCCCGGCGACCGGGTTCACCTCCACTCCGGCCGCCCGGGCGGCCTCCTCCCACGCCCCGCTCTCGGACACGGGGGACTTCGTCGTCATAGGTGCTCCATGGTCGTCGTCGGGTGCGGCCGTGCGTGCCGCCCGCGGGCTACCTGCCCGGCATCGGCGGCCGGTCAACCCCGGCCGAGCGCTGGGCGGGAGGTTCTGCTCGCACCAGATCGTCTTGCCGCGGGTCGTCCGGCAGCTGCCCCAGCGCTGGGTGATCGCGGCGCGGCGCAGAAGGCGAGTCCGGCGAGGGTCGGCTCGGTCCCGGGGGCCGGGCGGTGACCGTCAGGCCGGCGAGCCTGCAGCCGGGGCCGAGGACGGGGCAGGCGGTCACGGTGACTGCGACCGGGCCTCCGTCGCGGTGCCGTACGAGGACGGGGCCGGACCAGGCCCCGTCGGTGCGCATGGGCAGGGCGTCGGCGAGGAGCTCGGGCTCCGGCCGGCCCGGCGCCTCGTCGGCCGGACAGTCGGTGAGCAGCCGGGCGCCCTCGCTCCGGCCCGTCGCGACGCCCCGGGCATCGATGACGGCCACGGCGGCGACTTGCTCCATGTCGTCCGGAACGTTCCCCTCGGTCCGCCGCATCGACCGCGCCCCGCCAGGGGCCGGGGCCTCAGGTCCGGTGGGCGCGCAGGGCCTCCAGGGCGCGGTCGGCGTGGGTGTTCATGCGCAGTTCGCTGTGGACGGCCTCCAGGACGGTGCGGTCCTGGCCGATGACGAACGTGGCCCTCTTGGTGGGGGCCAGGGAGAAGCCGCGCTTGACTCCGAAGCGGTCGCGCACCGAGCCGTCGGCGTCGGAGAGCAGGGTCATGCCGAGCGTGTGGCGGCCGGCGAACTCCTGCTGGCGGTCGACGGAGTCGCCGCTGACGCCGACGGGCCGCGCCCCCACGGCGGCGAACTCGGCGGCGAGATCGCGGAAGTGGCAGGCCTCGGCGGTGCAGCCGGGGCTGAGGGCGGCGGGGTAGAAGAAGAGGACCACGGGTCCGTCGGCGAGCAGGTCGGTGAGGGAGCGCACCGTCCCCGTCTCGTCCGGGAGGGCGAAGTCCTCCACGCGGTCACCTGGCTGCGGAGCCTTGCTCACGGCTGTCCCTTCATCGTCGACACGGTACGGATCGCGCCGCCGGCCGCGGCGGCCCGGTCCGCCCGGCGGGCCACGTTGCGGGCCCACAGCACGAGGGGCGCCTGGAGGGGCAGCCGGGCGATCGCCGCCGCCTTGACGGGGGCGGGGCGGTGCCGTCGGTCCACGGCCATCTTCACGTTGGCGGGGAACACGCCGACGAAGAACGCCGCCGTGGCGAGCGCCGCCGCCTTGCGGGTCCTGGGCGCCACGAGGCCGGCCGCCAGCGCCAGCTCGGCGACGCCGCTGCCGTAGGTCCAGGCGCGGGGCGGACCGGGCAGCGCGCGCGGGATCGTCGCGTCGTAGGGGCGCGGCACCGCGAGGTGCGCGATGCCCGCGGTGGCGAGCAGCCCCGCGAGGAGCAGGGGTGAGCGTTCGGACCGGGGCACGGTTCCTCCTCCGGCGGCCCGGCACGCGCAAAGGCGGCCCGGCGCGCCCTCTGACGGCCTGGCGCGCGATATTACGCGAGAGTAGGGATCGTTCCGGCGGCGGGGCCCTCCCCCAACTCGCCTGACGGGAGCGGTCCGTGCCTCGGGGCTCGGCGGGCGGGCGGCCCGGCTCCTCGGTGAGCGGGAGCACCTGGGCCGACCGAAGGGCCACGCCGGGCGCGGCGGCCCCCGTTCAGGGGAACCCCGCACGTCGCGGGCGTGCCGGGGCGCGGGCCCGGTGACATCTCACCCGTGACGCTGCCGTTCATCGCCCCCATGCTCGCCACCCCCGGCGCCCTGCCACCCGTCGCACAGGACGCCCGCTGGGCCTACGAGACCAAACAGGACGGGCAGCGGGCGGTGATCTACCTGCCCGGCGACGGGAGCGTGGTGCTGCGGGCCCGGTCCGGGGAGGACATCACCGCCGCCTACCCGGAGCTGCGCCCGCTGGGTGAGGCGCTGGGCGGCACGGCCGCCGTGCTCGACGGGGAGGTGCTGGCGCTCGACGACGAGGGCCGCGCCGACTTCCAGCTGCTGCAGCAGCGGATGGGGCTGGTCCAGGCCCCGGCCAGGGCGGCACGGCTCGCGGCGAGGACCCCGGTGCACCTGGTGCTGTTCGACGTGATGCACCTGGCGGGCCGCTCCCTGACAGCCCTGCCCTACACGCGGCGCCGGGTCAGACTGGAGCGCCTCGGTCTCCAGGGGCCGTTCTGGTCCACGCCGAGCGCGCTGGTCGGCCACGGCCGCGAGGCGCTGGAGGCGACCCGTGCGCACGGGCTGGAGGGGCTGGTGTGCAAGCGGCTGGACTCGGTGTACGAGCCCGGCGTCCGCTCCCGTGCCTGGATCAAGATCCGCAACATGCGCACCGCCGACGTCCTGGTCGGCGGCTGGCAGCCCGGCAAGGGGCGGCTCACCGGGCTGCCCGGCGCGGTCCTCGTCGGACAGCGGGCGGCCGGACGGCGTCTGCGGTACGTCGGCAGCGTGGGCACCGGCTGGAGCGAGGCCGAACGGAGCGAGCTCGCCGCGCTGTTGAGGGCCGCCGCGACCGACGCGTGTCCCTTCGACCCGGCCCCCTCGGCGCCCGGCGCGCATTGGGTGGTGCCGCGCCTTGTGGGCGAGGTCCGCTTCAGCACCCGGACGCGGGCGGGGCTGCTGCGCCAGCCGTCCTGGCTGCGGCTGCGGACCGACCTGACGCCCGAGGAGTCGGCGGCCGACCTTCCGGACACACCGGCATGACACGGCATCAGGTGACTCGGTGTCAGCCCTGTCTTCACCGCCGATACGCCTCCCCCTCTTGGCGCGGACATGAAAAGCGTGGAAGCTGAACCTCCTTTTGGCTCCCAGCCGTTCGGCTGCGCCCGGATCTGGAGGAGGACGCAGTGGCGTCACCCACGTTCAAAGCCCACCGCAGGAGATGGCTCACCGGTCTGACCGGCGCCGTGGCGCTCGTCCTCGCGGTGCCCTCACTCGCCTGGGCCGCGCCTCCCCGGGCGCTGGCCCGCAACGCCGAGGCGGCGGAACTGACGTATCAGCCCGCCTTCGACTACGACACGGACGGCTGCTACCCCACTCCCGCGATCGGCCCCGACGGCACGGTCAACGGCGGCCTGAAGCCGACCGGTTCGCTCAGCGGCGACTGCCGGGACGCCTCCGACCTCGACAACACCAACAGCTACTCGCGCTACAAGTGCGACAAGGGCTGGTGCGCGTACATGTACACCCTGTACTTCGAGAAGGACCAGGCCCTCGCGGGCAGCGGCATCGGCGGGCACCGCAACGACTGGGAACACGTCGTGGTGTGGGTGCAGAGCGGCAAGGTCCAGTACGTCTCGACCTCCAACCACGGCGGGTTCACCGTGCACCCCGCGTCCTCGGTGCGCTTCGAGGGCACCCACCCGAAAGCCGTCTACCACAAGGACGGCATCAGGACGCACTGCTTCCGGCTGGGCAACTCCAACGACGAGCCGCCGGAGAACCACAAGGGCGCCTGGCAGTACCCGGCCCTGGTCGGCTGGAACGGCTACCCGGCGGGCGTGCGCGAGAAGTTGACCTCCTACGACTTCGGCAGCGCCGACTTCGGGATCAAGGACGGCAGTTTCGCCTCCAACCTGACGAAGGCGAAGCCGGCCGGGATCACCTTCGACCCCAACGCCTGACCCCCGCCCGGGAGTCGGCACGGAACCGGTCCGGGGTGGTGGGTGCCCCGACGGGTCACGCCCCGGACCGCGCCCGGCCCCCTGTCAAGGCGGCGGGCCGCTTCGCCCCGTCCGGCGAACGGCGTCCTCCCGGAGGGTCTATGGTGTCCCGCATGTCCGTTCCGGAAGTGATCCGTATCGTCTCGCGTGACTCGCCCATGGCCCTGGCCCAGGTGGAGCGGGTCCGCGCCGAACTCTCCGCCCTGCGGCCCGGTGTGCGCACCGAGGTCGTCCCCGTGAAGACCACCGGCGACAAGTGGATGGGGGACCTGTCGCAGGTCGAGGGCAAGGGGGCGTTCACCAAGGAGGTGGACGCGGCGCTGCTGGCCGGCGAGGCGGATCTCGCGGTGCACTGCGTCAAGGACGTCCCAGCGGACCGGCCGCTTCCCGCGGGCACGGTGTTCGCCGCGTTCCTGAAGCGGGACGACATCCGCGACGCCCTCGTCCACCCGGGCGGGCTCACGCTGGACGAGCTCCCGCCGGGTACCCGGATCGGCACCTCGTCGGTGCGGCGGATCGCCCAGCTGGCCGCCACCCATCCGCAGCTGCGGTGCGTGCCGTTCCGCGGCAACGCCAACCGGCGGCTGGAGAAGCTGGCGGCGGGCGAGGCCGACGCGCTGCTGCTCGCGGTGTCCGGACTGGAGCGCATCGAGCGGCGGGACGTGATCAGCGAGGTGCTGTCGCCGGAGGCCATGATGCCTCCGATCGGCGCGGGCATCCTCGCCCTGCAGTGCCGTCAGGAGGACGCCGACCTCATCGACGTCGTCAGCGGGCTCGGCGATCCGGCCACCCACCGGGAGGCCACGGCCGAGCGGATGTTCCTGCATGTGCTCCAGGGCCACTGCAACAGCCCCATCGCCGGGTTCGCGCGGGTGGACCGCAGCGGTGAACTGTCCCTGCGGGCCTGTGTGTTCACTCCGGACGGCAAGATCCGGCTGAACGCCCACGAGTGGGCGGGCCGGCTCGACGCGGCCACGCTCGGCACCTCGGTGGCGGTGGCGCTGCTGCGCCAGGGCGCCCGCGAGATCATCGACGGCATCCCGCACTGAGGGGTCTTTTCACTACGCCCGTCCGGGTCGCGCGGCCTGATCGGACGCTCATAGTGAGACGCTCATAGTGAAAGGACCCCTGCGCCCCGGACGGCTCAGGCGGTGCCTTCCTCGGCCTGGTCCCGCAGGAAGTTGCTGACCTGGCGGGCCAGGCTGTCCCGGCCGGCGCCCGCCGTGGCGCCGGCGGCGCCCTCGTGCAGGCCCACGCCGCCCACCCACATCCGGCGCCCGGCCCACTCCTCGTCCACCCGCAGCTGGATCTGGACGTCGACCTGGCCGAGCGCTGCCTCCGGCCCGGCGGCGTAGAGCACGGCGGTGGCCCGGCGCAGCGGGTAGACGTCGAAGCCCTCGATGAACTGCGAGTTGCGCCAGTCGATGAAGGCGCTCTCGCCGTCGGCGCCGAGCCGCACGTCGATCTGCCCGTCCTCCAGGTGGACGCCGAAGCTGCGTTCCGCGCGGTTCTCCACGGTCACCCGGAGGCGGAAGTACGTCAGCCCCTCCGCCGCGTCGTCGCGCCCCCGCGGCGGCTCCGCCCGCTCCAGTCGGTGGACGCGGACCCGCAGACCGGCATGCTCGTCGTACTCCTGCCAGTCCTCGACCACGTTCGGCTCGTACACAGTCCACCTCTCGACTTCTACGGGCTGCTTCCTATCCGTGCGCTCAGCGCACTGTCAAATGCGCGGAATGCGCTGTGGCCAGGCGGTTCACCCCATTTGATCGTCGATCAAGCGCTGCGCAGGCACGATTACCCGACGGGCCGTCGGAGGCAATCACCCGGGCGTGCCGCACATCACGTCGGCGGGCGGGAAGCAGGGCGTTGGAGCCGATCGCCGTGGTATTGCCGGCGCCGGTCGGGCCGATCAGGCCGAAGCCCTCGCCGGCGCGGACGGTCAGGGCGGGGAGCGCGGCGCGCAGCGCCTCCCGGTCGGCGGCGTCCAGTCGGGTGACGCCGCCGAGCGCGTCGGCGAGCTCTTCCGGGAACCTCTGCGGCAGAGCCGGCGGGATCCGAGCCGGTCTCAAGATCGCGTACAGGACACGCCAAGAATGATCTGGACAAATAGGGCAGAATCGTTTCATAACCCCTGCAGCGGGAATCAGCAGGAAGTGCTTCGGACAGGAGGCACGTCCGTGGGATCCCGCCGTGCGGGCCGCCGCGGATGTTCTCCGCCCGGTTCGCGCGCTTCCCACGGTGTCCGTCCATCCCCCGGCACCCCCTGAGGGAGGCACGCGCGATGCGTACCACCGTCAGAACCAGGCAGCACCCCCACGACGACGCCCCCGACACCACCGAGTCCTTCGCCCGTCTCGCCGGTCTGCCCGACGGCCCCGAACGCCGATCGCTGCGTGACGAGCTGGTCCGGCTCTGGCTCCCCATGGCCGAGCGGATCGCCGTCCGCTTCCGCGGCCGCGGCGAGGCGCTGGAGGACCTCTACCAGGTGGCCGCCCTCGGGCTGGTCAAGGCCGTCGACCACTACGACCCCGGCCGCGGCCGCGCCTTCGAGGCGTACGCGGTGCCGACGATCACGGGCGAGATCAAGCGCCACTTCCGCGACCACATGTGGACGCTGCACGTGCCGCGCCGGGTCCAGGACCTGCGCAACCGGGTGCGGCACGCCGTCAAGGACCTGTCGCAGACGATTCCCGGACGGCCGCCGACGGTCCCCGAGATCGCCGAGTACGCGCAGCTCACCGAGGACGAGGTGCGCACCGGCATGGAGGCTCTGGAGTGCTTCTCCGCGCTGTCCCTGGAGGCGGAGATGCCCGGCACCGACGGGTACGCCCTGGAGGACGCCCTCGGCGACCCCGACCCCGGCTACGACACGGTCGTCGACCGGGTGGCCGTGGCCCCCAGTCTGCGTGCGCTCCCCGAGCGCGAGCGGACCATCCTGTACCTGCGGTTCTTCGGCGGCATGACGCAGAGCGGCATCGCCGAGGAGCTGGGCATCTCGCAGATGCACGTCTCACGGCTGCTGAGCGGCTGCTTCGCCCGGCTGCGCGAGGAGGTCGTCGCCGACGCGCGGTGAGCGGCCCGCGCGAAGGCCTTCCCGGACGCCCGCCCCCGACGCGGGGGCGGGCGTCGCCCGTCACTCCGACGGGTCAGTTTCGCGGGCGGGTCCCCGCGGTACTCGTGGCACCCTCCCCTTGCCGCCGGGCCGCTCGGCGGGCGCCTTGCGGGCATCCGGCCGGACACTGGGGGGGAGAGCCGGTCGCAGCCGACAGATCAGGAACGCGAGTGCCATGAACGATCACCCGACATCTGCCCCCGGTGCGACGGAGGCCGTCTCCACGCACTCCGTGTTCGGCGCGCCCTGCTGGGTGAGCCTGACCAGCCGCGACCTGGCGGCCACCCAGGACTTCTACGGCGCCGTCCTCGGCTGGGAGTGGCGTCGCGGCTCCCTGGGCGAGCACTTCCGTACGGCACTGGTCGACGGGGTGCCGGTCGCGGGCGTCGCCGCCGTCGCCGCGATGTGGCAGATGGCGGTGGCCTGGACGCCGTACTTCGCCGTGCCCAGCGCGGACGTGGCAGCGGCCCGGGCGCGGGAGCGCGGCGGCACGGTGGCCGTGGGGCCGATCTCGCTGCCCCCGGGCCGGGCGGCGCTGCTGGCCGACCGGGAGGGCGCGACCTTCGGCGTCTGGGAAGGGTCCCTGATGGGCAACTGGGAGGCCTGGCGGCAGGCCTCCCCCGCCTTCATCCGACTGCACACCCGGGACGCCTTCGACTCGGCGATGTTCTACGGCGAGATCCTCGACTGGGCGACGGACCGGCCCGGCTGCTGCGAGGTGCACTACGAGGGCGGCGAGGTGGTGCTGCGCAGCCGGGGCGACATCGTGGCCCGTATCGAGTCCGGCGCGCTGGAGGCCGCCCCCGATCCGACGATCCGCCCGCACTGGCAGGTCCACTTCGCCGTCGCGGACGTCTCGGCGTGCGCCCGCACCGCGGAGAAGCACGGCGGCAGCGTCCTGGCGGAGACCGCCGACGAGGCGGTCCTGCGGGACCCGGACGGCGCCCAGTTCACGGTCACCTCCCACCGCGAGCGCTGACCGCGCCCGGCCCGGTCACCCCGCGCGGCGGGGCGGCCGGGTCAGCACCAGGAGGCTGCGGGACTCCACCGTCACCTCGGCGCCCGCCTTGTGCTCCGTCTCGTCCGGGCCGCCGCGCGGGCTCACCGTGTCGACGCACACCGTCCAGCGCTCCGCGTACTCGGCGCCGGGCAGGTGGAAGACGACGGGCTCCCAGTAGCTGTTGAGCAGGAGCAGGAAGGAGTCGTCGACGACGGGCCGGCCCCGGGCGTCGGGTTCGGCGATGGCGTCGCCGTTGAGGAAGACGCCGACGCAGTGGGCGTCGGGGCGACGCCAGTTGTCGTCGGTCATCTCACGGGCGTCCGGCAGCAGCCACACCAGGTCGGGCAGCGGCTGCCCGGCGTGGGTGACGGTCTCGCCGCGGAAGAAGCGACGCCGACGCAGCACCGGGTGGGCGGCGCGCAGGGCGACCAGGTGGCGGGTGAAGTCGGTCAGCTCGCGCTGCTGTGCCGTCAGCCGCCAGTCGATCCAGGAGACCTCGTTGTCCTGGCAGTAGGCGTTGTTGTTGCCGCGCTGGGTGCGGCCGAGCTCGTCGCCGTGGCACAGCATGGGGATGCCCTGCGACAGCAGCAGTGTGGCGATGAGGTTGCGCTGCTGGCGGGCGCGCAGCTCCAGTACGGCGGGGTCGTCGGTGTCGCCCTCGGCCCCGCAGTTCCAGGACCGGTTGACGCTCTCGCCGTCCCGGTCGTCCTCGCCATTGGCCTCGTTGTGCTTGTCGTTGTACGAGACGAGGTCGCGCAGGGTGAAACCGTCGTGCGCGGTGACGAAGTTGACGCTGGCGCGCGGCCGGCGCCGGTGGTGCGCGTACAGGTCGGAGGAGCCGGCGAGGCGGGAGGCGAACTCGCCCAGGGAGCCGGGCTCGGCCCGCCAGAAGTCGCGCACCGCGTCGCGGTAGCGGCCGTTCCACTCCGACCACAGCGGCGGGAAGTTGCCCACCTGGTAGCCGCCCTCGCCGACGTCCCACGGCTCGGCGATCAGCTTGACGCGGCTGATCACCGGGTCCTGCTGGATGAGGTCGAAGAACGCCGACAGCCGTGACACCTCGTGGAACTGCCGGGCCAGGGTGGCCGCGAGGTCGAAGCGGAAACCGTCGACGTGCATCTCGGTCACCCAGTACCGCAGCGAGTCCATGATCAGCTGGAGGACGTAGGGGTGCCGCATCAGCAGGCTGTTGCCGGTGCCGGTGGTGTCGTAGTAGTGCGCGAAGTCGCCGTCCACCAGGCGGTAGTAGGAGGCGTTGTCGATGCCCCGGAAGGAGAGCGTGGGGCCGTTCTCGTTGCCCTCGGCGGTGTGGTTGTAGACCACGTCGAGGATCACCTCGAGCCCGGCCGCGTGCAGCGCCTTGACCATCGCCTTGAACTCGGCGACCTGCCTGCCCCGGGTGCCGTCCGCGGCGTAGGCGTTGTGCGGGGCGAAGAAGCCGATGGTGTTGTAGCCCCAGTAGTTGGACAGGCCCCGGTCGGTGAGGACGCCGTCCTGCACGTACTGGTGGACCGGCATCAGCTCGACCGCGGTCACGCCGAGCGAGGTGAGGTGCCCGGTCACCGCCGGGTGCGCGAGACCCGCGTAGGTGCCGCGCAGTTCCGGCGGGACGTCGGGGTGGGTGCGGGTCAGTCCGCGCACATGGGCCTCGTAGATCACCGTGTCGGCGTAGGAGCGGCTGGGCGGCCGGTCGTCGCCCCAGTCGAAGGCGGGATCGGTGACCACGCCGAGCAGGGTGTGCCCGGCGCTGTCCTGGGGGTCGGGCCGGTCGCCGGCGCGTTCGAAGAGCGAGGCGTGATTGTCGATCTGGCCGTCGACGGCGCGCGCGTAGGGGTCGAGGAGCAGCTTGGCCGGGTTGCAGCGGTGTCCGGCCGCCGGGGCCCACGGCCCGTGCACGCGGTAGCCGTAGCGCTGCCCGGGGCGCACCCCGGGCAGGTAGGCGTGCCACACGAAGCCGTCGACCTCGCTGAGCGGCACGGTGCGGGCGCCTCCCCCGTCGTCGACGAGGACCAGGTCGACGTGCTGCGCGACCTCGCTGAACAGGGCGAAGTTGACGCCCTCCCCGTCGAAGTGCGCGCCCAACGGGTAGGGGTGCCCGCTCCAGACGGGCACCCCTGCGCTCCGGTCGGTCCGTGAGGTCACCGGGAGACCTCCACGACGTCGGCCGTCCCGCCGGCGGAGGCGGCCAGTGACGTCACGGGCAGCAGGCGGGGCACCTTGAGCATCTCGCGGAGCCTCGGGACGGGCCGGGTGGGCACCAGCGGGACGCGTTCCCCGGCGCGGGCGCGCTGCGAGAACCAGATGACCGTGCTGCCGGCGGCGGTGGCGCAGCCGCCCCAGCCGTCGCTGGTGGCGGCGAGGTGCTCCAGGCAGGCGCGCAGGTCCTGGTCGGGGCGCAGATCGCGGTCGCCGCCGCCGACGGCGGTGATCAGATGCTGGCGGTTCCACCACATCTCGATCGAGGTGCGCTTGTCCGTGGCGTGCTCGTCGATCGCGTTCAGCAGCATCTCCGTTCCGCGGCAGACGGGCTCGACGAGGCTCTCCAGATCCCAGTGCCGGAGGTGGGCGGCCAGGATGCGCCTGACCTGTCCGACCCGCTCCGGACTCACGTCCACGTCGAGGTGGTAGTAGCAGGGCACTGCGGTCTTCATCGTCGTTGGCTCCTCACCGGCGAGGCTCCCGCTCCTCCCGGCCGCACGGCCGGGGCCCCGAACACGAAGCGTGAGCGTCGATCGCTCCTGAGTCACAACCACAGTGGGGCCGCTACGCCATTCGTGCAACACGAGCACACCACGACCAAGATCCAACAGGACGTTGGGTGGCGAGCCGTGCACCATAAGTGAAGG
Organism: Streptomyces sp. NPDC088254; assembly: GCF_044740925.1. Taxonomy (NCBI): domain Bacteria; kingdom Bacillati; phylum Actinomycetota; class Actinomycetes; order Kitasatosporales; family Streptomycetaceae; genus Streptomyces; species Streptomyces sp. NPDC088254. Next base: position 1,789 of record NZ_JBIURQ010000005.1, on the reverse strand, counting down.
CCTCGGGAGGTTTGACGGTTCCGCACCTCTGCTCGGGGGTCCTTGCCGCTCGTGAGGCAGGGGCCCCAAGGGGTCCTTGCACTGTGAGCGACCCGGACGGGCATGGTGCGAGGACCCCTGAAGGCCGACCCCGCTCGTCGGCGGGGCGACGTACCTCTCGCACTCCCGGAAGGTGACCTGCGCCATGCTGCTACCAGCCAGGACCGAAGTGGCCAGATGTCTGCGCGGCTACCGCGCGTGGGAGCGGGCGATGCTCGCGAGCCCCGGGGACGTCGCGGTGCGCTCCTCGTTCGAGGACTGCGGATACACCCTGTGCGTGCTGATGGGCAAACGTTGCGCCCGGGAGGCCGCGGACGCCGCCGAGCAGTACCTGCGAGGGGCGGTGGAGACCCGGGTGCGGCGCAGCGCGTCCCGCCGGACGAGCGGTGTCGCGCGGCTCGCGGCGACCCGGCCGGTACCGCGCCTGGCCGCCGAGCGTTAGCAGTCAGCGCCCGCGCCTCGGCGGGCAGTGAACGACGGGCGACGGACGCCGTGTTCGGTCGCCTTCCCAGTTGCGGAGGTACAGCGTGAGGTCCACCAGAGCGATCGGCCGTATCCCGGTGCGGGACGTCCATCCGCGCGTGGATTGCGGCAGCAGGCCGGCCAAGTCCGTGTGCGGGGAGACGTTCCCGATCACCGCGACGGTCTTTCGCGAGGGCCATGACGCCATCGGCGCCAACGTGGTCCTCAAGGGGCCCGACGGCAGCCGCGGACCGTGGACCCCGATGCGCGAACTCGCCCCGGGCACGGACCGCTGGGGTGCCGACGTGACGCTGGACGTGGCGGGGCGCTGGACGTACACGGTGGAGGCGTGGAGCGATCCGGTCGCCACCTGGCGGCACCACGCCGAGATCAAGATCCCTGCCGGGATCGACACGGGTCTGGTCCTGGAGGAGGGCGGCCACCTGCTGGAGCGGGCCGCGGGCCGGGTGCCGCGCGGGCCGGCGCGCACCGTGGTGCGGGAGGCCGCGCGGACGCTGCTCGACGACTCGCTGCCGGTCGCCGAGCGGTACGCGGCGGCGCTCGCGCCCGCGGTGCGGGAGGCCCTCGACCGCCACCCGTTCCGCGAGTTCGTCACCGCCGGACCCACGATGCCGCTGCTGGTGGAGCGGGAGCGGGCGTTGTACGGGTCGTGGTACGAGTTCTTCCCGCGGTCGGAGGGGACGGCGGAGCGGCCGCACGGGACGTTCCGTTCGGCGGCGCGGCGGTTGCCGGCGATCGCGGCGATGGGGTTCGACGTGGTGTATCTGCCGCCGGTGCATCCGATCGGGACGACGTTTCGCAAGGGCCGCAACAACACGCTGACGCCGGACGCGGAGGATGTGGGGGTGCCGTGGGCGATCGGGTCGCCGGAGGGCGGCCATGACGCGGTGGATCCGCAGCTGGGGACGCTGGAGGACTTCGCCTGGTTCGTTCAGCGGGCCGGGGAGCTGGGTCTTGAGGTGGCGCTGGACTTCGCGTTGCAGTGTTCGCCGGATCATCCGTGGGTGCGCAAGCATCCGGAGTGGTTCCATCACCGGCCGGACGGGACGATCGCGTACGCGGAGAACCCGCCGAAGAAGTACCAGGACATCTATCCGATCGCCTTCGACGCGGACATGGACGGTCTGGTGAAGGAGACGGTGCGGGTGCTGCGGCACTGGATGGCCTTGGGGGTGCGGATCTTCCGGGTGGACAATCCGCACACCAAGCCGGTGGTGTTCTGGGAGCGGGTGATCGGCGAGGTCAACCGCCGGGACCCGGACGTGAT